>NZ_JQNL01000001.1:2970000-4170000 GCF_000745235.1 Luteibacter mycovicinus
ACGCTTCCAGGAAAAGCCACTAAGCTTCAGCTGTAGAAAAACCGTACCGTAAACCGACACAGGTAGGCAGGGTGAGAATCCCAAGGCGCTTGAGAGAACTCGGGTGAAGGAACTAGGCAAAATGGCACCGTAACTTCGGGAGAAGGTGCGCCTCTTGGTGTGGTCACGTGCGTGACTGAGCATCGAGGGGTCGCAGTAACCTGGCCGCTGCGACTGTTTATCAAAAACACAGCACTCTGCAAACACGAAAGTGGACGTATAGGGTGTGACGCCTGCCCGGTGCTGGAAGGTTAATTGATGGGGTCAGCCGCAAGGCGAAGCTCTTGATCGAAGCCCCAGTAAACGGCGGCCGTAACTATAACGGTCCTAAGGTAGCGAAATTCCTTGTCGGGTAAGTTCCGACCTGCACGAATGGCGTAACGACAGCGGCGCTGTCTCCACCCGAGACTCAGTGAAATTGAAATCGCTGTGAAGATGCAGCGTTCCCGCGGCAAGACGGAAAGACCCCGTGAACCTTTACTATAGCTTTACATTGAACGTTGAGTTCTTCTGTGTAGGATAGGTGGGAGGCTATGAAACCAGGACGCTAGTTCTGGTGGAGCCATCCTTGAAATACCACCCTGAAGTGCTTGACGTTCTAACCTAGGTCCGTAATCCGGATCGGGGACCATGTATGGTGGGTAGTTTGACTGGGGCGGTCTCCTCCCAAAGAGTAACGGAGGAGCACGAAGGTACGCTCAGCGCGGTCGGACATCGCGCACTGTGTGCAAAGGCATAAGCGTGCTTGACTGCGAGATCGACGGATCAAGCAGGTACGAAAGTAGGTCTTAGTGATCCGGTGGTTCTGTATGGAAGGGCCATCGCTCAACGGATAAAAGGTACTCCGGGGATAACAGGCTGATACCGCCCAAGAGTTCATATCGACGGCGGTGTTTGGCACCTCGATGTCGGCTCATCACATCCTGGGGCTGTAGCCGGTCCCAAGGGTATGGCTGTTCGCCATTTAAAGTGGTACGCGAGCTGGGTTCAGAACGTCGTGAGACAGTTCGGTCCCTATCTGTCGTGGGCGTTGGAGATTTGAGGGGGGCTGCTCCTAGTACGAGAGGACCGGAGTGGACGTTCCGCTGGTGTTCGGGTTGTCATGCCCATGGCATTGCCCGGTAGCTACGAACGGAAGTGATAACCGCTGAAAGCATCTAAGCGGGAAGCACGCCCCAAGATGAGATCTCCCGAGAGCTTGACTCTCCTTAAGGCACCATCAAGACTAGGTGGTTGATAGGCACGGTGTGGAAGTGCAGCAATGCATTGAGCTTACGTGTACTAATGAGCCGTGAGGCTTGACCATATAACCCCAAGACGCTTCACCGTCTTATCTCTTAACTCGCTGTTCGACTAAACCCGGACGCTTGTCACTCGTTTACACCCTCTGTGGAGCCGGCGCTCAATGCGCTGCTCCCACCCCTTCCCTGGCGGCTATAGCGGCGTGGTACCACCTGATCCCATCCCGAACTCAGAAGTGAAACGCGCATGCGCCGATGGTAGTGTGGCTCAAGCCATGCAAGAGTAGGTCACCGCCAGGGGCTTTATCCTGAAACACCCGTCCTCACCAGAGGGCGGGTTTTTCTTTTGCGCGCAGCGCAACCCGCAACAGGTCACCGCCAGGGGCTTTATCCTGAAACACCCGTCCTCACCAGAGGGCGGGTTTTTCTTTTGCGCGCAGCGCGACCCGCAACAGGTCACCGCCACGGGCTTTATGTTCTTGAGGCCTCTCCCTTACCGGAGAGGCCTCGCCTTATCCAACGCTCAAAGAATGTTGATCTGGGTGTACACCGTGTTGTGCGGTGCATTGGTCGACGTGTTCTGATACTTGAACAGTCCGGACTCGTAGCCGTCCACGTTGTACTCGTTGAGCCAACCGACCACCGTCTGGCCTGGCGTGCATGGCCACGTGTACTGCGTGCCGGTGACACAGATGCCGGTGCTCGCGTATTGGGCCGAACGCGGCAACTGTCCGCCATTCATGGACGCGATCGGGTTGGATCCGTACCCGATCTCCATGACGGCGACGCGGAGCTCGCCGCCGCCGTGATTGCATGTCGTTGTTCCCTTGCCATCGGGATATTCCCAACCGCACGCAGTCGAGCCCACGGCAAGAACACGGACGCTCGAGAGTCCAGGAGCGGGCGCACGTGGGACAGGCACCACGGACTGCGCGTCGATCGGCACGTGCATCTCATTGTCTGCCGCAGTCAACGACGGCATCGCGGTCATGGCATGCCGGGGGACGGCAAAAGCTTCTTGTGCATGGACGCCCAGGACGGGTGTGCAGGACAGTGTCATGGTGCAGAAAAGAAAACGAACGGAATTCAACGGAGATCCTTTGCATAGAACGGCTTGAGTCGCGTGCGACGATGCCCGGTCGTACCGCCAGGTATGCCATGCCATGCCGCGCAGCGACGTGATGAGTAACGCGTCGGTGCCGCGTTACGCAGCTTGGGAACGAGGCCCACGGACTGCGCAACAAGGATCGCGTCTCGCGCTTCCCACGAATGTCGGATTGAGGCCGTACCAGTACGCTGAATAGGCAAAGGTGTGATCGTCGACGCATCGACGCCGGTGCAACATGACACTCGTCCGATTAGACGCCATCATGTCGGCGCGTCGTGCAAGAAGGGAACGTCATGGATTTACGCCTCAATCGAAGACAGGAAGAACTGGTCGCGATCGTCCAGCGCCAGGGCTTCGTCGGTGTCGATGAACTCGCCAGCCACTTCGACGTGGCGCCGCAGACCATCCGGCGGGACCTGAACCTGCTCGCCGACGGCGGGTTGATCCGCCGCTACCACGGCGGCGTCAGCACCCCGACCAGCAGTGTCGAAAACGTGGCTTACGCGGCGCGCCAGACATTGCAAGCGGCGGAGAAGGGCCGCATCGCCGCGGCTATCGCCGCACAGATTCCCGACGGGTCATCGTTGTTCATCAACCTCGGCACGACCAACGAGGGGGTGGGACGCGCGCTGCTCGAGCGTCGGGACCTGCGTGTCATTACCAACAATCTCAACATCGCCTTGCTGCTCAGTGAAAACCCGACGTTCGAGGTGATCGTCGCCGGCGGTGTGGTCCGGGCTCGCGATCATGGTGTGACAGGCGAGGCCACCATCGAGCTGATCCGTCAGTTCAAGGTGGACTACGGGATCATCGGCATCTCGGGTATCGAGCTGGATGGCACCTTGCTGGACTTCGACTTCCACGAAGTGCGTGTTGCCCAGGCGATCATCGAGCACTCGCGCCAAGTCTACCTGGCGGCGGACCACACCAAGATCGGCCGCAACGCGATGGTCAGGCTGGGTGACTTCAGCCGGGTGGATGCCTGGTTCACCGATAAGACGCCGCCGGAGCCGTTGCTCCCGGTGATCGAGGCGGCGGGTACGCGGTTGTTTGTGGCGGACTGAGGGGCGCCACCGCCCCCAGCGCGGCTTCCCAGCGCCTCCCCAGACGGCTCGCGAGCCCGCCCTCGCTCCTTGAAAGACTTACCCAGCTCGCATTACGGACAAAGCGTACGCTGCACTGCAGCGTGCGATGTTCGTTTGTGTTCGAATATGCTCCTTTCAACGCGGGCGACGCCTTGCCGATGGTTTGACATGTTCGTTTTTGCGCCCTTCGGGCGCTCCCTCAGGGAAAACGAACGTACCCGAGCGTAGGGTTCTCTCCTCAGCAACGCGCCGCCCCCAGCCAAGTGGGGTGGGTAATGGTCGAGCAGGTCGATGTTCTGGTGGTCGGTGGCGGCGTCAACGGTGTCGGCATCGCGCGTGACGCCGTGGGCCGCGGGCTCTCGGTGTGGCTGTGTGAACGTGACGATCTGGCCTCGCATACCTCGAGCGCGGCGACCAAGCTGATTCATGGTGGCTTGCGCTATCTCGAGCAGTTCGAGTTCGCCCTCGTGGGCAAGGCACTCGCCGAGCGCGAGGTGCTTCTTCGCGCGGCCCCGCACATTATCTGGCCGTTGCGTTTCGTCCTTCCGCATCAGCCGCATCTGCGCCCGGCGTGGATGATTCGTATCGGACTGTTCCTCTACGATCATCTGGGCCGCGGTCGCCGCACGCTGCCGGGCTCGCGCCGCGTTCGTTTCGCCAAACACGTCACCGGCGAGCCGATGCGCGATGACTTCGCGGTAGGCTTCGTCTATTCCGACGCCTGGGTGCAGGACGCACGTCTCGTGGTGCTCAACGCCATGGACGCCGTGCACCGCGGCGCCAAGGTGGAGACGCACACCAGGTGCGTCAGCGCACGTCGTGACGCGGACGGCTGGACGGCTGAACTCGAGTCCCGCGACGGCACCCGCCACTTCGTCAAGGCGCGGGCGCTCGTCAACGCCGCGGGTCCGTGGGCCGCGAGTTTCCTCGACGACGTAGTGCACGTGAAGCACACGCACTCGCTGCGCCTGATCAAGGGCAGCCACATCATCGTTCCGAAGATCTTCGATCATCGCTACGCGTATATCTTCCAGCAGCCCGATCGTCGCATCGTGTTCGCTATCCCGTACGAGCGCGACTTCACGCTGATCGGCACCACCGACGTCGAGTACAAGGCCGACCCGTCGCATCCGGAAATCGACGCCGACGAGACGCGTTACCTTTGCGACGCCGCCAACCGTTACTTCAAGAAGCAGCTGACGCCGGACGACGTGGTCTGGAGCTATAGCGGCGTGCGTCCGCTGCTGCAGGACGAAGCGGGCAGCGCCTCGGAAGTGACGCGCGACTACCTGCTCGACATCGATCAGACCGGTGGGGCGCCGCTGCTGAACGTCTTCGGCGGTAAGCTGACCACGTACCGCAAGCTGTCCGAAGAGGCGGTCGACAAGCTCGCCCCGCTGCTGGGTAACGACAAGCCGGCGTGGACGGCCGACGCGCGTCCGCTGCCCGGTGGCGGTGAGCGCGACATCGACGCGCTCACCGACGACATCCGGTCGTCACGTCCTTGGTTGCCTGAGACCTTCGCATGGCGGCTCACGCACATGTACGGCACGCGTGCCCGCGATCTGCTGGGCGAAGCCGATGGCCTCGATGCGCTGGGGACACACTTCGGTTCCGACCTGTACCAGGCTGAAGTCGACTACCTGATCCGGCACGAATGGGCGACCGAAGCGGAAGACATCCTCTGGCGGCGCAGCAAGATCGGCCTGCGTGTCGGTCCGGACGACGTGAAGCGTCTTACCGAATACCTCAATCAGCGGGTCCCGAAGGGCCCCGCCATTAACCCGTAGCGCTCACGCGCTGCCCCTGCCATGAAACCGATGGAGAGACGGATCATGCGACAAAATATAGGCGAGTTGATTTCCGAAGCCCTGGCGATGTTCATCATCATCGCTTTCGGCGATTCCGTAGCATGCATGTACGTGCTCTACGACCCTAGTCCCTATCTGAATGCCTACTGGGGTGTCTGTATCGCGTGGGGTCTCGCGGTCACCATCGCGATCTACGCGACCGCATCGGTGTCCGGTACGCACGCCAACCCGGCCGTAACGCTGGCCCTGGCGGTATTCCGCGACTTCTCCTGGAAGAAAGTCGTGCCTTACTGGATCGCCCAGGTGATCGGCGCGTTTCTTGGCGCGGCTATCGTCTATGCGCTGTTCGGTCCGGTCATCGATCACTTCAACGCCACGCACAACCTGACCCGTGAAGCGGGCGGTGCGGCGGGCGTGTTCTTTACGCATCCGGGCCTGGCCGTCTCGCCCATGCACGCGCTGTCCGATCAGATCATCCTCACCGCTTTCCTGCTGTTCGGTATCTTCGCCATCACCGAGCAGTACAACGAAACCGCACCGGGCGCGAACAACGGCGCGCTGATCATCGGCCTGCTGGTCGCCACCATCGGCGCGTCGATGGGCTATCTCGAAGCATGGGCGATCAACCCCGCGCGTGATTTCGGTCCGCGACTGTTCGCCTACTTCGCCGGCTGGGGTCCCTCGGCGCTTCCGTCGCCGGATAACTACTGGTGGGTGCCGATCGTCGGTCCGCTGATCGGCGGTGTCGTCGGTGGCGGCGCTTACCAGCTGCTCGTGCATCCTTTCCTGCCAGCACGTCAGCGTGCGCTTGAAGAAGCGCGCCAGAAGGCGGCGCGCGGCACATCTTCCACCAACACCATTTCGTGAGGCCGCAGATGAGCAAGCAGAAATACATCCTCGCCATCGACCAGGGCACCACCAGCTCTCGCACGATTCTTTTCGACCACGATGGCAACATCGCCGGCACCGCGCAGCGTGAGTTCCCCCAGATCTTCCCGCAGCCGGGCTGGGTCGAACACAACCCGCGCGAAATCATGACCAGCGTGCTGTCGACGATGACCGAGGTCATCAGCAGCTCCGGTATCGACGCCAGCTGTATCGAAGGCATCGGCATCACCAACCAGCGCGAGACCGCGGTGGTGTGGGACAAGAAGAGCGGTCAGCCCATCTACAACGCGATCGTCTGGCAGTCGCGCCAGACCGCCGACATCTGCGAGAAGCTCAAGGCCGACGGCCATGACGAGATGGTGCGCGAGAAGACCGGCCTGCTGATCGACGCGTATTTCGCCGGTACCAAGGTGCGCTGGATTCTCGACCATGTCGAAGGCGCGCAGGAGAGGGCCGAGGCGGGCGAGCTTCTGTTCGGCACCATCGACACCTGGGTGATCTGGAACCTCACCGGTGGCAAGGTGCACGTGACCGATTACACCAATGCGTCGCGCACGCTGATGTACGACATCTACAAGCGCGAATGGGACGATGAGCTGCTGAAGATGCTCAACGTGCCGCGCGCGATGCTGCCGGAGGTGAAGTCGTCCAGCGAGGTCTACGGCAATACGCTGGCCAAGCATTTCTTCGGCCGCGAAGTGCCGATCGCCGGTATCGCCGGTGACCAGCAGGCGGCGTTGTTTGGTCAGGCATGCTTCGAGCCGGGTCTGGCCAAGAACACGTACGGCACCGGCTGCTTCATGCTGATGAACACGGGCGAGAAGGCCGTGCGTTCGAAGAACGGCCTGCTCACCACCATCGCGTGGGGTGTCGACGGCAAGGTCGAATACGCGCTGGAAGGCAGCATCTTTGTCGCCGGTTCCGTCATCCAGTGGCTGCGCGACGGTCTGCGCATGCTGGGCAAGGCGTCGGATTCGCAGTCGTATGCGGAACGCGCGAAGGACAACGATGGTGTGTACTTCGTGCCGGCGTTCGTCGGTCTTGGTGCGCCGTACTGGCGCAGCGATGTGCGTGGCGCCGTGTTCGGTCTCTCGCGCGGTACGACGAAGGAACAGTTCATCCGCGCCGCCCTCGAGTCGATGGCGTACCAGACGCGCGACGTGCTCGAAGCGATGCAGATCGACTCGGGCATCGAGCTGAAGGAGCTGCGAGCCGACGGTGGTGCGATCGCCAACGACTTCATGGCGCAATTCCAGGCGGACATTCTCGACGTGACGGTGTTGCGTCCTAAGGTGCAGGAAACCACGGCGCAGGGCGCGGCGTACCTCGCCGGCCTCGCGGTCGGTTTCTGGAAGGACCGTGCGGATATCGCCAAGCGCTGGGCGGTCGATCGCAAGTTCGAGCCGGCGATGACCAAGGAAGCGCGTGACGACCTCTACGAAGGCTGGAAGCAGGCGGTGACGGCGACGATGGGGTTCAAGCCCAGGAACTGACGCGGCCGTGTGGGGGCGCGCCCTGCGCGTGATGCGCTTTGTCGCGGGGCGGGTCGCGCGCGGGGCGCGCTCCTACCGTTTGCTGCACGAAAAAGGGCGGCGCATTTCTGCGCCGCCCTTTTTTTATGCACGTTACAAAGCGGCTATCAGCCCAGCTTGTAACCGAACTGGCTTTCGAACTCGGTCGCGAACTGCTCGTACGTGAAGTACTGGTTTTGCGTGCCTGGATGCTCGACCTTCAGCGCGCCCATCAGCGACGCCATCTTGCCGACGGTCGGCCAGTCGTAGCCCTTCATGATGCCGAAGATCAGACCGGCACGATACGCGTCGCCGCAGCCGGTGGGGTCGACCACCTTGTGCTCGCGTGCCGGCGGGATCTCGATCGTCTGGCCGTCGACGTGGATCAGCGAGCCGCGCGGACCCTGCGTGATGATGTACGCGGTGACCTTCGACGCGATGTCCGCCGCGCTCCAGCCGGTGCGCTGCTGCAGCAGCTGCGACTCGTAGTCGTTGACGATGACGTACGTGGCCTTGCCGATCATCGAGCGGAACTCGTCGCCGTTGAACAGCGGCATCGCCTGGCCCGGATCGAAGATGAAGGGCACGCCGCGTGCGGCGAACTCGTCGACGTGCTGCAGCATGGCTTCGCGGCCGTCCGGCGCCACGATGCCGAACTGATAGTCCGGGATATCACGCACGTGGTTTTCGTGCGCGCTGGACATGGCGCCCGGATGGAAGGCCGTGATCTGGTTGTTGTCCAGATCCGTGGTGATGAAGCACTGCGGGGTGAACTGGTCGTCGAACTGGCGGACGCCATCGAGGCGGATGCCGAATTTCTCGAGGTGCGCGCGGTAGGGCGCGAAATCCTGGCCGACGGTGGCCACGGGCATCGGTTCGCCGCCGAGCAGCTTCAGGTTGTATGCGATGTTGCCGGCGCAACCGCCGAACTCGCGGCGCATGGCCGGCACCAGGAACGACACGTTCAGGATATGCACCTGGTCCGGAATGATGTGGTTCTTGAACTGGTCCTGGAACACCATGATGGTGTCGTAGGCGAGCGATCCGCAGATAACGGCAGTCATGCTTGGGCGACCCTGAAAGGATGAATGGCGCGGCCGTGAGCCGGCCGCCGCGAGCGCCGAACGCGAGGGGTTCGGCAAACCGACGGATCGTACCCAAAATCGTCCGCCGAGGCGACAGGTACTTACGTACAGAATTACGGATATGCGTCACCTTTCGCTCGCATCCATCGGACTTACAAGACTTTCTTAACTTCTTCGCCTCCGCTCCGCCCTTGCGTGGGGGAGGGCGCCAATCTAGACTTCCACGCTTACTTTTTGCCGCAACGGGCGCCCGCCGCATCATGTTTAAGAAGTTCCGCGGACTCTTTTCGAACGACATCTCCATCGATCTCGGTACGGCGAATACGCTCATCTACGTGCGCGGGCAGGGCATTGTCCTGAACGAGCCGTCGGTCGTGGCCATCCGTCAGGATCGTGGCCCGGGCGGCCCGCGTGCCGTCGCCGCCGTGGGTGGCGACGCCAAGCGCATGCTCGGCCGCACCCCGGGCAATATCGCCACGGTGCGTCCGATGAAGGACGGCGTCATCGCCGACTTCACCATGACCGAGGCGATGCTCCAGCATTTCATCAAGCAGGTGCACCGCTCGCGCATGCTGCGTCCCAGCCCGCGCGTGCTGGTCTGCGTCCCCTGCGGTTCCACCCAGGTGGAACGCCGCGCCATCAAGGAATCCGCCGAAGGCGCCGGTGCGCGCGACGTGTTCCTGATCGAAGAACCGATGGCCGCCGCGATCGGCGCCGGTATCCCGGTGCACGAGGCCCGTGGCTCCATGGTTCTCGACATCGGCGGCGGTACCTCCGAAGTCGCCGTCATCTCGCTCAACGGCATCGTCTACTCGCAGTCCGTGCGGGTGGGCGGCGACCGCTTCGACGAAGCCATCATCAACTACGTGCGTCGCAACCACGGCACGCTGATCGGTGAATCAACCGCCGAGCGGATCAAGCTCGAAGTCGGCTGCGCCTTCCCGCAGAGCGAAGTCCGCGAGATGGAAATCTCCGGCCGCAACCTCGCCGAGGGCGTGCCGCGCATGTTCACGATCAACTCCAACGAAGTGCTCGAAGCCCTCCACGAGCCGCTGTCCGGCATCGTGGCCGCGGTCAAGGCGGCGCTGGAGCAGACCCCGCCGGAGCTCTGCTCCGACGTGGCCGAGCGCGGCATCGTGCTCACCGGTGGCGGCGCGCTGCTGCGCGATCTGGATCGCCTGATCTCCGAGGAAACCGGCCTGCACGTGCAGGTGGCCGACGACCCGCTCACCTGCGTGGCGCGTGGCGGCGGCAAGGCCCTGGAGATGATCGACCAGCACGGCAGCGACTTCTTCGCTTTCGAATGACCGCCGCGCTCGCGGCGCCCGGACGTTAGGCCGTGGCGCTGAATCGCGACGACAAGTCGCCGCTTTTCGCACCAGGCGTAGCGGGAACGCTACGCCTGATCGTGTATCTGGCCCTCGCCTGTGTCCTGATGGTCCTCGACCACCGGGGCGGCTGGCTGGCCAACGTGCGCTACGGCCTGTCGATCGTCATCGAACCCGTTTACCGGATCGCCGGCCTGCCATCGCAGGGTTTCCAGGCGGCCACGGTGGCGTTCGCCGATCGCCAGCGCCTGACCGAGCAGAACCAGCGCCTGCGGGAAGATCTGCTGCTGGCCAATGCCAAGCTCAACCGCATGGCCTCGGTCGCCGAGCAGAACCAGCGCCTGAAGGAACTCCTCGATACCCAGCACAGCCTCTCGCTCAACGTGCAGCTCGCGCGTCTGGTCGGCGTGGACCTCGGTCCGTTCCGGCACCGGATCGTGCTCAACCTCGGCGCCCGCGACAAGGTGCAGCAGGGGCAGGTGGTGATCGACGCGCGTGGCGTCATGGGCCAGATCGTCGACGTGATGCCGACCACCTCGGTGGCCATGCTGATTACCGATCCCAACCACGCCATTCCGGTGACCATCGAGCGCACCGGCCTGCGCACCGTCGCCTATGGCTCACGTGCGGGCGACATGCTGACCCTGCCGACCATTCCGGTTTCGGCTGACGTGCAGGCGGGCGACAAGCTGGTCACGTCGGGCCTCGGCGGCCGCTTCCCGCCGGGCTTCCCGGTGGGGGAGATCCGTGACGTCGCACAGACCGCATCGGGAACCTTTCTCTCCGCGCAGGCCAAACCGGCCGCCGATCTCGACCGCAGTGAAGACGTGCTGCTCCTGCACGACCTGGCCGAGCCGGCGGGTCCGCCGTCGCTCGCGCCGGAAGCGGGTCCGCCGGCCAGCATGGCACCCGATCCGAACGCACCGCCCGCGGTTCCGACGCCCGCGCCCACGCTGCCTTCGGTGACCTCGCCGACCACGAGTCGCGTCGCGCCCGCGCGCGCATCCACGGCCGGGAGCACGCCATGAACCGTATCCGCGTCCGGCAGCTCTGGTTCGCGGCGACGCTCCTGCTGTCGCTGTTCCTCATGCTGATTCCGTTGCCGGGTCCGCTGACGCCGTTCAAGCCGTACTGGCCGGCGCTGATCCTGCTTTATTGGTGCCTGCAGTCGGGCGACCGGGTCACGCTTGGCATGGCGTTCTGTCTGGGCGTGGGCGCGGATCTGTTCGACGGTGTGTTACTCGGCGAGCAGGCACTGCGACTTACCGCCATGGTCTTCATCGCGCTGCGCTTCCGCTCGCGGCTGCGTTTCTTCCCGATGTGGCAGCAGGCGCTGGCCGTGCTGGCCCTGCTGCTCAACGACCGTGTGCTGCTCCTGCTGATCCGCGTGCTCGGCGGCGATCCCGTGCCGCCGGCGGAATACTGGATCTCGCCCTTCGTCGGCGCGGCCTTGTGGCCGTTCGTGTTCCTGATCCTGGACGACCTCCGCGCACGGCTGCGCATCCACGAGACATGAGCACCCGGCGCGCCTCGATCAAGGAGGTCCGTGGCGAGGTGGCGCTCTTCCGCCGCCGCGCGCTGGCCGGTTTTGCGCTGATTCTGGCCGGTCTGATCGCCGTGTGCTGCCAGTACGTCAACCTGCAGGTCAATCACCACGACGAGTTCGCCACGCGTTCGGAGCAGAACCGCGTGAAGCCGCGTGCGATTCCGCCCGCGCGCGGCCTGATCTTCGATCGCAACGGCGTGCTGCTGGCCGATAACGTGCCTGCGTTCCGGCTCGAGGTGACGCCCGAGCAGGTCGGCAACATGGACGCCATGCTCGCCAGGCTCGGCGCCATCGTGCCACTCAGCGATGACGATATCGCCACGTTCAAAAAGCAGGTGAAGGGCAGTCGTCGCTTCGAAGGCGTGCCGCTGAAGCTCAAGCTGACCGAGGACGAGATCGGCCGCTTCGACGTCAATCGCTGGCGGTTTCCCGGCGTGGATGTCGTGCCTTACCTGACCCGTCGCTACCCGCTGGGTCCGGCGCTGGCCCACGTCATCGGGTACGTCAGCCGGATCGACGTGGACGACCTCAATCGCATGGACGACGAGGAAGAGGCCAGCTACAAGGGCACCACGCACATCGGTCGCATCGGCATCGAGCGCTCGTACGAGAAGCTGCTGCACGGCGCGCCGGGCTACGAGCTGGTCGAGGTGAATGCGGACGGCCGCACGCAGGCCGTGCTCGACACCACGCCGCCCACGCCGGGCAAGAACATCTACCTGAGCATCGACGTGCGCCTGCAGAAGGCGGCCGAGGATGGACTCAACGGCCGTGCGGGCGCGGCGATCGCGATCGATCCGCGCAATGGGCAGGTGCTGGCCTTCGCCAGCGAGCCCAGCTTCGATCCCAACCTGTTCGTCAACGGCATCAGCTCGGCGGACTACAAGGCACTGACCACCTCGCCCGACAAGCCGCTGTACAACCGTGCGCTTCGCGGCGTGTATCCGCCGGGTTCCACGGTGAAGCCCTTCCTCGCGCTCGGTGGCCTCACGATGGGGATTCGCCGGCCGTCGGACACCGTGCTGTCGACGGGTGAGTTCTGCATCCCCGGCCAGTCGCGCTGCTATCGCGACGACGTGCGCGGCGGTAACGGCACGGTCAACATGGTCCGCGCCATCGAACTGTCGACCAACACCTATTTCTACCGGCTCGCGCTCGACATGGGCATCGACCGCCTCTCCCAGTGGATGGGGAGTCTCGGCTTCGGCAAGAAGACGGGCATCGATCTGGTCGGCGAAGTCGAGGGCATCCTGCCGTCGCGTGAGTGGAAGGCGTCGCGCAGTAAGGCCGGCTGGTTCCCGGGCGAAACGATCATCGCAGGCATCGGTCAGGGTTACTGGGCCGTGACGCCGCTGCAGCTGGCGCACGCGGTCGCGACGTTCGCCGGGCGCGGCGTTCCCTACACGCCGCACTTCCTCCTCGATACACAGGACGGTGTGGACAGCCCGCGCGTGGCTCAGTCATTCCCGCCCTCCGGTCCCTCCGTGATTCGCAAGGAGGCCGACTGGGAAACGGTCAATGACGGGATGAAAGCGGTGATCACCGGCGGTACGGGCAAGAAGCTCGGCATTGGCTTTCCGTACGTCATCGCGGGCAAGAGCGGCACGGCCGAGCGCTTCTCGCGCACCACCAACGCCTACGACCAGAACAAGAATTCGGCCTATCTGGCGTCGCGCCACCGCGCGCTGTTCATCGCCTACACGCCGGCGGACGACCCCAAAATCTCGGTGGCCGTGGTGCTGGAGGCCGGCGCGTGGGGCGCGCAGGATTCCGGCCCGATCGCGCGCAAGGTGCTCGATCAGTGGGTGGTCGATGAGGGTGGTCCGCGTCCGGCCGAAGCGCCGCCCGGCCCCATCGCGACCGCCGATGCGCCGCCCGAGGCGGCACCGCCGGAAGACGCGCCCGCCCAGGGCGTGCAGCCCGCCGGTGCCGCCAGCAGTGCGGAGCCGCCCGACGACAATGGTGAGGACCAGTGACCATGATCGCCAACCTCTCCATGCGGATGAAGCGTTTCGGCCTGCGTCTTCTGAGCCGTCCGCGCCTCGACATTCCGCTGCTGCTGGCGCTGTTCATCCTGGCCTGCGTCGGCCTGACCACGCTGTACAGCGCGGGCAATGCCGATGCCAGTCTGGTGACGGGGCAGGCCATGCGCTTCGGTCTCGGTGCCGTGCTGCTGGTCGTCATCTCGCGGATTCCGCCGCCGGTGCTGCGCTCGTGGACACCCTGGCTGTACATGGGCAGCACCGCCTTGCTGGTCGTCGTCGCGATCCTGGGCGAGGGCCGCGGCGCCTATCGCTGGCTGGATCTGGGTGTCATGCGTTTCCAGCCGTCCGAACTGCTCAAGCTGACCATGCCGATGATGGTCGCCTGGTACCTGCATCCCCGGCAGCTGCCGCCGAGCTGGAAGGACATCGCGGTGGTCGGTCTGCTGATCGCGGTGCCGGCCGGTCTGATCGCGAAGCAGCCCGACCTGGGCACGGCGCTGCTGGTGGCGGGAGCGGGTGCGTTCGCGCTGTTCCTTTCCGGCATGGCCTGGTGGCGCATCGGCCTGATCGTCGGCGCCGTGGGCGGCGCCATTCCCGTGGCCTGGCAGTTCCTGCACGAGTACCAGCGCAATCGCGTGCGCACCCTGCTGGATCCGGAATCCGACCCGCTGGGCAACGGCTGGCACATCATCCAGTCGAAGATCGCCGTCGGCTCCGGCGGCGTGTTCGGCAAGGGCTGGCAGCACAGTACGCAGTCGCGCCTGGAGTTCCTGCCCGAGCACACCACCGACTTCATCTTCGCGGTCTTCTCCGAGGAATTCGGCCTGATCGGCGTCATCGGCATCATGCTGCTGTACGCGTTCATCATCGGCCGCTGCCTGTGGATCGCGATGAACGCGCGCGACACGTACTCACGCCTGCTGGCCGGCGCCATCGGCATGAGTTTCTTCGTCTACGTGGCGGTCAACGGCGGCATGGTCGCGGGCATTCTGCCGGTGGTCGGCGTGCCCATGCCGCTGGTCAGTTACGGCGGTACGTCGGCCGTCTCGCTGCTGACGGGCTTCGGTGTGCTGATGTCGATTCACGCCAATCGCAAGCTGCACGATTGATGGCTGAACAGCGGCCGAAACGCGCCCCGGATGCGCCACAGCTGCGTGTTACCCTTCGGTGCATGGATGAAGTTCTGACTGCGCGCCGCGCCCGACCCGCACGCCACCTCCCGCGCCTCGCTGGCGCGTTGATCGGTATCCCCCTGCTTTTCGCAGCGTCCGCGCATGCTGAGACGCATCCTGGCCAGGATGCGCTCGTGCGCGAGGTGGCGAAGGACACCGGCAAGAGCAAGGCCTCGCTGAACGCGTTGCTCGACAACGCGAAGAAGCAGCAGGCGATCCTCGACGCGATCAGCCGACCCGCCGAGGGCAAACCCTGGCGCGATTACCGTCCGATTTTTCTCACCGAGCAGCGGATCGCCGCCGGTGCCGCGTTTTACGAGGAACACCGCACGCTGCTCGACGGCATCGGCCGCAAGTACGGCGTGCCGCCGGAATACATCGTCGCCATCGTCGGTGTCGAAACCTTCTACGGCAAGAACACCGGCAAGTGGAAGGTGATCGATGCGCTCACCACGCTCGCGTTCTACTACCCCAAGCGTGCGCCGTTCTTCCGCGAGCAGCTGAAAACGTTGCTCGAACTGCCGTCGAACCACCTGGGTGGGCCCGTCGACACGCTGACCGGCTCCTATGCCGGCGCACAGGGGTGGGGGCAGTTCATGCCTTCGTCCATCCGCGAATGGGGCGTGGATTACGACCACGACGGCCGTATCGACATGAAGGGCTCGATGGGCGACATCTTCGCCAGCATCGCCAACTACTTCGTCGAGCATGGCTGGGAGCGTGGGGGTCCCGTGGCGGCGCGTGCGCAGCCCGATACGCGCGTGCGCGCGCCCGACGTCCCGAAGGACTGGCGCCCCGTGGCGCCGGTGGAATCGTTCGTCGCCGACGGCTTCGCGCCCGTGCAGCATCTCAACCCGGGTCGCGACGCACAGCTGGTGCGTCTCGACGGGCCGTCGGGTGACGAGTACTGGTTCACCTTCCAGAATTTCTACGTGATCACCACCTACAACCGCAGCCCGATGTACGCCATGGCCGTGAACCAGCTGGCGCAGGCCATCCGCGAGCGCGCCGGCGGACCCGCCCCGCGATGAGGCATCGCGCCGGAACGGCGGCGATGCAGGGTAGGAGCGCGCCCTGCGCGCGACATCCTTTCGCGTCGTGTTCCGGTGTTGGGCGTGTGCTCTCGATGGCTGCCAGGGGGTATCGCGCGCGGGGCGCGATCCTGCGGGTTGCCGCTGTCCTGCTGGTCGCGTTGTTGCTCAGCGCCTGCGGCGGCTCGAAAAATACTCGCCCGGCCTCGCGTGGCGGTAGCAGTGGCGGTTCCTCATCCTCATCGCGCGGCGGCTACGACGACATCCGCAAGTCGCAGGGCTCCCGCTATCGGTCCAGTTCCGACAGCGTGCCGACCGAGATTCCGGATGTCAGCAAGCTCCCGGAGCCGGTGCCTAAGGTCGAGCCACGCTCGCTCTACGGCAACAAGAGCCCGTATTCCGTGCTCGGTCAGACCTACAACGTGCTGCCCTCGCCGCGCGGTTACGTCGAGCGCGGCATCGCCTCGTTCTACGGCAACAAGTTCCACGGCTACAAGACCTCGAGCCTCGAGGAATACGACATGTATCAGTTCTCCGGCGCGCACAAGACGTTGCCGCTGCCGAGCTACGCACGTGTCACCAACCTCGAGAACGGCAAGACGGTCATCGTCCGCATCAACGATCGCGGTCCGTTCCACGAGAACCGGATCATCGATCTGTCCTTCGCCGCGGCCGTGAAGATCGGTGTCTGGCCGAAGGGCACGGGTCTGGTCGAAGTCCGCGCGATCGATCCGACGGAAGCCAACAGCGATCGCGGCGCGCCGTACGTCAACACGGCGCCGAAACCCGCGCCGATCACCGCGCCCCCGCCGCCGCGGGTGGTCGCCAGCGCGGCCGCTTCCGCGCCGGTCGGCGCGCGTCCCGCGTCCACGCCCGAGCGCGCGCTGGCGCCGCGCGCACCGTCGCAGGATATCGATGCCCCGGTCGGTGGAGCGGCGGTCGCTGGCGTCAGCCCCGCCGAGGGGCATGTGCCCGGCATGACCGGGGTGTCGCCGACCGAGGCGCTGCCGCCCCTCGCGGGCGCGGGCACCGGGACAGGCGCCAAAGCCCCGGCTTCCAGCCCCTCCCGTGCCCCGGTCACCGCGCCCGTGGTCGGCAAACCCACCATCTATCTTCAGGTCGGCGCCTTCTCGGATGCCGCCAATGCCAACCGCGTCGCCGACCAGCTGAACAAGGCTGGCCTTGGCCCTGTCAGTGTGATCGAGACCGCCGTCGGCGGCCGCAGCGTGCGCCGGGTCCGGGTCGGGCCCATGGCTGACGTCGATACGGCCGACCGCGTGACGGACCAGATCGCTGGCATGGGTCTGCCCCGCCCCTCGGTCGCGGTAGACTGACCTTCTTTTTTTGTTGCATTTGACTGGACCGTTGAAACGATGAAGCTTCTGCCTCGCTCCCTGTTCGCTTTTGCCGCCGCCGCGCTCGTCGCGGGTGTCGCGGCGCAGCAGCCCCCCCGTCCGCCCGTCGTGCCGCGCCCGGTGGTGCCCGAGGCGCCGGTGCCGCCGCCGCCGGACGTCGAGGGCAAGAGCTGGGTGCTGATGGACTACAACACCGGGCAGATCATCGCGTCGAAGGACATGGACGTGCAGCTCGAGCCGGCCTCGATCACCAAGATCATGACCGACTACGTCGTCTCGGCCGAGCTGGGCAACGGCAAGATCCACAACGAAGATCCGGTCACCATCAGCGAGAACGCCTGGCGCGGCGGCGGCGCCAGCACCGACGGCTCCACCAGCTTCCTCAAGCTCAACAGCCAGGTGAAGCTGAAAGACCTGCTCTACGGCATGATCATCCAGTCCGGTAACGACGCCGCCATCGCGCTGGCCGAACACACCGCGGGCTCGGAGCCGGCCTTTGCCAATCTGATGAACGCGTACGCCAAGCAGCTGGGCATGACGCATTCGCAGTTCCAGAACGCCTCCGGTTATCCGGTCGCCAACCACTACACCACCGCGCACGACATCGCGATCCTGTCCCGCGCGCTCATCCACGACTTCCCCGAGGACTACGCGATCTCGGCCGTCAAGGAGTTCGAGTGGAACGGCATCAAGCAGCACAACCGCAACCTGCTGCTGTGGCGCGACAACACCGTCGACGGTATCAAGACCGGTCACACCGCGGCGGCAGGCTACTGCCTGGCGGCGTCGGCCAAGCAGGGTGACGCCCGCATGATCGCCATCATCATGGGCGCCAACAGCGAGAAGGGCCGTGCGGATGCCGCGCTGGCGCTGCTCAATTACGGTTTCCGCTTCTTCGAGAGCCATAAGCTCTACGAAGCCAACAAGCCGCTGGCCACGCCCAAGCTGTGGAAGGGCGCCGAGAACACCATCCCGCTCGGTGTTGCCGAAGACGCGATGGTGTCGGTCAAGCGCGGCGACTACGACAAGCTCAAGGCCAACCTCGACATCCCCTCGACCCTGATCGCCCCGTTCAAGAAGGGCCAGCAGGTCGGCACGCTGCGCGTGACGCTCGACGGCCAGCCGGTGCTCACCGCGCCGCTCGTGGCCCTGAACGACGCGCCCGAAGGCGGCTTCTTCTCGCGCCTGTGGGACACGATCATGCTGTGGTTCCACAGCGACGGCGACAAGAAGTAAGAGGGCTCGGGCGATGAAGGAAATCGACTTCACTGACGCGCAGAAAGACGGCAAGGGCTTCCAGTTCCCGGGCGAGTTCGAGATCACCGCGATCGGCAACGCCAATGCGGGTCTGGACAAGCACGTGCCGGCCTTGCTCCACGGTGTCGGCCTCGAAGTACTGCACGAGACACTGTCGACCAAGCTGACCCCGGCCGGCAATTACCAGTCGGTGACGGTGAGCTTCGTCGCGCCGACGCGCGAGAAGTACCTCGAGGCGCATAGCACCTTGCGTGCGGACGAGAATATTCGCTTCACGATGTGATCCGGGCATGCCCCTGTAGGAGCGCGCGGGGCGCGCTCCTACAGGGGGCTATCCTTGTTTAGCGCGGGCATCGCCCACAATTCCTCGGCATCCCCTCCGACCCCATCCTCATGACCCACCCCCTCAACGTCCGCCGGCTGGGGCGCGTCCCCTACGAATCCACCTGGAAGGCCATGAGCGCCTTCACCGACAACCGCACCGACGACACGGTCGACGAGCTGTGGCTGCTGGAGCACGATCCTGTCTTTACGCTGGGACAGGCCGGCAAGGAGGAGCACGTGCTGGCGGCGGGGGATATCCCGGTGGTCCGCGTGGATCGCGGCGGTCAGGTGACCTATCACGGGCCCGGCCAGATCGTGGCCTACCCGATGATCGACCTGCGCCGTGTCGGGGTGGGCGTGCGTGAGCTGGTCTGCCGCATCGAGCAGGCCATCATCGATACTCTGGGCGAATGGAACATCGGCGCCGAACGTCAGGAAGGCGCGCCCGGCGTCTACGTGGCTGGTGCCAAAGTGGCCGCCCTTGGCCTGCGCATCCGCCGCGGCTGCAGCTTCCACGGGCTGGCCTTCAACGTGGACATGGATCTCGAGCCCTACCACCGCATCAATCCCTGCGGGTACAAGGGTTTGGAAGTCACCCAGGTGCTAGACTTGGGCGGTCCGTCGCGGTTGGTGGACGTGGAAGACGTCCTGGTACAGGAATTCTGTAAGCAGTTCGGCTTCCATGCCGTCGCCGCCGACTCCACTCTCCCCGAACTCCCCGCCCGCGTCGCGGTCTGAGGACGTAGCCGTTATGAGCCAAACCTCCGCCACTCCCTCCCGCAGCATCCCCATCGCCGTCGTCGACAAGCCGGGCGAGAAGATGCTGGGCAACGACAAGATCGCGCTCAACCGTGCGGGCTTCGATACGAACGTGCCCGTCCTGCGCAAGCCGGGCTGGATCCGCGTCCGCCTGCCGCAGGGCAACGCGGTGCAGCAGCTGAAGGCGCGCCTGCGCGAAAACTCGCTGGTCACGGTCTGCGAGGAAGCCTCCTGCCCGAATATCCACGAGTGCTTCTCCAAGGGCACCGCCACCTTCATGATCCTCGGTGAGGTCTGCACCCGTCGCTGCTCATTCTGCGATGTGGCCCACGGCCGCCCGCAGCCGCCTGACCCGCTGGAACCGGCGCGCCTGGCCGAGACCATCCGCGACATGCGCCTGAAGTACGTGGTGATCACCTCGGTGGACCGCGACGACCTGCGCGACGGCGGTGCCGAGCATTTCGCTTCGTGCATCCGTGCCGTTCGCCATGCCAGCCCCAACATCCGCATCGAGATCCTGACCCCGGATTTCCGCGGCAAGGGCCGGATGGAGCGCGCGCTCGAGGTCATGAAGGACTTCCCGCCGGACGTCTTCAACCACAATCTCGAGACCGTCCCGCACCTCTACCGCGAAGTGCGCCCGGGCGCGGATTACCAGTGGTCGCTGGACCTGCTCAAGCGCTTCAAGGCGCAGCATCCCGAAGTGCCGACCAAGTCCGGCATCATGCTGGGCCTGGGCGAAACGATGGAGCAGGTGCTCGAGACCATGCGCGATCTACGTAACCATGACGTGGACATGATCACCATCGGCCAGTACCTGCAGCCGACCGCGCATCACCATCCGGTGGTCCGTTACTGGACGCCGGACGAGTTCGAGGCGCTGCGCGTCGCGGGCGAAGAGATGGGCTTCGGCCATGTCGCTTCCGGCCCGTTAGTGCGATCCTCCTACCATGCCGACCTGATGGCTCACGCCGCCGGTGTCGTCGAATAAACGATTTGAAGCACTCCGAGGCTGCGACTACATGACCCTTCGTCCCGCGTTCGCTCTCCTGCTTGCCCTCTCGGCAGCAGGCGTCCAGGCCCAGACCGCTAAGCCGCAGCCGGACACAGCGCCCGCGACCAAGCCGGCCGCACCGCAGCCGAAGGACGCGTCGGAAGCTGCGACCTCGCCCGAGCCGCAGCGTAAGGAATCCACCCTGCCGCTGAAGGCCACGCCGGCCGAAGCGCAGGCCTCGCAGCTGTCGGCGCGCTTCCTCACGCGCTTCCACTATCAGGCCCAGCCGCTCGACGACGCTATGTCGGCCAAGATCTACAAGGCCTACATCGAGTCGCTCGACAGCGAGAAAGTCTTCTTCACGCAGGAAGATCTGGCCAAGTTCGAGCCGATGAAGACCCAGCTCGACGACGCCATCTGGAACCAGGACCTGACCGCGCCGTTCTCGGTGTTCAACCTGTACATCACGCGCGCGGTCGACCGCATGAACTACGCGCGCAGCCTGCTGGCCAAGGGCTTCGACTTCAGCGGCAACGAAAGCTTCAACTTCGACCGCAAGAAGGCCGCCGCCCCGAAGAACCAGGCCGAGCTCGACGACGTGTGGCGCAAGCGCACCATGAACGACTGGCTGCGCCTGAAGCTCGCCGGTAAGACCGACGACGAGATCCGCAAGACGCTCGATAAGCGCTACGCCACGTACATCTCGCGCGTGCGCCAGCTGGATAACGAGGACGCGACGCAGGCCTTCATGACCGCGTACGCCAACTCGACCGACCCGCACACCGATTACCTCGGCCCCCGCGCCGCCGACCAGTTCGACATCGCCATGCGTCTGTCGCTGGAAGGCATCGGCGCGGTGCTGCAGGCACGCGACGACTACACCACCATCCGCGAGCTCGTCCCCGGCGGCCCGGCCATCAAGTCCGGCAAGATGAAGGCGGGCGACCGCATCGTCGCCATCGGTCAGGGCGAAACCGGTCCCATGGTCGACGTGGTCGGCTGGCGCCAGGACGACGTGGTCAAGCTGATCCGCGGCAAGAAGGACACCACCGTCCGCATCGAGATTCTTCCCGCCGATGCCGGCGTCGACGGCAAGCACAACGTCGTGACGCTCGTCCGCAAGAAGGTCACGATGGAAGAGCAGGCCGCCAAGTCCAAGGTCATCGACGTCAAGGACGGCGATGTCACGCGCAAGATCGGCGTGATCGACCTGCCCACGTTCTATCAGGACTTCGGCGCCCGCCGTAACGGCGACGCCAACTTCAAGAGCGCCACGCGCGACGTGTCCAAGCTGCTCACCGAGCTGAAGGCGCAGAAGGTGGACGGCATCATCATGGACCTGCGCAATAACGGCGGCGGTTCGCTGTCGGAAGCCACCGAGCTCACCGGTCTGTTCATCGACACCGGCCCGGTCGTGCAGGTGCGTGACGCGCGCGGCCAGATCGACGCGCAGGGCGACGACGTCCCGGGCATGTCGTGGGACGGCCCGATGGCGGTCATGGTCAACCGCGGTTCGGCGTCGGCCTCGGAAATTTTCGCGGCGGCCATCCAGGACTACGGCCGCGGCATCATCATCGGTGAGCCGACCTTCGGTAAGGGCACCGTGCAGAACCTGGTCGACCTCGACCGTTTCGGCAAGGCGCAGACCGGTGAAGACGCCAAGTACGGCGAGCTGAAGATGACGATCGCGGAATTCATCCGCATCAATGGCGACAGCACGCAGCTGCATGGCGTGACACCGGACGTCCAGTTCCCGCAGAACGGCGATGCGAAGGAATTCGGTGAGTCGACCTATGACAATGCGCTGCCGTGGCGTCATATCGACCCGGCTGACTACAAGCCGGTCGCCGACCTCAAGCCGATCATCGGTCCGCTCAACCAGAAGCACGACGCACGCGTCGCCACCTCGCCCGCGTGGAAGCTGATGCTGGACGAACTCGCCCAGTACAAGAAGCTGCGTGACAAGACCGACATCTCGCTCAACTTCGCCGCCCGTCAGGCCGAGCGTAAGCAGTACGACGCGCTGCAGACCGACTTCCGCAATCGTCGCAAGGCGATCTTCGGTGGCGATGGCAGCGCGGCGGATCCGAACGACGACGACACCACCGGTGACGATGGCCTCAACGCCAACGAGCGCAGCCTGAAGTCGGAGATCAAGCAGGAAGCCGACGCGAAGAAGGCCAAGGACACGCCGCTGGACGAAGCCGCGCACATCGTCAGCGACGAAGTGGCGCTGATCAAGGCGGACCCGAAGGTCGCCGCCGAGGTGCTTCCGTACGGCGGCAGGAAGATCGACACCCCGCAGACGGCGCAGGTGCCGACCAAGCCGGCGGCTACCAGCACGCCGTAACGAAAAAGGCGCCGAAAGGCGCCTTTTTTGTGCCTGGAAACCACCTTTTCACTTCGTCGCTGCTAGCCTCGTCGCGCACTTTTCCACCGTCCAAAGGCAGCCCCATGAACGACTTCCTCGACCGTATCGGCGTCGATGCCGCCATGCGCACGCTCATCCTCTCGTACTCCGTACGCATCGGCCTTGCGCTCCTCCTGCTGGTCATCGGCTTCTGGCTCGCGGCACGCCTCGCCAACATCGGCCGTCGTGCACTCGAGCGCGCGCATGTCGATGTCACGCTGGCGCTGTTCCTGCGCAACGTCGTCTACGGCGTCCTGCTGGCGCTGCTCTTCATCCAGGTGCTCGGCACGGTCGGTATTCCCACCGCTTCCTTTATCGCGGCCATCGGCGCCGCCGGACTCGCCGTCGGCCTCGCGCTCACCAGTTCGCTGTCCAATCTCGCCTGGGGCGTGCTGCTGATTCTGTTCCGGCCGTTCCGCGTGGGTGATTACGTCACCGTCGGCGGCATCGATGGCACGGTGCAGAGCGTCAACCTGATGCACACCTATCTGATCACGCCGGACAACCGGGAAGCCGTGGTGCCGAACGCGAAGGTCGGCGGCGACGCGATCATCAACTACAACGTGCGTGGCACGCGTCGCTTCGAGTTCAAGGTCGGCATCGGCTACAGCGATGACATCGGCAAGGCGATGAAGGTGATCACCGATCTGTTCGATGCGGATCCGCGCATCCTCAAGGATCCGGCGCCGGGCGTCTGGACCGATGCGCTCGGCGACTCCAGCGTCAACCTCGTGATCCGCGCCTGGACGGCGGTGGCCGACATGCAGGGGGCGCAGACGAATCTGCTGCGTCGGATCAAGGAGCGCTTCGACGAGGAGGGGATCACCATTCCTTACCCGCAGAGCGAGATCCGGGTGATCGGCAATCCGGCGCCGGCGGCGGAAGGGCAGGGCAAGGTCGACGGCCCGGCTGCGAATCCGCTCAATCCGTCGTAACTCCCAGTAAAAGCAGAAATTCATCCCAACGACCGTTTGAATCGTGGGAAAAGCTGCGTGAGGGATTACAATCGACCGGTTGCGCCGCAGCATAGGCGCCTGTCTTCCCCCGCCGGTGGGTTCGCCGCCCTCCGACGCCTGTTTTCTAGGAGGTTCCATGGCCGACGTCAAAGAAGCCCGCGTCCCCGATATTGGTGGTAGCGCGGTCCCCGTCATCGAAATCATGGTCAAGGTCGGCGATCGCGTCGAAAAGGACCAGAGCCTCGTGACGCTCGAATCCGACAAGGCCACGATGGAAGTGCCGGCGCCGTTCGCTGGCGTCATCAAGGAACTGAAGGTCAAGGTCGGCGACGAAGTCGACGAAGGTCACGTGATCGCCCTGGTCGAAGCCGAGGGCGATGCCCCGGCCGAAGCGCCCAGGGCTGACGCTCCCAAGGCCGATGCACCGAAGGCTGCCGCTCCGAAGGCCGACGAGGCCAAGGCCGCCGCGCCGGCTCCGGCACCGGCCGCCGCCAAGGCACCGGCCGCCTCGAAGTCGTCGGGCCCGGTCAACGTCACCGTCCCCGACATCGGCGGCAAGCCGGTGCCGATCATCGAGCTCATGGTCAAGGTCGGCGATACCGTCGAGAAAGATCAGAGCCTGATGACGCTCGAGTCCGACAAGGCCACGATGGACATCCCGGCCCCGGCCGCGGGCGTCATCAGGGAACTGAAGGTCAAGGTGGGCGACGAAGTGAACGACGGCGACCTGATCGCCGTGCTCGAAGGCGCCGGCGGCGAGTCCGCTGAAGCCGCCTCGGCCGACGCACAGCCCGCCGCTTCGACCGACAAGCCCGGTATCTCGGAAGCCCCGGCCGAAGCACCGAAGCGTGCCGTCGCCTCCGACGCCTCGACCTCGGAAGCCTCGAAGTCCGAACCCGCCGGTGGCACGCCGCGTACGCCGCCGGTGTCGTTCGACGCCAGCGTGATCATGCCGGGCAATGCCCCCTACGCCAGCCCCGCCGTGCGCGCATTCGCACGCGAGCTCGGTGTCGACGTCGCCCAGGTCAAGGGCAGCGGTCGCGGTGGCCGCATCCAGCGCGAAGACATCTCCGGCTACGTGAAGCAGGTGATGGCCTCGGGTGCGTCCCCGTCGAAGGGCGGCGCGGTCGCCGGTGGCAATGGCCTCAGCCTGCTGCCGTGGCCGAAGGTCGACTTCTCGAAGTTCGGCGACATCGAAGAAAAGCCGCTCGGCCGCATTCCGAAGATCTCCGCCGCGAACCTCGCCCGCAACTGGGCGATGATTCCGCACGTCACGCAGTTCGAAGATGCGGACATCACGGAGCTCGAAGCCTTCCGCAAGAAGCTCGGCGAAGAGAACAAGGACCTCAAGGTCACCCCGCTGGTCTTCCAGATCAAGGCGGTGGTCGCGGCGCTGAAGAAATTCCCCACGTTCAACGCGTCGCTCGATGCGGCCGGTGAAGTGCTGACGCTCAAGAAGTACTACAACGTCGGTATCGCCGTGGACACGCCGGACGGCCTCGTCGTCCCGGTCATCCGCGACGCCGACAAGAAGGGTCTGCTCGAGCTCGCCGCGGAACTGGGTGAGATCTCGAAGAAGGCACGCGACAAGAAGCTTACCGCCGCCGACATGTCGGGCGGCTGCTTCTCGATTTCCTCGCTCGGCGGCATCGGCGGTACGGCGTTCACGCCGATCGTCAACGCGCCGGAAGTGGCAATTCTGGGCGTTTCCAAGGCGGCGATGAAGCCGGTGTGGAACGGCAAGGAATTCGCGCCGCGCCTGATCCTGCCGCTGTCTCTGTCGTACGACCACCGCGTCATCGACGGCGCCCTGGCCGCACGCTTCGCCGTGTATCTCGCCCAGCAGCTCGGCGACATCCGTCGCCTGTTGCTCTGACCGGAGACGACACGCATGGCTAACACGATCGAACTGAAAGTCCCCGATCTCGGCGGCTCGCACGATGTGCCGGTGATCGAGATCCTGGTGAAGGTCGGCGACACGGTCGCCAAGGACCAGAGCCTGGTTACGCTCGAATCCGATAAGGCCACGATGGACGTGCCCGCCTCTCAGGCGGGCAAGATCGTCGAGATCAAGGTCAAGATCGGTGACGAACTCAACGACGGCAGCGTGATCGCCCTCATCGAAGCGGAAGGCGCCGATGCGCCGGTCGCGGAGAAGGCCGTCGGCCAGTCGACGGTGAAGGACGCGCCCGCCGCTCCCACCCCGTCGCCCGCGCCGGCACCGCCGAAGCCGGCCACACCGGTCGCCGCGCCCGCCGCCGCGTCGTCGTCCGCTTCGTCCGTCAAGGCCGCGGCCGACTCCGGTCGCAAGGCTGACATCGAATGCCAGCTGGTCGTCCTCGGCTCCGGTCCGGGCGGCTATACGGCCGCGTTCCGCGGTGCCGACGTCGGCCTCGACGTGGTGCTGGTCGAGCGTTACGAGTCGCTCGGTGGCGTCTGCCTCAACGTCGGCTGCATCCCGTCGAAGGCGCTGCTGCACGCGGCCGCCGTCATCGACGAAGCCGCCGCCATCGAAGCGCACGGTATCGCCTTCGGCAAGCCGACCATCGACCTGGACAAGCTGCGCTCGTTCAAGGAGAAGGTCGTCGGCAAGCTCACCGGCGGTCTCGCTCAGATGGCCAAGGCGCGCAAGGTGCGTACCGTCACCGGCGTCGGCACGTTCATCTCGCCCAACGAGATGGAAGTCGTCACGGCGGAAGGCACGAAGCTGATCCGCTTCGAGAACGCCATCATCGCCGCGGGCTCGCAGTCGGTGAAACTGCCTTCGTTCCCGTGGGACGACGAGCGCGTCATCGACTCGACCGGTGCGCTCGAACTGCGCGACGTGCCGAAGAAGATGCTGGTCGTCGGCGGTGGCATCATCGGCCTGGAAATGGCCACGGTGTACGCGGGTCTCGGCTCGGAAGTCACCGTCGTCGAGCTCGCCGACCAGCTGATGCCGGGCGCCGATCTCGACCTGGTCAAGCCGCTGCAAGGCCGTATCGCCAAGCGCTACAAGGGCATCCATCTCAAGACCAAGGTCGTCGCGGCCAAGGCTACGAAGCAGGGTATCGAGATCACCTTCGAGGGTGACAGCATCCCCGAGACCACCGTGTACGACCGCGTGCTCGTCTCGGTGGGACGCTCGCCCAATGGCAACAAGATCGGCGCGGACAAGGCCGGTGTGGAAGTCAGCGATCGCGGCTTCATCCCCGTCGACCGCCAGATGCGCACCAACGTGAAGCACATCTTCGCCATCGGCGACCTCGTCGGCCAGCCTATGCTGGCGCACAAGGCCACGCACGAAGCCAAGGTGGCGGCGGAAGCCGCCGCCGGTCAGAAGAGCTTCTTCGACGCGCGGGTGATCCCGTCGGTGGCCTACACCGATCCGGAAATCGCGTGGGTCGGCGTGACCGAGCGCGAAGCGAAGGAAAAGGGCCTCAAGGTCGGCGTGGGCAAGTTCCCGTGGGCGGCTTCGGGCCGTGCCATCGGTATCGACCGCACCGAGGGTTTCACCAAGCTGATCTTCGACGAAGAGACGCATCGCATCGTCGGTGCCGGCATCGTCGGCCCGCACGCGGGCGACCTCATCTCCGAACTCGCCCTGGCGATCGAGATGGGTGCCGAAGCCGGTGACATCGGCCGCACCGTTCACCCGCACCCCACGCTCGGCGAGTCCGTCGGCATGGCGGCCGAGGTGTACGAGGGCACGATCACCGACCTGTATATCCCGAAGAAGAAATAAGCCCCGCAAAAGGCGCGTTCCTGATGTAGGAGCGCGCCCCGCGCGCGACATGTAAGAGCACGCTTCGCGCGCGACCCCGCCTCAACTCCCCACCCAGATCGCATCCCAGTACGGATAGTCCCCAACGCGCCGCACCAGCCCCGCGCGAATCGGATTGGCCACGACATACCGCGCCATGGCTTTCAGATCGTCTTCCTTGCGAAGCGCACGATCATGAAATGCCCGCTGCCAGACGGGCGACTCCCGGCCTGTCTTTCGAAGCGCTCTGGTGACCCGCGACTTCATCTTCCCTATCGTTTTCGACAGATCGGCGTCCTCCCCGAGCTGGATGATTCCGTGCCAGTGGTCCGGCATCAGGACCCATGCGAGGCATTCCGCATTTAACCAGGTCGTCGGGGAATGGATGGCGCGGGCTGCCACACGAGCCGTAACGTGATCGCGGAACAGCGGTGCGCGATTCCACACCACCGTTGTAACCAGATAGATCCGGCCGGCTTCTGAAAAACGACCGATGCGAAGAGCGGAGTGTCCGGAAGAAATCGTCATCCGTTAATCCTGGTTCACCGCGCGGCGACTCCGGTATCCACTCGACCCTCGTCACCTTGTAGGAGCGCGCCCCGCGCGCGACACCCGTTCGCCGTCCCGCCATGGCATCCGCCGAACCCAGGTCGCGCGCAGGGCGCGCTCCTACAGTGGTCTCGGTGTGCCGGTTATGGCATCGTCACCCGATGCCAGCACCTCAGCCAGCTCACTATCTCCGCCGTCTCGGTATCTGGGATGCCGCGATGATCGTTATCGGCGGTGTCATCGGGGCGGGTATCTTCCGCACGCCGGCCACCGTCGCGCAGCTGACCAGCTCGGGCACGGAGGTGATTCTCCTCTGGACGCTGGGCGGCCTGCTTACCCTTGCAGGTGTCCTCTGTTACGCCGAGCTCGGCGCGCGTCGTCCGCAAGCGGGCGGTACCTACGTCTATCTGCGCGAAGCCTTCGGCCAGCTGCCAGCCTTCCTGTTCGGCTGGACGATGGCACTGATCAATTACCCGGGCAGCGTGGCCGCCGTGGCGACGACGTTCGCCGACTACGCGTGCCGCGCCACCGGCCTGCCGCACGAGTGGGTCAAGCCGCTCGCCGTCGGCGCCATCAGCTTCATCGTCGCGGTGAATCTGTTCGGTATCCGCGCCGGCGCATGGGTGCAGAACATCTTCACCGTGCTGAAGCTCGGCGCGGTGTCGTTGCTGATCGTCGTCGGTATCTTCCTCGCGCAGGGCCATCTCGGCGCGGCGTTCGCTACCGATCCGACACACGACGTGCCGGCGAGCACGGTGATCGGCGCGATTCTTCCGGCGCTGTTCGCGTACGGCGGCTTCCATTACCTGAACGACCTCGCCGGTGAAGTACGCGAACCGCAGCGCACGCTTCCGCGCGCGCTGGGTCTCGGCATGCTCGCCGTCGTGGTCTGCTACGTGCTGGTCAACATCGCCTATATGGCGGGTCTTGGTCACGCCGGCCTCGCCGCAAGCACGGCGCCGGCGGCGGATCTCATGCGTCGCGTGTTCGGCGAATCCGGCGCGACGATCATCGCCGTCGGTATCGCCTGTTCGACGTTCGGCTACTGCAGCATCGCGATCGCCGGTGGTGCGCGCGTGCTGCAGGTGATGAGCGCCGACGGCATGTTCTTCAAGCCGATCGCGCGTATCGACGCGAAGACCGGCGCGCCGCAGTTCGCGCTCGTGGCACTGGGTGGCTGGGCGATCGTGCTGATTCTCTCGGGCAGCTTCAAGGCACTGCTGAACTACACGACCGTGGGCGAATGGTTGTCGCATGCGTTCGGTATCGCGACCATCTTCTGGTATCGCAAGAAGCTGCGCGACGAGCCATCGCCGTACCTGGTGCCGGGGTATCCGGTATTGCCGCTGGTGTTCACCGTCACGGTGCTGTGCGTGATTGCCGCGACGGCGATCACGGAGCCGGGCGATGCGGGCATGAGTCTGGTGATCATCGCCATCGGCGTGCCGGTTTATTATCTGTGGCGGAAGCGGCTGGGCAAGGTGGGGTGAGTCCCCGTTCATGCCCGGCGTGGCAGATTCCGGGCATGCGTACCTACCTCCCCCTCGCACTACTCTCTCTCAGCGTCTCCGCCCACGCGGCGACCGTCGATCTCGTCCATCCGGCCGACGCCGCGCGCGTCACGACGCGTGACGCCACGCTCGACCCCACCGTGCGCAAGGCCGCCGACGGCGGTGAACTCGTCGCGGTCACCTTCAGACCCTCCGCGTCGCCGGCGCTGATCCTCGCGCCGAAGCAGGGCACATGGGCCTGGCAGCCGGATGGCACGATGCGCCTGCGTGTGCAGAACGGCATGCCCTGGCCGGTGACGTTGATCGTCGATGTGGCTTCCGGCGACAAGCACCTGAAGACGGTGGTCGGCGTCCCTCCCGGTCCGCCGCAGACGCTGTCGGTGTCGCTGAAGGCGACGTCCCCGCGAGCGTTCGGGATGCAGGTCGGGCCGCCGATGCCGTTTGATGACGGTAAGGAGAAGCGTCTCGTCGCGACGGCGGTGGATGGTGCCGTCGATGCTAATGCGGTGACGTCGGTGACGTTGTCGATGCCTCAGCCGGGCGCGGCGCAGACCGTGTTGTTCGGAAAGCTGGATACCGTGGCAGGCGAGGGCGATCTGCGTGCGGCGTATACCGGGGTGGTGGATCGGTATGGGCAGTACACGCGGGGGACGTGGCCAGAGAAGATCGATAGCGACGAGGGCCTGAAGAACGCCGCCAATCGCCGACAGAGCTGGCTCCCACCGGTGGCGGCAGGTGGCAAAGCTGCGGCACCGGGTCTGGACCAGTTTGGTGGACGGACGGATCTGCCGGCGTTACAGGCAACCGGGTTCTTCCATGCGCAGAAGCAGGGCGAGCGCTGGTGGCTGGTGACGCCGGAGGGACATGCGTTTTTCTCGCTGGGCGTGAACGCGGTGAATCTCACCGATGCGCGTACCTATGTGCAGGAACGCGAGTTCATGTTTGCCGACACGTCTGGGGCGAGCGGCAGGTTCGGTGGCGTATCGGACAGTCGCAGCGATCAGGGCTCGCAGCGCGACAACGGCATGAATCACGGGCGTTGGTGGGACATCTATTCGCAGAACGTGTCGCGGACGCTCGGTGACGATTTCGCGGCGGCGTGGCGTAAGCGCAGCGTCGACCGGCTGAAGAGCTGGCGCTTCAACACGCTGGGCAACTGGAGCGATCCGGCGTTCGCTCACGATCACCGCATCGCTTATACGGTGCCAGTGATCATCAAGGGCGACTTCAACACGGTGAGCACCGGTTACGACTACTGGGGTCGCATGCCCGATCCGTTCGATCCGCGCTTTGCCGCGGCGGCAACGACGGCGGTCGCCAATGCGAGCAAGGGTGTCAAAGACGACCCATGGTTGCTCGGCTACTTCGCGGATAACGAACTCGCCTGGGCGGGGCAGGGCCCGCAGGGTCGCTGGGCGCTGGCTGTGGGCTCACTCGTGCAGGGGCCGGAGAGCCCGGCCAAACAGGCGTTTCTCGCCTACCTGAAAAAGACGCACGGCGACGCCGCGACGTTCGCGAAGGCCTGGGGCGTGGACGTGCATTCGTGGGACCAGGTGGCGGCCAGGGGCTTCAAGGCACCGGATCCCAGCGAAGCGCATCCTGCGGTCGCCGCCGATTACACCGCTTTCCTGAAGCTGTATGCCGACCAGTACTTCCGCACGGTGGCGCAGACGTTGAAGAAAGCCGATCCGCATCACCTTTTCCTCGGCGGACGTCTGGCCGTCCGGACGCCTGAGACCGAGCAGGCCAGTGCGGCCTATGCGGACGTCACCAGCATCAATACGTACACCGACGTGCCCGAGCACGGCTTCGACGTCGCCGCCTTCCGCAAGATGGACAAGCCGGTGATGATCACGGAGTTCCACTTCGGATCGGCCGACCGGGGGCCGTTCGGGAACGGAGTCGCCGCCGTCGGCAGCGAGGAGGAGCGCGGCAAGGCTTACGCGCGTTTCGTCGACGCGGCGGTCGCGTCAGGCGTCGTGGTCGGCACCCACTGGTTCCAGTACGTCGACCAGCCCGTGACCGGTCGCATTCTCGATGGCGAAAACTCGCATATCGGGCTGGTCGGCATCACCGACATCCCGTTCGACGGCTTCACGCATGCCGTCACCGTCGCCAATGCGCGCGCAGGCGGTGGATCAGGCGGCGTGCGCTAGGGGTGGGCCGCGGCGCGACCCGCGGGTCACGTCGCGGCCGAGGGCGAACGCGATCGGCTCGGCGATACCGACCAGCGTGCTCAGTGCGACGTTCTGGTTGACCGCGTAACTCATGGAAAACGCGATGCTGAAATGCGTCGCTGCATATTTGATGGTGCGGGCCATGGCCACGTCCTCAATGGGAATGAATCTCATTATGGGGATCGCGGAACACAAGTCCAAGTGATCGTTAAGATGATTCCAATAGGTTTTCCCTATCGATGAATCGCCATCGCCACGACGATCGTCACCACCATCAGGATCGCGACCGTCATGCAGGCGCTGGTCGGTTTGACCCGTCGGGCATCGACCCGGGGCACCAGCCGCCAGATGAGAAACGCGCCCAGCAGCATGTCCAGCACCAGCCAGCCGCGAACCCAGGCCAGTTCCAGCAGCGAGGCATCGATCGGCTGCCCGTGCCGGGTGATCAGCAGTACCGTGCCGCCCAGGCCCAGCGCCACCAGCAGCCAGATCAGCATGGCCAGATACGTGCGGTTGAACACCACGGGGGTGCGCTCCAGCCAGCGCAGGACGGACCAGCCGATCACGGCGGGGACCACCGCGCCCACGCTGGCATACAACACCAGCCAGATCGCGGCGGAAAGCAGGGTCAGGATCGTCTGGGTCACCGGACAGCCCGCATCAGTAGGGAGCGCCGAAGCGACTGAGCGCCTTGCTCATCAGCCACGCCGGGCCGATCAGGAGGTACTGCAGGTCGGTGAGGAAGGAGGGACGTCGCCCTTCGATCCGGTGCCCGATGAACTGGCCGATCCAGGCAACGACGAAGACGGTGATGGCCGACCAGAGCAGGCCGCTCGTGCCGATGTTCCGGTAGAGCGAGTCGGTGACCAGGGCGAGGATGATGAAAGCACCCGCCATGGCGATGCCGATCTTTCGCGAGAGGCGATAGAAGTAGAAGCAGAAGGCCAGGAACATCGCCAGCACCGCCCAGAGGCCCGGGCGACCGAGCCACCCGGGGACGGGAATGAGCCAGAACAGCGCGACCACCGTCCAGGTGATCGCCGGCACGCAGATCCAGTGGATCAGCTGGTTGGTCTCGTTCTGGTGGTCCCGGCTGTAGTTGCCGAACCAGGTGGCTGCATCGCGCATGAGTGGCCCTGTGAAGCGTTAAGCGTCAAGCGCGAGAGTTGACCGTTGGGCAACGCGCGTCAATCGTGCGTTGCGGCAAGAGTGATCGTGCGTTGCGGCGAGAGCGATCGTACGTTGCGGCGAGAGCGATCGCCGGCAGGGCCGGCTCCTATACGTCTGCCGTGGCCTGGAAGCCCCCCCCAAGATCTGCCGTGGCCTGTACGACACCGTGGACATGTAGGAGCCAGCCTTGCTGGCGACCCCCACCCGCCTCAGTCCAACCGAATCCCAGCCAGCTTATCCAGCGCCTCGGCATATTTCGACGCCGTCCGCTCGATCACGTCGGCGGGCACTTTCGGCGCCGGCGGCGACTTGTTCCAGCCCAGCTCTTCCAGATAATCGCGGACGAACTGCTTGTCGTAGCTCGGCGGGCTGATGCCGACCTGATACTCGTCAGCCGGCCAGAAACGGGAGGAGTCCGGGGTCAGCATCTCGTCCATCACGTGCAGCACGCCGTGCTCGTCCGTGCCGAATTCCAGTTTGGTGTCGGCGATGATCACGCCACGCTCGGCGGCGTAGGCCGCGGCGAAGGTATAGATCTCCAGGGTGGCCTTGCGTACGGCGTTGGCCAGATCCTCGCCGACCGCGTCGACGACCACGTCGAAGCTGACGTTCTCGTCGTGATCGCCTACCGCCGCCTTGGTCGACGGGGTGAAGATCGGCTCGGGCAGCTTCTGCGCCTGCTCAAGGCCTTCCGGCAGCCTGATCCCGCAGATGTCGCCGGTCTGCTGATACGACTTCCAGCCGGAGCCGATAATGTAACCACGGGCGATGGCCTCGACCGGCACCGGCTTCAGCCGCTTGGTGATCACCGCGCGTTTCGCATAGAGCGCGGGATCCACGCCGGCCGGCAGCACCGAGGCCACGTCCTCACCGGTGAGGTGGTTCGGCATGAGATGTTTCGTCTTCTCGAACCAGAAGTTGGAGATCTGGGTCAGCATTTCGCCCTTGCCCGGAATCGGATCGGGGAGCACCACGTCGAAGGCCGACAGCCGATCGGTCGCCACCATCAGCAGGCGGTTGCCGGGCAGGGCGTAGACGTCACGCACCTTGCCGCGATGGATGAGCTCCAGGCCCGGCAGGTCGGATTGCGAGAGGGTGGTCGGCACGGGGTGACTCCGATGAGGGGCGGTTCGAAGTCGGTCATTGTACCGGGGGTAGGGTGTGGCTCCCACCGGGGGTGAGGGATTTCGCGCGCGGTGCGCGCGCCTGCGCGCAGGCGGACGCGGTCCGCCTGCTAGAATTCGGGGTTACTGCCCCCATTGCCCTGCCATGCGATTTCTATTGACCGCGGCGCTTGCCCTGGCCCTCTCCGCCCCCGTCCTCGCCGCACCGCCTGTGAAGCCGGCGCGCCTGGGCCTGTGTGCGGCGTGCCACGGGGAAGACGGCATGGCGCGGATCCCCGGCGCGCCCAATCTGGCCGGGCAGAAGCTCGACTACCTGCGCGAAGCCTTGCGCCAGTACCGTGACGGTCGCCGCGACATCCCCGTGATGCGCGCCGCGACGGGCCCTCTCACCGACGCGGAAGTCGACCATCTGGCCCAGTGGTTCGCCGCACAGACCCCCACCAGGGCCGCTCCATGAATTTCACCGGCACTCTTATCGGCGCAGTCCTTGGCATGTGGGCGACCCACAACCTGCTCGGCGCCCTCATCGGCGGCGCGCTCGGCTTCATGTTCGATGCCAGTCGCCAGCAGCAACGTCGCCGTACGCCCGCACAGGGTGGCTACATCGCACCGCTGTTCGCGCTGATCGGCGCGGTGGCCAAGGCCGACGGACGGATTTCCGAAGCGGAAATCGCCATCGCCGAACGGCTGATGGTGCGCATGAACCTCGATCAGGAGCAGCGTCGCCAGGCCATCGACGCGTTCAACGAGGGCAAGCAGCCCGAGTTCAACGCGACCGAAGTCATCGACGAGCTGCGCCAGTGGGTCGGTCATCGTCGCGACCACGCGTTCCCCGTGATCGACGTGGTCATCGAGACGGTGCTCGCCGAGGGTGGCAATCCGTCGACCGAAAAGATGGGCATCCTGCGCCAGCTGGCTTTCGCGCTGCGGGTAAGCGACATGGAGCTCATGGCGCTGATGGCGATGAAGGGCTATGCGTGGAACGCCACCGGCGGCGGCCGCTCGTACGGTGGCGGGCAGGGTGGCGGTGGTTACGTACCGCCGCAGCGGAATACCGCCGGTCCGGACCCCTACGCGGTCCTCGGCATCCAGCGCGGCGCCGACGATCGCGCGATCAAGCGGGCCTATCGCAAGCTGATTTCCGAGCATCACCCGGATCGCCTGGGCGACCTGCCGGACGACATGCGTCGCCGGGCGGAAGCGCGGGCCAGCGAGATCAATGCGGCCTACGAGCGGATCAAGGCGGAGAAGGGGTTTAAATGATGACGCGAAGCGCCATCATGTAGGAGCGCGCCCCGCGCGCGACCTTCCGTAATACCGCGACAAAACGCGTCATCCCCGAACGGCTAACGGTACCCATCATGTCCAGGCAATCACCCGTCATCGCCCCCTCCATCCTCTCGGCCGACTTCGCCCGCCTGGGTGAGGACACCCGCAAGGTGCTCGATGCCGGCGCGCAATGGGTGCACTTCGACGTGATGGACAACCACTATGTGCCCAACCTCACGATCGGGCCGATGGTGTTGAAGGCGCTGCGCGATTACGGCATCACCGAGCACATCGACGTGCACCTGATGGTCAAGCCGGTGGATCGCATCGTCCCGGACTTCGCCAAGGCCGGCGCACGCAGCATCAGCTTCCATCCGGAGGCCAGCGAGCATGTGGATCGCACCATCCAGCTGATCCAGGGCGAGGGCTGTGAGGCCGGCCTCGTGTTCAATCCGGCCACACCGCTGAACTGGCTCGACTACGTGATCGACAAGATCGACATGATCCTGATCATGTCGGTGAATCCCGGCTTCGGCGGTCAGAAATTTATCCCTGGCGCCCTGGACAAGATCCGTCATGTGCGTGAGCGCATCGACGCCAGCGGCCGCAACATCCGTCTGGAAGTGGATGGCGGCGTCAATGCCGACAACATCGGCCAGATCGCGGCGGCGGGTGCCGACACGTTCGTCGCCGGCTCGGCGATCTTCAATGCGCCGGATTACGCCGATGTGATCCGTCGGATGCATGCGGCGATCGGCGGCTAAACAAGTTTTCACGAGACAATAGCGAACTGCGTAGTATTGTAATCTCCAGTTCTCGGGGTGAGAGCCTACTGGAGGATGCGCACATGAAGTCGTTGTCCGTATTAGCCCTCACCGCGATGCTCGTCGCTCCCGCCGCTTTTGGCGCCGAGCGACCCCAGCCGCTCCCCGATCAGAAAGACATCGTCGCCAAGTCGCTGCTGCCGTGCCCCGGCGGTCTCGAGCGCTTTCTTCCCGGCGATTACTATTTCTGTTCCGCCGCCCGCAATTACTGGTCCGGCCATCCCGGCCTCGCACGCGAAAGCCTGAAAAACGCGGCACAGTGGGCAAGCAAGCCGGCTCAATACGCGCTCGGCATCATGTATTTCAATGGCGACCGGGCGGAAAAGAATCGTCCGCTGGGTCTTGCCTGGCTGGCGCTCGCCGCCGAGCGGCACGATCCCGCCTACGAACCGGCCTTCATCTCGGCTTACAAAGAGGTGTCGCCGGAAGAGCTTGCGCAGGCCAACGCCTATTGGCAGGACCTGAAGAAGACTTACGGCGATCCGGTGGCCGCCCCGCGTGCCGAAAAACGCTTCGACCGCGAATACGCCCAGATCGCGTGGGCCGTCAACTTCGGCGGAAGCATTTTTGTCGACGGTGTGACGGTTCCCTATAACGACGCGATGGCGAACGACCTGCCGTTGCAGAGTGGGTTTACGCTGGGCCGCATGCTGCAATCGCAGAAGGCCATGTACTTCTACGGTTACGATAGCCACGTCTTCGTGGGTGACGCCGAGCTGGTGCCGATCAGTCAGGTCGCGTCTCGCAAGGACGACTGACGCTTGGGGACACCCGTGCACGTCACGGGTCAAGGTGCGTTTAACGGACTAACTTTCATAGCTGCCGGGGAGGCAGGTGCATGAAAATCTTTCGGACTCTTTCTTTCGTTCTCATGGCGACCGCATCGGTCGGTGCTTCGGCGATGGCGAATACCGCTCAGCCTGCGGATCCCCGGGCCCTGTTGCGCAAGGTCAACGCGTACTGCCCTGGCGGCATCGAGCGCATCCTGCCCGGCGAGTACTACTTCTGCGCCGCCGCTCGCGACTTCGGTAAGAACCACGATGCCCGGGCCCGCGAGCGTCTTCGCGATGCCGCTTACTGGGCGAGCAAGCCGGCGCAGTACGTGCTCGGGCTGATGTACTTCAATGGCGACGATGGCCCGATCAATCGTCCGTTGGGTGTGGCCTGGCTGGCACTCGCATCGGAACGCCACGATCCACGCTTCGAGCCGGCGTTCGCCAAAGCCTACCTGCAGCTGTCGCCTGCGGAAAAAGCCCAGGCGGACGCCTACTGGGTCGACATGCGCGAAAAGTACGGTGACAGGACCGCGGGGACGCGCGCGCACCGGATCTATCTGGCCGAGATGCGTAATCTGCAAGCCGCCTTGATGTTCGGCGGTTCCGTCTTCATCGATGGCATTGCCCCTCCGAATGGCGATTCGGTAGGTTCGTTCAATGGTCCGGGTGGCGCGCGCGCTTCCAGCGTGGGTAGCGGATCCACGGGTTTCACAATTCAACGTCTGATCGGAAAATCAGGCGATGACTTCTTCCGGGGCCTCAACGGGACGGTCACTGTCGGCGATGCCGAAATGGTGCCGCTGGGCAACGTCGTGACGAAGGCGTCGCCGAAGGCTGACTGAGGCCATGAAAAAGCTCCCCCGTCCGGTGCCGGATGGGGGAGTGAAGGAAGCTCCGGCAGGAGCGTCGGGGGAAAGGGTCAGTGCAGGCCGAACAAGACGCCGAGCAGCAGAGCGCCCAGCGCCAGGGTGACGCGCAGGGGCTCGAAGTCGCGTTCGAGTTCGGTGTTGTCAGCGTCGGGTTTGGTCATCGTCGGTTCTCCTCGGCGCCGGTCGGCGCGCCGTCATGCCTAGTTGAATGCCGCACGCGGCGGGCGAGGCGTCCCATAAGGGGCAATCCGCGGATGGTTTATGGCAAAGCGAAGGCAAAGACTTCGTGCACGGCGGTTCGCGGCGATGTATAGGGCGAAACGCGGGCAATCGCGGCCTAGGCCTTGCGCCCGCCGGTCCCCCATAGCACCCTGCGCACGCCGATCCTCCACACGGAATGCCCATGGCCCGCAGCATCGCCATCGTCGAAGACGAACCCCTCATCCGCGCCAACTACGTCGAAGCCCTCAACCGCTTCGGTTACGAGGCCCGCGGCTACGGCTCACGCCGCGATGCGTCGACGGCCTTCGCCATGCGTCTGCCGGAACTGGTCATCATCGACATCGGCCTGGGCGACGAGCCGGAAGGCGGTTTCGATCTTTGCCGCGAGCTCCGCGCCAAATCGGCCACGCTGCCGATTATCTTCCTGACCGCACGTGACTCCGACTTCGACGTCATCTCCGGCCTGCGTCTGGGCGCCGACGACTATCTCTCCAAAGACACGAGCCTGCACCAGCTGGCCGCCCGCATCGCGGCGTTGTTCCGCCGCATCGAATCGCTCAAGGCCCCCGCCGCGAGCGAAACCGTGATCGAACACGGTCCGCTGAAGCTCGAGTCCGAGCGCATGCGCGTCCTGTGGAACGGCATCGAGATTCCGCTCACGGTGACCGAGTTCTGGATGGTGCATACGCTGGTGCGGTTCCCGGGTCACGTGAAGAATCGCGATCAGCTCATGCGTGAAGCGGAGCTCGTCGTGGACGATGCGACGATCACCTCGCACATCAAGCGCATCCGCAAGAAGTTCATCGCGCTGGCGCCCGAGTTCGATGCGATCGAAACGGTGCACGGGGTCGGATATCGCTGGACGCCGTGAGCCTCCGCCAGAAACTCCTCCTCGTCGCCCTCTGCACCCTGGCCCTTCCGGTCGCCGGGTGGCTCTACGTGCGTCAGATGGAGACACTGCTCCGCGAAGGCCAGGCCCAGGCACTGGTGGCCAGCGCGCGAGCCATGGCCCGCAGTCTCGTCGTGGTCGATGCACCGTTGCCGCCGGCGGGGCCGGCCTGGTTCCTCCAGCGCGCCAACGTGCCGATCACCATCGACGGTTATGCCGACGACTGGGCCTCGCTCAGCCCCTGGGCGCAGCCTTTCGGCAAAAACTCCCGGGTGATGCTGGCCGAGGACGACCACTGGGTCTATTTCTACATCGATGTGCGCGCGACACATCGCCGTCGCGCCGATGCGGCCGACCGCCTCGCGCTCAACGCCGATCACCTCATCGTCTCCATCGCAAGCGGCGACGATAGCCAGCGCTACCTGATGGCCAGCGCCGCGCCCGGCGCGACGACGGCCATCGCACTGGATGCCGATGCGGGCGTGTTGCCCGATCGCATCAATGCGCAGTGGCAGGAAGACGGCAGCGGTTTCCGCGCGGAGTTCCGGCTGCCTCGCGGCCTGCGCCTCGATCGCTTCGGTCTCGGCGTTCATGTGGCCGCGGACGGTGATCCCGATCCACTGACCGCCGACAACCGGCCGCTGATCGATTTCTCCGCGCCGCTGTCGCAGGAAGTGGCGCGTCTGGCGCCGGACGGTGTTCGCGTACGTATTCTCTCGCCCGACGCGTGGCTTGTCGCACAGAGCGGCAAGCTCGCGCTGCCGGACCTGCCCGCGGGCGATCGTCCGGGTTGGTTCGCTTCGCTGGTCTATCGCTCGCTGCTGGCGACCCGTCTGGATAGTGACAGCGCGTGGGCCGAAGACGCTCCACGTATCGACCTGCCGGAAGTGCGCGAAGCCATGCAAGGCAAAACCGCCACCGCGTGGCGCGCGGGTGAGGCGCGTGGGAGTGTCGTACTCGCCGCCGCCATGCCGATCCAGATGCAAGGCAAGTCCCACGGCGTGGTGCTGCTCGAACAACCCAGTCGCGCGGTGCCGCTGCTGGCGAACCGCGCGCTGTTCGGTCTGCTGCTGACGAGCTTCGCCGTGCTGCTGGTCGCTGGCGGCGTGCTGCTGTTGTTCGCGACGCGACTGACCATTCGCCTGCGTCGTCTGCGCAACGCCGCCGAGCGTGCGCAGGCCAACGATGGTCGTCTGGATGGCCCATTCCCTCTGACCGATGCCACCGACGAACTCGGTGACCTCGCGCGCAGCTTCGAGCGGCTCTTCGAAGTGGTGGGCGGCTACACCGATTACCTGCGGACGCTGGCATCCAAGCTCTCGCACGAACTCAACACCCCGCTGGCCATCGTCAAATCGTCGCTGGATAATCTCGATCACGCAGGACTGCCGCCGGAAGCCGCGCCTTATCTGGCCCGTGCGCGTGACGGCGTGGCACGTCTCGGCCAGCTGGTGCGAGCGATGAGCGAAGCAAGCCGCATGGAGCGCGCCATCGCATCGGCGGAAGCCGAGGACGTCGACCTCGCCGACATCGTGCGCGGCTGCGCCGAGGGCTACCGCGCACTGGCAGGCGATCGCCGCCTCGAAGCCGAACTGCCTCCCACGCCGGTCCCGATGCATTGCTCGCCCGAGCTGATCGCGCAGGCGCTGGACAAGCTGTTCGACAACGCGTTGTCGTTCACGCCACCCGGCGGATGGTTGCGCATCGCCCTGACGCCGACCGTCGACGGCGCGGACATCGAGCTGTCCAACGAAGGGCCGCCGCTGCCCGCAGCGATGCAGGGGCGTCTGTTCGATTCGCTGGTCAGTCTGCGCGACAAGGCGACGCCCGGCGACGCGCCACATCTCGGCCTCGGCCTGTACGTCGTGCGGCTGGTAGCCGAGCGCCATCAGGGGAGTGCCAGTGCGCGGAACCTCGAGGGCGGGGTGGCGTTTACACTGCATTTGAAGGGGTTGCCCAGGCAGCGATTGGGCTGATTCGACAGTCCGGCGGGCCCGGCCTTGACGGACTTCGGCCGGAGCTACGGGCCCCCGGAAGGTGAGTCCTCCAGAGCCATCGGCCAGCGTCGATCGTTTGGAAGAAAGGAGGAAAAGGATGAAGTCGATCTGTGCGGTTGTCATCGGTATGGCGTGGTTGACGCAGTCCGTCGGCGCACTGGCCGGGGACGCGGACCAGGGGGTGAGACGGGGAACTCCGAAAGGTGTCTCCGAGAGCTTCTTCGCCTGCACAGACCGGGCTGGCGGCGACATCGTTGGGCTGGGCAACTGTTCAACCGCCGAAAAGAAGGTCCAGGACGCGCGCCTCAACAAGGCCTATTCGGCTCTGATGAGCAAGCTCGATAGCCAGGGCAAGGATCATCTGCGCGCCGCCGAGCGGGCCTGGATCGAATTCAACGCCAGGTCCGTCGACACGGAATTGGATGTGCGGAGCAGCGAGAAGACGGCAAACATCGACGCGTCGATCAACGAAATTTATCGATACGCGGAGCGAGCCAATACGCTCGAGGGTCTGCTTTCCGTTGTGGGTGATTGAATGGATGCTGCGTCACATGCGGCGTACTCAGCGACATACGCCAGGCACTCGTGGCGCACTCCAGAGCCTGGCTTTTGGACGAAGTTCGGGTCCGAGTAGCAAAAAGGGCGGCTTCCGCGTGGAACCGCCTGTCCCAATCCCAGGGCCTGGGCCTACAATCGGGGGTCACTCCAAGGTCACCCCCGAGACCCATGATCTCCCGCGAACAATTCGACGCCTACGCCGCGCAGGGCTACACCCGCATTCCGCTGGTACGCGAGGTCTTTTCCGACCTCGACACGCCGCTGTCGGTGTATCTCAAGCTGGCAGATGGCCCGTACACCTTCCTCTTCGAGTCGGTCGAGGGTGGGGCGACCTGGGGACGCCACTCGATGATCGGCTTGCCGGCGCGGCGGGTGTACCGCCTGCGCGGCCATGAGCTGGAAGTCGAAGAGAGTGGCGAGGTTATCGAGCGCCGCCACCTCGAGGATCCGCTGGGTGAGATCGAGCTGCTGCGCAAGCAATACGAGGTGCCGCAGCTGCCGGGTCTGCCCGATTTCACCGGTGGGCTGGTCGGGTACTTTGGTTTCGAGACGATCGGCTACATCGAAGAGCGCCTCGCCCAGTGGGACAAGAAGGACGAGCTCGGTACGCCCGACGTCCTGCTGATGCTCGCGGACGAAATCGCGGTATTCGACAACCTCAAGGGTCGTCTGTACCTCATCGTGCATGCCGACCCCTCGCGTCCACAAGCCTACGCGGAAGCCTCGCGCCGCCTGGATCAGCTGGCCTTCCGCCTGCGTCAGGGTGGCGTTTCGTACCCGCAGCTGCTGCAGCCCGCCGCGCTGGATGAGTCGGATTTCAAGTCGAGCTTCACCCGCGAAGAATACGAGGCGATGGTGCGCAAGGCACAGGAATACATCCTTGCCGGCGATATCTTCCAGGTCGTGCCTTCGCAGCGCATGAGCGTCGGTTTCAACGCGCGTCCGGTGGACGTCTACCGCGCATTGCGCGCGACCAATCCGTCGCCGTACATGTTCTTTATCGACATCGGTCCGACGCAGATCGTCGGCTCGTCGCCGGAAATTCTCGTCCGCCTGAAGAACGGCCGCGTGGTGTTGCGTCCCATCGCCGGCACGCGCCGTCGCGGCAAGGACGAGGCGGAGGACATCGCCCTCGAGACCGAGCTGCTGGCCGATCCGAAGGAGCGCGCCGAGCACCTCATGCTGATCGACCTCGGCCGCAACGATGTCGGCCGCGTCAGTCAGACGGGTACGGTGGAGCTGGCCGAGTCCTTCGTGGTCGAGCGCTACTCGCACGTGATGCACATCGTCTCCCAGGTAGAAGGCGACATCCGTGGCGATCTTTCCTACATGGATGTCATCAAGGCGACCTTCCCGGCCGGTACCGTCAGCGGGGCACCAAAGGTCCGTGCCCTGGAGATCATCCAGGAGCTGGAACCGTTCAAGCGCAACATCTACGCTGGCGCCATCGGCTGGCTCGGCTGGTGGGGCGACGCCGACACGGCGATCGCCATCCGCACCGCCGTGATCCAGGATGGCCGCCTGCACGTGCAGGCGGGCGGCGGTGTGGTCTATGACTCCGATCCGGCCGCCGAGTGGGAAGAGACGATGAACAAGGGCCGCGCGTTGTTCCGCGCGGTGGCGCAGGCAGCCAAGGGCCTCTAATTTTTGCGGGGCCGTTGCCGATAACCGCCAGGGCGTCGTAAAAATGCGCGCCGCAACCACGCAACCACGCAACGACCTGGCAGCACTCACTTCACGGATCGATTGAACGCATGAGCAGCACACGCACTTTCATCGCGGCAGGAAGCATCGCCATCATGGCCGCCGCCGTTCCGGCGCAGGCCCGTGAGCCCTTCACCGACGACGTCGCCTCGCGGACGCAGGCGCTGGCGCTGCTGGAGACGCTCAACGCCGACCTGCTCAGCCATCCGAGCGCCACGCTGACGCTCGAGCGCTGGTGCGGCGATCATGCGCTGGCCGGTGAGGCGAAGATTCTCGCCCGTCGGGTGAAGGGGCAGGACAAGGCCCTGCCTGACGAGGCGCGGCAGACCCTGGGTATCGGTCCGGACGAACCGGTGCGCTATCGCCGGGTGCAGCTGGCCTGCGGCGATCACGTGCTGTCCGAGGCCGATAACTGGTACGTGCCGTCGCGCCTCACCCCGGAGATGAACCAGATCCTCGACAGCACCGACCAGCCGTTCGGCAAAGTCGTCCAGGCGCTGCATTTCCGTCGCCAGACGATCAGCGCCGACCTGCTGTGGACGCCGCTGCCCAAGGGCTGGGAGATGGATGCGCCATTGCCCGTGGCGCACAAGGGGGCTCTGGCGATCCCCCACGAGGTGCTGAGGCACCAGGCGGTACTGTTCACCGAGGGGAATCAGCCGTTCAGTCTCGTGGTGGAGACTTACACGTCCGAGGTGCTGGCGTTCGGTCGCAGATAGTCGCCGGGCTCTCACCAAGCGCTTAGCCCATCCGGCCGACTAGGCAGGGCCTCGCCTCCGTTCGAAGCTGTACGTCACGGCATGATGGAGACGAGCAGATGCCTCTGGCGACAGCGAGCTTGCGCAAGACCCACGCGAGCGGCCTGACGGGTATGAACCCGCTCGGGGCGATGCTCGTCGTTGCGCATGAACCGCGCCTCGGCCCGCAGCCCAATTCACTGGATAACGCGGTGTCCTGCGCGACGCATTGGGTGCAGTTGTCCGACAACCGCCGGCCGGATGCGATGTGGCTCGAGGCGGGCGCGATGATGCAGCGGATCGTGCCGCGCGCGGAGTGGGTGCGCTATATGCGCAAGATCCGCCTCGATCGTGGCTTGCTTGTGGGCCGGGAGTGGTTCGAGGTGACACGCGTGCGGGACCCGGTCGGTCTTCCTGCGGGCGACTATCTCAACGTCATTTTCGTCGCGCATTTCGCCCGCGCGGTGTTGTTCGAGACGGTTTCGCTGGCACCCGGGAACTCGGGCTGGATGCCGGTGGGCTATGTGATCCGGCCGGTGCAGCGCGAGATCAAGTTCGCGTAGGAGAGCTTCGGTGCGCGCGGTAGGCTGCCGGGGGCACAACCCTTTTCGGAGCGATGGCATACTCACCGTCTGAGTTTTAGACGGGGTAATCCTCATGTCCGATTTCGATCCGCCGGCGCGCGAATACACGCGGCCGCAGATGACGCGCGGTGTGGACCCGCAGCGCATGAACTGGCTGTGGCAACTGATTCTTCAGTCGACGGATCTGGATCCGGCGGACGTGCGCAAGGCGCTCAACGCGATGGGTGTCGCCGCGACCGAGAAGCGCATGAAGAGCTGGCAGGTCGGCGACCGCGATGAGGATTATTTCCCGCTGACGATCGCGGAGCTGGAGCGGAATCTGCGCGCGGTCGTCGCGTGGAAGAAGGTCAGGAGTGACGCTGCGTCATCCGACGCCGCCTCAGCGGCATCGGACGACAGCGGCGATCAGGCGTAACGCTCGGACAGGAACCGGTAGAACGCGCGAAGCCCCTGCGCTTCGCCGCCGCGCGGATGCGCCGGCGTGTCGCCGTCGTTCCACGAGTAAGTGTCCAGGTGCATCCAGTTCTGATTTTCGGGCACGAAGCGCTCGAGATACAGCGCCGCGGTGATCGCACCGGCATGACGCGATGCGCCGGAGTTGGCGAAGTCGGCGATGTACGAGTCCAGCATGCGCCGGTACGGGCGCCACAACGGCAGGCGCCACAGCGGATCGGCGGAGACTTCCGCGGCACCGATGACGTGATCGGCGAGCTGGTCGCGATTCGTGAACAGTGCGGGCACTTCGGGACCGAGTGCGACGCGCGCGGCGCCGGTGAGGGTCGCGAAGTCGACGATCAGATCCGGTGCCTGCTCGACCGCGAACGCAATGGCGTCGCACAGCACCAGGCGGCCTTCGGCATCGGTGTTATCCACTTCCACCGTCATGCCGGCGCGGGTGCGAATGACTTCGCCCGGACGCATGGCGTTGCCGCTGATCGCGTTCTCGACGGCGGGCACCAGGAGCGTCAGACGCACCGGCAGCTTCGCCTGCATGATGAGGCCGGCCAGCGCGATCGCGTGTGCCGCGCCGCCCATGTCCTTCTTCATCCAGCGCATGCCGTCGGACGGTTTGATGTCGAGGCCGCCGGTATCGAAGCACACGCCCTTGCCGATGATGACCAGCTTGGGGTTCGAATTCTTGCCCCAGGTCAGCTCGATCAGACGCGGCGCACGATGGCTCGCGCGACCCACGGCGTGGATCGTGGGGAAGTTGGCGGTGAGCAGTTCATCGCCGACCCACTCGCGCACCTTGGCCTTGTGCGTCGTCGCGTGGGCGCGGATGGCCTCGGCGAGATGCTCGGGGCCCATGTCTTCCGTCGGCGTGTTGACCAGATCGCGGACCTGATAGGTCGCGTCGATGATCGGCTGCAGCGAGCGCAGCGTCGCCGAGTCCACCAGCAGCTGCGCCGGGGCGCGACCGCGCGAGCGATACCGGTCGAAACGGTAGGCGCCCAGCGCCCACCCGAGTGCGACCAAGTCGGGATCGGCGGAAATACTTTCCTTGGCGATCTCGTAGGTGCCTTCCGGCAAACGGTAGGGCAGAGCGCCCAGCGCCATGATCGGTTCCGACGGATCCACGCCCACCAGTACCCGCTCGATCACGCCATGGGTGTCGGGCAGCAACAGCACCGCGCCGGGGTTGGGGCGGAAATTCGTCGAGACCATCCACTGGCGATGGGCGGCGGTCAGCCGGGCTTCGAGGGCCGGGATGCTGGACGCATCGACCATCTCGACAGGAATGGCGCGGCGCTTACCGGACCTGGTTTCGATCAGCGATGGCATCAGGCCTCCCGAGCCCAGCGACGGAGATGTTGCCGCTATTCTAGCTGTCAGCGACCGTCGACGCTTCTATCCAGTCGGCAAGCGACATCATGTCAGCGAATTCCAGGTCCGGCGCAGGCCCATGCGACCACGTTTCGCCGTGGCGATTGAGCCAGACCGTACGCATGCCGGCCTCGCGCGCACCGATCACGTCGAGTAACGGATCGTCACCAACGTGAAGAACGTCTTCAGGCGCAACGCCCAGGGCGTCAGCGGCGGCAAGGAAAATACGCTTGTCAGGTTTGGCGACACCGACGCCCGCGGCATTGAGGCGCGTGTGGAAGAGATGGTGGAGGCCGATGACCTCCAGATCCGCGTTGCCGTTGGAAATCGCCACGATCGGCACGCGCTCGACGATGCGGTTGAGTGCGGGAAGGCTGTCGGGATACAGCTCGACGTTGTTGCGCGCCGCGAAGTAGATGCGCCAGAGTTCGTCGACCGGTGCGTCGTCGATGCCGCAGGCGGCGAAGGCGTGGCGGATGGTCAGCCGACGCTGTTCGCTGAAATCGTGCGAGAGATGCGTGTGGTCGCGGGCGACCTGCTCGCGGAGCTCACGCATGGCCTCGATGGGCCATGCGCTTGCGACGTCGGGATGATGCTCTTTCAGCCATCGGTCCACGCAGTGCTCGGCTTCGATCAGGGCCGGCATGACCGGCCACAGGGTGTCGTCGAGGTCGAGGGATACGGCGCGGACCGGCACGGCTTAGCGGGCGCCGACCTTCAGCACCTGACCCGGATGGACGTTGTTGTCCTTCAGGCCGTTCATCGCGCGAAGCTGGTTCACGTCGACGGCGTTCTTCTTGGCGATCGAGTAGAGCGTGTCGCCAGCCGACACCTTGTAGGTGCGCGACGCGGCGGCAGGCTTCTTCTCAGCCTTGGCGACTTCCTTCGCGGCCGACTTGGAAGCGGCCGGCTTGGCCGCCGGCGCCGCGTCGGCGACCTTCGGCGTTTCCACCTTCGTCGACTTCTCCGTCGCATCGACCGGAGCCGCCGGCTTGGCGACCTGCTTGCCCTTCACCGTGACGGCGTCGGCCGTGACCTTGGCGAACTTACCGCCGACCTTGGCGTTGTCGGAGACCGTGACGGCTTCCGAACGGACGCCCGCGAAGCCGACGTGTGCCGAGGTGCTGACGCTGGCGACGACGCGTGCGAACTGCGACGGCTCGGCCGTGGTGGAGGCGACGGAGCCCTTGGCTTCTTTCGTGACCTTGGCGCCCTTGCCAGCGACCTGGGCCTTGGCGACCGCGGTTTCCTTGGCGACCTGGGCGGCCGGGGTAGCGGCAGCAGCCACGGTCGGCGTGGTCATCGCCTGACCCACGTTGGCACGCGTGCCGACGGTGGAAGCGATCTTCGCGCGACGGGCGGCGTCGTTGGAAGCCAGCGAAGCGCCATCGGCGTACGGCACGAGGCTGTGCGAGCGGAGCAACGAGCTACCGGCGCTGGAGGTGACGAAGCTGATGAACTCCTTGACGTCGGCCGCCTTCGGGCTGGTCTCGTTCGACACCAGATACAGTTCGGTGTAGAGCGGATACGCGCCGCTGCCGACCGTCGACATCGAGGGCGTGACGCCGTCGATCGAGAGGATCTTCACTTTCTTGTTCGAGGAGGCGCCCGCGAGGGTCGTGGCGCCCAGGCCCTGCTTGTCGAGGGTCACACCCTCTTCGAGCTTGGCGACGTTGACGTACAGGCGCGGGGCGGCGACCGGCTGGTTGCCGCGACCGAACAGCAGCTTGCGCAGGCTGTATTCCACGCCGTCGCCCGGGCTGGCCACCGCGTAGAGGTTGATCGGCTGGTCAGCGCCGCCGAGCTCCTTCCAGTTGGTGATCTTGCCCATGTAGATCTCATGCAACTGCATGAGCGTGATGTTGCTCACCGGGTTGGACGGGTAGGTGACCATGACCAGCGCGTCCCACGCGACCGGCGTAAAGGTCAGCGACTGCTCGGCGCCGCCGATACCCGGGCGTGCCGAGCCGGCGATGTCCGCCGTGCCCTTGGCGACGGCGTCGATACCGGAGGCGGTGTTGAACGGCTGGAGCTCGATCTTGCCTTTGCCGGATTTCTCCCAGGCCTTGGCGACATCGGTAACCACGCCGCGGGCGGTGGTGATGTCACCGCGCCACACCAACTGGGTGCCGGCGGCGAATACGGTGGCGGAGGCACTGAGGCCGATCAGCGTGGCGGTGAACAGTCGCGCAAGACGAAGAGACATGGACGGCAAGAACCTCGGGACGGAAGCGGGGTTGGGCAATGGGGCGCCATTGTGGGCTAAGGCGGGCCCGCGCGCACCATTGGCGTCATTCAGCATCCTGCCGAGGGGAAACGGAACGTAGGCTGTCGGGGCAGCCACACCTGTAGGAGCGCGCCCCGCGCGCGACGTCTTTTAAGGCGGGGCGTTGAAATTCCTCGTGAAACCGGGTCGCGCGCGGGGCGCGCTCCTACAGGACGGCGTAGTAGATGGCGTTGTCCCTCACAAGCGTCAGCATAAGTTGTCCCGGAATCGGCACCCCTACCGGCAGCCCCTTCACCGAGACGATCTTCCGCTGACCGATGCCGACGACGATGTCGCCGTCCTTCAGTCCGGCGCGATCGGCCGCCGAGCCGGGCTTCACTCCGGTCAGGGCCACACCGAACAGCCCGCCGGCCTTCTGCTCCGCCGTGAGGTCGCTCAAGGTCACCCCGCTCAGTCGCCGGTCCACCTTGCCGCCATCCAGCGTGGCCAGTCGTGGCGCGGTGATGGTCGCCTCGATGTCCCTGGACGCCCCCTCCCGCTTCACCGACAACGTCACCTTCGCGCCCAGCGGCAACAAACCCTCCGCATTCCGCACGTCCTGAGAACTCCGCACCGGCTTCCCATCGATCGCCGTCAGCACGTCACCCGACTGCAGCCCCGCGCCATCGGCAGGCGATCCCGCATTCACCTGCGTGACCACCGCGCCGGTGGTGTCCTTCACTCCGAGCGCGGCGGCGATACGCGGGGTGAGGTCCTGCACCTCCACGCCGAGATTCCCACGACGGACCTTCCCGTACGCCAGCAACTGCTTCATCACGCCTGTCGCCAGGTCCGTGGGAATGGCGAAGCCGATGCCGACGTTGCCGCCCGACGGCGTGAAGATCATCGAGTTGATGCCGACCAGTTCGCCGCGCAGATTCACCAGCGCACCGCCGGAATTGCCGGGATTGATCGAGGCATCCGTCTGGATGAAGTTCTGGAAGCCTTTGCCCAGGCCCGAACGTCCCAGCGCGGAGACCATGCCCGACGTCGCCGTCTGACCGAGCCCGAACGGATCGCCGACGGCGACGACGAAATCGCCCACTCTCAATTGAGAAGAGTCAGCGATCGGCAGCGCCTGCAACTTATCCGCGGTGATCTGAAGCAGCGCGACGTCGGTATCCGGGTCGCTGCCGATCAGTTTTCCCTTGAAGTCACGGCCGTCCTGCAGCGTCACGGTGATATCGTCCGCGCCCCCGACGACATGGTTGTTCGTCAGTACGTAGCCCTTCGTCGCGTCGATCACCACGCCCGAACCCAGGCTCTGCTCCACGCGTTCGCGCGGCACGCCCTGGTTGCCGAACAGCTGGCGAAACAGCGGGTCGTCAAAATACGGGTCGCGTGCCCGCACGCGGGTTTTCGTCGAGATGTTGACCACGGCCGGCGTCACCTTCGCGAGCATCGGTGCCAGCGAGGGCAGGGGCTCGCCGTTGACGGCCGGTGGCAGGGAGGCGAACGCGGGCGAGGCGAGGGCCATCGCCAAGGCGGCGCCGAGGGACAGAATCGGCGAGCGCCGGGGTGTGAATACGGGCATGAACGAACTCCTTGACTGTGTGCTCCGCGCACGTGGATCGCCGCTTTCGACCACATTCGTGTCGCCGGGTTTCAAACGGTGAGACGCGCGCCGATGACACTTTACATCGCCCCCCTCCGGGGTTAAGGTTCCCACCGGTCGCAACCACAACATCTTGTGTTCCTCTGTTCGCTATTTACCAAGTGCTGGTGTTGCGGATCATCAGGTTCAAGCTACAAACCTTCGTCCTCCAAGGCATTTTTGGCTCCGGGCGAGGGTGGCAAGCATGGTCGCTGCAACTCCGGGGGGAGGGGTAGCGACGGTGGGGCCGACAACAGCCCAATAACACGGCCTACAGAAGCCGAGACACGAGGACGACACATACATGAGCACTTCACGTGCACAAGCCATGGGGCTTGAGACCGCGGCCATTCCGCTTCAGCCCGCCTCGTACGACATCTGGGACAAGAAGTACCGTCTGAAGGCCAAGTCGGGCGTTCCTGTCGACGACTCCGTCGACGGCACCTACCAGCGCGTCGCCCGCGCACTCTCCGACGTGGAAGCCACCGACGAGCTGCGCGCCCACTGGTACGAGCGCTTCCTCTGGGCCCTGCGCCGCGGTGCCATTCCCGCCGGTCGCATCACGTCCAACGCCGGCGCCCTCGCGCACAAGCCGGCCACCTCCACGATCAACTGCACCGTCTCGGGCACCATCCACGACTCGATGGATGACATCCTCGAGAAGGTGCACGAAGCCGGCCTCACGCTGAAGGCCGGCTGCGGTATCGGCTACGAATTCTCGACGCTGCGCCCGCGTGGCGCCTACGTGTCCGGCGCTGGCGCCCACACGTCGGGCCCGCTGTCCTTCATGGATATCTACGACAAGATGTGCTTCACCGTCTCGTCGGCCGGCGGCCGCCGCGGCGCGCAGATGGGCACGTTCGACATCAGCCACCCTGACGCCAAGGAGTTCATTCGCGCCAAGCGCGAGGACGGACGCCTGCGTCAGTTCAACCTGTCGCTGCTGATCACCGACGGCTTCATGGATGCGGTGGAAAACGACCAGGACTGGCCGACCGTGTTCCCGGTACACATCAAGGAACAGCACGAGATCGACCTCGCCGACGCCTCCAAGGTGGTCTGGCGCGAGTGGCCGACCAAGGACAACTACGTCACCCGCGAGGATGGCCTGGTCGCCTGCAAGATCTACGGCCACATCCGCGCGCGGCACCTGTGGGACATGATCATGGTCTCGACGTACGACTACGCCGAGCCGGGTTTCATCCTGATCGACCGCGTCAACGAGATGAACAACAACTGGTGGTGCGAGCACATCCGTGCCACCAACCCCTGCGGCGAACAGCCGCTGCCGCCGTACGGCTCGTGCCTGCTCGGCTCGGTCAACCTCACCACCTTCGTGCGCGATCCGTTCGGCCCGAAGGCGAAGTTCGACTGGGAGGAGTATCGCGAGGTGGTCCGCGTCTTCACCCGCATGCTCGACAACGTGGTCGAGATCAACGGCCTGCCGCTGCCGCAGCAGCAGAAAGAGATCCTCTCCAAGCGTCGCCACGGCATGGGCTTCCTCGGCCTCGGCTCGACCCTGACCATGCTGAAGATGCGCTACGGCGCCGCCGACGCGGTGGCATTCACCGACGAAGTGTCGCGTGAGATGGCCATTGCCGGCTGGGAAGTCGCTCTGGAACTGGCGAAGGAAAAGGGCCCGGCCCCGATCCTCGCGCAGGACTACGAGGTCACCGCCGAGATGCTGCGCAAGCGCCCGGAGATGGCGAAGGACGGCTGGAAAGTCGGTCAGACCATCAAGGGCAGCGCCCTGCACGCGAAGTATTCGCGCTACATGCAGCGCGTGGCCTCGGTCGCCCCCGAGCTGGTCGACGCCCTCGCCGAGACCGGCGCGCGCTTCACCCACCACTCGTCGATCGCGCCCACCGGCACCATTTCGCTGAGCCTGGCCAACAATGCCTCCAACGGCATCGAGCCCAGCTTCGCGCACCATTACTCGCGTAACGTGATCCGCGAAGGCAAGAAGTCGAAGGAAAAGGTCGAGGTCTACAGCTACGAGCTGCTGGCCTATCGCGCCCTCATCAACGGGGACGCCATGCCGTACTCCGACGACCCGAAGGCCCGCCTCCCGGATTACTTCGTCGCCGCCGACGACATCAGCCCGAAAGAGCATGTCGACATCCAGGCGGCCTCGCAGAAGTGGATCGACTCGTCCATTTCCAAAACCGCGAATGTCCCGACGGACTACCCGTACGAAGACTTCAAAGACATCTATTTCTACGCATATAAGCAGGGTTTGAAGGGTTGCACGACCTTCCGGTTCAACCCCGCCGCGTTCCAGGGCGTACTGGTCAAGGAGACTGACCTTGAGAACACCCTCTATCGCTTCGAATTGGAAGACGGTAGCGTTGTCGAACTGAAGGGTAACGACGAGGTTGAATACGACGGTGAAATGCACACCGCCGCGAACCTTTTCGATGCTTTGAAGGAAGGCTATTACGGTAAGTTCTGACCCCGCGGAGAGGGAATACGTATGTCGAGTGAAAACCAGATCGTCGAGGGTGAGCTGCCCTCGGTCGATACCATCGATACCGACAGCACGCCGGCAGCGGAGACGGAAGTCGCCGCTGACGTTGCGCCTGCTGCACCGGTTGTCGCCAAAAAGGTCGTGAAGCGCAAGCCCGTCGCGAAGAAGGTGATCGATGCCACTGCGCCGACGCCGTCGAGCGACACGGCCGTCCAGCACGACGAAGAAGTCACCCCGGTGGCTGCTGAGCCGGCGCCGGTCGCCGCTGTGAAAAAGCCGCGCAAGCCGGCCGTCCGCAAGCCAAAGGCTGCGGCCGTCGAAGCTGCTCCGGTCGAAGTCGAGGCTCCGGCCCCGGCGAAGAAGGCGGTGAAGAAGGCCACCCGTAAGGCTCCTGCAAAGGCTGCCCCGGTGGCTGCGAAGAAGGCCACCAAGAAGGCTGCTTCGAAGAAGGCCACGAAAAAGGCTGCCGTGAAGAAGGTCGCTGCCAAGAAGGCCGCGGTCAAAAAGGCTCCGGCCAAAAAGACCGCCGTCAAGAAGGCCGCTGTGAAGAAGGTTGCCGCCAAGAAGGTTGCCGCCAAGAAGGCTGCGGTCAAGAAGGCTCCGGCCAAGAAGACCGCCGCCAGGAAGGCTGCCGTGAAGAAGGTCGCAGCCAAGAAGGCATCGGCCAAGAAGGCTGTCGCCAAGAAGGTCGGTCGTCCGGCCAGGTCGGTCGCGGCGAAGAAGCCGGGTCGTCCGGCCAAGTCGGCTACGGCGAAGAAGCCGGGTCGTCCGGCCAAGTCGGGCACGGCGAAGAAGCCAGGTCGTCCGGCGAAGGCTGCTGCCGCCAAGAAGGGTCGGGTCGCCAAGACGGTCGCTGCCGGTCGCAAGACCGCGAAGAAGGCCGCTGGTCGCGTCGCGAAGAAGGTCGCTGCCGGTCGTAAGACCGCAAAGAAGGCTGGCCTTCGCGTCGTAAAGGTCGCATCGGGCGCCCGCAAGGCCATCAAGAAGGCCGCCGCCCAGGTGGTTCGCCGGAACGCCGGCCGCCCCGCAACGAAGAAGACGGCCGCCAAGGCCGCCGGCAAGACGACCGCTCGCAAGGCGGTTGGCAAGAAAGCGGCTACGGCCGTCAAGAGGTCCACTGCCAGCAAGACCGGTCGTACGTCGGCACGCAAGTCCGCCGTTCGTGGCCGTCGTAAGTAAGTAGTACCCATCCGGCCCGGCGTACGCGCCGGGCCGGATAACCAGCACAAGAAGAGAAGAAGATCATGGCGATCAAGATCGACAAGAAGATCAAGGGCTATAACGTCGTCAAGCCCGAAGACAAGGCCGCTCCGGCCCCCGTCGTCGCACCCGTCAAAGAGGTTGCGCCGGTCGCCGAAGTCATCCAGATGCACGAGAGCCTCGAGCGTCCGGAAGCCCTGGTCGGCAGCACGTACAAGATCAAGTCGCCGCTCTTCGAGCACGCGCTGTACGTGACGGTCAACGACATCGTCCTGAACGCCGGTACCCAGCACGAACAGCGCCGCCCCTTCGAGCTCTTCATCAACTCGAAGAACATGGACCACTTCCAGTGGATCGTGGCGCTCACCCGAATCCTGTCCGCCGTCTTCCGCAAGGGGGGCGACGTGACGTTCATCGTCGAAGAGCTCAAGGCCGTCTTCGACCCCCGCGGCGGCTACTTCAAGGCCGGCGGCGTATACATGCCCAGCATCGTGGCCGAAATCGGCGGCGTGATCGAAACGCACATGAAGTCGATCGGGCTGATCCACGATCCTGAAATGAGCGAGGCGACGCGAAAGCTCATTGCCGAGAAGCGTGCGGCTTATGAGAACGCCAATGCGAAGCCGGCCGCTGCCGCCGCATCGGCCACCCCGGCTCCCGCTGCTTCGGTAGGAGCCAGCCCTGCTGGCGAAAGCCAGGCCGCCTCACACACCAATGCTTCCGGGTTCCCGGCTGGCGCGACGCTTTGTGCCAAGTGCAATACGCAGGCGCTGGTGCTGATGGATGGGTGCCAGACTTGTTTGAATTGTGGGTATTCGAAGTGCGGGTGAGGAAGAGCCCCTAAGTATTTGGGGACTTTCAATTCAAGTTCTGCTCGGTGCTGTGGCGAGGAACGAGACGGCGCACAGGCGCTAATGTTCTTCTGATCATTCGCCCGCCAGTGCGGGCGTCCTTGAGTAAGCTCTTGAGCATGACAAGCTCAAATTGCCAGGTAGATGCCGCAGCCTGCAGCATTTCTTTGATTCCTGCCTAGCCGTCGCGGGCTAGGCAGTTGAAGAGCTGATTTTCCATTCGGATCAGACCTTCTTCTTTGAATTCGAGTAGTAGCGATTCCCGGGTGTTACAAGGGATTCGTAGAAATCCTCGTCGATGAATCTTAGGACCTGCTTCAAATCCGCTTTATTTGCGGGGAAATCAATTTTTAGGTTCTTGCCCTTGCCTGACACGGTAAGCGGAACTTTGAATGCCGCGGCTGCAGCTCCTAGCTTCGATATCTGCTTTACGTCGATTGGCCCCTTTCGCGATATCAGTGCAACCTTTTTTCGAACCCAACTGTCGGAGATCTCCATCATGGAGGCAGCAGCTGGGATAGCAGGACTACTGAATCCGAAGAAGTTAGCCGTTTGCAAGTCTGTAGCTTCGTCAAAGTATTCCGTCAGATCGAAGATCAGGCGTGCATTGTGAAATCTCCTGAATACCAAGGTGTCATCGACAACTAAGCATGAGAGGCGTTTGTCGAGCGTAAGGCCTGTGTCCTTCATGCGTTCGAATGTCTTTCCCCGTCGAAGTATGGAGAAACCCTCGGGGCTGATAACCCGGCGCCTGTCGAAATTTTGAACGAGTACGCGTGACTGAGTCCCCGTGCGATAGCCAGTCAAAACTGCCCTGATGCTCTCAAGACTGTCTATTTTCTCGTCAAAGTAGGGCACGCTGAGAGGTGCCTTTATCGCCTTGTGAAGATCAAATTCGTCATCGAAGTTGGATATCTCTTGCAACTCGTCGCGACCAGAGTTGTAGCCTGGATCGAACGGGATAACGTTGTGACGCGTTGGATCCCCCAAAAAACTATTCTCTTGATCAAGAAATACCTTGGATATCTCAGTTTGTAGTGCGGCAGAAACCTCAAGTCTTCGCAGTACGCGATTGTGCTTATCCAGCAGCACAAATGTTTCCAGATTGGCTCCGCTCATAAGTTGCTATCCCCTGTCAATGATGGCGTATTCAGTCAGCTGCACAACGCTCTTCACCTGCTTAATGTCGTATATTTTCCTTTTACTTATGAGTAAATAAGAAATTCCATCTTCTGAGTCGACTTCGTAATAGTTATAGCCGAAGAGTCCCAGTATAGGATTCACATTGAGTGAGTTCGTTCCTAGTAAGACAAATATGATCATTGCTGCATAAGTGACCAATTCTATGGTCGATATCTCGATCATCTTCGATAAAAATATTGGCGATGCGTACGCGACGAAGAATCCAAATATTTCTTTGTCAGAAGATTTTGCTTTTTTAATGTCGATGGATGACGCTTGCATCGTCCGCGTCGCCTCGCCGGTCATTTGAAGTGCTAACGCTGCCAGAAGTAACGCGAATGCAAACAAAAGGGCGGTGTCCGAAAGGATCGCTCCATGTAGCAGAGCTGCTATGCCGGAGGCGAAGAAGATCGGACTCGCAGACGTAGAAATGAGTAACGCTTTTGCGGCTTTGTTCAGCACGATATCTGGCCCGAGTGTGTATTAGTCGAGGGGTGGCTAGCATAAGCCTGTCGCCTCGCATCGCCTGCGACTAGCCTCTTTTTCCTGCACACTTGAGGGAAGCTGCTCGTTTCCAGAGTTTTGACGCGAAATCGGGATAGGCGGTCGTTCCGTAAATTCGGAGTCAAAGTCACCAGGCATTAGCAGTCGTTCGGTAAAGTCGATAGCGGGAGCGGCAGTCTCTGCAAACGCGCGGGCGGTCGATAGAATCTCGAAGGTCCAGAGCAAGTAATCGTCGTGGAGCTTTCGTTCGAGGCGTTCGGAGGCGCGCTTCTTTCCCGCGGTCAGTCGATGCAGGCATGAGCTTCGTGCTGGTATCAGCTGGGCCACCTTGGCCTCCTATGTCCTTAACCCTAATTTGGAATTCCCTGTGCCGCCACACGCAAATCAGAAAGCACGGGCTCGCTCTCAAGCATATCGACGTCTTGCGCTAGAACTTTAGGCGCTAGGAAAGTCGCGCCCGGTGTGTCGCGAGGTAAGCACGTTGCGCCTGATTAAACGGCTTTGGATTTGCCGAATTTGCGAGATGCCACTTTTCTCTTACTGTTTTATCAAGTCGTCGAGACAATAGAAGGTTGCCATCGTCAGTAAACGACACAAGGAACTTATCGAAAAGAAGATCAATATGCGGTGCTAGCATCAGTCCGTTTGCGCCGTCGAGCCGTTCCGAGTTCGTGGATTCCCGCCAAGGCTTTATGTGGCTCGCTCGAAGAAGCGATACGATCGTAACCCCAGTGACACGGCAAGCAGGTTCCAGCGCAAGAACGCTCTTCCGAAACAGTCCTTGTCCAATTCGTGCCTTGCTTAGCTGCATCTTGTCGGTCGGTCGCAGCGATGCATCAGCCACGATTCGCTGAATATCTTCTGCCACGCTGTCCGACGATCCAGTGGTTTGTATGGCCTGAGGTGAAACGCCACCTATCTCCAAGAGACGTGCGCCTAACTCGTCGGATATCGACGAGAGGTAGCTTAAGTTCCCGTTGCCGTTGTCCTGAATAGGCGCGTACTTCTCAGCTAGCAACGGACGAATAACGTCCAGATGCTGCTTCGGAACGATGGGCTGCGCAAGCTCAGAGAACGTGACAGGCAGAAGAAGCCCTTCATTCGCCCAAGGCGCCTTAGACGCATAGTCAGGCTTCAACGACGGGAATGCCTCGGCATCGACAACGCCAACATGGCCGATCTGACTGCCCGCGTACGAGAACACGATGTCACCAGCTTGGGCGAGCCGCATATTCGAGTAAGGCGGATATTCCCTACCATTTGCTGTAGCAAGCGGAGCCCAAAGAATCCCTCTCCCTGTCTCGGCCTTCCACGACTGCTTGTGATTCACCCACCAGAACGCCACGTCGGCCCCTTCGCCTAGGACGAAAACTACTTGTAGGCCGAAGCCCCCTTGCTCGTAAGAATATGCTCAAGGCGCTGACGATGGAAGGACGCCCTTCATCACTCGGCTAGCTCTGATGTGCAGCGACAGGCAGGCGCGTTCTGGGTGCACAGACGGCCGTACGCCGCCAGTTGTCCCTAATTCTCAAATGTCTCGTTGCTTCAATTAGTTGCGTTTCCATCGCCCCTCGCTATCCTCCGCCCCTCCCAGCGCAAGGAGCTCCAGCGAGTGCATTGGAAGGCCAAGTTCTGTCTAGGATTGACCCTGCTTTTCGCCGCAGTCGCCGGCGCCCTCTACCTCTCAGGTTTCCTCACCCTCACGCTCATCGGCGTGCAGACCCAACTCACCTGGAACCTCTGGTGGCTCTATTGGCAAGCGATCGCCTTGCCGCAATACGCCCCCTACGTCTGGAAGATCCAGCTCGCCGGCGCCGGCGCCGTCGGCTTCATCGTGCCGCTCGCCGCATGGATCGCCATACTCGTCCCGTTGCTCAAGACGAAGCCCCGCGCGCTCCACGGCGACTCTCGTTTCGCTCGCCGATCCGATCTCGCCAAAGCCGGTCTACTTAAGAAATCGCCCAACGGAATTGTCGTAGGCAAATTCGGTAGCGAGCTCGTTCGCCTCTCCGGCCAGCAGTTCGTCATCCTCGCGGCGCCGACGCGCTCGGGCAAAGGCGTCGGTGTCGTCATCCCCAATCTGCTCGAGTACCAGGAATCCATGGTGGTCCTGGACATCAAGCAGGAGAACTTCGACCTTACCAGTGGATGGCGCAAATCGCAGGGGCAGGAGATCTACCTGTTCAACCCGTTTGCCGAAGACCGGCGCACGCATCGCTGGAATCCGCTGAGCTACGTCTCACCGAAGCCATCGTTCCGGATCTCGGATATCCAGTCGATCGCGGCGATGCTGTACCCCGATGGCGACGAGGCCCAGAAGTTCTGGGTGAGCCAGGCACGCAACGCCTTTACCGCGTTCACGCTGTACCTCTTCGAGAACTACGACGTGGAGTGGCGGCTCAACGTGGCCAGGGAGTCGCTGCGCTTCCCGACCCTGGGCGAGGTGTACCGTTTGTCCTCGGGCGACGGTCGGGACCTGCGGGCGTATCTGCGTGGGCTGTCGGAGAAGTCATTCCTGAGTCGGGAAGCGAAGCGTGCCTTCGCCAACCTGCTGTCGCAGGCGGAAGAGACCTTCGCGTCGATCATGGGCACGTTCAAGGAGCCCCTCAACGCCTGGATCAATCCGGTGCTGGACGCGGCCACGAGCGACAATGACTTCCTGCTGACGGACGTGCGCAAGAAGCGCATGACGATCTACATCGGCATTCAGCCGAACAAGCTGGCCGAGAGCCGGTTGATCATCAACCTGTTCTTCAGCCAGCTGATCAACGTCAACACCAGGGAGCTCCCGCAGAACAACCCGGACCTCAAGCACCAGTGTCTGCTGCTAATGGACGAGTTCACGTCGATCGGCAAGGTGGAGATCCTGGCGTCGTCCGTTTCGTACATGGCCGGCTACAACATCCGCCTGCTACCGATCATCCAGAGCATGGCGCAGCTGGATGCGACCTACGGCAAGGACGTCTCGCGGACGATCATCACCAACCACGCCATGCAGATCATCTACGCGCCCCGGGAGCAGCAGGACGCGAACGACTATTCGGACATGCTCGGCTATACGACGGTGCGCAAGGAGAGCGTCAGCAAGGGACGTGAGCGCTCAGTCAGCCATTCGGACGAGCGTCGGGCCTTGATGCTGCCGCAGGAGCTGAAGGCGATGGGGACGGACAAAGAGGTGATCCTGTTCGAGGGTATCCCGCATCCGGTGAAGTGCGACAAGATCAGGTATTACGAGGATCGGCGGTTTACTAGCCGGTTGATGCCGAAGGTTGAGGTTCGGGCACTGGACATCGAAGGGACAGACATCATGGGAATAAAGGCGATCTCAGCGTCCGCGCTTACCGGCATGGTGATCGCGGGGCTCTTGCAGGCAGCGGCGGGAAACCCGCTGGGTGAATCGGTTGCAAGACCTTCGCCGGCGAAGGTGGTTTCCGAAGGGCGCGTGGCGCGGTCCATGAGTGCCGAGGCGGCCGCGCTAAAAATGCTTACGTATATATCGGGGCTGACGTTGAGGTCAGATGTGTCCGTCGCCAGCATCAATCAGGCGATGGGCATCGTACTCGAGATGCAAGACGGCATCGCCGGATACCAGAGCGCCGACCTCGGCGGCGGCTGGATCTACTTCGTGAACTTCATTCAGGAAAGCCGTGCCGTAAAGCGTGGCGTGGCTTTCGAATTCTATAACCGCGACCGAGCGGCCGACATTGGCGCCGTCTGCGAGTTGCCCTTCGAGACCTACAGGACCACCCTCAGGGCATCGGGATATGAGGAAGATGAGCAGCGTGGCGAACTCGGTGAGCGCCTGTCGTGGCTTTATTTCAAGGGCGACATCGCGCTGGCCGTTGAAACGCAAGAGAGCCTCATCGGCGGTAAGGCGGTTACGTGCGTCAGGTCCATGCGCACCAACAATTGAGTCCCAAGGCAAGGAGCCTGTCAGTGTCGCGTCCAAACCATCAGCTTGAAGCAGCGATCCATCAATTCTCATCGCAACCGGGCGTGACCCATGATCAGGTCTCGCAAGTGCGAAATGCGATAGCCGTGGAGTCCAGGACGCTGGACGGCTTGAATACGGCTGCCGCCACCGGTCATCTGAACGGTTTCGCTTTAGACGAGGCCAGCGGCAATCAGAATTCCGTGGGGCAATACGAGAAATCGTCCGGCATCGTATCGCTGCCTGCGTCGGCGTTCTCCTCGAGCAGCGCAGCGACGGGTAGCGACCTTGCCGCGACAGTCCGTGTGCAATCGATGATCGTGGCATTTTCGAATAGCACTTACGTCGATGCCAGTGGAGTGCAACAGCGGGTGTCGTCCGACATGTCGGCCAATCTCCAGAGCACATTGAACGGGTCGCCCGCGTTAGTCAGGGAGGTGCGACGAGCTGCGATGACACCCGACGCCGCTGCACCTGATCATTACGCCCTCGAACACTTTGCGGTTCTTCGACTTGGCTTGGCCGCTGGCGGTACCTACGACGGCGTTACGCACACCATGAATCTGCCGGCTCCCGCGCTGATGACCCGTTCCGGCAACGGATCAATCGGAAAGTTCGATGTTAATGACCTCACGTTTGTGATCGGTCACGAAATCCAACACGGGTTTAATCGGAGCGATAAAGTCCGAGTGGTGAACGAATTTAACGCGTCGATCAAGCGGGTTGCCGCTGGTCGGGGCAATGTTCACGACTACACTGATCCGATGCAGCACTATATCCAGGGAAGCCGTGAGGATGAGTCCAAAGCTGAGATCGCAGGATGGAATGCGCTGGTCAGTCGCCAGAAGGAGCTGAAGCCAGGTACCACCCTTAATGATATGGCGATGGTGAGTACCTCCCGTACGGGCGATTTTGTGGAGCGCGATCCACAATCACCCATGCGGTCCATCGGGCGGCCCGATCTCACATTTAATGCGGATCTGACGCTGTCGCAGATGCCATCGAACATAGAGGCTATGGGCAAGCATTACTTTGATCGGCCGTCGAAGGACTACGTTACAGAGAAGAGCATTGAGCGGCCCATGGCGCTGGGCGATAGCCATGCGAGCGACTATGCGAACTACTACGGAAGGTGGCCGCTGCAGGAGATCATCGCAGCCGAGGCATCGTCCACCCTCGGGCGCAAGGGGGTATCCGAAATGACGATCGATATGGGGGCGATCGGTCTCAAGGAGGATCTTCTGGAGAGAGAGGGCATGGACCTCGGCAAGAGATCGTCGTGGCCGTATTTCGACAGCACCCAATTGCCCTCAGCGCCGCACCGGTTCGATCACACGGCGGATGGAGTGAATAAGAACAGGTATCTGCCCATCGAGGCGGCAGCGGATGGTCCACTGCATCGCGAGCTTCGGAAATTACTTCCTGAAGGTACATCCGAGGACCGGTTGGCTCAGATCGCCCTGGCCGCGAAGCAGGGCGGCATCGAAGCGGGTCAAATCCGAACGCTGGACGTCCAGGGCGACCGCCTGATGATGACGGGGGAGATCGTCGGTACCCGCGCAATCGTCGACCTGAACAGAGCGCCTCCGCCCGCGCAGGAAAGCAATCAGCAATTCCAGGCGACGGAGCAGGCGCAGCAGCAGATGATGCAGGAGCAGCAGGCTCAGGCGCAGAGCGCTCAGCAGAGTGGTCCGGTCATGTCGATGGGAGGTTAGGGTAGGATGCGTCCCGGGAGACTAACGCCAAGGTCCATTTCCATGCGGTTCAAGGTGCCACTGATTGCTGCGACGCTCTGCCTCCTCTCCGCGTCGGTGTCGGCCAAAGACCTCGGCGTAGCGCCTCTCACCGGCCCCGACCTCGAAGACGTCACCACCTACTACGACAACGGCGCCCAGCTTCTCAAAGGCCTCGAATACCGCGACGAATACGGTAACTTCCGCATCCTCGCCTTCGGCGCGAACAAGCAAGGTCCCAAGCTCGAACCGAACGACTACGTCACCCTCCACGCCTACGGCTTCCTCCAGGACCACGGTGGCTATGACACCCGATGGGAGATCAAGGACAACAACGGCAGTGAGCTCTGCGGCCTGCGGTTGCTGACGCCTCTGGTCGACGTCATCGATGCCGGCGACGGCAACGCTCTGGTCACGGTTCCCTACTGGACGGCCTGCGATGGCCTCGACGCCACCGTCGTCAAGCTCATCATGGTCTACAAGGACAAGAAATACGCCATCCGGGGCAGCCTGCCGAACCAGGCGAGCGACGAGATCACTCGCACGCCGGGCGACAGCTTCAAGACGTTGCCAGACGTCGTCCAGAAGACCGCGCTTGCCTACTATGCCAGGGTAGAGGCCGCCGCGAAGAAGGCCGCAAGCTGGACAGACCCCTCCGCAGGAAATTGAGGTCGCCGTAGGCCGTCTTCGCGGGGTAAGGTTTGAAGCAAGGGGTCGCGACGAGCGCGGCGATCCGACGGTGGTCTGACTCGATCTGCCCAGGGAGGATGCATGAGAGGACGAACGATGCGTATGGCAAAGCGGGAGCCATCCCGTTCATTGCTGATCTTGATCGTGCTGACGCTGACCTTAAGTGGCTGCACGACAGCGCCAGCGATCGCGCCTCATGAGCCGCCAGTCAACGGGAAAGGCGCCGTCAGCTACCAGCTGATCCCTGCCATGTCGGCTGGTCAGTTGCAGCTCAAGCGCGACCAGCATGCCTACGGCGCTCAGCCCGTCGAGCACGATGCGCCGATCTATCCCGACGCATGGATAAGCAAGAAGCTCCCGACCGAAACCATAAGCGTCAAGGCAATCGTCGGTGAGGACGGGCACGTCACCGAGGTCAGGGATCTCGGTGCGTCGGCCGAAGCTGTGCACCAGGCCTTCTTCGCGGCATGCCAGCAGGCCGTGATGCAGTGGAAGTACTCACCGATGACGGTGGTGCAGGACGTCGATGATGGCAAGGGGAACATTCGCCAGGTGGAAAAGCATGCGCCTTTCAGTCTGGACTATGCGTTTCAGTTCGAGCTCGTCGATGGCAAGCCGCGGGTGACCGGGGGTCAGTAGTCGATGCTCATGCGCGGAAAATGTGCAGGCTACTTCTTCGGCACGTCATCCAACGTCATAAACATCTCCATCCCCGCCCAGTTCTCCGTCACACCACTAAGCACCCGACCATCGCACGTATACGTCGTCTCAGTAGTGGTCGATTGCGCACGCACCTGGCTCGGGTCGGTGACGTCGTAGTTGGTCATCACACGGTAGTCGACGAAACGTGCGCGGCGAGCGGAGAGTATCTCCACGCCCGTCGTCGGGCTGGTCTGTTTTCCCCACACGTTGCCGTTCTTCTCGATGGGCGTACTCGACCAGGCCTTTAGGTCTTCCTTCATCGCGTCGAGCCTGGCCTTGCACGCAGCGAAGCTTTCCATGCCGGTGTGTTGAAGGGCAGCTTGAGCGCTTTGAGGAAGCTCGGTGACGAGAGGTCGGCGGAGGCATTCAGGCTTCCGAGCGCATTGAGCGCTCGGGTGCCGATGGCCGGAATATCGACGCGTTTGGGCGGGGCTTCCGCCGCGGCAGTGAAGGGCAGGGTCGCTGCAAGGATGAGCAGGATTAGCCGCGAGCGCGCCTGCGGTGTCCTTCCCGATGCCATGTAAGTCACTCCTTTGATGTGCCGCCGAAATGTACCGCAAGGTGTTCGACTTGTTTCTCAAGCCACGGGCGATTGTTCAGCCCATAGGCAGGTCCCTTACCCACGCGGCATACTTGCCGCCATCAAGGGGGGAATATGGCGTACGGAAAACGACGGGCACTGGCACTTACGATGGCCACGCTGCTCGGCAGCGGCCATGCATCGGCACAGCGCGACGATCCTGACTATCCACCTGTCGTGCCTCCCCTCGGGACCGTCGTCGCCAGCTCCGAAGCCTTTCTGACGAAGCTCTTCGGTAAGCCCATTGGCTGGATCATCAAGGCGACAGGTGATCTCAACGGAGACGGGCGCGACGACTGGGCGGGTGTCGTCCAGTGGGATGCCTCGTCGGTGAACCAGGCGCAGCTCTTCATTCTGCTGCAACGCGCCGACGGAACGTTCGTCCTTACGGAGCAGTCCAGGGCGTCGGACACGTACCGTGCCGGCGTCGAGGATCTGAGCATCGAGGACCGTGGTGTATTGACCCTCCATTACAGCGTGTCCTGTTCCGCCACCTGCCACGCTGGCGTCAGGCTGCACTACAAGTTCTACAAAGGTGCCTGGACACTCGTGGGCAGTGATGAGGAGTCCTTCGAGACGGACTCCCAGGCCGAAACCCGCTATTCGACCAACTTCCTCACCGGGCGTACGGTCACGGACGTGATGGCAAGCAACGGAAAGGTCGCATCGTCGACCGTGGGACATACCGATAAAAGGCCCGCCCTGTTGCACGACGTAAGCGTGTTCGGCAATTAACGACCACAAGATCGGTTGCGCCTACAGACAACCGCAAGTTGATTTGCTAGTTTCACCCCGTTGCCTGCGTCGTCGCTGTCGAAGCCTCGCAGGCAACCATCGCTTAAAGCGGTGAGAAGCGCGGCCCAAGGGTGCTACCAACACCAGAGGGCCGCTGACCACAATAAACTCTAGGAAGTGCATCGTGGCTACCCCCGATCATACGGTACTCGCTCGCCCGCCGGATCCCCCCGGCGACAACCCCACCGGTCACCGGGACGTCTGCCGACCTCGCAGACACGGTTGAAGAACCGCGGCCGCAGCCGTTGAACCGCAAAGCGCGCTGACGCCGCCACATACTTCGTCAATCACGCCGCCCCGGCGCCTGGTCTCAGGCAGCCGATGAACCCGCGAATCCGTTTGATCCGCGGCACGCCCGGTTGTGCCTGGCGTGCCGCACCTGGAAACGCGAGAGGCGGCAAGCAAGGAGACTGCGATGTCCGTATCGAAGGAACATCAGACAGAAGGTCCGCTGTGCTATCACGCGGATCCGGAAGCAACGGCGCATGCGCTGTTGAATGAAGCGACCGAGTGGCTTCAGTTCGCGCGCGGGCTTACAGGGCTACTGGCCGATCTGATTCATGAGGCGGATTCGGTGGATTGCCGGCGCATGGCGCTGGGGCTCGAGGCCATTGGCGCGCTGACGAATATGGGGGTGCAGTGTGCCGCGCAGGCGCATGTGCGGATGTGTTGGGAGCAGGCGAGGGCGGATTGAACCTGCGTAAGGCCGGGCTTACGGTGCGGCCCATCTCATTTTTCGCGCCTAGCTCATCCAGGCCGCTGTTTACAGGCTTCGGCCATCTGTAGACTGCGCCTTAGTTCCCACGCATCGCCATGCTAATGGAAGGCGATGGACTGGGACCCATGCCGATATGGAGAATCGCTGATGCCTTCACACCACCCCCTTCCTGGACTAGCTGGTCCCCTCTTTGGAAAAGAGCCGTGGCCTCTGCGGTTTCATAGCCATGGCTTCGGGGCAGCCTGCTTCAACACATTAGCATGCAGCATTATCTACAACCGCCATCAGTTTGGAACTCGGCGCTGGGACGGTGATGATGTAGCGCACGACCGGCCGTCGGGGCCGCTTCCCTTCGAGAATTGGCGCGACGAATGGGACGGAGGTCATAGCATCCTTCCGTTCGAAGGGCGGACATTCCCAGGACCGGTCGACGTTGAGTGGGTCTCTCTCGATGGCGAGTCACACTCTGTCTCGATCGATTTGGATGAGATGTTTCGAGATCGTTTGATCCTTCATTCGGTCAAGCGCGATGAAGTAAAGGAGGCCTGGTTGGATGCAAAATCCGTCGAGCCAGTCAGTCCGGACATCCTGGTTGAAGTGAATGATCGCTCGGTGAGCGTCTACATGCGCGCTTTTGTTGCGACCGAAGCGGAGCAGATACCCGGGAACGATCGAAGCCATTTTCGCAATGAGCTGATTCAGGCATGGACCCATACCTACTGAGCATGGAGCGCTCTAAATGACGGATTCACGTACGAGTGTTGATGGGCTGCCCCACGACGGTGTTGGCCATGATCTTGCAACCGCCGACCATCTTGCCGCCTATGAAAAGGCCAGCCAGTCGCTGAGTCGGTTTCATGTGCCAGTTTTGATTCACTCTGAAAACCCGCACGAAAAACTTATCGTCGTCGCCTTTGACGGGACAGGGAACAACAAATTTACCGATCCGAAGCATGCGACGAATGTCGCGAAAATTCACGACGAGATTGAGGCGATCAATCACGCGGGAAATCGCCAGATCTACGCCCGATACGTCGAAGGCCCGGGCACGCAGGAAGGATCCTGGGCGTCTAAGACAGACTCGGCATTGGGTCATTCGTACGAAGAAAATATTCGAAAAGCGTATACGGACGTTGTTCGCCAAGCAAATAAATGGATGCAATCAGACCCTGAAGCGGCCATCCGCGTGCACAGCATCGGGTTTAGCCGTGGTGGAAGCCAGGCCGCCGGATTTACCCGGTATCTTGACGAGCGAGGCATCCCTGAGCTTGCAAGCGAGTTCAGGGCCGCTGATGGAAGCATCGGGTACAGCCGCCTCCTCGTAGAGCCTGGCAAGACGATTCAGTCAGTGGGGCTATTCGACCCTGTGGCTACCGGTGTCCCCATGCGTTTTGATCGACGCCTTCCGCCGTCGGTCGTATCGGGCTTTCAAATCACTTCGTCCGACGAATTGCGCGCTACGTTCCCCTCGGACCAGATCATTCGTCCCGGGCTTTCGGAGGACGGCCGGTTCCTGAACGTCATGGTGCCTGGTGCACATTCCGACGTCGGGGGCGGCTACCAGCGTGACGGTCTGTCCATTCGTTGCGGCAACCTCATGCGCGACTACTGCAACGCCCTGAGCGACAAGCCCTACCTGCAAAAGGAGTTCGAGCCGACGGATGAGCGCTATAACGTTCTTCATCGATCGAGCGAAGGCAAGTTTGTCTTCCGGGCCGACCCGCGCATTGGTGTTCGTGGAGAGCCGAGCGGAACCAACGAGAGACTCGCACCGCGCAACGTGACGGGTGCGGGCGATGCGCCGCATCGGCCCGAGGCGGTGAGCGCGGAACTGAATGAAGGACTCGTCAGGCGTCGGGTACTTATCGCACCTGGCAATATGGAGTCCGGCAGAGCATCCATTCCTTCTGCTACCGCAGAGCAAATCGCTGAAGCCGGAAAATCGGTGCCGTTCGGCCCCACGCTGCGTCGCGTCGTCGGGGGCGTTGCAACCGTTGCCGACGTTGGGCATACGGCTCACCAGATCTCAGACTCGATCGGCGATGGCAACATGACGGCGGCGACGTCCCAGGGGCTTCACTTCGCCAGCCGCAACGTCGGTGGCTGGGCCGGCGCCGAGGTCTTCGGTACCGCAGCCGCGGCAGCTGGCGTAGAGTCGGGGCCAGGTCTGTTCGTCGCCGGTGCCGTCGGAATGACGGTCGGGTTCATTGGTGGCGGCAGGATCGGTGACGAGATCGATCAATATCGGATCAATCATCAGTCGGACACACAAGGTAATACATGGCGCAGTGACGAGAAACTTGGATGGATACGCGACATTCCACCGTTACCTGAATCGCCTCAAGGTCAGCGTCTGATCGCCGGTGACACGCTGTCTAGTCAGCTGTCATATCAGGCAGCCAATACGGCAACGGAACTAGCTCTGGCAAAAGAGTACTCACCGCGTGACCCCTTCACGCAGCCGGCCGCTGCGGGCGACACACCAAGCCTGCGGGATGCCCCCTGGACGCGTGACCCGCAGACCCATCAGTGGTCCAGGCATGTCGTTGATGGCGTCCTGGAGCATGGGATGACAAGTTCCCACATGGAGGTCGCGACACCGCAGCGAGCTTCGGATCTCGAACTGCTCGCAAAGCAGACCGTTCAGCGTAACGCCGCCGAGTCGCCGATCGGTGTAGCGCAACGCTACGCATCTGTTTACGAGCAGAACGGTTGGATGATGCATGGCCCGATGCCAGAAGCCGTGCACCACGCGCTGGCCGCGCCAACAGACAAAATTCTTGCCTCGGACGGAAAGACGTACACCCACGGCAAGGATGGCGAATGGTCCAGGCCCGGAATGATCTACGGTACCAACCCCGCAGATGCCCGTACAACGGAAGAACTCAATCTGGCCGAGCGCACCGTCAGCGACATGAAGCGTACGCTGCCGACACGCCTGGACGACCCTGCCCACCCTGACAATGTTTTCTTCAAGCAAGTCCAAGGTCACGTCGCGGCTCTGGATAGGAACATGGGCCGCACACCTGATCAGCACACCGACCAGATAGCTTCAGCCCTGACGGTTCAGGCTCGCGCTGACGGTTTGAAGCGCGTCGACCAAGTTGCTCTGTCCACGACAGGCGAGGCTATGTGGGCGGTGCAGACCCCGCCAGGCCGGAGCGACCACCTGTTTGACTTGCAGACGAAGGTGCCGACCGCGGAGGCTAATACCCCCATGGAGCAAAGCGCAGCCAAATGGCCTGAAGCCATGCAGCAATTCCAGGGGCATGAGCAGGCGCAGCAGCAGAGTCAGCAACGCGCGATGGATCGGCAGCAGGCCGACACCCAGACTCAGGGTGCGGCGGGGCCGTCCATGGCGCGGTAGGGCGCCTTCTTGCCTTTCGTTCAAGTCGGTGTCGTGGGGTTGATCGATGGTGGGCGGCTGCTTACTCTCGCCGCTCATCACCCCGAAATGCTAAGGAACGGCCGATGGATGGAGTGGCTCGTCTGTTAACGCTCGCGGCTGGGCGCGCCCGTTGCTCGTTCCTTTGCGTTGCCGTGGCAGCGGTCGCCACCGCATATGCTCAGCCATCCATAGCCGAGCAGCCAAAGTCGCATTTGCGACAGGCATACACGGATTGCGTCGGCGGAAGTGGGCCGACGACAGCCGCTGTGCTCCAGTGCGCGCACGTCGAGTTTGCTTATCAGGACAAGCGGCTTAACTGGAATTACCGGACGCTGATGTCCCGCCTTCCCTCTGACGAGAAGGACCGTCTTCGGAGCGAAGAGCGGGAATGGATAGCGCGAAAGAGCACGAAGTGTGTATTGCCCGATAATCCCGGAACTGCCGACCAGATCGTGGCGGCGGATTGCGAGGTCAACGAGACCGAGGCGCGCGCGACGAAGTTGGAGCAGCGCCTCGGCAAGTAAGTCACATAACCGCTTGCGGGACCGGCGGCCGACCTCTGTAGACGGCGGTCATGGCTGCCGCGGTTTTGCACTGTTCCGAGACCGACGCATCCGTCAGGCCGTCAAGCGTGATGAGGTGAAGGGGTGTTGGTCAGGACTGACCCGATACCAGTATGGAACTAAAGTTACCGAGGCGAGGTAACATTCCACGTCCCGAGCCAGCAAGGATTCCGCCATGTCCCCCGCGCCAGGCATCCCCCCGATCCCACGGGATGCCCTGCAACTGCCAGCCGACGTCCTCTGGCTGGCGCATTGCAAGGATGGCCCCATCCCTCGCGTCGCGGCGGACGGTGTACGTGCGCTGTTGGAAACCGAACTCGAGCCCTGGAACCTACGCTGGCAGGAAGACTTCCTCGACGTCCAGGCGCGCCTGCGTCACGCGAGCGCGGCGTTCTTCGCCGTCGACGAAGCCGACATCAGCCTCGTCGCCTGCACGTCGGCCGGGCTGGAAGCGATCTCGCTGGGGTACCCGTGGCAATCGGGTGACGAGGTGCTTATCCCCGCCGGGGAGTTCTCGAGCAATCGCCTGCCCTGGCTGGCGCTCTCAGCACGCGGCGTCGTCTGCCGCGAGGTGGAGCTGTGGCCAGACCAGATGGCCGCCAAACCCACACCACCCATGCTTGGCATCGATCCCGAGCAACGCCTGCTCGATCAGATCACACCGCATACGCGACTGATGTCGGTGTCATGGATCCGCTTTCAGGACGGCACACGGCTCGATCTGGATCGTCTGGGGGAGGGCTGTGCCGCTCGTGGCGTGCATCTCGTGGTCGACGGTATCCAGGGCGCTGGCACGATGGTCCCTTCGCTTACGCATGTGGATGCCTTCGTCAGTGGCGGTCACAAGGGTCTGCTCGGCACGCAGGGGCAGGGCGTGATGTGGACCCGTCCGACGTTTCGCCCGCGGTTGGTGCCTCTCGGTACATGGCTGTCCGCGCCCGCGGCGTTTTCACAGTCGGGCACGCAGGCGGATGGGGGCGACCTCTGGGCGAGCGAAGGACGCCGGTTGGAGGCGGGTAGCCCGTCGATTCTTTCGTGTGGCGCGCTCGGTCATTCCGTGCAGCTGTTGCTGGACAGTGGCGGCGCGCCCGCCATCCAGGCGCACGTCGTGGCGTTGCAACGGCTGTTACTGGAACGACTGCTTCCCCACGGGGAATGGTCATCCGACGTCGCGCGTCTTCAGGGCTTGCTGGAATCCGACAGACTCGGACCGACCTTGTCGTTTCGTGTCGAGGACGATCGCGCCGAGCGGCTTCTCGCGGCAGCGGCGAAGCAGAAGATCGGTACGAGTACACGCGAGGGCTACCTGCGCGTGGCGTTGCACGGCTGGCATTCGGTGAAAGACGTTGAGCGGACGGTGGCGTGGCTGACGCAAGTGGACATCCCCCGCTAAGCACGTCCATCCGCCAGCGGCTCCCTGTTCTCGGTCGCTTCCTGACAATTCGTCTGGGCTGATACTCCGCATGGAGGATCGAAGACGCTGTCCCGCACGCCCGTCGCCTCGTAAAAGCCAGAAAGCCGACAGGCATTCACCCGAGGCGGCGCCCAGAATCGGAAAAAACGAGAGGGGACGTCGTGAACATCCGGATCATCAGCCTGTTTCTTATCGCGTTTGCCGCAAACGTAAACGCAAGCACCGATGTCTGGCAGCCCACCGCCGGACACACGCAAATACCGTTGTGGCCGGAAGCGCCGCCCGCGGCGAAGCCTATGCCCGGTCCGGAATATGTCAGGACGAGCACGAAGCCGTTCGGCGGCAAACCGATGGTAACCGTCAGCAACGTGTCGCAGCCCACCATGACGGTCTACACACCGAAAGGCGAGAATACGGGTGCTGCAGTCGTCGTATTTCCGGGAGGTGGCTTCGAGATTCTGGCCATGGATCTCGAGGGCACCGAAGCATGCGACTGGCTGACGTCCCGGGGCATCACGTGCGTGCTGGTGAAGTATCGCGTGCCGAGTCTGCCCTATGTGGCGGCTTGCGATTGCCGCCCGCACAACCGCGCGCTGTCGACGCCGTCGTTGCAGGATGCGCAAAGGACCATGCGACTGGTGCGCTCGCATGCGGCGGAGTGGAAGGTCGATCCGCACAAGATCGGCGTGCTGGGCTTTTCGGCGGGTGGCTTTCTGGTGGCGGAAATCAGCACGGTTTTCGACCGCAAACTATACGCGCCGGTGGATGCTGCCGATAAGGAAAGTGCCCGGCCGGATTTCGCCATGCTGATCTACCCGGGGCATCTCGCCACGGACGACGACAAAGCCAATCCCAATCTTCCGATCACCGCCCATGTGCCGCCGTCATTTCTTGTCCAGGCGGAGGACGACTACACGGACGGCGTGCATCAGTCGCTGGTCTACTACGCCGCGCTGGCCAGGGAGCACGTGCCCGCGGAAATGCACCTGTATGCACAGGGCGGGCACGCGTTTGGCCTGCGGTCGACGAACCTGCCGATCAATGGATGGCCGGCACTGGCCGAAGCCTGGATGCGGACGATCGGTATCAGCCACTGAAAACGCATGCTCTGGCGGATCACGCTCTCGCTGCGAGCAACTCGTCCAGCTGCGCGAACTGTTCCGGCAGGCCTTCCGCCGAGCCAGCGATCGCCTCGTCGCGCGCCGCTTCCGTCGGATACAGTTCGTGCAGGGTGACCAGCGTCTTGCCGTCCTTTTCTTCGAACGTCACGGTGGTCAGCGCGCCCTGGTCGCTTTCTTCGTTCGTCCATACGAGCCGCGTGTTCTCGGTCACTTCCTTGTACGTACCGAAGAACGCCATCGGCTGATCGAAGGCCGGATGTTTGAACACAAGGCGATACGTGCCGCCGGTGCGGATGTCCATGTCGCCCGAGACCAGCGACATGCCGGCGGACTTCGGAATCCACCAGCGTTTGAACAGCTCCGGATTGCGCCACGCCTCGAACACGAGATGCACCGGCGCATCGAACGTGCGCGTCACAACGAGCTCGCGGTCGCCTTTGCGTTCCACGGCGGTGCGCTTGATTGCGGCTGAACTACCTTCGCTTGCCATTGGCCTTCTCCTCGCGTTTAAGGTGGCGACGATTTCATCCAGCGCGTCGAAGCGCGCGCTCCAGAGTTCGCGGTGCCGCTCGATCCAGGCGGCTTCTTCTTCCAGCTGACGTATCCCCAGCCTGCAGGTGCGCACGCGCCCGACCTTCTCCGTGGTCACGAGTCCCGCCTCTTCCAGAATGCTGACGTGCTTGCCCATGCCGGTAAGGGTCATGTGGAAACGTTGGGCGAGGTCGCTGACCGAGGCGTCCGAACGGCCAAGCTGCTCCAGCACGCCGCGTCGGGTGACGTCGGAGAGGGCGGCGAAGGTGGCGTCGAGGCGGGCTTGATAGTGAACCATGTGGTTCACTGTATGCCCCTGTCAGTGGGTTTGCAATACCTCGGGGGCCTTGGCCACCGCGGTGGCATGGGCCTCCGTCTGGTGCGCCGCCTGCTTGCACTGAGGCAGAACGGCACATCCCGCCTAGCAGTCGCCGAGGAAGTCGTAGTGGGTCACGCCGTTCAGGTGTTGAATGCGCGCGCCTGGAATCGCCTTCGCTGCGATATCCGCGTTCGGCGCCGCCGGTGCGACGGTATCGGCTGTTCCCGTGGCTGTATGCAAGACGGTGATCGACAGGGTGGGCGAGCCGTCCGCATTGCGTAGCGCGGCGGTGGGTGTGGAGGATCGTTCTTGCTCCTCGACGTCGCGCCGGGTCTTTCATTCAACGGCTGACGGTCGTCTTCGTCACCGTGATGTAATGCGATTGTCCGGAAATAGGTTTGTAGCCCGAGCTTGTTCGTCATGGCTTGGGACATTCGCGGCGGAGGGTAGATGCGTCTTTCAGCGCGTAGTGCTCGCGACACACCATGTGACCACGCTGAGCATTTCGTCGCCCCAAGTCACTGGCCTCCAAGAATTCAAAAAGCGAAGTGTCTCCGTCCCGGTTCCAGTCCATTTCGGACCAAACGTATTGTGTGTCCCACGAAGGGCGGCATCGCATCGATACGTACATGAATGCAGATGTACCCATTACTGTAAGCAGCAGCAAGAAGCTCCCTCTGTCGATCTCGCCACTAAGGGTCGGTAGCATCACTATAGGCGCCACTTCAGCCACGTCTCGGTTAACAAAGAAGGGGCGGTTATGGCGTTGAGGGGGCTCCATAACGTTCGTTTCGATAACCGGTCTGACGACGCTTTGAAGTTCTGCATAACTCCGAACGCCGACACTACGGTCAGCAGCCAACAGGCTACGTGCGTAGCAAGAGCTAACACGAATAAACAGACGAAAACCACGAATGGTGATAAATCAGTTTGAGAAGCAGTATCGATAGTCCCGCTGCCGCGAGACACCATAAGAGACCGACATCGCTGAGACGTGTGGGGTTTCGTTGACGGTGGCTGAGTTGCTACATCGGTTGCATTTGGCGCGCTGACGTAGCGGCGTGACCCGTGCAGGAAGCTGGGTCATTACATTTCTCTCATGGAGAGGGTTTGTGGTCAACGACATGTCTGGAGACATTGCCCGCCTCGTCATATACGTCTAATACGCGATGTTGGCCGTCTGCATCGAAGTTTTCAATCGAAAAGATGCGACCCCACTCTGCGGTCATCAGCGTGCCAGCTGGTTTTCCGTTTATATCGATACATGACTTCGAAAGCCCCGCCTGCCCCCATGCAGCATAAACAGTTCTTGCCGGTGCCTTGCAGGCATACCCCTGGTGCTGGTCGAGAACTGACCTGTTATCGCTTTTGGAACACGATGTCATCGAAACGACTACGAGCATGAGAGCAATGATCTGCGTTTTCATTTTTATGGGTGGGATAGATAGGGGCTCGGGATGGTAAATCGGACTGGTTTCCCACATTTGCACGCGCTTGCGCGGTGCCCATGCCAGCGTCTTGGGTGTCTGTCTTGAGCCAGTAATGATCAATCGGCCCGAGCTTTCCATCAAACGCTGGGTCGCGGCAAGCCCACACGGCCAACCTGACTTAAGACGTTTGGAGATGACCGTACACGGGCCGGGTGATGGAATGTGTTGCGGGTCACTGGGTGCCGAGCTCAGGCGTAGTCTTCTCCAGAATCTTCATGGCCTTCGCGTTTTCGCTTTGCCAGGTCGCGATCTCGGCCTCGGATGTCGGGGTCGACCCGGTCACTACCGGCGTTCCGTCGGGCCTCGTGATCGCGGGCCGGGGCGCGGCGGTCGGCTGGGTCATGGTCGCGTAGCTTTGGTGCGACACCACGGGTGGCGTGGCGAGCCTGGATGAGTAGTAATCGCTCGGCCGCGTCGCGTAATGCGGCGTCGGTGCATTGGCGCTCGCATGGGTGTTAGCTGTGCCCTGCGAGGTCGACTGGATGAGCGATTTGCCCATGTTGTCGAAAATGCGCGGGATGGACAGATAGCTGAGAAGGAGCACCGCGACCACGGCGACAAAGGCGACGATCGGCGTGCTGGACGTGGGTCTCCCACGCCTGCCATGCGCGTCGCCAGCCATCACCCAGCTCGGCCTGTCATCCAGCGGCGGCATGTCCACCTCGGGAATCGGCCCGAGCATGCTCCGTATCTCCGCACCGCCGATCAGCTGGATCGGCATGAACTTCGCCGCTGACCGCATGGCGTGATCGGTGAACTCGCCGGAGGAGATCAGGATGGCGCGCTGTGCGCCCTCCGTGTGCATCACGCCGATCAGTTCATGCACCGCGTTATGCGGCACCTGTCCCGTGTTCCAGTGCTTGCACTGCACGACGATGTATTCGCCATCGCGGTACAGCTTGAGGTCGATACCGCCATCGGCCATGGCGTAGCCAACACCCGTGCCGGAATGATCCACCCGGTAGCCCTGCCCACGGTAATACTCGGCGACGCGTCGCTCGAAGTCATCCCAGCGCACCTGGGTGAGCGGGTCGGTCCAGCGCGAGCGGACGGGTTTCCAGCGGCGGCTCATTGGCCGGCGCCTGATGTGTTCAACTCCATGTCTTCCCCTGACGTCCGGGTGTCGAAGGTTTCGCGCACGGTCCGGGCGTTCCGGGTCGATGGTACTCAGGCGGCGACGCGGTGGGCAATGATCATGTATGCCGATTCGGCCCGGTACGCCGGGACCTGGTGTCGCGGGCCGGGGCTCACTTGCCCCCGGTCACGTCCAGAAAGGTGCCGGTGACGAATGAGGCCTCGGCACCTGCAAGCCACAGGATCGCCCGTGCCACCTCGTCGGGCTGACCGCCGCGCTTCATGGGTATGGATTCCTTGACGCGGTCCACTCGTCCCGGCTCGCCACCGCTGGCGTGCATGTCCGTGTAAATGTGTCCGGGGCGCACGCAGTTGACACGGATGCCCTCGGCGGCGACTTCCCTGGCGAAGCCAGTGGTGAAGGTCTCGAGCGCGCCCTTGGACGCCGCGTAGTCGACATACTCGTTCGGGCTGCCCAGTCGTGCGGAAGCGGACGACACGTTGATGACGGAACCGCCCCGGCCGCCATGGCGATGCGACATCCGTCGTATGGCGTGTTGCGCGAAGAGGATGGGGCCAATCGCATTGACCGCGAAAATGCGCTGCATCCGCTCGAAGCTCAGGTCCTCCAGGCGGGACTGCTGCGCGAGAACGCCTGCATTGTTAACCAGCACGTCGATGCGGCCGAACTCGCGGTCGATCGCGGCGAAGAGCCCGTCGATCTGCCCGGGATCGGCGCTGTCCGCGCGGATGGCCAGCGCGCGACGTCCGGCCGCTTCGACATCGGCAACGACGGCGAGTGCCGCGGACTCGTCGGAGACGAAGGTGATCGCCACGTTGTAGCCCTGGGCGGCGGCCAGTCGTGCCGTGGCCGCGCCGATGCCCCGGCTGCCGCCGGTGATCAGGATGAGCGGTGCCTGCGAATCGTCAGTCATGGTCGGAACCCTTATGTCGTGGAAGCGGTGGCGCGCAGATGAGGCTTCAGCAACATCACCAGCGGCGCAATCAGGGCGGCGGTCGCGGCCGAGGCGAGGATGCCGATCGTCTGATTGCTGTGATCGGCAATGGCGCCGTACAGGATCGGCGCGGCGCCGCCCGAAACGACCACGCTCGTGTAAAAGACCGCGAACGCGCGACCGGTGTCACCGTCGGAGAGCTCCGGCACCGTCCCGTAAAGCACCGATGATGTGCCATTGAGCACGACACCGAGCAATGGCAGCACGATGAGCGTCGGTGTCAGCGGTGTGAGCAGCGTCGCGGCCATCAGCGCGGCTGTGGCGACCTCGGTCACGATGACGCTCCCGACCACACCCAGTCGCTCACCCAGCCATCCGCAGGTCGCCTTGCCCAGCGCGCCACCGATGAAGAGCAGAGCAAGCGCGACGCCCACGGTCGGGGAGTTGCCGCCCTTGGCATGAATCAGAAACGGGAGGAACAGCAGATAGCCCATGCGGGTCGCCGTATCCAGCGCACCGATGGTCGTCAGGATCCCGAAGCCGCCACGGCCGTGACCACGTTGCGTCTTTACCCTGGCGCGTGCGATCACGGGAGTCTCCGGCGCCCAGGACCTCAGTCCCAGCGCAACAACGATGCCAAGCAGCGCCATCAATCCCAGCACGGGGCGCCAGGTGAGCACGGGCAACGTCACCGCGACAAGCGCCGGCACGATGGCCTTACCGAGGTCGCCGGAAAAGTTGTACATCCCCAGCGGTCGTCGCGATGCGTCGCCGTAGCTGTCGGTGACGAGCATCGAACCGCGTGGATGCTGGATGCTCGAACCCACGCCCGCCACGACGAGGCCGACGCAGAGTCCCGCGAAGCCCAGGGGTAGCGCCATGATCAGAAATCCCATGGCCGCGATGACGGTCGCAAGTATCAGCGCGGCTCGGGCCGAGACGCCACGCAGGGCGCGATCGGCGGGAATCTGCAGGCCACCCATGGTGCCGTAATAAAGCGCGCGCACCAGGGCCAGCGCCGCATAGGACAGACCGAACTGCGCCTGCCACACGGGAAGAAAGGCATAGAGGCCGTCGGTATAGCCGTCATGCAGTGCGTGGGTAAAGCACGCGGCCAGCAGGTTGCGCGAACGAGGCGCTTGGGGCGTGCGTTCGCCGTCGAAGGTGACGGGGAGGTCGGTCGAGGCTGCCATGCGGCTATGCTAGATAAGCGAGAAATAATCAACAAGACAACCATGACTCACCTTATGCGTGAGCATAAATCACGGATAGCCATGCGCAACCTGCCACCTCTCCATGCTCTGAGGGTCTTCGAAGTCGCCGCCCAGACGGACAGTTACGCCGACGCGGCGGCGGAACTCGGCGTGACTCACGGTGCCGTCAGCCGGCAGATCGCGGTGCTGGAAACGTGGCTGGGCCAGAAGCTCTTCGTCAAGGACGGTCGCCGCATGGTGGCGACGCCGGCCGCGAGGCTGTTCGCCGCCGAGATCGGCCTGTCGTTCGATCGCCTGGTGGTGGCGGCCGAGGCGTGCGGACAGCCAGGCGCACGGCGCATCGTGCGCGTCAGCGCGCCGACCAGTTTCGCGATGCGCTGGCTGATCCCCCGGCTGGGCCGCTTTCACGCCGGGCATCCGGACACTGAAATCGTTGTCACCACGGTATCGACGCTCTTCGAGGAACTGCGCGGCGGCGTCGATGTGACGATTCGGCGTGGGCCTGGGCGCGATCGCCTGTTGCCTCAGCATCGCGTCGTCCCCGTGCTGGATGACGTCGATACGCTGATCATGAGTCCTGCCTTGTTTGCCCGCCAACCCGTGCTGAAACCGTCCGATATCCAGGGCCACACGCTGTTCGCCACGGAGACACGACCGGGCGACTGGCGTGACTGGCTCGAGGCCGCCGGTGTACATCACCTCGCAGGACTTCCGCGCCAGCGCTTCGATCATTTCTTTGTGACCCGCCAGGCCATCGAGGATGGTCTGGGTATCGGCATCGGGCCCTTGCCGATGCTGGAGATGGATGTCGCCAACGGACGGCTGATGACGCCGCTGGCGGATATCCGGGTGGTGCGGACGGGGTATGTCGCGATCGTCGGTCGGGAGTCTGACGAAGGTGGCTCGGTCAACCGGTTTGTCGAATGGCTTGTGGGGGAAACGCCGACGACGATACTCGCCCAGGTTCAGCCATCAAGCCTCTGAGAATCTATTCAACATATGGACGCATGAAGTCTATAGTTAATTGATTTATAGAGATTTTGACAAAAAGTATCTATTCAAGTATCTATTCAGTGATGGCAAAGCCTGCGCCCATGACCGAGACCTTGATCAACGTGCTTCGTCGGCGCGGGCCACTTAGCGCGAGAGATCTGGGCGAGGCACTCGGCGTCAGCCAGCCGACGATTTCCCGGTTGCTCGACACCAGTGGGGCGGAGGTGACGCGTTTTGGTCGAGCCAGGCGTACGCGTTATGCAGCACGGCGCGATGTCCGGGGTCTCGGTTACGAGTGGCCGCTTTTCCGAGTCGATGCGCAAGGTCGACCTCACGAGTTTGGCCTACTTGCGGCGCTGCACGGCGGCGGATGTCTTCTGACAGGGGCCACTCCGGTGTGGTTGCGCGACGAGTTCGTCGATGGGCTGTTTCCCGGTGTGCCCTGGTTCCTCGACGACCAACGGCCACAAGGATTTCTTGGCCGCCAGTTCGCGCAGCGCTGGTCGCGCGAATTGGGACTGCCCGCCGATGTGCTGCTCTGGGACAACGACGCGGTACTTACGGCGTTACTCCGTCACGGCGAGGATGGTCCGGGAAATTTCATTCTGGGCGAGGCTGCGCTCGAGCGTGCATTGCAAAGTGAGTTCGACGTCGTTGCCGAGGAGACTCGATGGTCTCGTTACGGTGACATGGCTAATGTAGCCATCGCCGGTGAAGCCGTCGGATCATCGGCGGCAGGCGAGCAGCCCAAGTTCACAGCCACGGTGATCGACGCGGAAGGTGCCACCCGCCACGTCATTGTCAAGTTCACCGAGCCGGTGGAAGCCGGTGCTACGGCACAGCGCTGGGCTGATCTCCTGATCTGCGAGCACCTGGCTGGCCAGCTCCTGGCCGAGCAAGGCAACGCCAGTGCGCCTACCGAATTGATCTGGTCGCAAGGCCGCCTTTGCCTTGAAGCGACCCGCTTCGATCGCATAGGCGCCTACGGGCGGCGAGGCTGCGTCAGTCTGGCGGCGTGGAGCGATGCGCACGACGGCAACCGCGACGACTGGGCCACTGCTGCCAGGCGCATGCATGAAGCTGGGTGGATCGACGACGCATCGCTGGCGCAGGTTCGTCAGCGCTGGTGGTTCGGCCGGCTGATCGGCAACACCGACATGCACTTCGGTAACCTCTCGTTCTTCCTCGATGACACGCTGCCAATGGCGGTGACACCGAGTTACGACATGTTGCCTATGCTATATCGGCCTGCTTCAAATGGCGCCATACCACCCCGCGTCTTCCAGCCCGCTGTGCCGAGTCCGGGGGATATGACGTACTGGCTGTGCGCTGCACGCTGGGCTGTGATCTATTGGACGCGTGTTAGTCAGCATGCGGAAATCAGTGAGGGATTCCACGATATCGCCAAGGCAAATATCGAAGCGATAGCCCGCCTGCGCGAGCGCTTCGATACCTGACATCCGTAGTGATCGGCGCAGGCCCTGCTGCTAAAGTTTCTCCCTGCCCGCACTCAGGACCCTGGTTATGGACAACATCGAACGCTTCGACACCGGTGTCCCGGCCACCGCGTTCCGCCTGTCCTGGGTAGCCTATGTTCGTCCCGTCGTGACCCTCGCTGCCGCGCTCGTCATCGCCTGGTTCCTCCCCGTGCTGTATCGGTCGATTCTTGCGGTGCTGGCTTTGGCCTGGTTCGTCTACGCGGTCATGGAGGCAAGAGAGGTTCGCCTCTTCGTCAACGACGACGGCATCTGGGTACGCAGCGGCATCCTTCCGTGGAACCGCGGCGTCAGTGGAGTGAAGTGGCGTGACCTGGACGAAGCCTCGTTTCATACGGGCTTTTTCAGCTGGGCCGCCAGGTCCTACCGGGTGCGGATCGGTCACCGCTTTACGAAGAGCAGTGAGATCCTTCTGATGCACGTACACGAAGGCAATCGTGCGGTGGCGGAAATCAACGGGATTCATCGTGCAAGGATTTCGCGGGGTCACGACTGACGACGGCGAAACCGCTCGCTCGGTGTGGATAGCTACCCAGCGGGCTGTCGGGCTGTTGGGTAGCGCATCGATTACATGCCCGCGGCATCCAGCAGCGCGTTACCGCTCTGTCCCGCGCTTCCGCTCGTCTTGTAGGCATTGAGAAGAATGCCCTTCTTGTCGAATTCGAAGACGGCGTCTTCGTGCTCGTTAGGCTGGAACGGCATGGCGGCGATACGTGTGAACGTATAGTTCCAGACTTCCTTGCCCATCACCTCGGACTTCTTTGGCGGCTGGCCGATGGCGGCGATGACATCTTCTCGGCGGGTCTTGCCTTTGGTGAAGGAGTTCAGGGTCTCCTGGCTGATCTGGGTGCCCGTTTTGTGGTCGAGTGCGCTGCATCCGGCCATGGCGGCGACGGTCAGGGCTGCGACGGCGAAAGCTCCAGCGATCTTCATATGAGTTCCTCTCATGGTCTTGCGTGGGGATATCGTCAGCTGACGACCGCCCATTGTGCGTTGGCAAGAAACCGTTTGGGGCTGTCTTCACGCATTTTCAGACTAGTCCTATGCCGCTGCGCGGACGCGGCCCCGGCATGCGGGTTCTCCGACATCGACGACGTCAACTCCTTATTTACATTCCGCACCGCTTCCCGGTAGCCTCTCTTCCGCCCAAAACCATGGGCTACCTCATTTGCGCCACCGGACGGAGCAGTCAGTTGTTGAAGGTCAGGGATCCCCGCCGCCATTGCGCGGCGCAGGCTGCAAGCTCCACACGCGCCAAAGCTCATATCCATGAATCGCGACGTTTCTCCGTGCGAGGCGCATCTCTTTGCGACGCACGTGGACCGCTGGCGCGTGCCCGTGTGAGCGCACTTCGCGAACTACGTCACAGTTTCTGACAGGCACATCAGGGAGGCCACCGCATGGATGGCGGACGCATGTGTCTGTTTCCAAAGATCGACAATCATCGGTTGTGCTGCCCAGGCCAGCCACGATATCTCCAGGGGAACATCGAATGAATCGCACTTACCGTCTCGTATGGAACAGAGCCCTGCGCGTTGTCCAGGTCGCTTCGGAACTCTCGTCGAGCGAGGGCGCCGCAGCGGACGGCACGAATGCCGCGCCGCCGCGGATGACGCGTCTGTTCAGCGCGTTGCTGGCAGCCGGCCTTTGCTTATCGTCTGCCGTGGTCTTCGCGCAGAACGCGGCGCCTGGCGGCTCCGGCAACTCCGCGGCGGCCGGAAGGGTCCTCTCGGGCGCGGGCGGCGCGGGTAACGGGACGGGCGGGCAGGCGACGCATGTCGATTCGTCCTTCGACGCGAGCGTGATCGACGGCGCATCCGCGAACAACGGCGTGGGTGGCTCGGGCGCGTCAGGCATCGACGACCCCGAGGGGGCGACAGGCGTGGGTGGCGCGGGTGGTACGGTAGGCGCGCCGGGCACGGTGATCGTCGGCGGACGCGGCGGGGATGGCAGCACGGGCCATGCCCCGGGTGGCGGTGGCGGTGGCGGCGCGGGTGTCTATACCTCGGCGACGAGCTACAACGTTTCCGCTACCACCATCACGGGCGGCGCGGGCGGACATGGTGGCGGGCAGGATCTGATTGCCGGTGGGGCCGGGGGCGGTGGCGGTGGGGCCGGTCTGGTGTCGGGCGTCGCCAGCGGCTTCGTTCTCAATCTGTCAGCAGGGCAGTCGATCACGGGCGGTGCCGGCGGCGCGGGTGGCGCGGGCAGCACCACCGGCGTCTCGGTCGGTGGCGGTGGTGGCGGTGGTGGCGACGGCGTACTCATCACGGGTACGGCGGGTAAGGTCACCAATGCCAATGGAGCCACGATCACAGGCGGCGTGGGCGGCGCCGCCGGTGGGGGCAATTCGGCGTCGGGCGGCAGCGGCGCGTCCGGCGCCGGTATCCGTGCGCTGGCCTCGGGATTGCACGTCACCAACAATGGCACGATCGCCGGTGGTACGGCGACCGGCAACGGCGCGGCGGGCAACGCGATCGTGACCCAGGACAGCGCCGACATCGAGAACTACGGCACCCTCGCGGGTGGCGCGTTCACCGGCGGCCATGCATCGGCGGTGCTCTTCAACGGCGCCGGCAATGTGCTGGGGCTGCACGCGGGTACCGTGATTCAAGGCGCCATCGAGCTTGCCAGTAACGCGAGCGCCTCGATCGTCGCGGATGCCGCCGTATCACTGAATGGCGTCACGCTCGACGGCGGCACGGCCGACGTCGTCTTCAACGCGACCAACGGCGGCTCGATCGACCTCGGTGGCGACCTTACCGGCACGGGCAACGTCCGTAGCACGGGCGTGGGCAGCCTGACGCTGGACAACGTCAACCTTACCGGCTCGCTGGCGCTGAGCCACACCGGCGGTACCCATACCGCGGGCACCGTGCAGACGACCGGCGCGCAGACCTACCTCGGTGGCGTGACGCTGGACGGCGCCACGCTGTTTTCCAGCGCCTCGAACATCGGCTTCAACGGCGTGACCGCCGGCACCGACGCCCTCAGCGTCACCGCCGGTGGCACGATCACCGCCAGCGGCGTGGTCACGCTCGGTGGCAGCAGTGTCTTCACCGCGCTCGGTCATGACATCACGATGACCAACGCGGGCAACCGCTTTGCCGGACTGCTGACCGCGACGGGCCGCAATATCGCCATTGCTTCGAACAGCGCGTTATCCGTGGGTCCGGTCAGCGCCACGGGCAATGTCACGCTGACCGGCACCGCCATCACACTGCAGAACGATCTGCAGGCGACGGGCACGCTGACGCTCACCGGTGACAGTGTCACGCAGACCGCGGGCGGCGTAGTGGTCGGGACCCTGACGGGCAGCACGACCGGCGACTTCGTCCTTGCGAGCACCAATAACGCCATCGCCACGCTGGGTAACCTCACGGCGCAGAACGCGACGCTTGCGGGCGCCACACCACTCAACATCACCGGCACGGTCAACGTGCAGTCCCTCGCGTTGTCGTCGGCCGGCCGCTCGGTGCTGACCGGTACGCTCACGTCGACCGGCAACATCACGCTCCAGTCCGGGACGGAACTCGCCGTCGGTGGTGGCGGGACTACCGGTGCGCTTACCGGCAACGTGGTGGACAACGGCACGCTGTCGTTCAACCGTTCCAATAACGTCAGCTTTACGGGCGATCTCAGCGGCGCGGGTGCGCTGGTGAAGAACGGCGCGGGCAAGCTGTTGTTCGACGGCGACGGCAGCGGCTTCACGGGGAACACCACGGTCAGCGCCGGCAGCCTGATCGTCGGCAGCGCGGCGAACAGCACGGCGGTGCTTGGCGGCCCGAACGGCGCGGGTGCCGGCGTCACGGTCAATGGCAGTGGCACGCTCGGTGGCCACGGCACCATCGCGACGAACGTCGACGTCCTCTCGGGCGGTACGTTGTCGCCGGGCAATTCCGTAGGAACGCTGACGGTCGACGGCAATCTCACCCTCGAGCAGGGCAGCACGCTGCAGGCCGAGTTTGGTGGGCTTGGCTCGGGCGACCAGGTGGTCGTGTCGGGCAACCTCGCTCTCAACGGTGCCACGCTCAACGTCGTCGATGCCGGTGGCATGACCAACGGCGTCTACAATCTTTTCAGCACCGGTGGCACGCTCAGCACGAGCAACGGCGGTCTGGTGCTCGGCACGACGCCGGCGGGCCACCCGCTGACGCTGCAGTATCTGACCAGCTTCGGCCAGGTGAACCTGATCGATAACTCGACCTCGAACCTGAGCTTCTGGAACGCCAACGGCCTCGCCTCCGCTACGCAGATGGGCGGCGGCACCGGCGTCTGGTCGACCACCGCGCCGAACTGGACCGACGCCACCGGCACGCAGCCGAACGGTCAGATGTCGCCGCAGCCGGGCTTTGCCATCTTCGGTGGCGCCGCGGGCACGGTCACGGTCGACGGTACGCCAGGCCAGCTCCAGGCGACGGGCATGCAGTTCCTCACCGACGGCTACACGCTGACCGGTGACTCGGTACAGCTGCTGACCACCGATGGCACGACGCCGATCATCCGAGTCGGCGACGGTACGGCCAGCAGTGCGCCGTACACGGCGACGGTGTCGAGCGTGCTGACGGGCAACCAGGGCATGGAGAAGGCCGACGCGGGTACGCTCGTGCTGACCGCGGCCAATACGTATACGGGTAACACCGTGGTTTCGGGTGGCACGCTTGCCGTCTCTGCCGATAACAACCTGGGCGATGCCGCCAATGGTGTGACGCTTCAGGGCGGCACGCTGGGTATTACCGGCACGTCCTTCACCACGACCGACCGGGCGCTGACCCTCGCCTCCGGCACGGGCGGCACGCTGGCGGTCGCCGATGCGGGCAACGTCTTCAACTGGCACGGCGGCATCACTGGCGCGGGTACGCTCACCGTGCAGGGCCCGGGCACGCTGCTGCTCGATCATGCCAACAGCTACACCGGCGACACCGTGGTCAACGGCACGCTGCAGCTCGCCGCGAACGGCGCCATCGGCACCGGTACGCTGGTGCTCAATGGCGGTAGTCGCGTCGCGCTGTACGCGCCCGGCACGACGCTGGCCAATTCGGTGGTCGTCGGCGGCGAGACCACGCTCGACACCGGCGCGGGCACCGCGACGCTGACCGGCGCGGTGTCGTCCGCGGCGGGTAGCGACACCTCGCTCGACATCGTGCACAAGACCGGCACGGGCACGCTGTTGCTTGCGAACGCGGTCTCGCTGGGCGCCGTCAATATCGACGCCGGTACGCTGCAGATCGGCAACGGCGCGACCAGCGGCAGTCTGGAGGGCAATGTCGTGAACAACGGTGCGCTGGTTTTCCAGCGCGCCGACAACACGAGCTTCGGCGGTGTGCTCAGCGGCGCGGGTACCGTCAGCAAGCTCGGCGCAGCCAATCTGCAGCTCACCGGTGACAGCTCGGCATTCGCTGGCTCGACCACGGTGAGCTCGGGCAGCCTCCAGGTCGACGGCTCGCTCGGCGGCTCGCTCACCTTCGCCAGCGGCACGACGTTCACCGGTAACGGCACCGCGGGCAACGTCACGTTGCAGAGCGGATCGATCCTGTCGCCAGGCGGTGCGGGCATCGGCAAGCTCGCCACCGCGGGCGACCTCACCGTCGCCGCCGGCACGCAGTACTCGCTGGACCTCGACAATACCGGCAAGAGCGACACGGTCAGCGTCGGCGGCAAGGCGACGCTGCAAGGGGGCTCGGTCGTCAGCCTTGCGAGTGCCGCAGGCAAGTGGAGCCCGACCGCGACGTACACGATCCTGACCGCCGCCAACGGTGTCAGTGGCACGTTCAGCAATGTGTCGAGCAACCTCGCGTTCCTGACACCCCAGCTGGCGTACACCGCCAACGCGTTGAACCTCACGCTCATCCGCAACGACATCCTGTTTGCCGACATCGGTGCTACCCGCAACCAGAAGGCGACGGCAGCGGCGATCGAATCGATCGGCGAGGACCAGCCTGTGTTCGACACGGTGGTGAAGCTCGACGCCGCTTCGGCACGTCGTGCCTACGACCAATTGTCGGGTGAAATTCACGCCAACCTGCAGGGTGCCATCGCGGACGACGACCGTTACAAGCGCGAAGCGATCAACCAGCACCTGCTGACCCAGTTCGCCGATGAAACGGAAGACTCGTTCGCGACGTGGGCCTCGGCATGGGGCCATCGCGGCCACCATGAAGAAGACGGCAATGCGTCGAAGCTGGATGCCAGCGGTAGCGGCGTCTTCGTCGGTGCGGACAAGGGCATCGCGGATCGCTCGCGTATCGGTGTGGCGCTCGGCAGCGGTCGTGTCTCCGCCGATGCGCGCGACGATTCCGCCAGCGGCAATACGCTGACGGCGGCGATCTATGGCGGCGCCGACCTCGGCGACGTGATGATTCAGGCCGGCGGCATCTATTCGCGTTACGACATCGACACGCATCGCACGGTCGACGTGGATTCGCTGGCCGGTCGCCTGAGCGGCACCACCAAGGCGCACTCGCTGCAGGGTTTCGTCGAAGGCTCCTACGAGTTCCGTTGGGACAGCGGTGCGCTGGCGCCGTTCCTCAACATCGCCCAGCAGCAGCTTCGCACCAACTCGTCCGACGAGCGCGGTTCGAATGCGGCGTTGCACGTGATGGGCAGCAAGAGCGACCTGACCTACGGCACCCTCGGCGTACGCGGGCGTAAGGACTTCGGCGAAGACGGCCGCTTCGGCATCTTCGGCAGCGTGGGCTGGCAGCACGCGGCCGGCGACACCGACACGAGCAGCAAGCAGCGCTTCCTCGAAGGCGGCAACGCGTTCCAAGTGATGGGCACGCCGGTCGGGAAGAATGCGGGCGTGGGCGTCTTCGGTGTCCGTTTCCTCGCGACGCCGACCGTCACCATCGATGCCTCGTGGAATGGTCAGTTCGCCAGCGAGGCGAAGGACCAGTCGGCTCGCCTGGCACTCAACTGGGTGTTCTGATCGAAGGCCCGGGCCACGTTTCGGCGTGCGCCCGGGCCGTTCCGACTTACGGAACGTCGGGTACGACCGGGGCGGGAGTCTGTGCCACGCGCTCCGCCGTTCCGGCGTGAGGCTGGCTTGCCGACTGCTGCATGGCCTGCATCTGTGCCCGCTGGATCTCGTGGATGTACACGCCGTACATCACGCACAGCATCAAAGCCATCACGATCACGGCACCCACGGCGGCGAAGACCGGCGCGCGACCTGGTGTCCGGTCGTCCACGTCGGCCCAGGGCGCGGTGTCATTGGCGGACAGTACGGGAAGCGGCGGCTCGGAGACCTTGCCGAGCATGGCGCGTATGCCCACCCCGTCGATCAGCGTGACATGCGGAAACCGCGACGCCGCCTCGATGGCGGGGCGGGTGAATTCACCCGAGCTGACCACGATGGCGCGGGTGGCCCCGGCGGCATGCATGACGCCCATCAACTGGTGCACGTCATGGTGCGGCACCTGCTGTGCGACCCAGTGCTTGCACTGAACGACGGTGATTTCGTCGCCACGCGTCAGCGTGAGGTTGCTGCCGATGCCGACGTCGTCACTGTGACCCGCGAGATCCGGGCCGGCATGCTCGACGATGTAGCCTCGTTCCCGATAGTAGGTGGCGACGAGTCGCTCGAACTCACTCCGCGATACACGGGTGAGTGCGTCGTCGTGCCGAAAACGCACAGGTTTGGTGAACCTCATCGCCAGCGATCCGCGATGATCGACCGGAAGTCGCGCCCATGGGCGCCGTGCAGGACTGCCATGGTATTCCCCCTGATCGAGCGTCGCGCCCCCTTGGTACGTCGCTGGATGCTGTGGAATATAGCGCGTTATTCTGTGGATTCCTGTAGGCGAACGCCTACATCGCATTGCCTAAGTAGGTAATCGTTTTCACTCGTAAGTAGTATCTGCGTACTCGACGAAGCAAGGACATCGTTTTGCGACATCCCATGAGATCGATCTTCATCGGCGCCGCGGTACTCGCGCCCGCGCTCAGCTACGCCGCAGGCTTCGACTGCGCGAAGGCCTCCACCCCGATCGAAAAAGCGATCTGCGCATCGCCCGGCGTCTCGGCGCTCGACGGCGAGCTGGGCGACGCGTTCAAGGCCGCCCTGGCCGGCCACCCCGGCAAAGCCGACGCGCTCAAGCTCGATCAGCGTCACTGGCTGGCCAGTCGCGATGAAGCAATCAGCAGCCAGATACGCGACGAGCCAGGCAAGACGTTGTCCGGTGACGTGGCCCGGTATCGCGACCGTATCGACTTCCTGAAGGGTCTGGACTCACCCGTTCCTAAACCACTGGACGTGATCGCCGCCGCTTTGCCGAAGCTCTCGGGCAGCCAATACGACGTGCTTCACGGGCTGGCGGCCAAGGGCGTGCCGCTGGTGGTCGCGAAGAGCAGCGACATGAGCAAGCCGTCCGACTTTCCCTACGAGGCGGATAAGACCGTCGCGAACGCGCTCACTGAAGGAAGCGGCGACGCGCAGTACCGCGTTCTCGCGGGATCGCCCGTGAGTTCCGTGTATTCGTTGCAGGGGACGGCGAACTGCTGGTCGGAAACGCCGTTCCGCATCGAAGGCAAAAAGGCTATCGCCGTCGAGGCTCCGGACGCCTGGGGTGCCGACTGCATGTCGTCGCACGAGCTAGTGAAGATTGCCGGCGATTACGCGGCGGTGGTTGTGGGCTATGGCGGGGCCGATGAGCTGAGGGTGCAGGCCGCCCGTTGGGAAGGAAAGGCCTTCGGCAAGGACGCGCTGCTGGTCGCGCGCTTCGACCACACGCTTTCGATCAAGGGCAGCGCCTGCGCGCCGAAGCAGTCACCGTGTGACGATTTTGCGGCGACCGCGATGACCGTCGCCAACCGCTTCGACCGGAGTCCGCTTGCCGACACGCTGGCGCGGCTGCCCCAGGGCGCCGACAAGGCGGCGTATGCCGCGGCGTACGCGGCGGCGACGGCTGACGACGGGATGGCAGCAAAGAAGAGCCAGACGCGGCCGAGCCTGCCGGACTTCGGCACCGGTTTCACGGACGGTTCGATGGCGGATTACAGCGCCGAAGGCACGTTGTTTCCGCTGACCTTCCGTGGAGAAACGCTGCTCGGCTATATCGACCACGGTCACGTCGGCTGGCGCGTCAACGACGACTGGATCGTCTCCGCGTGGCGGCTCAAGGCCGGCCAGCTCGAGCCGGTCGCCTCCGCCTACATCGAGGTCAAGCGCGGCGCGTTCCTGCTGTCGTCGATGGTGCCGGTGCCCGCGCCGGATCCGCACTGAGTCGAGTCCATCCGGCTAAAAAAAATTCAGGGATAGCCCATGAAACGCTACGTCATTCTGACTGCCATGGCCGTGCTGGCGGTAGGCCTTGCCACGCATAGGCCGGCTCACGCGGACGAAGCTCGTCAGACGTTCCGTCCGACGGGCATCCCCGCCACGCTGCCGGTGACCGGCACGGAACTGGTCGACGGCAACGTGGTGCGCAGTCGCTACTACCGGTATGGCGACGGTGAGCCCGGACAGAAGCCTATCGTGATCTTCGTTCCCGGTTCCGGCTGTGACGGTGCTCTGGCCCTGGACAAGGATGGCAAGGCGCATGCCGGACTGGAGATGTTCGCGCTGCCTCGCTTGCGCGATGTCGATGTCTACGTGGTGGAGCCGCCGGGCATTCCACGGCAGTTCGCCGCGCCTGAGCACGGCCTCAGCGAAGGTTGCCCGGCGGCCTTCCTTGAGGCCAATCGGTTCGAGGATGTCATGGCCGCATACGGCCGAGCCTTGCATGACATCACCGACGGTCGGGTCGCCGGGCGGCCCGTGATGATCGTCGGCACGTCCGATGGCGCTCTCATGGCAGCGGCGCTGGCGGCAGGGAATACCGCCACGACGCATCTGGTCCTGATCTCGGGCTTCGGTACCTCGCAGGTGGCTGACCAGCTCAGGCAGCGCGTGGATCAGGCGTTCTCGGATCGAGTGGACGAAAAAGGCGTGGCAAGCGTTCGCGAGTACCGAAGCAAGCTCGATTTCGCACAGAAGCACCCCCAGTCGCCCGTGCTCTGGCAGGGTCAGCCCATGTCCCGATGGTCGAGTTCGGCGCAGATCTCCGGTGTGGACCTGATTCGCCGTCTTCCCGCCGCGGTGCACCTGTTGTTGGTTCAGGGCGGTCGCGACGCGAGTTGGTCGCCTGACGCATTCCGGCAGGGCGTCGCAACACTTCTCGCCAGTGGACGCGGTATGGCCATCCGCTACATAGCTTGTGGCGATCATCAGCTTATGTGTGCGGGGGACCCACCGGGCCCGGGGCACCTGAAGGAAACGATCGAGCAGGCGCTACGCTGGCTGGACGACGGCCACGCGGACGCATCGTGGACGACGTTCGATGCCGCACCCATGACGACGCGTTCCGCTGGCCGACAACTCCCGGTGGGCTATGGTGAGGAAAGGCGGTCGAGATAACGCCTTTGCGTTGCGCGTTCGGCATTGCGCAGCCCGCTTACCAGCGCACCGCGACGTCCAGCCTCGCGCCCTGATCCTTCCCTCCACCGCCGAAGCGACCCTGGTAGCTCGCGCCCACCGTCGTATGACGACCGATGGCGAAGGTCAGGCCGAGGTCAGCGATACCGGCGTTTCTCGCGAGCGGGGCGCCCTGGATGATGAACGTGTCGCCGCCATTGAGGAACCGCTGACGATCGATCGGCGTGAGATCGCCATAGGCGCGCTGGTAACCGAGCTTTGCGTGCGCGTCGATACCGTCCCCGATAGACATCCTGCTACGCAGGCCGGCGGTGACGACCGTGGCGTTTTCACGCGTGCCACGTATCGCAAGCGCCGCATCGGCCTGTTGCTCGGTGAACCCATCCTGCTGCGTGCGGATACGCGCGACATTCGCAAACGGTGTGAGCGAAGCGGCCGACACGGCGATGCGATAACCGGCATCGAGCCATCCCTGCGCAAGGTTGCCGTCGTAGCGCGCCGAGGCGTGATGCGTGGCGAGGCCCGGAACGTCGAGTCCACGATGCGCATCCATACGCTGCCATGCATACGTCGCGCCTGCACTGAGCTGCCACGCATCGACGGTGGCGGCGGCATAAAGGCCCGCGACGCGGCTCTTCGCGTTGACGCTGTCGTTGCCACTGCGCGTGCTCAGGTCGCCGGCACCGCCAAGCGCGCCGACGCGTACGCCATCAAGGTCACGGTCGAGACCGGCCAGCAGGCCGCCGCCGTTCGATCGCACGCGTTCGAACCCGATCGCGCTGCTGCCGCCCGCGTTACCCCAATGTCCCCAGGTAGCCGTCCATGCGCCGTTGCCGGGAAGCGCGTCGTCATTCGAGGCGTCGAGGTGTCGCTGCACGGTGTCGCGAACCTGGCGCGCGTCGTCCGTGCGCGCGCTGCGCGACGAGGCGTAGACGGCGCCGGTAAGACTGTCGAGTGCAGGCATCACGTCGGCATGGCCGAGGACCGCCAGCGTATCGAACAATACGCCGCCGATGCCCTGCGACTGAATCGCCGTGGCAGTCGATCGTGCGTTCCGATTCGTCGCCAGCGTCGCGAAAGCGATATCGTTGCGATCCAGTTCGAGATAGACGGCTTGCGCACCGTAAGCCAGCCGTGGCGTGAGGAAGGGCTTGTCGACGGTCACGCTGTCGAAGGTGCCAGTCACGCCGCCCGCTGCGGTCAGGATGGTATAGCGCGTCGACGGCTTCACCGTCGTGCCGCTGAAGCGTGCATCGACGAGCCCGCCTTGCAGGGTGGCGGTTCCGCTGGCGGCGATCAGGTCGCTTGCACCGGCAGGTGTCGCCGTCACGATATAGCGCGAGGCTGCCGCCAGCGTGACGTTCCCCGTAATGCGTAAGCTGCCGGTCGTGCCATCGCCAGCGACGCTGAGGCTGCTGCCGTTCGAAGCGACGAGTGCACCGATGGCGCCTTGGCCCGTCAGTGCCGCGTCGCTCCCAAGCGTCACGCTCCCGCCAAGCGTACCGCGCAGGTCGAGCGTTCCGGCATCGACCTGCGTTGCGCCTGTGAATGCCGAGCCATCGCCGATGGCGAAACTACCCACACCGCGCTTGATCAATCGACCCGTGCCCGACATCGCGCCATCGAAGGTGACATCGTCGGCACGGTCGAAGACCAGCGTCGCGTTGTCGACCACTGAGCCGATGAGCGAGCCCGCGTGAGCACCGTCGCCGACGATCAGTGTGCCGGCGTCAACCGACGTGCCGCCGCTGTAGCTGTTGGTTCCCGTGAGAAGCAAGGTTCCCGCACCGAGTTTGTGCAACACACCGCTGCCGGTGATGCCCTGTGTGAGCTCTAAATCGCTCGCAGTCTCGATGCCGCCTCCGCCGCTTCCCACGGAAACGTGGCGATCGCTGGCGAAAGCTCCGGTGTTGCGCAACACGCCACCGTCCAGCGTCACCGCATTCGATGCATCGCCGAGGCTGGCATCGCGTGCGATGGACAACCGGCCGCCGTTGACGGCAACGCCGCCGCTCCACGCGTTGTCAGCCGTGAGCACCAGCGTGCCGGCGTCGGTCTTCGTGAGTCCGTGCGTGCCCTGGACGACGCTGTCGATGGTCGCGGTGACGTTTGCGCCTGACGCCGAACCGTCGCCCACCCGCACATTGGCCAGGCCGCTGGCGTCACCCGCCAGGACGAGCGGCGCGCCGGTCAGACGATAGCCGTCGCTCATTATCTGCAGTCCCGTCACCGCGATGTCGCCCGCGCTCGCGTCCAGTGTCACGGTGCCCGCCGTTCCGCCGAAGACGGCGAAGCCGGGCTGCGGCGACATGGGCGCGGTGACGCTGCCGGTCGCGTCGGTAAAGTTCACCGAGGTGAGCGACCACGTGCCGTCTCCACCGCCCATCGTCGTGGCGGAGGCGCGACCGTCCGCATTCCAGAAGGAGAGGGTGGTGCCCTGCGTGCTGAGCAGGTCGATCGCGTGATCGGCGGCAAGATAGCGCAGGGTCAGGCGGGCCCCGGCCGGCGTCGAGCCCAGCTGAATGCCCCCGTTGGTAAAGGTGGCCAAGCCACCTACGTCGAACAGCCGGTAGACACCGGCGCCGAAGCCGGATGACGTGACGAGATGGAGCGTCACATCGTCGAAGGACGCGTCACCACCGACGCTTACGCGATCGCCGATGCCCGTGTGGAGAAAATCCGCGCCAGGCGAACCGAGTTCATAGCTCAGGCTGCTACCCGACTGCATCGTCAGATCGCCACCGACGCTGAGCGTGCCCACGCTGTTGCCGGGGCTGATGCCGCCGCCGGACGCGATGGTCACATCGCCATCCACGCGTCCATGACCGGCCAGCGTGCCGCCGCTCTGCACGAGTGCATCGCCATGCAGGTACGCGGCCGACCCGGCGACGGAGCCGACGGTCAGCGTGCCCTGCGCCACGGTGGTCGCAACGGTGTTGGTCGTGTGCCCGTCGATGATGAGCTTGCCGGTGCCCGTTTTGGTCAGCCCGGAGATATCGGAGATCGTGCCCGTGAGTGTTCCACTGCGGCCGGCGTCGACGTTGAACGTCACGCCGCTGCCAAGGCTGAAGTCATTGGCGACGGAGAGGTCGTCGGCGCCGAAGTCGAGGGCGAACTGGGCGCCCGCCACCAGGCCCGAACCGAAGGCGGTGCTGCTGGTGGCACATACGCGGGTACCCGTATCGATGAAGGTCGAGCCGCTGTAGCTGTTGTTTCCCGCGATGGTGAGCAGGCCACTGCCGCCGAAGGCGAGACTGCCGTTGCCCGACAGATTGCCAGCCAGAGTCTGGTCAGCCGAACCGACCACGCTGAAAACGCCCCGGTTGACGACATCGGCGGCGATGCTGCGTGTGCCGCTCGTGGCGAACAGCTGAAGCGCGCCGGCATCGATCACGATGTGATCGGCGTTCAGCGCGCCGCTCAGCGTGAGCCACGCGCTGCCGGTTTTCGAGAGCGTGCCGATGGCGACATTGCCGGCGTACGTCGCATCGGAGGATTGCTGCACGCTGAGCAGTCCCGTCCCCGTGATGCTGCCACCCGTACCCGTCAGGTTGCCGAGGTTGTACGTCGCGCCGCTCAGCTGCAGTGTGCCGCCGGTGATGTTGTATGCCGCTCGTGCGCTGTTTGACTGCGTCAGGGCCAGGACGCCGCCGGAGAGCGACGTGCCGCCCGTATAGGAAGTGTTGCCACTGAGCGTCAGCGTGCTGTCACCACTCTTGACGATGCCGCCTGCGCCGGTGATAGCGCCCGACAGCGTGGCGGACTGACCCGTGGGGACGCCGAGACTGGTGGCGCCGCCGAGCGTGATGGCGTTGGCGATGGACATGCCGTTGGTGGTGAGGGTCAGCGCGTTGTTACCTGCCAGCGCCAGCGTGCCGCTGCCGAAGGCCGCGTTGCTGGTGGCGCGTACGGACGATCCGCTGGCGACCGTCGTGCCGCCGGTGTAGCTGTTGTTGCCACCGAGCGCGACAAGGCCCGTGCCGCCGATGGTCAGGTTACCGGTGCCGGACAGGTTGCCGCTGATCGTCGTCGCCGCCGTGCCGAGGATCGCCAGGGTGCCCTGATTGGCGATGTTCCCCCCGACGACGCGCGTGTTCGCGTTGTTGGTGAGCTGCAGCGTGCCGGCGCCGATGGCGAGTTGGGCCGAGGTCACGTTACCCGTGAGCGTCAGCGTCGCGGCGCCGGCCTTTTGGAAGGAGGCCACGCCGACATCGCCCGCGTACGTGGCGGCAGTGGACTCCTGAACGTTGAACACGCCCGGTCCCACGATCGAACCGCCGGTACCGGACAGGTTGCCGATGTTGTACGTGCCGCTTCCCAGTTGCAGCGTGCCGCCGTTGACGATGTACGGCGCACGCGCGTTATTGGACTGTGTCAGCGCCAGCACGCCTGCATTGAGCGTGGTGGTGCCGGTATACGTATTGCTGCCAGACAGGGTCAGCGTGCCCGCGCCGTTCTTGATGACGTCGCCGCCGCCGGTGACGGCACCGGCCAGTGTTGCCGTCGCGCCGCTGGCGATCTCGAAACGCGTGCTGCCACCCCGCAGAAACGCACCGTTGAGCGCCCAGCTCGCGTTGGCGGTCGCGGAAACGACGTCGAAGCCGGAGACGTTACTGGCTGTCGAGCCGTTGCCACCCAGGCGTAACTCGTTGGATGCGCCATAGGCATAAACGTCCCCCGTCAGCGACGTGCCGGTCGAAAGGGTGAGGAGGTTGTTGCCGCCGTAGAGGTCGAAGGCATGAGCCCGTGCGCCCGTGCCGCTCAGCCCGCCGATGACGGTGCCGGCGTTGACGAGGGAGGCGCCGCCGTTGTCGGAGACGATGCCTGTACCGCCGCCGCCCGCACCACCGGTGTCACGTGCCACACCACCGTTACCCCCGGTGACCGTCCCCTGATTGGTAAAGGTGGTGCCGGGTGCCAGCCACACGCCCGCACCTCCGCCACCGCCGCCGGCGCCTTGCCGGGTGGGGTCGGTCGCTGCGCCGCTGGCGCCACCGTTACCGCCGACGATCAGGCCGGCATTCGTGAGCGTCGCGCCGTTCGCCAGCGACGCTCCGGAGCCGCCGCCACCGCCGCCGCCCGCACCACCGCCGACGTCATCGCCACCATTGCCGCCGCTGCCGCCCCGAAGCGTCGTGCCCACGGGAACCGTGTTGCCCGCCGTCGTGAAATAGACCGAGACGCCGCCGCCTCCACCGCCCGCCGCGCCATTGGTCGAGTTGGCACCGTTGCCGCCGGTAAACGTCGCCGCGGCGAAGGTACTTGGGCCCGACGTGGTGATCGAGGCGTTGCCCCCGGCGCCACCGGCGCCGCCAGGGCCGCTGCCCGCCCAGCCCGCGTTGCCCGCGCTGCCGTTGCCGTTCGAGCTGTAACTGAAGAAGTTGAGCTGGTAATAACCGCCGGCTCCGCCGACACCACCGCCGCCCGGTGAGCCGGATCCCGATCCGCCGGCACCGGCGTAGTTCTGGCGGGAGCCACCGTTGTCCTGGCCGGCAAAGGCGATGGCCGGCGTCACAGCGCAGGCGGCAAGAATGCAGAGCGTCAGGGTACGACGGCGCGGCACGCGCGCACCGTATACCGACGTGCGTGCCGCCGGGCGAAAACGGATAACCATGTGGCACGAACCCCTGCTGATTAGCGACCGCGCGCGCGCGTCCCCCGAAGCCCTGCCTCGACGACGGGCAGGGCATCCCTGTGATCGCCGTCTCACGCACCCGTAGGTGCAATTTTGAGTGGCCACCACCAAGTGTGACGCATGTCACATATTTGGTGTATCGGCGCCTGGCGGCTTTCCTTTACTGGCGGATTTCGATCGCAACCGACATGAGCTAAGGGACGTTCCGGTGTGGCTTGCACCCGCCAGCTCACCGGTGGGAGCTGAGCCTGTCAGCGTTTCACGCCTTGCGGCGGCGCAGGGCATAGCCGATCGCCAGAATCGCAAACCACACCGGGCTCGCGATCAGCGCCTGACGCGTATCGCTTTCCAGGGCCAGCAACACCAGCACGAAGGCGAAAAACGCCAGACACACCCAGCACATGAACACGCCGCCCGGCATCTTGTACGACGACACCGCGTGGAGCTCCGGGCGCTTGCGCCGGTACGCGATATACGCCGCCAGAATCAGCGACCACACGAACATGAAGAGAATCGCCGCCAGGGTCGTCACCAGCGTAAATGCGGTCACGAGGTTGGGCACCACGGCAACCAGCATCGCGCCGCCCAGCAGGCAGATGCACGAGAAGAGCAGGCCGCGCGAAGGCACCGCGGCCCTGGACAACTTTGCGAAGGCCGACGGAGCGTGGTTCTCTTCGGCCAGACCGAACAACATGCGGCTGGTCGAGAAGATGCCGCTGTTGGCGGACGAGGTGGCCGAGGTCAGCACTACGAAGTTGATCAGGCTGGCCGCGGCGGGGATGCCGGCCAGCAGGAACAGTTCGACGAACGGGCTCTTGCCCGGCACCACCTGGCGCCACGGCGTCACCGACATGATCACCACGAGGGCGAGCACGTAGAACAGGATGATGCGCACGGGGATCGAGTTGATCGCCTTGGGCAGGTTGCGCTCCGGGTCGGCCGTCTCGGCGGCTGTCGTGCCGACCAGTTCGATACCGACGAAGGCGAACACCGCGATCTGGAACCCGGCAAAGAAGCCACCGATGCCCATCGGGAAGAAGCCACCGTCACTCCACAGATTGGACAGGGAGGCGACGTGGCCATCGGGCGACCTGAACGCCCAGGCCACCATGCCGAAGCCGGTGACGATCAGTGCGCAGATGGCGATGATCTTGATCAGCGCGAACCAGAATTCCATCTCGCCGAACAGTTTGACCGTCGTCAGATTCAGCACCAGCAGGAGCGCCACGCACAGTACCGCCGGTATCCACGGTGCCAGTCCCGGGAACCAGAACTGGGCATACGAGGAGATCGCGATCACATCGGCGATGGCGGTGATGATCCAGCAGAACCAGTACGTCCATCCGCAATAAAATCCGGCCCATGGCCCGAGCAGGTCGGTCGAAAAATCGATGAACGACTTGTACTCGAGGTTGGACAGCAGCAGCTCGCCCATCGCCCGCATGACGAAGAACAGCATCACGCCGATGATCAGGTAGACGAAGAGGATGGACGGCCCGGCAAGACTGATCGTCTTGCCCGAGCCCATGAACAGGCCGGTACCGATGGCGCCGCCGATGGCGATCAGCTGCAGGTGGCGATTGGACAGGCTGCGCCTGAGGTGCTGCTCGGGGGACTGCTCCGGCGGAAGGGACATCGGCATGCTCGGGTCGGGACGGAAGCGGTGAACATACGGGGGTGGCCCCTATCCGGCAAGGATTCTCAGTGTGTTCCGGCGACGTGGGCTCAGCGAGGTCTCACCACGCTCGCCCCACCCAGCACCTGAGGCATCACCCGCGGCAGGAACGAGTGCGGAAAAATGGGTGTGACCGCGCTCGCCTCATCCAGTCGGCGCAACTGCGCATCCGTAAACGTCACCTCCAGGGCCGCCAGGTTTTCTTCGAACTGCTCCGCCGTGCGTGCACCGAGGATCGGAATCACCGTCGGCATCTGCTTCGCCAGAAGCCAGGCGATCGCTGTCTGCGCCAGTGAATACCCAAGCTCGCTGGCAACCTGCCTGAGCACGTCGACAATGTCGAAGTTGCGCTCGCTCAAACCGCCCATCCCCGACACGACGGCAGAGCGCGTACCGCTCCACACATCCGCCCCCTTATGCTTCTCGATGTCTTCGCGCGTGTACTTGCCGGTCAGCATGCCCATGCCCAGCGGCGACCAGGCGAGCACGCCGAGACCCAGCTCCTGCGCCATCGGCAGGAGATCGTGTTCGACGGTGCGCTCGATCAGACTGTGCTCGATCTGCAAGGCCACCAGTGGCGCCCAGCCGCGCAGATCGGCCAGCGTCTGCATGCGCGCGACCTGCCATGCCGGTGTGTCGGAAATGCCGGCGTAAACGATCTTTCCCGCGGTGACGAGGTCGTCGAAGCCGCGCATGATCTCCTCGATCGGTGCCAGCCCGTCCCAGACATGCAGGTAATAGAGGTCGATGTAGTCGGTATCGAGACGGCGCAGGCTCGCTTCCACCGCGCGGACCATGTTGCGGCGGTGGTTGCCGCCGGCGTTCGGATGGCCCGGCTCGGTGTTGAGCGAATACTTCGTCGCGATCACGGCGTTGTCGCGGCGGCCGGCGAGGAACCTGCCGAGCAAGGTCTCCGACGTACCGCCCGTGTAGAAATTGGCGGTGTCGATGAAATTGCCGCCGCGCTCCATATAGATGTCCAGCATGCGGCGCGATTCCACTTCGGCGGCGCCCCAGCCCCAGTCGTCGCCGAAGGTCATCGTGCCCAGCGAGACCGGGCTGACGCGCAGGCCGGAGCGGCCGAGGGTGAGGTAGTCGTTCAGTCGCTTGCTCATGGTCCACTCCAGGAACGGGAAAGAGGCTGGAACGATAGGCGCCCTATTCCGCTGGATAAATGGGGTTGCTCGCCATAGGCTATGAAGTCCGGCTTCACAATGGGGGTGCCCGATGTCGTCCGACCTGCTGCCCGCCATCGCCGCCTTCGCGCGCGTGGCGCACCACGCGAGTTTCACCCGGGCGGCCGCCGAGCTGGGCGTGTCGCCCTCGGCCTTGTCGCAATCGATGCGGAATCTGGAGCGGCGCCTCGGCGTGCGTCTGCTGGACCGTACGACGCGCCGGGTCGGCGTCACCGAGATCGGTCAGCGTTTCCTCGACGATGCCCGTCCCGGGCTGGATGTCCTGTCACACGCGATGGACACGGTCACCGAGTTGCGTGAATCGCCCGCCGGCCTGTTGCGTATCAACCTCGCGCGTGTCGTGGCGGATGTCATTGTCCTGCCGCACCTGGCTGCCTTCACGGCCGCCTATCCGGAGGTGATCGTCGACCTGCATTGCGATAACACCTTCCTCGACCTGATCGACGGCGGTTTCGACGCGGGCTTTCGTATCGGCGAGAGCCTCGCGAAGGACATGGTGGCGGTACCGATCGGCGGTCCGCAGCGCATCGCGACCTTCGCCTCGCCCGGCTACGTCGCGCGGCACGGCCTGCCACGCACGCCCGCGGACCTGCTCGATCATCGGTGCGTATCCATTCGCCTCGCGAACGAACGCAGCGTGATGCTCTGGGACTTCGAGCAGGACGGCCGTATCGTCGAGGTCGAGACCACACCCGCCCTCGTCAGCAACGATGGCGATGTGCTGCTCAGCGCGGCGCGGGCCGGTGTCGGCATCGGCTGCCATTTCGAGCCACTGGTGCGGGAAGACCTCGACGCGGGCCGCCTGGTCCCTGTGCTGGAAGACTACTGGCCCACGTTCGAGGCGTTCCATGTGTACTATCCCAGTCGAATGCACATGCCGCGGAAGCTGCGCGTCTTCATCGACTTTCTGCGCGAACGCCACGCGCCCGACGCCATCCAGGGAGCCATGCCATGACCGCCGATTATCACCAGGCCCTGATCGAGGCCTATATCGATGCCTACAACCGCTTCGATGTCGAAGGCATGCTGGTGACCCTCACCGATGACGTGCGCTTCGAGCACCATGCGGCGGGTGAGCTGGCCGTGGCGACGGATGGCAAAGCCGACTTCGAAAAGCTCGCCCGCGTCGGCGCCGCGCTGTTCGCCTCGCGGGCGCAGACTATAGTCGAGCTACGCGACGAGGGCGAGGTCGTGGTGGCGACGATCGATTTCCACGGCGAGATCGCCGAGGACATCCCCGACGGGCCGGGCGCGGGCACCATCATCGAGATGCAGGGCGCCTCGGAATTCAGCTTCCGCGACAGCAGGATTTCGCGGGTGATCGACCGCGGCTGACCGACGGCAGCGACTCAGGCGGCCAGCCGCTGCACGGCGGCGAGCAGGCTCTTGCGGTCGTACGGCTTGGGGAGGTATCCCATGGGCTCGCGAACCCATTCATGCTGCTCTTTCGCCTCGCCGGACGTGACCAGAATCGGCATGTCGCTGTGGCGCGTGGCGAGTTCCTGACCCGACACCGTGCCGGGCATGCGCACGTCGGTGAACAGCAGGTTGGCCTTGCCCGTCTTCAGCCAGGCCTCGGCTTCGTCACCGTTGCGCGCGGTGTGCACCTCGTAATCCCCCTCGAGGATCATCGCCGTGAGTTCGCGGATGGCGTCATCGTCCTCGACGAGCAGGACGACAAGCTTCGGGTCAGTGGTCATGGGACGATACTTTTGAAGGAGTTAACAGCGAGGCAGATACCGGTTCCGACGTGAACCCGATGTCAATGAAAGTCGTCCGGTGGGTGCTATTCCATTGCGCCCGACGGGCACGCATCATATGACTTTTAAGGGGGATCACCATGACCGCACTGAGCCAGCGCACCATAGAAGCCATTCGCACGCACGAGGCCCAGCTGCTGGCCACCTGGCAGGCCAACCTCGAGACCAGTGGCGCGTCACGGGACGCCCGCATCAACCAGGTCGAGTTCGACGGCCAGACCCGCGACTTCCTCCGCCTGCTGGTCGGGGGTGCCAACGCCGGTGAGGGGAGCATCGCCAATCAGGAGTGGTCCGAAACGCGTGCCTTTCTCGAAAAGCTCTCGCGCAGCCGCGCCCAGCAGGGTTTCGATTCTCAGGCCACGGCCAGCTTCATCTTCTCGCTGAAGCGTCCCCTGTTCGACCTGCTGCAGACCGTTTATGCGTCCGAGCCGGTCGAGCTGGCACAGCAGCTCTGGGCGATTTCGGAGTTGCTCGACTCGCTCGGCATGCACACGATCCGTGCCTTCCAGAAGTCCCGCGAAGAGGTCATCGCCCGGCAGCAGGAAGAACTGCTCGAACTCTCCACCCCGGTGGTGAAGCTCTGGGAAGGCGTGCTGGCCCTGCCGATGATCGGCACGCTGGACTCGCAGCGTACGCAGGTCGTCATGGAATCGCTGCTCCAGCGTATCGTCGAGACCGGCTCGGAAATCGCCATCATCGACATTACCGGTGTGCCCACGGTGGATACGCTGGTGGCGCAGCACCTGCTCAAGACGGTCACGGCGATCCGTCTCATGGGCGCCGATGCCATCATCAGCGGCGTGCGTCCCCAGATCGCGCAGACCATCGTGCACCTGGGCCTCGACCTGCAGGGCATCGTGACCAAGGCGAACCTCGCCGATGCGCTGGCGCTGGCGCTGAAGCGCTCGGGCATCACGGTCTCCAGGGCCGACTGACGCCATGGACCGCATCCCTATCCTGCGCATGGGCGAGTTCCTGCTCGTCACCATCCAGGTCGACATGCATGACCAGCTGGCGCTGACGCTGCAGGACGATCTGTCCGAGCGGATCAGCCGCACGTCGGCGCGTGGCGTCCTGATCGACATCTCCGGACTGGATATCGTCGACTCCTTCATCGGCCGCATGATCGGGACGATCTCCGGCCTGTCCAGGATCATGGATGCCGAAACCGTGCTCGTCGGCATGCAGCCGGCGGTCGCCATCACCCTCGTCGAACTCGGCCTCACGCTTCCCGGGATCAGCACGGCGCTGGACGTCGAGCGCGGCATGAAGCTGCTACGCGAACGCGTGCACGACCAATGAGCGTACTCAAGAGCGGGTCGCAAGCCGTCCGCATCGAGCAGGACGTGGTTCTGGCGCGACAGACCGCCCGTAAGCTGGCGGTCGAGTGCGGCCTGCGTCTTGTCGACCAGACCAAGCTGATCACGGCGGCCAGCGAGCTCGCTCGCAATGCCGTGATCTACGGCGGTGGCGGCGACATGGACTGGGAGATCCTGGAGGAAGAACGTCGCAAGGGCCTGCGTCTGGTCTTTCGCGACGAAGGCCCCGGCATCCCCGATCTCAAACTGGCCATGACCGATGGGTGGACCTCCGGTGGTGGCCTGGGTCTCGGCCTCACGGGCGCGAAGCGTCTGGTCGACGACTTTTCGGTGGAGAGCACGCCGGGCGTTGGCACCCGGGTGATGATCTGCAAATGGACCTGACCTTCGATGGTGGCCTGACCGACGTCGTGCCGGTCGAAGAGACCAGCCAGATCGGCCAGGCGAGGCGTGTCGCACAACAGATCGCCACGCAGGCCGGTTTCGATGCCACTGACGCGGGACGTGTCGCCCTGATCGCCACGGAACTGGCCACCAACGTGCTTAAGCACGCCCGTGGTGGCGAGATTCACGTGGCCACCGTCCCCGGGATCGATACCCGGGGTGTCGAGATCATCGCGGTCGATCGCGGCCCCGGATTCAATCTGGCCGACTGCCTGCCCGACGGTTTTTCCACGGGGGGGACACGTGGTGAGGGCCTGGGCGCGGTGAAGCGTCAGGCCGATATCATGGACATGTACGCCGACGCGCGAGGGTCGGTCGTGCTGGCGCGCATGTATCCCAAGGGCTTCACACGCGCGGACATCCGCTTTGGTGCGAGTCACCATGCCCTGCACAGCGAGCCGGTCTCCGGCGATGGCTGGGGCATGGCACTCAACGCCGACGCCGCGGAGATCGTGATGGTCGATGGGCTCGGCCACGGCGTCGCGGCGCACGAGGCCGCGCGCGCGTGCATCGACGCCTGGCGAGCGACGCCGTTCGAGGAACCCGTGAGCCTGATGGTCTTGCTGGACACGGCGATGCACGGCGGCCGTGGCGGTGCGGTGGCGGTCGCGCGGTTCGACCGCAGGAGCGAAAGCCTTCGCTACACCGGTATCGGCAATATTTCCGCCGGGCTGCATACGCTGGACGGTTCGCGCGGGCTCGCCTCGCATCCGGGCATCGTGGGCGTGCAGGCGCGTCGGGCGCAGGCGTTCGATTTCCCCGACGTGGCCGGCCGCCTGTTGATCATGCACAGCGACGGTCTGCAGTCGCGCTGGTCCCTGAAGGATTATCCCGGCCTCGGCACTCGCCACCCGGCGGTGATCGCGGCGCTCCTTCACCGGGATTTCTGTCGTGGTCGCGATGATGCAACCGTCTTTGCGATACGACTGGAGGCCACGGCATGAGCGATCCCGAAGAGATCGAACGCCTGCGCGCCGAAAATGACGCGCTGCGGGCCGAGCTGGAAGAAACCAACCAGGGTGTGCTCGCGTTGTACGCGGAGCTCGACTCCCAGGCGGAGCAGTTGCGCCAGGCCTCGGAGCTGAAAAGCCGGTTCCTGTCGTACATGAGCCACGAGTTCCGTACACCGCTCGGTTCCATCCTGAGCATGACGCGTCTGCTGGACGACGAACTCGACGGCCCACTCACGGATGAACAGCATAAGCAGCTGGGCTTCGTCAGCGGTGCGGCGCGCGAGCTCAGCGATATGGTCGACGACCTGCTCGACCTCGCGAAGATCGAGGCTGGCCGGATCACCATCTCGCCGGCATGGTTCGAACTGATGGACCTGTTCACCGCGTTGCGTGGCATGTTCCGTCCTATCGTCGATGCGACGGATGCCGACCTCATCTTCGATGCGCCCGAGGGCATGCCGAAGCTCTACACCGACGACAAGAAGCTGGCTCAGATTCTGCGCAATTTCGTCTCCAACGCGCTCAAGTTCACGCCGCGCGGGGAAGTGCGCGTCACGGCGAAAATGGAACAGGGTAACTTCGTCCGCTTCGCCGTCAGCGACACCGGCATCGGTATCCCCGAAGACCTGCAAGGCATCCTGTTCGAGGACTTCACCCAGATCGACTCGCCGCTGCAGAAGCGCGTTCGCGGCTCCGGTCTCGGCCTGTCGCTGTGCCGTCAGTTCGCCCATCTGCTGGGCGGGGAAGTCGGCCTGGAGAGCACGCCCGGTGTCGGTTCCGTGTTCCACGTCGTGTTGCCCCTGAAGTTGCCGACGGAGGCGCTCGATGCCGCGCAATAACCGCATCCTGATCGTCGACGACAACGCCCCCACGCGCTACGCGATGCGGCGCACCGTCGAACGGCACGGCTACACCGTGCTCGAGGCAGGGACGGGGACCGAAGGTCTCGCGATGATCGCGGGCAACGACATCGCCTGCCTCGTGCTCGACGTGAACCTGCCCGACATGAGCGGTTTCGATATCGTGCGCAAGCTGCGCGATACACCCGAAACGCTGTTGCTTCCCGTCGTGCACGTGTCCGCGGCGTCGATCGAAACGGGCGACATGATCACCGGCCTGGAAAACGGCGCGGATGCGTATCTCGTGCATCCGGTCGACCCCGATGTCCTGCTGGCGACGATCCGCACGCTCGTACGCGTGCGCGACACCGAACTGGCGCTGCGCGAGTCCGAGGCCCGCTTCCGCGAGATATTCACCAGCATCGCCGCGCCCATCGCCGTCGTGGATGCAAGCCTGTCCGTCGTCGAGTCCAACGAGGCGTTCCGTCGCCTCGTCGGTGAGGCCGGCGGAACGGACCAGCTCGATGGCTGCTTCGACGTAGGCCAGGATGAGCTGCTGGCGCAGATGCGTCAGCATGTCGCCGACAAGCATCGCTGGCGCGGCGTGCTGTGCATGAAATCCCGCACGGGCATCCGCGAAACCGAGTGGCGGATGACCCCGCACCGCGACGACACCGGTCTGGTCTTCGTCGACGACGTCACCGAACAGCGCCGGCGCGAGCGCGAGCAGCTCGAACAGATCGACACCGCGACGATGCAGCTGGCGCTGGAGATCGCCGAGCGCGAACGTACCGAGTCACAGCTGGTGCAGGCGCAGAAAATGGACGCGCTGGGCAAGCTCACCGGCGGCATCGCGCATGACTTCAACAATCTGCTGACCAGCATCATCACGGGTATCGACCTGATCAACCGCCAGGTCGAATCCGGCAAGCCGGAAGGCGTGCAACGATTCGCCGACGCCGCACTGGGCTCCGCCCGTCGCGCGGCCGCACTGACGCATCGTCTGCTTGCCTTCGCGCGTCAGCAGCCGCTCAACACGCGCTCCACGGACGTCAACGAGCGCATCCTGTCGCTCGAAGACATGTTGCGCCGGACCATCGGTGAGCACGTGACGCTGGACCTGTTCCTCTCATCCACGCCGGTGATCGCCAGCGTGGATGCCAACCAGCTCGAGAACGCGGTGATCAATCTGGTGATCAACGCGCGCGATGCCATGCCCGGCGGAGGCACGGTCCGTGTGTCGACGCGACTCACTCATGTGAGCGGCGACGCCGAGCTGCCCAGCGGCGACTACGTGATGCTGACGGTCTCTGACAACGGGTCGGGTATCGAGCCGTCCATCCTGGATAAGGTCTTCGAACCGTTCTTCACCACCAAGCCGGTGGGGCAGGGTACGGGCCTGGGTCTGTCGATGATTTACGGCTTCGCGCGCCAGTCCGGCGGCCATGCGCGGATCAGCAGCGTCGTCGGGGAAGGCACGGACGTGTCCCTGCTCCTGCCGGTCGGCGAGGGCGAGGTCGTCACGCCGACGCCGCACCGCGGTCCCCTGGCGGGCGGCAACGGCGAGCGCGTCCTGATCGTCGAGGACACCGAGTCGGTGCGCATGATGGCCCTGGAGATCCTTAGCGAGGCCGGCTACGTCTGTGTCGCCACGGAAGATACGGGCGAGGCACTGCGCATCCTCCGCGGAGACGACGATATCGACCTTCTGCTGACCGACATCGGCATGCCCGGCATGGACGGGCGGGAGCTCGCCGAGGTCGGCCGGGCCTGGCGGCCGACGCTGCCGGTGCTGTTCATGACAGGCTATGCGGAAAGCGCCGCCGAGCGCACGGGTTTTCTCGGTCCCGGCATGGACATGATCACCAAGCCCTTCGAGATCGATGGCCTTCTGGAGCGTGTGCGAAACATGCTTGACTGAAGCGGGGTTCGTCGCCCCGCGTTCGCGCGACAACGACGGTTCGTCGACTGGAGATGCGGATGCTGAGGCGTTCAGCATCTTTTTATTCAGGAGACCTTCCATGACCGACGACTTTTCCGCGTCACGGCGTCGCATCGTCCAGACCGCGTCACTCGGTGCGGCCGCCGCCGCTTTTGCCGGCCCCACCTTTGCCGCCGTCGGTGCGACGGCTACAGGGGTGAGTGGCACACGCGGGCTGGTGGACCCCCGCGAGGGTTTTCCGAAACCACCCTTCGCGGCACAGAATCAACCGTGGCCCGGCCTTGCCGGCAAAATGAATCCCCGACCCGATCACGGCGAAACCAGCTACAAGGGCAGCGGTCGGCTTGCCGGCCGTAAGGCGCTGATCACAGGCGGCGATTCCGGCATCGGCCGTGCCGTCGCGATCGCGTATGCTCGTGAAGGCGCCGACGTCGCCATCAGCTACCTGCCGGATGAAGAGGCGGATGCGAAAGAAGTCATCGACCTGATCCGCAAGGCGGGACGCAAGGGCGTAGCCCTTCCCGGCGACATCCGCGATGAAGACTGGTGCAAGCAGCTCGTGCAGAAAGCCGTCGATGGCCTCGGCGGCCTGGATATCCTGGTGAATAACGCGGGACGCCAGCACAGCTTCGATTCCATTCTGGACATCTCCACCGAGTATTTCGACTGGACGATGAAGACCAATCTCTACGCGTTGTTCTGGATCACCAAGGCCGCCGTGCCGCATCTGCCGCCTGGTGCCGCCATCGTCAATACGACCTCGGTCAACGCGTACAGCCCCTCGGCCAACCTGCTCGATTACGCCACCACCAAGGGCGGAATCATGATTTTTACGAAGGCGCTGGCGAAGCAGCTGATCAAGAAGGGCATCCGTGTGAACGGCGTCGCGCCGGGCCCGTTCTGGACGCCGCTGCAGGTGTCGGGCGGCCAGACCGAAGAGAATCTGAAGAAATTCGGTGCGGATACGCCCATGGGTCGTCCCGGCCAGCCTGCCGAAATCGCGCCCATCTACGTCCAGCTCGCATCGTCCGAAGCGACCTACGAAACCGGACAGATCGTGGGTGCCTCCGGTGGCGCGGGCAACCCGTAAGCCGACTGCCAAAAACGCGGATACCCCCGGACCTCCCGTTCCCCTATCATGCGCCCACGATCGACAGGCGTTTGCAGGGGAAACGGGATGTCGGAAGCAAAAGGTGGCTCGCTGCTCGGCGACCGGCGTTATGCCGCCGAGATGGACGCGCTGCAGCGGTTCGGCCGGATGGAAAAAGACGCCCAGCTTGGCGATGCGCAGGCGCAATTTCGTGTGGCCAACGCTTACGTTGAGGGAACGGCGCATGTGACGCCGGACGCGAAGCGCGCGGCGCACTGGTTCCGGCGTGCCGCCGAGCAGGGGCACCAGGAGAGCCAGTGCCGGCTTGCCGCGCATTACGCCGACGGCCTGGGGGTATCGCGTGATCCGTTCGAGGCGGCCGGCTGGTACCGCCGCGCGGCCGAAGCCGGTTTCGCCGACGCCCAGTGCGCGCTGGGTTCCCTGTATGCGCGCGGGCAGGGTGTGAACGTCGACCGGGCGGAATCCCTCCGCTGGTGGGGGCTTGCCGCCGACCAGGGCCATGTCCAGGCCTGTGTGAATCTTGGCGTGTCCCATTACTTTGGCCGCGGCGTGCCGCGCGACGCCGAACTCGCCTTCACGTACTACAGCAAGGCGGTCGAACGCGGCCAGCCCGGCGCGGTCGGCTACGCGGATGCGCTGTGCAGCGTCGCCCACATGCTCCGCGACGGCATCGGCGTGGCGCGCGACCCGGTCATGGGCGCACGCCAGTACCGCCGTGCGGCTGAACTGGGCAGTGCCAATGCGCAGTTCGAGCTCGGCAAGATCTACCTCGAGACCAGCGATCTGGACAGCGATCGTGAACAGGCGCGTCTGTGGCTGGGTAAGGCGGCGGAGCAGGGCGATGGCGAAGCCAGGCGTCTGCTCGATGAGCTGATCGCCTCCGACGATCGCCGTGCGGTCGTGCAGGACGCGGGCGGCGCGCGGCCGGCATCGGCAGGTTCACACGATGCAGCGTCGCAGTTCCTGCTCGGCCAGCGACTGGCGGCGGGCGACGGTGTGGCACGCAACGATACCGAAGCCGTGCGCTGGCTGACGCTCGCGGCGGAGCGCGGTCACACGGGCGCGCAGTTCGCGTTGGCCCGCATGGTCGAGGGAGGGCGCGGCGTCGAGCGCAATCCGGACGAGATGGTACGGTTGTACCGGTCGGCGGCGAACGCGGGCCACGCGGATGCCCAGTTCGAGCTCGGGGTACTTCACGAGCACGGCGACGCCGTGCCCGCCAACCTGGCCATCGCCCGGGCGTGGTATCGCAAGGCGGCGGCCCGCGGTCACCTCAAGGCGCTGCGTAAACTGGAAAAACGGCAGTGGTGGCAGTTCTGGTGACCGGCGTCGGGTGAAAGGCCTGGGCGTCTATTTTCCGCGTCCATGACTTCCGGCGCTTCTCCCCGCACCGACACGCGCCCACCATCGGCGGACCGAATCCAGGGTCTCCCCCGCATGCGCACTCCCCTCGTCAGCGCGATCGCCTTCGCGCTCGCCGGTCTCTCCGCCGTCGTCGCGGCCGCCCCAGCCGCCGACAGCAGCCATCTCGCCACCACCCAGCTGCCCCGAAGCGTGCGCCCGTCGCACTACGACGTGGCTGTGGTGCCGCATGCCGACAAGCTCGCCTTCGACGGCAAGGTCGCCATCACGGTCGACGTGCTCGAGCCCACCACGTCGATCACGCTCAACGCGGTGGACATGGCGTTCGCCAACGTTACCCTGGCGCCGGTCAAGGGCAAGGTGACGTTCGCCGCGCCGAAGGTCGCCGTCAATGCCGATGCGCAGACCGCGACCTTCACCTTCGATCACGCCGTACCGGCCGGCAGCTATACGCTGTCGATGGATTACACGGGAAAGATCGGTACGCAGCCCAACGGTCTCTTCGCGATCGATTACGACACCCGGACGTCGGGCAAGAAGCGCGCGCTCTACACGCAGTTCGAAAACTCCGATGCCCGTCGCTTCATTCCTTCGTGGGATGAGCCGGCGTACAAGGCCACCTTCACGCTCACGGCCACGGTGCCGTCGGCCGACATGGCGGTCAACAACATGCCGGTCGCCACGAGCAAAGACGTCGGCAACGGCCTGAAGAAGGTGACCTTCGCGCAGACGCCGAAAATGTCGACGTACCTGCTGTTCTTCGGAGTGGGCGAGTTCGATCGCGCCACCACGATGAGCGACGGTGTCGAGATCGGTGTGATCACGCAGAAAGGCCTGACCTCGCAGGCGCAGTTCACGCTCGACTCGGCCAAGGCCGTTTTGCACGAATACAACGGGTATTTCGGCGTGCCGTATCCGCTGCCGAAGCTCGACAATATCGCGTCGCCGGGTCAGAGCCAGTTCTTCGGGGCGATGGAGAACTGGGGTGCGATCTACACGTTCGAGTATGCGCTGCTGCTCGACCCGTCGATCTCCACGCAGGCCGACAAGGAAGAAGTGTTCAACACGGCCGCTCACGAGATGGCTCACCAGTGGTTCGGCGATCTCGTCACGATGAACTGGTGGGACGACCTGTGGCTCAACGAAGGCTTCGCGTCGTGGATGGCGTCGCGTACCACGGAGCGTCTGCACCCGGAGTGGCACACGAACCTCGACGCCATTTCGATCCGCGAACAGGCGATGGGCCGCGATGCGATCGCCACCACGCATCCGGTCGTGCAGAAGATCGACACGGTCGAACAGGCCAGTCAGGCCTTCGATTCGATCACGTATTCCAAGGGCGAATCGGTGATTCGCATGCTCGAAGCCTACGTCGGTGCCGACACGTGGCAGAAGGGCGTGCAGTCCTATATCAAGGCACATGCGTACCAGAACACGGTGTCGGATGACCTCTGGAAAGAGATCGACGCCGCGGCCGGCAAGCCGGTCAGCACGATCGCGCATGACTTCACGCTGCAACCGGGTATTCCGCTCGTGCGTGTCGAGTCCGTATCGTGCGCCGCGGGTTCGACCACGCTCAAACTCTCGCAGGGCGAGTTCACCCGTGACCGGCCCGACAAGAAGCCGCTACTCTGGCATGTGCCGGTGATCGCGAAGACCGTCGGTGGCGCACCGTCCACGACCTTGCTCGAGAACGGCTCGGGCTCCGTCACGGTCGCCGGTTGCGGTCCGGTGCTGGTCAATGCGGGTCAGACCGCTTACTTCCGTACCTTGTATGCACCGGCGCAGTTCACGGCCCTGAAGAACGCGTTTACGAAGCTGGATCCCATCGACCAGCTGGGCATCACCTCCGATGTGTGGGCGCTCGGCATGGCTGGCCTCCAGCCGGCGTCCGACGTGCTCGACCTGATCAAGGCGACGCCGCTGGATGCCTCGCCCTTCCTCTGGGACGACATCGCCACCGACTTCACCTCGCTGGACAGCTACTTCAAGAACAATGCCAGGGGCCGTGCCGCCCTGCGCAGGTTCGCCAGCGCGCGGCTCTCGCCCAAGCTGGCTCAGGTCGGCTGGGAGGCGAAGGCGGGTGAAGAGGCGCCCGTCGCCAATCTCCGCGCTCACCTGATCGGCAGTCTGGGCAACCTGGGCGATGCGAAGGTGATCGCCGAGGCGCGCCGTCGCTACGAGACGAACGAGGTTCCGCCCGAGTTGCGCAAGACCATCCTTGCCGTGGTCGCGACCAACGCGGACGCCGCGACGTGGGACAAGCTGCACGAACAGGCGAAGGCGGAGAAATCCCCGCTGGTGAAAGATCGCCTGTATGGCCTGCTGGCCGACCCCGTCGACGACGCGCTGGCGCAGCGCGCGCTCGACCTCGCCCTCACCGGCGAAGCCGGTCAGACCAACAGCGCGGCACTCATCTCCGGCGTCTCGCGTCGGCATCCGGAACTCGCGTTCGACTTCGCCGTGGCGCACAAGGATGCCGTGGACAAGCTCGTCGATTCCACGTCGGCAACGCGTTTCTACCCGATGCTGACCGCTGGCTCGTCCGACCTCGCTCTGGCCGACAGGATCAAGGCGTTCGCGGACAAGAGCATCGCCGCCAGCTCGCGCCGCGACACCGACACGGCGATCGCCGGTGTCCGTTATCGCAATCAGGTATTGACGCAGCGCATCCCGGCCGTGGAAGCGTGGTTAAAGAAAAACGGTTGATCCTCAGCTGAGGGGCGGACCCGCCGGTCGCGAGACCGGCGGGTTTTTTTGTGTTCCGGATAGGAGCATTTTGGCCATCCGACAATGACCGTCGGTTGTATGACAAGCATATACGTGGATACCCACGCCTCAGCGCGACGTTGACGGCTGAGCAGCCACGAGCGAGGTCGTTAGGGTGGAGAAGCGTGCCCGTGATGGGTAAACTTCAGGAACTCTCTAAGGATGAATGTCCTCAAGCGAAGGGACTTCGCACGTTGGCAAAGGCGTCATCATCTCGACGACGCAGCTCTGTGTCAGGCCATCGGCGAAATGGAGCGCGGCTTGGTGGACGCCGATCTGGGCGGCGCGCTTTATAAAAAGCGTATCGCTCGCGAAGGTGGTGGAAAGCGTGGTGGTTACCGCACGCTGTTGGCAGCACAGATGGGTTCGCGATACGTTTTCCTGCATGGCTTCCTGAAGAGCGATGTGCCGAACGTCACGTCTTCGGAGAAGAGAGCGCTTCAGTGTCTCGGTTACACCGTTTTATCCATGTCGACGAAAGCGGTCGCGCAGGCTCTTAAGGAAGGTTCACTACTGGAGGTTGGCTGTGACAAGCAAGATCATCGAATCCGCACGTAAAGACATGCTGGCCTTCCATAAGGCTCGTCTTATTGACGATGTAAGGATGCGAGAGTTCGAGGCGATTTGCGCGGCATCCGCACGCGAGGTTCCTTCGGACGACAACATCCTTTCGGATGAGTACCTAGGGGCTTCTCTGCAGCAAGCCTAAGCCGCGCAGGCGGCCATCAACGCATCCCGAAAACACGGCGCATCCACCAGCCGTGCCGCCAGCGTTCCCTTGAACGCATCCCCGGTGCCACAGGTCGGCACGCGGTAAAGATCCGCCTGATCGCCATAACGATCGCTGCCGTGCGACACCAGGCAGCTCTTGTCCAGCGACACCACCACGGTGCCCGCGCAAAGGCGTCGGGCGAGGGCGTTGATCGTCGTGTCGTCCATGCCGGTCACCGCACTCGCGGTGATGTCGATCGACAGAAACCGTCCGCAGCACCGCGCGAATTCATGCAGGCTCAGCAGAAGGATATCGGTGCTGGCGAACTCGCGTACCGACAGACCCGGCGGCAGCGGGCCCGGATCGAGAATACGGATGAGCCGGTGCGCGCCCGCGAGGTCCAGCGTCGCGGCAATGGTGTCGATATTGGCTTCGGTCGAAGCCAGGAGGATCTTCGCGCCTTCGAACAGATCCTTCTGCGCCGCGACGAACGCCATCGACAGATGGTCATTGGCGCCCGACGACAGCGCGGACAAGGTCTGGCCTTTCGCATCGACAATGAGGGCCGTACGCCCGGTGCGCACACCGGTCGTCGACTGCCAGCGCGCATCGACCAGCGGCGGAAGCCCCGAGGGATCGATGACGTCGTCACCAATGGCGGCGATCAGTCCCGTCGACACACCGGCCTGCGACGCGGCGACCGCCTGGTGAAAGGCCTTGCCGCCCGGACGACGCTCGAAGCTGTCGGCATAGGCAGGCTCGCCAGAGCGGGGAAGGGCTGGCGTCTGCCAGCGCTCTTCCTCGCTGTAACCGCCGACAACGAGCAAGCGTACCGACGACACGCCTCAGAATCGCTCGAGCACGCCGGCGATGGTCGCCGTCATGAACGTGGCGATGGAACCACCCAGCACGGCGCGCAGGCCGAGGCGGGCAAGGTCGCCGCGACGGTTCGGGGCGAGGCCACCGATGCCGCCGATCTGAATGGCGATGGACGAGAAGTTGGCGAAACCGCAGAGCGCGTACGTCGCGATGAGGCGGCTCTCCGGCAGCAGGTCCGGCAGATGCTTCGCCAGATCCGCATAGGCCACGAATTCGTTGATGACCACCTTCTGGCCGATGAAGCTGCCGACCAGGGTCGCGTCCTGCCAAGGCACGCCGATCAGCCAGGCGACCGGGGAGAGCACCCAGCCGAAGATGGTCTCGAGGCTGAGCTTGATCTCGTGGCCGCTGTGAACGGTCAGCCAGGTGTTGAGGCTGTGGTCGCCGCCGACCGTGCCGAGCCACTGCACCGGGCCGTTGACCAGGGCGATCAGGGCGATGAAGGCGAGCAGCATGGCGCCGACGTTCATGGCCAGCTTGAGGCCGTCGCCCGCGCCGGTGGCCGCCGCGTCGATGACGTTCGCGGTGGTTTTCTCGACGTCGATCTTGACCGTGCCGCGGGTGAGCGGCTCCTGGGTCTCGGGGACCAGGATCTTGGCCAGCACCATGGTGGCCGGGGCGGCCATCACGCTGGCGGTCAGCAGATGCTTCGCATAGAACATGCGCTGCGCCGGATCGTCGCCGCCGAGCATCGCCACGTAGGCGGCCATGACGGAGCCGGCGATGTGCGCCATGCCGCCGATCATGACGGTCATCAGCTCCGCCTGGGTCATCCGCTCGATGTACGGCTTGATGGTCAGCGGGGCTTCGGTCTGGCCGATGAACACGCTGGCGCAGACGCTGGTGGTCTCGGCGCCGGACACGCGCATCACCTTGGTGATCACCCAGGCCATGCCCTTGACGATCTGCTGCATCACGCCGATGTGGTACAGGATGCCGGTGAGGGCGGCGAAGAAGACGATGGTGGGCAGCACCTTGACGGCGAAGATCACGCCGAACTTTGAGCTGTCCAGCAGGCTGCCGAAGATGAAGCGCGAGCCGACGTCGACGTAATCCAGCAGATGCACGAAGCCCGTGGCGATCGCGTCGAACACGTCGCGACCCAGCGGCACCTTGAGCACGATGGCGGCGAAGGCGATCTGCAGGGCGACGCCGGTGGCGACCAGCTTCCAGTCGACCACACGCTTGTTATTCGAAAAGCAGAAAGCGATGCCGATGAGCACCGCCAACCCGAACAGGCCAAACAAAACGTGGCCGAACAGACCCAGCATCGCGACTTACCCCTATGAAGGCCGGGGGTAGCCCCGTGACCGCTTGTAAAAACGCGAGGTTACGGGAGGTGGTCTCGTGGAGCAAGGTACAGTGCGAAATTGGGGTGAAGACGGGTAATCTCGGAGGCATGAATCTGTTTCTCACCATCGCGATCGTGCAGATCGTCGCCCTGATCACGCCGGGGCCCGATTTTTTCTTCGTCTCCCAGCTCGCCGCCAGTCGTTCGCGGCGTGAGGCCTTTGCCGGTGTGATCGGCATTGCCCTCGGGGTGGCGGTATGGGCCGCTCTGGCCTTGCTCGGCCTGCAGCTGCTCCTGCACCGGCTGGCGTGGCTGGAACGGGGAATCGCCATTCTCGGCGGCGCTTATCTGTGCTGGATGGGTCTGCAGATGCTGCGCGCGTCGTGGAAGACGGCCCCCGACGCCGCCGTGCCCGTGGTCGATGTCCGTGGTTCCAGCCCCGGGCGGGCCCTGATGCGCGGCCTGGCGACCAATCTGGCCAACCCCAAGGCGGCCGTGTACTTCGCGTCGATCTTCTCCGCGTTTGTAGGCGACGGCATGAGTGGCGCGGCGCGGTGGGGCCTCTGGGCGATGGTGACGGCCGAGACCGTGCTGTGGTTCGGGCTGGTGGCGGCGATCTTCGCGATGCCAGCCATGCGCCGGGCCTACGTGCGGGCCGGCCGCTGGATCGACGGCGGTGCGGGCGCGATCTTCACCGCCTTCGGCCTGCACCTGGTCTGGGCGGGCGTCAGGCGCTGACGACTCAGGACGGACGTTCCAGGTTTTTGGTCACCTGAGCCAGGCTTTCGGCCAGGACAGCCAGATCCGGATGACCGACGCCCTCCAGCGCCGTGCGGGCGAGGTCGGCGATCAGGGCACGAACCCGCTCCGCCATGCGCTTGCCCGCCACGGTCAGCACGATGTTGACCAGCCGACGGTCGGCCTCGTTGCGGTCGCGCCGCAGCAGGCCGCGCTCGATGCAGGCGTCCACGGCATGGGTGACGGTACTGGCGTTGACCCCGCAGGCGCCCGCCAGTTCGGTGGAGATCATGCTGCCGCGCGTGGCCATCAACAGCAGCATGTCGCTCTGCAATGCCGTGATGCCGAACTCGCGCTGGGCGCGCCGGCCCACGGCGTCGCGAAGCCGGGAGCCGGCCAGCATCAGGCGCCGCCCCAGATCCACGGCGGTGGGCGTGTCGTTGCGGCCGCTCATGGGCGGATGGATCGCACGGTCATGATGAAGTGTCCTGCCTTCTGCCCGGCGCAAGGATACTCATGGAATGACGCCATGGATTGACTGAAACCGCATGTGTTTGTCGATTCCGTCCGGCGGCGGCGCGGACTCAGTCGACGTTCCGGCGCCACGCGCCCGGTGGCATGCCTACCGTCCTGGTAAACACCCGGGTGAAGTGGCTCTGCTCCGCGAAGCCACAGGCCAGGGCGATGTCGGCCAGCGACATGGCGGTCGCCCGGAGCAACTCCCGCGCGCGGTCGATCCGGCGGTCCAGCAGCCAGCGATGCGGCGGCTTGCCCAGGCTCCGGCGGAAGGCGCGCGAAAAATGATTGACCGAAAGCCCGCAGGCGTCGGCGACGGCGGACACCGGGAACGACTGGTCGAGGCGCTCTTCCATGAAGGCGGTGGCGCGTCGTTCCTGCCAGCCGGCCAGGCCGCCGCGCGCGGCGCCCGCTTCGGCTCGCGGGCCGGCGCAGGGCAGAATGGCGCGCAACGCCAGGGCGACATGCGCCAGCAGAGGAGCGTTCGGCGCCTCGGCACGGAGCCCGTCGAACAGCACCTGCGCGAGCGTGCGCACCGCGGGCGGGTGACCGTGGGGGATCACTCCATCGGTCTGGCAGCGGAACAGGATCGCTCCCCCGTTTTCGGTATCGGCCGGGCGGGTGGGGCGGTAGATGAGCAGCAGATCGTCATCCTGCCCGTCGACGGCGTCGATATGGATCTCGGTCAGCTGGTCGCGGTTGCGAAGATCGTCGACGCGTCCGTGTGCCGCCGACGCGCCACGATGTTCGAGGGCAGCCGAACGGCGCACCGGATCCACGATGATCGTGGCGGTACGTGGACGACAGCTGGCGGTGACAGATTCGGCGCGGTACATGGCCGATCCCCTTCGATATCGGATGGCCACCCAAGGATTGCGCACGCAAGGACCGCCTCCCTACCCCCATTAGAGGTAGCCCTTCATTTTTCATAAGCGCGCCGGTGATTTTCAGACGCCGTCGACTTCCTTGCGCTTGAGGATGTAGCCCAGTCCGCCCTCGCGGAACCACCGGTAACCGTATGGCTCGAGCAGGATCCGATGGCGGCCGTTCGGGTCCTGCTCGCTGTGATCGTCCGACAGCAGGTTGGTCAGGCGATCGTCCAGCGGGAACACCGCCTCGCACGGCGCGTCCGACATGTTGTGCAGGAACATCACGCTGTTGCCCCGCCATGTGTAACGGATCATCAGGATCGCGTCGTCATCCAGCGGCATGACCTCGAAGTCACCCCACGACACCTCCAGCACCTCCTTGCGCATGCGGATGACGCGTTCCATCCAGTTGAGCAGGGAGCCGGGGTCACGGCGCTGCTCGGCGACATTGACGTGCGGGTAGCCGAAGGGCCCGTCGCTGATGACCTTGCCGACGGCACGCTTCGCGTCGGTGAACCCGGCAAGCCGTTCCGTCGACCATTGCATCGGCGTGCGCGCGCACTCGCGCTCGGGCAACGAAAGATCGTCGCCCATGCCGATCTCGTCGCCATAGCGGATGACCGGCGTGCCGGGGAGCGTGAGCATCAGCGAGTAAGCGAGCTCGAGCCGGCGACGGTCGTTGCGCAGCATCGGCGCCAGGCGTCGGCGGATGCCGCGGTCATAAAGCTGCATGTCCTTGTCGGGACCGAACTCGGCGAAGACCCGCGCCTGCTGCGCCTTCGTCAACCGGCCCAGATCGAGCTCGTCGTGATTGCGCAGGAACAGCGCCCATTGACCGGTCGACGGTCGTGGTTTGGTTTTTTCCAGCGCCTTGACCAGGGGGCGCACATCCGCCGCCGCCAGCGCATAAAACAGATTCTGGTTGACCTGGAAGTTGAACATCATCTGCAGACGGTCGCCGTCGTCGCCGAAATACTCCAGGTCGTCCTTGGGCAGCACGTTGGCTTCGGCAAGGATGATGGCGTCGCCCTGCCGCCACTGCAGCAGTTCGCGGAAGGAACGCAGCATGTCGAACTGCTCCTTCGGCTTCTTGACGTCGGCGCCTTTGGTGGCGATGACGAAGGGCACTGCGTCCATCCGGAAGCCCGACACACCCAGCTGCGTCCAGAAGCCCATGATCTTGAGGATCTCGGCCTGCACATACGGGTTGGCGGTGTTGAGGTCGGGCTGGAAATCGTAGAAGCGGTGGAAGTACCAGGCCTTCGCGCGCTTGTCATAGGTCCAGGTGCTCTTCTGCACTCCCGGGAAGACCATGCCCTCATCCGCGGTGGCCGGCTTCGTCTTCGACCAGACATACCAGTCGCGGTACTTCGACGAGGGGTCGCGGCAGGCCTCGCGAAACCACGGGTGTTTGTCCGAGGTGTGGTTCACCACGAGATCGATCAGCACGCGCATGCCGCGTTGCCGCGCCGCATGGGTGAACTCGACGAAGTCACCCAGCGTGCCGTAGCGCGGATCCACGTTGTAATAGTCGGCGATGTCGTAACCGCCGTCGCGCAACGGCGAGGTCTGGAAGGGCATCAGCCAGACGGCGGTGACGCCCAGCCCCTGCAGGTAATCCAGTCGCCGGCTCAGACCCTGAAAGTCGCCGATGCCGTCGCCGTTGGAGTCCTGGAAACTGCCCACGGACAGGCAGTAGATCACGGCGTTTTTGTACCAGAGGTCGTTGATCATGACGGCACTCGCGGCTTCGGGTTCGCGAGAGCGTACGGGGGGACGTGTGAAGGCGTTTCCTACACAACGGATTGGCGAGGCTCAGCCATCGCCGACAGCCAGCCTGCTGGCGGCGCTCCCGCCCCGCTGGGAGGCAACCCTGTTGGCGATGCTCAGAGGAAACCGCATGCCCGATCGTTCATGGTGGCGCAACGGCGTCATCTACCAGGTCTACCCCCGCTCGTTCGCCGATGCCAACGGCGACGGCATCGGCGATCTCGACGGCCTGCGCGGCAAACTCCCTTATCTTGCCGACCTCGGTATCGATGCCATCTGGATCTCGCCGATGTATCCCTCGCCCATGGCCGATTTCGGCTACGACGTGAGTGATTACCGCGGCGTGGACCCGCTGTTCGGCGACATCGAACGGATGGATGCGGTCATCGCCGACGCCCATGCGCTGGGCCTGAAGATCATCCTCGATTTCGTACCCAATCACAGCTCGGATGAGCATCCCTGGTTTCGTGAAAGCCGGCGTTCGCGCGACAGCGCGTTCCGTGACTGGTATCTCTGGCGCGACCCCGCGCCCGACGGCGGTCCACCGAACAACTGGCTGTCGAACTTCGGCGGCAGTGCGTGGACCTTCGATGAAGGCACGGGCCAGTACTACCTGCATCTCTTCCTCGACAAGCAGCCCGATCTCAACTGGCGACACCCCGCGCTGCGCGAGGCCATGTTCGAGTCGATGCGGTTCTGGCTGCGGCGTGGTGTGGACGGCTTCCGCGTCGACGTGCTTTACCACGTGATGAAGGACGCCGAATTCCGTGACAATCCGCTCAATCCGGCCTACCGCGACGGTATCGATTCCGAGGCCAACCGTTTTCTGCCGACCCATATCGCGGACCTGCCCGAAACGATGGACGTGGTCGCGGCGATGCGCGCCGTCGTCGATGAGTTTCCCGACCGCGTACTGATCGGCGAGTTGTACCTTCCGCTGGAACGCATCGTCGCCTACTACGGCGACCGGTTGCAGGGCGCGAATCTGCCCTTCAATTTTCTGCTGATCGGCGCCGCGTGGGACGCGCGCACCATCGGGTCGCTGGTGGAGCGTTACGAAGCGGCCTTGCCTCCCGGTGGCTGGCCGAACTGGGTGCTCGGCAATCACGATAAGCCGCGTATCGCTTCGCGCGTCGGCGACGCGCAGGCGCGTGTCGCGGCGATGCTCCTTCTGACGCTGCGCGGTACCCCGACGCTCTATTACGGCGACGAGATCGGTATGCGTGACGTAGCCATTCCGCGCGCCGAGGTCCGTGATCCGTTCGAGATCAACGAGCCGGACAAGGGGCTTGGCCGGGACCCGCAGCGGACCCCGATGCGCTGGACGCCGGCACCCGGGGCGGGTTTTACCGACGGCACACCATGGCTTCGGCTCGGCGACGGCGTCGCAAGCCGCAATGTGGAAACCGAGGCTGCCGATCCCTCGTCGATCTGGTCGTTGTATCGATCGCTGCTGTGGATGCGACGCGCCTCACGCGCATTGAGCATCGGCAGTGTCCGCATTCTCGGTGTCAGCGATCAGGCGCTGGCGTATGAGCGAGTCGATGGCGACGAGCGCATCGTGGTGTGCCTGAACTTCACGGAGGTTCCAGCCGTTCTTCCGATCGACGAGCCCGCCGGCCGCGCCGTGCTGTCGACCTATGGCGATATCCGGCAAGGTCCGTTGCGTCCCTCGGAGGGGCGTATCTACCTCTCGTGACCGAAGGGTGTCCCGCCGTCCATACGGGCAGTGCGCGTCACATCACCCAGCGCAGGATCGCCGCGACGATGGCTATCAGAGCGGCGACCACGACCACATGTCGCAGGTACGCGCCGCCCGACACGCCACCGTCGTAACTGGCGTCGTCGAATTCATGCGATGCGTCGTGCGGGTGTCGCACGAAGGGGAGGCGGAAGCGTCGTTTTCGGGCCATGCGGCATCTTAGCCGTTACCGACCCGGGAGGTGTTCTTCAGTTCTTCGAGAATCTCGGGCCCTCGCACGTCGATATGGTCGAGATTGTTGACGTAGAAGCGGACGAACGGTTTTTCGGCATCCTTCGGCATCCAGGGCTTCGCCCAGACGAAGACCACGCAATAGCCATCGGCCTCGGCGATGAGCTTGTCGAGGCGCGCCCGAAGCAGCTTGCGCACGGGATAGGCGTCGATGTCCTTCGCGGTGAGCGTGATGGTCGGGCGCAGTTCCTGGTCGTCGTGCCGGAACGGGCGCGAGAAGCGGAGGTAATACCCGCCTTCCCGGGTGGCCCGCAGCGATGCCGTGCCCCACCAGACCGCACGGGTTCCGGTCAGCTCGGCGGCTTTCTGGCGAAAGACGTTGCGGAACAGCGCCTCGTAGGTGGTGGTCTCTCCACCGATCTCCACTTCGGCCTCGGCGAGGTCTTTGTCGCGACGGTGCTCGAGGAATTTCTGGACGAGCGAGGAGAGGCGATAGTAGTGGCTGGGGCGGGGGGTGACGCCGGGGCGTGGGCCACGGGGCGTCGCGCCCGCTGCCGCGGTATCGCCGGCGGGGCTGGCTCCTGCACGGGTCGCGGCGCTTTCCGCGGATGGGGCGGTAACGGCGGGGAGGCGGCGGAAATGATCGGCGGGGCGTTCGGCCTCGAAGATGTCGGGGCGTTTTTCTTTTTTCGTCTCGTTCGCCGGGTGGGCGACTTCGCAGCTCGCCGCGTGATCTTCGATGCGCCGCGAGCGGAAATAAGGGCGAATGCGCAGGTTCTGCTCGGCTTTGTCGAGGCAGGCGCAGATCAGCTGGGCCGTGCAGGCGTGGCCCACGCAGAAAAAGGTGGGCGCGTCGCCGAGCAGGTCGGCCCAGTAAAGCTCGTAGGCGCGCTCGGCGGTCAGTGGCTCGTTGCGGCTGGGGGTAGTCGCTTCTTCGATCGACACGGTGGTGGTCCGGCGTCCCTGGTTGGCCCACTTTAGCGCGAGGTGGTTCCGCCAGCCTCCTAAAACGCCCCGAACCCGTGCGGTACTCCAAGGCCAAGATCCCGCCGCACACCCCGCAGAAACGCGAGCACCTCCTCATACCTTCCGGAAGCGACCAGCGCTTCGGCGGTCTCACGACCCAGCACACCGATCGGGTCCTCGCGATACCACGCGATCCGGGCATCTTCGTCGGGCTCGAGCCGGGCCGCTTCACGCAGCACCTGCCAGGCGTGGGATTTGCGCGCGGGGCCCGGCGCGGAGCGGATATCGACAATGCGTGCGTACGACATGCGACTAACCTCGATGCGTTGGCGGGACGTCGCCGATACGCGGCGTAAACGCCAGCGTGCCTACCTTGTCATTCCCGATGCTTTCAAAAGAGGAGATCCACCGTGGCGAAGGTCCTCGTTCTTTATTACTCCACGTACGGTCATATCGAAAAAATGGCCAACGCGGTGGCCGAAGGCGCCCGTGAAGCCGGTGCCCATGTCGACATCAAGCGCGTGCCGGAAACCGTGCCCGAAGACGTGGCCCGCAACGCCCATTTCAAGCTCGACCAGCCCGCGCCCATCGCCCGCGTGGATGAGCTGGAGTCGTACGACGCCATCATCGTCGGCACGGGTACCCGGTACGGCCGGATCACCTCGCAGATGGCCGCGTTCCTCGATCAGACCGGCCCGCTCTGGGCACGTGGCGCGCTCAACGGCAAAGTCGGCGGCGCGTTCGCGTCCACGGCGTCCCAGCATGGCGGTCAGGAAACGACCTTGTTCTCGATCATCACCAATCTGTTGCACCTGGGCATGATTCCCGTGGGCCTTCCCTACAGTTTCCAGGGCCAGCTGAAGCTGGACGAGGTGACCGGCGGCAGTCCCTACGGCGCTACGACCCTCGCCGCGAGCGACGGTTCCCGTCAGCCGAGCGAAAACGAACTGGCCGGCGCACGTTTCCAGGGCAAGCACATCGCCGAAGTGGCCGCAAAACTTTTCGGCTGAGGCTCAGGCTTCCTGCCAGCGCGACCGCCGCCAGTGGCTCGGGCTCTGCCCGACCAGGCGGCGGAACAGGTTGCACAGATGCGCCTGGTCGGAGAGACCGCAGGCCAGCGCGATCTGGCTGAGCGGCTCGCGGGTCTGCAGCATCAGGCTCTGCGCCCGTTCGACGCGGCGACGCATGATGTACGCATGCGGCGGATCGCCAAAGGTGTCCTTGAAGGCGCGACAGAAATAACTGCTCGACAGACCGGCGATGCCCGCGAGCTGATCGATGGTGATCGGGAAGCCGAGATTGTCGTTCACATGGGCGGAGACGCGCCTTGCCTGCCACGGTGCGAGACCCGCACCGACGCGGCGACGAACCACCGGGTCCGGCGGCACGGTCTGAGCGGCCGGACGCGCCTTCTCCTCACGTTCCAGAAGGGCCGCCACCTGGGCGACGCAGGCACGGGTCGTGGCCAGATCGGTTTCGACAGCGGTCAGGGCCTGCTCGAGCAGGTGGGCGACGGACGGATCGACGGCGCGGAGGCTGGCGGTCCCGGCGAAGGCTTCGGTCTCAAATCGCATCGTAGGCTCCATGTCGGACGTGGCATGGGCCATTCGCCCATCCTGACAGCCTAGGCGCGAAGTGGGGGTCGACAGAATTCTACGTTCGGTCGTACGGTCCCATACCAAAGGGTTAACCGATCGACCCGTGCGCTTTCTTGTAGCGGTTGTGCCGTAACGGTCAAAAACCATCACCGGCGTGCAAGACGTCCTGACCCCATTCGGACACGATCGCGGCCGAATCTGTCTACGTCGCCAGGCCAGAACCCGAGCCCATGTCCCTGAACAGGCCTTTGCACAGTCGTGCCTACGCCGCCGTCGCGCAGCCGCGCAGGGGCGCGGCCGCGCTGCTGGTAGTCGCGGGAACGTCGCTGGCCCTGTGCGTCTTCCTCGTCGACAGCTTCACTTCGCTGCAGGGGGCCGTCGCGGTCGTGTACCTCGTGGTGGTGCTGCTCATGGCCGCCACGGGCAGTCGTCGCGCCATCATCGGCTCGGCGGTGGCCTGCATGCTCCTGACCACGCTGGCCTTCCTGCGTGTGCATGGGGTGCCGACGCTGGAACCGGCCATGCGCTGCGCCGTCAGCCTCGCCGCCATCGCGACCACGGCCGTGCTGGCCCTGCGCAACCGCGAACGCATGGTGACGATCGCGGGACAGGCGCGCCTGATCGAGCTGACCCACGATTCCATCTTCGTCCGTGACATGGACGACGTGATCGTGCTCTGGAATGCGGGTGCCGAGCAGCTCTACGGCTGGACGGCGAACGAGGCACTGGGACGACGGGCCAGCGAACTGCTGGCCACCGCCTTCGCCGGCGATCGCGTCAAGGCCGACGCCGCGCTTTTCCGGGATGGTCGCTGGGAGGGTGAGCTGATTCAGGAGCATCGCGAGGGCCGTGTGGTCATCGTCTCCGTACGCTGTGCCCTGCTGCGCGACGAGCGCGGTGCGCCGCGGATGATCCTCGAGGCGGGCACCGACGTGACCGCACGCCGGGCCGCGGATGCGGCATTGGTGGACAGTGAACGTCGCTACCGGGGCATCTTCGACACCGCCCGCTTTTCACTCTGGGAAGAGGATTACACCCTGGTAGTGGAGCGTCTCGCCGAACTGCGCGAGCAGGGCGTGGTCGAGCTGGCCTCCTACCTGGAGGCCCATCCGGAATTCATCCGGGAAGCCGCCGGTCTGGTGCGCGTCACCGATATCAACGAGGCGACGCTGCGCATGCTGGGTGCGCATAGCCGCGACCAGCTGATCGGTCCGCTCGACCGGTTTCTGCCCGCTACCGATCGCACGTTCGGCCAGGTCCTGCTCACCGTCCTGGAGGGCAATGGACTGGCCGAAGGCGAAACGCACATGGTCAACCTCAAGGGCGAGCGCCTGACGGTGCTCTTCGCCCTGAGCATGCCGCTCGGTACCTCGCGCTATGACCGCGTGCTGGTCAGCGTCGTGGATATCAGCGACCGCAAGCGCGCCGAGCGGGCGCTGATCTCGATGCAGGCCGAGCTGGCGCAGGCCGCGCGCGTCACGGCGCTGGGTGAGATGAGTGCGTCGATTGCCCACGAGGTGAACCAGCCGCTCGGTGCCATCGTCACGCTCGGGGAGGCTGCTCTTCGCTGGTTGCGGCGCCCCGAACCCGACCTCACCGAAGCCTGCGACGCCATCGAGCGCGTGGTGCATGACGCACGACGCGCCGGTGAAGTGGTGCACCGCGTCCGCAGTCTGGCCAGCAAGGAACCGCGACAGCACGTGCACTTCGATCTCGGCGCGCTGGTTAATGAGAGCGCGCGGCTGCTCGAGGGTGAACTGACCCAGCACCACATCGTGCTCGAGGTGGACATCGCGCGCGACGCGCCCATGCCGCGCGGCGATCGCGTGCAGCTGCAGCAGGTGGTGGTGAACCTGATGGGCAACGCCATCCGCGCCATGTCCGCCGTGTACCGGCCACGCGTCCTGCTGATCCGCGGGCGGGCGTCCGCCGAGGGCCTGCTGGTGGAGGTCGAGGACAGCGGCACGGGTATTCCCGAGCACATCGCTCCCCACCTGTTCGACGCCTTCGTGACCACGCGCGGTGGCGGCATGGGCATGGGGCTTGCCATTTGCCGCACGACCGTCGAGTCTCATGGCGGGCGCCTGTGGGCGACCAACCGCTCCGAGGGGGGAGCGATCTTCCATTTCACGTTGCCCGTCGCGGTAGTCGAGGAGGTGCGCGCATGACCCGCTTGCCCGTGGCCAACGCCGCGCGGACCCCTATCGTCTGCATCGTCGACGACGATGCCTCGATCCGCGAGGCCTTGTCGTCCCTGTTCCGCTCCGTCGGCCTCACCGTCGCCACGTTCGGCAGCGCCGCCGATTTCCTCGCCCGCGACAACGCGGATGCGCCGGGCTGCCTGGTGCTCGACGTGCGTCTGCCCGGTGTCAGCGGACTGGACTTCCAGACCCAGCTGCTGGCGATGGAAAACCCCCTGCCGATCGTCTTCATGACTGGCTACGGCGATATTCCGATGTCGGTGCGTGCGATGAAAGCCGGCGCGCTCGACTTCCTGGCCAAGCCGTTCCGCGACCAGGACATGCTGGACGCCGTGACCAACGCGATCGAGCGGGATGCCTCGGGCCGTCGCGATGCCGATGCCCTGCACACGCTGCGTCAGGCGTACGCGTCGCTGACGCCGCGCGAGCGTGAGGTCATGGGGCACGTGACCACGGGCCTGATGAACAAGCAGGTGGGCGCCTTGCTGGGTCTGTCCGAGATTACGGTGAAGATCCACCGCGGCAACGTGATGCGCAAGATGGCGGCACGATCGTTGGCGGAACTGGTCAAGATGTCCGAAGCGCTGGGTGCACACACCTCCGTATGATTCCCACTGGCTGCGCGCGGGCGCACTGTAGCCAGCGTCACTCAGCGTCACTCAGCGCCACGGAGGATTCCAGCTTGGCCGGAAACAGGATCGTCGCGATTGTGGATGACGACGACGCGGTGCGTCTCGCCACCGTGAGTCTCGTCCGCGCGCTGGGGCACGAAGCGCGTGGGTTCGCCTCGGCGGAGGATTTTCTCCGGCCCGGCGGCGACGACGGGGTCGACTGTCTCGTGACCGATGTCCACATGCCCGGCATCGACGGCACCGTGTTGCAGCGTCGTCTCCTGGAGCGGGGCAGGACCTACCCCATCGTCTTCGTATCCGGGTTTCAGGATGACCACGTACGCGACAGCGTCATGGCCGCCGGCGCCTTCTGCTACCTCGGCAAACCCTTCGTCGGCGACACCCTCGTCACCTGTCTCGAAAAGGCTCTGGGCGTCCCGTAGGAGCGCGCCCTGCGCGCGAGGTGCTTGCGGTCACAATTGTTACCGGCCTTTGCTACGCTCGGCCCCATGACCCTGACCCTCTTCCTGCTCCTCCTCGTCATCGCCCTGGTGCTGATGCGTTTTCGCCGGCGCCTGAGCGGCCGCGTCTTCATGCTGCTGGCGATCGCGTGGCTGTTCTTCGCCGGCTGCGGGCCTTTGACCGGCATGCTGTTGAGCAACCTGCAGTCCGGTTATGCGCCCGACGTCACCCAGTGGGGCCAGCGCAACGTCATCATCCTGCTCGGTGCCGGGACCGTCCGTAGCGGAGCAGGGGGGATTGAGCCGAGCCTCTACGCCAACGGACGCATCCTGCGCGCCGCCGAGTTGTATCGCGCGTGCAAGGCGACGGGTGCGGACTGCAAGGTCGAGGTCAGTGGCGGCGATGCGATGCATCTGAAACAGGCCGAAGCCGACGTTTACGCGATCAGCCTGGATCGCCTCGGCGTGCCGCGTGCGGATCTCATGCTCGAAGCGCAGAGCATGAACACCTTCCAGAACGCCCAGTTCAGTAAGCCGTTGCTGGTGTCCTACGGCGCGGACAAGGTGGTGCTCGTCTCGTCGGCGGTGCACCTGCGTCGGGCGATGCTCTATTTCTCACATTTCGCCATTCATGGCGAACCGGTCCGTGGCGATTACGTGACCGCCCGCTACGACTGGCTGCCGACGTCGGAAAATCTGTCGTTCGCCGACTTTGCGATCCACGAATACGTCGGGGTCTGGCGCTATCGCCTCTACAACGTCATGGGCTGGAACGCGCCGAAGATTCCTGAAGAAAACGCAACGCCGCCGACGCATACGTAACATCCGGCGCCTTAAGCTGTTTTACCGTCCAGCACGAACCCGTACCTGAAGGAGTTGCCCGTGAAGTCTCGCTATATCCTTGCCGCGCTGCTGGCGACCGCCTCGGTGGTCCCCGTTTCCACGTTCGCCCAGGAAGCCGCTCCGGCGCCCGCGGCCAACCCGGCTTCGCAGATCCCGGCTGCCGACAAGCAGGCCATCCAGAACTACGACCTCAACGACGACGTGTTCAACCGCATCGTCAAGGTCTCGCAGGAAGCCAAGGCGCAGGGCATCAAGCCAAAGGACGCGAAGACGGATTTCTCGAAGATCCATTCGCTCGACGATCTGGCCGCCCAGGTGACCAATGCCGATCCGCGCATCGCACCGCTGATCAAGAAATACGGTTTCACCCCGCGTGAGTTCCTGCTGGCGAACCTCGCCGTCACCAATGCGGCCATCGCCTCCGAAGCCAAGAGCAACCCGCAGATGTCCGCGTACGTCGACCAGAAGAAGGTCAACCAGAAGAACGTGGCTTTCTACGAAGCGCACAAGAGCCAGATCAACGCGCTGATGAACGAAGACGACGCCGGTTCTTCGCAGTAACGGTTGGGTTCGGCCTCGGGGCTGCAACGCCGCTCCGAGGCAAGGGACCGAGGCAAGGGAGCCGAGGCAAGGGAGCCGTCGGCTGCCATTCTTGTCGCTAGGTCCTCCTTCGGCCTTCGCCTACGTGCGGAAGCGCTCCAAGAACGGCAGCCGACGACTCCCTCTCAGCGCGACAGTAATTTGCTAGCCGAGCAGAGCGGGTAGAGCAGAGCGCTGCGGCTTGGGCGCTGCGGCATTACCTGCACATATCGTGAAGTCGTCAATGCATTGCGCTGCAACACGAGGTCCTCTGGTTTCGCTTGTAGCTTTGCATCCACGAAACCTCATGAGTGGGTGGGTGCCGTCGGGTGTCGTGCTCAGAGCGATTCCGCACGTAGGCGAAGGCCGAAGGAGGACTTAGCGAGGAGCATGGCAGCCGACGGCGCCCCTGCCTCAACAGCTTCGCTCCCAAAAAAAAGGGCGAAGCCAAAGCTCCGCCCTTCATCATTCAAGTTTCAGCGAAATCAGTTCGTGCCGTGCAGCGCGTGCTTAAGATCGCGCATCTGGTCATGGCCGCTCTTCACCGAGACATAAGCCTCGTTGATCAGCGAGCGCGTGCCCGCGGTGATCTCGGTGTCCTTCAGGGCGTCTTCGTACTTCGCCTTGATGTGGTCTTCGCCACGCTCGACTTCGTCGACGATCGCGGTGTCGTCCTTCGAGCTCATCTTGGCGCGCAGTTCAACGAACATGCGATGCGCCTTGGCCAGCACGGTGCCGTCGTCTTCCGGCGTGCCGCCGAGCGAACGGACCTGCTGCTGCAGACGCTGCGTCACCTGGCGGCGCTCGGAAGCGCGGGCCTGGAAGGTCGCGGCGTAGCGCGTATTCTCGGCATCCTTAGCGGCTTCGCCGTAGCCCTCGGCGCTGTCGATGGTGGTTTCGATGAGGTTGTTGAGAACCTTGATATCGTGGTCGGTGCTGGTCATCGTCTGGGCTCCTTGGGGTGACTCGGGTCGAGTCGTTTCGGGAGCCCAAGCTTCGCGTTCCGGGGGTGCACGGAGCCGTGAAAGTCGCGTCGCATGCATCAACACACGTGGGCTCCGTTCATCTAAGCGTGGCGCATACTTCAGCGCTGTAATGCATCAAGGAAATAGTTTCCATGGCATCCAAACGTCGCGCGCTGGTCACCGGCGCTTCCGCTGGCATCGGTGAAGCCTTTGCCCGGGAACTCGCGAAACGCGGACACGATCTGGTCCTGACGGCGCGTCGTGCCGACCGGCTTGAAAAACTCGCTACCGAGCTGCGTGACAGCTACGGCGTCGAGGCGATCGTCGCGCCGCTCGACCTCGCGCGGACGGACGGCCCCGAGGCACTGGTCGCCGCGCTCGACGCGCAAGGCCTCACGATCGATGTGCTGATCAACAACGCGGGCTATGGCGTCACCGGCTATTTTGAAGAGCAGCCCTGGGCCGCGCATGCCGCGTTTATCCAGGTGCTGATGACCGCACCGACGGAGCTTGCCTGGCGCCTGCTGCCGGGCATGAAAGCGCGTGGCTACGGCCGCATCGTCAATGTCGCCTCGCTGGCCGGTCATGTGCCCGGGTCGGCGGGGCATACCCTCTATGCGGCCTCCAAGGCCTACATGATCAAGTTCTCGCAGTCGCTGGCGCTCGAGGGCAAGGGGACCGGCGTGCACGCCACGGCCGTCTGTCCCGGCTTCACGTATTCGGAGTTCCACGACGTCACCGGTTCCCGCGAGCTGGTGTCGAAAATGCCGTCGTATCTGTGGATGGATGCGGCGACCGTGGCCCGCCAGGGGCTGGATGCCGTTGACTCGGGCACGGCGGTTTACGTGAATGGCTGGGTCAATCGCGTCATCAAGACCCTTTTCAAACTGCTGCCCGACGGCGTGGCCCTCGCCATGGTGGAGCGGCAGGGCAGGCGCTTCCGGGCCGGTCCCCGCAGCCACTGAGGGCCTGCGGCGGCCCAGGCCCATGACCTATGGCATACGCCGGGCGCCCCGGCGGCGGCTAGCCTCGTCCGGTTCGCGGCGCGCCCTGCGCCGTTGTCGCTGTCATGGGGACCCCACATGTCGACCAAACGCAACGCGGCGCTTTCCGGCGCCGTCCTCCTCGGACTGATCGGGGCTTCCGCCTCGGCCCAGACCGTTACCACGGACGATTACAAGCGCGCCGATTCCTTCCTCGGCAACGCAGCCACCCTGGTGGACCACTCGGTCCAGCGCGTCACCTGGATCGATGACGGCCACTTCTGGTATCGCGACCACGACAAGGATGGCGATCAGTTCATCACGGTGGATGCGGCCACGGGTCAGGCATCACGCGCGTTCGATCGCGACAAGGTGGCGGCGGCGCTGAGCACCAGCACCGGCAAGAAGGTCGATGCGGGCAAGCTCCCGGTCAGCGCCTTCACGGTACGCCCTGACGACGGCCTCGACATTACCTCTCGCGGCAAGAACTACAGCTGCGACAAGGCCATCGGCAAGTGCGAGCTGGCGGCGGTCAGGAAAGACGCCAACGGCAAGGCCTACGGCGAAGAGCCGGGCCTGAAGTCGCCGGACGGCAAGTCCGAAGCCTTCATCCGCGACTGGAACCTGTGGACGCGCGACCTGGCCAGCGGTGCCGAGACCCAGCTGACCACCGACGGGATCAAGGACTTCGGTTACGCCACCGACAATGCCGGCTGGAAGCACACCGACGAGGCGATCCTCGTCTGGTCGCCGGACTCGAAGAAGATCGCCACGTTCCAGCAGGACCAGCGCAAAACCGGTGAGATGACCCTGGTCAGCACCAATGTAGGACATCCGAAGGTCGATACCTGGAAATACCCGCTGCCGGGCGACAAGGACGTGACCATGATCGAGCGCGTCGTGATCGACGTGCCGACGAAGAAGGTCGTCCGTTTTAAGATGCCCGCCGATCAGCACCGCTCGACCTTGTGCGACGACGTGTCGTGCAGCCCGGGCGTGTGGGACGATGTGCGCTGGTCCGCCGACGGCAGGAGCATCGCGTTTGTCTCCACCTCGCGCGACCACACGCATGAGTGGTTCCGTGTCGCCAACCCGGAGACCGGCGACGTGCGCACGGTGTTCGAGGAAAAGGCCAAGACGTATTACGAAAGCGGAAACGGCATGGCCAACTGGCAGTACGTGCCCGAGACCGACCAGGTGATCTGGTTCTCCGAGCGGAGCAACTGGGGTCACCTCTACATGTACAGCCTGAAGACGGGCAAGCTCGAGTCGCAGATCACGAAGGGCGACTGGAACGTCACCGAAGTGCTGCGCATCGATCCGAAAACGAAGACGATCTGGTTCCGTGGCGTCGGCCGCGAGAAGGGCGTCGATCCGTACTACCAGCAGTTCTACAAGGTGGGCTTCGACGGCAAGGGCCTGACTCTGCTGACGCCGGAAAACGCCGATCACAGCGTCTCGCTGTCGAAGGACGGCACGTACTTCTTCGACTCGTATTCGACGATCGACACGCCGCCGGTAGCGGTGGTGCGTCGTGCCGACACGGGTGCCACGGTGAAGGAAGTGGCACGCGCGGACATCTCGCGTCTCAAGGCGATCGGCTGGGTGCCACCCACCGCGTTCACGGTGAAGGCACGTGACGGCAAGACCGATCTCTACGGCCAGATGTTCAAGCCATCGAAGTTCGATCCGTCGAAGAAATACCCGCTGATCGTCTACATCTATCCGGGTCCGCAGACCGGCTCGGTGCGCACGCGCAGCTTCGCTCCCGCACACGGCGACAACCAGGCGCTGGCTGAACTGGGCTTTGTCGTGGTGGCCGTCGATGGCATGGGTACGCCGTGGCGCTCGAAGGCCTTCCACGACGCCTATTTCCAGAACATCGGCGACAACACGCTGCCGGATCAGGTGCTGGCGGTAAAGCAGCTGGTGCAGAAGTACTCGTGGCTGGACGGCGACCGCGTGGGTATCTGGGGTCACTCCGGCGGCGGAAACGCCACGGCGACCGCGATGTTCCGCTATGGCGACGTGTTCAAGGTCGGTATCTCGGAGTCGGGCAATCACGACAACCGCAACTACGAAGACGACTGGGCCGAGAAGTGGCAGGGTCTTCTGGTTACCGACAAGGACGGCAAGAGCAATTACGACGACCAGGCCAACCAGAAGTGGGTCTCGGGTCTGAAGGGTCACCTGATGATCGCGCACGGTACGTTCGACGATAACGTCCCGCCGTACGAGTCGCTGCTGGTGGTCGATGCGCTGATCAAGGCGAACAAGGATTTCGACCTCGTCATGATCCCGAACGCGCATCACGGTTACGGTGACGCGACGACGTACATGACACGCCGCCGTTGGGATTACTTCGTGCGTTACCTCAAGGGGGAAACGCCGCCGAAGGAATTCCAGCTGACACCGATGCCGCCACGGGGTGGCTGATTAAAAAGAGGGCCGCCGGAAGGCGGCCCTTTTCGTTGTATTCGCCAGCGCGGGCCGGCTCCCACCAAGCCGGTATGCCTGACGTACGCACTCAGGCAGTCACGGCGGCGAACCGCATCGCCCCGGCATTCATGCAGTACCGCAGCCCCGTCGGGTCCGGGCCATCGTCGAACACGTGGCCCAGGTGGGCATCGCACCGCGCGCACTTCACTTCGATCCGCTCCTCGATCAGGCTGCGGTCGGTTTTCTGAACGATGTTCCGCTTCGAAATCGGCTGCCAGAAACTCGGCCAACCCGTGCCCGACTCGAACTTCGTCGCCGAGTCGTAGAGCGCCGTGTCGCAGCCGATGCAACGGTAGATACCGTTGTCATGCCGGTCCCAGTTCTCACCGGTATAGGCCGGCTCGGTACCCTCGTGCCGGGTGATGTAATACGACTTGCTGCTGAGCTTGGCTTTCCACTGGTCGTCGGTCAGCACCACGCGCGCCTCGACCTTAGCTCCCAGCGGCTTCTTGTCGGCGGCGAATTCATCGATCGTCACGGTGCCACCGGGGGATGGCGGGGCGTCGGCGGCCATCGCCGGGCGCGTGGCGCGGAAGAGGAAGGGCAGGGACGCGGATGCCGCGACGGTGGCGGCGAAGACGCCCAGGAAGCGGCGGCGGGCAGGATCGGCGTTGCGCATGGAGCCTCCGGAAAGCAGGGAGGGCGCTCGGTGGCGCCCTCCCTATAAGACCGGCCCTTGCGGGTCTGGCTTACACGATCAGTCGTTGACCCAATGGCACTCGCGGTGGGTTTCGTACTGGGCGTTCTTGTTCTGGTGGTTCTTCTGGACCTGATTGCCGACGTAGCCGCCGGCGACGGCACCACCGACGGTGGCAAGGGTCTTGCCCTTGCCGCCACCGACCTGGTGGCCGAGCAGGCCGCCAGCCACGGCGCCAACGCCGGTGCCGATCAGGCGATTGTCATCCTTGGACTGGATCTCCTTGGTCTGGACGTCGCGGCAGACCTGATGCTGGCTGCGACGCGTCTGGGCATCGGCCGGCGGGGCGGAAACGGCGGCGCCCGTGGCGACAACGAACAGGGCGGCGGCGAGCAAATGGTTCTTCATGATCTGTCCTCTCTCTGGGGCTGCGACAGGGATACCGCTGACCTCGTGATGGAGGGGTCAATCCCGCCCTCCGGAGCCGTTCTGGTGGACATCGCGTATGGCCGCGGTTTAATCGGCGTGCCCCGGGCCTCCGCGACCGCTTCGGTCAGTTCGGCCCCGAGCAACAGGATCAGCGCCGAGTAATAGACCCAGACCAGCAACACGACGACGCTGCCGGCGGGGCCGTACGGGCCGCCTACGTTGCTGCGCTCGAGGTAGATACCGATGGCAAACTTACCGACGACGAAAAGCAGGGCGGTCAGGCTGGCGCCGATGACCGCGTCGCGCCATTCGATGATCGCGTCCGGCAGCACCTTATAGATGGCGCCGAAGATGACGACGAACACAGCCAGCGAGATCGCCGTCTCCAGCACATGCCAGCCGGTGGTGCCGCCACGGACGAATACCGCGATCATCGCGCTGGCCGAGAAGGAGATCACCAGCAGGAAGGCCAGCGACAGCAGCAGGCCGAGCGCGTGCAGCCGGGCCCGCAGCCAGGTCAGAATCGCGTGCGAGGCTTTGCCGGGGCGTGGCTGCAGGCTCCAGACCCGGTTGAGCGCGCCCTGCAACTGGGCGAATACGGCGGAAGCGCCGATCAGCGTGACGCCAAGGCCGATCACCCCCGCCATGCTGCCGACATTGGGCTTCTGCTTGGCGTTCTCGATAACGAGCTTCACGGCATCCGAGGCGCGGGAGCCCACCAGACCGGTCAGGCTGTCGATCAGCTGCGCCTGCCACTCGGGGCGCAGTGAGGCGACCACCCAGAGCAACAGCACGAGCAGCGGCGCGAAGGACAACGCGGAGTAGAAGGCGAGGGCGGCGGCCCGCGTCATCAGCTCATCGTCACTGAACCCCTTGATGGTGGTTCGGACCACCCGCCATCCCATCTTCAACCTCGAATCCACGTGCCTGCCTCCCGTTTGTTTCATCGGGCAGCTTCGCGGCAACCACGCGAAATTGGCGTGGAATGTGGGAATGCTGTGGGCGATGAGGGGTGCGACGTCACCGCTTCGTTGGCTTTTCGCGCGCGGGGCGCGCTCCTACGGCGCGCGGGTGTGCATGGTGGCAATGGCTGCGGGGATGGCTTCAGCGCCGGCGACCTCGATCACCCGGTCGCCCATGGCGAAATCGGCCACCATCTCGTGTGCCCAGGTGCTGTGATACGGCATGTAGACACCCCAGCCGCCCAGTGCGACCACCGGGGCGATGTCGGATTTCAGCGAGTTGCCGACCATGGCGAAGCGGTCCGGCGTGAGCTCGAACTCCCGGAACAGGCGCGTATAGGTTGCCGTGTCCTTCTCCGAGACGATCTCGATCCGGTGGAAGACGTCGGCCAGCCCGCAGCGCGCCACCTTGGCCTCCTGGTGGAAAAGGTCGCCCTTGGTGATCAGCACCACGCGATGGTGGGCGGCCACGGCCTCCACGGCCTCACGGATACCCGGCAGCAAATCGACAGGATGGCTCAGCACGTCCTTGGCCAGCCGCACGATACGGTGGATATCCCGCGCCTCGATCCGGCCATCGGTCAGCTCGATGGCCGACTCGATCATCGAGAGGGCCATGCCCTTGGCGCCGTAGCCGAACAGCGCGATGTTACCGCGCTCGGTCGCCAGGAGCGATGCGCGCAGGCCATCCGCCGTCAGATCCACGTAACGACCAAGGATGCCTTCGAAGGCCGCCTGTGCGTCGTCGTAGAACTCCTGGCTGCGCCAGAGCGTGTCGTCGCCGTCGAAGCCGACCAGATCGATCATGAATACAGATCCTGCAGGAGCGCGCCTTGCGCGCAATAACCGTAAAGCGGAACCTACAAGGTTGGCGCGAAAGCGGTTCGCGCGCAAGGCGCGCTCCTACAGGGTCCCTATATGTACGAATTCACCGATATTGCCTGTCCCTATTGCGGGGAAACCATTGAAATCGCCGTCGATACGTCGGGCGGCAGCCAGACCTATATCGAGGATTGCCAGGTGTGCTGCCGGCCGATCGTGATGCGGCTGGTGGTCGACGAGGGGGATGACACTTTCGACCTGACCGCTTCGGCGGAAAACGATGGGTGAGGTCGTTCCGGTAGGAGCCAACCCTGCTGGCGGTAGCCCGGATACGAAAAGGCCCGGGTTTCCCCAGGCCTTTTCAATCAACCACCGATGAGATCGCTTAGAACGCGACCGACATCTTCAGGCCGAGGATGAACGCGTCATCGTTCTGCTTGCTGCCGCCCGGATCCTTGATGTACTGCAGGTTGGGGCGCAGTGCGATCGAGGGAATCGGCGAGTAGCTGTAGAACACTTCGGCAACCTTCTCGTAACCGTCGTTGACGACGGTGTCGGAGCCGGTGATCGAGTTGATCAGACGCTGGTTCTTGGCAGCGTAGCCGCTGGCGTGCGAACCACCGATGGCCGCGCCGATGAAGTCGTTCGGGCGATCGAAGATGCCCTTGTACTCCATGCCGAGCGAGATCTGGTTGTTCGTCGCCGAGGTGGCGTGGTCGGCCGAAGCGATGTTCAGGAACACCGTGGTGCCCTTGCCGCCGGCTTCGCCGTTGACCTGCTGCTGGAAGGTGATCCACGCGCCCTTGCGGGAGTCGTGCTGCAGCGCGCGGCCACCGAACTCGGCGAGCGGCTGATGATCGGTGTTGAGGTACAGGTCGTCACCCTTGGAGGTGTTGTACCAGACGCCGGCGCGGTACGAACCCGGCAGGCCGTTGACCGACGGCTTCCAGCCGAATTCCAGAGGAATCAGCGCGCCGGTGGTGCCGCTCGGGAAGTTCGGCTTCAGACCGTTGTGCGACGCGTAGGAGTCGTCGACGTATTTCGGGTTGACCTGATACGCGGCGATCTGCACGAAGGTTTCCTTCGTGGTGTCGAACTTGATGACCGTCGCCCACTGGCTGGTCGGCCAGTTGACCCAGTAATCGCCGACGATGTTACCCGGCTGCGCGCCGCAGAACGTCAGGTTCTGGAAGTCGCACGAGAACTGGTTGATGTCTTCACCGACCGGCAGACGGCCGATCTTCCAGGTCAGGCGGTCGTCGAAGAACTTCTGCACCAGCGAGAAGACCGTCAGGTGCCAGGTCTGGCCACGGCCGTAGACTTCCTGGATCAGCTGGTTGTTGCCGATGTTGGCGTCGGCACCGATGTTGCGACCGTTACGGTCGGTAACGACGATGTTGAACGCGGCGCCGTTCCAGCCCCAGAGTTTCTGCAGATCGAACGAAGCGCCCAGCTTCCACTGGTCGGTATAGCGGGTGATGTTCTTGGTGCCGCCGGAGTAGTTGTGCGCGGCTTCGCCACCGTACCCGAGGTCGAACTTGACGCCGGCGTCTTCGAGACGCGTGCGCTCACCGTTCCAGTCGCCGAACAGATATTTGCTGGTCGAGAGGTCGTCGGCATGCGCCGCCGTAGCGCCCAGACCGAGGCATGCGAGAAGCACGCCCGCGATGGGGCCCTTTGCGAGTTTGTTGAGCATGTACCCTTCTCCCTGAAAAAATTATGCTTTTACGTTTATGGCTTTTGATTATCTTGGTTGCAATGCACAATGCTCCCCGCGCATTCAACCGCCGCATAATAATGTTTTTGTCAGACTAATGTGTGGGCATCGCGAATTCGGCTCCCGCGCTTTCATCGTGGTTCAGCCAACGCTGTGTAACGGCTTTCTGCCTCGTGTAGAACCGCACCGACTCGGGGCCATGCGCGTGATGATCGCCCATGAGGCTCTTTTTCCAGCCCCCGAAGCTGTGAAAAGCCATCGGTACGGGGATCGGTACATTAATTCCGATCATGCCGACCTGAACGCGATGGGCAAATTCGCGCGCCACCTGTCCATCCCGTGTGAAAATCGCCGTTCCGTTTCCGAATTCGTGATCGTCGACCAGTTTCAGCGCACTGGCGAAATCCGGCACGCGAACCACGCATAGCACCGGCCCGAAAATTTCTTCCTTATAAATGCGCATGGCCGGCGTCACGCGGTCGAACAGCGTGCCGCCGACGAAGAAACCCTGCTCGCAGCCCGCCACCTGATAACCACGTCCGTCGACCACGAGCTCCGCACCAGCCGCTTCGCCGTCGTCGATGTAGCTGGTGATGCGATCGCGATGCACGCCGGTCACGACAGGTCCCATCTCGATGGTCTCGTCCAGGCCGTTGCCGATGCGCAGGGCCTTCACGCGGGGGGCGAGCTTTGCCACCAGTGCGTCGGCGGTCGCTTCGCCGACAGCGACGGCGACCGAGATCGCCATGCAGCGCTCACCGGCGGCGCCGTAGCCGGCACCCATCAAGGCGTCGGCGGTCTTTTCAAGATCCGCGTCGGGCATGACGATCATGTGGTTCTTGGCGCCGCCCAGAGCCTGCACGCGCTTGCCCTTCGCCGAACCTTGCGCGTAGATGTATTCGGCGATCGGCGTCGAGCCGACGAAGCTGACCGCGCGAACCAGCGGGTGATCGAGCAACGCGTCCACGGCGGTCTTGTCGCCATGGACGACATTGAAGACGCCGTCGGGGAGTCCTGCCTCCTTGAGCAGCCTGGCCAGCTCGACGCCGAGCGACGGATCGCGCTCGGAGGGCTTCAGCACGAAGGTATTGCCGCAGGCGATGGCCATGGGGAACATCCACATGGGCACCATCGCGGGGAAGTTGAACGGCGTGATGCCCGCGCAGACGCCCAGTGCCTGGCGCATGGTCCAGGCGTCGATGCCATTGGCGATCTGCTCGGTGTACTCGCCCTTGAGCAATTCGGGAATGCCGCAGGCGTATTCGACGACCTCGAGGCCGCGCACGATCTCGCCCTTCGCGTCGGACAGCACCTTGCCGTGCTCCGCGACGATCACGCGCGCCAGGCGATCCATGTCGCGCTCAATCAGGTCCTTGAAGCGGAACATCACGCGCGCGCGCTTGAGTGGCGGTGTTTCCGACCAGGCGGGGAACGCGGCGTGCGCCGCGCGCACCGCGACGTCGATATCGGCGACGGAGGCGAGCTCGACCTCGGCGGCGGGCACGCCGCGCGCGGGGTCGTACACCGGGGCGGTGCCCGCGGGCGAACCACTGTACGGCTTGCCGGCGATGAAGTGGCCGATGCGGGGGAGGGACTGGGTGGACGGCTGGGCGGACATGCTCTGTTTACTCCGATGGCGGCGCGGTCAGCGCGCGATCATCCATTCGTGGGCGGGATCGTTGCGGAAATGCCATTCACGGCGCGGACCGGCCATGACGTTGAGGTAGTAGCCGCGGTAACCGTGCGGCATCACCACGGGGTGGTAGCCACGCGGCACCATCACCACATCGTGGTTGCCGACGGCCATCGACTCGTCGATGTCGCGCTCGTCGGTGTAGACGCGCTGAAACGCGAAGCCTTGCGGTGGATCGACACGGTGATAGTAGGTTTCCTCCAGCACGCTTTCTTCAGGCAGTGCGTCCGTGTCGTGCTTGTGCGGCGGATAGCTCGACGAGTGACCGGCGGGCGTCAGCACCTCGACCACGAGCAGCGACTCGGCGTCTTCGGTTTCCGGAAGAATGTCGCAGACGTAGCGGGTGTTCGCGCCCGTACCGCGCGCCGAACGCTTCATCGACGATGGCTCGATCAGGCGCGCGGCGAACTTGCCGGTGGCCGGTGCGGAAGCGAGTGCCAGCTCGGCATCGGTCCGCGCGGTGATCGTGTACACGGATGACGGCGGTGCATATACGGCATGCGGCGAGCGATCGTCGAAGACGCTGTCGCGGCCACCGAGGTCTTCCCACGCGTGGCCGGCCACCGCGATATCGACGCGCCCGACGAGCACCACGAGACACCCCTCGCGGTCGGCGGGCAGCGCGATCTTGACGGTCGAGCCCGCTTCGATACGCCTCGCCTCGAAACCCACGTGATGCCAGCGGGCGGTTTCCGGCGTGACTTTGACGATGGCTTCGCCGGTGGGCATCGCCTTGACGAGCAGACTCATGCGACCTCCCCGACCATCTCGCGGTCGAGCAACGAGCGAAGCGTGTCGTAACCCTTCTTCGCGTAACGGTAGCTGGGCGCCACCGTCGGATCCTGCTCCGCCTCGACCACCAGCCAGCCCCGGTAACCGTGGGTTTTCAGGCGATCGATGATGGCCGCGAAGTCGATCACGCCATCGCCCGGCACGGTGAACGCGCCGTTGAGCACGGATTCCAGGAACGTCCAGTGACGATTGCGCGCCAGACGCACCACGCCGGGGCGCACGTCCTTGCAGTGAACATGGCAGATGCGGGCGATATGGCGGTCGAGCACGGCCACCGGATCGCCACCGCCGAAATACGTGTGGCCGCTGTCGAACAGCAGGCCGACTTCATCGCCGGTATGCGCCATCAGCTGGTCGACATCATCCGGGGATTCGACGTAGGCGCCCATGTGATGGTGATACGCCAGGCGAACGCCATGGGACAGCGTGAATTTCGCGAACTCGGTGATGTTCTCGCCATACCGCTTCCAGTCGTCGGCGGTGCGGAAGCGGGGCCGCTTGTAGAGCGGCACCGGCTCACCCTGGATGGCATGAGCGACTTCACCGTACACCATGACCTGGCAGCCGTTCTCGGCCAGGAGGCGCAGATGCTTCTCGACGGCGACGATTTCTTCTTTCGCAGAGCGCTCGGCGACACGCCCGGAGTACCAGCCGGACACCACGTCGAGTCCGTAGCCGGCCATCAGGTCACGCAGCTCGACGGGATCCCTGGGAAATTTATTGCCCAGCTCGAAGCCTTCGTAACCGATCGCCTTGCCTTCGGTCAGAGCGGTCGACAAGGGGATCTCGCCGCCGAGCGAGGGAAGGTCGTCGTTGCTCCACGAAATCGGGTTGATGCCGATACGGATGGGATCGTTCTTCATACGGGCGTGTTCCTGGCCTTGCGGCCCACGATGGCGGATTCGTAGCCGCTGCGCGCCTCGCGCACGGCCTCCCGCGTGGAAACTTCGGGGATCGCCACGTCCCACCATACGCCGCCCTCGTCGGTCGTACGCGTGTGGTCGGTGTCGATGCTGATCAGGTAGGTGCGGTCGGCGGCGCGGGCTCGCTCCATGGCGGCTTCTAGGCCGGCGATATCGGCGACGTGTTCCGCGATGGCGCCCAGCGAGCGGGCGTGGGCGGCGAAATCGACCGTCGGCGCACCGTGCTTTCCCTGGACGCAGTTGTCGAACATGTTGTTGAACGGCGCGCCGCCGGTGGCCTGCTGCAGGCGGTTGATGCAGCCGTAGCCGCGATTGTCCAGCAGCACGATGATGAGCTTGGCGTCCAGCATCACCGAGGTGGCGATCTCCGAGTTCATCATCAGGTAGCTGCCGTCGCCGACCATGACGATGACTTCGCGATCCGGCCTGGCCATCTTGACGCCAAGGCCGCCGGCGATCTCGTAGCCCATGCACGAGAACCCATATTCCATGTGGTACCCGCCGGGCGTCTCCGTGCGCCACAGTTTCTCGAGCTCGGCGGGCAGCGTCCCGGCGGCGCAGACGACGATGTCGCTACGTGCGGAAAGCGGCGACGAACGCTGGACCGCGCCGATCACTTCGCCGTCGTAGGGCAGACGGCCTTCCGGTGGCTGGCGCGCATCGGTGATGCGGGAAACGATGTCGACCCACTCACGCGCGACGTCCCGGGCGCGCAGCGTCCACGCTTCGGGAGCGGCCCAGTCCTCCAGGCCGAAGCTGAGGTCGTCGAGCACGCGCGCCGCATCGCCGATCACCTCCAGGCCGTTGCCCTTGAGCGCGTCGAAGGTGTTGACGTTGACCGAGAGGATCGGCACATGAGCGAACAGGGCGTTGGAGCCGGTGGTGAAGTCCTGCAGTCGCGTACCCACGGCGATGATCAGGTCCGCCTCGCGGAGCAGGGCATTCGCCGCGGTGGACCCGCAGACGCCCGCGGGGCCGAGATGCAGCGGATGATTCCAGGGCAGGGCGCCCTTGCCCGCCTGCGTCTCACAGATGGGCACACCGTGCTTGTCGGCGAAGGCGAGCAGTTCCGGTGTGGCTTTCGCGTACAACGCGCCGCCGCCGGCGACGATGACCGGGCGCTCGGCCGCCTCGATGGCATCCAGCGCGTGCATCAGCTCATCGTCGGTCGGCTGCGGGGCGCGGAACACGATCTCACGCGGTTCGAAGAAGGCGAGCGGCCAGTCGTATGCCTCGGCCTGGACGTCCTGAGGTAACGCCAGCGTCACCGGGCCGCACAGCGCGGCGTCGGTCAGCGCACGGATGGCCCGGGGCAGGGCCGTCAGCAGCTGCTCCGGACGCATGATGCGATCGAAGTAGCGGGAGACGGGACGAAAACAATCGTTGACCGACACCGTGCCGTCGGAGAAGTCCTCGAGCTGCTGAAGCACCGGATCCGGCGCACGCGACACGAAAATGTCGCCCGGCAGCAGAAGCACCGGCAGACGGTTCACATGGGCCAGCGCCGCCGCGGTCACCAGATTGGTCGCGCCCGGGCCGATCGATGTCGTCACCGCCATCATGCGTCGACGCATATGCGTTTTGGCATACGCGATCGCGGCATGCGCCATGGCCTGCTCATTATGCGCACGGTACGTCGGCAGTTCATCGCGGATGCCATACAGCGCTTCGCCCAGTCCCGCCACGTTGCCATGCCCGAAGATGGCGAACACGCCGCCGAACAACGGCGCCGACTCATCGCTGTCCGCATCGCGCCCGTGCAACGCCGCGAGATACCGTACGAGTGCCTGCGCCGTCGTGAGCCGCACGGTCGCACCGGCGGTGGTGGGAGCCAGGCCGGTTGACGATTCCAGCCTGTTCATGCCGCCGCACCTTCAGTGACTCGCTCCTGCGGCACCCGCCGTCCCTCGCGCCACAACGCGATCATCCGTTCGAACGCCGCGCGCGCCTGGCTCACCAGCGCCTCATCGTCGATCGTCCCGGACAGCCACGCTTTGGCCGGCTCACTGAACAGCGTGCGCCCCACGGCGAAGCCGCGGCAGGTCACGCTCTCCAGCGCGTCGGCGAATCCGGCGGCCAGCTGTTCCACCGGCGCATTCAGGCCCAGCAGCAAGACGCCGCGGCAGTGCGGATCGCGTTCGGCGATCAGGGCGTCGATCGCCGCCCACGCCCCCCGCTGCGGCGGGCAAAGCTTCCACCAGTCCGGACGGATGCCGAGGTTGTAGATACGCTTCATGGAGCGCAGCACCAGCTCGTCGCGCTGCGAAGGGTCCTTGCAGCCCGGAGGAATGATTTCCAGGAGCAACTCATGGCCACTGATCTTCGCCGCGTCGTAGAGCGAGCGGATCTGCGTTTCCTGCTCCACGCGATCCATTGGCGTGGCATCCGGATCGAAGGCGACCAGGCACTTGATGACGTGCTCCGCCGGCCACGAGATCAGCTGACTGCCGATGGACCGGCCACGCTCCAGTTCCAGCGGGTTGGACCCCGGCACTTCCACGGGGCGGCCGATCCACCAGCCACGCCCGGTCGCGGCGTTCAACGCATCCTGACCGTAGCGGTCGTCGGCGAGCAGGCCAATGTGTCCGTGTAGCTGTCCGGCGCGCTCGGTCGCCGCCACCGCCTCGACCAGCAGCTCTTTCAGCCGTGGCAGGCGTGCTTCCTCACCGCCGGCGGCACGCGTCAGCTCGAAGAAGGGCGTGCGATGGTCGAAAGCGAATACATACAGCTCGTTCCACGCCTTGCGCGGCACGGCCGTGCGATGCAGATGCGAGAGCTCGGCATCGAGGTCCGGGCGACGGATGCCACCGTCGCGCGACAGGAAGGCATCGAGTTCAGCGCGACCGGGCATCGCCGGCGCACAGGCGTGGCGGGACACCACGATGGCACCGCAGGCGTTGGCGTAGGCACACGAGCGCTCGATGGATTCACCATCCAGCCACCCGGTAAGGAAGCCGGAGAGGAAGGCATCGCCGGCGCCGAGCACGTTGAGTACCTCGACCCGCGAGCCCTTGTACGTCGGCGCGTCGTCGATGTCCGAAGGGATGACCCCCTCGATGACGCTGCAGCCGACGGCACCGCGCTTCACGACCAGCGTCGCGGCACTGATGCCGCGAACCGCGCGGAGTGCCGAGAGCAGGTCCTCGCTGCCACCGGCGATGTGGAACTCTTCCTCGGTGCCGACGATGAGGTCGAACCCGGGCAGGCTGGCCTGCAGATGAGCGGTGACATGCTCCGCGGCGACGAACCGGCGCTCGCCTTCGCCGCGTCCTGTCAGACCCCAGAGCACCGGCCGGTAGTCGATGTCGAGCACCGTGCGTACATCGTGCTTGCGCGCCAGTTCGATCGCGCGGGTGGCGGCGGCATGCACGCCCGGTTGCGACAGGTGTGTGCCGGTGACGGCCAGCGCACGGCAGCGCGCGATGAACGACTCGTCGATATCGTCGGGCGTCAGCGCCATGTCCGCGCAGTTCTCGCGATAGAACAGCAGCGGGAACGTCTCGCGATCCTTGATGCCGAGAATCGCCAGCGCGGTGAGCCGCTCGTGATCGGTCTTCACCTGGCTGATGTCGCAGCCTTCGGCTTCCAGTGTCTCGGTGAGGAAGCGCCCCATATGATCGTCGCCGACGCGGGCGAGCATCGCCGAGCGCAGGCCTAGCCGAGCCGTGCCGAAAGCGACGTTGGCCGACGACCCGCCCAGATACTTGGCGAAGCTGGTGACGTCCTCGAGGCGCGCGCCGATCTGCTGGGCGTAGAGATCCACCGCGAGCCGGCCGAGGCAGGCGACATCGATGGGGCGGGAGGGGGAGCGGGGAAGGAGACTACGCATGGGGGTTATCCGTGTTCAGGCCGCGCGGCCTTCCAGTTCGTCGACCAGGCTCTGGATCTCGGTACCGCCGGCCATCATGTCGAGCACCGCTTCCTTCGTTACGTCGGTTTTGGCGAAGGTGCCCATGGACTGGCCGCGGTTGAGCAGCGTGAAGCTGTCCGCGATGGGGTAGGCGTGGTGCACGTTATGGGTGATGAAGATCACCGAGATGCCGCGCTCGCGGGCTTTGTGGATGAGCTTGAGCACGTTGCACGACTGTTTGACGCCCAGCGCCGCCGTGGGCTCGTCGAGGATCAGCACCTTCGCACCGAAGTGGATGGCGCGGGCGATGGCGAGACACTGCCGTTCGCCGCCGGACATCGTGCCGACCGGCTGGCCGGCATCGCGCACGCGGATGCCCATCTCCGCGAGTTTGTCGCGTGCGGTTTCGTTGGCGTACTGCATGTCGATGACCGGAATCACGCCGAACATCTTCTTGCGCGGCTCACGTCCGGCGAAGAAATTGCGCGCCACGCTCATCAGCGGAACGAGGGCCAGGTCCTGGTAGACCGTGGCGATGCCGTCGTCGAGCGCTTCGCGCGGCGAGTTGTACCTCACCGCCTTGCCTTCGACACGATATTCGCCGCTGCTGGGCTGGTGCACGCCGGCGAGCGTCTTGATCAGGGTGGACTTGCCGGCACCGTTATCGCCGAGCAGGCAATGCACCTCGCCGCGTTTCAGGCGAAGGGTCACGCCCTGCAGCGCGATGACGGTACCGAAGAACTTGCTGACGTCGTCGAGTTCGAGAATGTAATCGTCGGCCATGGTGGCGCTCCTCACTTCGTGCTCGCAGCGCGGCTGCGGATGTAGTGGTTGAACAGCACCGCCAGCAGCAACATGCCGCCAAGGAACACGCGGTACCAGTCCGAATCGATGTTGGTATACGAGATGCCGATCTGCACGACACCGAAGATCAGCGCGCCGAAGCAGGCGCCGATCACCGAGCCGAAGCCGCCGGTGAGCAAGGTGCCGCCGATGACGACCGCGATGATGGCTTCGAACTCTTTCTGCAGGCCGCGATCGGCCGCGGCGGAGCCCACGTCGGCCACCTGCAGCACGCCGAACAGGCAGGCGCAGAACGCGGAGAGCACGAACAGGGAGATCTTCACGCGGCGCACCGGCACACCGACGTTCTTGGCGGCGTTGGAGTCGCCTCCGACGGTGTAGATCCAGTTGCCGAAGCGCGTGCGGGCCAGGACGAAACCCGCTGCGACACCCATGACGAGCCACCACACCAGCACCTTGGGGATGCCGCCGACGACCGGGTCGCCGCTGGGCAGCTTCTCGATGAGGTTCATGCCGGCCAGACCGGTGAACAACCAGTGCAGAGTGGTGCCCGAGAACAGCGCGTTGATGACCGGGTCTTCGGCGAACTTGTCGCCCACGCCGCTGACGATGGTGCTGTTGGCGAAGCCGGTCGACAGCACCAGGGTCAGGCCGCGGAGGATGAACATGAAAGCGAGGGTGACGATGAAGGACGGCAGCTTCGTCCGGACCACGAGGTAGCCGTTGAGAGCGCCGAGCGCCATGCATCCGGCGAAGGCGAACAGTACCGACGCCCACAGTGGCCAGCCCATGTACATGGGCGGGATGGCGACGAGAACGCCGGCGAAACCGATCATCGAACCCATCGACAGATCGAATTCGCCGGCGATCATCAGCAGGCAGGCACCTACGGCGAGGATGCCGAGGTAGCCCGCCACCTGGGCCCAGTTGATCACGCCATCGAGCGCGAACATGCCCGATCCGCCGGCGAAGATGCCGAAGAAGACGAAGACGAGCACGGTACCCGCGATCGAGCCCAGTTCGGGCCGGTCGAGCAGGATGCGCCACGGCGAGATCCGCCGTACGCGTTCGTCCGTGGAGGTCGGTGCTTCCGGCGCTGTCGCGCGGTTTTCCTGGATCATGTTGGAAACGCTCTCATTGATGGCGCTCATGGTTCACTCCCCGACGGTCAGCGGTACTGGCCGGCGTACTTCTCGACGGTGGACACGTTGTCCTTCGTGACGAAGGCGGGGCCTGAACTGACGCCCGTGGCGGTGTAGACGGGCTTGAGGTCGTACTGCTTCAGGCGGGCCTGGAACTTCGGGTTGGCCTTCAGCGCCTCGATGATCTTGGCCGGGTCCTTGGTGTTCTGGTCGTGCGCGATGACCAGCGCGGCGATGCCCATATAGCCCTGCAGGTAGGGCTGCTGGTCGATCGCGTACTGGATCGTGCCGGACTTGATGCCGTTGATGATGGCGGGCGACAGGTCGAACGTGCCGAAGTCGATCTTGCCGGCCAGGTGCATGTCGTTGACCACCTTGATGGTCGGCTCCGCGGCGTTGGGGCCGAGGGCGAGGATCGCCTGGGTCTTCGGGTTGCTGCGCAGGTAGGCACTGACCTTGCTGGCGACCACGGTCGGGTCCATGCCACTGTCGATCATCGAGGTCTTGCGCCAGTCCTTCACGCCGATGGCCTCGGCGAAGCCCTGACAACGCTGGAACGAGGCATTGTTGGTGGCGTAATGATTGACGCAGACGAAGCTGGTGATGCCCTTGGCCTTGGCCCGTTCGCCAGCGGCTTTGCCCGCGTCGTATTCGCCCTGGCCCACGTGCATGATGGCGCCCAGCTTCTTGCTCTCGTCCGGGGTGCCCGAGTTGATCGTGACGATGGGAATGCCCTTCGCGGAGACTTTGGCCGCCGGTGCCTTCAGCACGGCGAAGCTGGCGATATCGAAGGAGACGCCCTTGTAGTTGCGGGCGGCGGCGGACTCGAGCTGGCGGGCCATTTCGGCCAGGTCGCCATTGCCCGAGCCGCGGTAGTCGACCTCGACGCCGAAATCCTCACCCGCCTGCTTGATGGAGTTCTTGATGGTGTTCCACCACGAATCCGAGTCGGCGGCGTGGGTGACGAGAACATACCGGTCGCCGGGCGCCGCCTGGGAGGCGGGGGCGGCGAGGCCGAGACCGAGGGCAAGAGCTGCCGCCAACGAGGCGTGGATCAGTTTGGAACGCATATGGCCTCCACAGATGACCGCCGTGCGGTCGGGTGATGGATATCGAACTGCGACGACGGCCGGGCGGCCGCTGTTTTTGCCGAAAGCGGACCGAGCATGGACCTGCTTTTCCATGGTTGCAATTTGCATTGCAGCAAAAAAATAAATGGAAAATCTGTTCCATATCGTGCTTGAATGCCGCCGGTCCCCCGTGGAGCGCCTGATGGCCAAACGCAGCGAAGCCGATGCCCTCATGCAGCGCATCGCCGATGAATTCGAGGCCCTGCCGCGCCAGCTGCAGGGTGTCGCCCGTTACCTTGAGGAACATCGCAGTTCCATCATGGTCCAGCGCGTCGGTGAGATCGCCGAAGGCTGTGGCGTGCACGCGTCGGCGGTCGTCCGCTTCGCCCAGCGATTCGGCTACTCGGGCTTCACCGAGATGCAGGCGGTGTTCCGCAACGCGTTCACCGCGCAGACGGCGCCGCAGCGCAGCTACAAACAGCGCATCCGCAGTGTCATCAAGGGCGGCACCGGCAGCATGCCGGCGGCGGAGATCGCCTCGCGCTTCATCGACGCCAGCCGCGCCGGTCTCGACGAACTCGCCGCCGGAATCGACGAGGTGCGTTTCCAGAAAGCGGTGGACATGCTTGCCGCTGCGGAGAATATCTACGTGATCGGCGTGCGCCGCTCATTCGCGATCGCCACATACATTGCCTACGCACTTCAGCACACGCAGAAGCGCGTGCACCTGGTCAACGGGCTGGGTGGCATGTTCCGCGAGCAGTTGCGCAGCATCGGAAAGGGTGATGCACTGATCGCGATCAGCTTTCCACCGTTCGGCAAGGAAACCCTTTACGCCATGCGCGTGGCGCAACAGCACAAGGCCGGCGTGCTCGGCATCACCGAGAGCGATCTCGGTCCGCTGGCGCGTCACTCGGATGTCCTGCTCAAGGTGAAGGAGGGCAGCGCATTCGCCTTCCGCGGTCTCACCAGCACCATGTGCCTGTGCCAGGCGCTGTTCGTCGCGCTGGCCTACAAGCTCGAACTGACTGTCGAAGAAACACTTCCCCGAGGAGAATACGATGATTGAAGTTGCCGTTTTCGGTGCCGGTCGCATTGGCAAGATCCACGCGGGCAACGTTGCCCGCCATCCCGAAGCGCGCCTGCGCTATGTGATCGACGTGCACGCGCCCTCCGCTCAGGAACTCGCCGACAAACACGGTGCGAAGGTCGCCAGCGTCGATGAAGCGCTGAACGATCCGGCGGTCGGTGCCGTGGTCATCGGCTCCAGCACGGACACGCACTCGGACCTGATTCATCGCGCGGCCGCCGCGGGCAAGGCGATCTTCTGCGAGAAGCCGGTGGACCTCGACGTGGAGCGTGCGCGTTCGTGCCAGGCCGCCGTCGAGAAAGCGGGCGTCACCTGCATGATCGCGTTCCAGCGCCGCTTCGATCCCACGTTTGCGTCACTGAAGAAGCGCCTCGATGCCGGTGAAGTGGGTACGCCTGAACTGCTGATCGTCACCAGCCGCGATCCGGGCGCGCCGCCGGTCAGCTACATCAAGAGCTCCGGTGGCATCTTCAAGGACATGCTGATCCACGATTTCGACATCTTCCGCTGGATCCTGGCCGACGAGGCCGTGAGCGTGCACGCGATGGGCAGCTGTCTGACCGACCCGGCGATCGAGGAAGCCGGCGATATCGACACCACCGCCGTCACCATCCGGACGAAGAGCGGCAAGCTCTGCCAGATCAACACGTCGCGCCGCGCCGCGTACGGCTACGATCAGCGTTTCGAAGTGCTCGGCAGCAAAGGCATGTTGCAGGCGGGCAATGTCGCGCCGACCCAGGTCGTCTCGCACACGTCGACCAGCATCGCGCATGACCTGCCGGAGCACTTCTTCCTCGAGCGCTATCGCGAAGCCTACGCGGCCGAGATTGCGCACTTCTTCGACGCGCTGGCCGCGGGCACGCCCGTTCGTACCACCATTGCCGATGGCATCAAGTCGCTGGAACTGGCGGAAGCCGCCGCGCGCTCATGGCGCGAAGGCAAGGTCGTCGAGGTGAGCATCTGACGATGGCCAACCTCCGTATCGGTCTGGCCGGCCTCGGTCGCCTGGGTCAGCGCTATGCAGAAAACCTCGCGCGCGCCGTGCCTCGCGCCGAGCTCGCGGCGGTGTGCAGCCCGGTCGAGGCGGAGCGCGCGTGGGCGCGTGACACGCTGGGCGTCGAGACCATCCACACCTCGTATGAGGAGATGCTGGCCGACCCTTCGCTGGACGCCGTGTTCCTCGTCACGCCCACCTCGCTGCACGCAACGCAGATCGAGCAGGCGCTGGACGCCGGCAAGCACGTGTTCTGCGAGAAGCCGCTGTCCCTGGAACTGGAAGACTGCCGCCGGGCTGCCGCCCACGCGGCGAAGGCCGGCAAGCGGGCGATGGTCGGCTTCGTCCGCCGCTTCGACGAAAGCTACCGCCATGCCTTCATGCACATCGAAGGCGGCGGCATCGGTCGTCCGTTTCTGGTGTACTCACAGACGACGGATCTCGCCGACCCGAGCGGCGCCTTCCTGAAGTTCGCCCCGACCAGCGGCGGCATCTTCCTCGATTGCAGCGTGCACGATGTCGATCTGGCTCGCTGGCTGCTGGGCCGGCCGAAGGCGACCAAGGTCTATTCGACCGGTACGGTGGCGATGTATCCGCCGCTGGAGGACATCGGCGACGTGGACAACGGCATCGCCATCGTCGAGTTCGAAGGCGGCCGGATGGCCATGTTCTATGCGTCGCGTACGCAGGCCCACGGGCATGACACGCATACCGACGTGACGGGGACGGCCGGACGGGTCAGCATCGGGCGTAACCCGCGGGCGGACCGGGTGGAGATTGCGGATGCCAATGGCGTGCGCAATACCGTGGTCCCGTCGTTCTATGAGCGTTTCGCGCCGGCGTTCGTGACTCAGGCGAAGCACTTCGTCGATGCGGTGCTCGACGACACCCCGTTCGACCTGACGATGGACGATGCGGTGGAGGCAACGCGGATCGCTGTGGCGTTGCGCGAGTCGCTGCAAAGCGGGCAGCCGGTCCTCCTGTGACCGGCGACCATCGACCGCCGGCGTGACCATGAAAAACGCTTCACCCGGCGCCGTGCCGCAGTGCAGCATCGAGGCGCTATAATCGGCCCATCATGTCTCTCCCATCCCTGGTTCCCCAACGCGGGCGGCGTTTCGCCGTGACGGCGCGGATTCTTTCCGCCGTCGTCTTCACCTTCATCTGCTACCTCTGCATCGGCATTCCGCTGGCCGTGCTGCCGGGTTTCGCACACCTGACGCTGGGGTACTCCACGGTTCTCGCCGGTCTGGCGGTCAGCGCGCAGTACCTCGCGACGCTGCTGAGCCGGCCGCACGCGGGACGGATGGCGGATGCGATGGGGCCGAAGCGCACGGTGCTCGCCGGTCTGGTGGTGCTTGCCCTTGCGGGCCTGTTCCTCGCTCTGGCCGCGCTGGTGCCGAAGATTCCCGCGTTGTCGCTGGTGCTGATCCTGCTCAGTCGTCTGGGCCTGGGGTTCGCCGAAAGCTGGGTCGGCACGGGCTCCATCACCTGGGGTATCGGCGGCATCGGCGGCGAGCACACTGCGCGCGTGATCTCGTGGAACGGCATCGCTACCTACGGCGGGATCGCCCTGGGCGCGCCGCTTGGCGTGATCCTGGCCCGTGACTATGGCTTCATCGCGCTGGGCGTCATCTCCTTCGCGCTCGGTCTGGTGGCTCTCCCCATCGCCCTGGCCAAGGCGGCGGTGGCACCCAGCCACGGCGAGCGCCTGCCTTTCCGGAGCGTGCTCTCGCGGGTCATGCCTTATGGCGCCGGTCTGGCGCTGGGGTCGATCGGCTTCGGCTCGCTGTCGACCTTCGTGGCGCTTTACTACGCCAGCCGGGGCTGGGAGGGCGCCGCGGTGTCGCTGTCGGTCTTCGGCAGCTGCTTCATCGGCGTGCGCCTGGTGTTCGGCAATGCGGTGGATCGCTTCGGCGGCTACCGCGTTGCGATGGTCTCGCTGGCGGTGGAGGCGCTGGGCCTGATGGTGCTGTGGCTGGGCGTGACCCCGCACGCGGCCATGATCGGTGCGGCATTGACCGGCTCGGGCTTCGCCCTGCTGTTCCCGGCGCTGGGTGTGGAGGCGGTCAGCCGCGTCAGCACGCACAACCGGGGCGCGGCGCTCGGTGCGTATTCCGTCTTCCTCGACGTTGCCCTGGGCCTGACCGGTCCGGTCGGTGGATGGGTCGCAGGCATCTACGATTACCCGGCGATCTTCCTGCTGGCGGGTTTCGCCTCGATCGCGGCGGTGATCCTCTCCGCCTCGCTTTATCTGCGTTTTGGCCGCGATGGGAACGCACGCGGGAAACCGGCCGACGCAAGGGCATAATGAGGTCCTGACCCCTCACGAGTTCCCTCCATGCCCTACGATCGCAGCTGGACCGGCTTCGGCATCATCGGTGCCCTCGAAACCGGCGGTATCGCGCTGCTGGTCGGCTTCATCCTCTATGCGCTGGTCCGGGCGTTCGGCAAGAGCAACGGCTGGAGCCATGGCAAGGACCTCAGCGTCGCGTTCGCCCTGTCGGTATTGCTCGCCGCCGGGCAGGACCTGTGGGACCTGTTCTATTTCAACTTCGTCCCCATCCAGTCGCCGACCCTGATCCGCCTGAAGCTGGCCGCGGTGCACGATCCCGACAGCATCGGCCTGCGCGTGTCGTTCGAACTGATGGGTGCGCTGATCGGCGTCTGCCTCGGCTGGGCGATTTTCTCCGGCGGCTTCAAACAGCTGATGCACGGCATGCGCAACAGCTGACCGTCAATGTAGAGCGCGCCCCGCGCGCGATTCAATCCGGCGACACGCGTGAATGCCGTCAGCGCGCATGCCCAAACATCCAGCTCCACAGCTCCGGCGTCGCATACGCCTTTTCCCACGAGCCATGATTCACCCCCGGGAACTCGCTGTACTTCACCTCGGCCTTCCGCGCGAGCAGCGCCGCATTCATCTTGCGCGACTGCTCGGTCGGCACGACGTTGTCGTCGCCACCGTGGAAAATCCACACCGGCAGCTTGCCGATCTTCTGTGCGACCCACGCCGACGGATCGGTGCCCGCCGGTACACCGTGCACGTAAAGGCGCTGGCCTTCGCCTTCCAGCGGCGTCACTCCGCCACAGATGATCGCCGCCGCGGCGAACGTCCCGGGATGATCCACCGCCAGCTGCCATGAGCCGAAGCCGCCCATCGAAAGGCCGGTCAGGTAGAGGTGCTTACGGTCGCCATGGAACTCGCTGATGCTCTTTTCCATCGCCGCCATCGCCATGTCGGCATCGGCCTTGTCGGTCCAGGCGGTATCGTCCGGGGCCTGGGGCATCACGACCACCGCCGGAAAATCCATGTGCTGCTTCAGCCACGGCGGCAGGCCTTGCGACATCTGCTTCTGGTTGTCGCTGCCGCGCTCGCCGCTGCCATGCAGGAACAGCACGACGGCCGGGTGGGGCTTGATGTCGGCGGGGACGAAGACCTGATAACGGTAGGTCTTGCCGGCGACGTCGACGCTGCGCTCGACGAACTGCGCGGGCGCGGCGGAGGCGCCGACGGCGGTCATGGCGGTGAGGAAGGCGAGGGTGCGGAGCATGGACTGAATCCCGTCGGGTACCAATGTAGGAGCGCGCCCTGTGCGCGACATGTTCTTGCGTTGTCTCTCAAGGCTCTCGCGAAAAGGTGTCGCGCGCAAGGCGCGCTCCTACAGGCGAAGGGAGACAGGGCCGTCGGTCGCATGCGTGCCCGTTAGAGCACCGGATCGAACAGCCGGGCCACATGCAAGGCCACCCGCCGCAGGTACGACAGCCGCCGGTAGTCATTGGCATTGACCTCGTCGGACTTCGCGAAATCCGCTTCCAGCATGGCTTCGACCTCACCCGCGAACGCCTCATCGACATTCAGCGCCGCAATCTCGAAGTTCAGCCGGAAACTTCGGTTATCCAGGTTCATGCTGCCCACCACCGCCGTGTCCTCGTCGATCAGCATCACCTTCTGATGGACGAAGCCGGGCTGGTAACGAAACATGCGAATACCGGCGACGATCGCCTCGTGCGCATACAGCGTGCTCGCCATGAACACCGTGCGGTGGTCCGGCCGGCTGGGAATCAGGATGCGCACGTCCACCCCGCGGAACACGGCAAGCCGTAACGCGGCGAATACGGACGGGTCCGGCACGAAGTAAGGCGTGGTGATCCATACGCGCCGCCGCGCCGCATGAATGACCTGGGTGAAGAACAGCGAGCAGCTCTCCTGCCGGTCCGCGGGCCCGGTCGCCACGATCATCGTCGACGCACGGCCGCACCGCTCCGGCGGCGGCAGCGAGGGAGGGCGTTCCCCGGTGACCCAGTACCAGTCTTCGGCGAACACGCGCTGCAGATCGGCCACGGCGGGCCCCTCGATCTGCATATGCGTATCGCGCCAGGGTGATAGCGGCGGGTTCGCGCCAAGGTACTCGTCACCCGCGTTGAGCCCGCCGACGAAACCACGCTCGCCATCGACCACGAGTACCTTGCGGTGATTGCGGAAGTTGAGCTGGAAGCGGTTGCGCCAGCGTCGCGTGGCGAAGCGACGGACCTCGACACCGCCCGAGCGCAGCGATTCCACATAGCGGTCGGGCAGGGCATGGCTGCCGATGCCGTCATAAAGCAGGCAGACCTGCACGCCCGCCGCGGCGCGCTCGAGCAACGCGTCGCGCAGTCGACGGCCCAGAACGTCGTCGTGAATGATGAAGAACTGCACCAGCACGTAGCGCTCGGCCCGGGCGATGGCGGCGAACATGGCGGTGAAGGCGGCTTCCCCGTCGATATGCAGGGCCAGGGCGTGCCCCCCGTGCATCGCGCTGTTGATCATCCGCCCGATCGCGTCGTAGCGGTCGTCGTGTACCGGGACCGACGGCGCGAGCAGGCCGGTGTGGCCCGGATGCGCGGCTTCTTCGTGCAGCATGAAGAAGCGCGCCTGACGCTGGCGATGCAGGTCGACGTAGCCGCCGAAGTGGCTGGCGCCGAGAAACAGATAAGGCACCAGCGTGACGTAGGGAACGAGGACCAGCCCGAGCACCCACGCGAAGGCGCCCTGCGCCGTGCGGGCGTTCATGACCGCGTGCATGGCGGCGAGCACGCCCGCGGCATGCAGGCATAGCGCGGCGATGGCGATGAGCGTGGCGATCATGCGCCGGGGTCTCCACTTTCCAGTTTGCGACAACAGTGTTTGTCGCGGTTGAGTGTTTTTACACGAATGGCTCGCGAGGACAATGGACGTCATCGCTTTCCATCGAGCCCGTCCCATGCATGCCTCTTCGTCCCGCCTGCCTTTGCTGGCACTTGCGGTGGCCGCGTTCGCCATCGGTACCACCGAGTTCGTGATCATGGGCCTGCTGCCCGAAGTCGCCGCCGACCTGAAAGTAGGCATCCCGGAGGCCGGCATGCTGGTCTCCGGGTACGCCCTCGGCGTGGCGGTCGGCGCCCCCCTGCTGGCCGCGCTGACGGCGAAGCTGGAACGCAAGCGCGCTCTGCTGCTGTTGATGGGCCTGTTCATCCTCGGCAACCTGCTCTGCGCCATCGCTCCGAATTACGAGGTGCTGATGGGTGCCCGCGTGGTCGCCGCGTTCTGCCACGGCTCGTTCTTCGGAATCGGCGCCATCGTGGCTGCCCATCTCGTGCCGGCCAACCAGCGGTCGCGAGCCATCGCTTTGATGTTCGCCGGCCTGACCCTTGCGAACGTGCTCGGCGTTCCCTTCGGTACGTTTCTGGGCCAGTGGGCGGGCTGGCGCTCGACCTTCTGGGCGGTGACGGTGCTCGGAGTGATCGCGACGATCGCGGTGGCCCGGCTGGTCCCGGCGCTGCCCCACCTCAAGGCCCCGAACATGGCGCGCGAGCTTCGCGTACTGCGCGAACCGCAGGTACTGATCGCCCTGGCGATGACCGTGCTCGGTTTCGGCGGCGTCTTCACCGTGTTCACCTATATCGCGCCGATCCTGCAACAGGAATCGCACGTGAGCCCGCACTGGACGGGAGCGGTGCTGGTGCTGTTCGGTCTGGGCACGACGATCGGCAACATGCTCGGCGGGCGTCTGGCGGACTGGAAACTGATGCCGTCGCTGATCGGCATCCTCGTGGTGTTGTCGCTGCTGCTGGCGGTGTTCGCCTGGACGATGCATTCGACCGTGGGCGCCATCGTCACCGTATTCGTCTGGGGGATCGCCGCGTTCGCCACCGTGGCGCCGCTGCAATCCCGCGTGGTGCATGTGGCGGGCGATGCGCCCAACCTCGCCTCGACGCTCAATATCGCCGCGTTCAACCTCGGTAACGCCGGCGGCGCATGGCTTGGCGGCGCGGTGCTGGCCGCCGGGTTCCCGATGCCGACGGTAAGTCTGGCGGGCGCTGCGGTTACCGTCACGGGGCTGCTTGCTACGATGGTCAGTGTCGCCCTGGAGCGCCGCGCCTCACCGGCGGTGCCCGCAGGCACCTGATACCCGTTCCCAGGAGTAACGCATGAAAGCCGTCGTCTACCGCAAGTCGCTGCCCGTCGCCGATACGCAAAGCCTGCTGGATGTCGAGCTGCCGGACCCCTCGCCGGGCGCCCGCGATTTGCTGGTCAGGGTCGAGGCCGTCTCGGTCAATCCGGTGGATACCAAGATCCGCCGCAACGTCGACCCCGCCGGTGCCGACAAGGTCCTTGGCTGGGATGTCGCCGGTACGGTGATGGCGGTCGGCGACGAGGTCACTCGGTTCAAGGTGGGCGACAGCGTCTGGTACGCGGGCGAGCTGGAGCGTCCCGGTGGCAACAGCGCGCTGCACGTGGTCGACGAACGCATCGTCGGCCGCAAGCCGTCGACGTTTTCTATGGCCGAGGCGGCGGCACTTCCGCTCACGGCACTGACCGCGTGGGAGCTGATGTTCGATCACATGGGCATCCCACATGGCACGACGGGCCGCCCCGCGACCCTGCTGGTCGTCGGCGCCGCCGGCGGTGTGGGCTCCATCGCGGTGCAGCTGGCCCGCCGGCTCACCGGCCTGACGGTGATCGGTACCGCATCGCGCCCCGAGACGCGTGCGTGGGTCGAGTCGATGGGTGCGCATCACGTGGTGGACCACTCGAAGCCGCTGGCCGACGAAGTGCGCGCGGTCGCTCCGGAGGGCGTCGACTACGTGCTCAGCCTGACCGCCACCGAGAAGCACTATGCCGCGCTGGTCGACGTGCTCAAGCCGCAGGGCAAACTCGGCCTGATCGACGACCCGGCCGAGGCGATCGACGTACGCCTGATGAAGCGCAAGAGCCTCTCGTTGTACTGGGAGTTCATGTACGCGCGGTCGATGTATCGCACCGACGACATGGCCGAGCAGGGTCGCATCCTCGACGAGGTGGCCAATCTGGTCGACGCGGGCGTCATCCGCACCACCGTGCGAGAGAACCTGGGCACGGTGAATGCGGACAACCTGCGTCGCGCGCACGCTTTGCTCGAGAGCGGCAAGGCGATCGGAAAAATTGTCCTGGAAGGATTCTGACAACCGGCAGGAGCGCGCCCCCTCGAGCGCGCATGAGCGTGCCCCCCGCGCGCGCGTAGGAGCGCGCCCCGCGCGCGAAAAGCCAACAAGGCGGCGACGCAGAACACTCCCTGTTGCGCGCAGGGCACCCCCCTGTCGCGCGCAAGGCGCGCTCCTACATTTAGTCGATTAGCATGGTGGCGACGTTCTGCGCCTGCTTGCGGATTTCCGGGATGGCGGTGGACTCCCACAGCGTCCCGCGCAGCATGCTCCCGATGGCGAACAGGTTGGCGCGCGCCTTGCCGTTGCCATCGAGCAGGTGGCCGTCAGGCACGGCGCGGAGGCCCATGCCCAGCGGATCGGGCTGGACGAGCCCGTCGACCACCAGCTGGCGCACGAGACGATGCTCCGTGCGCTGAGTGTCGGTATTCAGGCCGACGGTCTGGATGACCAGATCGTAAGACTCCGTGGATTCGCCACCGCCTGGCAGGGCGCGCACGACATCCAGGTTGCCTTCCTGCGACAACCTCACCGCGCGCATGCGACCGCGGCCGCGCTCGAAACGGCCCTCGGCTTCGAGCTTCGCCACCGACGCGGCCACCTGCGGCGGCATGCGATGGCGTGCACGTTCCCATGCCCAGCGCGCATGACGCAGGAAGCGGGCACGCTCGGCGGCAGGTAGCTCGCGCCACAGACCCTGGGTATGCGGACGCATGCCGTCGACGACCGTGCGCCAGTCTTCCGCGCCGGCCGTGGCTTCGCGCAGGCGGCGCAGCCAGGCACGGACGTTGGGATCGTCCCGCATGGCTTCGATGAGTTCGGTGCCGTCATCCGTGGGCGCCGACGCGGCGGCCAGGTGCGGCTCGGGCAGCTTGCCGTGGCGCGACAGAGCGGTGAAGTGCGCCTTCGGCCAATGCGCCGACAGCTCCAGCAGGACGTCCACCGCGGTCAGGCCGAGGCCGATCACCAGCACGCGCAACGGACGGTCGTCGTCCTGCGCCGCGGCCATGAACGGCCAGGGATCCGTCACGTAACGACCGCTGGCGATCGCGGCGTCTTCCACGCCCGCGAGGGGGCGCGGGGGCAGGGAGCCGATCGCCAGCACCGCCGCGTCCGCGCGCGACGTTTCATCGCCGAAGCCGATGGTGACGCCTTCGGACGAGGGCACCAGTGAGTCGGCTTCGAACGGATGCACGTTGATATCGTGCCCGAACGAACGGGCATTCATGACCGCCTGCTCGACGCGCGAGCGCAGGAAATCGCCGTACAGCCTGCGCGGCAGGAAGTCGGAGCCTTTCACCTTCGGGTCGAGACCCTGGGCGTACTCGAGAAAACCGCCGGGTTTGCTGACGAACATGCCCATGGACGCCGCGCGGACGTTGAGCAGATGACGCCCGGAGGGCGTGCCGTAGGCGACACCGCGCCCGGCATCCGGCGCGCCGGCATACCAGTCCAGATGCAAGGGCTGGGGCGTACGCCGCTCCAGCAACTCACTTACCAGCGTCGCCGCTGCAGCGCCACCGCCGATGATGGCGACTTTATGAAACATGCTTTTGGTCCTTCGCCCGATGGCTGGGGTGGAGGGCCGTAGACCGTCAGGCCGTCAGGCGTCCCGCGATGATCGATTGCCTCGGTCGTGCGATCCAGTGTCCCGAAGGACCGGGCTGCTCATACGCGAGGTACTGTGCCAGATCGCCACCGTACACGTGAAGCGTGAGGGCCGTGTCATGCCGCGACAAATTGCGGCAGCGATGGGCATGGGTGTCCGTCGAGTCGAACCAGGTCGCGTCGCCCGGGCCCAGCCAGGTGCGGCCGATACTGCGAAGCGAATGCCGGTCCTCGCCCTTTTCAAACGATTCGACCTCGAGTGCGCCCGAGATGGTGGCCTCGAGGCCCCACAACCCGCCGTGATCGTGCACGGGCGTGGCGTAGCCGGGCGGCCAGACCATGATCATCACGCTGACCGCCGGCTTCGACCGCTCGGCCAGGATCCACCGCTCGAAGCCCTTCCGGCGTTCGCGCAGCGGGCCGAGCAGATCGGTCAGCGCATTACTGTGTGCGTGGAGCGCACGACCGACCTCCCGCCCCATGGAGGCGAGATCCGGGTGCCCCACATCCGACAGGTCGAACGCGATGTCGCGCAAGGCCCTGACGATGGAAAAACGCTTACCCATGTGCTGGGCCGTCCCAAGAATCGACTGGCGGGAAGTGGAGCATGGCGTCCGTTAAACCCTCGTAACCCCGCGCTTTCGACTGACGCTTTAAACCTTCGATTCCGTACGTGCATCCAAGGCCATGAACCCGCCCACCGGGCGGCCTTCCACGGAGTGCAACGCCATGATCGTCCTGACCTCGCTTGTCGTAATGGCCGCCGGCTTCTGGCTGGTATTCGCCCTCATCGGCGCGGTGCTGAAGCTGGTCTTCGGCATCATCGGCGGCGTTTTCAGCGTGTTCGCCAGTCTGATCGGTGCCGCCATCGGTGGGCTGGCCTTGCTCCTTGTCGCTCCGATGGTCGCCCTGGCCCTGATCCCGGTGCTGTTGCCGGTCGCCGCGCTGGCGCTGATCGTCTGGGCCGTCGCACGCGCCACCCGCCGTCGCCCGGACGTGGTGGTGATGCCCGCCTCGCGTTGAGCATGAAGGGGAGCGACGGGCGTCGCTCCCCTCGCCTTGACCTCAGAGATTCCTGAGGTCGAAGCTGATTGGGATGCGCGCCCAGGCCTGAACCTTCTGGCCGTTCTGCTGAGCCGGCTGGAAGTGCCACTTCGCCAGCACCTGATCGCGTGCCGCCTTGTCGAGCACGGGATGGCCGCTGCTGCTCTCGATCACCACGTCCAGCGGCTTACCGCTTTCGTCCACCAGTACGCGCAGGGTCACCGTGCCGTGCATGCGGCCTTGAATAGCGGCGCGCGGGTAGGTCGGCGCGGGCGCCGAGACATAAGCCAGCGTGGCCTCGACGGGCGCCGGCTGGACAGCGGGTGGTGAGACGGGAGCGACCTGAACGGGCGCCGGAGGCACCATGGGCGCCGTTCCCTCATCCGTCGGCACCGCCGTCTGCACGGGCGGGCTTTCGACATGCCGGGTCACGGTCGTCACCGGATGGGGCGGTCTGACCGGCAACGGCTTGAGATCGATCGGCGGCGGCGGAACCGGCGTCGGCTCCGTCAGGTGCTCGATGAGACGTATGGGTTCCTGGACGAGGGGCGCCGTGGCGATATCCGCCACCATCGGCCGCATGACGGCGATGAGCGCGGCGGCGTTGAGGGCGATCGCCGCGCTCATCGCGACGATGCGGACGGTATCCGGATGCACTCCGGCAAGGACGTGCGGACGAGCGAACGACATGAGCCACCTCCTGCGATGGGGGGAAGGAGCAGCGCGGTCGGGAACACGGCCAGCGGGGACTGGCGGGGATCGTGTTCAGGTCCGATGGCAGATTAGGCAGGCTTCGCGGGAAGTTGCAATAGCGGACGTCTGGATGGCTATACCGGTTAGCGGTGACGCAATCAGTGCGCTACCAGCATGGGCACATCCGACTGCATGAACAGATACCGGGTCGTCCCTCCCAGGACCATCTCCGACAGCCGCGACCGTCCCCAGGCCCCCATCACGATCAAATCGGCCTTTTCCGCATGCGCGGTTTCGAGCAGTGCGGGACCCGGCGATGGACGTGCACCTTCATCGAGACGCCGCACCTCGGCCTTCACCCCGTGCGTGTCGAGCCAGCCACAGATGTCGGTGTCGGGCAACGCGCAGGTCCCGAGGTCTTCATCGCGGCTGCCGTCGATGACGGTTACGCGTGCGGCCTTGCGCAGCAGGGGCAACGACGATCGCACCGCCAGTGCCGATTCGCGACTGCCGCTCCAGGCGATCAGCACGTGCTCCCCCAGCGTTTCCACCGGCGCCGCCTCGGGGACCACCAGCACGCCACGACTGGAACCGAACACCGTGCGCGAGACGATACCGAAACCCACCGGCGCATCGCCACGCATCGTCGAAGAACGCTCCATCACCAGCAGGTCGTAACCCGCCGCCGCGTGCGTAAGCAGGGTGACCGTGTCGCCGTTGCCGACGCGCCAGTTTCCCTTCAGACCGCGGGCTGCCATGAGCGTCGCCCAGTCGCCCGACACCGCTTTTGCATCGGTGGCGCGCTGGCGCACCGCGTCCAGCTGCATCGGTACGGCTTCCGGCACCGTGAAGGCGGCGGCGGGAAGGTCGACCACGTGCAGCGCGTCGAGCCGTGAACCGATTCGTGCCGCCAGACTGAGGGCCGCACGCAGGCCGGCGCCTTGCGGCGGAAGTCGGGCGATATGCACGAGCAGTTCGAGGGTCATGGCCCATGGAACAACGACGGGGGCGGTGCGGTCAATGTCCCAGTTGCGACCTTTTCTCAATAACGCCCCGGATCGGTTACCCTCGGGGTTCGACGTATTCCGGAAAAGCCCATGTCCTTCGACAGCGCAGAGCCGCGCTATCCCCTCGGTGAAGAAGTCGCCAGCAGCGTGATCCACGCGATCGGGCTCGTGCTCAGCATCGCGGGGCTTGCCGTGCTCGTGGCGTTCTCGGCCATGTACGGCGGCACGCGGGCCGTGGTGGCCAGCTCGGTATTCGGTGGCTCCCTGATCCTGCTTTACGCGGCGTCCACGCTGTATCACGCGATCCCAGGTTCGATGGCGAAGCGCGTCCTGCGCACCTGCGACCACATCGCGATTTTCCTGCTGATCGCCGGCACGTACACCCCGTTTACGTTATTGGCGCTCCCGGGTGCCTGGGGTTGGGGGCTGTTGGTGACGATCTGGAGCGTCGCGATCATCGGCAGTCTCGCCGAGCTCGGTCTGCTGAAACGCTATCGGAAGGCGGCCGTCGCGATGTACGTGGCGATGGGCTGGGTGGCCGTGGTGGCGATCGAACCGCTGCGTGCCAATGTGCCGACAGGCGGCCTTCTGCTGCTTCTGGCCGGCGGCCTCTGCTACACCGGCGGCGTGCCGTTCTACATGGCGCGGAAGATGCCGTACCACCATGCGATCTGGCACGTGTTCGTGCTCGCTGGCAGTGTGCTGCACTACCTGGCGATCCTGCTTTATGTGATTCCGGATGCCCCGGGGCATTGAACGGTCCCGGCCGCCGATCTGTAGGAGCGCGCCTCGCGTGCGACACCAAAACATCGCGCGCAAGGCGCGCTCCTACAGGTAGTTACCGCCTTGCGGCGGTCATTTTTTATTCAATACGGCCGGCACGAACCGCGTACGCACGGCGTCAGCCAGCAGGTCTGGCGGCAACAGTCCCTGCGCGATCAGGAAATCATTGAAGGCCTTGCGGTCGAACTTGTCGCCCAGCTTCGTCTGCGTCTCCGCGCGCAACTGCAGGATGCGCGTATAGCCGTAGAAATAAGCCGTCGCCTGCCCCGGTGAATTGAGCGTGTAACGATCAAGCTCCTGCCGGGCCATCGGTTCGGACAAGCCGACGTCGTGCACGAGGATGTCGTGCGCACGATCGCGCGACACCAGGCCCAGGTTGAGCATCGGATCCAGGAACGCCCGCGCCGCACGCAACAGGCGGAACTGCAGCGCGATGAACTGACCCGCCGGCGGCTCGTACGGCATCATCTCCGCTTCGGAATACAGCGCCCAGCCCTCGACGTTGACGCTGTTGAAGGCGAACATGCTGCGCGTCAGCGATACACCCTGTTCCACCATCGCGGCGAACTGCAGCTCGTGGCCTGGCCGTCCTTCATGCGCGGTGAGCGTCCATGCCGCCGCCTCGAAGGTGAAGTCGTCGTAGGTCTGCGTCGCGTCGCCGTCGGCCGGTGGGTTGCCGGTGGTCAGCACGAAGGTGCCACGCTGGCCGGTATTGCCGACGAAGGGCGGCGGATCCATGTGCGGTGCGGGTGTGCGCGCATTCTCCGCTTCGGAGGCGACGCGCATCGCCATCTGGCGCTTCGGCAATTCGACGATGCGCTGCGTGCGAATGGTGTTTTCGATCTTGCCCAGTACCTCGTGATACACCGGCTCGACCTTGTCCTTCGCCAGCTGCTTTTTCTTCAGCGCTTTCAGTACGTCGCGGTAGTCGCCATCGGGAAGACCCTCGGCTTTGGCGACGACGGGCGCCAGCATCTGCAGCGCATACGTGGTCTCCATGAATTCCAGCTGCGCGCGGCCGATCAGGTCGCGCGGGGCGATGTCGAGCCCGACCTGCCTGAGGTTGTACGCATAAAGCGGCTCGGGCAGGCGGAAGTCGGTACGCGCGCGAGGCAGCACCGTCTTCTTCACCCACGCGTTGTACTGCTTCAGCTGCGCGTCGAGCTTGTTCATCGCCTCGTCGCTGCCGGCGACTTTCTTCTCCGCGAACAGCTTGCGGATGCCGTCGACATAGCGCTGCGTGTTGCCCAGCTTCTGTTCGACATCGGCCTTGACCGGACCGAGCAGGCCCTTTTCGCCCAGGCGCTCCGTCGTGCGTGCCCTGGCCTGGTCGACCAGTGGCGTGCAACCGGCCGCCATGCCGACATAGCACTTCAGCCGCCCCAGCGCGGCCTGATTCTGCTCCGGGGTGCTCTGCGCGTTCAGCAGAGAGAACTCACCGCTGAAGATCATCTGCCCGGCGTCGAACCAGGGCAGCAGATACTTGTCGTTGAGATCGATACCCTCGATGTTGCCGTCGATCTGCTTGGCCAGGATCTGCAGGTCCTGGCTGACGTTGGGGTCCTTCTCCTCGGCGAGGCGTCTGGCGACCTGCTGACGCACCTCGACCAGCGCGGCACGCTGGCGCTTGTCCACGTCGGGCCCGAGATCGGCGGTCTTCTCGTCGTAGCCTTTCAGGCCGATGTCCGTGGCGGACTCGGGGCTGAAGCGGGCGGTGAGGTCCAGCAGCGGTTGGGCATCGGCGTTGCTGCGCGCGATCCAGGCCGGCGGCGCGGTTTCGGCGTGAAGGGTGCCGACCGCGAACGTGATCGCGGCCGCTAGGGTCAGTCGTCTGAACATGCGTGTCTCCCCGGTGAAGTCCGGCGAGACTAGCCTTTGCGGGTCGGGGCCGCCAATGTGCCTTTCGGCGGTCAGCTGAAGAGCAGGGCGAGGGCAGCCATTCCCAGCATCAGAAACGACAGCACGGCCTTGGCGATGATGCCCAGCAACATGCCGAACCAGGTGCTGACACCGACATGGGCCGAGCGCAGCACGCTCTTGCCCGACCACAACTCGCCCGCCACGGCGCCCAGAAAGGGGCCAAGCAGCAAGCCGGGCAGGCCGAAAAACATCCCGACGGTCGTGCCGATGCCCGCGCCCCACAAGGCGCGCGGACTGGCGCCGATTTTCTTTGCCCCCAGCGAGGCGGAGACGAAGTCCAGCGCGACCCCCACAGCGCCGACGATGCCGATCGCCACCAGCCAGCCCCCGCCCAGGTGCTGGTAATCGTCCACGGCGGCGGCGAGCCAGATGCCGCCGAAGATCATGGGGATGCCAGGCAGGATCGGCAGCACCGCGCCCGCCACGCCCCCAACGATCAGGGCGGCGGCGAGCAGGTAGAGGAACAGGTCCATCAGCGGAAAGCCTCTCTGTATTCGGGTTTCAGATAGGCCGAAAACGCGTCGCTGGATACATCGATCGCCTGTGGCCCTGCCGAATACGGCGCGACCTGATACGGCGGGAAGATGAAGGTCAGCCCGTGCACCTTGTCGTCGGGCCCCGTGAGGAGGGTGAACACGCGGTAGTGATCCTTGTCCGGCGCCGTACCCGCGTCGATCTGCTGGCTGTCCGAAGACAGCGGGTCGTCCTGATCGTCCAGCGCGGTCAGCAGCTGGCGCCGGGCCTCGGTGGCGAATGCGCCCTCCGCCGCGTGCGCATCGTCGAACAGCTCGCGAATGCCCACGACGCGCCGCTTCCGCAGGTCGTAGGTGAAGCTGTCGACGATGGGCGCGGGGTGAGCGCCGCCGGTGAAGGCGGAGCCGTCGACCTGCACGTTGATGAAGCGATCGGTGCGAGCCGCGACCGCGATGTCCAGGTTGAGGTCCCAGGGCAGCTCTTTCGCCTGCTCGCGGGCACCCGGGGCATCCAGGCTGTCGAGGAAGGCGCGTTTCTGCCGCTCCACGTAGCGCTCGATCGTGGCGCGCAAGGGCGCGGCCGACGTAGGCAGCTGGGGAAGTTTCACTTCCATCGTGTAGAGGCCTTCCTGGCTGGATTGGGTATCCTTGTGCGCGGTCGCTCTGGATGGCGATGGCATCTTCCCGACGTTCGAACGGTCCGCGCCATCCTGGCAGGCGGCGAGTCCGACGGCGACAAGACACAGCGACAGGATGTGTCGCGACAACATTCGGCATTCTCTCCCTGCGAGAATCGTCATCTTAGCGTAGCTGCCGCGCAGCGCAGAGCGCGTCAACGAATCGAAGGAAGGGCGTGCATAGCGCAACGACGGAAATTGTCACCCTGCTCAAGGCTGACGAACTCGGCCGCATCGAGCGCGTGGAACGCGACGGTGTCGTTCTTATCCGCCGCGACATCGCTGCCGCACGCTGGTGGGCGCGCTGGTTCGCACGCCGCGCCGCCGCGCGCGAGGCGCGGGCGCTGCTGCGCCTGGACGGTATCGACGGCGTGCCACGGCTACTCGCGTGGAATGGCCGGATGCTCGAGCGCAGCTACATGGCGGGACAGCCGATGCAGCTGGGCCGGCCGCTGGACCCCGCCTACTACACACGGGCCCTTCGCCTGCTGGCCGCACTGCACCGTCGCGGCATCGTCCACAACGATCTCGCCAAGGAGCCGAACTGGCTGGTGCGCGAGGACGGCACGCCCGGTCTGGTGGATTTCCAGATTGCCTGGACGCGTGGCCGGCGTGGTTCGCTGTTCCGCCTGCTGGCGCGGGAAGACCTGCGCCACCTGCTCAAACACAAGCGAACCTATGCCCCGGACCGCCTGTCAGCGCGCCAGCAGGCCATCCTGGCCCAGCCGGCACCGCATTCACGCCTGTGGCGGGCCACCGGCAAACGTCTCTACAAACTCATCGCCCGCCGCATCTTCGGCTACTGGGACAACGAAGGCCAGGGCCGTATACGCAAGTAGGAGCGCGCCCCGCGCGCGAAAAGCCAACGCAGCGAAGACGCCGCACCCCCCCACTCCTCGAAACGCTCCGTTACTTCTCCACAAACGCCCGCTCGATCACGTAATCCCCCGGCTCCCGCGTCCGCGGCGACGCCTGAAAGCCCTCGCCATCCAGCAACACGCAGATGTCTTCCAGCATCGAGGGACTACCGCAAAGCATCACGCGGTCTTCGGCCGGATTGATCTGCGGCAGGCCGGTCGTCCGGGCCATCTCACCGTCGGCGATCGCGTCGGTGATGCGTCCCCGGTTCCGGAATGCTTCACGGGTCACCGTCGGGTAGTAGATGAGCTTCTCGCGCACCAGGTCGCCCAGGTACTCGTGCTTCGGCAGCTCGTTCTCGATGTAGTCGGAGTAGGCCAGGTCGTTGACGTGACGCACGCCGTGGGCCAGCACGATCGTGTCGAAGCGCTCGTAGGTCTCCGGATCCCGGATGATCGACATGAACGGCGCCAGGCCCGTGCCGGTGCCCAGCAGGTAGAGACGCTTGCCCGGCTTCAGATCGTTCAGCACCAGCGTGCCCGTGGGCTTGCGGCTCACGATGACCGGATCGCCGGGCTTCAGGTGCTGCAGCCGTGAGGTCAGCGGGCCGTCCTGCACCTTGATGCTGAAGAACTCCAGATGCTCTTCGTAATGCGCGCTGGCGATGGAATAGGCGCGCATCAGCGGCCGCCCGTCCACTTCCAGGCCGATCATCACGAAGTGACCGCTTTCGAAGCGGAAACCCGGGTCCCGCGTGGTGCGGAAGCTGAAAAGGGTGTCGTTCCAGTGATGCACGTCGATCACGTGCTCGGTCGCCAGTGCCACCATGGTGCGTTGAACCTCGGTAAAGACAAGAAGGGACGGAGCCTCCGCGCCGTGCGCGGGAGCCCTTGGGGGTTCTTGGCTGGGGAAGCGGCCCGCCGGGCCGCGCTGCCTCGCGCGACGCGTCGCACCCTACATCGGCTGCGCGCTCATGGACGTAAGGATACGGCATTCCGCCACAGGCCGCTTCGGGCGGGGCCGGGCGCTGGCCTTTAAGCTTCCGCTAAGATGCTCAGTCTGTAGGCGCCCCAAGGAAACCATCGTGACGAAACCCGCCTATGCCCCCGGCCAGGCCTGGACCTACCGGACCCGTCCCGGCGAGGAAGATTCCCGTGTAGCGATTCGCAAGATCGACCACGAGCCGGAAGACGGCGAGGTTTTCCATGTTTCCATCCTCGGCGTGAAGCTGCGCAACCATCGCGTACCCGGCGGCCTGCAGCCGGCGATGAACCACGCCGCCGTGTCCCGCGCCACGCTGGACGCCAGTCTGCTCACCACCGACGGTCCCGCCGACGCCGATGAAGGCTGGCGAGACGGCTACGCCGTGTGGCGCCAGGCCTATGACAACGGCGACGCGGGCATATTCGACCTGCCGGTTCCCGAGATTCTGGGCTACATCGAGATGGTGGTGGCGGCCTCGGGCGAGGCCCGCTGAGCAAAAAAAGAGCGCCCGATCCCCGGACATCGGCCGGGGAGGTGCCGGTGTCCGGGAAGGGGCGCAAGAGTTGCACAGGGATCTGGGTTTACGCTTTCTTAGAAGTCGTAAGTGACGGCGAGACGGCCGTAACGCGGATCCTGCGTGTAGAGCGGTACGCGGTAGATCGTATTGAGCGTGTTGGCCGGGCCTTCGCTTGCCGGATAACGGAACGTCGCCCGCTGCTGGTTTAGGACATTGAACACGTTCGCAGAGAACGCGAGCTTCTGGTCGCCCCACGACGGACGGTAGGTCACGCCGAGGTCGAGCTGGAACGTCCAGGGCAGGCGGCCATGGCTACCCGGGGGAGACGGCTCGCCGTTGCAATAGCGGTAGGAGCTGCCGTAGGACACCGGATCGGTATGCCCCGCGCCGTAGTAGCCCGTGCAGACTTCCGGTGCGCCGGAAATCGCCTGGACGTTGCCCGACAGCTGCCATTCCGGTGCGAACTGCCAGTAGCCATACGCCTTGAAGACGTGGGTATGGTCATTGCCCTGCGGGCCGTTGGCGTTCTCCATGACATAGCGGTTATCCCAGTCGACGCTGCCGGCCGCACCATCCTGGCGAGTGTCGGTACGAGCCTGACCCTCGGTATTGCCGTAGCTGCGTGAGAACACGTAGTCGAACTTGCCGTACCAGACACCGTCGAAGTTGTGTTCGGTGAACAGTTCGAGGCTGTAATAGCGACGCTTCAACGCGGGGAAGCCCATTTCTTCGCGGCTGAGTGGCACTTTGACGGCGTTCCCGCCGGTATCGATCAGTGTGAAGGTGTTGGAATGACCACCGTTGATCAGGTAGCAGCTGTTCGTCGATGCGATGTCATAGCCGAGAGCCGCCGCCTTATCCGTAACGAGGCCGACATCGCAGAAGTCGTCGATCGCGGAGTTGAGCACGCGCTTGGTCAGCTTGGCACCGTAAACCCAATGGTCGCCGAAGGTTTTGTCAAAGCCGAGGATGTACTCATCCTGGTTCTCAGCCTTCAGGCCCTTGCCCGCAACCGTACGGGGATCGGGTGGGATGCCGTACGAATTGTTTGCCGAGACTGGCTGGCTGATCTGAGTCAGGCCCGTCGGCGCACCGGTCGCATCGATTCCGCTGTAGGTGTAGTACTGCTGTGTCGCCGTATAGCCTGCGGCGGCGCCAGTGGCCGGATTCAGAGGAAGGCCAAGGTAGTAACGCCCGGCGTTGCCGAAGACCTTGAAGCTGCCATCTCCATTAACGTCCCACGATGCGCCGAGTCGAGGCGCCCACTGCGGCTTCGTTTGCGTGATGAATGCCTGGCCGAACTGGTTGTAGTCGGTAAACTGGTCATTGCGGACGCCCAGCGACAGCAGCACGGTGTCCGTGACCTGCCACTTATCCTCGATGTATTGAGCCCGCTGATCCGAGCGCACATTGACCAGGTTGTTTACGACGTTGCGGCTGACGTAGTAGCCGCCCGCCCCGTTGGCATAACCGGCCGTACCCGGTACGAAGTTGATGCCCGGAGCATCGGAAATCGGCTGCGTGGGGTCCGCCTGCTGGCCGTAGTTCCAGGCGTATCCAGGACCCGGGCTAGCCGTGCCGAAGTCGTCTGCCCGCGACTTGACGTTATCGATGCCGACAGCAATCGTGTGGTCACCGAGCGTATAGGTGACATCGAAACGGAAGTTCGTCGCCTTATTGCTACGGCCCGGCTGACTGATGTCATCGACCTGATTATTGCGAATGGCGGTGCCGCCGTTCAGTGCGGGATTCTGGAATTGTGAGCTATCGACCCGGGCCAACGTCGGGTCATAGTCGCCCGGCTGGTCGTAGTTCTTCGAGCGCATCTGGCCGTACATGGCACTGAGGGTCAGGTTGTCCGTGATGTAGCTCGTGTACTTGGCGACATACAGGTCGCCGCCGGTCTTCGTGTTATCGACGGGACCGATCTTGCTGGTCCGGTTAAGATTGGCGTAGTCGTAGTTGTATCGCGTGCCCGAACCTTCGCGCTTGTCGGACGCGCCGGTCAGTTCGAGGATGTTGCTATCGGTGATGTTCCAGTCGAGCTTGCTGTACCACCGCGGTGATCTATAGTCGTTGGTCGATGCCGGGGTGTTATTGCCCACGGCGTTCACGTTACGGCGGCCGGATTTTTCAAACTCACCCGCGACGAAGAAGAACAGCTTGTCCTTGATCAGCGGGCCGCCTGCATAAGCGCTGACCGTGGTCGTCCACTGGTCATTCTGGCTCTTTGGCTGGTAAAGATTGCCCGCGGGTGCGGTAGCGGGGACGCGCGCATAGTGCAGGTCGTCAGCGCTTGCGCGAGCAAAGGCGGGCTCCCAAAGGACCTGAGCACCAAAGTGCCATTCGTTCGTGCCGCGCTTACCGACCTGGCTGATGACGCCGCCGTCGGAACGCCCGTACTGTGCGCTGTAGCCGCCGGTATAGACTTCCTGCTGGTCGATGGCGCCATAGGGCAACTGCAAGCCGCCCACCGCGTTGAGTGGATCGGTCGTATTGAAGCCGTTGACGTAGTAAGCGTTTTCATTGGCCGCGGCGCCGCCGAAACTGGCGACCGAGCGGCCGGTGTCGCTCGCGAATCCGCCGCCGTTGTTGACCACGCCAGGTGCAAGGCGGGCGATCGCTTCCGCACTGCGACCCAACGGCAGCTTGGCAAGCTGCTCGGATGTGATCACGGTACGTGAATCGACCGACGTGACGTCGATATTCGGAAGGGCTGTGCCGGTGACCGTGACGCCGCTGAGTGATGTCGCATCGGACGCAGGTGCGGCGCTCGCTGCATTGAACGAGATATCGGTGCTCGCACCCACGCGCAGGCTCACGTCCTTGCGTGTATCGACCGCTGCGCCATCGCGCATGAGGGTCACGGTATACGTGCCGAGCGGAATCTGGTTAACGGCATAACGGCCGCGTGCGTCCACCGGAACTTCGCGACGGAAGCCGGTGCCGCTCTCGACCACGACGGTCTCATTGGCGCCTGCGGGCACGCTGCCGTTGATGCTACCCGTCGTCGACTGTGCGTAAACGCTCGAAACGCCACCCAGGCAGGTACAGACCGCCAGTGCGAGTGCGCTCCTGCGAGTGAGAAAATGGTTCTTCATGCCTTCCCCGGAAAGTGATGCCATTAATTGACGGCAACACGGGGCCGTAACGACAGGCCCCCGCCTGTCGCTTTGCACGGAGCCGAAAGACCCCTCCCCGCGCTCCGTCGCGACACGCCCATTTGCCTCGATCCAAATGGACTTAACGCAAGGTGTACATGAGGCGATTCGGGTTGTCCAGAGCACGCACCGTCTGGGCGGATGGCCGTCCAGCCGTCTAAACGTCTTGCTGCGCCGCAGCAAAATTAAGTGTAACTATGGGTATTTGGGTGCTTTTATGCCGGCGCGACGTCTTGCCGCAAAGGTGCCCAATGGCATATCCGCAAGGGGTGTAAATTTTTTCGAAACGCGGATTTTCAGAGGTCTCAAACCTTCACGCACCGTCTACATTTGGATCGAGGCAAAAGGCGTGCCAAAGGTCGCGCAGGCCAGAGGTGCATCAACGTGCCGCCGTCACCGGCTGTCCACCCCGGGTCGGGAAAAGTCCTGCGTCATGAAGATCGCCACTTTCAACGTCAACGGCATCCGCTCCCGGCTTCCGCACTTGCTGGAGTGGCTCGGGCGCGAGGCGCCGGACATCGTCTGCCTGCAGGAACTCAAGGCGGTGGACAAGGCGTTTCCCGTCGCGGAGATCCATGACGCAGGCTACGGTGCCCTCTGGGCCGGGCAGGCCTCCTGGAATGGCGTGGCCATCCTCGCGAAGGGTACCGATCCCGTGGAGAGCCGCCGCGGCCTGCCGGGCGACAGAAAGGACCTCCAGAGCCGCTACCTCGAAGCGGCGGCCCATGGCGTTCTCGTCGGTTGCCTTTATCTGCCCAACGGCAATCCGTGGCCAGGCCCGAAGTTCGATTACAAGCTGGCCTGGTTCGAGCGTTTTATCCAGCACGCCGGGCAATTGCTGGATTCCGGTCATCCGGTAGTACTGGCCGGCGACTACAACGTCGTGCCGACCGACGGCGACATCTACGACCCCAAAAACTGGCGACGTGACGCCTTGCTCCAGCCCGAAAGCCGTCATGCTTACGAGCGTCTGCTGGCCCAGGGCTGGACCGACGCCCTGCGCCAGATGCATCCGGACGAAACCATCTACACCTTCTGGGACTACTTCCGGCAGCACTGGCCACGCAACCGGGGGCTGCGGATCGACCACCTGCTGTTGTCGCCGGATCTGGCGACCCGGCTAAAGAAGTCCGATGTCGACCGATGGGTACGCGATCTGCCCAAGGCCAGCGATCACGCGCCGGTGTGGGTCGAACTGGGCAAGCCGGCCCGGACAGCGGCGACGAAAAAGACGGCGGCAACAAAGACGGCCGCGAAAAAGACGGCCGCGAAAAAGACGGCCACGAAAAAGACCGCCGCAAAAAAGACCGTCCTCAGGAAATCCGGGCAGACTGCGTAAGTTCCGACGTAAACGAATTTACCAATATGAATGCGCTACCCGCACTTGCCAGCGGCGCGCAAGATCATAGACTAGGAGGTTATCGGGGGAAGTCGCGGGTTCAGGCTGGCATGAAGATCGATGGCGGTAGCGGTAAACGCGCCGAGCCAGTGATGCTCAGCGAGGTCGCGAAGCGTCTGCGCAATCCGCGCATCGACCGTATCGTGGCCAGCTTCAGCGAGTACCACGTCTCGCTGATGCGTGCAGTGATCCTCGGGTTCGTCGTCGTCTGGAGTGCCGCGTGGCTGCATGGCCCGGTGCCCATGGCCACCGAATCGCATCACGTCGTGCCGGTCGCCGTCCTGATGTTCGTCCTCAGCACCTTCTGGATGCTGTTCGTCCGTGCCGGGGCGCCACGCGAGACACCGGTGATCGACGCTATCGGCAACGTCACCAATTTCGTCATCGTGGCCGTGCTGCTCAAGGCCGCGTTCATGCTGGTGATCACGGTGACGGCCGTCCTTCCGTTCCTGTCCGTGGCCGTCGGGGTGAGGTACAGCCGCCGCGCGTTCGCCGCCAGCGTAGTGGCCTCGGTCGCGATCCTCGCGGTCGTGGCGCCCGATGGCTACTGGCTGGGTCGTCCCGCCTACGCCTTATACGCACTGGCTCTGGTCATCGTGTTGCCGGTGATGCTTTACCGGATGATGTATGCCTTGCGCGAAGTGTCCGCCGAGGCGATCGCGTCGCGTGAAGCGCAGCACCGGTTCATCTCGATGATGAGTCACGAGATGCGTACGCCTCTGAGTACGGTCATTCATGCGGCGTCTCTGATCGACACCTCGGTGATGTCGGAAGATCAGCGCGGCCTGGTCGCGCTGCTGGCGACCAATGCCAATGCCTTGCTCCACCGGGTGAACGCCGTCCTCGATGTAGCGTCGTTTGCCGGCGGCAGTTTCAACCTGCGCCACCAGACGTTCGCGTTCGACGAAGTCCTGAGTACGGTGGGCGCGGTGTGCCGTCCTTACGCGGCAGAGAAGCGTGTCACCTTCAGCGTCTCCCGCGACGCATCGGTGGAAGGCGTATTCAGCGGCGACCCGGGCCGTATCGAGCAGGTGCTGTCGAACCTGGCTTCCAACGCGGTGAAATTCACGCCGCCCGGCGGCTCGGTGGACGTGCGCATCGAGTTGCGCGAAGGCGTCGGCGGCCATGATCCGACCATCGCCTGTACGGTGAGCGACACCGGTATCGGCATCGCCGACGCCGACAAGCAGCGCGTGTTCGATCCCTTTCATCAGCTCAGCGGTGGCGAGAGCCGGCGCCAGGAAGGCGTCGGCCTGGGTCTCTACATCGTCCGGAACGTGTCCGAGCAGATGAGTGGCTCGCTCGAGGTGATGGACAATCCGATGGGCGGCACCATCTTTGTCTGGCGTTTTCCCTTGCGCCGCGCGGCCGCCGGTTCGCGAAGCGTGGCGGAGACGCCGCTGGTCGACCTGCTCGACGAGCATCGCGGTCGCGTCGCCCCCCAGCACTGCCTGGTGGTGGACGATAACGCGGCCAACCGCGAGATCGTCGGTCGTATCCTCGAGCGTGCGGGGCATGTGCCGACCTTCAGTGCCAGCGGTGACGAGGCGCTGGCGCGTCTGTCGACCGAGACGTTCGATCTGATCTTCATGGACCTGCACATGCCGGGCAGCTCCGGCTGGGATGTGCTGGGACGGATCGAAGTGGCGCGTCGTACCGAGGCGGTGCCGCCTATCGTCATGCTGAGCGCGGACTCCAGTCACGACGCCGTACGGATCGCATTCAAGGCCGGTGCACGCGCGTACCTTACCAAGCCGATCGCGGCGCAGCGGCTGCTCGACGTGATCGAGTCCATCGCCGACGAGCGTCGTCTCGATGACGCGGCGCGCCACTGGCATCCCGCCATTGGCCTGCCCACCGGCCGGCAGGAGAGTTCGCCGCTGGACGAAATGCGCGCGCTCAGTACGCGGGAAGACTTCAAGGCCTTCGTCGACCTGTGCTCGCGTACGGCGGACGACCATTGCGTTTCCCTTCGCTCGGCGATCCATTCGCACGATATCGCAGCCGCCTCCGAGGCCATCCATGCATTGCGCAACGTCCTGGGCAATCTGGGGGTACCAGGAGCCGACCACGTCTGCGGCGACATTGCCTTGCTGATCGATGCCGGTGCGGATGTACAGCGCGTCACCGAAGAGCTGGACACGCTCTCCCGGTCGGTACACCGTTTCGTCGACGTGCAGCGGCGTTACGCCGAGGCGGCCGCCAGCGCGTGAACGATCTGGAGGCACTGGCCGAGGACGTCGCCGGGCGCGAGCGCTCGACGCCCGGCCTCAAGCCGGACAACGAGGCACGCATCGTGTTTCACCCGCAGAAACCCCGTAGCCGGCTGCCGCTCGCGGTGGTTTATCTGCACGGATTCACCGCCAGTCAGGCGGAGGGGGATCCCGCGCACCGGGCCATCGCCGAGGCGTGTGGCGCCCATCTGTTCCTCAACCGACTCAGTGACCACGGCAGCGATCTGCCCTCCGCGATGGCCGGCGCTTCGGCGGAGCGCTGGCGCGCGGACGCCGACGAGGCCCTGCGCATCGGTCTGGAACTCGGTGAGCGGGTATTGCTCGTCGGCACCTCCATGGGCGCGTCGCTGGCGCTCGACCTCGCCGCGCGACACGCGTCTCAGATCGCGGGCGTGGTGGCCTGGTCTCCCGGCATCCGCGTTTACGATCCCGTACAACTCAATGCCGCGGTGCTCCTGCGCGGGGCGGTGGACGTGCCGGGTGAGCGCACGCCGTTTCAACGGCGGTACTGGTCGTCCGTGATTCACTCCGACGGATACCGCGCCGTCGCCGAACTCTTCCTCGGCACGATGCAGCCCGGGCACCTGCGCGATGTCGTCTGCCCGGTCCTGTTCGGCGTGTGGGACGGCGGTGCCGATGACCATGACACGCTGACGTCGGTCGCCGCCATGCGCGAGGCGTTCGACTGGCTGGGCTCGCCCGAGCCAGGCCGCCGCCTGATCGCCTACGATCACGCGGCGCACGTGCTTGCTTCCCCGCAGCGTTCCCCCGCGGCGGCCCGGGTGCTGGCCGACGCCGTCGCCTTTGTCGGCGAGCTGGGATTCGCCGGCTAAGACGTCTCACCTCCGGCCCGGGCGACGCGGGTACCTCTTAAGAGGTATCGTTGCCACCGGGTCGGAGAGGGGTGATCAGGGGTGGTTTCCGGACGCGCGCTCGCCGCGTGCATATCGCTGTTGCTCGGCGTCATGGTCGGGTGGTGGCCCACCTCGGACGCCGTCGCGAGGGACAGCCGCGACCGTCGTATCGAGCAGTTCTATCACACCGCCTGGACGGTGCGCGAAGGTGCGCCCGGACAGGTCACGGCGCTGGCGCAGACGGCCGACGGCTACCTGTGGCTGGGCACGCAGACGGGGCTGTACCGGTTCGATGGCGTGCGCTTCGAACGCTACCGCCCACGCGAAGGCGGTGACTTCCTTGCGTCCAGTGTGGCCTCTTTGTACGCACCCCCGTCAGGCGGCTTGTGGGTGGGCTTCCGTTACGGTGTGGCCAGCTTCATCGATCACGACCGTGCCACGCACTACGCCGCGGGCTCCGGCCTGCCGACCGCGACGATCTACGCGATGGCCAGCACGCCCGATGGGCGGGTCTGGGCGGCGACCTTCAACGGGCTGGTTACGCTCGCGGGCAATCGGTGGCGGGTGATCGGTCCCGCCATGGGGCTGCCCGGGGTGCGCGCGCGTAACCTCGCGGTCGATCGCGCGGGTCGCCTCTGGGTCGCGACGGAGCAGGCGCTGGCGTGGCTGGCACCGGGTGCTCAGCGTTTCGAGGTCGCCACGCGATCGGTCGGCCGGATCAACCGCATCGCCGAGGCCCCCGACGGCAGCATCTGGGTCGCCGAGGCCGACGATGGCGTACGGCCGGCATGGAACGGCGGACGCGACCCGGCGCTGTCAGGACCGAAGCTGCACATGTCGTCGGCGGGCCTCCTGTTCGATCGCGACGGCGCGCTCTGGGTGCCGACGCTCGGCGAAGGTATCCGTCGCGTTCCGCACATCGACTGGCTCGCCAGCCAGACGATCGAAGCGGACAGCGCGGCGGCCGAGCGTTTCGTTGAACGTAACGGTCTCAGCTCCGATTATTTCAGCGCGGTGATCCAGGATCGCGAGGGCAACATCTGGATGGGCGGGAGCCGCGGCCTCGACCGCTTCCGCCGTGGACGCCTGCTTCCCGCGCCGCTGTCACCCGGCGCCACCGACTTCGCGCTGGTCCCAGCGCCCGGGCATGGCGTGTGGGTAGGCACGAAGAACCGTCCGCTGACGCATGTCGACGCGACCAACATAACCGGCACGGCCTTCCCGGAAGCGATCACCGCGGCGGCCCGCGACGGCGACGCGACCTGGCTCGGTGGACCGCGCGGTCTGTGGCATATGGTGGATGGCGTCCCGCGGCCGTTCGCATCGCTCCCCGCGGACGATTACACGGGCGTCCAGGCCATCGTCGGCGACGGCCACGGCGGCGCCTGGTTGTCGATCAATCGCCCCGGCATCTACCACTACACGGGCGAGGGCTGGATTCACGACACACTGCCCAGCGTGTCCAACGACCCCTCGCCGCTGGTGTTGCTCCGTGACGCCCGGCAGCGGCTGTGGATGGGTTTCGCGCGCAACGTGCTCATCGTCCGCGACGGGGGCCGGGACAAGGTGATCGGCGCGGCCGATGGTCTGCAGGTGGGCAACGTCACCGCGCTGCTGGACGACGACGACACCGTATGGGTGGGCGGCGAGCTGGGTATCGCCGCCATTCGCGGCGGCAGCGTCCGCAGCATTCCGACGGCTGGCGAGCCGCTGCGCGGCGTGTCCGGACTGGTGCGCGACCGTCGCGGGGATTTCTGGATGAACGCCGCGCAAGGCGTCGCGCGGATCGCCTCGGCCGACATGCGCCAGGCCCTCGACGAGCCGGGCTACCGTCCGCCGGTCATGCTGTTCGATTCGCTCGATGGATTGCCAGGTACGCCGGCGCAGTTTCGTCCCTTGCCCACCGCGGTGGCGGCCGACGATGGACGGTTGTGGTTCGCGACGACCAGCGGCGTCGTGTCGATCGATCCGTCGGCCATACGGCGCAACCCGGTCGCGCCGCCGGTGATGGTCCGGGAAATTTCCACGGATGCGGGAACCTGGCCGGCATCGTCCAGCGTCACGCTTCCGGCGAACACCGAGCGTCTGCGCATCGCCTATACCGCGACCAGCCTGTCGATGCCCGAGCGCGTGCGCTTCCGCTACCGGATGGATGGTCTGGATACGCGCTGGCGTGAAGCGGGTACGGATCGCGAAGCCGTGTACACCGATCCGCTGCCAGGCCATTACGTGTTTCGCGTGACCGCGTCCAACGAGGACGGTGTCTGGAACGAGCAGGGCACCTCGATTGCGGTCACGGTGTCGCCGGCGTTCTATCAGACGCTGTGGTTCGCGCTGGTCTGTACCGCCGCCTTGCTCCTCGCCATCTGGATCGCACTGCTGCTCAGGGGCCGGCGCGTCGCGGCGCTCGTGCGGGGGCGCCTGGACGAGCGCCATGCGGAGCGCGAACGCATCGCGCGCGAACTACACGACACGCTGCTACAGAGCATTCACGGTCTGACCATGCGCTTCCAGGCGATCGCAAATCGTGTCGCGCCGGACGATCCGGTACGCACGGCGATGGAAGGCGCGCTCGACCGGGCGGAGGAAGCGCTTGTCGAAGCGCGTGACCGCGTCCGCGACCTGCGTGCGCACGGCACGGACGACATGCCGCTGAATGACGTTCTGGAAGCGATGGCGCGCTTGTACGCGTCCGATCACACGGTGCCGGTCATCGTCAGTGTGCGGCTCGACGTGCTCGATCTGGATCCGCTGGCGCGCGACGAACTGCACGGCATCGCACGCGAAGCCGTGCACAACGCGGTGACGCATGCCGGGGCCAGTCGCATCGACGTCGTCCTCGAGGAAGATGACGGTATGCTGCTCTTTTACGTGCGCGACGACGGACGCGGCATCGAGGATGCCGTTTCCCGCGACGGTCGTGCGGGTCACTGGGGGCTGCGCGGTATACGCGAGCGCGCGCATGCGATGGGTGGCATCGCCACCATTGCGGCCTGTCTCCAGGGAGGTACCGAAGTAGCCGTGCGCGTGCCGATGGATCGGGCCTTTCCGTCGCGCATGAGCTGGCTGCGTCGATGGTGGCGCCGTTTTCCGGAGAGACATTATTGAACGAGCGACTGGTGGCCTACCTCGATGAACTCGATGAACGCACGGACTGGCACCGGCCCGATGCCTTCCTCGTAAGAGCCGATGCGGCGGACCGGCTCGACCTCGGGCAGGTCGGTCTGCGCGATGCGACGCTGACTCGTCGGGTGGTGCGTCTCCTCGACGCGCTCGATGCCGTGGATCGTCAGTTGTACGACGCGCTGCGCGAACGAATCCGCGCGGGTGAAGGCAGGCAGGCGCTCGCGCCCTGGCTCGACGTCGGAATCCCCTCGGGTCAGCATTACGATCCGCTCGACGCGCTCCTGGCAGGCGTGCTGGCCCTGGACGAGCCGCTTCCGGATGCCAGGCCGCTGCCGCCCGAGATGGTCTTCTACCAGCCCACACCCGCCCGGCATATCGTCGACGGCCTGGCCAGAGGCGGAATCACGGCAGGCGACGTCGTACTGGATCTTGGCTCGGGACTGGGTCACGTCCCCTTGCTGGTACACATCCTGACGGGCGCGCGATGCATCGGCATCGAGCGCGACGGGGGCTATGTCGATGTCGCGACGCGTGCGGCGACGTCACTTGGGCTGACGGGAGTGCGGTTCGTCGAAGGCGATGCACGCGAGGCGGATTTTTCCGGCGTCGACGTCTTCTATCTGTTCACGCCGTTCATCGGCACCGTCCTGCGCGACGTCGTCGCCAGGATCGAAGCCGAGGCGGCCCGGCGTGCCGTGCGTGTGGTGGCTCTGGGCCCGTGTACGCGTACGTTCGCGCGGCAGCCGTGGCTGGTCAGTGACGACCCGGACCCTGAGGCAGCGGAGCGGATCGTGCTGTTCCGCTCGGTCTGATCAGCGGATGCGGCCGCCGCCGAAGTGGCCCTGGCCGGCACCGACGGAGATGCTGACGCCGCCGGTGGGATGCTCACAGCTGCCGAAGGCCTGGCTGAGGTTGACCGCCCCGGCCTGGTAGTTGCCGCTGCCGCCATGGCTGGCGCTGACGACGCCGGTGGTGACGCTGCCATGCACCTGGGGCTTGTTGTAGGTGGCGTCGTCGCAGCGCGGCGTGCCATCGTCGGCTTCCACACCGTCCATACGGCCAGTGGTGTCGCCGTAGTAGGTACCGGGAGGATCCAGCGGGCGGGACTTCGTGACCGCGATGTTCTCGCCGCCGTTTTTGGGCGCCACCGTGGGGGCCTTGGGATCGGCGGAGACCCTGGCGTCGGCGGCCGGGGCAGGCGCGGGGGCGCTGCTGGCGGGAGCCGGCGTGTAGTCGGCGGGCAAACGCAGGTTCAGCGGCTTCGTAGCGTCCTGCGCCATCGCGGTCGAGGCGGCGAGGAACAGGGTGGCGAGGACGACGATCGGTTTCATGTGGGGCAAACTCCGGGGACTACGCCTTGGATCGCTGAGGGGCCATGCTAGTTCCCGGCCCCTTGCATCCACCTTACTCCGCCATGGCCTCATCGGCGTCCTCGGGTACGCTTTCGCCCAGACGGACCCGCAATGTCTCGATTTCGCGGCGCAGGTTCCGGTTTTCCGCTTCCAGGTCGGCGATCTGTTCGCGCAAGGCCAGCACGTCGTCACTCGGTTTCTCGCGCGGCTTGCGCTTCGACTCGCGCACCCGTTTGGCGGCCTGCTTCAGCTCGGCATCGCCGCCGGTCGCGGCCGCGCGTTGTTCTTCTTCGGGCAAGGTGGCGACCGCCGCGGCGGCGCTGATCGACAGCGTGCCCGACTTGACCGCCGCGACCACCTCCGGCGCGGCCTCCTTGCGGATCTTCTCGATCATGCCGACCTGATTGCTGCTGATCCTTGCCTCGCGGGCGATTTCCTTGCGGCTCTCGTTCGGGTTGACGCGGGCGGGCTTCGCGGCCGCTGGCTGAGCGCCTTCGGTGTCGAAGGGCACCTCGGACCTCTCTTCACCGCCGTTCGCCTCGATGCGTGCGCGTCGCTCGGCGAGGATTTCGCGCTTGCGCAGGGCCAGCACGCCGCGCTGAAAATCGGACACGCTGCGCCGGCCCAGGTGCTGCTCGATCATCCACAGGTGCACGTCGTCGATCGACTGAAAGCGCTCGTTCTGCACGGTGTTGAAAGGAATATCGTGCTTGCGGCAGATGCCGTAGCGGTTGTGCCCGTCCACCAGCGTGTCGCCCCAGAGCACCAGCGCATCGCGGCAACCCTCGGCGAGCAAGCTGCGCTCCAGTGCCTCGTATTCGTCCGCCGACAGCGGGTCGATGTAAGCCTTGAGTTCTTCGTTGACGACGATATGCATGGGGAGGGCAGGGCGGTGAAGACGAGGGGGCGCATTCTAGTGGGTGCGCGGCTTCGCTGCTCGTCCCGTCGTTCACATGCGCAAAGCCGTTGATCCGGTTGACTTTGCTGGAGCGTCTGGCTGCACACGTCGGAGGACGGTCGGAATCCGGCAAAAGGCCGGTGCCGGAACATCGCCTTGACGCTCCCGTTGCCCTGGTCGCAAACTCTCGCACGTCGTGCCGGGGGCTCGCGCGACTTTCACTGGAATCATGAATTCGCGCCAGGGGCGCGAGTTTCGTCGCGCTTGCGCCTGCTCACCGGAAGGAGCTTCTCGTGGTCCGCCTCTATCTTTTACCTCGGCATTCTGAGCTCGCTGGAGAGCCCGCATGACTGGATTTGCAAGGAAGTTGGCAGTCGCGCTCGCGCTGTCCCTCGTCAGCGCGCTTGCCAGCGCCAACGAATTGTCCGACCTGCCGTGGAAAGTCGGCCCGACCAAGGTGCAGCTCGGCGCGCAGGCCACGCTCGATGTACCCGACGGCTATGCCTTCCTCGATCCCGCGGGTACCAGGCGCCTGAACGAACTGATGGAAAATCCGCCGGACGAAGCGGACACGTACACGCTTGCGCCGACGGACATGAAATGGACCGCGTTCTTCGACTACGACGATGTCGGCTACGTCAAGGATGACGAGAAACTCGATCCCGACGACATTCTGGCGTCCGTGAAGCAGGGCACCGAGGAGAGCAACAAGGAGCGTCGTTCACGAGGCTGGGAAACGCTCACCCTCGTGGGCTGGCAGAACAAGCCGCAGTACGACACCCAGTTCAAGTCGCTGACCTGGTCGTTCCTCGCGCGCAGCGATAAATCGCACAGCGACGTGGTGAACTACAACGCGCGCATCCTGGGGCGCAGCGGCGTCATGAACGTCGTGCTGGTGTCCGACCCCCAGGTCCTCAACCAGGCGGTGACCGACTTCAAGGGCACGCTGGGCGGCTTCGCATTCGCGCCGGGTCAGTCGTACAGCGATTTCCACACGGGTGACCGCGTCGCCGAATACGGCCTCGCCGCACTGATCACCGGCGGTGTCGCCGCCGTCGCCGCCAAGAAGGGCTTCTTCGCCATCATCGGCACGTTCCTGGCGGCGGCGTGGAAGTTCATCCTCATCGGCTTCGCGGCGGTGGGCGGAGCGATCAAGCGTCTGTTCACGCGCAAGAGCTCCTGATCGCGATGTTGCCGAACACGGAGTGGCTTTTGCTGGGCGTCGTGGGCATGTATGTCTACGACGCCACGCTGCTGCTCTATCACAACGAAGTGGTGTTCTTCGAACGCCGCGACGGACGCTGGTCGTTTTCCGTCGGCACGGAGTTCGAACTGGCGGGGCGGCATGTTTACGTGCCCCCCCTTTTTGCACCGACACGTGCGTTGCTCCGTCTGCGCTGGTCGTCGCAGAAGGAGCCCGGCAACCCGGCGCCGCTGCACGGACTGCGAGCGTGGCGAGCCGGTGTGACCGCCACCGCGCTTCCCGTGCTTGTCGTCGCGCTGCTGTTCGCCGCGATGCCCGCGGTACTTGCGGGCAACGTCTATGGCCTGCTCGGCTGGATGATCGCCCTGTACGCGGCGATCGGCGCGGCGGTGTGGCGTGTCTGGCGCATGCGCAGGATCACCGGCCTCGCCGGGAAGGCGTTCTCGGGCATGGCGTCCGACGCGCTGCTCTGCGCACCGTACGCGCTCAACCTCGTTCGTAAACAGGGCGCGCGTGCCGCCGAGCGGTTCGACCTTTTCGCCGTCGCCCATGCGCTGCTGGACGCCGATGAGCGGGGGTGTCTCGGCGATGCCATCCGCACGCGACTGCAACGCCAGCTCGACATCGAAGAGGCGGGCAGTGATAGACACCAGCAGCTTCAGACTTACCTACAACAGATCGAAGGCGCTCTGGCATGAACGTGATGGAGATCGTCGTCGTCGGGATCTGCCTGGCGATCGGCTACAAATTCGTCTCCGCGATGATGGCGACCCCCAGGGACGATACGCCGGATGCGACGGGCACGAAGCCGCCCTTGCAACTCGATACCCGCCGCCCGTGGTACGACGTGCTCGGCGTGTCGCCCGAGGCCACGCGCGCGGAGATCAATGCGGCCTACCAGGCCCTGATCATCCAGTACCACCCGGACAAGTTCACCCAGCACGGTGATGAGATCCGGGAGATCGCACAGAAGCGCGCCAAGGAACTGAACGCGGCTTACTACCTGGGTTGCTCGTTGCGACCGGACTGAAAACGCACCGCGAGCCGGGGTTGAGTCGAGCGCCTGGTTGCGTGGCGTCCGATGCCTGCTTAGGCTATCTTCGGTCGATAGACATCGGATGACTGATAAGGAAGGGGTTAGGTTATGACGCCACGGCAATGGTTCGCGCTGGTTCTTCGCTACCTGGGTGCAAGCAGCATTTTGACGGCCATCAGCTATCCGCTGACTGCCGAGGTTGAGTCGTGACGCTGGATACGGTGGAGATCAAGGCCTTCGTCCCCGCGAAGGATTTCGAGTTATCGCTGCGTTTTTACCGGGACCTGGGTTTCACCGTTGCATCGTCATCCGACGGCCTTGCGTATCTCCATGCGGGTAACTGCAGCTTTCTTCTGCAAGGCTTCTACGTCGAGGAACATGCCACGAATTTCGTGATGCACTTGCTCGTGGCCGATGTGGATACGTGGTGGCAGCATGTGGAGGCGCAGGATCTCGTCGGTCGCTACGGCGTCCGGTCAGAGCCACCGGCAGATCGCCCGTGGCGGATGCGGGACTTTACGTTGACCGATCCCAGCGGCGTCTTGTGGCGGATCGCGCAGAATATCGGAAATCCTCTCGGCCACGAGGCCTGATTCGACGATTTTCGTGGCGGTAATGCGCGTCGGCGGTGGCTTACGGCTGAACCGCCACGAACGAGGGATGGTGGGCCGTGCCAACGGTTGCTATGACCGTGTTAGTCCGTGCGTCGATCACCGTGACGGTGTCGGAACCGAAGTCGCTGGTGTAGATACGACCCGTGCGGCGGTTGAAAGCGATCGCCGCGGGTGACGTGCCGACGGGTATCGTGCTGATGACGGTCTTCGTAACGGGATTGATCACGGATACGGTGTTGTCATCCGCGTTGGCGACATACAGCGGAATGCCGATCGGGCTCGTTGCCACGGCATCGGGGCCTTTACCGGCCTTCAGTACGCCTGTCACCGTATTCTTGAATGTATCGATGACGGATACGACGTTCTCGTTGTAGCTGGCGACGTATACCCGTGCTCCCAGCGGACCAACGACCAGAGAGTCCGGACTTGCCGTTACCGGCATGTTCTCCGTCACCGTGTGAGTGGCGGTGTCGATGACGGACACCGTAAAGTCGCCCACGTTGCCGGTGTAGACACGCGTGCCGCTGGCATTGGCGCCAATCGTCAGGGGCAGGCTTCCTACGGCCACCGTCGCCATCGTGGTGTGGGTGGAGGTGTCGACGATCGACACGCTGCTTTCATTCGCGTTGGCAACATACAGCTCCGCGCCGTTGGGGCTGACCGCGAGCGCGTTCGGCGTGTTTCCGACGGGTATGGTCGCGGTCACCGTGTTGGTCGCGGCGTCGATGACGCTTACGCTGTCGCTATTGGCGTTGGCGACGTAAACCGTCGACCCATCCGGGCTGACGGCGAGGCTGATCGGGGCTTTGCCGACAGGAATCGTGGCGGTAACCGTATGGGATACCGCATCGATCACGGAAACCGTATCCGACGATTGACTGGCGACGTACACGTTGTCGTTGCGGGCGAGTGCGGGAAAGGCCGTGCAGGCCAAGGCGAGGGCAAGCAGACGGCGCAGGCCGGTCGAAGCGAATGTCATCGATAAGTCCTTGTAGACGATTACTTTCGGTGATCCCGCGCGGGTGGCGAAACCTTCTCCTTGGATGGCCTCCCCGGCCATGCAGGCATCGACGTTAGCCGAGGCGCCGACAAATCGCCATAGGGCGGCTAGGGGTACCGTTCCGTCCATGTACGAGAGACGCAGCGTCCGTCCCAGGGCGGTGACGCGTCGAGTGAGACGTACGTCTCGTTTGCTTGTAGGGGAAATCCTACACGGCACGTTTGCCGTGCCAATCTTTGCCTTTGCCGCCCCGACAACTTACCATCGCGTCGAAGAACGAAGCGGCCTCAGGGGGCTTTTTTTCGTTCTTCCTAAAGGGGGAGCCACTCACAGGTCAGGCACGTCGCCGACGGCCGTCTTCCCCTTTTGTCTGTCGCTTTGTCAAGACTCAAGGAGAGGTCGTTCGTCATGAAATTCAAATCACTCGTCGCGATGGTTTCGCTCGCCGTGCTCGCTGTATACGCCCCGATCTCGCTCAGCGCGGGCCGTTCCGACGACGCGGTCGAACGCATCGGCACGCCGGCGCCGGACAGCAAGTTCGCCAAGGTCCACGATGGCATGTACTCGAAAGAGATCATGGACCTGATCGGACCGCCGACCGATCAGAAGTCGTACCAGACGGGTAAGGCATTCATTCCTTTCCATTTCGGCAGCGACAACTACCGCACCGAATTCCACTACAAGGGCGAAGGCGTGCTGACCTTCTCCGGCGGTGGCATGGGTGAGATGGGCTCGCTGAAGCTGATTCGCATCGAAGCGAATCCGGCCGAAAGCGGCTACATCCACTAACAGGGCTTGATCGGCCGCCCGGAGGACGAATGTCTCGTATCGAGCTTGTCCGCCGGGCAGCTGCATGGTTGACGGCGGCGCTGTGTCTTCTGCGTGTCGGCCTGTTCGGGATGTGCAGGTATGCGCGACGGTTTGCTGCTGCCCTTTGTTTACTGGCTGCTTTCGTGCTTCCCGTGGGTTATATCAATCCCTTCAACGCGATGGATCACGGGGTCGATGCGCCCGTTAGCCATATCCTGCTGTGGATGGTGCCGGCTGAGATCGGACTGTTGGGGCTGGCCTGGGCGCTCGATCCGCCGCTAACCGGACCCACCGGCCGCCGCTAAAGCGCGGGGTATCAAACCGTTGCAAATCACGCCGCATGTTCGTCGTCGAATGAACGTCGCGCGTCACGTACCGCCGCATGATTCTTGTCGGCCCACTCGATCAGCTGGCTGATGGGCTCGAATATCGACCTTCCCAAGTCGGTCATGCTGTACTCCACCGCAGGCGGCCGTGTGGGGAACACCTCACGATGGACGTAGCCCTCGCGCTGAAGCTCTTGGAGCGTCTGCGTGAGCATGCGCTGAGAGATGTCGGGTACCAGGCGGCGTAACTCGCCGAACCGGTAGGGCCGCTCGGCAAGCGCCACAAGCAGAAGTGTGCTCCACCGTCCGTTGACGGCGTCCAGGACATCCCTGACCGAGCAGTTATGGATGTTCCCGTCGTTCTTCAGTCGCTCGTGAGTGAGTCGTTCGGTGAGCGTGCCTGTTGTCGACATGGTGGTTACCCTTTTGTGCCTATGTGCCGCGAAACTGCCTCCTTTACGGAAGCGGCTGCTACCTCGATCTTAGAGATGCTCTCAAAAAGAGAGTATCACTCGAAAGGAATAGCGGAACATGTCCGAAACCATCTTCATCACCGGTGCGTCCGGGCACCTGGGCGGCGCGGTGATCAAGCATTTGCTGGCACGCGGCGTGGCAGCTGAACGCATCGTGGCGGGAAGTCGCAACCCGGAGAAGCTGCAGCATCTGACGGAAAGTGGCGTTGCTGTCCAGCGCGCAGACTTTGACGATGCGCAGGGGCTTGTCTCGACCTTCAAGGGTGCCGATACAGTCCTGATTATTTCGACCGATGAATTGACGGCCGACGGGCGCCGGCTCCGACAGCACCGCAACGCGGTAGAGGCAGCTGTCGTCGCGGGTGTTCAGCGCATCGCCTACACCTCGCTGCCGAATCCGACGGCATCTCCGCTGAGCTTCGCACCCGATCACGCCCTGACCGAGCAGGCTATCGCCGAAACGGGATTGCCGTCGCTGGTTTTCCGGAACGGCTGGTATCACGAAAACTTGCTCATGGGACTTCCTTCCGCTCTGCAGAGCGGGCACTGGTATACGGCGTCCGAAGGGGCGAAAACGGCCTATGCCGCGCGCGATGAGATGGCCGAGGCCATCGCGGCCGCCCTTGCCAATCCACCTGCCGGCAGTAAGACCTACACGCTGACGGGATCGGAGGCACTTTCCGTGGATGCGATCGCATCGTTGGTCCGCGATGCCACAGGGCGCCCGCTGGAAGTCGTCAACGTGACCGACGAGCATCTCGCGCAGGGCCTTGCCGCCGCCAACGTGCCGCAAGCGATCGTCAAACTGCTCGTGTCAGTCGAAGCGGCCGCGCGGTCGGGCACTCTGGCTACGGTTACGGGCGATCTGGGGTTTCTGATCGGTCGACCGGGCAAGTCTCTCGCAGCATTTATCGAAGGAAGTGCGGCGCTGCGGAGCTAAGCGGCGTGCCAGCGCAAGGATCATCGGATGACTCCGACGGGGAGCATCGGCCGAAGCACGAAGGCGTTTGCCCGTCATGTGACATTGGCGGGCAAGCGCACTCCACCTGCGATTGCTAAAATGGCCGTATGCAACGCATTGATCCCTCAGCCTTCCGCCTCACCGTCGCTCCCATGATGGACTGGATCGTTGGTTGATCTATCGTCATGATTTTTGGGACAATTTCTTTCTCTTTAATCGGGCATGTTGCACTTTCGTAGCACGTAAATTCGCCGGAGGTCGCCGGTAAGGCTGGAGGGCTCGAAGTGACACGGCGCGCTCGCCCAGTCAGCGTACTGAGCGACCGCCGCCGGGCGAGGCATTTGGAGCACGGTTGGCATGTCCATCGTCGGTGGAGTGCCAACCGGCGAGACGGTACCTTGTCCGGGACCGCAGTCACAAATTCCACAGATGTAGGCCGAACCTTACAGACGCGGATCAGATGCCCTGCTACATATGCGCCTTCGCCCCAAAAGGCATGGACGGAGCACCCCCAGTGAACAGCCGATGGATCTTTCGCTTTTTCGGTCTCATTTACATGATCGCGCCACTAGTCGCCGAGGCCGAGACCGAGCCCGTATCGGTGGTGCTTTCTCAGTCGGCTGATCAGATAGCCACTGGGAAGACAAGCATAATCGTCACCATTAGGAACGACGGTGACCAGGCTGTCACAATCAGCAAGTTCCAACTGCCATTCGACTGGCACGGGCCCTTACCAAACAGACAGTTCGACGTCATTGATTTTCAGGGACAGAAGCAAGAGTACAGCGGTAGCTGGGACAAGGTGGTCGGTAGGCCGGCGAGTAGCTTTGTGCATCTCGGTGCGCATCAGACGCTTACCGGTACCGTGGAACTTCGGTATTCCTACAGGTTTGACACCCAAGTCAGTAATCACTTCACGGTTCAATACTCACTTCCTCTCGGTATTGTTGAAGAAGGCACTGAACCAGATGAGAATTCGCCGAGCTATTCCGTAGATCCAAATCGCATAAGAGTCATAACTAGTAATGTTCTTCCGCTCAATATCGACGCCACTTCTCCGCTTGATCCAGCTGTAGCGAGCGCAGAGCCGTCAGCGTTCGTCCCTGCTTCCCTTTTAGAATTTCGTCAGCTCGCAGCTGGCGAAATTAATGATCCTAACCATACGTGCAATGTCCCTCAGACAGCAGCAATTATTGCGGCTTTCTCGGACGCTAAGTCTGTAATCAATAATTCACTCGGCTACGTGAACTCGATGTTCGGTACAACAGGTTTTGACGCAACGAAGCCTGCATCTGTCTCTTACGTGAAATGGTTCGGAGAATACGACGGAGACGGGAAGATGCCCGGAGAGGGCGGTAATTACTATGCTGGTCGTGCTGGTGTTGTCGTCGCTACGATGCGGTCAGCGCTCTACGCAAGCAGTACGCATACTGGCGGGCAATCATACGTGCCTTTGACTGAGTGTCAGTGCCCGGCGGGAACGCTACCTGAGGTCGCGGCCAAAGCCCGAGGGAATTATCAAATTCTCCTATGTGAAGCTTTTTTCAACCTAAAAGCAACCGGAGGCGACGACTCTCGTGCTCTGACGCTTTACCACGAGCTAACGCATTTCAAGTCTGCCATCGCCGACGGGCGAGGCGGGACAACTCAAGTGCGCCAAACCTGGGATTACGGCTACGGCGCCAGTTTCGATCAGTCGTTAGCAAAGACGCAGCCGGCGCAAGCTGTGAACAATGCCGATAGCTACGAGAAGTTCGGACTGGATGTCATGCGCTATTACGGAGTCTCCGGGTGGTAACGCATTTCACAGAATGAACGTCTTCAGATTTGCGGCTGACGTCGCATGATCGGGTCAGTAACGAAAGCCGTCTTCGATGAAACGGGTGGGCTAAAGTAGCGACGTCCGCCCAGATTTGAGTAGCGCCCCGGTTTCGAGTTCAATCCCCCACGAGAAGGAGATTGGACGTGAAGAAGCGTTTTTCCGAAGAACAGATCATCGGTTTCCTGCGTGAGGCCGAGGCCGGCATGCCGGTCAAGCACTTATGCCGTAAGCACGGCTTCAGCGAAGCCTCGTACTACCTGTGGCGAAGCAAGTTCGGCGGCATGAGCGTGCCCGAGGCCAAGCGGCTGAAGGACCTGGAGTCGGAGAACGGCCGCCTCAAAAAACTGCTGGCCGAACAGCTTCTGGAAAATGAGGTCATCAAGGAAGCGCTGCGAAAAAAATGGTGAGCGCACCGGCCGGCGCGAGCTGGTGCGCTATCTGATCGGCCGGGAGCTGAGTGAGCGCCGGTCGCTGGCGATCGCTGGCATGAGCGCAAGCGCTTACCGATACGAAGCGCGACCCGACTCCAATGTCGAGCTGCGCGAGATGATCTGCGCACTGGCGAATCGCCATAAACGCTACGGCGTCGGCATGATCTACCTGAAACTCCGCCAGGCCGGACAGATGGTCAATCACAAGCGAGTCGAGCGCCTTTACTAGGAGGCGAACCTGCAGGTGCGCCGGCGCAAACGGAAAAAGGTGCCTCCGGCCGACAGGCAGCCACTGCTCCGGCCGGCGGCCGCGAACGAGGTTTGGTCCATCGATTTCGTCTTCGACCGCACCGCCGAAGGGCATGTCTTGAAGTGCCTGACGATCGTCGATGACGCCACGCATGAGGCAGTCGCCATCGAGATTGAGCGGGCGATCTCAGGCGTCGGCGTAACGCGCGTCATGGACCGCCTGGCCGTCACACGAGGCCTGCCGAAGATCATTCGCAGCGATAACGGAAAGGAGTTCTGTGGCAAGGCCATGGTCGCATGGGCACACGAACGCGGCGTACAGCTGCGCCTGATCGAGCCCGGCAAGCCGAATCAGAACGCCTACATCGAATCATTCAATGGACGGCTTCGCGATGAATGCCTCAACGAACACTGCTTTCCCAGCCTGCTGCATGCCCGAACCGAGATCGAAAAATGGCGACGGGAATACAACGAAGAGCGACCCAAGAAGGCACTCGGCGGGTTGACTCCCGCCGCTTACGCGAAACAGTTACATTAATCCTGAACTCAAGATCGGACCGCTACTCAAGGCGGGGGGACGTCGCAAGCGCCAGAGAGGCCTTCCCGTCAGAAGTGCTCTGTGGTCGTGTGCGCGACTCGGACCTGAGCAATAGGGCCGGGCAGGGGAGGCGGGAGGCCGCGACCGGTGCGCAGTGGCACAGGCGCTGGGCTGGTCGATCGCCGGGGCGCGGAGGCCAGTCCGGGGAGGCGGTCTGCACCTCGCAGCGCGCGGTAGTCCCCCCTCCTCGCCTGCGCGCTTCCCTCTCCGTTTTTGATGCGGCTGATGCGTGTCCGGACCCTAAGCGCGCCAACGGACGCCGGCATCGCTCAAACTAGTTTGAGCGATGCAGTTTGATGCAGCTGAGGACCGTTATGCTGCCTCGTCGTGCGAGAGAAGAAGGGCTTCGGCATTTGCCGGCACGGCCGCGAGCAGCTTTTCCAGTGTGCCGTACTCCAATATGGGAGCGGATCGCATGAGGTCTTTCGCGTTCTTATCTGAGACATCAATCTCACTGAAGCGCCCCTCCAACTTGCGCATGTGCGCATAACAGCCCAGGTCTACCGCAAAAGCGTGATAATTGCCGTTGGTAGATTTGTGCGTGAGCGCTGTCGCACAGCTGTGAATAATCCTGTAGTCCAACAGGCGGTATACGAGCGCACGCCACGAGTCACGCTGCTGAAGCTGCCGTTCTTCAATGAGAAAAATGTTACTGCGTTTTTCTAGGCAGAAGTGACGGATCACGTATATGCCCTTAATTAGTTCGTCCTGCTCATCATCCTTGCTATCTTGCTTTAACTCTTGAATCTTCTGTTCAAAATTCGTTCGGGAAAGTTGACGTACCTCGTCCTTGCCTATTTTTGCTTTGCCTTCAACAACTACAGCATTCAGTAGTTCCAAGAAAAGCGACAAGACGTCGCGAGGAACGCCGCCTCCCGCCATAACTAAGCGTTCGAATCCTTCCCCTTTAAACAGGCCGCTGATCTCGGCCTTGCTCATTTTAATTCGTGAACCAAAGTGCTCCAGGATTGCGAGGTTTTGCTTAGACGTCTTGCTAAAATCGTCAAAGGTGTAGTCAATATTTATGGGCTGATAATCGTGCCGCTCTTGAGCGCCAATAGGCTGACCGTCGCGATCGAGATAAAGAGTTGACGCATGGCGGAGTGTCGCAATCTTAAAGTAAAGCGGCAGGTCCTTGCATAGACGATGGATGTAATCCACCACAAAAGCCTGATCCGCGCGCTTCAAGTGGTAGAGATCGTCTATCTGGATCAGCAGCGTCTTAACTTTGCTAGACAGATCGAACACTTGGCGGACCATCTGTTTGAGATCAGGCAGCCAGCGATCTAGCAGCTCCAACTTCTCGCGATGCACCTTAAATGAACGTTCTACCTCGTCAACCTCCTTGCCTTTAAGCGCGGCGTCGACCTTTGCGGGTCCTGCGCCAATATGGCCGCCGAGTTCGGAAGCGAATTCCTCGGTTCGCTTTCGCCTGACATCTTCATCGTGAATATCTGCGGCGACGCGCAGTTCGCCCAGCCTGTGGATGATCTGTCGCACCGTTTCCCTTGCGCGTCGCTTGGGGCCGAACCAAGCAGTGAGGTTTCGCTCCAACTCGCGGAATATCGAGACCAAAATTTCGATTAGCACATTAGGGAAGGAGTGGCGTTTGAAATCCTCGCAGTTCAGGTAGATGGCCACGTATCCGTCAGGAAGGTTTCGTGCCGAGCTGTGCAGGAGCAAAGTCTTTCCGCACCCGCGCCGCGCGAATATGGTGTGATTTTGCTTCATGCGGGCGTCCTGCATCGCACTGCCCACGGCAATGTAGTCGGATTCGGTGCCCGTCTGCACTCGAAGATTTTCGACAATTATCTCGCGCAGCTTTTCCAGCTTTTTTGCATCGTTCATAGCGTCCCCCTAAGGTCGTCTGCGGATGCTACATCGAGGCTTGGCTGGTTTCTGTAAGGGAACCCCTACATTTCCTATTATTTTTGGTCCGCCCAGCCGAGGTGGGTGTGCTCACGACTGAGACCGGCATCGCGGGTCCGGTTCGCGATCCGCAGCCGTACGCGTAGAGGGCACTAGGAAACCAAGTCTTCCGTTTTCTTCCACAGCCTCATTGGGTCATCGACCCACTCCGCTACGCTGAATATGCCGCCGCCGGCGCCGTGTGCAAATTGCCACACCGTGGCTTCTGGAAAGCTGCCAAATCCCGCGCCGGCATCAACGTCGGAGTGGAGGTCAAGCGATGGTTTTTCGTCTAGCCCCTCGGTGTTGATGCCGTAGACGTGCTTCTGCGACGGGTGGGCTGCAAAGGCCTCAGAGTCATCAACCGGTAGCACGGCAACCAGGAGCACGTGCGACGGAGCGCACTCAGAGTGGCCACACGGGAACTCCACACGAAACTCTGGTGCCCAATTACCAACAGGAGCCGGAGTGAGTGACCACTTCCATCCAGCGAGGTCGAAGAATGCGGCCCACCGTGCCTCGAGCCTGGTGCGAAAGATCTGGTTGTTGTATGTCGCGGACATTCTTCGCTCTCCATTGGGCGCACGTGGTCTGGCGTCCACAGCGCGGTAATCTAGTTTTTTCTTGAGAGTAATTCTCAAGTAAAAACTATTTTTTGGCGGGTTCAGAATAGCGCCTTCGAGTGTTCGAAGGGGAGGCCGTCGCAAACGTGTAATGTCGCCAAAAATTGTCCCGGAAAAAGGGGTTAAGTGGTTGATCGGTAAGCATAAGCAAAAATGTCATATCGGTGTATTCCCGTGTCATTCGCTGTTATGTCATTGATTTTTGGTGCCTTCTCATTACAGATAATAGGTGTAGGAACACAGCAACAAACGACGCTATTCGTTACACCTTTGGATTGCTCGAAAATGACCATCAATCAATCGTTTGCCGAAGGATCGATGGCTACGTTATACATATGACACCTTTCCGATGGTGCCTTCCCTTTGAGGTGCTACATAAAGAACTTTGGGAAGGGGATGGCGGGAGGGAGACTGTCTGGCCGGTAGCGGCCCTATCCGCTCATGCTGCTGCAGCTCGCTTAGCGCTCATCGCAGGGCAGGGCGTTACGCAGTCCGCTCGAGGCCGCGGTACCCGTGCAACCGCTGGTGGTGATGCAGTTGCGTCGACTGTCTGCGCCTCTGCGTCTACGGCGCTTCGGATTTTCCGCTGCAGCACGAGTAGTCCGCCGGCGTAGGTGGCCAGCATGTTGTGGACGTCGCCGTGCTTAAGTACCTCGGTGTCCAAGGCTGCGGCGATCGCTGCTCCAAGTCCGCCCAGCGCATCGATGCGTGCGCCGAGCTCGTCAAGGTCATTGAGAATGTTTAGGGTCATGATTCCACTCCGTGATTCGTGCGCCACGGTTTTTGGCCGCGTGCGCGGCCCAAAGTTGAAGGGCGCGCCGCAGCAGCTCATGCCGGCGGCATCCGATAAACGGTTATCGGCAGGAACGGCGTTTATCTGACGGCCACATTTTCGGGCCTTAGATGCGTACAGCGTTTCAACGTTTCCCAAGACTGATGCAGCGACAACTGCGCTACCTCTTAGATCTGATATCCACGTTCGAACAGTCGGTTACAGCCTCGTGGCGGAGGTCGTGGAAGTGGAGATCCTCGATATCAAGCACGCGTGTTGCGCGTGTAAAGGCTGCGCTGATTGACTTCTGTCGATGATTTCCCAAGCGCTCTCGAGCATGCGAAACGCTTGGCGATTTCCCACCTTGTGTCTCGGGTGTTTAACATCATCAAGCCAGCCTACGCCTTTCTCGCGATCGAGATCGCACCACTTGAGGCGGCAGATTTCTTCCTGGCGCCGCGACGTAAGCAGGGCGAACTTCACGATGTCCTGCATCGGTATGACGGCTCGCATATCACGCGAGGCGAAGTGCCGAAGGAGCTTCTCCTCCTCCGTTGGCGTCACTCGCCTGGTGAGCGCCTTGCTCTTACCCACGAGGCGGCGATTAGCGAGCTCCTGCCTGGCATCCTCGATCGCGGTCAAGTCGACGTGCACTCCGAGCGAGGGGCGCGCGAAGCGGAGCACTTGGCCGAACCACACCAGGTCGTTCAACACAGTGGCAGGGCCCGCGCCATCTTCGCGACGCTCCACGACATGGGCGATGAAGTGCGCTGCAGTTAGCTCATTGACGGGCGTGTCGGTAATCTTGTCCTTGAGTAGTTTGCGCAGGTCAGCTGCCTTAGTTCGGCCCCAGGCGGCGGTCTTGCCGACTTCCTCGATGTACCATTCGATAGCCTGGCCAATTGTCATGCGGACGCCCTTTAAGTGACCGCGTGCTTTCAGTGCATCGAGCTCGGCTTCTCGCCGGCGTATTCACTCCTGCGCGTGCTGCTTACGATCGAAGGTTTCGGTCTCGTTATGGATGACCTGGCCAGCCCGCTTTAGTCGGATCTGTGCGGTATACCCGCTGGTGCCGTCCTTGCGACGGCGCGAAGTGATGGTGCCCACGGTGCTACATTTCCCTCTGTGTAGCACTGAGTGTAGCACCGAGCTCACGCCCCCCCCCCAAAAAAAAACCCTGTCTATTGCCGAGAAAGTGCAACATGGAAAACTCCTTAAAAACCGCGTCAGATAGCGCTAAAGCGCAACAAAACGACGCGTGGAGGGTGACGGTTGCGCCAATGATGGACTGGACGGACCGTCACTGCCGGTACTTTCATCGTCTCCTGTCTCCCCATGCCCGCTTGTACACCGAGATGGTCACCAGCGCGGCCCTGGTACGCGGCAACCAGCTGCGTCTCCTGGAGCACAGTCACGAAGAGCACCCCGTGGCGCTCCAGCTCGGTGGCAGCGACCCGGTCGAGCTGGCGAAGGCGGCGGTCCTCGGCGCGCAGGCGGGGTATGACGAGATCAACCTCAACGTCGGTTGCCCCTCGGATCGGGTCCAGTCCGGCAAGTTCGGGGCGTGCCTCATGCGCGAGCCGGACCTGGTCGGCGAATGCGTCCGGGCCATGGCGGAGGTCGTGGATGTCCCGGTCACCGTCAAATGCCGCATCGGCGTGGACGACCAGGACGAATACGCCGACCTTCAGCGTTTCACCACCACGATGGTCGAGGCTGGCGTCGGCATTCTCTTGGTGCACGCGCGCAAGGCCTGGCTGGAAGGCCTGAGCCCGAAGGAAAACCGGGAAATTCCGCCGCTGGACTACGAGCGGGTCTACCGGCTGAAGCGCGAATTCCCCGACCTGACCATCGTCATCAACGGTGGCATCACCACGGTCGAGGCGGTGCGTGAGCACCTTGCTCATGTGGACGGGGTCATGCTTGGCCGTGCCGCCTACCATGATCCGTTCGTGCTCGCCCGACTGGAGTCGGACCTCTACGGCACGGCGCTGCCCGACCGGGCCGATGTGCTCGATCGCATGCGCATCTATATAGAGGCCGAACTGGCCCGTGGCACCCAGCTCAAGCACATCGCCCGGCACATCCTCGGCCTGTTCCAGGGGGAGCCGGGAGCGCGCGGGTTCCGTCGCCAGCTGAGCGAGGGATCGCACCTGCCGGGAGCCGACTGGCGGTTGATCGAGTCCGCCATGGCACCGCTGCGGCAAGCTGCATGAGTCCGCGAAGAGCAACTATTTCTTAAACATAACATCCATGTTGTTATGTTTAACATGAATGTTATATAGTGACGCATGGATGTCTCCTTTCATCGCCAATTGGCTGACACCCTTCGATCCAGCCTCGGTGTTGAAGTAAGAATGACGGCATGGTCAGGTGCGGCGTCGCTTCCCGTCGTACTAAGAAAGGAAACGGAATTCGCAGAAGCGAATATCCGCGGGCTCGCGGTCGTCTTCATGCGGTCCGTCGGTGATGACCTTCGTTCCTCTGGTGATGTCCTTTCGCGACTTGCTCGAGTTGCCGAAGCCGCGGGTGCGCCGGTTGTATATGTCGCCAACGCTTTGCCCGCCCACCGCCGTTCGGCGTTAATCGCCCAGGGCGTCCCGTTTGTCGTTCCGGGGCGATATGTGCATCTCCCGGATGTGGGCGTCGACTGGCGAAAACACGCCCGACAAAAACGTGCGGCGGCGGCTCATGCTTCCGGGCGCGGGATGCTGGAGGCTAGCGCGCAGGCGCTCCTCATCGCGGGTCTCCTGAATACACCCGAGAAATCGTTCTCCCCTTACGACAGGGGGCTTGAACTCGGCTACACGCGCATGACGGTCGGGCGGGCCTGTCGTTCCTTGATCGAAGCGGGTTTGTTCGAGCCACAACGGCGGGGTACGTCGCTCTTGCTCACTTCCGTGGGGAGCTCTCGCGACGTATGGTTTCGAGCGATGCCTTTGTTAAAAAGTCCGGTGCGCGCTTCGCTCACTGTAGCGGGGCATGTGTCGTTAGAGTCGTCCCTTCCGTGGTCGGGGGAGTCCGCACTTGCGGAATGGTCGTCGCTGAATCCCCCTCGGATTCCCGTCCGCGCGCTGGGGCCCGCCGGGCAGAAAGAGCTATTCGCGGCGTATCGCGTTACGAACTTCCGTAGCCTGTCTGCACGCCTCAATCACGACGACATAGAGAAGGCCGATGCGTGGAGGCTGGAATCATGGGCCTATCCCGCCACGGCGCGTGCTGCCGGTGGGCGAGCCGATCCGCTCTCTGTATGGTTGAGTTTGCGTGACGCGGCGGTTGATGACCCACGCCTCGAAAGCGCCCTCGAACAACTCATGGAGCGGTTGGATTGGCTATGAAAGGACTCGATGTTTTCAGGGAGCACTTCCGATCATTCGATGACCAGTACGTACTCATCGGCGGGTCCGCGGCCATGCTGGAAATGGCGCAAGTGGGTGAATCTTTCCGGGCAACACACGACCTTGACCTCGTCCTTCTCATAGAAGCGCGGACTGAAGGTTTCGGAGCTGCACTCATGGAGTTCGTTGAACGGGCTGGCTACAAAAGGCGAGAGGTCGGCGGTCGACCGCAGTTCTACCGTTTCAGTGATCCATGTGCAGGCGACGCCCCGGCTATGCTGGAGATCTTCTCCCGCGCGCCGGACGGCCTGGTTCTTCACCACGGTCAGCGTGCCATCCCGGTCACCTTGGGCGGCGATCTCAAAAGTTTGTCCGGGTTGCTCCTCGACGATGCCTACTACAACGTGATTCGGGATGCGGCGCGGACCAAGGAGGGTCTGAGCTGGTTGGATGCCAGGGGGCTGATCGTGCTGAAGGCAAAGGCCTGGCTCGATCTCAGGGAAAGAAGGGCTGCGGATGCGTCCTCGGTCGACTCGAAAAGAGTACGAAAGCACCTTTTCGACGTGCTGGCGCTATCCCAGGTCATCCCGGCAAACGCTTCGATCGATCTGCCCGAATCAGTTCGTAAGGACGTGCGGCGGTTCCTGCAGGCGGCCCTTATTGAGCCGCCGACCAGAGATTTCGGCGAACCCCTCGAGGTGATGCTGGCCCGTATCGGCCGACTTTGCGGCCTCCAGGTTGCGTTAGCCTAGGTTTCGTTCAGCTTCAGGCGGGGCGCCCCTCGGCATGATCGGTCGACTACTGCCCGTCGTGCTGCCCGCGCCAGACATGAAAATCACGTTTCGTCCGCTACTTTTCGCCGCGCTCTGCATCAGTTTGCCCGTGGCCGCCCAGGCGGACCAGTCGCTGACGCTGGAGCAGGCCGTGAGCAAGGTCCAGAAGGACACCGGGGGAAAAGTGCTGTCGGCGGATACGCGACTCGTCGAGCGCGGCCGGATCACCGAATACCGGGTCAAGGTCCTTACGCTGGACGGTCACGTCCGCGTGGTGCCCGTCCGAACCGAAACCGCCAAGCCCCTGGACGTCAGTGCCGGGGACAACAAGGAGAAACATTGATGCGCATCCTGCTCGTTGAGGACGAGGCCCCGCTTCGCGAGACCCTCGCCGCGCGGCTGAAACGTGACGGCTTTGCCGTCGATGCCGCCCAGGACGGCGAAGAGGGCCTGTACCTCGGTCGCGAGGTCCCCTTCGACCTGGCCATCATCGATCTGGGCCTGCCCAAGCTCTCGGGCATGGATCTGGTCAAAGCCCTGCGCGAGCACGGCCAGCGCTATCCCATCCTCATCCTCACGGCGCGTGGCAGCTGGCAGGACAAGGTCGAAGGCCTCAAGCACGGCGCCGACGACTACCTGGTCAAGCCCTTCCACGTTGAGGAACTGCTGGCCCGTATCAATGCGCTGGTTCGTCGTGCGAGCGGCTGGTCCAAGCCGGTCCTCGCCTGCGGCCCGATCAAGCTCGACACCACGGCGCAGACGGTCACCGTCGAAGGCCGTCAGGTCGACCTGACCAGCTACGAGTACAAGGTGCTCGAATACCTGATGCTGCATGCGGGCGAGCTGGTCTCCAAGGCCGACCTGACCGAGCACATCTACCAGCAGGATTTCGACCGCGACTCCAACGTGCTGGAGGTCTTCATCGGCCGCCTGCGCCGTAAGCTGGATCCCGAAAGCGCGCTCAAGCCGATCGAGACCGTCCGCGGTCGCGGCTATCGTTTCGCGATTCCGCGTAACGAAGCGGACGAAGACTGAGCGAACCGTGGACGGTGCAGCAAAGTCGCTGCACCGTCCCGAGGTAAGCTGGACGCATGGATAACGCTCCACCGACCAAACGCCGGCCGCTGTCGCTGGCCGCGCGCGCGGCGTTGGCGACGGGCTTCGCGCTGGCCGCCTTTCTGGGCCTGACGGGCCTGGCGCAGAACAAGGCCAACTACGCGTCCGAGCTGTCGGCCATGCACGACCGGCTGCACAACTACGCCATCGCCTATATCACCGGCACCGACATCACCCGCGCCGGAAAGGTCACCACGCCCGACAGTCAGCCCAATCCCGATTTCTCGCGGCCGGGCTCGGGGCTCTACGCGATCATCGTCGGCAACGACGGTTTCCGCTGGGAGTCGTCGTCGGCACTGGGTCGCGATTTCGATTTCGTGCGCATGCTGTCGCCCGGCGAGACGGCGTTCGAGCCGGTGGAAACGCGCAGCGGCAAGCTCTATGTCTTCAGCTACGGCGTGTCGCTGGACAGTACCGATAAACGCAGTGTGCCGCTGACCTTCGCCGTCGCGCAGACGGAAGATCAGTTCGAGCGGCAGGTGGCGACCTACCGTCGGACGCAGTTCCTCTGGCTGGCCATGCTCGGCATGATGCTCATGCTGCTGCAGCTGTTCCTGCTGCGCTGGAGCCTGCTGCCGTTGCGCCGTGTATCGAGCGATCTCGCGCACATCGAGCGCGGCACGCGCGACCACCTCGACGGTCCGTATCCGATGGAGCTGACGGTGCTCACCAAGCGCCTCAATGCCTTCATCGACAGCGAGCGCGAGCAGCGTACGCGTTATCGCGACACCCTGGCCGATCTGGCGCACAGCCTGAAAACCCCGCTGGCCGTCGTGCGCTCGCAACTGGAAAACGAAGCCGACGCACGTTCGCTGCGTGGCGACATCCTCGAGCAAGTGCGCAAGATGGACGAGCTGGTCGCATACCAGCTGTCTCGCGCGGCCACCTCCGGTCGTCGCACCATCGCCTCGGTCGAGCCGATCGCCGGTCATGCGGAAGATCTGGTGCAGAGTCTGGAAAAGGTCTACGCCGCAAAGAACGTGCTGTGCGAGTTCGAGATCGAAGACGGTGTCTCGTTCCCGGGCGAGCAGGGCGACCTGCTGGAACTGATGGGTAACCTGGTCGAGAACGCCTTCAAGTGGGCCTCGCATCGCGTCCTGCTCACCGCGCGTTCCGTGGCGAAGGTGCGCGGGCGCGCGGGTCTCGAACTCATTGTCGAAGACGACGGCCCGGGCATTCCGGACGAAAAGATCGAGAAGATCCTGCAACGTGGCGTGCGCGGCGATGAGCGCGTGCAGGGCCACGGCATCGGGCTGTCGATCGTGCAGGACATCGTCAAGGCGTACCAGGGCGAGCTGCACGTCGATCACTCGGAAGAGCTCGGTGGCGCACGTTTCAGCGTGCGTATTCCGCCCGCCTGAGGATCGTCAGTCGGCGGGCGAAGGTCCGTAATAGGCATCGAGCAGGCGCGCCACGTCCGGCTCCGCCTCACGCAGCAAGGCGGGCTGCGAGAAATGCATTTCGCTTGTCACCGCGAAATATTCCTCGGGCGCTTCCGCCGCATAGGGATCGATCGCCGTCTTGCGTCGACGACCCACCGCCTTCGACAGTCGTTCGAAGCCCTGTTGCATGCTGCCGATCCATTCGCGCCGGTTGATGCCGCCTGGTAGCGGCGGCACGCCATTGGCGGGGCCGGCGAGCATGTCCAGCTTATGGGCCATTTCGTGGATCACCACGTTGACGCCATCCCACGGTGCTTCGAGATCCAGCGCTACGTCAGCCAGCGAAAGGATCATCGGCCCGCGCTCCCACGCTTCGCCGATCAGCGTGTCGTCGCTCTCGGTGATCACGCCGGTGGGTGCGTCATGGTGACTGCGACGGACGTTGAATTCGCCGGGGTAGACCAGGATATTGGTCCAGCCTTTGAAGACCTTCGGGCCGTGCGGCAGGGCAGGGAGGCTGGCCTGCATGGCGATAGCCAGACGCCAGAAATCATCCAGCGAGGCGTCGCCCAGCGCGTGGAATCGCTTGGTGTGGAGAAAAGACGCAGCGAGTTGGCGCAGGTAGTGGGCTCGCGGCGCGTCCAGCGCGTTCGCCAGCGGAACGCGGGTCAGCGCGTGTGCCCAGAGTGTGTCGTCGATGGGCGGGACGGGGGCGCGAAAACGCGCGAGCAACGACTGGAAAACGCTCACACGACGGCCGGCGGATTCTTAGAAGATCGACCCGGGAAGCATGGACTGCCAGGTCGGCCCCGCGCCGTGACCGCTCGAAGAGCCATCATGCATATCGGCGTCGGCCTCGACGGGGGGTGGCATGGGCGCCTGACCCGGGCTGGCCTGCGCGTTATTGACCTGCCTCGCGGTGGTCACGTCGCCACTGCCGCTGTCGCGGCTGCTCTGGCTGGAACTGGAGCGCGAGGTGGATCCGGCATCGAACGACGACGACACCGACCGGCCCAGCGAAAGCAGGCTGTTGGTCACGCTGACGTCGGAAGCGGCGGCGGTGCCGATGGCACCGACGAGGCACAGACATCCGAAGATGTAGGGTCTGGCGTTCATCGGTATACCCCGTGGGCCCCGGACGTGCCGGGGGACCGACCGATCCTCTCAGATATTTCGAAACGGTGCCAGTGCTGGAGGTGTGTCATCGGGCTCTGCGGCGCCATGCGGGCGAAATCCTCGCGGCTGCCCTAGAATTACCCGATGCCCCGGCTCTCCCTCCCCCTGACACCGGCCGCCTGACGGCCTCACGGCAGCCCATGCTCGCACGCGACCTCCTGGAAGCCCTTGCCGGCGGCGATGCCGTGTCCGGCGCCACTCTGGCCCGTCAGGCCGGTGTGACCCGTGCCGCCGTCTGGAAACAGATCGAGTCGCTACGTCTGAAAGGCGTGCCCGTCGAAGCGAAGGTGGGCGGCGGCTACCGGCTTCCGTGGGCGACCGAACTGCTTGACGGTCAGCGCATCCGCACGGCGCTCGAGCCTGCGCTTTCGTCGCACGTGGGCATGCTCGAGGTGCACTGGGATATCGACTCCACGTCCAGCGAGCTGGCGCGGCGTATTCCTACGCTGGACGACCTGGCTTTCGTCATGGCCGAAGCCCAGTCGGCAGGGCGCGGGCGGCGTGGCCGGACCTGGCTCTCGCCGCCGGGCATGAATCTCTACCTGTCGGTGCTGAAGCGTTTCGACTCGGGGTTCGCGTCGTTGTCGGGCCTCTCGCTGGCGGTGGGTGTCATGCTGATCCGCGCGCTGGACGACCTCGGCGTCCGCACGGCCGGGCTCAAGTGGCCCAACGATGTGCTGGCGGGCCAGGCCAAACTGGCCGGCATCCTGGTGGAGCTGTCCGGCGAGTACTCCGGTCCCTGCGCGGCGATCATCGGTGTCGGTCTCAACATCCGGCTCCCGGACACGCTGCACGAGCGGGCGGGACAACCGATCACCGACCTGGCGGAACTCACCGGCGGCCAGCCGCCGGGACGGAATCGCGTCGCCACGGCGGTCGTGTCCGCGCTTGCGGAGGGGCTGCTCGCCTTCGAGCGACATGGCTTCGCGGCCTTCGCCGACGAATACGCGGCCAACGACCTGTTGCGCGACCAGCCACTGCGCGTCATCGATCCTCGCGGCGAGTACAACGCCACCGGAGAGGGTGTCGACGAGCGCGGTGCCTTGCGTGTGCGTCGTGCCGACGGCCAGTCCGTGACCGTCGATAGTGCGGATGTCTCCGTCCGCAGGAGTGGCGCGTGATTCTTCTGCTCGACCTCGGCAACACCCGACTGAAATTCGCGCTGATCGATGGCGCCGAATTCAGTCATCGCGGGGCCCTTGGCTGGGACGCGGATATCGCGCACGAACTGGCGACGTTGTGGGCGTCCTGGCCGGCGCCGGTTCGGGTCGTCGGTGCGTCGGTGGTGGATCCCGCCCGTGAGACCGCGGTCGCCGTGGCGGCGCAGAAGGCGTTCGGCCTCCCGCCGGTCTGGGTCCGTACGCCCGCGCAAGCCTGCGGCGTCACCAATGCGTATGCCGAACCTCATCGTCTCGGCGTGGATCGCTTCCTCGCCCTCGTCGATGCGCATGCGGCGGGTCGCTCGCCCTGCGTCCTCGCCAGCGTCGGCACGGCCCTGACGCTCGATGCGCTGGATGCCGACGGCAGGCACCTCGGCGGATGGATCGCGCCGGGGCCGTTGCTGATGCAGCAATCCGTACTGGGCGCGACCGTGCAGGTACGCCCCGGTGGCGCAGGTGCGGTACGCGACCTTGCCGATAACACCGCCGACGGTCTGGCATCGGGCTGCTGGCAGGCCTGCGCCGCGTTGGTCGACCGCTTTGTCGAGCGTTCGGCACCCCTGCTTGGCGGCCACCCCACGGTGACCCTCGGTGGCGGCGATGCGGCCGTACTGGCGCCATTGCTCGAGCGCGAGGTGCTGCTCGTGCCCGACACCGTCCTTCGGGGTCTGGCCGTCTGGGCCAAAGCACACACCGTAACCGCCAAGATCGCCTAGAATCCGGACGCCGCCGGTTCTTACAGGGGAACGCGAGCAGGCCCCACCGTAAGCCCAAGGCCACCATGCTGCTGCGTTTGTTCTTCGTCTTGCTGATCGCCCTAAATATCGCGGTAGCCGCGTGGCTGCTGCTGGGCGATACCGGTAAGCACGCGGTGGATCCCACTGACAGCGGCGTGCCCCGACTGAAATTGCTGGCCGAAGTGCCCGCCGCCGCGAGCACGGCGCCCGCGACCGCTGCCGGGCGCCCGGTTGCGGCCGGCACGATCACGTCCAGCATGGCGGCACCGGCACCGGCACCGGCACCGGCACCGGTAGCAGCGCCAACGCCACCCGCGACGGCTGCAAAGAGCACGCCGGGCATGTCGTCGCCCGTGACGCCGGTCTCCGGCAGCTCAGCGACGGCGGCGCTGGCTGCCGCCGCGGCGAAACCGGCACCCACGGCGCCCAGGGCGGCGGTGGATACCGCGCCGACACAGCCCGACGCGCCGACCAGTTCCCGCCGCAGCTACAAATGCCTGGCCATCGGTCCCTTCGCCAATCAGGTCGACCTGCGGACCGCGCGTACCGCCATCGCGCCGCGCACGGTCCGCAGCCGCCAGCGCCAGGAGACGACCAGCGAATCCCGCGGCTGGCGCGTCTTCCTTCCTTCACAGTCGACACGCGAACTGGCGCTGGCCCAGGCCCGTCGGCTCGAAGCGAAGGGCATCAAGGATTATTTCGTCGTGACGGCCCAGGGGGAGTTGCAGAACTCGGTTGCGCTGGGCCTGTTCCATGATCCCGCCAACGCCCGCAAGCGCCGCGACGAAGTCGTTGCCGCCGGGTTTCCCGCACGGATGAGTGAGCGTACGGAGACGACGCCGGTCTGGTGGCTGGATGTGGTTGTCCCGGATGACGGTGGCGCCGACCTTCGCCGCAACCTGCGCAATCCGGCGGTGAGTGCTCGACCGACGGGCTGCTTCTGATAAACTTCGCGACTTCGCCGGCATAGCTCAGTTGGTAGAGCAACCGCCTTGTAAGCGGTAGGTCCCCAGTTCGAATCCGGGTGTCGGCACCATCGGATGATCAACCATCCGTCGAGCGCGTCAGTGTTTCCCACCTCGTCATGTCGTCCGCCATCGCCTTGAGCTTGTCGCGGACCAGAGCCAATGCATCGCTGCCGAGCAGGAGATGCGCTGGCGGAGCGGGCAACTCGACAAGCGCGAGCATCGCCTTCGCCGCCTTTGCCGGATCGCCGAGCTGCTTGCCGCTTTTCTCCTGGCGTGCCTGCCTGATCGGATCGAACGTCGCGTCGTAGTCCGGAATGCTGCGCGGTGAACGCTGCATCGACCGGCCCGCCCAGTCGGTACGGAAGCTGCCGGGTGCCACGGCGGTGACATGGACGCCGAAGGGGCTCAGTTCCTTGCCCAGCACTTCGCTGATGCCTTCGAGAGCGAACTTGCTGCCGCAGTAGTAGGCGATGCCCGGCATCGTGATAAAGCCGCCCATCGAGGTGATGTTCACGATGTGGCCGCGGCGACGTTCGCGAAACCGTGGCACGAAGGCCTGCGTGACCGCCACGGCACCGAACACGTTGACCTCGAACTGTCGGCGCATCTCATCGAGAGGCGATTCTTCGAAGATCCCTTCGTGCCCGTAACCGGCGTTGTTGACGAGAACATCGACCGGTCCGAAGCGCGCTTCCGCGTCGGATACGACAGCGGGAATCGCGTCGATATCGGTGACGTCGAGAAGCATGCCGTGGGCGCGCGTCTCGTCGAGCCCTTCGAACGCGCGGCGCGCCTCGTCGTTGCGCACGGTGCCGATCACGCGATGGCCGGCAGCGAGGGCCTCGCGGGCAAGGGCCTCGCCGAAACCGCTGCTGACACCCGTGATGAAAAAGGTCTTGCTGGACATGGATGGTCTCCTGGTCAGGTAGGGGAGCCATGCTAGGCTCCGTACCCCTTGCCTCCCATGGCCTGGGGTGTGGCGTGCTTGCCTGATCCTATGAGTGGCGATTGCCGGGACAGGCGATAAGGCGGACCATGTCGTCATGGATTCCCACCTCCGACGCCGCATGATCGACCTGCTTCGCGAGCTCGCACCCGCGGAGGGTTACACCCTGACGCCGCTGTCCGACGTGCGTCTCCTGCGGTCCGACCGGCCGCTGAGTCGTACGCCCGTGCTCTACGAACCCGGCATCGTCGTGGTGGTGCAGGGGCGCAAGCGGGGGCTTCTCGGTGATGAGGTCTTCGTCTACGACGCCGAGCATTACCTCGTGGTTTCGGTGCCCGTGCCCTTCACGATGGAGACCGATGCGTCCGCCGACGAGCCGTTGCTGGCGATCTACTTTCGCCTCGATCACGGGATGGCGGCCGACCTGTGCATGCGGATCGACGAACGACAGGGATCGTCCACCGCGTCTCCGCGAGGGCTTTATGCCTCGCCGATGGAGGACGCACTCGCGGTATCCGTGCTTCGCCTGCTCGAAGCGTTGGCCAGGCCGCCGGAAGCTGACGTTCTGGGCCCGGCGCTCGTGCGCGAAATCTACTACCGGATACTGTCCGGTGCGCAGGGGGGGTCGCTGCGCGCCGCGCTCGCGCAGCAAGGCAAGTTCGGCATGGTGGCGAGAGCGATACGGATGATCCACAGCCGCTACCGCGATGCGCTGAGCGTCGATGAACTGGCTGACGAAGCGGCCATGAGCGCGCCGACGTTTCATGCCCACTTCCGCGCGATGACCGGGACGTCGCCCATGCGCTACGTGCAGTCCACACGGCTGCATCAGGCACGTCTGCTCATGCTTCGCCAGCACGCGACAGCAGCGGCGGCGGCAACGGCGGTAGGTTATGAAAGCGCGTCGCAGTTCAGTCGCGAGTTCAAGCGCCTGTTCGGCAGGCCACCGGTCGAAGAGGTCGAGCGCATGAAGCGGAACTTCGCGCTGCCCGCGGCCATGACGCCGTCGCCCTACGTCTCATCGCACTGACCGGAGGCCTGTCGGTCTTCACATGCCCTGACGCGCTGCAACGTGGGTGTTTTAAAGGCCCGTGTAAACTTACCGGATGCTGAGTACATCCCGATGAGTCCCACCACCCGTTCGGTTGCCCTCGTGGGCGCCCCCACCGATATCGGCGCCGGCCACCGCGGCAGCTCCATGGGCCCCGAGGCCCTGCGCGTCGCCCGTCTGGCCGAGCGCCTGGCCAGGCGCGGCATGCATGTCGTCGATCGCGGCAATCTGGTCGGCCCCCTGAATCCGTGGGAGCCCCCGGTGGACGGTTATCGCCACCTCGATGCCGTCGTGGCCTGGAACACCGCGGTGCACGACGCGATCCATGCCGCGCTCACCGAGGGGCACCTGCCGATCATGCTCGGCGGTGACCATTGCCTGGCGATCGGCTCAATTTCCGCCGTGGCGCGTCACTGCCGTGACACGGGCAAGAAGCTTCGCGTGCTCTGGCTCGACGCCCACGCGGACTTCAACACCAGCCAGATCACCCCGTCCGGCAACATCCACGGCATGCCCGTGGCCTGCCTGTGCGGCTACGGCCCAGACGTCCTGACCCATATCGGCGGCACGGTGCCGGCCACCTCGCCGGACGTCTTCCGCCAGATCGGCATCCGCTCCGTGGACGAGGGCGAAAAGCGTTTCGTCCACGAGGTGGGCATCGACATCTACGACATGCGTTACATCGACGAGATCGGTATCAAGGCCGCGATGGAAGAAGCTCTGTCGGGCGTCGACGAAGACACCCATCTGCACGTGAGCTTCGATGTCGACTTCCTCGATCCGTCGATCGCCCCGGGTGTAGGAACGACGGTCCGCGGAGGACCCAACTACCGCGAAGCCCAGCTGGTGATGGAAATGATCGCCGACACCGGCCGGGTAGGTTCTCTGGACATCGTCGAACTGAATCCGGCCTTCGACAAGCGCAACCAGACCGCAAAGCTGGCGGTGGACCTGGTGGAATCGCTGTTCGGTAAATCCACCCTGATGCGCTGATCGCGGCGACGCGTCGCAGGCCCGGGTCGCCCCCGGGCCGCCTCGCGGGCTACACTCGGACGGTTATCGTCTGTAGCTCATAAGGTTCCTATGCACACCCGCGTCCTCACCGGCATTACCACCACTGGCACGCCGCATCTCGGCAACTTCGTCGGTGCGATCCGCCCGGCCGTGCTGGCCAGCAAGGATCCGAACGTCGATGCGTTCTACTTCATGGCCGACTACCACGCTCTGATCAAGAGCGACGACGCCAACCGCGTCGAGGCGTCCCGTCTGCAGATTGCCGCGTCGTTCCTGGCCGCGGGTCTGGATCCGGATGTCGCCACGTTCTACCGGCAGTCCGACATTCCTGAAGTTCCGGAGCTGATGTGGCTGCTGACCTGCGTGACGAGCAAGGGTCTGCTCAACCGTGCGCATGCTTATAAGGCCGCCGTGGACCGCAACATCGAGCAGCGGGAAGACGCGGACGCCGGCGTCACCGCGGGCCTCTACATGTACCCCGTGCTGATGGCGGCGGACATCCTCGCGTTCAACGCGAACAAGGTGCCGGTCGGCCGCGATCAGATCCAGCACATCGAAATGGCGCGCGACATCGCGCAGCGCTTCAACCATACCTACGGGCGCGAGTTTTTCGTGATGCCCGAGGCGCACATCGAAGAGCAGGTGGCGACCCTGCCGGGCCTGGATGGTCGCAAGATGTCCAAGAGCTACGACAACACCATTCCGCTGTTCGAGGGCGGCACGAAGGGCATGCGCGAGGCGATCATGAAAATCGTCACCGATTCGCGTGCGCCGGGTGAGCCGAAGGACAGCGCCAACTCCGCGCTGTTCACCATCTTCAAGGCGTTCGCCACACCGGCGGAGACGCAGGCCTTCGAAGAAGCCCTGCACGGCGGTATCGGCTGGGGTGAGGCCAAGACGGTGCTGTTCGAGCGCGTCGAGGCCGACGTCGCGCCGATGCGCGCGCGTTACGAAGACCTGATGGCCCGCCCTGACGACATGGAGGACATCCTTCTTGCCGGTGCGGCCAAAGCACGCGCCATCGCCGGTCCGCTGGTGGAGACGCTGCGCGAGGCCGTCGGCCTGCGTAACGCGCGGCATCGTCGGAAGGTGGCTGATGAGCCGGCCGCTGCGGCTGCGCCGGCTGCCGCGCCGAAAGCGAAGCCGCCGCGTTTCGCCAGCTTCCGGGAGGATGACGGCAGCTTCCGTTTCCGCCTGTTCGGCGCGGACGGCGAAGAGCTGTTGTTGTCACGGTCCTTCGCCGATCCCAAAGCCGCGGGGACGCTGCGCCAGACGCTCGCTACGCTGGGTGGCGCCCAGGCCGCGCTCGAGTCGCAGGGCGACCGTATCGTTCTGCTGGTCGACGGCGCGGTCGTCGCCGAAGGCCAGTCGTATCCGGATGAGGCGGCTCGCGCCGCCCTCGTCCTTCGCCTGCGTACGGCACTCGACGTGCTTGCCGCCGTGACGGCGGACGAAGCGGCGGCTAAAGCCGCGAACAAGGCGGCGGGCTGAGGCATGGTCCATCCCGGCGACATCGGGCAAGGCGCCTGACGCATGCGCTATCTCGCGCTCATGCTGCTGGCGCCCTGGCTGATCGTCCTGGGCTGGGCGTACTGGCGCTATCCGAAGTCGCTGCTGACCAACGGCACGCGGCGCAGCTTCGATGTGCTGGCGTTGCTAGCCGCCGTGACCGCGGCGATCCAGTCGGCGTTGATCGCCTTCGACGCGGTGCAATTGCCCGCGGCCGATCAGTTCGGTCCGAAGAGCGGCGCCATCTGGCAGCAGGTGGTGCCGGCGCTCTGGGCGTACGGAGCGTTCGTCGCCGTGCTGGTCGTGGCGCTCATCGTGCGGCAGCTGGTATGGCGGCGGCGCTGAGGCGCTCGCCGCCATGCGTCCCTCTCACGCCCCGCGTACCTGCGCCGTCAGGCCTTTGAGAAAATTCCGCAGGAACTGATCGCCGCACAGACGAAAATTGCTGTGTTTAGGCTGGCGGAACAGCGCATTGATCTCGCCGCGCGACACGCGGAAACCCACGTTCGCCATCAGCGCCAGAATGTCGTCCTCCTTCAGTTCGAAGGCGACGCGCAGCTTCTTCAGCACGAGGTTGTTGTTGATGCGCGCCTCGACCGGGCGGGGAGGCTGGCTCTCGTCGCGGCCGCGGCGATGAATGATCAGGCCGTCGAGAAAGTGCGCCAGCGCGATGTCCGGCATCTCGACGAAGCCGGGTTCGTCTTCCTTGCGCAGCCAGGGAGCGACCTGTTCGCGGGTGGCGTCGAAGCCGGTGAGCTTGAGGATCTCGACCACATGAACCTCGCCGAGGTCGAGCATGTAGCGGATGCTGCGGAGGGTGTCGTTATTGAGCATCGGCCTAGGATAGCGCGATGCGGGGTCGGCAGGGCTGAAGGCATCGCGCGCGGGGCGCGCTCCTACACCATCGTGTAAGAGCGCGCCCCGCGCGCGAATGGACCCACAGGATCGCCGCGACTTACTGCGGCAGACCGAGGTCGTCGATCATCGCCTTGAGGAAGCGCGCCGCTTCGCCGCCGGTGGCGGCGCGGTGGTCGAAGGTCAGCGAGAGCGGCATGCGGCGATGCACTTCGATACCGCCCATCACGGCGACCACGTCGTGGCTCAGCTTGCCCGCACCGATGATCGCAACGGTCGGCGGCACCACCACCGGCGTAGCGTAACGACCGGCAAACATGCCGAAATTGGACAGGCTGATGGTGTAGCCGGAGAGTTCCGATGCCGGGATGCTGCGATCCTCGACCGACGAACGCAGTCGCTTGATCGCGGCGCGGACACCGGCACCGTCGAGCACGTCGGCGTTACGCAGCGCGGGCACGAACAGGCCGTCTTCGGTGTCCACGGCGATGCCGATGTCCACGTGCGGATGCAGCGTGCGGGTCAGGTCCTTGCCGTTGAACCAGGCGTTGAGCGCCGGCACGGCCTTGCAGGCCACGACGATGGCGCGGATCAGACGCGCGGTGATGTCCTGCTTGCCGATCCAGGCATGCAGATCGGCATCGTCGACGATCGTGGTCGGGACGACCTGGGCATGCGCATCGGCCATGACGCGCGCCATGTTGCGGCGGACACCCTTGAGCTGTTCCGGCTGGCCCATCGCGTCCTTGCCCGGAGGCGCCGTGCGCACGGCCTTGCCCGCGAGCGACACCGGCGTACGCGAGGGGGCGGGACCCGGCTCGGGCAACGTGGGTGCCAGGTGCTGGGCCGAGGCGGGGCGCGTGGGTGCGGCAGGCTGCGAGCCGGATGCCCGAGCGCGGCGCCCCCGTTGGCGGCGGCGTTCTTCACGTCGGCCATGGTGATCACGCCACCGGCGCCCGTGGGCGACACGCGGGTGAGGTCGATCTTCATCTTCTTCGCCAGCGCGCGCACGGCCGGTACGGCCTTGACGCCACCGGCGCTCGAGACCTGCTCGGTGTGCACGGCGTTGCCGCTGACCATGGCGCCGACGACGGTGCCTTCGTCTTCGCGCTGTGCCGGGGCCTTGCCGTCGGATTCGATCTCGCCGCCGTCGTCGGAGGCGACGACCTTGGACGCATCATCCGGTGCCGGGCTGCCGACGCTCTTCTTCGGGCCGTGGTGGTGACCCGTGGATTCGGCTTCGGCACGCTGGCGGGCGTTCGGATCGATTTCGAAGTCAGCCAGCGACGCGCCGGTTTCGATGATGTCACCGACGCCGCCGTGCAGTTTCTTCACGGTGCCGGAGAACGGCGACGGCACGTCGACGACGGCCTTCGCGGTTTCCATCGACACCAGCGGGGCGTCGAGCTTGATGGTGTCGCCTTCCTTGACGTGCCACTCGACGACGGTCGCGTCGGGCAGGCCTTCGCCGAGGTCCGGCAGGTAAAAGGTCTTGATGTCGGCCATGTCTATCGTTTCCTCAGGAGGCGGCGAGCGTGCGCTGGGCGGCTTCGACGATGCGTTCGACGCTGGGCAGGTACTTCATTTCCAGGCGGAACAGCGGGATGTGGGTATCGAAGCCGGTGACGCGTTCGACCGGCGCGAGCAGGCTGTACAGGCATTCCTCGGACAGACGGGCGGCGATCTCCGCACCGAAACCGGCCGTCTTCGGAGCCTCGTGCACGATGACGCAGCGGCCGGTCCTGCCGACCGACTCGGCAATCGTGTCGAAGTCCAGCGGGGTCAGCGTGGCGACGTCGATGACTTCGGCGCTGATGCCCTGCTGCGCGAGTTCGTCGGCGGCCTCGAGGCATTCCTTGACCTGCGCGCCCCAGGTGACCAGCGTGACGTCGGTGCCGTCACGCAGCACGAAGCACACGTCGAGCGGCAGCGCTTCGCCGTCATCGGGCACTTCTTCCTTGTACTGGCGATAGATGCGCTTGGGCTCGAAGAAGATCACCGGATCCGGATCGCGGATGGCGGCGAGCAGCAGGCCGTAGGCACGCGCCGGGGACGACGGCATGACTACGCGCAGGCCGGGGATGTTGGTGAACAGGTGCTCGTTGGCCTCGGAGTGATGCTCCGGCGCACGAATGCCGCCGCCCCAGGGGGCGCGCCACACAGCCGGCACGGTCATGCGACCGCGGGTGCGGTTGCGCATGCGCGCGGCGTGGCAGGCGATGTGCTCCATCATCGGGTAGATGAAGCCTTCGAACTGCGCCTCGGCGACCGGCTTCATGCCCTGCACGGCCAGGCCGATGGTCAGGCCGGCAATGGTGCCTTCGTCCAGCGGCGTGTCGATGACGCGCTCTTCGCCGAACTGTTCCTGCAGGCCCTGGGTGGCGCGGAACACGCCGCCGTTGACGCCGACGTCCTCACCGAGCACCACGACGCTTTCGTCGTTGCGCATTTCGTAGGCGAGCGCCTGGGTCACTGCTTCGATCAGAGTGATTTGTGCCATGGGAAGAGATCCTTACGACTTGCGATCGAGGGAAGCGACGTAGTCACGCTGCGCTTCGAGGTCGGCCGGGACTTCGGCGTACAGATAGTCGAACATCGCCGTGGCCGGCTGGTTCTTCGTCTCCAGGTACGCGTTGACCTCGTTGTCCATCCAGTCATCGCACTCGGCCTTCCAGGCCTCTTCCTTCGCGTCGTCCCACTTGCCCTTGGCTTCGAGCCACTTGCGCAGGCGCGGCACGGGGTCGCGCTCCCAGGCGTCCTTCACTTCCTGCTCGCCGCGGTAGCGACGGGCGTCGTCGGCGGTGGTGTGGTCGCCGAGGCGGTAGGTCACCGCTTCGATCACGCTGCCACCCTGGCCGGAACGGGCGCGCTCGAGCGCGTCTTCCATCGCCTTGCGCACGGCGATGATGTCGTTCCCGTCCACCTGGATGCAGAACAGGCCGGCCGCGATGCCCTTCTGGGCCAGTGTGCCGGAACCGCTCTGGATGCGGCGCGGGACCGAGATGGCCCACTGGTTGTTCACGATGACGGCGACCAGCGGCAGGTTCTGCGCACCGGTGACGTTGATCGCGCCGTAGAAGTCGCCCTTGGACGAACCGCCGTCACCGATCGTGCAGACCGCCACGCGCGGTTCCTTGCGGATCTTGAAGGCGAGCGCCGAACCGGCGGCGTGCAGGCACTGCGTACCGATGGGCACGCACCAGGCGAAGTCGTGCGCGGGGGCATCGGCGAAGTCGTTGCCACGCTCGTCGCCACCCCAGTAGGTGTAGACCTCGCGCGGCTTGACGCCGCGATACAGCTGCGCGCCGTATTCGCGGTAGGACACCGCGAGGGAGTCTTCGCGGCGCATGGCGCTGCCGATACCGACGTGCGCGGCCTCGTGACCGAGGCACGACGCGTAGGTACCGAGCTTGCCGGTGCGCTGCAGCGCGATCGACTTGGCGTCGAAGACGCGTGTGGAGACCATCAGCTTGTAGAGCTCGACCATATGGTCGAGATCCTTTGCGAATTCAGGGAGTTCCTTACCGGTTTCCTTGCCATCCTGGTCAAGGTACTGCAGGTATTCGATTTCGAACTTGGCGGCGACGGACACGACTCGCTCCCAGGGGAAGGTTAGAAACGACACGCACGAGTGGGGAAGCGGACGGCCCATCCAGCGGGGCACGAGCGGCTTTTCGATCATTGCGAGCCGGACTAGATATCAGGGGTATTATCACCCGGCAAGGCACGGCGCAGCATGAGACCGGCCGTCGCAGCCCCGGAATGGCGGCGCGGCGCGGGTTTCAGGGCTTCCAAACCCCTTTTTGCGAATCGACTCACCCATGACCAATCCTCAGCGCGACCTCGAACCGGGCATCCGCACCGACCTCGACGGGCGCCTCACGTATGGCGACTACCTGCGACTGGACAAGGTGCTGTCCGCGCAGGAGCCCCGCAGCAACCCGCCCCAGCATGACGAGATGCTCTTCATCATCCAGCACCAGACCTCGGAGCTCTGGCTGAAACTGCTGATCCACGAGCTGGACGCGGCGCTGGTGCATCTCCGCATGGACGACGTCGACCGCGCGTTGAAAATCCTTGCCCGTGTCAAACATATCCAGCACCAGCTCTACGAGCAGTGGGGCGTGCTCGAAACACTGACACCCACGGAGTATCTGCAGTTCCGCGACGTGCTCGGTCCGTCCTCCGGATTCCAGTCGCTGCAGTACCGCATCGTCGAATTCGTGCTGGGCAACAAACACGCCGACATGCTGCGCGTGTTCGAGCACGATCCGCTTGCCCACGAGCGCCTCAGGGCCACTTTCGAAGCACCTGGGCTTTACGACGAATACCTGCGGTTCCTCGCACGCCGCGGGCACGCGGTGCCGTCGAGCGTGCTGCAACGCGATACCAGCCAGCCGTGGCAGCGCGAACCCGCCTTGCTGCCGGTCTTCAAGCGCATCTACGAAAACACCGCCAGCCACTGGCCTGAGTACCATCTCAGTGAGCAACTCGTGGATATCGAGGAATCGTTCCAGCTCTGGCGCTTCCGCCACATGAAAACCGTGGAGCGCATCATCGGCTTCCGCACCGGCACCGGCGGTTCCTCCGGCGTGGCTTTCCTGCGCAAGGCGCTCGAGCAGAGCTTCTTCCCCGAGCTGATCGAAGTACGCACCATCCTGGGCACCTGACATTTGACGTTCCCGCCCGGTCCAGCTAAACACCCTTGATCGATCGACCGATCCATCGCCAAGGGAAGCCATGACACCGACCGCCCCAAGCCAGACACGGCCCGTGCCCGACTATCCGCAGACCCTGGGGCATCCGCGCCCCTTGTGGATGCTGTTCATGACCGAATTCTGGGAGCGCTTCGCTTTCTACGGCATGCGCTGGGCGCTGACGCTGTACATCGTGGCCGAATTCTTCAAGGGCGATGCATCGGGGCAGGGCTACGCCAGCCGAACCTACGGCGCGTACCTCGCGCTGGTCTACGCGTCGGCCATCTTCGGCGGCTGGGTCGCCGACCGCATCCTCGGTTACCAGCGCTCGATCCTCGTCGGCGCCGCCGTGATGGGCGCGGGCCTGTTCATGGTGATGGTGCCGAACCAGCAGGTGTTCCTCGCCGGTCTGGCCACGGTGATCGTGGGCAACGGTCTGTTCAAACCGAACATTTCTTCGCTGGTCGGCCAGATCTACCCGCAGGGCGATGACCGCCGCGATCGCGGCTTCACCATCTTCTACATGGGCATCAACATGGGCGGCTTCCTCGCCCCGCTGATCACCGGCTGGATCGCCTCGGTGATGAGCAACACGCCGTTGCAGGACAACTACCGCGCCGTCTTCGCCTCCACCGGCGTCGGCATGGTGATCTGCTTTATCTGGTTCCTCATCGGCAAGAAACAGCTCAAGGGCGTCGGCGTGCCGCCGCCGGAGCGCCACGAGGGCAAGAGCCTGATCGCCGTGATCGTCGGCATCCTCGTCGCCATTCCGCTGGTCTACCTGCTGATGGCCAAGGCGGGCGCGATCTTCATCGCGTGGCTGCTCGGCGTGCTCTTCATCGGCGTGGCCGCGATGCTGGTCGTCGAGGCCGTCCGGCACGACCGCATCCAGATCCACCGCGTCATCGCCATGCTGCTGCTGTTCGCCTTCAACGTGCTGTTCTGGATGTTCTTCGAACAGGCCGGCAGCTCGTTCAACTTCCTCGCGCAGAACATCGTCGATCGTCACATGTTCGGCGGCTGGGAATTTCCCACCGGCTGGTTCCAGTCGGTGAACTCGGCGGCGATCCTGGTCTTTGCGCCCATCGTGGCGCTGGCCTGGGGCTGGTCGGCACGGCACCGCAAGGAACCGTCGATCCCGCGCAAGTTCGGCCTCGGCCTCATGTTCAACGCACTGGGTTTCCTGGTGCTGATGTACGCGCTGAGCGCGCTCGTCGGTGCGGACAACCTGATCCCGTTCTGGCCGCTGGCGCTGTGCTACGTCATGCAGACCATCGGCGAGCTGTGCCTTTCACCGATCGGCCTGTCGATGGTGACCAAGCTGGCGCCGCTGCGCGTGGTCGGCCTGGCGATGGGTGGGTGGTTCCTGTCCACGGCGATCGGCAACAACCTGTCCGGCCTGCTGGCGGGTCATATCAGCGGCGAGACAGGGATGACCGTGGGCTCCGCGCTGAGCGGGTTCACCTTCAGCTTCGAGCTCTTGATCGGGGCGGGCATCGTGTTGTTCGTGATCGCACCGCTGATCAACCGGTTGATGCACGGGGTGAAATGACACGAGGCGTCGTTTCACGACGCCTCGTGTCACTGTAGGAGCGCGCCTTGCGCGCGATTCGGTAATGCCGCCACCTCGCATCACCGAATCGCGCGCGGGGCGCGCTCCTACGTAAGCGGTCGCGGTGTGGTTTTACCGCGCCGTGTCGAGAAGCTTGTCCAGAATGCTGTTGAGCTGGGCCCTCTCGCCCTCGTCCAGCTTCGCGAGCAACTCCCGCTCATGCGCCCGCGCCATCGGCGCGACCTCGTCATGAATCGCCCATCCGGCCTCGGACAGCTGCAGCACGGACCGGCGCTTGTCCCCGTCATGGGTGCCCCGATCCACGCGCCCCTTCTCGACCAGCCGCGCCACGGCCCGGCTTACGGCGACCTTGTCCATGGCCGTCCGCTCGACCACCTCCCGCGCCGAAATCTCGGGGAACCGGGCCAGAATCGTCATCACGCGCCATTCGGTCATGCTGAGCTGGAACCGGTCCTCGTACTCCGCGGCGATCGACTGGCTCACCGTGTTCGACAGGATCGACAGGCGGTAGGGCAGGAAGTGCTCCAGTTCCAGGGGGGCATGGGCGGGCACGGGTTCAAAGGTCATTGCTGCGCTGATCCTTGCAAATGGTTACAAGTGAAACTATAAGGTGCGAGTCGACGGCGTAAGCCGTGCCCAAGCCAGGAGTATCGCCCATGAGCGCCCAGCCCAATATCGGTATGGAAGTCACCACCTTCGAAAACCCGCAGGGTGTCGATGGCTTCGAGTTCGTCGAGTTCGCCGCGCCCGACAGCGCGCTGCTGCACACGCTGTTTCCGAAGCTTGGCTTTACGGCCGTGGCGAAGCACAAGACCAAGGCTATCACTCTGTATCGCCAGGGCGACTGCAATTTCCTGGTCAACGAAGAGCCGAACTCCTTCGCGTCCGATTTCGCAGCCGCGCACGGTCCGAGCGCCTGCGGCTTCGCGATCCGTTTCAACCGTCCGGCGACCGACGTGCAGGCCACCGCGCTGTCGAACGGCGCTGAGAAGATCGCGGACAAAGCCGACACGCTGGCGCTGAATGTCCCGACGATCCAGGGCATCGGTGGCTGCGCGCTGTATCTCATCGACACCTATGGCGCCAAGGGCGATGTGTTCGATTCGGAGTTCGAGTGGATTCCGGGCGTCGACCGGCACCCGAAGGGTTTCGGCCTCACGTTCATCGATCACCTGACCCACAACCTGCACTTCGGCAACATGCAGAAGTGGTCGGATTACTACGAGCGCCTGTTCAACTTCCGCGAGATCCGTTATTTCGACATCAAAGGCGCCAAGACCGGCCTGGTGTCCAAGGCGATGACCGCGCCGGACGGCATGGTCCGTATCCCGCTCAACGAGTCGTCGGACGAAAAGTCGCAGATCAACGAGTACATCCGCGAATACAACGGCGAAGGCATCCAGCACATCGCGCTGTTCACCGATAACATCTACGAGTCGGTGGAAGCGATGCGTGCGCAGGACGTGGCTTTCCTCGAGACCCCGGACACGTATTACGAAGTGATCGACATCCGCGTGCCGGACCACGGTGAAGACATCCCGCGCCTGCAGAAGAACAAGCTGCTGATCGACGCCGACGACGAGACCAAGAAGAAGCTGCTGCTGCAGATCTTCACCCAGAACAACATCGGGCCGATCTTTTTCGAGATCATCCAGCGCAAGGGCAACGAAGGCTTCGGCAACGGCAACTTCAAGGCGCTGTTCGAGTCCATCGAGCGCGACCAGATGCGTCGCGGCGTACTCTAAGATCACCGTCGACACGTAGGAGCGCGCCTCGCGCGCGACAGGACCCCGATGAGCCACATCGAAGACACCCGCGCCTACCAGACCGGCTTCGGCAACGAGTTCGCCACCGAAGCGGTCGCCGGCGTGTTGCCGACCGGACAGAACTCGCCGCAACAGGTCGCTCAAGGCCTGTACGCCGAGCAGTTGTCCGGCAGCGCGTTCACCGCGCCGCGTCACCGCAACCGGCGCAGCTGGCTGTACCGGATCCGTCCCGCCGCGCAGCACTCACCGTTCTCGGCGCTGGGCCACGAGACCTTCCATAACCGGTTTCAGGAAGCGTCGGCGACACCCAACCAGATGCGTTGGGATCCGTTGCCGATGCCTTCCACCCCGACGGATTTCCTCGACGGTCTCGTCACCATGGGTGGCAACGGCGGCGCGGAAGAGCAGGCGGGTATCGGTATCCACCTTTACTGCGCCAATCGCTCGATGGAAGGTCGTTACTTCTACGATGCCGATGGCGAGCTGCTGATCGTGCCGCAACAGGGCCGGTTGCGCATTCGCACCGAGCTGGGCGTGCTCGACGTCGCCCCGCTCGAGATCGCGGTGGTCCCGCGTGGCGTGCGTTTCCTGGTCGAGCTGCCGGACGGCGAAGCGCGTGGCTATGTCGCCGAGAACTTCGGGGCGCAGCTGCACCTTCCCGACCTCGGTCCGATCGGCGCGAACGGACTTGCCCACCCGCGTGACTTCCTCACGCCGGTGGCGTCCTACGAAGATCTCGACGGTGATTTCGCACTGATCGCGAAGTTTCAGGGCGCGCTGTGGTCGGCCACCATCGACCACTCGCCGCTCGACGTGGTCGCGTGGCATGGCAACTACGCGCCCTACAAATACGACCTGCGCCGCTTCAACACGATCGGCTCGATCGCGGTGGATCACCCGGATCCGTCGATCTTCACGGTGCTGACCTCGGCCAGCGACACGCCGGGCACGGCGAACATGGATTTCGTGATCTTTCCGCCGCGCTGGCTGGTGGCCGAGCACACATTCCGCCCGCCGTATTTCCATCGCAACGTGGCCAGCGAGTTCATGGGCCTGATCGATGGCGCGTACGACGCGAAGGCCGGTGGTTTCGTGCCGGGTGGGTCGAGCCTGCACAACTGCATGAGCGGCCACGGTCCGGACGCGGCGAGTTTCGAGAAGGCCTCCAACGCCGATGTCTCGCGCCCCGATCACATCACGGGCACGATGGCCTTCATGTTCGAGACCCGCAAGGTCATCCGCCCCACCCGCCAGGCGCTGGCATCCAAAGCGCTGCAGGGCGATTATTACGAATGCTGGCGCGGCCTGAAGAAACACTTCACGCCGCCGACGGTCTGATCGCAAAGGACATCCATGAAACTCGCTTCACTGAAGGAAGGCGGCCGTGACGGCACGCTGGTCGTCGTCAGTCGTGACCTAACCCGCGCCGTGAAAGCGGCGGGCATCGCGCCGACGTTGCAGGCCGCGCTCGACGACTGGAATGCCATCGCGCCGCGTCTCAATGCCTTGTCGGAAGATCTCAACGAGGGCAGGGCGACTGGTGCTTTCGATCTCGACGTGACGAAGCTCGCCGCGCCGCTGCCGCGTGCCTATGAATTCGTCGACGGCAGTGCCTATCTGCCTCACGTCGAGCGCGTCCGTCGTGCCCGTGGTGCCGAGGTGCCCGCGTCGTTCTACACCGACCCGCTGATGTATCAGGCGACCAGCGCCGGCTTTCTTGGGCCCCGCGATCCGGTCGTCGTGCCCAGCGAGGACTTCGGCATTGACCTTGAGGCCGAAGTGCTGGTCGTCACCGATGACGTGCCGATGGGCGTGACACCCGCACAGGCGGCTGGCCACATTCAGCTGATCGGACTGGTCAACGACGTTTCGTTGCGTGGCCTGATTCCCGGCGAGCTGGCGAAGGGCTTCGGCTTTCTGCAGTCCAAGCCGCGTTCCGCGCTGTCGCCAGTGTTCGTCACGCCCGACGAGCTGGGCGACGTGTGGAAAGACGAGAAGCTGCACCTGCCGATGCGGACGTGGATCAACGGCCAATGGTTTGGTGAGGCCGAGTGCGGTGTCGATATGCAGTTCGACTTCTCTCAGCTCGTTGCTCATGTGGCAAAGACGCGCCCGTTGACCGCCGGCACGCTGGTGGGCTCGGGCACGATTGCGAATGAGGACACGGGTAAGGGCGCTTCGTGCCTTGCCGAGCAGCGTACCGTTGAGACGTTGCGCGATGGCAAGCCGACGACGCCGTTTCTTTCCTTCGGCGATACCGTGAAGATCGACATCACGGATGAGAAGGGTTTGAGCATTTTCGGCTCGATCGAACAGCGCATTCAAAAAAACTGACGGCCCCGCATCCGGGCGACTCATGCGTGCGTATCTATTGGTACCCCAATCACGGGGACAGAGGATCCGCCATGAAAAGTCGCATGCTTGCTCGCACGCTTCACGTCGCGTTTGCCCTCACGGCCGTTTGCGGCGTGATCAATGTTGCTTTCGCCGACGACGCCATGGGGGCGCAGAAGACGGTCATGGTCGGTGGCGCCGCGATGTATCCGACGAAGAACATCGTCCAGAACGCCGTCAACTCGAAAGACCACACCACGCTGGTTGCTGCCGTGAAGGCTGCCGGGCTCGTCGATACGCTGTCGGGACCGGGTCCCTTCACTGTGTTCGCCCCAACCAACGAAGCGTTCAATGCGCTACCGGCCGGTACGGTCGATACGTTGGTCAAGCCCGAGAACAAGGCGACGCTGACCAAGATTCTTACCTATCACGTGGTATCGGGTCGCTACACTGCGTCCGACCTTATGGCACTGATTACCAAGGGTAATGGCAAGGCGAGCCTGACCACGGTTCAGGGCGAGCCGCTCACGGTGATGCAGTCTGGCAAGACACTCGAAGTGACCGACGCCAAGGGCGGTGTTGCGCACGTGACCATTGGCGACGTGCTGCAATCGAACGGCGTGATCCACGTTGTCGACAAGGTTCTGATGCCGTAAGTCAGGTATGAAAAAGCCCCGCACGTTTCCGTGCGGGGCTTACTTTTAGAGCATCGCGCGCGGAGCGCGCTTCTACAGAAAGACCCCTCCGCTCACCGCCGGCACGCTGGTCGGCTCAAGCACCATCGCCAACGAACACACCGGTAAGGGCGCGTCCTGCCTGGTCGAGCAGTACATGGTCGAAACCTTCCGCGACGGTAAGCGGGCGACGCCGTTCCTGTCCTCTGGCCATACGGTGAAAATCGAGGTCACCGACAAGCGTGGCGTATCGATCTTCAGTTTGATCGAGCAAGTGGTCCAGAAAGCATAATCGCTCGATCACTCGCTGTGCGCGAAGGAAGTACTGTTCCCTGATGACAGGAGAACATGCCTAGCTCCGAAGCAGGGAATTCCTACAGCAGAAGTAAGCTTGGCGCGGTACCGTGTGCCGATCCTTTCATTGGATCAACTCATGAAGACGGTGTGCTGGATCGTCGGATGTGCCGCGTTCGCACTGGTCATTGTGTTTTGCGGACCGACAAGGCCGGAGGACGGCGAGCGTGATGATGCGATCGCCGACGCCCTCTCGCTTACCAGGAAACGCGTCGACGGAGAGCCGCGCGCTTACGACCCTCTTCCGCAGCAAAGGGATGAGCTCGCTTATGCTCTGTCTTTGAGATCTGGCGAAAGTGGAATTCGAGCAACGAGGGGCCGCGGTGTCCGGTGTTACCACAATTGTCCGCCGCCGGTAGGTAGCGTGACCGCGTCGCCTCAGGTCGTGAGCGTGCCGGTCGGCGCCCTCGGCAATGTGACTGTCCACTGGCGATGGGATCAATCTTCCACGCAGGAGGTTAGCCAGCACGGCTGTCTCTGGGTGAGTGTAGGCAAGGAGAGCGAGGTGCATCTCGTGGATTGCGGTGCTCCGGGCCGTAATCACGAAACAAGTGTGCGTTGGGTCGGAATGGACACCTACGTGTTTCGCGTCGCACCGGGCAATCCAAAAGGACCGTTCACCAAGCCACTTGCGGGACTGTTCCAGCTTGCGCAGACGCTTGTCATCGGCGTATCCCAACGCTACGAATGAAAAAGCCCCGCACGTTGCCGTGCGGGGCTTCTCTTTAAATGCATCGCGCGCGGGGCGCGCTCCTACAGGGGAAGTGCGCGTTGCGCGGGTGCTTTTATTTTGCAGCCATCAACGCCTCGGTCATGTCGAGCATGCGGTTCGAGAAGCCCCACTCGTTGTCGTACCACGAGAGGACCTTGACCAGGGTGCCTTCCATCACGCGCGTCTGCGTCGAGTCATAGATCGACGAGTGCGGGTTGTGGTTGAAGTCGATCGACACCAGCGGGGCGGTGTTGACGGCCAGGATGCCCTTGAGGGCGCCGTTGGCGGCTTCGTTGATGGCGGCATCGATCTCTTCCTTGGTCGTCGCGCGGGCGGCGGTGAAGGTGAGGTCGACCACGGACACGTTGATCGTCGGCACGCGCATGGCGAAACCATCGAGCTTGCCGTTGAGCTCCGGCAGAACCAGGCCGACCGCGGCGGCGGCGCCGGTCTTGGTCGGGATCTGGCTGTGGGTGGCGCTACGGGCGCGGCGCAGATCCGAGTGGTAGACGTCGGTCAGCACCTGGTCGTTGGTGTACGCGTGGATCGTGGTCATCAGGCCGTGCACGATGCCGATCTTCGAGTGCAGCACCTTGGCCAGCGGCGCGAGGCAGTTGGTGGTGCAGGACGCGTTGGAGATGACCTCGAGCTTCGAGGTCAGCTTGTCGTCGTTGACGCCCATGACGAAGGTGCCGTCCACGTCCTTGTCGCCCGGGGCGGAGATGATGACCTTCTTGGCGCCGCCGGCGATGTGGGCGCTGGCCTTGGCCTTGGAGGTGAAGAAGCCGGTGGACTCCAGCACCACGTCCACGCCGTGCTCGCCCCAGGGGAGCTTGGCCGGATCGCGCTCGGCAAAGACCTTGATGCGGTCGCCGTTGACGATCAGGTCGCCATTGTCGACCGAGACCTCACCCGGGAAACGGCCGTGAGCCGTGTCGTACTGGGTGAGGTGGGCGTTGGTTTCCGCGTTGCCGAGATCGTTGATCGCGACGATCTGGATGTCCTGGCCGTTCTTCTTCGACTCATAGAGCGAGCGCAGGATGTTGCGACCGATGCGACCGTAACCGTTGATGGCGACCTTGATGGTCATGTGCAGCCTCCGGGTGGGATTTGCTAACGAGGTAAGGGCAGGTGCGTAAACCTCCATGGTAGCGGAACGTCGCAGGGGCCTGCTTGCTGCACCGCCGCGATCTGTCATCCGAGTCTCAGTCCGGCTGTGGCACACTTGCCCGTTCGCCCCGTCCGGAATCGTTTACAGGCTCATGAACGCCGTTCTCAAGCGCCGCACCATTGCCGCCCTGCTGGCCCTCGCCGTCCCCGCCTTCGCCACCACCGTTCAGGCCTGGGGCGACATCGGCCACCGTATCGTCGCCGAGCTGGCCTTCCGCCAGCTGGACCCCTCGGCCAAAGCCGAGGTGGAGCGCCTGCTCAAGGCCGACGGGGACGATTCCCTGCCCGACGTCGCCAGCTGGCCGGACCGCCTGCGCGACAACCCGGAGACGAAGGAACTGGGGAAGGCCACCGGCCCCCTGCATTACATGGACTTCGTCGACGGTAAATGCCATTACGTGCCGGCCCGGCAGTGCGCCGGTGGCAAGTGCGTGGTGGGCGGCCTCGAGAAGTACGTCGCCATCCTGGGCGACCGCCACAAGTCCAACGCCGAGCGGGCCGAAGCGCTGAAGTTCGTGGTCCACTTCGTGGGCGACGTGCACCAGCCGCTGCATGCCGGCAACCGTGACGACAAGGGCGGCAACGACTACCAGGTCCAGTTCGACGGCAAGGGCACCAACCTGCACAGCGTGTGGGACTCGAAAATGCTCTACACCCGCGACCTCAAGTGGCAGGCCTACGCCGACCGCCTGGCCGCCGAAGGCCCGGTCACGCTCCCGAAGCCCCACGCGCCGCTGGATAACCCCTACGCCCAGTGGGCTGAGGAATCCTGCGAGATCGTGGCGAAGGACGGCTTCTACCCGGACTCGCACAAGGTCGACGACGCCTACATCGCCAGAAACCTCCCGGTCGCCGAGACCCGCCTGCGTGAAGCGGGCAAGCGTCTCGCCGACCTGCTCAACAAGACGCTGGACTGACCCGCGCCCCGAATTCGCATTCGAAGACAAGGTAGACACAGATGACCGATATCCAGGTTCGCCGTACCAAGATCGTCGCCACCCTCGGACCCGCCACCGACGTGCCGGGCATGCTTGAGAAAATTCTGGAGGAGGGCGTGGATATCGTTCGCCTCAACCTCTCGCATGGCGTGCCTGACGACCACCGCGCCCGCGCCAATGCCGTGCGCGCCGCCGCGCTGAAGGTCGGTCGCGAAGTCGGCATCCTGGCCGATCTGCAGGGTCCGAAGATCCGCATCGAGAAGTTCGCCGACGGTCCGATCGACCTGATGGCCGGTGACAACTTCACCCTCGACTGCCGTCCGGACGCACCGGCCGGCACCCAGACCCACGTGGGCGTCAGCTACTACGACCTGCCCAAGGACGTCGTCCCGGGCGACGTGCTGCTGCTGGACGACGGCCTCATCGCGCTGTCGGTGCTGGAAATTTCGGGTACCGAAATCCGCACCCGCGTCATCATCGGTGGCCGCCTGTCGGCGCGTAAGGGTCTCAACCGCCAGGGCGGTGGCCTCAGCGTGTCCGCGCTGTCCGACAAGGACCGTAACGACATCAAGCTGGCCGCCGAGATGGGCGCCGACTTTCTCGCCGTCTCCTTCGTCCGTTGCGCCGAAGACCTGCACGAAGCCCGCCGCCTGATCCGCGAGGCTGGTGGCGACGCCGCCATCGTTTCCAAGATCGAGCGCGCCGACGCCATCCCCGTGCTCGGCGAAATCATCGACGCGTCCGACGTCGTCATGGTCGCACGTGGCGATCTGGGCGTGGAAATCGGTGACGCCGAGCTCCCGGGCCTGCAGAAGAAGATCATTCGCGAGTCCGTGCAGCGCAACCGCTCGGTGATCACCGCGACGCAGATGCTGCAGTCGATGGTCCGCGCGCCGATTCCGACCCGCGCCGAAGTGCTCGACGTGGCCAACGCCGTGATCGACGGCACCGACGCCGTCATGCTTTCGGAAGAGACCGCGGCCGGTGCGCACCCGGACAAGGCCGTGGCCGCCATGCGCCGCATCTGCCTCGGCGCCGAGCGTCAGTTCGAGCCGCGCGGCGACCTGCGCCCGGACGTGCAGTCGCTCGACCGCAGCGACCAGGCCATCGCGCTCGCCGCCATGTCGCTGGCCGCTCAGGTCGGCGTGCGCGCCATCGTGGCGCTGACCGAGTCGGGTGCAACCGCCCAGTGGCTGTCGCGCTATCGCTTCGCGGTGCCCATCTATGCGATGTCGCCGTCCGACATGGCCCGCCGCCGCATGCTGATGCTCCGCGACGTGCAGCCGGTCGACTTCGCCCAGGGCAACCTCGATCCGGCGCACACCGCGCGCGCCGCGCTCCAGCACCTGTTCTCGCTGGGCAAGCTGACCAAGGGCGATCGCGTGATCCTGACCCACGGTGACCACATCGGCCGTGGCGGCGGTACCAACACTCTGAAGTTGCTGGTGATCGGGGACGACGGTATCGCGGATAGCCTGCGCGACCTGTAAGACCGCGTGGGGGCGCGCCTCGCGCGCGCCCCCACGTCAGGGTGTGATTTCACACGCAACGCAAACGCCCACAGGGTTAAACTCAACGCCCTGGTAAACCACCGAGGGCGTCATGATCCGCATTTCTTCCCGCACCGGCGCCATCGCCGCCGCCGTCCTCCTCCTTGCCGCGGGCTCCGCGCAGGCGCAGAACCTCCGCCGTGTCGCCCCCGAGCGTCTGACCGGCTACTGGTACCTCACCAACAAGTCCGTCAGCCCGGACGTGCCGAACACCGGCAAGAACCTCAATCAGCCGACCTGCGTCGCCGTCAGCTACATGATCGGCTCGGACGGTCGCACCCAGAACGCGAAGATCGAGAAAGTGGTCCCCGCCGGCGATCTCGGTCAGGTCGGCGTGAGCATCGTCAACCAGCTGGTCTACGTGAAGGGCAACCAGAACGGCACCGCCGTTCCCGTGCAGACCTACTACGTCACGGGCTTCAACCTGCCCGAGGACCCCGCCGCCAAGACGGCCCTCCTCGATAAGTGCAAACTGCCCGGCTACGACCAGACCACTTGATCGCATCGCACAACATGATTCGCGGGGTAGCCGTTTATACTCCGTCGGCTTTGCATACCACTAAATCCATGGAGTCCTCATGAGCATCGAAAACCTCGAAGAAATCGCGCAGGCGATGGTCGCCACCGGCAAGGGCATCATTGCCGTCGACGAGTCGACCAACACCATCCGGAAGCGTTTCGAAGCCGCCGGCGTCGAGAACACCGAGGAAAACCGTCGGGCCTACCGCGAGCTGCTCCTCACCGCACCGGGCCTGGGCGATCACATCTCCGGCGCGATCCTCTTCGACGAGACCATCCGTCAGAAGACCGGCGACGGCACCCCGCTCGTCGACGCCATGAAGAAGGCCGGCATCATCCCAGGCATCAAGGTGGACAAGGGCCCAGTGCCGCTGGCCGGCTTCCCGGGCGACGTCGTGACCGAAGGCCTCGACGGCCTGCGCGACCGCCTCAAGGAATACGCCCAGCTCGGTGCCCAGTTCGCCAAGTGGCGCGCGGTGATCAACATCACCGAAGACAACCCGAGCTCGACCGCCATCGAGGCCAATATGCACGCGCTGGCCCGCTACGCCGCGCTTTGCCAGGAAGCCGGCCTGGTGCCGATGGTCGAGCCCGAAGTCGTCATGGACAGCCCGGACAGCACGCACGACATCGACGTCAGCTACGACGTGCACGAGGCCGTCCTGCGCAGCCTGTTCAACGCGCTGTACGAGCAGAACGTCATGCTCGAGGGCACGATCCTCAAGGTCAGCATGGTCATCGCCGGCAAGCATTCGCCGGAACAGGCCTCGCCCGAGGAAGTCGCCGAAGCCACCGTCCGCGTGCTGAAGGCCACCGTGCCTGCGTCGCTGCCGGGCATCGTGTTCCTGTCCGGCGGCCAGTCCGACGCGCAGGCGACCGAGCATCTGGACCTGATCAACAAGCTGGGCCCGCATCCGTGGCCGGTCAGCTTCTCCTACGGTCGCGCCCTCGTCGCCGAGGCGCTGAACGTCTGGTCGAAGGATCGGAAGGGCAACGTCGCCAAGGCCCAGGCCGTGGTGCACGAGCGCGCCAAGGAAAACGGCGAGGCTGCGCTGGGGCAGTGGAAGAAGCGCTGAGCCTTGACTGCTTCGGAACATGAAAAAGGCGCCGGGTAACCGGCGCCTTTTTTTATTTCCCGTGTCGCGGCGTGGTTAGAAGCGATATTCCGCCGACACCGACGTCATGTTGGTCGACAGATCCAGACCATCCTTCTTGGCATCGTAGTGATCGTAGTTGATGCCCATGCTCCAGTTTCTGTTGAAGTCATAGCCCACGCCCGCACCCGCATACCAGCTGGTCTTGTCCAGATCGTGGCGGTTGATGTCGTCGTTGCTGGTGCCGTGACCCTTCCACGAGTAGATACCTGCGCGGCCGCTGATGTACCACTTCGGATCGATATTGAAGTGGCCATTCACGCCGGCGGTCCAGCCGTGCAGCTCGGACTTGCGACGATCGACGACGCGATCGCTGTTGAAGACATTCTTGGCGTGGATGTTGCCCAGGTCGTTGTAACCGGCCTCGACACCCAGGGCAGCCCACGGGCTCACGGCCCAGCGGTAGCCGCCGTTGACCGCGTAACCGGTGTCGTGGCCGTCATAACGGCCCTTGTCCACGGATGTGCGACCGACGTTGCCGTTGACGAACCAGCCAGCGCCGTTGGCGTCTTGCGCAAAGGCCGGAGCCGCAACGGAACCGGCGGCGACGAGGGCGAGCGCGATGAGGGTCTTCTTCATGGTGGATCTCTCCTGCTTTTCTTCTTGTTCGCTGCGACGGCCATGGGGGAGTGCCATCGACAACGGCGCGGGGCCGGGGTGCCTCGCGTGAAAAATTAGATAAGGACAGGCCTTCGAGATTCAATACCGATCAGTGCAGTATTAATAAAAATTTAAGCCGCGACGGGGTGGCGTCGCGGCTTAAAGGTTGAGCGTAAAACGTTGTTACGTGGCGAACGTGTCGCTTAGAAGCGGTATTCACCCGCCAGCGAGACGATACCGGTCGAGCGCTTGATGCCGCGCGAGATTTCGCCGGTAGCGTTGTTCTTGACCTTGCCCGCGTCAGCGTGGAAGTAGTCGTAGTTGGCGCCAACGCTGAAGTGCTCGTTGATATCCCAACCGGTGCCGACTCCGCCGTACCAGCTGCCACGGTCGGCCTTGCCGCCGTTGGAGAAGCCCAGATCCTGGCTAACGCTGTTGTTGTAGTTCTGGTTGTTGTCGTTGGCGCGGAAGTAGCCGCCATGCGCGCTGAGGTACCAGCCCTGAACCAGGTTGACCTTACCGTTCACACCGACCATCCAGCCGCGCAGCGCGTTGCGCGTGCCCTTCTGATCGACGTCCTGGCCGTCTTCGAAGACGTTCTTGACGCGGTAGTTGCCGAGATCCGCATAGCCGGCTTCAAGGCCCAGGCCGAGATCCGGGCCGACCTTCCAGCGATAGCCGCCGAGCAGGCCGTAGCCGGTGCGACGGTCCTTGTTTCCCTTGAGGAAATTGAAACCGCCGTTGTTGCCGTCACCGAAGCCGCCATTGTCGCTGCCATTGGTGCGGCCGACCTGGGCGCCGATGAACCAGTTACCGCTACCGACGGCCTGGCTGGGCTGATAGTTGCCGGTCACTGCCGGGTTGGAATCCTGTGCGAAGGCCGGAATGGCCGCAAACGAGGCGCAAGAGACTGCAAGGGCAAGGGCTGCCTTTTTCATGGGACTGTTCCTCTTATTTTCGGGGCGGCCAACACCCAGGGGGAAGGGGGAGTGATGCTGGCCTTGTACGATTAGAGGCCTTCGTACCTGAAGAGATTCAAAAAGCAGAACTAAAAGATTAAGGCTTGGTTAACTTCCCTGCCGCGGCATGAACATCCACGACAAGCTCATGCCGGATGCGCGACAATCGTGGTTTTTCCGCCGCCTGTTAACTGGAGAATGCCGATGACGACACGCCGCGAACGCGCAAACGCGATCCGCGCCCTGGCCATGGATGGTGTCCAAGCCGCCAATTCCGGTCATCCGGGCATGCCCATGGGCATGGCCGACATCGCCGAGGTTCTGTGGGGAGATTTCCTTCATCACAACCCGACGAACCCGCACTGGCCCAATCGCGACCGCTTCGTTCTGTCGAACGGTCACGGCTCGATGCTCCAGTACGCCCTGCTGCACCTGACGGGCTATGACCTCGGCATCGAAGACCTCAAGCACTTCCGCCAGCTGGGCTATCGCACGGCCGGCCACCCTGAGTACCACCACACCCCGGGCGTCGAGACCACCACCGGTCCACTCGGCCAGGGTCTGGCTAACGCTGTCGGTTTCGCGATCGCCGAGGAAGTCCTCGCCGCGCGCTTCAACCGCCCGGGCCACGACATCGTCGATCACCACACCTTCGTGTTCGTCGGCGACGGTTGCCTGATGGAAGGCATCTCGCACGAAGTGTCCTCGCTCGCCGGTACGCTCAAGCTCGGCAAGCTCGTCGCGATCTACGACGACAACGGCATCTCGATCGACGGCGAAGTCCATGACTGGTTCACCGACAACACAGCCGAGCGCTTCCGCGCCTACGGCTGGAACGTCGTGGTCGGTGACGACGACAAGCCGGTCGACGGCCACGATGGCGAAGCCATCAAGAAAGCCATCGCCTCGGCCACCGGCCAGAGCGAAAAGCCCTCGCTGATCATCTGCAAGACGATCATCGGCTTCGGTTCGCCGAATAAGGAAGGCAAGGAATCCTCACACGGCGCCGCTCTGGGTGCGGACGAAATCAAGCTCACGCGCGAGCGCCTGGGCTGGAACTACGGTCCTTTCGAAATCCCGCAGACCATCTACGATTCGTGGTCGGCGAAGGAAAAGGGCGCACAGAGCGAGCAGGCCTGGAACGAAAAGTTCGACGCGTATGCGAAGGCTTTCCCGGAACTCGCCGCCGAGTTCAAGCGTCGTACCTCGGGCGAGCTGCCGGGTAACTGGAAGAAGGATTCCGACGCCTACATCGCCAAGCTTCAGGCCGAAGGCCCGGTCGTGGCTTCGCGCAAGGCATCGCAGATGGCGCTCGACGCGTTCGGTCCGCTTCTTCCCGAGCTGATCGGTGGCTCCGCGGATCTGGCTCCGTCGAATCTCACCATCTGGAAGGGTTCCAAGAACATCGCCGACGGCGGTGCCGAAGGCAACTACATCCACTATGGCGTGCGCGAGTTCGGCATGTCGGCGATCTCCAACGGCATCGCGCTGCACGGTGGTTTCGTGCCGTACGACGCGACGTTCCTGGTCTTCTCCGACTACGCCCGCAACGCGGTGCGCATGTCCTGCCTGATCCCGGCTCACGCGATCCACGTGTACACGCATGACTCGATCGGTCTGGGCGAAGATGGTCCGACCCATCAGCCGGTGGAACACCTCGGTTCGCTGCGCCTGATCCCGAACAACCGCGTGTGGCGCCCGGCCGATGCGGTCGAGTCGGCCGTGTCCTGGCAGAAGGCGATCGAGCGCACGGGCAACCCGTCGTGCCTGATCTTCTCGCGTCAGAACCTCAAGCATAATCCGCGCACGGAAGAGCAGGTCGCCAACATCGCCAAGGGCGGCTACGTCCTCTGGGAATCGGCCGAGAAGTTCAAGGCGATCATCATCGCCACGGGCTCCGAAGTCGGTATGGCCGTCGAAGCCGCACAGGCACTCGGCGACCAGGGCATCCCGGTCCGCGTCGTCTCCATGCCCTGCACCGAGGAATTCGACGCGCAGCCGGCCGAATACCGCGAAGGCGTCCTGCCGTCGTGGTGCCGCGCCCGCGTGGCGGTGGAAGCCGCCAGCGTCGATTTCTGGAGCAAGTACGTCGGCCTCGACGGCACGGCGGTCGGCATGACGACCTTCGGCGCTTCGGGCCCGATCGACAAGCTGTATGAGCACTTCGGCATCACGACCACGGCTGTGGTCGATGCGGTCAAGAGTGTCGTCAAGTAAGTCGCGTTCTTGTCTGTAAAGCTGGCGACCCAGGGGCCCGGGTCCGGTATCGCACCGGACCCGGGCCCGTTCGTTTGAGGAGGCCCTAGAGTAAACATGACTATGAAGATTGCTGTTGTCGGCACAGGTTATGTCGGACTGTCGAATGGCGTTCTGCTTTCGAAGATCGCCGAAGTCGTCGCGCTGGATATCGTCGAGAGCAAGGTGAAGATGCTCAACGAGCGCCGCTCGCCGATCGTGGACGCCGAACTGGTCTCGGCTCTGGCCAGTGACGGACTGAATTTCCGTGCAACGCTGGATCCACGGGATGCCTACGAAAATGCCTCGTTCGTCATCATCGCGACACCGACCGACTACGACCCCCAGACCAACTATTTCAATACCGGCTCCATCGAGACGGTGATCGGGCAGATTCTGGAGATCAACCCGAAGGCGACGATGATCATCAAGTCGACCATTCCGGTGGGTTACACGCGCAAGCTGCGCGAACGTTTCGGCGTCGAGAACATCATCTTCTCGCCGGAGTTCCTGCGCGAAGGCAAGGCGTTGTACGACAACCTGCACCCATCGCGAATCATTGTGGGTGATCACTCGCAGGAGGCGAAGGCCTTTGCCGAGCTTCTGCAGCGTGGCGCGGAGAAAAAGGACATCCCCGTTCTCTTTACCGATTCGACCGAGGCTGAGGCGATCAAGCTGTTCGCCAATACCTATCTCGCCATGCGCGTTTCGTACTTCAACGAACTCGATACGTACGCGGTGACGCACGGCCTGGACAGCCGACACATCATTGAAGGCATCTGCCTGGATCCTCGCATCGGCGCCGGCTATAACAATCCATCGTTCGGCTATGGCGGCTACTGCCTGCCCAAGGATACCAAGCAGCTGCTGGCCAACTATCAGAGCGTGCCGCAGACACTGATCAAGGCCATCGTCGAGTCGAACACGACGCGTAAGGACTTTATCGCTGACGATATTCTGCGGCGAAAGCCGAAGGTGGTGGGTATCTATCGCCTGATCATGAAGAGCGGATCGGATAATTTCCGCTCGTCGAGCATCCAGGGGATCATGAAGCGCATCAAGGCCAAGGGCGTGGAAGTCATCGTGTATGAGCCCGTACTCGAGTCGGAAGAGTTCTTCCATTCCCGAGTCGTCAACGATTTGCCGAAGTTCAAGAAGGAAGCTGATGTGATCATCAGTAACCGGATGGCTGAGGCGCTTTCCGATGTGGCGGATAAGGTCTATACGCGCGATTTGTTTGGCGATAATTGAGGTTGGGGATCGGGCGCTTTCGCGCCCGGTGATCCTGCAGCCGCAGTCCTGTCGCCACGCGGTGACAAGCTTCGTTAAGCTTCACGCGACAGAGCCGGCAACGCTGTTAAAAAAGGCCCCAAAGGGGCCTTTCTCGTTTATCGGCCTTGATGAAGTGGTTCGTGCAGCTTTGCCCCGCAAGTATGGGGATCGCCAATGCAATGCGGACCATTTCCGCCGCGTCGGGTTGCGCGGTCGTATTCCCGGGCAGCCCACACTGGCTTTACGTGATGCTGCCGCCAATGGCTGGTGCCCGGCCCTCTTGTTCTGGACGGGACTTTTTCTGGTGCAACAACTATCGCTTGCCCGTGTTCGGTGACGATGAAGGTGCGATCGCGCCCGTTGCTAGCAGTCCATCACACCGCTCGGCCCGCCGCGTCGTAAAGGACGAAGTTGCCATCGCGTTGCATGATCGCCTGTACTGCGCCACGGCCATGCGTGTTTGTAGACCAGATTGCTCGCCACGCGCCGTCTGTTCAGTAAACGACGAAATTTCCGTCACTCTGCATGATGGCGACATAGCGCCCGTCTTTAGAGTGCATACTTTCTCTGGCCATCAAGCTCTCACCTGGCACCGGGAGAGCATGTCGTTGAAGGTACGGTCGACGATCCAGCTGGTGAGGTTTGTGGGTGCCCAGTTGCCGAAGCGATGCCCGCTGCGGTGCGAGCGTTTTCGTCGGTGACACGTGCGCCGGCCACCAGGTCGAGCCACTGAGCGCGGAGACGACGGACAAGCTCCCAGGCGGCATCCGCGTCGTAAGTCGGATCGCTGTCCATCATGATGTAAACGTCCGCATCGATAAGGGCGAACATGCGGCGCACGCCGTTTCCCTTGCCTTGCTAGCGCTTGTGGAACACCTCTGTCGCTGTCCGATGGGCGACCTCGGCCGTGCCGTCCGTCGAGTTGTTGTCGAAATATGGTGATCTGAGCCTGCGGAAGGCTCTTGCGGAAACCCTAGGCGACGGCAGGGATCGCCAAGGCCTCGTTGAAGCAGGGGATCAGGACCGCGACGAGGGGTGGGCGGCTTCCATTGGGACGAACTCCGTTCCGCGGGGGCAGGCACGATGGGACGTTCACCGGGGCGGAATGCCCACGCCGGACGGGCTGAAGGGCGCGCCCACCAATGCGGCACCTTCATTTTTTTTGCCTTCTCCGGGGTCTCCCCTTACCATGCATGACGCGCCACGCTGGCATGTCAAGGGATGTGCTGCCTCGCGGTCGCAGGCGGCGAGGTGACGCCAGCGTCCGCAATTGGATTCACTTGCGTGAGTGCAAACACGAATGTCGCCAACGGGACGTCATCCTGGGGCAATCACCACTGATTGAGACTGATCGCATGCCTGAGGATGGTTTATGAAGCAGGCACTGGACGAACAACGCCTCGCGGTCATCCGTGCCCGCCTCCTCAGGATGCATTTCGAAAGCGGCGTTGGACACATCGGTGGCAACCTTTCGGCCGTCGATGCCTTGGCCTTGCTCTTTAATGAGCGCATGGGCGAGCACGATCGCTTCCTGCTTTCGAAGGGCCACTCCGCCGGTGCCCTGTACGTTGCATTATGGAGCGCCGGAAAACTCTCGGATGAGGACCTGCGCACATTTCATCGTGACGAGACCCTCCTCGCGGGCCATCCGCCGGCAAGTGGTATCGCCGACATTCTGTTCGCGACGGGCAGCCTCGGTCACGGGTTGTCACTGGCCTCGGGGACGGCGCTGGCACTGAAACTCCAGGGGCTTCCCGGCCACACGTATTGCCTCATGTCCGATGGCGAATGGCAGGAGGGATCGACCTGGGAAGCGTTGATTTTCGCCGCCCATCGGCGCATGAGTGGCCTTACCGTGCTCGTCGATCACAACGGTCTGCAGGGGTTCGGCCGCACGCACGACGTGGCGTCCATGTTCCCGCTGTCCGAGCGGCTTAAGGGCTTCGATGTCGATCTGCATCTGGTTTCCGGCCATGACCTGGACCAGATGCGCGGTGCTATCGATGCGGCTACCGATCGCCTGAAGGTCATTGTTCTCGAGACCATCAAAGGCAAAGGCGTCTCTTTCATGGAAAATCGCATGGAATGGCACTACCTGCCGCTGAAGGAGCCGGATTACCAGCAGGCTCTCGTCGAATTGGGCCAGGCATGAGGACGCAACTCTGCGATGCGCTTGTGGCGCGCGCGAAAGATCCCCGCATGGTGTTCCTGACGGGTGATCTGGGCTTTATGGCGCTCGAAGCGCTGCAGACCGCCATGGGCGATCGATTTATCAATGCGGGCGTCGCTGAGCAGAATATGATTTCCGTGGCGGCCGCGATGGCCCGGCAGGGTATGAGCGCCTGGGTCTACAGCATCGCTCCTTTTTGCTATGCCCGGCCTTTCGAACAGATTCGCAACGATGTCGCCTTTCATGGGCTTCCCGTCCGTCTCATTGGCAACGGTGGCGGCTACGGCTACGGCGTGATGGGTCCGACGCACCACGCCATCGAGGACTACGGCGTCCTCCTCACTTTGCCGAATATGCGAGTGTATGCGCCGGTCTTCGATCAGGACGTTGCCGCGGTGATCGACAAGGCGGCGGGCGATATCAGGGCCGCCTATATTCGTCTGGGCCGGGGCGAGCCGCCCGTCGGCTTCGAGGTGCCCGCATACGCGCCGTGGCGTGAACTGGTGAGCGGTGCGGCGATGCCGGTGATCGTGGTTGGCCCGCTTGCCGGGACGTATATCGATAGCCTGCAGCGTCTTCCCTTTGAAACGAGGCCGAGCTTGTGGGCAGTTTCCGAACTGCCGTTGGCGTTGAACCCGCTTCCGCAAGACCTTCTCGATAAAATGATCGCGGCCAAGAAAGTAGTCGTTGCCGAAGAGCACGTCGCTCATGGCGGCTTTGCCTCGGACCTTTCCATGTATTTGCTAGGTCGGGGGAAGGGCGTTGCGCTCGTCCATCTCCATGCAAAAGCACACCACTATTCCCGTTACGGATCCCAGGCCTACCTGAGGGCGCAATCGGGACTTGATCCGCAGACCTTACTTGGCGCCGTGGGTGCCGGCTGACCATGAACGACCTTAATCAACATATCCGCGCGCTTCACGGCCCCATCCTCGTGACGGGCAGCGCAGGCTTCGTGGGCGCCAATCTTTTTCGAAAGATTCTTGCCCTTCGTCCGGACGTTTACGCTGTCGTTCAGAGCTCGACCAACTGGCGCCTTGAGGGCGTCGGCGAAGCGAATCTGGTCGAGGCCAACGTGAATGATGCCGCAGCGTTGAGACACCTGGTCGAGGAGATTTGCCCACGAACGGTGTTTGACTGCGTGGCTTATGGCGCCTATTCGTTCGAGCAAGATCCGCGACTGATTTACGAAACGAATTTCCAGTCCATCGTCAGCTTGACGACGATGCTGGCGGATCGTTCCATCAGTGCGTATATCCATGCTGGCAGTTCATCGGAATACGGCAGTAACAGCGCAGCCCCGCAGGAAGACGCGCGGTGCGAGCCCAATAGCCACTATGCCGTATCAAAAGTCGCTGCGGCCGAGTATCTCTCCTACCTGGGGAAGGAGCGCGCGTTTCCCTGCGTCAATCTTCGTCTCTACTCGGTTTACGGGCCTCTCGAAGACGGTTCGCGGCTCATCCCGAATCTCATCTACAAGGCGTTGCAGGGTTCGCTTCCGCCCTTCGTTGACCCGGCGACTTCACGGGATTTCGTTCACGTTGACGACGTTTGTGCGGCTTTCATTTACGCTGCGGCGAAGATGAATCCCGATCTCTACGGCGAGAGCCTCAATATCGGGTCGGGACGTTGTACGACGATCGAATCGCTCGCCGCCATCACGCGTGACGTCTTCGGTGTGACGGAGGAGCCTCGCTTTGGTGCCATGGAGGGGCGATCGTGGGATCTCGCCGACTGGTTCTCCGATCCGACGAAAGCTCACGACATGCTGGGTTGGCAGGCTCAGATATCTCTCGAGGATGGCCTTCGGTCAACTTCCGGGTGGGTTGCTACGCTGAGCGAGGATGAACTTGCGCAGCGGTCGAAGAAGTCGACTAACCGAAAGCGTCGCAGTGTTTCGGCCATCATCGCCTGTTACAAGGATGAGCCGGCCATTCCAGTCATGTACCGGCGCCTGAAAGACACGTTCTCGCGTCTTGGCATCGATCACGAGATTATTTTCGTCAACGACTGCAGTCCGGACGATAGCGCTGCGGTCATTCAAGCCATTTCAGCTAGTGACCCGTGCGTTATCGGTATCACGCATTCCCGCAATTTCGGCTCGCAGATGGCCTTCCGCAGCGGGATGGAGCTGGCATCGAAGGATGCGGTTGTGTTGCTTGACGGCGACCTTCAGGACCCGCCCGAACTGATCGAGGCCTTCTACGCGAAGTGGGAAGAAGGCTTCGACGTCGTTTACGGTCGTCGCGTGCAACGCGAGATGCCCTGGCATTGGGGGCTGTTGTACAAGGCCTTCTATCGTGTGTTCGCGGCATTCAGTTACGTTCAGATCCCTCTCGATGCGGGCGACTTCTCGCTGATCGATCGCAAGGTCATGCAATGGCTGCTCGATTGCCCGGAGCGTGACTTGTTCATGCGAGGTTTGAGGGCTTATGTCGGCTTTCGGCAGACCGGTGTCGACTATGTTCGACCAGAGCGGATGTTCGGCCATACGACCAACACGCTTACCAAGAACATCGACTGGGCGAAGAAAGGCATTTTTTCGTTCAGCAACGTGCCACTCACGCTCCTGACGACCGCCGGACTTGGCCTGCTTGCGCTGTCAGTCGTGGCGGCAATCGTCGTTGCAACCTTGCGTATCGTCTGGCCGGATATCGCGCCTCGTGGTGCGACGACTATGCTCATCGCGGTACTGATGTTCGGTTCCCTGAATCTGTTCGGGATCGGCCTGGTCGGTGAGTACATCGGTAAGATCATGCTGGAGGTCAAGCAACGGCCTCGGCTTATCCGGGCTGCGCTGATCCGCCATGGCGTCATAACGCCACAGGTTGCGAGGCCCTCCCGCACGCGATCCTTCGATGAAAGAAGCTCCGGATAAATTCATGCAGAGCCAGACGACAGAAAATTCGCAGGGACCTGGCGACCGTGTCGAGCGCGTATGCCCGGTATGCGGCAGTCCTTCCGCCAGTGCGCGACGCTTTCTTGACGAGCGGATCGATCCATCGCGGCTCAACGAATACAGTTTCGCGTCGCGCAAAGAGCCGGAATTCTTTAACTATCGTATGGTCCAGTGCGTGACGTGCGACGTCGTGTTCGTGGACCGGCCGCCATCGCAGCAAGCGCTTCATCAGGCCTATCACGTCGCGGAGTACGACAGCTCGGAAGAAGCCGAGGACGCAGCGGCTGCTTACCTTCGCGAACTGGAGCCCATCCTCCAGCGGATCGACTTGGGAGCCGCGCTGGAAATCGGTACAGGCACCGGTATCCTGCTCGAGGGGCTGGCGACGCGCGGCTTCTCGCAGGTAGCGGGCGTCGAGCCTTCGACGGCGGCTATCAAGGCGGCGCCCGCCCACCGACGGCCCTGGATCCGCGAAGGGATCTTTCAGGAAGACGACTATCAGCCGGAATCGTTCGATCTCATTTGTTGCTTCATGACACTCGAGCACGTCAAAGAGCCGCGCGAGATCGCGGAATCCGTTCATCGGCTGCTAAAGCCGGGCGGCGCGTTTGTCACCGTGACCCACGATTACCGAAGTGCCGTCAATCGCTTGCTCGGACGTCGGTCCCCGATCATCGATGTCGAACACATGCAGCTGTTTTCCCCGCAGAGCATCGTGGAGTTGTTCCAGCGTTCGGGTTACCAGCAGGTGGTGGCGCGTCCGTTTGCGAACCGCTACGCGCTCTCGTACTGGGTGCGTCTTATGCCCCTCGGCGCGACGCTGAAGCGCGTGACTTCACGACTGCTCGCGAGTCTCGGTTTGGCCAGTAATAAGGTTTCGATCAACGTAGGGAATATGGTGGCGGTCGGCTACCGACAAGTGGACGCCGTTCGGCACGACTCGTGAGGCTGGACGTCCGTTTCATCAAGTTTCTGATGGTTGGGGCACTGAACACGCTGTTCGGCCTGGGTATCTATGCACTGCTGATTCGCGCCGGAGTGCCCATCTGGGGTGCTTTGATTGGCGGTAATGTCGCCGGAATTGTTTTCAACTTCTTCACGACGGGGCACCTCATCTTTTCGACGGTCGCCGTCTCCAGGGCGCCACGTTTCGTCGTGGCGTATCTGGCGTGCTACGCCATCAACTACCTCGCGCTCGCGGGATTCGCTTGGCTACATCTGGGTCCCATCGAAAGTCAGGTCGTGTTGACGCCCTTCATGGCGGTCGTGTCCTATGTTCTGATGTCCCGATACGTTTTCCGCTCAGATCAGCCATAAAGCTATCGTTCGCCCGCTTCCGGAATATGCGATGCCACTTTCCCTGAATATTTCATCCGAAGCCAAAAGGGCGCTCGTCGTCGGGCTACTCTTTGTGTTCGTGTTTTTTGCATGGGAGGGTCGGCAGGGCTTCAGTCTCTGGGACGAAGGTTACCTGTGGTATGGCATCCAGCGCGTCATGCACGGAGAGGTGCCGATCCGTGACTTCCAGGCTTACGACCCTGGACGCTACTACTGGAGCGCCCTGATTATGTGGGTGAGCGGTAGCAGTGGTATCTCAGCGGTGCGCTATACCCTTGTGATCCTTCAGGCTGCCGCGCTCGTGCCGGTATTGGCCTGGCTCGGTGCGAGCAGCAATAAGCGGGGGTCCGGAACCTATCTCTTCATTTGCGCATTGACGCTCATGGTCTGGATGGTGCCTCGCCACAAGCTCTTCGACATTAGTATCTCGATAGGTCTGGTTTGCGTCCTCGCTGCCTGGACCCTTCGTCCGACGACGCGTCGCTATTTTGGAGCGGGCGCCTTCGTGGGCTTCGTGGCGTACTTCGGGCGTAATCACGGCATCTATGGTGCCCTCGCCAGCATCGGGATCCTGGTGTACCTGGCGGTTCGATGCGAAGACTGGCATGCCTGGTGGAGAGGCATCGCATCGTTCGTTGTGGGTGGGTTTGTCGGCTATCTGCCGATGTTCGTCACCATGCTTCTCGCACCGGGATTCACGTCGGCGCTTATTGAAAGCATCAAGTTCCTGTTCGACGTCAAATCGACCAATCTCCCCCTTCCTATCCCATGGCCTTGGCTAGCTCGGTTCGGCACCGTCGGGCTGGTGGATGCATTCCGCGACTTGACGCTGGGGATGTTTTTCCTTTCGACGCTGGCCTTCGGTGCGTCGGCCATCATCTATGTGCTCTTTTGTCGCTGGAGGCATCGGGCCGTGTCTCCGCTGCTGGTGGCATGCGCATTTGCCGCCATCCCATACGCCCATTACGCATTCTCGCGCGCCGATGCGGGCCATCTCGCACAAGGGATCTTTCCGACGCTGATCGGCATCCTGACGTTGGCTGGCACCAGATCCGCGCTGTCGCGTTATTTCATAGCGGTTCCGCTGTGTGTAGCGAGCATCTTCGCCATGCTGCCGCTGCATCCAGGGTGGCAGTGCATGGGTGCGAGACATTGCGCACTGATGAATATTGACGGAGACAGCCTTCGGGTTGATGCCGTCGCCGAGAAGGATGTCTTGCTTCTGCAAAAACTGAAGCGTGACTTCGGCTCCACGGGGCGGCCTTTCTTTGTCGCGCCCCTGTTGCCCGGCGCATATGCATTGCTGGGCGCGCGCTCACCGACCTGGGAAATATACACGGCGTGGAATCGCAGTGATGCGTTCCAGCAGGATGAAATCGCCAGGCTCAAACAGGCCAGGCCGGCATTCGTGGTCGTGTATGACCTTCCCCTGGACGGGCGTGAAGAGCTTAGGTACAAAAATACCCATCCGCTGATGGATCAGTACATCAAAGACAACTTCGAGCGCCTCGAGGGGTATTCGGTCAACCCGGCTCATGAGGTCTACCGTTCTCGGGACGCCGCTAGAGGATCACGCTGAATTTATGCCGCGGCCAGGCAGTCAGCGACGAGTTGCCTTCACGAAGTACCCCAAGGGATCTTCCTTGGCACCTAGTCCGAAGAGTTCGGCCACATGGGCGGCCACGACGAAGCCAGCGGTAAGCGGCAGCGTCACGATGAACAGGGGGAGTGTCCATAGCGATCTTGCGATCGATCGCGTCGGGGCGAGTCTGAGCGAGAGCACGACCAGCTTGCTCGCAATGGCGGTGATGTCGGTGCCTCGCTCTGCGATCTCCACGGCGTGGAAGCCATTCGCCTCGAAAAGCCTGGTCAGGCGCTCACGCGTGAAACGGTGGAAATCGTAGGGAACATGATGGCGGCGCGCTGACCAGGGAACGGTGACGAGTAGCGTCGCGTCGTGCCTGAGGCATCGTGCGACTTCGCGAACGACGACATCGGGATCCTCGACGTGTTCGAGGACTTCGATGCAAATGGCGCTGTCGAAAGACGCGTCAGGAAAGGGGATAGTTCGTCCATCGTAATACGTGATCCCCTCGCGTCCCTGTTTCATGCCGAATTCCTCGGCATTCCCGATATCTATGCCCTGGTAACGAGCGGTGGGCGGCAGCCATTCGCGCCAGGGTGATTCACCCGCGCCGACGTCCAGCACATTGCCGTCCAGTCGGGCCATCGCCGGGCGCAGCGGCCGCACAATCGTCAGCAGTTGCAGGTCGACCATGCACCTGACCCTGAACATGAAGGGATTTGATGAGGGCTTCTTTACCGAAATGGGTTTGAATGCCTCTGTCTGCATGGCCTGCGTCACTGTCTGGATGGCTTAAGGATATGAAGCTGGGGTTACGGTACTTTCGATAGTGCGGGGCGCGGAGCGTAGCGGATAGCGTCGTAGCTACCGAAATCCAGTGTCCCGTCGCGGCGATATACGGCATCGTAGTCCGTTAGCCATGCCTGTGCATCGTCGCCTTTGCGGATGAGTACCCATCCCGGCGCATTCAGTCTGCGCGCGACGCGGTCGAGGAACTTACGTCGCAAGTCCGCCGGAAGATAGAGGTAGTTTTCCGGCCCATGGTAGGCGCTCCAGGGCAACCCTGGGGTAGCGCCTTCAAGGTTCAGTGATGGGTCAAGGACGGTCACAAATTCGTGGCTTGCCGCCCAGATGGTTCGCATTCCGTGCGCCGCGTCACTGCCGGCAGTAGCCGGCGGATTGGGTCCCGCCATGGTCTGGTTGCTTGCCGCGCCCGCCGGATTCATGTAGCTGAAAGCCTGTATGGCGCGTTTCGGATGGAAGTCCAGAAGATTTCCATCCGCCGTCACGCTTGCCCAGTTATGCCAGTTAGCCAACATTGGGTATACGAGGATGGCCGCGAGGAGACCGTTCGTCGTGACTCTCACCATAGGGGCGTGGTTTTCATGCCGAAGCGTGATCAGGAGCAGAACGAAAAAGGCACAGACATTGAGCAGGTTGTTGTCGTGACTCCGACCGAGGAAGTACGACGTGACGCCGAAGGCGGCAAGAAGGAGAATCACGATGCGATGGGTCTGCGCGTCGTCCGGCGCGCGACGCAGTCTTTCGTACAGCGCCATCGCTCCCAGTGTCCCGGCCAGGGCGAAGAACCAGATGATGCCGAACGGGCGCACCGGCACCGGTCCCGGAGGATATAAGACGTACGCAAAGTAGGCGTCGGCGGTTGGAAAGATTCCGTAGCCAAGGCGATACGCGCCTATAAAGCCAATGCAGGCCACCAGGAGCCAGCTTCCCAGCGTGACATTCGCCCACACGAAACTGCGCAGGCGGTCTTTCTTCTCGGCGCCGACGCAGCGAGCCCAGACATAATAAGGCCATTATACCGCGCTGACCTGAAACGCACTTTCGGGGGACCAAAGGCAGGGAGGTCGCCATCAAGCCCAGGAGAGCGGCTCCCAGACAGAGGTAGATGGCCACTGTTAGAGGCTTGTTGTCCATGTCGTTGCGTCGAGACCCTTGTCAATGTGGCGAAATGGGGCCAGCGACTCGCATGTGCCCCTGGGCGACCGAGTCGGCAGCCATCATAGCGTGCCGCACCGCACTCCCGTGCCCGGGGGGACTACCTCGGTGCCAGAAGTTCGCCAAGACGATCAGGGGCGCTGCCCAGACGTGCCAAGTGAGCATATTGCAGCGGTCCCGATGCGTGGAGCGTGGTGCTCATCGTTTCGCCGTCGACACTCCACGTCAGTTTGAGAGGAGCTGGCGACCTATTTCGCAAGAGCGCTGCTAACGATTCAAAGGAATACGGTTTGCCATTGATTGCATCGATTTTGATGCCGGGGGCCAGTCCCGCCTTGAACGCAGGACCTTCCCACGCCACGCTGCGAATCACGCCGCCCTTGCCGATAGTAAATCCGATGGCGCTGGAGAAATCGCTGGCGCCGCTGTCCAACTCGTTTGCGCGGCTGTAGTCGCTTGGCGTTCCATCGAAGACGAGTCGATAGCCCTCACGCTCGATGCCATTGAGGACAATGGTGGGGTCGTGGGTATCCAGCCGCTTGCGCAGGAAGCCTGCCCAGTCCAAGGGTGCTACACGGTTGAGCGCAGCGCACACATCGGCAAACGCGTAGGTTCTCGTTGACAGATCGCCTTCGGCTCCACCGGCAAAGAAGTCCCGCGCAAAGTCATCGATACCTTTCACCTCATGGGTCTGCTCACGAATCTCCGCATCGACGGCCAGCCAGAGGAATACACCCTCACCGTAGTAATCCTCACGCCGTTGCCAATCACGCCACGACGTGGAGCGGCCGCCGGCGGTAATGATCGCATCGTTGGTACTGTCCTGCAGCGACTTCCAGGTGCGTCCCTTCTGAGCGAGCACCTGCGCCGCACCCACCGCCAGCGCATCCAGCGTTTCCTGTTTCGTCCGCAGTCCGGAACGCGCCGCCAGCACGCGCCCCCAGAACTCGGTCTGGCCCTCGTACACCCACAGTAGGCTGCCCCGTGCGGGCGTGTTGAAGTCAGCTGTCCAAAGATCGGCAGGCTGGCGATAACGCCCGTTCCACGAATGGACGAACTCGTGCGCCAGCAGGTCGGCGTTGATGAGGTCGCGCTCGTCCCCGGCAAAATAGTCCGGCGGCAAGGTGTCGGTGCTGGACTGTGCCTGCTCGCTGCCGCCGGGACCGGGTAGCGCGTTGTCCAGCGCCAGCAGGAAATCGTAGTGTCGGTAATGCCGCTTCGGGAACACCTTGCCTGCCTGCTGCACCATCGCCCGAAGCGCGTCGAGTTGGGCCGATTTGATGGCGATCCTGCGCTCGTCATCGGCAAACACATTCAGGGTGACCGGCGCTTCGCCTTTGCGCGCTAGCGCATAACGCCCGACGTGGCGCGACGCGTAGACGGGCGAGTCGACCAGTGTCTCCAGTGAGGTGGTGCGAAACCCTGAGGCATCGCCCGGGTTGCTCTCCAGCGCCGTGGCGGAGGCGAAGCCATTTGGCAAGGTAACTCGTGCGCTTACAGGGATATTGCGCGTGAACCACCCTGCCGGGTAAAGCACAACGTTTTGCCAGGGTACCGTGACCGTGGACGCGGTCATGGCAACGGCGCCCTGGCGAAGACTGAAGGGCGAGAGGTATTGGAACGACACGTCGAGCGCTTTCGCGTCGGCCGGAACGTCCACATGGAAGGCGAACATGTTGACGGTATCGCGTTCCCATTTCAGGGGCCGGCCGTTCGATACGACGGTCAAGCCTGTGAGGCCCGCTACCGACGCCGTCGGGGCATGGCTTGCGGTTTCCCATTGCGGGTACAGGAGGACCATGGGTCCCGCTGCCTGTACCGGGATCGACTCCCGGACGCGGTAGATGCGCTGGCTCAGGTTGGAGGCGTCGACATCCAGCGTTATCTGCCCGTTGAAAGGCACGTCGCGTGCGACAGGAATCGGCGGGGGAAGGGGTGCCGGCTGCGGGCCTTCGGAAGCGAGGCTTGCCTGAGCGAAGAAGAAGGACAGAACGACGGCGGAAGCAACGACGCGCATGCGGTGCGATACCTTGGCGGGAGGGAGTGGTGCCAGCTGGGTGCCCCCACGATAAGCGCATCGTCGCGGGGCACCCAGTGACCATCGGCATGGCCGCCCGGTCGTCCATTCAGGCCTCAGCCGGGAACGGTGGCACCCACCAGTGTTGCGATTTCAGCCGGTGTTTCAACCACCTTCCAGGCCCCGGCCTTCTCCAGTTCCTCGCGATCGCCGAAGCCCCAGAGGACGCCGATGCCACGAACACCGTTGGCGACCGCGCCGTCGATGTCGAAGTGGCGATCGCCGATCATGATCACGTCGTCCACGATGTGCCCGAAGTCCGCGATCGCCGCGGCGATCATCTCGGCTTTCTCGCTCTTCGACGTCGACGGATCGGGCGCATAGAGCGCATCGAACGCGTCGCCGAAGGGTAGGTGGGCGATGATCGGCTCCGCATGCGGCCGCACCTTGCTGGTGACGACCGCCAGCTTGTGACCTGCGCCCGCCAGTGCGGAGATCAGGTCGGCGATGCCCGGGTACACGGTGTGCTCGGACCAGCCGACATCGTGGAACCGCTGCGAGTAAGCCGCGACGGCCTGCTCGACGCGTTCGCTGTCACCATTCAGGAGTTCGCCGAAGCTGACCCGAAGTGGTGGACCGATCCATGAGCGCAGCACGGTGTCGTCAGGCACGTCCGCGCCGACGGTCGCCAGCGAATGGCGAACGCCGGCGAAGATGCCGATCTCCGAGTTGATGAGGGTGCCGTCCAGGTCGAAGAGAATGAGCATTACTTCGAATCCGCACGAGCCTTGAGCGCGGCCACGGCCGGAAGCTCCTTGCCTTCGAGGAATTCGAGGAAGGCGCCGCCGCCCGTCGAGATGTACGACACGCCGTCTTCGATGCCGTACTTGTCGACGGCCGCCAGGGTGTCGCCGCCACCGGCGATCGAGAAGGCCTTCGACGAAGCGATGGCACGCGCCAGCGTTTCCGTGCCCTTGCCGAACGCGTCGAACTCGAACACGCCGACCGGGCCGTTCCAGACGACCGTACCTGCCTTGGCGATCAGGTCGGCATAGCGCTTTGCGGTATCCGGACCGATGTCGAGGATCATCTCGTCGTCGGCGACCTGATCCACCGCCTTGACCGTGGCCTTCGCCGTGGCCGAGAACTCGGTGGCGACCACCACGTCGGTCGGCACCGGCACGTCGGCGCCACGTGCCCTGGCATCCGCCATGATCTTTTTCGCGGTGTCGAGCAGGTCCGCTTCGACCAGCGACTTGCCGACCTTGTGGCCGGAGGCGAGGATGAACGTGTTGGCGATGCCGCCGCCGACGATCAGCTGCTCGACGCGACCGACGAGGTTCTGCAGCAACTCGAGCTTGGTCGACACCTTGGATCCGGCGACGATGGCGAGCAGCGGCTTCTGTGGGTTTTCCAGCGCCTTGCCCAGCGCGTCCAGTTCCTTCGCCAGCAGCGGGCCAGCGGCCGCGACGGGAGCGAAGCGAATCACGCCGTGGGTCGACGCCTGCGCGCGATGCGCGGTGCCGAAGGCATCCATGACGAAGACATCGCACAGGGCGGCGTACTTCTTCGACAGGGCCTCATCGTCCTTGCCTTCGCCGACATTCATGCGGCAGTTCTCGAGCACGACGACTTCGCCGTCGGCCACGTCGACGCCGTCGAGGTAGTCGCGTACCAGGCGTACGTCTTTGCCGAGCTTTTCGCCGAGCCACTCAGCCACCGGCTTCAGCGAGGAAGCTTCGTCGAATTCGCCTTCCTTCGGCCGGCCAAGGTGCGAGATGACCATCACCTTCGCGCCAGCGTCGCGCGCTGCAACGATGGTGGGCAGGGAGGCATCGAGGCGCTGGGTGGACGTGATCTTGCCGTTCTCGACAGGCACGTTCAGATCTTCACGGATCAGGACTCGCTTGCCTTTGAGGTCGAGGTCTTGCATGCGAATGACGGGCACGGTGAGGCTCCAGCTAGGGGAAGGAGAATTCGCCATTGTCCGCGTCCTTGATGGGGTGGCGCAAATCCGTGTCGCCAGCTGGGCTGGCTGTTACAGGTCGCCAGCGGGGCTGGCTCCTACAACATTGCCGTAGCCCTGTAGGAGCCAGCCCCGCTGGCGACCCGCGCGGCAGCGCGGCAAGGCTTGCCCCGGTCCCAGCGCTAGAATCGGGAATTCCCCGCCAAGGAAGCCCCTCATGTCCCTCACCCTTTACACGTATTGGCGCTCCAGCGCCGCCTATCGTGTTCGTATCGCCCTCAACCTCAAACGCCTCGACTACGAAGCGCGCCCCGTGCACCTGGTCAACGAGGGCGGCGAGCACCTGAAGGCCGACTACCGCGAGCTCTCACCGCAGGCCCAGCTACCCACGCTGGTCGACGGCGACCGCGTCATTCGCCAGTCGATGGCGATCCTGGAATACCTCGACGAGACCCGGCCGGATCCGGCCCTGATGCCCGCGGATGCGCAGGGCAGGGCGAAAGTCCGCGAGCTGATGCAGGCGGTGGGCACGGATATCCACCCGCTGGGTAATCTGCGTGTCCTGCAAGCGATCGAGACGGAATTCGGGGCCGATCAGGCGGCGAAAGAGGGGTGGTCGCGGCGCTGGATCCAGCACGGTTTCGACGGCATTGAGGCCCTGCTCGCCGAGGGTGCGGCAGGAACGTTCAGCTATGGCGATACGCCGACGCTGGCCGATTGCTGTCTCGTCCCGCAGTTCTACAACGCGGTGCGCTGGGGGGTGGATCTGGCGCCGTATCCGACGATCCGGCGAGTGGTGGAGGCATGCCAGGCGCTCGAGGCGTTCCAGCGGGCGGCCCCGGAAGTTCAGCCAGACGCTCCAGCCTGACCCCAAACCGTGTAGGAGCGCGCCTGTAGTGGCCGGGTATTTGAGGACCACGCATAGGAGCGTTAAGCCGCCATCCTCTCAAACTCGGCTGGCGGGCGGTAGTCGAGCGCGGAGTGCAGGCGCTCGTGGTTGTAATAGCGAACCAGGTAGTCGATCGCGTCTTGTGATGCCAGAGCTCGGGTCGGGAAGGTTTCCTCGCCGAACCACTCCTGTTTAAGGCTTCGGAAGACGCGTTCGACGACGGCGTTGTCCCAGCAGTTCCCCTTTCGGCTCATGCTTTGAACGATGCCGTGCCGGGCCAGATGTTGGGTGTAGCGATCGGAGGTGTACGAGGCGCCCTGGTCGGTGTGGATGACTAACCCGGGAGCCGGCTGGCGCAAGCCGATGGCCAGTTCGTTGGCCTTGATGGCCAGTCGTGAATCGGGCGTGTGGCTTGTGGCCCAGCCGACGATTCGCCGGGAGTACAGATCGACCACGATGGCCAGATAGAGGAAGCCCTGGCCCGTTCGGATGAAGGTGATGTCGCCGGCCCAGGTCTGGTTGGGACGCGCCGGATCGAACTGTCGGTTGACGATATTTTCGGCCGGTGCAGGTTTCGTGTTGCGTCTGGCGTAATGAAACCGCTTCTTCCTCAGTCGAATGTCCAGCCGGCGCATCAGTGTCGCCGCCCGTTCGCGACCCACACGAAAGCCGTGCCGGCACAGGCTGCGCGCAAGGCGGCGTGCGCCATAGCTGCGGCGACTATCCCGATGAATGGCCAGAGCGGTCTGGGCAAGCCCTTCGTCGATGGCGGGAGCCGCCTTGACGGGGGCGTAGTGCCGGCTCCGGGGCCAGCCAAGAATCGCGTAGACCTGTCGTATCGACAAATCCCCTCTCACCTTTTGGACGATCTCGGCTTTCGCAAGATGGCGGCCAGGTGAGAGGGCAACTGTTTTTTTAGGACGTCACGCTCCTGTGCCAACACCGCACGAGCGTCTTCAGAGGCTTTCAGCTGTCCCTGAAGCTGCGCGATGAGGCGCCGCTGCTCCACCGGATCGTCCGGTATCGCCGCTTGCCGTTCACGCCATTCCTCCACCCATCGCCTCAGGGCCGTCGGCCCCAGACCCATCATCTGAGCGGCTTGAGGCGGGGTATATCCCACCTCGACCACCAGTCGTATTGCCTCGGCTTTGACCGCTGCCGGAATTTTTCTATGAGCCATGATTCACCTCGCAGGAGATTTTGCTCCTACTTGGTGGTCCTGAAAAACCCGGCCATTACAGCCCCGCGCGCGAAAAACCAACGAAGCGAAGAAGCGGTGACTCTGCGACCCCTGTCTCGCGGCTGTCGCGCGCGGGGCGCGCTCCTACATTAGTGGGTGGTGTCAGACCCCGATTCCGTAGGGATCGCTCGAAGCAAACTCATTGCCCGTCGCACCTTCCGACAGACGAATCTTCAGCGCCAGGCCATCGCGCGAATCCGCCTTGTTCAGGCACTCCTCGAGCGTGATCTTGCCGTCCTTGTACAGGCGGTAGAGCGACTGGTCGAAGGTCTGCATGCCTTCCTGCAGGCTGCGGTCCATGGCGTCCTTCACCTCGTGGATCTGGCCGCGGCGGATCATGTCGCGGATCAGCGGGGTGTTGAGCAGCACCTCGGTCGCCGGCATGCGGCGGCCGTCCTTGCCGATCACCAGGCGCTGGCTGATCACCGCGCGCAGGTTGAGGGCGAGGTTCATCAGCACGTTCTTGTGCGCCGATTCGCCGAAGAAGTTGAGGATGCGCTCCAGGGTCTGGTCGGCGTTGTTCGAGTGCAGGGTGGCCAGGCACAGGTGACCGGTCTCGGAGAACGAGATGGCCGCCTCCATCGTCTCGGTGTCGCGGATCTCACCGATCATGATGACGTCCGGGGCCTCGCGCATCGCGTTCTTCAGCGCCTCGTGATAGCTGTGGGTATCCAGTCCCACCTCACGCTGGTTGACGATGGAGCGCTTGTGCCGGTGCAGGTACTCGATCGGGTCCTCGATGGTGAGGATATGGCCCGAACTGTTGCTGTTGCGGTGGTCGAGCATGGCCGCCAGGGTGGTGGACTTGCCCGAGCCGGTGGCGCCTACGACCAGGATCAGGCCGCGTGGCTCCATGATCAGATCGCGGAAAATCGTCGGCAGCTGCAGTTCTTCCAGCGAGGGGATCTCGCTCTTGATGGCACGGATGACCATGCCGATCTCGCCGCGCTGCTTGAACACGTTGATACGGAAGCGGCCGGCTTCCTTCACGGCCAGGGCCATGTTCAGCTCGAGATCGCGCTCGAACTGCGGCACCTGACCCTCGTCCATGAGCGAATAGGCGATCTTCTTGACCATGCCGCTCGGCAGGCCGGTATTTCCCAACGGGTACAGCTTGCCTTCCACCTTGATGTTCACAGGGGCGCCGGTCGTCAGGAACATATCCGACGCGCCCTTGTCCACCATCAGCTTAAGGAAATAACCGATATCCACCTAAACCCCCGGACGTTCATTACAATCGAGTCGAGGTCATAGCCTGACCGTTATATATATCGACAATATCTCGCAAACCTGTACGAGGAACGAGTGATGGTGCACAACTTGCCGTCGAAAGCCCTTTCCAAGGGCCGCCGGCTCATTGCTCAGGCCGCCCTGGGCCTTGGTATCGCTACGCTCGCCGGCTGTGCCAGCGCCCCCCCACCCGACGGCTCGATGAACCAGGCACTGGCCCAGCTGCAGGCTGCCAGAGACGCCGGAGCGGCCGATTATGCGCCGGTCGATCTCGATTATGCGCAGGGAAAATTCCGTCAGGCGCAGGCCGCGATGGCCAGCCGCAAGTACGACGAGGCGGCGGTGCTCGCCGACGAGTCGCGTGCCGACAGCGAACTGGCCCGGGCCAAGGCCCGTCTGGGTGCCGCCCGCGCCCAGAACACGGCCAAGAGTCAGGAAAACTCCCGCATGCGCGTCGAGATGATCGACAACCATGCCAACGACACGGTGCCCATCCCGACCAACGTGCAGGAAACCGAATCGGTCCTGCCCGAGCCGACGGACAGCACGCAGCCGCCGGTCGGTGGTCAGACCCAGCCCCTGAATGACAATTCGGGCAACCAGATCCAGCCGTCCACCAACCAGGGAGGCCAGTGATGAAGCGTTCGACCCTCCTTACCTCCGCGCTGGCCCTTGCGCTTGCCACGGGCAGTGCCATGGCCGCCACGGACGACCTGGACATCCGCCGTCTCAACTCGAGCCTGGACCAGCTGTCGTCAGACCCGGTGCTGGGCAATTACGCCCAGGCTGAACAGGCTCGCGCCCGCGAAGCGATCAGCCAGATGGCCCAGTTCCGTCCCAAGGACAAGGAGCACGGCCATTTGCTGTATGTCGCCGAGCGCCGGGTGGACATCGCCAAGGCGATGGCCCAGTACCAGGATGCTCAGGCCAAGAGCGCCCAGCTGGACCGCGAGCACGACGCCATCCTGCTGGAGGCCAGTCGGCTCGACGCCGAGATGGCCCGTCGCCAGCTCGAGCAGCAGCGTGCCCAGAACCAGATGATCCAGGAAGAGGCCGCCCGCCTGCAGCAGCAGGGCGTCGACTATGCCCAGGCGCTGGAGCAGGCCAAGGCTGAAGGCGACAAGGCCAAACAGGTCGCCGCGGCACAGGCCAAGGTGGCTAACGCCGCCAAGAAGCAGGCCGCGCTGGCCGAGGCCGCCGCGCGCGCCATGCGCGATATGAACTCGTCCGACGGTGGGGCGCCAGCCTCCACGCCTGCACCGAAAAAGAGCAAGAAAACCGACGGCAACTGAGAAATATCGCTCTTGCAGGCGTATGGCTAGCGGAGTAGCTTCGGTCTCCCGGCACCCGAAAAATTCAGGGTGCCGGTCCTGCCGGAGCATGCGAAGAACTAGCCCGCATGGCTCCCCTCACGACCTGCCCGCGCATCGGGCCGATCCCACCGCGAGGAGTTTGCAATGTTCGAAAACCAGCAGCGCGACGACGTCGACAAGTTCATCCACGCCAGTGCGGAAACCCGTCGTCTCTTCTATCGCCACCAGGAACTCGATACCAAGTTGCATGACGCCAATATCGGCTGTCTGCCTATCGACGACGCAAGCCTTGTGGGCCTCAAGAGGGAAAAGCTGCAGGCGAAGGAAAAGCTCCAACGAATGTGGGATAGGTGGCAACAGTCGCCACACTGACCACCCACAATCAGTTCATTAATTGACCGACGGGCGCCGAAAGGTGCCCGTTTTGCATGTGTAGGAGCGCGCCCTGCGCGCGACCCTCCCCTACGCCCTTTCGCCTCCGCCGATCAGCCGGGCATCCGTTCACGGGCACACCCTTTATGATGTGCGCCCATAGGGCGAGGTCGCAGGGGCCGCGCCGTTCCAGACGATTGGAGTTTCAATGAGTGTTCATGACAGCGTCCTCGACCTGATCGGTCATACCCCGATGGTGCGCGCCCAGCGCCTGGACGCGGGCCCGTGCGAGCTCTTTCTCAAGCTTGAGAGCGCCAACCCGGGCGGATCCGTCAAGGACCGTATCGGCATGTCGATGATCGAAGGCGCCGAGCGCGCCGGCAAGATCAAGCCGGGCGACACCCTCGTGGAAGGTACCGCCGGCAATACTGGTCTCGGCCTGGCTCTGGTCGCCCAACAGAAGGGCTACCGGCTCGTGCTGGTCGTGCCGGACAAGATGAGCCGGGAAAAGATCTTCAACCTCAAGGCGATGGGTGCGGAAGTGGTGCTGACCCGTTCGGATGTCGCCAAGGGACATCCGGAGTACTACCAGGACATGGCGGAGCGCATCGCGCGCGAAACCCCGGGCGCGTACTTCATCAACCAGTTCGGCAACCCGGACAACCCGCTCGCGCACGTGCAGACGACGGGGCCGGAAATCCTCGCGCAGATGGACGGCAAGGTCGACGCCATCGTGGTCGGCTGTGGCTCGTCCGGCACCATGAGCGGCCTGACCGCCTATCTGAAAGAGCACTCGCCGAACACGCGGATCATCCTCGCGGATCCGGTGGGCTCCATCCTTGCCGAGTACATCAACGAGGGGACCCTCTCGGAGAAGTCCGGCAGCTGGATGGTCGAAGGCATCGGTGAAGATTTCCTGCCATCGATCAGCGACTTCTCGCTCGTCGAGAAGGCATTCGCCATCACCGACAAGGAAAGCTTCCTGGCCGCGCGCGAACTGCTGGCGAAGGAGGGGGTCCTCGGCGGCTCCTCCACCGGCACGCTGCTCGCCGCCGCGCTGAAATACTGCCGCGAACAGACCACGCCCAAGCGCGTGGTCACGCTGGTCTGCGATACCGGCAACAAATACCTGTCGAAGATGTACAACGACTACTGGATGCTGGACAACGGCTTCCTGGAACGCGAGCGCTACAACGACCTGCGCGATCTGATCCTGCGTCCGTATGCCCAGCGCGATACGGTCGTGATCAAGCCGGACGACATGCTCGTGACCGCCTATAACCGCATGAAGCTCTACGACGTCTCGCAGCTTCCCGTGATGGAAGGCGACCGTATTGTCGGCATCCTCGACGAATCGGACGTGCTGCTTCACGTGCATGCCGACGAGGCGAAGTTCCGCGACCCCGTGTCCACCGCGATGATCGCTTCGCCGGAAATGCTCCAGGTCCGGGAGCCGATCGAGGCACTCTTGCCCGTGTTCGAGAAGGGGCACGTGGCCATCGTCGTCGACGGCGACCAGTTCCTCGGTCTGATCACCCGGATCGACCTGCTCAACTACCTGCGCCGCAAAGTTAACTGATAAGGATTCTGAACCATGTGTGGAATCGTCGCCGCTGTCGCCCAGCGTGATATCGCACCCATTCTGATCGCTGGCCTCAAAGCCCTCGAGTATCGCGGCTACGATTCCGCGGGCATGGCCATCGCGGACGCCGGCGAGATTCGCCGGGTGCGTGCGAAGGGCAAGGTTCGCGAGATGGAAGCGCTGTACGACGCCGATCCCGTCCCCGGTGGCACTGGCATCGCACACACGCGCTGGGCCACGCACGGCGTGCCCAGCGAAAAGAACGCGCATCCGCACGTACAGGGCCGGATCGCTATCGTGCACAACGGCATCATCGAGAACTACGCGTCGCTGCGTGAAGGTCTGAAGGCGAAGGGTCGTACCTTCCATTCCGAGACCGATACGGAAGTGATGGGCGCGGTCATCGATGAGCACGTGCAGGCCGGCAAGCCGCTGCGCGAAGCGGTTACCGCCGCCGTGCGCGAACTCGAAGGCGCCTACGCCATCGCGGTGATGAGCCTGGACGAGCCCGAGCGCATCGTCGGTGCCCGCCGCGGCTGCCCGCTGCTGGTCGGCATCGGCATCGGTGAGCACTTCCTCGGATCGGACGCGCAGGCGCTGATCAAGGTCACCAACCGGATGATGTACCTCGAGGAAGACGACGTCGTCGAGATCACCCGTGAAACCGTCGAGGTGTTCGATCTCGACGGCAAGCGCGTCGACCGCACCGCGCACGAGAGCGAGATCAGTGCCGACTCAGTCGAGCGCGGCGAATACCGCCACTACATGCAGAAGGAGATCTTCGAGCAGCCGCGTGCCGTGGCCGACACGCTCGAAGGGCGCATCGGTCCGCACGGGGTGTTGCCCAATATCTTCGGCATCGACGCCGACCCGATCCTCGACAAGACGCACGCCATCCATATCGTGGCCTGCGGTACGAGCTACCACGCCGGTATGGTCGCCAAGTACTGGATCGAGGAATTCGCCCGTATCCCGGTCGTCGTCGAAGTGGCCAGCGAATACCGCTACCGCGATGTCGTCGTGCCCGAGAACACGCTGTTCGTCGCCGTCTCCCAGTCGGGCGAAACCGCCGATACCCTGGCGGCCATGCGTGAATCGCGTCGTCGCGGTTATCTCGCTACGTTCGCCATCTGCAACGTGCCCGAGTCGTCCGTCGTGCGTGAGTCCGATCTGCGTCTGATGACGCGAGCGGGCCCGGAGATCGGCGTAGCCTCCACCAAGGCTTTTACCACCCAGCTCACCGCGTTCGCGCTGCTGGCGCTGGATCTCGGTCGTCGTCGTGGACTCGACAACGCAAAGTACCTCGAGCACTGCAAGGAATTGCAGTCGCTGCCGCGCTATATTGAGAATGCGCTGAAAAGTGAGCCGGAGATCGTCACGATCGCCGACCACTTCGTGGCCAAGCAGCATGCGCTGTTCCTGGGGCGTGGTGCGCAGTTCCCGGTGGCACTCGAAGGCTCGCTCAAGCTGAAGGAAATCTCGTACATCCACGCCGAGGCTTATCCGGCGGGCGAACTGAAGCACGGCCCGTTGGCGCTGGTCGACGAAAATATGCCGATCGTGGCCGTGGCCCCGAATGGTCCGCTGTTGGACAAGCTGAAGTCCAACCTGCAGGAAGTTCGCGCACGTGGTGGTGAGCTGATCGTCTTCGCCGACGAGCGCGCGGAGCTGGACGAGGATTCGCAGGACAACATCGCGACGGTGCGTGTCGACGGCGGTGGCGATCTGATCGCGCCGGCCGTGTTTACCATTCCGATGCAGCTGCTTGCGTACCACGTGGCTGTCATGCGCGGGACGGATGTGGATCAGCCGCGTAACCTGGCCAAGTCGGTGACCGTGGAATGAGTGATGCGCCGTCGATTCACGCGACGGCCGACGTCCAAGCGCTGAAGCTCGGCGCCCGGACCCGCGTCTCGTATGCAGCGGTCGCGGGTGAGGCCAGATGCTTTCTCGCAAACACATGTACGGCGAGGGGCCTCGATTGAGAGTGAGGCAACCATCCTGCCTGGTATTGAGATCGGCGAACGGGCCACGGTGGGTGCTGGCGCCGTGGTGACGCACGATGTTCCGGCTAGGGGGATCGTGATGCGGTCACTGGCACGAATCACTGGCTACGCGGCTTGAGGGAGGGGCAGTCCCCGCCGTTATCTCAAGGTTTCGCGGTCGACGAGCGTGACGTCACCTTTCTCGAGTACTCGGATAGAATGCAGTGTGACCGGGGATCTGGTTGCATCCGCGGCCACACCTGATCGGTTTCGCGAATGATCAGTCGGTCAATCGATATACGGCAGCGGGAAGATCGCCGAAGTCGACAGTGATCGCATTGGTGCTCTGACCTACGGTCTCCCATAGGCCGGATCCAAAGTTAAGTCTCTCGATTTTGGTCCGCCACTTGTTGAGGCCGGTCGGCACTGATGACACTGTGCCGTTAGGCCTAGTCACGAATATGACGATGTCGCTCCCGCCACTCTGACTGGCGAACTCGCTTGCCATGATGTTTTCGGAAGGCAGCCAGCCGACCATCGATCCGCTGGTTACTCCAAGCCAAGGTGCAACGAAGTCGACGTAGTCGTATCCCCTGAGAGCGTCTTGCACTTGATGGGTGAATCCGAAAACGCTTTCCTGTTCGATGGCGATATCTCTCGGTTCGTTGTTCGCGTCCAACATGCCGAAGTTCTGGCCTTGATCATGGCTCAGGAAGTTCGCTGTTCCTCGTCCACCGAACGCATAAAAGAAAGCGGCATACCAACGGAGATCGCGAAAAGATGCGTGCTCCGGGCTGTCGGGTGAACCGTTCGGAACGCTCAACTGGTAGTTCTGTAGGTATGCAATGGGAACAATGCCCCGCGCATTTGCCTGCTGAGCGATTACGCTCATGTTGGCAGTCATGAGCTGCTCCCGTGCAACTGAGCAAGTTCGTAGCTTCGCGTTGAAGGGGTACAAGTCGAAGGCAACGTAGTCTGGCTTTATCGCGTCGAGTGCTGACGTGACGTAATGTGTGTAGCGATCTGTCATCGCCACGAGCTTAGTCCGGTCCGAAATGGAGTTCGTCGCGCAGCTCACGCCATAAGCTTCCGGTTCAATGGCTCCCGCTACGCCATTATCCGGGCCAGAACCATTTAGTGCAGCATCGTTTGCGTTAGCCGGGAGAAGATTTACGAATACCTTCAAGTCGGCTAACGCCGGTACCTTACGCACGCAGGCGGCAAGAGCACCTAAGTTTGCATGATCAGGGCGTGACGGCTCATCCTTTAACTGCAATCCAACGAATGATGTAGGGTGGCTCACCTTCAAGGGGATTAGGAATTTTTCAATTCTCTCGGAGGTGTACGTCGCACAATCGAACGTGCCGTCGGCTCCAACCGCTGCTTCGAAGGACCATCGCTCATAGGTCAGGAACTTCGCAGATTTCGCGTCGATTGCGTCGGCTATTACTTCGGCTTCCTCTGGAAGCGCGGAAGGGATCATGAAGTATTCGACGCCTGCTCGCTGCAGGTTCTGAATGACCTTTAGCGCCTGATCTGGGCGCGTCAAATAACACGTCGCGGCGTTTGGAGTGCCGACGGGGCACCCCTTGGATGAATCGAGCATCGCGAATGAGCCGCTAGGAAGTGGCGCCGTAGCGATGGCTTGTCCTGCCAAGAGGTAAGCGATTACGGGCGCAGCGAGCGAGCGAATTTTCCTGTACGCCATATCTTTTCCTTGATTGGTATAGACGAACATCCCGGGTAGCCGCGCAAATGTACCTATGCTTACGACAGCCTTCAATGCTTACCGAGCCCGAAGATCGAAGGGGGTGAGTTGCGGCGGTGCCGGCCATCGGCTGCGGCCTTGGTCGCTGACAACCATCGATGCGATGATGGCGTCCAGCATGACCGTGTTCGGTCGCCGAGTTTTAGTAAAATCAATCATTTAACCTGTTTGGACTCCATGAAGACAGCACTGATCACCGGTATCTCCGGACAAGATGGCGCCTATCTGGCTGAGCTGCTGCTCGCCAAGGGCTACCGCGTCTACGGCACCTACCGGCGCACCAGTTCGGTCAATTTCTGGCGTATTGAAGAACTGGGTATCCAGAATCACCCGAACCTCCATCTGGTCGAGTTCGACCTGACCGATGGGGGCTCCGCGATCCGTCTGCTTCAGCAGACCGGTGCCACGGAGGTCTACAACCTGGCAGCTCAGAGCTACGTGGGTGTTTCGTTCGATCAACCCGCCACCACGGCGGCGATCACGGGCATCGGTGCGTTGCACATGCTGGAAGCCATTCGCATCATCAACCCGAAGATCCGCTTCTATCAGGCGTCGACGTCGGAGATGTTCGGCAAGGTGCAGGCCGTACCGCAACGCGAGGACACGCCGTTTTACCCGCGCAGTCCTTATGGCGTGGCCAAGCTTTACGCGCACTGGATGACGGTCAACTACCGCGAGTCGTACGGTATTTTTGGTTCCAGCGGCATCCTGTTCAATCACGAGTCGCCGTTGCGCGGGCGTGAGTTCGTGACGCGCAAGATCACCGACGCCGTCGCGAAGATCAAACTCGGCAAGTTGGATGTCCTGGAACTGGGTAACCTCGATGCCCAGCGTGATTGGGGCTTCGCGAAAGAATACGTCGAGGGCATGTGGCGGATGCTGCAGGCCGACGAACCGGACACCTTCGTGCTTTCCACCAATCGCACGGTGACGGTACGTGACTTCGTCACCCTGGCGTTCACAGCCGTCGGTATCCAGATCGAATGGAGCGGCAAGGACGAGGGCGAGACGGGCACCTGTCATGCGACGGGAAAGACGCTGGTTCGGGTCAATCCGAAGTTCTACCGTCCGGCGGAGGTCGACATGCTGATCGGTGATGCCGGCAAGGCATTCGATAAGCTTGGCTGGAAGGCCGAGACGACCCTCGAGGACCTGTGTCGCATGATGGTCGAGGCCGACCTGCGTCGGAACGAACGTGACGCCTCGTACTGACCTCCAGCCGCTCCGGGTACTGGTCACCGGTCATGCCGGCTTTACCGGGCGCTACGTAACGGCGGCCCTGACCCAGGCGGGGCATGAAGTCGTGGCCCTGACTGAGACGCCGGACCAGCTTTCATCGTCACCTGTCGATCTGCTGGATCGTGCCGGTGTCGAGAAGACCGTTGCACTCGCTCGCCCGGACGCGGTGATTCACCTGGCGGCGATCGCCTTCGTCGCGCACGGTGATGTCGATGCGATCTATCGCACGAACGTGGTCGGTACGCGTCATCTGCTTGAGGCGTTGGCGTCCTTACCGGAACGCCCTCGCTCGGTTCTGCTGGCCAGTAGTGCGAATGTGTATGGCAACAATCCGGTCGAGTTGCTCGACGAATCCGTAGAGCCTGCGCCGGCCAATGACTATGCGGTCAGCAAGCTCGCTATGGAATACATGGCGAAACTCTGGACGAACCGACTGCCTATCGTCCTGGCGCGACCATTCAATTACACGGGTGTGGGCCAGTCGGAAAATTTCCTCCTTCCCAAAATCGTCGATCACTTCCGGCGCGGTGAGCGACTGATCGAGCTAGGCAATATCGACGTCGCGCGCGATTTCCAGGACGTCCGCTTCGTCGCCGATGCGTACGTTCGCCTGCTCTCTGCTGACGCGGCGGGCGGGACAGTGAACCTGTGTTCCGGCGTATCGGTCTCCCTGCTGGAGGTGATCGACATGATGCAGGAACTGGCAGGGTACGAGATCGAGATCAAGGTCAATCCCGCCTTCGTCCGCGGGAACGAAGTGGCGCGGCTGACGGGTGACAATCGCCTATTGCGCCAGCTTATCGGTCCGTTGGACGTCATCCCCTTGCGCTCGACGTTGGCGTGGATGCTCCACGACGGTCGCGCCCCCGCCTAATTCCCGATTCCTTGAGGCCAGCGGCGTCCTCGGTGAAAATGGGGCTCGATCCTTCCCGGACATGCCCCATGAAGTGCTTCAAAGCCTACGACATTCGCGGTCGGGTTCCCGACGAGCTGAATGAGGACGTCGCCTACCGGGTTGGCCGCGCGTTCGCCCGGACCGTGGGCCCCGGACAGGTTGTGGTCGGTTACGACATCCGGCTGGACAGCCCGACGCTTGCCGCCGCCGTTGTTCGTGGCCTGAACGACGAGGGGCGCGACGCGATCGATATCGGCTTGTGTGGCACGGAAGAGGTCTACTTCCAGACCTTTCATCGCAACGTCGCCGGCGGGATCATGGTGACGGCGAGCCATAATCCGATCGACTACAACGGGATGAAGCTGGTTCGCGAGGGTGCTCGTCCCATCAGCGGAGATACTGGCCTGCGCGATATCGAGCGGATGGTCGAGGAAAATACTTTCGGCGAGGGTGCGACATCTCGCGGTGCCGTGGATCATGACCACGATAAGTCCGCATACATCGCTCATTTGCTCGGCTATATCGACGTGGCGGCTTTGGCGCCGTTGAAGATCGTCGTAAATGCCGGGAATGGCGGAGCGGGAGGCATCATCGACTTGCTCGATGCGCACCTGCCTTTTGAGTTCATCCGGGTGAACCACGAACCGGACGGCACCTTCCCGAACGGTATTCCCAATCCTCTGCTTCCGGAGAATCGTGATGCGACGGCGCACGCGGTGGTGACTCACGGAGCGGATTTCGGTATCGCATGGGACGGCGACTTCGATCGGTGCTTCCTGTTCGATGCCCGCGGCACCTTCATAGAGGGCTATTACGTCGTCGGCCTGCTCGCCGCACAGCTTCTGGAGAAGCATCCCGGAGCAAAGATCATCCACGATCCCCGCTTGACCTGGAACACCATCGACATGGTGACGCAAGCGGGGGGCGTACCGATCGAGAGCAAGACGGGCCATGCCTTCATCAAGGAGCGTATGCGCGCCGAGGATGCAATCTACGGCGGTGAGATGAGTGCCCATCACTATTTTCGCGAGTTCGCCTATTGCGACTCGGGGATGATTCCGTGGTTGCTCGTCGCGGAGCGGGTGTCCCGGAGTGGCGTGAGTCTCGCCCAGATGTTGGCAAAACGCATGGCGGCCTATCCCTGCAGCGGCGAGGTCAACTTTGTTGTCGCGAATGCCGCCGAGACGGTCGCGCGGGTCATGGCGTTTTATGACGACATGCAGCCGGCCATCGATCGCGTGGATGGCATCAGCGCCGACTTTGGCGACTGGCGGTTCAATCTGCGGTCGTCGAATACCGAGCCGTTGCTCCGTCTGAACGTGGAGGCGCGTGGCGACGCTGCACTTATGCGGTCGCGCACCGCGGAAATTTCGTCGTTGATCGGGCAATGAAAAAGGGGCCCCGCGGCCCCTCGTTCTTTACTGCGATTGAGACGGTATCAGGCGCGACCGTAAACGTCGTCGAACCTGACGATATCGTCTTCGCCCAGATAGGCGCCCGACTGTACTTCGATCAACTCAACCGGCACTTTGCCCGGGTTGCGCAGACGGTGGCGGCTGCCCAGCGGCAGATAGGTACTCTGGTTCTCCGCCAGCAGGAATACCTTATCGTCGCAAGTTACTTCCGCAACGCCCTTGACCACGATCCAGTGCTCGGCACGGTGGTGGTGCATCTGCAGGCTGAGCGCGGCACCGGGTTTGACCACAATGCGTTTGACCTGAAAACGGTCGCCCGACTCCAGTGAGTCGTAGCTTCCCCAGGGGCGACGCACCACGCGGTGAAGATCATGCTCGCTGCGGCCGGCAGCCTTCAGTTGCTCGACGATCTTCTTCACGTCCTGGGAAGCATCCCGTCGCGCGACGAGCGTCGCATCCGGCGTCGTCACGACCACGACGTCCTCGAGCCCGATCGTCGCCACCAGGTGGCGATCATGCGACCGAATGAGCGATCCCTTCGTGTCGAGCGCAATGACGTCGCCTTCGAAGTGATTGCCGTCGGCATCTTTCTCGGCGGCCATCCACAATGCGTCCCATGAGCCGATATCGCTCCACCCACAGCCGACGGGCACGACGGCCGCTCGTGCGGTCTTTTCCATGACGGCATAGTCGATGGAATCGCTGGGGGCGGCGGCGAATGCCTCTGTATCCAGGCGAATGAAGTCGAGGTCGGTGTTGGCCCTGGCGAAGGCGGCCTTCGCTGCGTCGAGCATGGCGGGAGCATGCTGTTGCAACTCGTCGAGATAGCGCGACGCCTGAAACAGGAACATGCCCGAGTTCCAGTCGTATTCTCCGCTGGCCAGATAGCCCTCGGCCACTTCGAGCTTTGGCTTCTCGACGAACTCGGCGACGCGGAAGGTATCGCCTTCGAGTCCGTCGCCACGACGGATGTAGCCGAAGCCGGTTTCCGCGCGGTCCGGCCGGATCCCGAAGGTTACCAGCCAGCCCTGTTCGGCAAGAGACCGGGCACGGGCCACCGAATTCGTGAAGGCGTCGGTGTCACCGATCAGATGGTCGGCGGGCAGGACCAGGATAAGAGCGTCCGCATCGCGTTCGATGGCCTGGAGGGCGCCGACCGCGATCGCGGGCGCCGTGTTGCGGGCCACGGGCTCGAGCAGGATGTTTGCATCGACGATGTGCAGTTCCTGCAGCTGCTCCGCGGCGAGGAAACGCTGCTCGTCGCTGGCGACCACAATCGGGGCGGCCGCATCCGGGAGCGCAGCCGCACGCAGGAGTGTCTGTTGAAACAGCGTTTCCTTGCCTGCCAGCGATAAGAACTGCTTGGGCAGGTTACGGCGCGAGATCGGCCACAGGCGCGTGCCGCTACCACCGCTGAGGATAAGAGGAATCAACATACTTGCCTCACTGGTTCGAAAGCTGATCGAGCGTCGCGTTAAGCCCATCGCGCCAGTCGGCCAGGGGATATCCGAAGGTGGTGGCGAAACTGGCGTTGGCCAGCACCGAATAGGCCGGGCGTTTGGCAGGCGTCGGGAACTCGCTACTGGGGATCGCGTGAACGGTCGGCCGTTTGGCGAGCAGGCCCCTGGCAGCGGCGCCCTCGAAAATGGCGTCGGCGAACCCGTGCCATGTGGTCTGGCCCGACGCGGTCAAGTGGTACGTGCCCGTCAACGCCCTGCGCCCGGTCTCCGATGCCGCCAGATACCGGTCGATGGCGGCCAGCGTGCCCTCGACGATCAGCGTGGTCGTCGTCGGCGTGCCGCTCTGGTCGGCGACAACCCGCAGTTCGTCCCGGTCCGCGCCAAGTCGGAGCATGGTGCGGAGGAAATTGTTACCCACGGCCGAGTAGACCCACGCCGTGCGCAGGATGAGGTGAGCCGCGTCGCTGTTACGGAGCGCTTCTTCCCCCGCAAGCTTGCTCCGGCCATAGGCGCCCTGCGGACTTGTGGTCGCGTCCGGGGCGTAAGGTGTCGACGCGTCGCCGGGGAACACGTAATCGGTCGAATAGTGGACAACCAGAGCGCCCTGACGGGCGGCCCAGTGACCGATGACGCCGAGCGCTTCACCGTTGACGCGCGTCGCGTTGGCTTCGTCGCTCTCCGCTTTGTCCACTGCCGTATAGGCGGCGGTATTGACGACGATATCGGGGCGTTCCGCATCGAGCAGAGCTTCGAGTGCGCTGAGGTCACCCAGGTCACCCACGACACCGCGAGCCGCGGCGACGGTCAGTACGCCGTCACGCGAGGCGGCCGCGAGCTCGCCGCGCTTCGCGAGGCCGCCCTGACTCAGGAAGGTCTGGCCAAGCTGGCCGTTGGCGCCGAGCAACAGGATCTTCACGGCCGGAACTCCGGCAGGCGGTCCTCGGCGATATCCGCCAGCAACGGCGCCTTCCTGTCCTTGTCGGAAAGGAGCGGCTCCGAGATCGGCCAGTCCACGCCAATGGCGGGATCGTCCCAGCGGACGCCGCCGTCGGCTTGCGCGTTATAAAGGTCGGTGCACTGATAGGAGAAGGTGGCGTGCTCGGAAACGACGCAAAAGCCGTGCGCGAAGCCCTCCGGGATCCAGAAGTGACGATGGTTCTCCGCCGTGAGCATGACACCGGCCCACTTGCCGAACGTGGGCGAGCCGCGACGGATGTCGACGGCCACGTCATAGACTTCGCCCTCAAGCACGCTGACCAGCTTGCCCTGGGGATTCGGCCACTGATAGTGAAGCCCGCGAAGCACGCCACGGGCCGACCGCGACACATTGGACTGAACGAAGCGGCGGTCGATGCCGGCTTCGCGGTACTTCGCTTCGTTATAGCTTTCGTAGAAGAACCCACGGCTGTCACCGAAGACCTGAGGTTCGATCACGATGCAGCCGGGCAGGGAGGTTTCGGTGAACTTCATCCGACGTAGCCTTGCTTGATCAGATTCTGGAGGTACTGGCCGTAGCCGGTCTTGGCGAGGGGCTCGGCGAGCCTGAGCAGTTGCTCGGCGTCGATCCACTTGTTGACGTAGGCGATCTCTTCCGGGCAGCAGACCTTGAGGCCCTGGCGGTTTTCGATCGTCTGGATGTATTCGCCAGCCTCCATCAACGACTCGTGCGTGCCCGTGTCCAGCCACGCATAGCCACGTCCGAGCTGCTCGAGGTGCAGCGACTGGTCGTCGAGGTAGCAACGATTGAGGTCGGTGATCTCCAGCTCGCCGCGCGGCGAAGGCCTGAGATTGGCTGCATAGTCGACCGCCCGGTTGTCGTAGAAATACAGACCGGTGACGGCATAGCTCGACTTGGGCTTGACCGGCTTCTCTTCCAGGCCAATGACCTTGCCGTTCGCATCGAATTCGGCCACGCCATAGCGTTCCGGGTCCTTCACAAAGTAACCGAACACGGTGGCACCGCTTTCGCGGGAGGCCGCACGCTTCATGCGCTCGGTCAGGCCGACACCGTAGAAGATGTTGTCGCCCAGAACCAGGCAGCTGGGATCGTTGCCGATGAAGTCCTTGCCGATGATGAACGCCTGGGCGAGGCCATCCGGAGAGGGCTGCACGGCGTAGGTGATGTTGATGCCCCACTGGCTTCCGTCGCCTAGCAGGCGCTGGAACAGCTCCTGCTCATGCGGGGTGTTGATCACCAGGACATCCCGGATGCCGGCCAGCATCAGGGTCGCCAGCGGGTAATAGATCATCGGCTTGTCATACACCGGCAGCAGCTGCTTGCTGACCGCTTTGGTGATCGGATAGAGCCGGGTGCCGGAACCGCCGGCGAGAATGATGCCCTTGGTCGTCATGAGCCGAGTCGCTCCAGCTGGTAGCTGCCGTCGAGGATGCCCTGGACCCACGGCCGGTTATCGAGATACCACTGCACCGTGGCGCGGATGCCCGATTCGAACGTGTGTTCCGGCGTCCAGCCGAGTTCGTCCTTCAGCTTGCTCGCATCAATCGCGTAGCGACGGTCGTGGCCCGGGCGGTCCCGGACAAAGGTGATGAGGCCCTCATGCGGCTTGCCGTCGGCCAGCGGGGCGACCTCGTCAAGGATCGCGCAGATGGTCTTCACGACCGCGATGTTCGCGCGCTCGGAGTTGCCGCCGACGTTGTATGTCTCACCTATGCGGCCCGCGTCGAGGACACGACGGATGGCGCTGCAGTGATCTTCTACGTAAAGCCAGTCGCGAACGTTGAGGCCATCGCCGTAGACAGGCAGGGCCTCACCGGCCAGCGCCTTCTGAATGACCAGCGGAATGAGCTTCTCCGGGAACTGGTAGGGGCCGTAGTTGTTGGAGCAGTTGGTCGTCAAGACCGGCAGGCCGTACGTGTGGTGGAAGGCGCGGACCAGGTGGTCGGACGCGGCCTTCGAGGCGGAGTAGGGCGAATTCGGTGCGTATGGCGTGGTTTCCGTGAAGAACCCTTCCGCGCCGAGCGAGCCGTAGACCTCATCGGTCGACACGTGGAGGAAGCGGAATGCCTTGCCGGCGGCTTCGTCCAGTCCGCGCCAATAGTCGCGGGTGGATTCGAGCAGGCCCAGAGTACCGACCACGTTGGTTTCGATGAAGGCGGCCGGGCCGTCGATGGAGCGGTCGACGTGGCTTTCAGCGGCGAAGTTGACGACCGCATCGGGGCGGTGTTCAGCCAGCAGGCGGGCGATCAGGTCGCGGTCGCCGATGTCGCCGTGAACGAAGACGTGGCGTTCGTCTCCCTCCAGGGAGGTGAGTGTTCGGAGATTCCCGGCATACGTCAGCTTGTCGAGATTGATGACGCGGTCGCCTGCGGCCACGGCCTGGAGCACGAAATTGGCGCCGATAAAGCCGGCGCCGCCCGTAACAAGAAGAGTTTTCATACCGTCCTTTTCATTTCGAGTCACCTAAAAGCGAACCCGGTCAGCATCGCGCCCGTTTCAAACTGTGCCGCCAGCCGTTCGCCGTAAATTCGTCTTCCGGCGTAGCGGGTTGCCAAGTGTAATATGTCCCACTGGCAGGAGCAGATCGAATGTAACTTTGACCTGAATGCCGGTTTATAAATCAAGGAAAATCAATGCCTTCCAAGAAAGTGGTGGAATTGGGCCTCGGCACGCGTGCCATCCATGCTGGCCAGAGCCCCGATCCCAGTACCGGCGCGATCATGACTCCGATCTACGCCACCTCGACCTATGTTCAGTCCAGCCCGGGCAAGCATCAGGGCTTCGAGTACTCACGCACCCAAAATCCGACGCGTATGGCATATGAGCGATGTGTCGCCGATCTGGAAGGTGGTGTCGCCGGTTTTGCATTTGCGTCCGGCCTCGCCGCGGCCGCGACCGTGCTGGACTTGCTCGACTCCGGTAGCCACGTCATCGCGATGGATGACCTATACGGTGGCTCGTACAGGCTGTTCGAGCGCGTCCGGCGCCGGAGTGCCGGTCTGGACTTCACATTCGTCGACCTAAATGACACAGCCGCCCTGAAGGCTGCAGTCAAGCCGAACACCCGGATGATCTGGGTTGAAACGCCCACGAACCCGATGCTGAAGCTCGTCGACCTTCGCGCGATCAATGCGTTCGCGAAAAAGCATGGGCTGATCGTCGTTGTGGACAACACGTTCTGCTCCCCCATGCTGCAAAGGCCTGTCGAATGGGGAGCCGATCTCGTCCTGCATTCCGCCACCAAATATCTGAACGGCCATTCCGATATCGTGGGTGGAATCGTCGTCGCCGCGAACCCGGAACTCGCGGAGCAGATGGCCTTCCTGCAGAACTCGGTTGGAGCGATCGCCGGTCCCTTCGACGCCTTTCTTGCCATGCGTGGTCTCAAAACACTACATCTGCGCATGCGGCAGCACTGCGAAAGCGCACTGGATCTGGCGAAGTGGCTCGAGGCGCATGCGCAGGTAAGCCGTGTGATCTATCCAGGCCTGAAAAGCCATGCCCAGCACGGACTGGCGCGTCGCCAGATGGACGGATTCGGAGGAATTATTTCCGTCGAGGTAAAGGGCGGTCTTAGCAAAGCTCGCCGCGTGCTCGAGCGTTGCCAACTGTTCGCTTTGGCTGAATCTCTCGGCGGCGTCGAGAGTCTGATCGAACATCCCGCGATCATGACCCATGCTTCCATTCCGCCCGCTAATCGGAAGCGCCTGGGCATCTCGGATAGCCTGATCCGCCTTTCTGTCGGCGTCGAAGACGTTGAAGACCTTCGCCACGAGCTCAGCCTGGCGCTGCGTTGACCGACACTTCTTGATTTCGATGGTGAACATGACTGCCTTTTCAACACAAATAGACGCAAAGAAGTCACCCCGACTTCGCGCGCTCCTCAATCCCTTCTCAGCTTTGCTGTGGCATCGATCACTGGTGTGGGAACTGAGTAAACGCGACGTTCTCGGCCGCTATCGCGGTGCGAGCTTTGGCTTGCTTTGGGCTCTTATCAGCCCCTTCCTGGTGCTTGGCGTGTATACCTTCGCCTTCGGCTTTGTCATGAAGAACAAGTGGCCGCAGGTCGAGGGAGGACAGACTCACTTCTCGATTATCCTTTTCGTCGCGCTGATCGTTCATGGGCTCTTTTCCGAGTGCCTCACGCGTTCTCCCTCGTTGGTCGTCTCACAGCCCAACTTCGTGAAGAAAGTAATCTTTCCCCTTCAGATTCTTCCGTGGCCGATGTTGCTTTCCGCACTCTTCCACGCGTTCATGAATCTTATGGTCTTCATGCTGCTTCGCCTATTCATGGAAGGCACAATCGCATGGACCATTATCTTCTTCCCCGTTGTGATCCTTCCGCTGGCGATGCTCTCGCTCGGTGTGGCGTGGGCCCTTGCAGCCTTAGGGGTGTACCTGCGCGATATCGGCCAGATCACGGGTGTTATGTCGACCGCGCTCCTTTTCATGTCTTCGGCGATGATCCCACTTTCCTCGGTGCCGGCCTCGTACCGCGGCTGGTTCGAGCTCAATCCGTTGACGTTTATCATCGATCAGGCCCGTGAAGTCTGCCTCTGGCAACATATGCCGGATTGGCAAGGGTTGGGAATCTACGCAGTCATCGCGCTTGCGGTGATGTACGCAGGCTATGGGTGGTTTGCTTCGACACAAAGAGGATTCGCTGATGTCCTCTGATAAGGCGATCTCTGTCGAGCAGGTCACCAAGGCCTTTCCGATCTACGACAAGCCACATCATCGCTTGATGCAGATGCTCAGTCCCGCATCGCGTAAGCATCGCTGGTTCAGGCAGTTTCATGCGCTCCGCGGCGTCTCCTTCGACGTAGGTCGTGGCGAGACCGTGGGCATTATCGGTCGCAACGGATCCGGTAAGTCCACGTTACTTCAAATTATCTGTGGGACCCTTGCTCCGTCGACGGGCTCACTTGAAGTTAAAGGCCGTGTTGCGGCACTGCTCGAGCTCGGCGCAGGATTCAATCCGGATTTTACCGGTCGCGAAAATGTGTACCTCAACGGAAGCCTGCTCGGGCTGTCGAAGGTGGAGATCGATGACCGCTTTGAAGACATTCTGTCATTCGCCGGTATCGGAGAGTTCATCGACCAGCCGGTCAAAACCTATTCCAGCGGCATGTACGTTCGCCTTGCGTTTGCCGTCGCGAGCAATGTCACACCTGACATACTTATCGTCGACGAAGCACTTGCCGTGGGCGACGCGAAGTTTCAGGCGAAGTGTTTCGCGCGCCTGAAGAACCTCCGCGACGCAGGTACTACAATTCTTTTCGTTTCGCATTCGACCGAGCAGATCGTGACTCATTGCGACCGCGCCGTCTTGCTCGACGGCGGCGTGGTTTTGTCTGATGGCGAACCGAAGATCGTTGTAAATCAGTACCTCGATCTTCTTTTCGGAGTGGATAAACCTGCTGTCGAAGCGGACGCCTTGTCCATGACGGACGAGGGAGATGGTGCTCATGATGGCTTTATGAGTTCCGAAGGCGACGAGCACTCTGATCCGTTCTCTACCCGTCCCAACTACAACGCGCACGAATACCGTTGGGGTGATCGACGCGCACTTATTCGCGATTTTTCGTTGAACGTAGGTGGCGTTCAAAACCCATCGTCGGTATCGACAGGCGATCACGCGAGCCTGGCAATTGCCATCGAGTTTGAACAGACAGTGCATCGCCCCATTCTCGGTGTCGCCATCAAAAACAAAGAGGGGGTGACAGTGTACGCCACTAACTCCGAGATGCTCGATTCGAATGAGATTCCTCTACTTGGCGAATCCGGAACTTCAGTTCGCATCGATATCAACTTCACTTGCGCAATGGGTGCGGGCGATTACTTCATATCCCTTGGTGTAGCGAGTCGTGACGGTTCGGAAGTAATTCCCCACGATCGACGCTATGACGCGATCCATATGCATGTGCTTGGATCCACATTTGTTGGATTCAGCAATCTGGAACTCCAGATGCGTCCGTCGGCCAACTGAAGAAAATATTATGAAAGAAACAATGAGAGCATCGTTGGCGGCGCGTTATGATCTTCATTCGAATCTCTGGCTCCGAAAGGGCGAGCCGGAGGCTTTTGCCTACTCTGATGGTGATGAGACCGAGAATCGGATTCACGACATTATTGCGGCGGCGGGCGATGTTTCGCTCTTTTCTTACGAACTGAAAGCCGCTCAGACGGACTGGGCATCCCGATATCATCTGAGTGCCACGCGCGCCAACCTGCTCAGGCCCCTGGCTTCCATTTTGTCCGGCTCCACGATGGAGATTGGTTCGGGTTGTGGAGCTATTTCACGCTTTCTTGGCGAGCTCGGTGGCGATGTCGTTGGTATTGAGGGGAGTCCGCGTCGGGCTGCCATCGCCGCGTCGCGATGCAGGGATCTTCCAAACGTGAACATCGTCAACGAAGTCTTTGATGACCTTGTGGTCGATGAGAAATTCGACGCGGTTACCTTGATCGGCGTGCTTGAGTACTCCTCGATTTTCGGTAAAGGTACCAACCCAGCGCTTACGTGGCTCAAGAAGGCGTACGAAAGCCTCAACGACGGCGGGCATCTTGTCATTGCGATCGAGAACCAGCTGGGTCTTAAATACCTCGCGGGCATGCCTGAAGATCACCTCGCGAAGGCGATGTTCGGTATCAATGATCTCTACGGCGAAGGCACGGCGACGACGTACGGCCGCGTCGAGCTATCAGGATTGCTAGCCGAGGCCGGGTTCGGTTCTGTGGAAGTGGCCCTGCCGTTTCCCGATTATAAGCTCCCAACATCGGTATTGCTTCCCCGGTCGTACGATTCCACCTACCCATCGTTTGACGCATCCGCTTTCGCCAGACAGAGCGTGGCAGCCGACGCACAGTTGATCCATGCGCCCTTGTTTTCGCTTGGGCAGGCATGGGGTGTGGTTGGTCGAAATCACTTGCTTCCTGATCTCGCAAATTCGTTCCTCTTTGTTGCGCGAAAAGGAACAGTCCCGGCGGCGTGGGCTACATCGGGTGCTATCGCGCACCACTTTTCAACTGAGCGCTTGCCTCCCTACTGCAAGCAGGTCGATTTCGTCCCGACTGAAGCTGGCATTAATGTCAAGAAAACGAGGCTTGCGCCGGATAGTCATAGTGAGCAAATGCGTCCAATATCGCTCGTTATCGCCGATGAGCCATATATTCCGGGCGCCAATCATTGCGATCGCTTTGAGCGAATCGTATCGGCGCAGGGTTGGGGGATTGCGGAGGTCGCTGAGTGGCTCGGCGAGTGGCAAGAGGCACTCGATGAGCTGCTGCTGACACATGGGGTGCGGGGCCCGCACCACGTGCATTCGATGCTCCCGGATTGGGCGATCGACGCCCTTCCGCGCAATCTGATGCGGAGTGCGTCAGGTGCTTGGCACTTCATTGATCTTGAATGGGAGTGGAAGGCAGGGGTCGAGTACGGTTACCTTGCCTATCGAGCTATCACGGTTGCGATGGCATCGCTAACGGCGATTGCCGCCCCCGCACTGAAGCGCCACCGATTTATTCGTGAGGTGATGCTCGACGTCCTGGCTGCGCGGGGTATGAGCATATCGTCCGCTGACATCGAGCGCTATGTTGAGCTCGATGGCGTCCTTAGGAAACTAGCCTTCGGCGTGAGCGCCGACTTTACATCGCGTGACTTCGGTGCGTTCGAAGTGGCGGTGATGCCCGATGTGACCTCGCTCGTGATAGATGCCGCAAGTGAGGCTCGTGCCAGCGCCTTTAGCGATCTCACCGAGGCTGGCGGAGTCGTGGAGGAGAGCGCACTTGAAAGTCTGGTTCTGCTGCGAGAGCGTGAAAACGCGGAGCTTGCTGCCGAGCTGGGCTCTCTGCGCGCCGAGCTTGCAACCGCAACCTGCGAGCGAGACGCGCAACAGCGGCGGAGCTGTGAGCTTTCTGATGAGATTGACGCCTTACGGCACGACATAGCGTTCGTGCATCACGCGCATGCCGCGACACAGCACTCGTATGTTGAGCTTCAGTCGCATTTGGCTTCCGTCTTATCGTCAAAGAGCTGGCGCTTGATGGCTCCGCTTCGCATTGCGAGACGCTCCCTGAAGCCCGGTGGACTTCGCATTGAGGCAGGGCGTGCCGCCCGTGCCGCCTTCCGCGCCATGCCTGGAAATCATGAGGGAAAGCGCCGCCTGAAGGAGTCAATCCTTAATATCATCGAGCACTTCCGTAGTGGTCGATCACGCGTCGGAGAGCCTGAAGCTGAAGAAGCTACCAGCAGCCTCCCCCCAGAGTCTGTACAGGCACGAGTTGTCTCGACTCCTGCGGCCGACGAGTACGTTTCGATCGCTGCGTCCCCGGTTCGGCCGTGGGAGATCGATGTCCGCCTGATCGCGTTCTACCTACCCCAGTTTCATCCCATCGCTGAGAATGACGCGTGGTGGGGGCGTGGCTTCACTGAATGGACCAATGTCACCAAGGCCCGGCCTCAGTACCCGGGACATCATCAGCCCCAGCTTCCGGGGGAGCTGGGGTTCTACGATCTGCGTTTGATCGACGTGATGCGTCAGCAGGTTGATCTCGCCAAGCTCTACGGTATAGCCGGATTCTGCTTTCACTACTATTGGTTCGGGGGGCGTCGTCTTCTCGAGCGGCCGGTTAATCAGTTTCTGGAAAGTGATATCGATTTCCCTTTCTGCATCTGCTGGGCAAATGAAAACTGGACGCGACGCTGGGATGGTATGGACGGTGAGATTCTCATTGGCCAGGCTCATTCTGAAGCCGACGACCTTGCCTTTATCGAAGCCTTGATTCCCCTGCTTCGTGACAAGCGCTATATCCACGTAAATGGGAAGCCGCTAATTGTGGTCTACCGTCCCTCTGTGCTGCCTGATGCGGCAGCGACAGTAGGGCGTTGGCGCAAATATTGCCGCGAGGCTGGCGTGGGCGAGATTTTCATGGGTATGGTCCAGTTCGATGTAGACGACCCTCGCACGTACGGCTTCGATGCGGCGATTGAATTCCCACCTCATAAACTGGCAAGAAATCTCCCCGCGATCAACGACGAGATCGATGGGTTGGCTTCGGATTTTGCGGGTACCGTCATTGACTACGAAGCGATCTGCGACAGAGCCGCAGAGGTCGAAGACGAAGGGTTTAATCTGTTCCGCGGTGTCTTTCCCTCGTGGGATAACGAAGCACGGAAGCCCGGCCGCGGATATCTTTTTCACGGAGCCACGCCCGAGCGCTATGGACGTTGGTTGCGCCAAGGGCTCGACTTTGCGCGCAGGCATCCTGTCGAAGGCGAAAAGATCGTTTTCGTTAATGCCTGGAACGAGTGGGCCGAAGGTGCTCACCTTGAACCAGATCGTCGTTATGGTTACGCGTTTCTGCAAGCTACCCGTGATGCATTGGTAAGCGCGCATGGCGATTTAGGACCTTCCAGGCGGCTGATTCTTGTAACGCACGACGCCCATCCGCACGGCGCACAGTACCTCACATTAAATATCGCTCGAGAATTACGCGAGGTTTTTCACGTCCAGCTAGACATCGTTTGTTTAGGAGAAGGTCCTCTTATAGAGAAATTCTGTAGATTCGGGGACGTGCATCTTCTGGCCGGTCTGCCGCAGGATGGTGCGGAGGCAAAGGAACTTGTTGATCGATTGGCGGCGAAGGCCAGTCATGCCGTAGTAAATTCGACCGTTTCCGGTCTCTTCGCCGGCGCTATGGCGGATGCTGGAATTGAAATCGCGACCCTGGTTCATGAAATGCCGGGCGTCATCAGGCAATACCATGTGGAAGAGCATGCGAGAGTCATCGCGGCTGTTTCGCGTCGTGTTCTGTTTCCTTCCGAGGTTGTCCGCGACGGCTTTCTTCAGTTCGCTCAGGTTCCAGACACGGCCTCGGAGATTCGTCCGCAAGGCCTTTTTACGCGAAGCCCCTGGCGCGGAATGCGGGACCGGGCTATTCCTCGGGCGAACTTACGAGAGAAACTCGGTATTGCTTCCAGTGATCAGGTTGTTCTGTCTGTTGGCTATGCCGATCTACGCAAGGGCGCCGATCTCTTCGTCGAGGCGGCGTTGCAGATTCTAGCGTCCCGGAATGACGTTCAATTCGTTTGGGTGGGACACGCCGATGACAATCTCCTGGCATCGCTGACACCGAAGATCTCGGACGCTGGCTTCTCACATAACTTTCATTTTGTGGGGATGGACTTTAATACGGCGGACTATTACGCCGGAGCTGATCTCTACGTCCTTGCATCTCGAGAGGATCCGTTTCCTTCCGTCGTGCTTGAGGCGCTTTCTGTAGGACTTCCGGTGGTGGCGTTCGCTTCCTCGGGAGGAGCAAGAGACATTCTGAGTCGTGGATGCGGATTGTTGGTCCACGAGCAGACATCGGGCTCATTGGCTTCCACTGTAGCGAATGTGCTCCTGGACGGTAAGCTTCTTAAGCGCCTCGGTGACGTTGGAATGCACTTGGTCGCAACCGAATTCTCGTTTCGACGGTACGTATTTACCTTGCTGGACGCATGCGGATTGCCGGTTCCAAAGGTTAGTGCGGTCGTTCCGAACTATAACTACGCGCATCTTCTAGGCGAGCGGCTTCGTTCGATCGACGCCCAGACGCTACCTGTCTATGAGTTGATCGTGCTCGACGATGGTTCGACGGACGGCAGCATAGATGCTCTGGACCGACTGCGTCCGACCCTGGACACCGAATTTGTTGTCGTTGCCAATACGATTAATAGCGGCTCCGTCTTTCGCCAGTGGATGCGTGGCGCCCAGCTCGCGCAGGGTGAGTATCTCTGGATCGCGGAGGCAGATGATGCGTGCGAGCCGAGATTCCTTCAGGAAGTCCTGCCGGTGATGATCAGTGACCCGGGCGTCGTCCTCTCCTTTTCTCAGTCCCGGCAGATTGATGATGGAGGTCATGTGATAGCGGACGACTACCTTGGGTATACGAACGACGTCGACGGTCATCGATGGCGAGCCGATTATGTCAATGATGGGGCGGATGAAATTGCCACTGCGCTGTCAATCAAGAACACCATTCCAAACGTAAGCGCCGTGGTTTTCCGTACGACAGCGGTGCGGCAGGTGCTCGAGCAGGAGATTGAAGACATTGCGTCTTTCAGGATCGCTGGGGATTGGCTCACCTACATGCTGGTCGCCTCTGGAGGACGCGTCGCGTTCACGGCGAAGGCTCTGAACCACCATCGACGGCATGCCGCAAGCATAACGCTCGGGTCGGATCAACTGCCGCACCTCCAAGAAATTCTCAGGGTGCAAGAGATAGCCCGAAGCCGTTTCGATGTTCCCGTTGGGCAAGCCGAGCGTGCATGGCAGTACGCAGAGGGGCTGTATCAGCAGTTTGGCATGGCATCTCCAGCCAGCCCTACCTTAGGGGCTCGACCTGACTTGGCGCACTTCCGTCCCTGAGTGGCGGGATGCTCGCTACCCTAGGCTAGTACTAGGGTGGCGGGTAGTCATGGGTATACTTCGCAAGAAGTTATTTGGAGTCGCGCACGTGGTTGTATTGGTTATTGGTGGAAACGGGTTTATCGGGTCGCGCCTGACCGAGCGGCTGCGTGGGCGGGGAGTGGATGTTCGCATTTTGGATGCGGGCATCCCTCGACCTGATTTTGACTGGCAGGGAATCGACTATCGCAGGGGATCACTAGCGGAGCGCGGGGCGATTCTTGAGTCGCTAAATGGTGTGAATGTGGTGGTGCACTGTGCCAGCAGTACCGTGCCCAGTACTTCAAATCTCGATCCTGTTGGCGATGTCCAACAAAATCTTGTCGGGGCCATCAATGTTCTGGAGGCCATGCGCCAAGTTGGCGTCGGCCGCATCGTTTACCTTTCATCTGGGGGCACGGTCTACGGCGATCCCATAGAGGAGCCGATTCCAGAAAGCCACGAGCTAAATCCGATCTCATCTTATGGCGTCGTCAAGGTTGCTATCGAGAAGTATCTGTCGATGTATCGCTCCTTGTATGGGATCCAATCAGTCATTCTCAGGCCGTCCAATCCGTATGGCCCGGGTCAGCTATCCACAGGAGTCCAAGGCCTTATTGCTTCCTTTCTTGGTAAAATCTTGTCGGGCGAGACCCTTCCCATCTGGGGAGATGGCGAGATAGTCAGAGACTATCTCTACATAGACGATCTCATCGACATGCTTTGCCTCGCGGTCCTGCGCTGTGAAACGGGGATCTTCAACGTTGGGAGCGGTCAAGGACAGTCGGTAAACGATATCGTCGCCGCGATAGCCTCGGCGACGGGCTTCATGCCCGAGATCGTTCGCATGGAGGCGCGAAGCTTTGACGTAAAAAGAGTTGTACTGGACGTGTCTCGTGCCCGCGACGTATTTGGCTGGACGCCGCGCACGACCCTGTCAGATGGAATTCAGTTGGCCTGGAAGTGGCTGAAGCAAAGTCGCGCGCCGGAGTAGGCACGCGCTACGAGTGGGGCGGCCGTGCGTACGCGCAGGTTTTCTTGGGGGAAGAACAGGTGAAGAAATGAATCGGCTGTCCGTGGCAGAGGCACAAAGGATCGAGTTGGACAGCGTGGAAGAGCGCGTTGTCACATCGCGTCCCCGTCTTGACTTTATGGACGCCCTGCGCGGGCTGGCTGCCAGTTACGTCGTGCTGTACCACATGGTGTTGCTGCCGATGCCGAACCTCCCAGTCCCACCTTGGCTGGCGGCGTTTGCCGGAAATGGCGGCTCCGGCGTGACGTTGTTTTTTGTTGCGAGCACTTTCTCACTGTTCTACACCATGCCGTCGCGGTTGAAGGAGCCAACGCCCCGCATCAGCTTTTACTTGCACAGGCTGTTTCGAATAGCGCCGCTTTTCTACGCAGTGGTTTTGGCTTCAATGCTGCGAGACTATCTCGTGTTCGGCGTCTCTCATTCAGGCTGGGAAGTTGCCGGAATGGTCACCTTCATCTTTAATCTTATCCCTGGACATCAGGAGAGCTTTGTGTGGGCAGGATGGACGATCGGCGTCGAAATGCTGTTCTACGCAGCGTTTCCTGCGATTTACGCGCGCGTGCGAACCATCTACGGGGCGATCGCCTTCTTCCTGGTGACTCTCATCGCCTGGAACGTCCTTATTGTTTTTCTGCCAATGGTCCCCCTTAGCGACGTGCAGCGCGCCTCGGTCCTTCAGTGGTTCGTATTGCGCCATCTCCCGATATTTGCCATCGGAGGCATCTGCTTCTATGCCCTCCAAACGCATTTGAAGTCAGGTTCACGTTCTCAATCTCAAGCCTCCTTAGGTGCCATGCTTGTGTTGCTTGCTATGTTTCTATACATGGCGCTTCTTTCATCCTGGCTACCGAATATATTCGGCGCTCAATACTACTGGCAGGGCGTTGTTTACGGTTTGGCCGTATGTGGACTTTGTCTCTGGCCATGGTCACTGCTTGTGAACAGGTTGACTATGTTTTTGGGAAAGATCAGCTACTCGCTTTACCTTATTCATCCCACGGTCATCTACTTCTTAACCCCTGCGTACCGTAATATCTACTCGCACGTACCGAGGGCGTCGCTTGCTCTCGCTGCTTGTCTCGCATTGACTCTGGCGGTCGCTAGTCTTATTTCCTACGTTACTTATCGATTGGTCGAAGAGCCTTCCATCAAGGTGGGCAGGCGGCTGTATGCGCGATTCAGAAATCAGCAATCGCCGAAGGCGTCCGCCGCATGAAGGAATTTCGCATCGACTTTCACCCTGGAACAGTGCCTTCAGGTGAAGAGTTACTACCGCATCATCTTTGCTCGGCTTCTGACCTCACATGAACATCACTTCAAGCCAAGGCTTCGACTCATCGCAGCCTCGCGTCCGTCGATTCATTACTGCGATCCTGTTCGCCTGGTTTGCGATTTCGGCGTACGGCATCTGGGCATATGCCAGCCGTGAAACCGAGCCTCCGGTTTTTGATGCATTGTCGTACGTTCAGAAGGCGCAAGCGTTCTGGGCCGCAGTCGGCTCCGGCCATCTTTTTAATCCATTCAATCTCGAACCACCTATCCGTCCGTTCGGCACAGTTTTCTTCACGCATCCGTACGGATTTACGGAAGACTTCAGACCGTTCTATTTTCTTTCGGAATTTCTGCCGGGAGTGATTCTCGTACTCTCGCTGGCTATCGTGGCCGGGCGCAACGCATGGCGTAATGCACGCGAGACGTGGTTCGTTGGCATAGTTTTGATCGTCGCAGGAAGCCTCCCATCGTATTATCAGTTCGCGTCGGCCGAAGGCGTGCCCATCATGGGTACGTGGGGCTTCGTCGACACGCTATTTGGTGCACTCGGCGCTCTCGCGATGGCATTTGCGACTCGTGCGAAGCCGAGTTCCTGGATGCGCGACACGTTTGTTTCCGCGTCGTTGGCCGTTCTGACCATTCTCGTTAAGCCCGCTGGGCTAACTCTTATGTTGCTGATAGCTGGCTCCTGGGGGCTTATGGGATTGGGCGCCACGCTGAGGCGTAACTTGGCGCGCGCGGCCCTGCTTAAGGGCATATCGGTATACCTCGTTATTTACGGGTCCACAGCGCTGGTTTTGTATCACTCCGCGTATTTCTCAAAGGAGAACTACCTTTACGGTCTCAGTAGCATGAAGCTGCTGCATGCTGCACAGGTCACCTCTCCCACGGTGAGCCAGATCTTTGCGAAGCTCCATCTCGCATTCGGCGTACCGTTGACGATCATTCTGATCGCGGCCGTAGGATTTACCGTCTGGCAGCGCCAATGGGAGCGGCTAGGCGTTGCGCTCGTTTGCCTGGCTGGAGGGTTCTGGCTGTGGTTGGGCCAAACCAATATAGAGCACGTCCGATACTTTTTCCCCTTTCCGATCATGGCGCTTACGGCGGCGCTACCAGCATTGACGCATTCTTCCGCTACGTTTCCAAGGCTGGTCACTGCAGGCAGTGCACTTCTTCTGGTACCAACCGTTATCATTGCTTGGCTTCTGCTCAGCGCGAATCCGTCACCGCGCCTCGAAAGAATCGTCGGCACAAATCTTTCAACAAATCTCCATGCCGCTGAGGTCGCGCAGGGGCGGGCACTTGCATCCATTCTTGCGGCAGATCCTTCGCATAGTAGTATCGTGTATTACTGCGGCGTTGCTCCGAAGGTGAAGGCATTCGAGGCGGTGATGGATTGGAATCGCGTCCTGGGTTTGAAGGGCGGAAACTCTAACCCCGCGCTGCCGATCGACTGGGTGCGCGAGCACGCTTATCGTCTAGATGAGGTGATACGGGCGAAATACGTTGTCTTCGAGCCCTACGAACACCCAGATCAGGCCTCTGCCAGCCTGCCGGTGGCGGATGACTTCGACAAGGAGCAGGTAGTCGTCCGCGCATGGTTATCTTCGTTGAATGAGGCGTCGGGTGTTCGGATTATTTCCGACGACGGTGTTCGGGTCTTGGAGATCGTGGATCCGATGAAGGTGGCGACGGCAGCTTCTCGTGATCTGCTTCCGCATCACATTTTCCGACAAGTGTTCCTCGATGGATTTACCGAGCGTAGCTTCCTCTCTCCGGCCGAAGCGCAAGGGTTGTCTGGGAACAGGCTAGCTGCGCCCCTCGAGCTGCGCTGGGACGGGCAGGTGGTGGCTTTGATGGACGCTGTTCTGGTAAGTGCGAACACGGATGGCACAAGGTTGTTTGACATTTACATTCATCAACAAAAAGCGTTGCCAGAGCCCGGTTCGGGCTGGACGGTGTTCGTGCATGCGATGGATGATGCAGGTGAAATTGAGCAGGCGTACGTGTCCTATAAAGATTCGCTGTTGTCCCCCAGCGGCGACGTTCACTATCGTTTGTCCTTACCTGTGACTTCTAGGTCGCCAGTCCGGTATGCCGTGGGCATCTTCCGCCACGGAGTTGGCCGTGAAGATAGCTTCCTTACCAGCGAGGGCGGTGACTGGGACGGGCGCCGCCATGTCCTCTGAAGAAGAGCCGACGCATGGGCATTGGATCGTTGAGCGGTGCCCTCGTGCGCTCAGGCGTTTCTTGCGCAGAAGACCAATGTGGCTCGTTGAGGTTGTCCTTTTTTTGGCGGTCGGGGGGGCGCAGCTCACGCTCGACTGGATTGTCTACGTTGTACTTTCCTACGGAACGTTGCCTGTGGCCGTCGCGAACATAATCGCGCGCATGAGTGGCGCATCCCTGGGCTTCTGGTTGAATCGAAAAGTAACATTTCCGGGCGCTGATGGTCGTGTTGGGCGAAGTCATTTCTTGCGTTTTTCAGCATTTTGGGTCGTCGCGACCTTCTTCAGTACCGCGATCCTCGAAGCTGCTAGATGGCACTATGGTCTTGAGGCTTCGTGGTTGGTTAAACCCGCGATTGAAGCCGTACTGGCTGTAGCGAGTTACCTGATCTCCAAATATTGGATTTATCGATGACAGCGACCCATGTTGTGCCAATCGCGAAGGCTGCTGGCCTCGAAGATATCCGAGTAGCGGTCGTAATCCCTGCCTATAAGGTTTCGCGGCACATCGTTGATGTGGTGAGATCAGTGCTTCCATACTGCGATCACGTGTTCGTGATCGATGATTGTTGTCCGGAGGGCTCCGGGAAACTCGTTGAGTCAACTTTCGTGGATCCCCGTGTCGTGGTGCTTTTTAACGAGCAGAACGCGGGCGTGGGTGGTGCCGTTATGAACGGGTACCGCGCCGCCGTGGCTGCAGGAGTCGACGTCATCGTAAAAGTCGATGGTGATGGGCAGATGGATGCCTCACTTCTTCCCGAGTTTGCCTTGCCGATTGCGCGAGGCGAGGCTGACTACACGAAGGGAAACCGTTTCTTCGATTTGAAGAACATTGGCGCGATGCCGCCAATGCGGATATTCGGGAACGCCGCACTCTCGTTTATGGCGAAGCTATCGACGGGATATTGGGATATCTTTGATCCGACGAACGGCTATACGGCCATACATTCCGACGTCGCGCGCCAGCTGCCCTATGATCGTATAAGCCAACGGTATTTTTTTGAAACGGATCTCATGTTTCGCCTGAATACATTGCGGGCGGCTGTAGTCGATATTCCGATGGATGCGAAATATGGCGACGAGGTCAGCAATCTGCATATTCGCCGTATCTTGGGCGAATTCTTGTTTAAACACGCGAAGAATTTCTTTAAGCGTATTTTTTATAACTATTTTCTTCGTGACGTGTCACTTGCTTCGGTCGAGCTGGTTCTTTCCATGATCCTGCTCGCTTTTGCGGCGATTTTTGGTGGTGGCCATTGGGTTTCGTCCGCATCTGGCGGTCGAGCGACCCCTGTTGGCACCATTATGATCACGGCAGTCAGTCTCATCTGGGGGCTTCAGCTTCTACTGGCTTTCATTGGGTACGATATTTCAACGGTTCCCCGCCGGGCTATTCATAAGCGAGTTCGACGAAACTAAATACGTTCATCGTTTCATGATCACGAAGACCTCGTTGAACTCGGCTTCTATGCCCTTGTCGCGGTCGATCGTGTTGTACGTTACGACGGGAGAATTTACCCAGTTGCTTGCGACGCGCTCAAAGTCGAAGCCGTAATCCCAGGTAACTAAAGCCCTTCCGTCACCTACTGGGCTGCCGTGGTATTCCTCCGGAAGAAAGTGCTCGATGTCGCCGGACGGGCGCAATACGGCGCGGCAGCGCGACTTTGCAAGATCGGGATGTTTGGGTGCAGTGAATATGTGCGCCCCACCGGGCTTGAGGGTTCGTTGAATTTCTCGAAGTGCCAAATCGGGTCGGAATACGTGCTCAAGAACATCCTGTGTGACAAAAAGATCAAGACTGCGGTCCTTCAGCGTAAGCTTTTCGATGTTCTCGCACCTGACACCGTCCTTTACCGACCCTAGGGGCACGCCGGGCAGATATTGAGAGGACTCGTAACGTTTGCTGTGGTGCACCAGCATGGGAGGGGCAGGCGATGACTCGTGCAGACGCTGCTTTCGCCAGCGAGGATAGAGGAGATCGAGTACGGTGATTAAATGCCGCTGCCGCGGAATTGAACCGCATCGGTCACATCTGTAATCCTCGCGCAACCATGTACCGTGCACCGTAAAGTTGGTCGCGGAGCGACAGCATGGGCAGTAACCTTCGTGTGATCGCAGCGTTTCGCCAATCGACGACATAAATAACTCCCTGTAAGAATCAAAGGCGATGCCTAATGATTTTCACGGGAACATAGCACAGCGCTGCATTTGGAATCCGCCACGGCGCCAAGGCGAGCGGTCTATGAGGCGAGATCCCGATGTGGGAGCTACGTGGCTGTACGGCTACGGTCGCGGCCAAGGAGTCGCTCGTGAGCGTTCAGCCCACGAGCGCAGGAAGAATACAGGCGATCTGTCTATCTATAATCGGACGACGCACGACGCGATGTCCGTGCGAATGTCGGCGGCCGCAACGGTGATTCGTCCGACCTTCAACCCATAAGGCCTACTAAAGAGCAGCCTCGAGTTCCGGCAGGATCTTGAATAGATCCCCGACAAGGCCGATATCCGCGATCTCAAAGATCGGCGCCTCACCGTCCTTATTGATGGCGACGATCGTGCCTGCGTCCTTGATCCCCGTCAGATGCTGGATGGCACCCGAGATACCAATGGCGATGTAAAGCTCCGGAGCGATGATCTTCCCGGTCTGGCCGACCTGCATTTCGTTCGGAACGTAGCCGGCGTCAACCGCCGCACGCGACGCACCCACGCCCGCACCGATCTTGTCGGCGAACTTATAGATGATGTCGAAGTTTTCCTTCGAACCCACGCCGCGTCCGCCCGAAACGACCTTCGGCGCACCCTGGAGGTCTGGACGGTCGCTCTTGCCCTGCTGCAGGTTCACGAAGCGGGTGTGCGAGGGCAGGGCAGCATCGATCGTCAGGGCCTCGACGGAAGCCGAGCCGTTGGAGGCGGCGGCCGGCCACGAGGCCGTGCGGATCGTTGCGACGACAGTCGAGGCCGCGTCCACTTCGACGGTGACGATGGCGTTGCCGGCGTAGATCGGGCGCTTGAAGCTGTGCGGGCCTTCCACAGTCATGACGTCGCTGACCTGCGAGACGCCCAGCAGAGCCGCCACGCGGGGGGCGAGGTCCTTACCGAAGGTGGTCGAGGGGACGAACACATGGCTGTAGCCTGCCGCCGCCTTGGCAATCTGCGGAGCCAGGATGGCTGCGAGGGCATGGGCGTTTTCAGAGCGGGCGACCGTCAGTACTTTGCTGACACCGTCGATCTTCGCGGCTTCCGCGGCGATGGCATCCGGAGCGTCAGACAGGACGATGACGTCGATGGCTTCCGGCTTGACGGCCGAGGCGGCGCTGACCGCACGTGCAGTGGCACCGTTGAGCTTGCCGTCGAGGTGTTCAGCGATAACGAGGATCTTGGACATATCGATTCTCCGGTCGGCTGCTTTACAGCAGGCCCTTCTGCTTGAGGGCCGCGACGAGCTCGGCGGCATCCTTCACCATCACACCCTTGCTGCGCTTGGGCGGGGCGGCGTAGTGAGTGGTCTTGATGTGGTCTGCTGCGTCGACGCCCAGGGAGCCCAGTTCGATCACATCGATCGGCTTGGACTTGGCCTTCATGATGTCCGGCAGCTTGATGAAGCGCGGTTCGTTGAGACGCAGGTCCGTCGTGATCACGGCGGGCAGGTCGGCTTCGATCGTCTCGAGGCCGGCATCCACCTCGCGGGTGACCGTGGCCTTGCCGTCAGCGATCTCAACCTTGCCAGCGAAGGTCGCCTGGGGTCGATCCCACAGGGCCGCCAGCATCTGGCCGGTCTGATTGGCATCGTCGTCGATGGCCTGCTTGCCGAGGATCACCAGACCCGGCTGTTCTTTTTCGATCAGCTTCAGGAAGGTACGGGCGGCGGTAAGCGGGGACACCGCGTCCGAGGTCTGAACGTGGATCGCCCGGTTGGCGCCCATGGCCAGGCCGTTACGCAGGTGGGCCGTCAGGTCGGCGGGACCGATGCCCACGACGATGACCTCCTCGGCCACGCCCTTCTCGCGAAGGCGCAGGGCCTCTTCCAGGGCGATATCGTCGAACGGGTTGGCGGAGAGCTTGACGCCGTCCGTGACCACACCGGTGCCGTCGGGCTTAACCTGAATGCGGACGTTGTAGTCCACGACGCGCTTGTAGCCGACAAGAATCTTCATTCGGGGTTCCTGTGAAATCGCCTGGAAGGCTGGTTCCAGGCGTGGGTTGGATGCACATTCTAGTCCGGGGAGAGATATACCGCAGGAGTTTGCGCCTACGCTTTTTTGGCGTAGGCATACGGCCCTTCCGGTTCCGGCTCGCCAATAAGCGACGCGACTGTCGTTTGCCTATAGCCAGATTGCAGTGCGGACAGGGAAACGACGCGTTCGACAGCGTGAGCCATGGTGCCGTCCACTTGCCCGCTTTCAGATTCGAATTCTGCCTCCGAAAGGGGCGCGTCAATGAGACTAGTCAGGGCAGAGAGGCGGCACCAGAACATGCTGCCTGCCACGAAGGAGTCCTCTTCGGTTTTCGGCTGATTTATGCCCATGAGTGCGCAAAGGTAAGCCACGTTGGCTGCATTCATGCCCCAATAGAAACTCAATGGCTGAACGTGTCCTTCGGGAGCGACGACGCCTAGCATTTTGTCATCGGCGAATGCGCGGACAACGGCATGTGCCCGACTCGGCGATGCAAGGCGTTCCAGCAGTTCCGAGCGCCACGCACTCCCGTCCTGCCGGTGGGTCGACCGCTTAGTGTGCAGTTTGAGTACAACATCTTCGCCTTCGTCAAGCAGTCGCGTGGCTAGCCGCAGGAAGGGCAGAATGTCTCGCCCCCGGTTCGGGGAGACGACAAATTCTGCGTCCAGCCCGAGCCTCGTCGCCTCGCGCCGTACAGCGCTCTCCCGTTCCGTAGGAACAGTCAAGATGATCCGAAAGGAAAGCCCGGTCTCGCGAAGAACCGTGATGATCTCCTCGAGAAGCTCCTGGTACCAGACGTGAATCACTGCACAAGGACGGCTCGTCCGGGGCATTGGTGGAGACATGGCCCGGCGCAGCGCTTCAAGCCATGCAAATCCGAACCTCGCATCGGGTTCCAGAATGGCGCCCTCGGCCCACTCGTTCCATGCATTGACAAAGACAAGGGGGGCTGTGGGAGAACGCCGGCGCGCAGTACTTATCGCGGAGCGCGCCCAGTCTGAGAAAGCGCGGGGCGTCGCACGAACGAAGCTGAAGCCCTTGCCGCTCTTCCGGGCCTCGTTGTCCCAGCCTGGATTGATGCAGGGATACAGTCGGTACGACGGGTCGGGAGCCTCCATGGCCTTGGTCGCGAGATCACGCCAGTCGAATATATGTCCCTGATAATCGGCATTGATCAGACGAAACTGCCCTGTCACGGGCGTGAGATTTGCCTGGTTCGGAGGAAATGCTACTGCAGCGTCAAAGCCGATAGCCTCTGGAGGCATCCGGTCAAAGCTCTGGGCATATGCGAGATGAATCTCACCGACGCCATTGTTGCGGCACCATTCGCGCCAGCGCTTCGCGGTAGCGGCCGCATCTGCGAAAAGGCCCGGGCGGTAGACGAGAAGTATTGGCTTCCCGTCCACTCGAAGATAGCGAGGATCTTTCAGGTAGACCGATATGTACTCGATAAATGCCAGATCGTCCTCATCGCTGTGCTCCTGGCCGATGAGGATGTCGTCCTCGAGCCCATCCCAGCGTCGCGACCAGTTCTCATTAGCCCAGCAGAGACATAGCGGCAGGTCGAGCGTAGGGTCGTCCAGCCACTGGCGGAGTGGCCGCTCGAGCAATGTCTTACCTGCAAACCAGTAAAAGTACATGCAGAAGGCCGCCACGCCGTACTCTCGAGCGAACTGCATCTGCTTGCGCATGACATCGGGCACTCGCAAGTCGTAATACCCGAGATCCGCAGGAACTCGCGGCTGCAGTTGCCCTTCAAATTGTGGGAGAGCTCGGCCAACGTTCCGCCATTCCGTGAACCCGGCACCCCACCAGTGATCGTTCTCAGGAATGGGATGAAACTGAGGCAAATAAAACGCAACTATCGTTGCGGGCAGGGTCGGTGGCAGTGGCTCGACGTTGCGGCTCTGAAACGTCACTGCGCGATGGGCCGCCTGATCAAATGGTCGGCGGGTAGTCGCATGCCCTTCATCGTGGGGAGCGAGACCTTGGTGTGACGGCGCAAGAATGCCCAGCGTGCGTATGAACCATGCGCGCATGCGAATGCGTGTCGATTCATTCAGGGGGATCGCGCGGAAGATTGCACGTAAGCTTCGGAAAATGACGGTCCTGACCAACTTGGATTTTTCCATGTGTCACTTAAGAGGTAGCGGCGACCGGCTTGAGACGACTCGGTCGGACCAGTTCTGAATTGTAGCTGGGCTTGACGCAGATTGCGCAGGCGCACCATGTCCGGAAGTCGGTCGAAATCTGAGATGATTCAAAGGTATCCTGTTAAGGCGTTAACGGTCGATGAGTCATTCCGCTGCCCCAAAGGGACGTCCGCTGAAAACCAGCGTCGTCGTTTGCACTTACAACGGTCAGGCCTATGTTGCCGAGCAGCTGAATAGCCTTCTCGCTCAGAGTCGCACTCCTGATGAGATTGTAATCGGGGACGACGCGTCTGATGATGAGACCTGGTCGCTCGTCTGCGACTTTGTTGCTCGGGCGGAAGGTCGCGGTATCACAGCTATTGCGTTTCGGAACGCACGCCGGGTCGGTTACGTAGAGAATTTTTCGCGAACGTTGCGCTCGGCGGTGGGAGATGTGATCTTCCTTCGCGATCAGGATGATGTTTGGCACGCCGACAAAGTCGCCGTCATGACGGCGTCGTTCGAGCACGATCCGGCGTTGCTGTTTGCGCATTCAGACGCAAGGCTGGTAGATCAGGGAGGGGGCTATCTGGGACATTGTTTGTTTTATGCGCTGGAAGTGACAAAACGTGAACTCGATGGTATCGATTCCGGAGGAGCGTTTGAGGTCTATCTGCGCCGCAACCTCGCGACAGGCGCCGCGTCAGCATTTCGCCGCTCGCTTCTGACGATGGCGCAGCCGCTTCCCCAAGAGTGGGTTCATGATGCTTGGTTGGTCGTAGTTGCTGCAGCTACCGGGCGAGTATCCATTGTCGCCGATTGCCTTATTGACTATCGGCAGCACCCGAAAAACCAGATTGGGGTGGCACGGCGCAGCGTGAAACAGCGGGTAAGCGACCTATTCAGAGCGCGTAATGAGACCATCACAAATACCGCAGATCGGCTGGGTGTCCTCATCGCACGCTTCGAGGAGGTGGATGCCTCGAATGAGCATATCGACAGTGTTCGCTCCATGCGCGACCATCTGCGTCGGCGCCTCGTTATCGGCACTCAATCCCTCTGGCACCGCGTCCCCAGTGTCATCCAAGAATGGTCCACCGGCCGCTACACCCGCTTCGGCACCGGTATCCGCTCCGCCCTGCGCGACCTTCTGAGAATCGGCTGATGTCCGCCACCACCCCCCACATCGCCATCCTCCTCGCCACCTACAACGGCGCCCACCACCTCCCCGAACAACTCGACTCCATCATCGCCCAGACCCACACCGACTGGACGATCCACGTCTCCGATGACGGCTCCACCGACGATACGCTGGCCATCCTGCTGACCTATCGCGAACGCCTCGGCGCCGACCGCATGGTTCTGTGGCAAGGCCCGCGCGCTGGCTACTCGCGTAATTTCATGTCGATGCTTCACCGCGAAGGCATCGATGGCGACTACCTGGCCTTCAGCGATCAGGACGACATCTGGGATACGGACAAGCTCGAAAAAGCGCTCGCCGCGATCGTCGCGGCAGGGCAGGAGCAGGCGGCTCTCTACGGCGGCAGGTCCCGCCTCGTCGATGAGGCGGGCAAGCCCTTCGGCATGTCGCCGCTGTTCGCCCGGCGTCCATCCTTCGCCAATGCGCTGGTACAGAGTCTGGCCGGTGGCAACACCATGCTGATCAACCGGCGTGCCCGTGCGCTCATGTGCCGCGCGCCGGAGACAGCGAAGGTCGTCTCGCACGACTGGTGGGCGTATCTGGTCGTCTCAGGCGCGGGTGGCCTGGTCATCTACGACCGCGAGCCGACCATCGGCTATCGCCAGCACGCCGAAAACATCATCGGTTCCAACGCGGGCTTCGGCGCACGGCTGCGCCGCATGGCCGACATGGTCGGTGGCCGCCATCGCGAGTGGAACGACTTCAATGTCGAACTGCTGGCAGGAATGCGCGACGATCTCAGCGATGAGAATCGCCAGCGCTTCGATCGCTTCGTCGCCGGTCGGTCGGGTTGGCTGTTGCCACGCGCGTGGAACTTCGCCCGTGCGGGGCTCTATCGCCAGACCGCCATCGGCAACGCGGGCCTCGTGCTGGCCGCGTTGCTCGGTCGCCTCTGATCGTCAGAGGTTCTGATAATTCGGCCCGGACCCGCCCTCAGGCGTCACCCAGGTAATGATCTGATATGGGTCCTTGATATCGCACGTCTTACAATGCACGCAGTTCGCCGAATTGATCTGCAGCCGCCTACCGCCCTCATCCTGCACCATCTCGTAAACCCCCGCCGGGCAGAACTTCTCGCACGGATTGCCATACTCGGTCGTGCACCGGTCGATGCAGATCGAGGTGTCGGCCACCTTCAGATGCACCGGCTGGTCCTCATCGTGGTCGGTCGCCGCGAAATACACGCTGGCGAGCCGGTCTCGCGGTGCCAGTGTGCGGTCGACGTAGTCCTTCTTCGGGGTCTCGTACTGGCCGAGCTTGCCCAGCAACGACCAGTCCGCGTGGTTCTTCAGCGTCCACGGCGAGCGGCCGCCGGTCACGGTTTCCCACGCGGCGTTGATCAGGCCGAACCACAGACCCTTGTTGAAGCCGGGGCGGATGTTGCGCACCTTCTTCAGTTCGGCGACGACCGCCGAGTCACGCAGGGCCGCATCCCAGCCGGCGGGCGAGAGCTGCGATGCCACGAGATGTTCCGCGGCGAGCATGCCCGAGGCCATCGCCTGGTGCGTGCCCTTGATCTTGGGCACGTTGACCAGACCGGCGGAGTCGCCGATGAGGATCGCGCCCGGCATCTCCACCTTCGGCAGGGACTGCGCGCCGCCTTCGACGATGGCACGCGCGCCGGCGGAAACGATCGTGCCGCCCTCGAGCAGGCCCTTCACGTTCGGGTGGTGCTTGAACTGCTGGAACGCCTCGAACGGCGAGAATTTGGGATCGGGATAATCGAGGCCGACGACAAAGCCGATGGCCACGCGATCGTTGTCGAGGTGATAGAGGAAGCTGCCGCCGTAGGTGTCGTTGGCGAGCGGCCAGCCGGCGGTGTGCACCACCTTGCCGGCTTCGCCGCGGCCGGGCTGCAGCTGCCAGAGCTCCTTGATGCCGATGCCGTAGGTCTGCGGGTCGCTGTCCTTATCGAGGTCGAAGTGCCTGATCAGCGCCTTGCTGATGTGTCCGCGGCAGCCTTCGGCCAGCACGGTGACCTTCGCGCGGATGTCGATGCCTTCGGTATAGCCGGGTTTGTGCGTGCCATCGCGTGCCACGCCCATGTCGCCGATGCGCACGCCGTTCACCGCGCCGCTCTCGTCGAACAGCGCCTCGGCGGCCGCATAGCCGGGAAAGACGTCAACGCCCAGCGCTTCCGCCTGAGGCGCCAGCCACGCGCAGAGTGCGCCGAGGCTGACGATGACGTTGCCGTGGTTGTTCATCTGCGGCGGCGTCACCGGCAGCTTGCTGCCCGAGGCGTGGTCGCGCAGCAGCCAGAACTCGTCCTTCGTCACCGGCACGCAGACCGGCGGGGGCGCCTTGCGCCATTCCGGCAGCAGGCGGTCGAGGGGCGCCGTCTCGATCACCGCGCCGGAGAGAATCTGCGCGCCGATCGTGGATGCCTTCTCGATCACGCAGACGGTGATCTCCGGATTGAGTTGTTTCGTACGCATCGCGAACGCGAGACCGGCGGGGCCGGCCCCGACGACGACGAGGTCGTATTCCATGGTTTCGCGTTCGCTCATGGCTGGCTCACTCAAACTCGGCTGGCTGGGGAGGGTTGACCTGGCATTGTCCGTTTTCGCCGCCAGAGGGGCAAATGGCGCGTTTCAAACACGTTCGCGTCATAAAGCCTTGCATGACTTTCACATATCGCGTTCATAATCGCCCCAAGCGCAAGGAGAGTTCATGAATACGATGCCGCCGGTCGCCGATAACGACATGCGCCGCGCCACGCTACTGCAGATTCTGCACTGGCTGGCTATTGGAAGGGTCCAGCCCCAGGCCCTGTCCGACGTTTACCAGGACGCGATCGAGCGTCTGAACCCGCGTCTGAATGCTTTTTCCGATTACAGCGTTTCCCTGATCCAGGAGCAGTCGCTGGCCGCCGACCGGCGTCGCCGGGACGGTGTGATCGGTCGCCTCGACGGCATGCCGATCGCCATCAAGGACAATTTCGACGTCGCCGGCGTGCCGACGCGCGCGGGTATGCGGCGCCGCACCGTCGTACCGGAGGAAGATGCGCATGTCGTGGCGCGCCTGCGTGCCTCAGGCGCGGTGCTGCTTGGCAAGACCAATATGGATGAAGGCGCGCTCGGCCTTACCACGAACAACCCGTTTCATGGCGCGACGCACAATCCGCACCGGCTCGGTTACACGGCGGGCGGTTCGTCCGGCGGTGCGGCCGCGGCGGTGGCCTCCGGCATGGCCGTGGCCGCCATCGGCTCGGACAGTCTCGGTTCGATCCGCGTTCCTGCGAGCTACTGCGGCATCTACGCCCTCAAGCCGACGCACGGCGAAATTTCCGCGCGTGGCCTGGTGCCGGCCGCGCGGCGGCTCGATGCGGTGGGCCTGCTGGCGCGCGGCGTCGACGACCTCACGGTCCTGCTGCAGACGCTCGCCGGCTATGACGCGGACGATCCGCGCTCGCGCCGCCGTCGTGTCGCGTTCTCGCCGCCGGACTGGGAGCCAGGCAACCTGCGTGCCGGTTTCCTGCCCGATCTGGCGGCGGTGGGCGTCGAGCGTGACGTGATCGACGTGTTCGAAGCCGCGCTGGCGCGCCTGCAGGGCGAGCTCGGCGAACGTCGCAGTGTCGACTTCTCCGACTGGGATTTCGCGAAGACGCGTCGTGCCGGCCTGCTGCTGATGGAAGCGGAGATGATCAACACCTTCGCGGCCGAGCTGGCCGATGAGGCCTATCCGGTCTCGAACGGTTTCCGCGACATGGTTGGTTTTGCGACGAAGAAATCCGCCGCTGAATACGCGGCGGCCGATCTTGTCCTGGACGCGGCGACGCTCAAGATGCGTCGTCTGTTCGCCCAGGTCGACGTTCTGGTGCTTCCGACCACGCCGCAGGGCGCGTTCCCGCTGGATGGCCCGGTCCCGGCGTCGCAGGCGGATCTGTGCGGTTTTGCCAGCCTGGCCGGTTGTCCGGCTGTGAGTATCCCCATGGGTACGTTGCCCAACGGCCTGCCCATCGGTATGCAGCTGATCGGCGCGCGCGGTTCCGACCTGCGTCTGCTCGAACTGGCCGCTGTCTGCGCGTCGTCGCTGGATGCCGAGCCGACGTATCCGGTGGAGCCCGCCTGATCCCGGACTGGCAGCGTATCGATCTGCCCGGCGCCGACGTGACGTTTGCGCCGGCCTGGTTGCCGCGCGAGGAAGCCGACGCGCTGTTCGATGCGCTGCGTGACCGTCTGCCCTGGGAGGTTCACCGTATCCGCATGTTCGGGCGGGTCGTGGACTCGCCGCGACTCAGTGCCTGGATCGGCGACGAAGCGGCGACGTACCGCTACTCGGGGACGCGCTTCGCGCCGCGGCCCTGGACGCCGGCGTTACTCGCGTTGCGCGATCGCGTGGCGGCGGCGTGCGATGCGTCGTTCAACAGCGTGCTGGCGAATCTCTATCGCGATGGATCCGACCGGATGGGCTGGCACAGCGATGACGAGCCGGAGCTTGGCGCGGCACCGGTGATCGCCTCGGTCAGCCTGGGAGCGGAGCGTACGTTTCGCTTCCGCGCGAAGACAGGGGGCGAGCCAGTCGCCATCGCGCTGCCGCATGGCAGCCTGTTACGGATGGGCGGAGAGACCCAGCGGCTCTATAAGCACGAGCTGCCGGTCAGGAAGCGGGTGGCGGAGGCTCGGCTCAATCTGACCTTCCGGAACATCGCCTAGCGTCGCCAACCGGGTTACCGATGCTCCTGCTCCCGGGACGCCAACGTCCAGCTCACCACATCCCGCGACACCTTGTCCATCGCCCGCCCGAACGCCTCGACCACCTGCGGCACTTCTTTCCCGCTGACCGGCTCGTGCACCTCGAACCGTCGCGACGCGACGATCTGATGCTTCCGCGTACTGGCGAGAATCGCATCGAAGCGAATCACCACTTCCGGCGCGCCACCGACATATTCGGTCTGGAACGCGGCGAGCGACCCGCCCAGTTCGACGTCCGCGCCCAGATTGCTGTCATCGGTACTGATGGCTGAAACACGCCCGCTGTCCCGGAACGCATCGGCAAAGCGATCGCGAACCAGATGCGGCACGCTGTCCGCCCAGCGCGCGCCCGCGTACACCGTAATGGTGTTCGCTTCGGGCACTACCGCGATGCGCGCATTGTCCAGCGCGCGCGGTGCATTGGGTGAGGCGATACGTAGCGACCAGCTGACCGGCGTCGCCGCCGAGGCGGCGGGTCGTGCGCCGGGCGCCGCGGGTAACGTATAGATACGTGGCGTTTCCGCCTTCGGCAGGATCGAGCAACCGGCCAGCAGGGCGATGAGCAGTGGAGCGGCGAAGCGGGCACGGCTCATGGCGTGAACTCCTTGGTCTTCTCGCGGCCGAACAGGTAGCCGCTGGGGTTTTCGTCGAGACGGCGGGTGATCGAGCGCAGCGAACCCAGCGTGTCGCGCAGCTCACGCAATGCCGGAGCGAGGTCGCCCAGACTGGCGGCGCCGCCATTGATCGCATCGGCATTGTCATTGAGCAGGCGATCGACGGAGGCCATCGAATGCTCCAGTGACGCCATCGCCCGCTGCGCGCTCTCCAGCGTCGCCTTGCCCTGGCCTTCGACCAGGCCGTTGGCGTTGTGCACCAGCGTGCGGCTCTCGGCGAGGGTGGCGCTCGCTTCCTGCGTCGTCGTATTCAGCTGCCTGATGAGCGAGCGGATGTCCTCGCGCTCGTCGGCGATGACCGCGGTGGTCTTGTCCAGATGATCCAGCGTGCGCTCGATGCGCTGCACGTTGCCCTTCGACAGCAGATCCTTGGCCTGCGCGGCAGCCTGGCTGATGTTGGTGATCAGGTCTTCGCCGCCGGCGAGGAGTCGCGCGAGCGGGGACGGGTCGGCCATGATGACCGGCACTTCGCCGTCATGACCCACCAGCAGCGGGCTGCCGGGCGAACCGCCGGAAAGCTGGATGATGGCCACACCGGTCACACCCGTGACGGCCAGCTTGGCGTGCGTGTCCTTGCGCAACGGTGTGTCGCCGGTCAGGCGGACACGGGCGAGCACACGGCGCGGGTCTTCGGGATCCAGACGCAGCTGCGTGACATCGCCGAGGCGGATGCCGTTGTACTGCACCGCGCCGCCCTTCGACAGGCCGGTGACCGCCTCGTTGAACACGATGTCGTAATAGTTCCACTCCTGATCGGAGTGCGCCTTGGCCAGCCAGACCCCGAAGGCCAGGCCGAACAGGACGACGAGGACCGCGAACAGTCCTATCAAGACGTGGTGGGCACGCGTTTCCATGACTCAGTCCTTGCCTCGGTGGGCGGCGAGGGTGGCCGCGCGACCGCGCGGTCCGTTGAAGTAGGCCTGGACCCAGGCGTCGTCGGTGCGGGCGACCTCATTGATCGGCGCCGCGGCGAGCACGCGCCGCTGCGACAACACGGCGACGCGGTCGCAGGTGGAATACAAGGTGTCCAGATCGTGGGTGACCAGAAAAACCGTGAGACCGAGCGCGTCGCGCAGCGTGACGAGGAGGCTGTCGAACGCCGCCGCGCTGATCGGGTCGAGTCCCGCGGTCGGCTCGTCGAGAAACAGGATCTCGGGATCCAGCGCCAGCGCGCGGGCCAGTGCCGCGCGCTTGATCATGCCGCCCGACAGTTGCGACGGATACTTGCGACCCGCATCCACCGGCAGGCCGGACAAGGCCAGCTTGACGCCCGCCAGCCGCTGCGCGTCCAGGCGGTCGAGACCGGCGTGTTCGACGAGCGGGAGCGCGACGTTCTCGGCGACCGTCAACGACGAGAACAGCGCGCCACTCTGGAACAGCACGCCGAAACGACGCTCCACGAGCGACCGTTTTTCCGCCGGCAGCGAAAGCAGGTCTTGCCCGAAGACCCGCACTTCACCAGCAACCGGTCGAACGAGCCCGACGATGGTCCGCAGCAGGACCGACTTGCCGGTACCCGATCCACCGACGACGCCGATGATCTCGCCCCGGTAGACATCGAGGTCGAGGTTCTCGTGCACGGTCTGCGCGCCGAAGCGATTGACCAGGCCACGCACTTCGATGACGGTTTCGCGCGCGCTCACCAGCCCATCTCCATATAGAAGAGGGCGGCGAGGGCATCGAGCAGGATCACCACGAAGATGGACTGCACCACCGCCGAGGTGGTGTGCTCGCCGACGGACTGCGCACTGCCTGATACCTTGAAGCCTTCCATGCAGCCGATCACCCCGATCATGAACGCGAAGACGGGCGCCTTGGCGATGCCGACCAGAAACTGGGTCAGCGAGATGTCGGCCTGGAACATCGACAGGAACATCGACGGCGACATCTTCAGCACCGCCATGCAGACCACGCCGCCGCCGACGATGCCGGCGATCATGGCGATGAAGGTGAGCAGGGGCAGGGCGATCAGCAGGGCGAGCACGCGGGGCAGAACGAGGAGTTCGACCGGGTCCAGTCCCAGCGTGCGGATGGCGTCGATCTCTTCCCGCGCCTTCATCGAACCGATCTGCGCGGTGAAGGCGCTCGCGGTCCGGCCGGCAAGCAGGATCGAGGTCAGCAGGACGCCGAACTCGCGCAGGAAGGCGAAGCCGATCAGGTCGACGGTGAAGATGCTGGCGCCGTAGCTGGCCAGCGCGGTCGAGCCGAGGAAGGCGACCACCGCACCGACCATGAAGGAGAGCAGCGCCAGGATCGGTACCGCGTCCAGGCCGGTCTGCTCGATATGCGACACCAGTGAGGTGACCCGCCAGCGCTTCGGCTGCCAGACGGTGGCGAGAAATCCCTGCAGGGTGATGCCGATGAAAGCCAGCAGCTTCGCGGTCTGTTTCCAGGAACCTTCGAGCGACCTGCCGATCCGCTCCAGTGCTTCGACGAAGCCGGCGTCACGCTTGCGCTTCACGCCCTTGCAGTAGGCGTCGATGGCATCGCCCACGGTCTTCAGCAGCGCGCGCCGCGCAGCGGGCAGGTCCTCATGCTGGGCCAGTTGCTGGGTGCGTGCGCTGCCGAGCAGTTCGGCGATGACGAAGGCGCCGGAGGTGTCCATCGCGCCGAGCCGCGCGATGTCGACGGCGACCTCCGCCCCGATCGATCCGGCCAGTTCGTTGGCGCGACGCTGCAGGGCGGGATAGTGGGCGAGCGTCCAGTCGCCCGAGATCGACAGTCGTTCGCCCGCCGCGTCGCGGGTCAGGGTGGCGGAGCCGGGGGCGGGTGCCGTCGTCATGGAAGGAAGGCTACCTTAGTCCGGACGTGTTGCGCTGCGATTGGCCTTATCTGTCGTCGGACCGGATAATACGGGGCTGTATCCCACCGCCATCCCCCGCAAGGTACTCCGATGACCGAAAAGACCGAACTCAACGCCACCCACCGTGAACTCGGTGCCCGCATGGTCGACTTCGGCGGCTGGGACATGCCGATCGCCTACGGCTCGCAGATCGAAGAACACCACGCCGTCCGCAAGGACGCCGGCATGTTCGACGTGTCGCACATGACGGTCGTCGACCTGACCGGCGAGCGGGTCCGTCCCTTTCTTCGCAAGCTGGTCGCCAACAATGTCGACAAGCTGGCCAAATCGGGCAAGGCGCTCTACACCTGCATGCTCGACGAGAACGGCGGTGTCATCGACGACCTCATCGTCTACTTCCTGCGCGAGGATTTTTTCCGTCTGGTCGTCAATGCGGCGACGCGCGTCAAGGATCTCGCGTGGATCACGAAGCAGGCGGCGGCCTTCGACGTCACCGTCCGTGAGCGCCCCGAGTTCGGCATGATCGCGGTGCAGGGGCCGAACGCCCGACAGAAGCTGATCGCACTGCTGCCCGAGGACGTCCGCGAGAAGGCGACGAAGCTGGGCAAGTTCGCCGCCATCGAGGTCGAAGGTCCCAACGGCATGCCGTTGTTCCTCGCCCGCACCGGTTACACGGGTGAAGACGGCTTCGAAGTCGTCGTACCGAACAGCCGCGTGGTCGAGCTGTGGAACCTGCTGCGCGAGGCGGGCGTCGCCCCGGCGGGTCTGGGTGCGCGCGACACCCTGCGCCTCGAAGCCGGCATGAATCTCTACGGTCAGGACATGGACGAAACGGTCACGCCATGGGAAGCCGCGCTGGCCTGGACGATCTCGCTCGACGAAGGCCGCGACTTCATCGGCCGCGCCGCGCTGGAGTCGCAGAAGGCTGACGGGGTGTCACGTGTCATGGTCGGTCTGGTGATGGACGAGAAGGGCGTGCTCCGTCACGGCCAGAAAGTTCTCACGGCTATCGGCGACGGCGAGATTCTTTCCGGCGGCTTCGCACCGACGCTCGGCAAGTCGGTCGCCTTCGCCCGCATTCCGGTCGGCGAGCACGGCGACGTGCGCGTGGACATCCGCGGTCGCGAGATTCCGGTGCGCGTGGTCAGGTTCCCGTTCGTCCGTGACGGCCAGCCCATGCCCGGCATCGCCGACTGACGTACACATATATATATGTCAGCGTGCGGACGCCGCGCCCGGCTCCAGTGACAGGACGGCGTTGCCCGCTGCGCCGTTCTGCAGCAGATATTTGCGTTGCGGCTGGATGACGTAGAAGGTATCCACATGCGCGACGTCCTCGCCGGACGTGCGGTCATAGATGTGCAGCGTGACGTAGCCGCCGGTGAAGCGGCGCCAGTCCACCAACGGATAGGACCTGTCATACCAGGTCCGATCCCGCTTGACCCAGGGCAGGGGATGGACTTCGGTCCGCGGCTTGCCGTCCTGACCGGTCCCGGAAACCACGACAAAAATCGACGCCTCGCCGAGCGAATCGGGATGTTTGTCGTCGCGAAGCAGGATGCGCCGCAGCATGGTGGTGGCTTCCGGGGTTGGCGAATGACCGATCGTCACGGCACGCGCGGTCGACGGTACGCTCGCGACCGCGGTCAGCAGGAAAAGAAGAAACGTCGTGCCTGGTGGCAGGTGCATCGTTTTGCTCCATGGGAAGAAAGGCCGGGATGGCGTGCCACCCCGGCCTTCTCGTCAACGCTGGCGGACCTCGTAGGGCGCCAGGACCATTTTCACTTCGCCGCGGGCGCCGATCAGCGGAGCGTTCTTGCTGCCGTAATCGTGCCCGCGCTCCAGCACGTAGAACGAATCGATGTAGTCCGTGCTGTTTTCGAACCACGAACTCTCCATCGCGCCGAGTATCTTCTGGCCGATCCTGGAGATGCCCGCCACGATGAGCGCGGGCGGAGCCGCCGGCGACACGACCAGCGCGGTGTCGCCCACCGCCTCCGTCAGGGCGGACGCAAGCTTCTGGAAGTTGACGTTGCCGTCGTCTTCAAAGAACTGCACGTTGACGTAGTTGGTGCCGAACTGTGTCCAGTTGATCAGGTCCTGTCTCGGCGTATACCAGCGCTTGTCGTGGTCGAGCCAGGGCATGTCCTGGGTGACGACGACGGGTTTACCGGCGGCATCGACGCCGGACACGACAGCAAACACCTCGGCATCGCCCTGAATGTTGGGCTCGTGATCCTTCTCCAGATAGATTTCCTTGAGGATGGTCAGCAACTCGCCCTTCGTTTCGCTAGCGTCAGCCCGGGCGAAGGTCGTTAGTCGACGACTTGACGAAGCGCCACGCGCCGCCTCATTGAGTACGGCCATGCCTGCCTGCACAGCGGCGGTACCGTCGGTTTCCACCAGGAGCATGGGGATGTCGGGAGCCTGGTCGATCGCGAAGCTGTGTCGCTTACCCTCGGGATCGAACGCGACGACCTGTTTCTTGCCGGTCGAACCGTCGCTGGTCACGGCGGCGGTCCAGAAGCCGCGAAGACTCCTGGGTTGCGGATGTGCGCCCAGACCGTGGACACGCACGCTGGCGATATGGCCGAGCCTGCCCTCGAGGCCGCGCAGGTGGACAGCCTGTCGGTCGAGGTCGAGCATGTCGTCCACGACGTCCTGCTTGCCATCGGCGACCGCGGTCTGGGCGTAGTCGTTGAGAATTTCCGCCAATGGGGCCTTACCGTTACCCAGATGGTCACGGATGGCGGTATCGAGGGCGGGCTGGTGGAGGATCGAGGCGAGGTCGCGTGCCAGTGCGACGCGTGCGTCGCCGGGGGAGGAAACGTCCGTCGCCATCAGCGACGGCGAGAGCGCGACGGCGATGAGGGCTGCAAGGCAGGTCATCCTGGTTTTCCGTGTCATAAGGTTCTCCATGGGGAATGGGGCGGGCGACGTCGGAGGTCGCCTTCGTGGTTCAGCTCGATTGGCCGAGCTGGTTGTCAGCGTATGCCCGCGTGTTCGCTCGCGCTGCGAGCGAAGCCTTAGGTTCATGTAGGGGACTTCGTAGCCCTAGGGCAGGCGAACGCCCGCAGCCGCGCATTGCGCCCGCGTTTCTCCCAGACGCTTTCGCGAAACGCGCGGACCGGCGACAATTGGCCGTCGCACCAACGCACACCCCGTCCCGAGACAACGAGGAACACCCCATGAGCGAAATCCCCGGCGATCTGAAATTTGCAAAAACCCACGAGTGGGTCCGCGTCGAACAGGACGGCACGGTCACCGTCGGCATCTCCGACCATGCGCAGGGCGCACTGGGCGATCTGGTCTACGTCGAGTTGCCGGAAGTGGGCAGCAGCGTGCAGGCAGGCAGCAGCACGGCGGTCGTCGAGTCGGTCAAGGCCGCCTCCGATATCTACGCGCCGGTGTCGGGCGAAGTGACCGAGGTGAACACGGTACTTGCCGACAAGCCGGAAACGATCAACGAAGATGCGTACGAGGGTGGCTGGATCTTCAAACTGAAGATCGCAGACAAGAGCGAACTCGACGAGCTGATGACAGCCGACGAGTACGCCGAGCATGCCGAGAACGACGACCACTGATCGACTCGCCGACGCTTCACCCCGATGCCGGTCGTCTTCGACCGGCATTTTTTTGTCCGGGAGGGGTCTTCGGCGAAAATTTTTTTTCGCCTCAGTCGTGTTCCGTTCATCCCCGAAATTCGCCTCCCGATGGATGGTGACCGGAGCGACGACGCGCGCTGTCGCGGTGCGATGCGATTGCGGCGTTTTTTTTGAACGAACAAAAAAACGCCTTTATTTAAGGTGTTTTTTGAACCGCATAAGAGATGCGGTGTGTTTTGAATGGAAGTCCATTAGTGCCTTGCTAATGCCGAAGGTGCGTCGGGGATAAACCCGGTGGACTTCCCGATCGTCCGGTATGTGTCCGCAACGTCTTCAATTTAGAGCCAAAATTTATTGACAGCGGAAATGTTCAGGAATAGCTTTTGCGTCAATTGACGGGGAACCCGGAAATGGAAACAGGAAAATTCGTCAGGCCGTATGTGGAGCATGGTTCGAAAGCGGGTGCGGTACGCAAGATCACCGTCTCGATTCCGCTGCACATACTCCGCCTGCTATCCGATGAACGTACTCGCCGCCAGGTGAACAATTTGAGGCACGCTACGAACAGCGACCTGCTGGTCGAAGCGTTCCTCCACGCTTTTACTGGGCAACCACTGCCAACTGATGAGGAGCTGAAGAGAACTATGGCCACTGCCAAGAAAGCCACTGCCAAGAAGTCCGCCGCCAAGAAAGCGACGAAGAAGTCCACCGTAAAGAAGACGGCCGCGCGCAAGTCGCCGGCGAAGAAGGCTTCGACCCGTAAGGTCGCGGTCAAGAAGGCTGCGACCCGCAAGTCGCCGGCCAAGAAGGCCACCGCCAAGAAGGCTGCGGTCAAGAAGGTCGCCCGCAAGGCGTCCACCCGTAAGGTCGCTGCCAAGAAGGCAGTCAAGAAGGCTTCCGTAAAGAAGGCCTCCGTCAAGAAGACCGCTCGCAAGGCTGCTCCGCGTAAGGCTGCCGCCCCGCGTAAGGCTGCCTCGAAGAAGGTCGCCGCAGCGAAGGTCGTTCGCGCGACCAAGACCGCCAAGGCACCCCGGGCCGCCAAGGCCAAGTAAGCGTTACCTTCCAATAAGAAAGTACGTTTCCGAATTATCTCCCCGCGGTGCCCAGCGCGGGGAGACACTTCGAAACCTTGACCCCGGCTTGCCGGGGTTATTCATTGATGGGGTTCGCAGAATATCTCCCCCGGAAAAGCTCCTAGGGCGTCGCGCTGGATTCACGCGGCCATTACGGTTACCTTGTCGCCACATCGCGCTGCGGGGGACGGGGGGTCCACCGCGTCAAGCCATCAGGGGGCGCGCGCCTTGCGGAGTCGTACGACCGCCATGGATAACCGTCCACCCTTTATCGATCGCCGCCAGCGTGGCGCGGTCAGTCCCGTGACGCTCGCCGTCATCGGCATCGTCGTCGCGCTCGCCGTTGCGGCCTGGTTCCTGATCGTCAAGCCTTACCGCGACGCCCGCGCCGCGGAGACGCCCGCGCCGGTAGCGGTGCAGAAGGCTGCCGCGACCGGCGTGGCCCCGCCGGCCAACGTCGATGCACTCAGCGTCGACCAGCTGCTGGCCGAAGCGCGTACCGCCATGAACGAGCAGCGCCTCGTCGCCCCGGCGGGCAACAATGCCTTCGAGTTCTATATGAAGGTGCTGCAGAAGCAGCCCGGCAACCCGGTCGCCGCGGATGCGCTGCGCGAGACCTTCTCCTACGGCTCAGCCGCGACGGAGCAGACGATCAACCAGCGCGACTTCAATGAAGCGCAGCGCGAGATCGACCTGCTCGCCAAGGCCGACCCCGAGAACTACACCCTGACCATCCTGCGTTCGAAGCTCGATGCACAGCGCAAGACGCTGGACCGCGAGCAGCAGCAGGCGGTCGATGCGCAGAAGGCTCAGCAGGTCGCGCAGCAGAATGCCGCCGCCACCCAGCGTCAGCAGGCCGAACAGGCCGCCGCGGCCATCGAGGCGCAGCGCGCGCAGGCCGCACGCGAGCAGGCGGCTCGTGTCGCTCAGGCGCAGCAGGCGGTGCCCGTCGCCGCACCCGTCGCACGACCGGCCGCCGCGCCGGCTGCCTCGGAGGGCGGGGCCATCAGCGATGCCGTCCTTATCCGTCAGGTCAACCCGCGCTATCCGACTGCCGCGATGCGTGCGAATCAGGAAGGCTGGGTCGACGTCGAGCTGACCGTCGGTCCCGACGGTCGCGTTGCGAACGTCAACGTGGTCGACGCTCAGCCGAAGCATATCTTCGACCGCTCCGCGATCGACGCCGTCAGCCGCTGGGAGTACAAGGCCGCCACACGCAACGGCGAACCGATGACCGTCACCCTGCGCCGCCGCCTGCAGTTCAACCTCGGCCGGTAAGTCACCACACCAGCCGCGCAAAAAAGGAACGGCCCCTCGGGGCCGTTTCTTTTGGGCTACAGGTCGTATGAAAACGATCACGGTCGCCGTAACCTGGTGAAAGCCCGGAAGCCGGAACCTCGTTTACTCCGGCTTCTTCTTTTTCTTCACCGCCTTGACCGGTGCCGCCTTCTTCACGGGCGCCGCCTTGCCTTTCGCTTTGGTTTTCGTGGCAGGCGCCGCCTTGGCCACCGGCGCCGCGCGCACGCTTCCTTCCACACCCGCCCAGTCGACGTGGTTGAGCCCAAGCAGGCTGTCGAACACCATCGGCATCAGACCCGCCGGGACCGGACCCGCACCGTTCCACATGGTCACGACACCGGCGTGATACTTGGGAAAGAAGCCGATCATCGTGCGATAGCCAGAGACCGCGCCCGCATGGAAGATCAGGTCTTCATTGGCGTACTTGAATACGCGCCAGCCCAGCGCGTAGTGCGCGTCGGTGACACGCGCGCGTCGCCAGGGCAGCGAGTGAACTTCCGACGGCGTGGCCACCTCGGGCGCGTGCAGTACGTCCAGCGATGGCGTCGGCAGGACGTCCGGACGTCCGCCCATCTGGGCCATCAGCCACTGCTCCATGTCGCGCAGGCTGGCGTTGACGCCAGCGGCGGGGGCGACACGGTAGTAACTGTCGTTGGGCTCGTAGGGAATCCAGTTGTGCGGACCGCCGCGATGCGGGCGTGCCCAGCTCTTGCTGGCTTCGAGCGCGTCGCGGCCGTAGCTGGCGGTGGTCATGCCCAGCGGGGCGAAGATGCGGCGTTCGACCTGTCGAAAGAAATAATCGCCGGTGGTGGCGTAGATGACGTCGCCGATCATGCTGAAGGCGACGTTCTGGTAGCCGTAGCACGCGCCCACCTTGCAGGAGAGGTCCACCTCGTCCAGTTTGCGGACGAGCTCCTCGTAGGGAGCGTCGGCCTCGAGCATGTTGTCGTACGTGTTGCGCGGCAGACCGAGGCGCTGGCCGAGGATGTCGCGCACGGTCGCCTGCTGCGCCGCCTCCATGTCCTTGAGCTTGAAATACGGAATGGTGTCGATCAGCTTGGTGTCCCAGCTGAGAAAGCCTTCACGGACCAGCACGGCGGTGACGCCCGTGGCGAAGGCCTTCGACAGCGACGCCAGGCGGAACACGGTTTCCGGTGTGGCGGCTTCTTTCGTCTTCGCGTTGGCGTAGCCGATGGCGCGCTCGTACACGACCTTGTCGTCGACGATAACGGCGGTGACGATCGCGGGGGCGGCGTCGCGGGCTTCGGCCGCGTCCATCCAGCGGTTGTAGTTCTCGATCGTTTCCTTCACGCGCTCCGCAGGCAGCTTTTCCGACGTCGGGTCGACATGGACGACCGGGGGTTTCTGCGGCGGCTTCTGCGGCGGCGGAGCGGCGAGGGCGAAGGGGGCGGTGGCGGCGCAGGCGAGCGCACAGGCCAGCAGGGAGGCGGATCGAAACGACATGCTATTCTCGCGAAAGCGAGGCGTGACGGACACGCCGAAGGGAGGGAAACGTCATGGGATGGATCGTTTTTCTGATCATCGTCGCGGTCATTGTCGTGTACTTCATCGCTGTCTACAACGGACGGCAGACTTCACACAAACGACGACCCGGTTCCCCTTCACGATCCGGTGCCCGCGGCGAGCCGTGCTAGGCTTCTCGCGCATCCCGCCGACCCCGGACCCACCGTGAACGAACGTCGACCCTTCGCCAGGGATGAAGCGAGGACCCTCACGCTCTCCGTCATCGCCTTCTTCTTCGTGATGACGTCGTACTACGTGCTCCGTCCGGTGCGCGATCAGCTCGCTGGCGCGGCCGGATCGCAGTCGTTGCCGCAGTTCTACGCGATCGTCTTCGTGGTGATGCTGGCGCTGACACCGGTCTTCGGCTGGCTGGTCTCGCGATTTCCGCGCAAGCTGGTGATCGGCAGCAGCTACGTCTTCTTCGCCGCTTCGATGCTCGCGTTCATCCCGGCCTTCGTCGCCCAGGACCGCATCGGCGCGGTGGCGCTGGGGCGGATCTTCTTCGTCTGGGTCAGTGTGTTCAATCTCTTTGTCGTGTCGCTCTTCTGGAGCTTCATGGCGGATGTCTACCGCAGCCAGCAGGCGCGGCTGATGTTCCCGTTCATCGCGGCCGGTGGCATGGCGGGCGCGCTGCTCGGCCCCTTACTGACACGGCTGCTCGTCCAGCGCCTCGGTGTGCCCGCGATGCTCGTCGTCTCCGCGGCGTTCCTGCTGCTGGCGCTGGGCGCACTGCTCGCGCTCTCGGCACGGCGTGACCTGAACGATGAAAGCGAAGGCGCGCCGGTGGGCGGATCGATCCTGCAAGGCGCGAAGGCGGCGTTCTCGCAGCCGTTCCTGCGGTACATGCTCGTGCTGATGCTGCTCGGCGACGGCATCGCCACGATGGGCTATACGCTGATGGCGGATTACACCAAGGGGCATTTCGCCGACAACGCGGCACGCACGGCCTTCTATGCCGATCTCGATCTGTGGACCAACTGCTTCGGTGCGTTGCTGCAGCTGACGCTCACCCCGCTGATCATGCGCGGGCTGGGCGTGGTCTGGGCCATGGTTCTGCCAGCGCTGGTCAATATGGTGCTGCTGCTCGGCCTGTCGGTGCTCGGACTGATCGACCTGCACGTCTTCGGCTGGACGGTGCCGGTGATCGCGATCGTGCTGGTCGGCTCGCGCGGCATGACCTACGGCATGACCAAGCCGGCGTCCGACGCGCTGTACACCCGCACGCCGCGCGAAGTGCGCTACAAGGGCAAGAACTTCATCGAGACCGCTGTCTGGCGCTTCGGCGATTTGGTGGTGACGTCGGGACTCGTCGCCATACGTGGCGCGGGTGTGGGCATCACGGCGATCGGCCTGACCGCCGCGGGTCTCGCCTGCGTGGCGGCCGAGATGGGCCGACGTGCGGCGAAATCGCCCGACCTGCTACCCGAGCAACGCGACGACGCGACCCGGTCTAGCTCGTGATGTAGCTCTCCAGCTGATTGATCGTCTCGCGCTGTTCGGAGATCACGGCTTTGACCAGATCGCCGATGGACACGACGCCCACGAGCCTCGTGCCGTCGAGCACGGGCAGGTGGCGAAGTCGCCCGTCGGTGCACAGCCGCATGCATTCATCCACCGTGGCGTCGCTGGCGACCGTGATGACGCTGGCCGTCATGATCTCGGCCACCGGCGTGTCGCGTGAGGACCGGTCCTTCAGGATGACCTTGCGCGCATAGTCGCGCTCGGAAACGATGCCGACCAGTTCACTGCCCTTGATGACCACGAGCGCGCCGACGTTCTTATCGGCCATTTGCTGGATAGCCTCGTAGACCGAGGCATCGGGTGCCACGGCGTAGACGGCTTTGCCCTTGCCTTCCAGGAGGTGCTTGACCTGCTGCATGCTCGACTCTCCGCTGCCGCGCGGCGTGCCGCCGCCAGGAGATCAGTCTACGCCGGGTGCGCGCGGGCGAGGGTAACGATCAGGTGAAGAGGGCGCGCCGCGCCGCGACTCGACGTAGTAGATCGGCCGGCGCTTGGATTCGGCGTAGGTACGGCCGATGTACTCGCCGATGACGCCCAGAGCCAGCAGCTGGGCGCCGCCCAGAAAGAGGATCACCACCAGCAGTGTGGGGTAGCCGCGTACGGGGTCGCCCCAGATGCACACCTTGAGCAGCACCCATACGCCGTAGAGAAAGGCCAGGCCCGCGGCGGACACCCCGAGCCAGGTGGCGATACGCAGCGGTGCCGTGGAGAACGAGGTGATGCCCTCGACGGCGAGGTTGCCCAGGCGCCAGTAATTCCACTTGGTCGTACCGGCGTGGCGGGCGTCGCGGTGATAGACCACGGAGGTCTGCCGGTAGCCGATCCAGGCAAACAATCCCTTCATGAATCGCTGGCGCTCGCGCAGGCCGTGCAGTGCCTCGACCGCGCGGCGCGAGAGCAGGCGGAAGTCGCCCGTGTCGCGCGGAAGCGGTGTGTCGGCCACCCGTTCCATGACGCGGTAAAACGCCGCCGAGGTGAACTTCTTGAAGCGCGTCTCGCCGTCGCGCTCGCCGCGGGTCGCGTAGACGACGTCGAAGCCTTCGCGCCAGCGGGCGATGAGGGTGGGGATGAGCTCGGGGGGATCCTGCAGATCCGCATCGATCACGACGACCGCGTCGGCATCCGCGGCATCGAGACCGGCGGTCATGGCCGCCTCCTTGCCGAAGTTGCGCGACAAGCGCAGCGCGACGACGCGGGCATCCGCCTGGGCGATGCGCTCGATCAGCGGCCAGGTCTCGTCGCGGCTGCCGTCGTCGATGTAGATCACGCGCGCGTCCGCGTCGAGCCCGTCGAGCACCGCGGCGATGCGTGCGTGGAAGTCGTCGATGACCTGCGCTTCGTTATATGCCGGGACGACGATGGCCAGTGAATACGTCATGGTGGCGCTCAGCGTACGCGACCGGCGACGGGGGCCGGGCGAGTGAGGTAGGCCGGGCCGCCGAGCTGGCTCATCTGCTGCGAGATCCACGCCGCGCGCCGCTGAACGTAAGCGCTGGGCGCCTCGGCGTGAAAGCGGCGGGGATTGGGCAGGACGGCCGCAAGCCGGGCTGCCTGCGACACACCCAGGCGATCGGGCGTGGTGTGAAAGAACGTGTCGCTCGCGGCGCCCACACCGTAGATGCCGTCACCGAGCTCCACGATGTTCATGTACACCTCGAGGATGCGCTGCTTCGGCCACAAGGCCTCGATGAGCACGGTGAAATAGGCCTCGGCGCCCTTGCGTACGAAGCTGCGGCCGTTCCACAGAAACAGGTTCTTGGCGACCTGCTGGCTGATCGTGCTGGCCCCGCGCAGGCGCTTGCCCTCGTCGGCCGCGTCGATCGCGTCCTGGATGGCATCGACGTCGAAGCCGTGGTGATAGGGGAATTTCTGGTCTTCGCCAGCGACCATGGCCAGGCCCACCTGGGGCGATACGCGCTCCCATGGCACCCAGTGGTGACGATAGGTGAAGCCGGTTTCTCCGGTGACCAGCGCGGCCACCCGGCGCTCCATGATCATCGCGCTGGTCCACGGCGGCACGAAGCGCAGCACGACGACCACCAGGACCGACAGTGCGACCCACGAGACGATGAGCAGGCCGGCGAGATGGACGATGCGGCGGGGCAGCGAGCGGGGCGTCGGGCTCATGAGGGCACGCGGAAGGAGGATGGCGCAGTATAAAGGGCCTGTGCCCATGCAGGCTTGTCGCCGGGCCGACCCACCCCCATCTCCCGTCGGATCACCAGGAGGCCACCGTGACCGATTCGATCGTCGATACCCTTGCGTCCGAGGACGTGCTGCACCGCTTCCTGCTCGAGAAGGCGGGTGTGCGCGGCGTACTCGTGCGGCTCGGCGCCAGCTGGCAGGACATCGCCTCGCGCGTCGATTACTCCGCGGAGCTTCGCGACACGCTGGGGCAGGCCGTCGCGGCATCCGCGCTGCTGACCGGCAACGTCAAGTTCGAAGGCTCGCTGTCCCTGGAGTTCAAGAGTCAGGGCGCGCTGCGCCTCCTCTTCGCGGAATGCACCGACAAGGGCCGCCTCCGCGGGCTGGCGCGATTCGACGACGGCGACATGCCGGTGACGGACGGCAAGCTCGATCTGAGCGAGCTGCCCGACGCCGCGCTCGCCATCACCATCGGCCAGATCGACCGCGGCCGCTATCAGGGGCTGGTCGACCTCGACACGTCGTCCCTCGCCGAGGCGCTGGAGAACTACTTCCTGCGGTCGGAACAGCTGCCCGCGCGCATTCTTCTCGCGGCAGATGGCGTGCACGCGGTTGGCCTCATCCTGCAACCGGTAGCGGGAGAGGGCGGACACAGCGCCGCTGAACAGGACGACGACGCCTGGGAGCGTGTCGGTCACCTGACGGCCACGCTGAGCGCCAGCGAGATGCTGTCGACGCGCCCGGAGGAGCTGCTGTTCCGGCTCTATCACGAGGAAACCGTGCGACTGTACGAGCCAAAGCCGCTCGCGTTTGGCTGCACGTGTTCACAGGAGCGCGTGGAAGGCATGTTACGCGCGCTGGGGCGCGACGAGGTCGAGGCGACCCTCGAGGATCGCGATGGCGAGATCGAGGTGATCTGCGAGTTCTGCGCCACGCGGTATGTGTTCGATCGCGTGGATGCCGAGCGTCTGCTCACGCAGGCCGAGACCCCTCCCGCCCCCTCGACGCTGCAGTAAACCGCGCTCAGGCATCCAGCGACAGTGGCGCTCCCAGCCACTTGCTCGCTGGCTGTGGCTGCGCGAACAGAAACCCCTGACCGAACCGGCAGCCGATACGCTGCAGTACCCGCATCTGCGATTCGGTTTCGATGCCCTCGGCGATCACCTGCATGCGCAGCGAGTCCGCCAGCGCCTGGATGGCCCGGACGACCGCCGTGCTATGCGCCTGATCGTCTTCCGCCGGAAGCTCGATGACAAACGAACGGTCGATCTTCAGCGTCTCGATCGGATACTGATGCAGATAGCTCAGTGACGAGTACCCGGTACCGAAGTCATCCAGCGCGATGCCGACACCGTGCTCGCGCAGGTGCTCGAGAATACGTTTGACCTGCGCCGGATTCTCCAGCAGCGCGCGCTCGGTCACCTCGACGCGAATACAGCGCGCGGGTACGCCGTGCTGTGCGAACAGGTCCAGCAACCGCTGATCGAGATCGGCCGAGCGGAAATGACTGCCCGACACGTTGATGCTGATGAAGCCCTCGTCGCGCGTAAGCGCACGGGCCTGCCGCGCCACCTGCTCGAAGATCTGCCAGTCGATCGCCTCCGAACAACCGGTGTCCTCGGCAACCGCGAGGAATTCGCCGGGCGGAAGCAAGCCGCGCTCGGGATGGCGCCAGCGCAGCAGCGCCTCATAGCCGACGACGCGTAAGGTCGCCAGTTCGACGATCGGCTGGAAGAACGGCACGAACTCATTGCGGGTGATCGCCCGCCGGAGGTCGCCCTCGAGCTCGAGCAGCGAAAGCGCTTCACGGCGCAGGCGATCATCGAAGACGGCGGCGCGATGGCGTCCCTCGTCCTTCGCGCGATACATGGCCGAATCGGCGTCGCGCAGCAGTTCTTCCGGTCGCGTGTATTCGGGCGTCGGCAGCGCGATACCGATGGATGCGGAGGTGAAGATCTCCTTCGCGCCCAGGCGGAAGGGTGTCTGCAACTGCGCGATGATGCGCTCCGCGATGTGCGTGGCCGCCTGGGGATCGGTGATGCCCTCGACCAGCACGGCGAACTCGTCGCCGCCCAGACGCGCGACGACATCGCGCGTCTTCAGGCAGGCACGCACGCGTCCGCCGACCTGGAAGAGGAGATCGTCGCCGACCAGATGACCGACCGAGTCGTTGATCACCTTGAAACGGTCGAGATCGATGAAGAGCACGGCGAACAGTTCGCCCGGGTTCTCGCGGTAATGGTTGAGCGCCTGCTCGAGTCGCTGCAGGAGCAGCGTGCGGTTGGGCAGGCCGGTAAGCGAGTCGTGCAGGGTTTCGTATTTCAGCCGGCGTTCGACGCGTTCGCGCTCGGCGATCTGCTCGCGCAGGTCACGGTTGGCCAGCGCCAGGGCACGGGTGCGCTCGGTGACGCGTCGCTCGAGGCTGGCGTAGGCCTGCTTCAGCGATTCGGTCGTGTACTTGCGCTGCAGCGCGTTGGCGATGTGGTAGCTGACGAACGTCAGCAATTCCTGGTCGCGCGCGCTGTACGTGTGTTCGGGCGAATAGCTCTGCACCGCGAGCACGCCCATCGACTTCTCGTTCCAGATCAGCGGAACGCCCAGCCAGTGCAGTGAGCGCGCGCCGCTGGTGGAAAGGACCTGGTCGCGATTGAGGCGGTCGATCTCGTCGCGATCGGCCAGCAGCGCCTTGCCGTTACGCAGCACGAATTCGGTGAGGCCACGCCCCAGCTCGCGCGGCTCGCGCACGCCATCGAGTTCGTCGACGGAGTAGGGGAAGGTCAGCTTGTTCTGGTCTTCCGAGAGCAGCGCGATATAGAAGTTGCGCGCGTAGAGCAGGCCGCCGATGACGCGATGCACGGCGGCATAGAAGTTCTCGATACTGTCCGACGTATTGGCCAGCTCGGCGATACGGAACAGGGCCGCCTGCAGGCGTTCGCCGCGCTGACGCTGCAGGACCTGCTGGCGCAGCACGCGGTTGGCCTCACGCAGGGCCGCGGTTCGCGTGGTCACGCGTCGCTCGAGTTCCTCGTGCGCCTGGCGTCGTTCGAGCGCCGTCTGCACGTGCTGCGCGACATAGGTAAGGAGTTCGCGGTCGTTTTCGCTGTAGTGCGTGTCGTCCCGGTAACTCTGCACCACCAGGGCGCCCACCACGTCGTCACCGCGCTTCATCGGTACGCCGAGCCAGTCGTCGCTGGGCGGGCCGATGGCCACGCGTGGACCCGGGAGGCTCTTTTCCAGCTCGGAGCTGGCGCCCATCATCGAACGCCCGCTCTGCAGCACGTGCCAGGTCAGGGAGTTCTCGATCGCGTCGATCAGGCGGATGCCTTCGGGATCCGGTGTGTCGTCGTCGACCGTGTCGACGAAATACGGAAAGCGTACGGTCCGGTTCTGCGCGTCGTAGAGGACGATGAAGAAGTTTTCGGCGTACATGAGGCTGCCCACGATGCTGTGCAGCGCACTCATCATGTCCTTCATGTTGTGCTCGGCACCCGCCTGCTCGGCGATGGCGTAGAGCGCGCGTTGCAGCCGTTCGGCCAGCGCCAGGCGCGAGATCGCCTCGTAAAGATTCGCGGTTTCCGCAAGCTGGCGTAGCCGGGCGGAGGCAAGCCTGCCCAGCCAGGACACCATGTCGATCGAGGCGGAGGCGTCGCGATCGTCGGTGCCGAAGCCCAGCGTCCGCCCTGACTGCGGGTCGACAGCGAGGTCGAGCGTGGTGCCGGCCGCCATCGGCGCGTCGTCGACGCGCAGCCAGGAGACCCGGGCGTCGGGCAGGAGGCAGCGCGCGAATGCCTCGCACTCGTCGCGGACCCCATCGGCATCGGCGGCTCTCAGCAGACGCTCGACGGCGTCATGCAGCGGCTCGACCTCCCCTGTGCCGGGTGTTTGCGATGTCGGGCTTTGGGATGGAGCTATGGTCATCGCCTGACGAAGATTCCGGTCGTGGTCGGGCCAGTCTATATGCGTTAACGCAACCGTGCGATGGCCCTTGCAGGTTGCCGAACCCGTTGCGCCCCACGCGCCGCGGTTCCCCCTGTCGTACTAAACGGCAGGTAATCTTTTTCCTGAACCTCGACCGCTCCGGGGTGTTAGTAAAAAGTAAAACGGGGTATAGTCGAGCCGTCCTCGTCGGGCTGAAGGCGGGGGCACGGGGAGGAAACCTTCAGCCGCTTACGACCAGACCCGACATGCGCCGATCCTTACTCACGTTGCTACTTCTGATGCCGCTCGTCGCGGCAGGTCAGAGTGCGTCGGTGGGTCCGGACGCCACGGCGTCCCGTCTGCTGGCCAAGCAGCCGGATGCCTACGCGCAGACGAGCCAGGGTTCCTTGCCGCTGTGGCGCGCCCCCGATGGCCGGATGCTCGCCATCCAGGCCGACGATCGCGCCGATCCCAGCAAGCCGTTGGCCCTCCACGCGGTCGATGCCGGCCCCTTCCTGTCCAGTGGCCTGCAGTACGATCTCGGCCCGCGGCTCCAGGCCCACGCCAGTGTCAGCGGGCAGGGCTGGGCGAATTCGGCCGAATCCTGCGCCGCCGCGGCGCCGGGTGGGCTCGACAACCGTTGCTACACGCCGGGTGCGCCGCCGCGCATTGTCGGCAGCGAAGTCGGCGCGACCTACCGTGGCACGGGTTACAGCCTCGGTCTGGGCGTCGGTTCGAGCCGTCCGACGGGTGGTGGCGCGGCGCTCCCGCGTGTGCTGCCGGGCCTGTCGACCGCATCGGGCCTTCCCATCAGCGCCCTTTCGTCCAGCACCGAGCTCAATGCTCACGGCAGGGTCGATCTCGGTGCGCGCAGCGGTATAGACGTCGGCGCCAGCGTCGGTCGCATCCGCCTGCTGCCGGGCAATCTGCTGGGCATCGGCTCGGTCGACCAGAAAGCGCTGAGCTTCGGCGTCGACCGCGGCTCCGTGTCGGGCGCCATCACCGGCCGCACCATGCAGCCGGAAGCCAACATCGTGAATGGCCTGAACCCGGATCGCCGCTGGAGCGCGGTGGACCTCGGCGTCACCTTCCGCCTGCCATGGCGTGGCGAGCTCTCGGTCGGCGCACAGAACGTCTGGTCCTCGGGCAACGCCCCCGCGAGTCCGGCGGGTCCAGAGCCCGACTCCTCGCGAACGCCTTACGTCCAGTACCACCAGGACCTCTGAACGAACCCGCCGCAAGGCGGGTTCTTCGTTTATGGCGCTGCGGATGGCAGCCGATCCGGTGGACGCCGGCCCTGCTGACGATCCCGCGGCGGCTGGTCGGCTGGCCGGCTTGGCGGCAATGGCCGAGCTCGGCTCGGCTTGCGCCATCGCGTTTGGCTTTGTCGCGGTGTGTCGTGTCGTGTTGGAGAGACGGCGGGGGTGACCCTCGCGGCCACGCCTTCGGCGACCCCTCAGGGAAGGGCCGCTACCGCGGCCGTATTTCAATGGCCTTCGGCCGGGTCGGGCTTCGCCTGGGGGTTTTCGAGTCGGCTGTCCCTGCCTCCCCGAAAACGGCCGGTCATCCCTGACCGGCCCCGCCTGCGCGGCCTTGTCCAGTCGAAGCCCTCGCCTGCGGCTACCGGCCGCGAGGGTCACCCCCGCCGTCTCTTTGGTGTACCGAGGTGGGTTGGTGGTCGAGCGGGGTGTGGCTTCTTCGCTTCGTTGGCTTTTCGCGCGCAGGGCGCGCTCCTACAGGCCGCCATGTATCCCACTATTGCGGTCGCCGTGCGGTAGGAGCGAACCCTGTTCGCGAACCCTCACCCCGGCTAAGGCGAACGAGGCCATCCGAAACAGGCAGGCGAGCGGTCCCAGCCACGAAGCGAGCCGCGGCTCGGCCGCACGATGCCTCAGTCCCCCAAAGAGCCGGCGGGTGCCACCCTCGCGTCCGGTAGCCGCAGGCGAGGGCTCCGACTGGAAGAGGCCGCGAGAGCGGGGCCGGTCAAGGATGACCGGCCGTTTTCGGGGAGGCAGGGACAGCCGACTCGAAAACCCCCAGTCGGAGCCCGACCCGGCCGTAGGCCATTGATACACGGCCGCGGTAGCGGCCTTTCCTTATGGGGTCGCCGCAGGCGTGGACGCGAGGGTGGCACCCGCCGGCTCTTCAACGCGACATCACACGCCGCAGCAAGCCCAACGCGAAGGCGACAGCCGAGCCGTAAACCAACTCCGTCCTCAGCCCATCGAAGCGCCTCAGCGCCCCTGGCCCCTCAACCGCACGTCGCCGCTGAACGACTCGACATGAATGAAACCGTTGCCACCGCCCAGGGTGGTCTTCAGTTCCTTACCCGGACCATCGTCACCCTTGGACGGGCTGCCGAAGTCGCTGCGGATCTCGCCGCTGAAGGTTGAGGCCTCGAGCTTTGCCGAGGTGTCGGTCGGCAGCTGCAGCTGGACATCGCCACTCATCGAGTCGACGTTGATCTTGCCGTCGCGTGCCGGGCCACCGGTGACCTGGGTGTCGCCGGAGACCGTGCTGAAGCTCGCTTCCTTCCATGGACCGCCACCGATCGTCATGCGGCCGGACACCGTCTGGGCCTCGACGCGCTCCGTGACCTGAGGTGCCGTGATGTCGCCGGAGACGGTCTGCAGTTCGGCCTTGTCCGAACGGCCGGCGAGGTCGATCGTGCCGCTCACCGTCTGCATGCTGACGTTCGGCGATCGCAGGTTGGCGCGAATGCGACCGCTCACGGAGTTGATGTCGATCTTGCCGCCGTCGAGGCCGTCGACACTGACGGGGGCGCTCACGACATTGATATCGATGGAGACGCCGCGCGGCACGCGCACGTTGAGTACCGTGGGCTGCATGCGGGTGTCGTTGCCCCAGCTGAACCAGTTGCCTTTCTTCTCGTCGCCATCGACATGGATGTCGACGTTCTGGTCGTTGCCTTCGATCTCGAGCGGACGGGCGCCGTCGCCGAGCGTGCCGGAGACCTGCACTTGGTTCTTGTCCCAGGCGGTCACCGTGACTTCGCCCTTGACGTTGTCGATGCTTACCTTCGCGGTCGGACGGATGTCTTTCGACAGGTTGATCGGTGTCGAGGCGAATGCCTGACCGATCGAGAGCGCCAGCAGCAGGGGAGTGAGGTAGAGCGTTTTCATAGCGGTTTGTCCTGGCTGTTCGCGTTAGCCGGCTTGCTTTTCAAAATTGCGCAGACGATCGCGCTGGCGTTCGGTACGTAGCAGCAGGCGCTGCAGCGCGGGAGAGTCGGGGGAGTCCTTCATGGCCTGAGTGAGCTCCATGTGGGCTGCGTCGAGTTCGACCGCCGCGCCGGACAGGCGCGGATCGGCCGGCTTCCAGGGCTGCGTCGTGCTGGCCATGCCATCGCTGCCGGTGGGCTTGGCCAGATGAAGGCCGACGCCGCCGCTCAGGACCGCGACACCGGCGATGGCGGCGGCCATCAGCCAGGGCTGTGCGCGACGCCGACGCGGCTGAGCGATTACGGGCGCTTCGCCGAGGCGGGCGTCGATATCGGCCCACAGGTCGCGATGCGGCGTGACCGGGCGGTTGAGCGAGCGCATCTGGCGCAGATAGTCGAGTTCGTTCATGGCGTCTCTCCCAGTGCGCGGCGGAGGAGCCCGCGCGCACGGTGTAACTGTGCTTTTGAAGACCCCACCGCCATGCCCAGCTCGATGGAGATCTCTTCGTGTTTCCAGCCTTCCACGTCGTGCAGTACGAGAACCGCACGGGCCCGCGGCGGCAATGCCGCGATGGCCTTTTCCAGCTCGTCGCGCTCGATGGCGCGGACGGGATTGTCGGTGGACGTGATGTCCGGCAGATGTTCGTCGTCCATGATGGTGACGGGGTCGGCGTTGCGGGCGCGTATGGACATGAGTGCGACGTTCACGGCCAGACGGTAGACCCAGGTGCCGAAGGCGCTTTCGAAGCGGAAGCTTTCCAGCTTCTGCCAGGCGCGGACGAAGGCCTCCTGGGTCAGGTCTTCCGCACGGGCGTGATCGAAGGCGGCCAGGCGCAGTACCGCGCCGTAGACCCGGTCGGCGTGCCGACGGTACAGCGTCTCGAAAGCCTTGCGGTCGCCACCGATCGCCGCGCGTACGACGTCGTCATCGGTCGATGCGACGGGCAGCTCAGGCTGCATGAAGGACGTGGCGGCGAGGCATAGGGCATTCATCTTGCCAGCTTGGATGCGGGCAAGGGGAAAACGGTTTAACGGGGGGCGGCCACGCCGCCACCGTTGGAGCGCGGCCTGCGCGCGAAGGGCATGTCGAAGGCAGGCCACGTCGGGGGGCGGATTTCGCGCGCGAGGCGCGCTCCTACAGGGCGCTAACGCTAGGCCACATCGGTTTCCCGGGTCTCCATGGCTTTCTGCAAAGCCTCGCTGACGCGTACCCGCTCAGCCTTCAGCCGCGCCGGCATCCGCTCGCCGAACCCGTCGAGATAAAGGTCGATCGCCCTGAGTTCTTCCGTCCAGCCCTCCAGATCGACGTGGAGCAGCGCGTCGAGCGTAGCGGGCGCCACGGTGAGTCCGTTGGTATTGAGTTCGGCCTTCGCGGGAACCACCCCGATCGGCGTCTCGACACCCTCGGCCTTGCCGGCGACCCGCTGAATCATCCAGTCCAGTACCCGCAGGTTCTCCCCATAACCGGGCCACATGAAACGCCCTTCGCCATCCTTGCGGAACCAGTTGACGTGGAAGATCCGCGGGAGTTTCGCGCCTGGTTTGTCGAACGAAAGCCAGTGCGCGAAGTAATCGGCGAAGTTGTAGCCGCAGAACGGCTTCATCGCCATCGAGTCCCGACGGAGCACGCCGACCGCACCGGTCGCCGCTGCCGTGGTTTCGGAGCCCATCGCCGCACCGATCAGCACGCCGTGCGCCCAGTCTTTCGCTTCGAAGACCAGCGGCACCAGCGAGGGGCGACGTCCGCCGAAGACGATGGCCGAGATGGGGACGCCTGCCGCGTCTTCTGACTCCGGCGCCCAGCTCGGGCACTGCCTGGCGCTGACGGTGAAGCGCGAGTTGGGATGCGCGGCAGGGCCATTGGCATGATCGAACGCGCGCCCTTGCCAGTCGGTCACCGGCTCGCCGTCGCCGAGGCCTTCCCACCACGGCCGGTTGTCGGCGGTCAGCGCGACATTGGTGAAGATCGCATCGTGTCCCAGCGTCTCCAGCGCGGTCGGATTCGTGCCCGCGCTCGTGCCCGGTGCGACACCGAAATACCCCGCCTCGGGATTGATCGCCCAGAGGCGCCCATCGGCACCCGGCGTCATCCAGCAGATATCGTCGCCGACGGTCCAGACCTTCCAGCCCGCCTTCCGGTAACCCTCGGCCGGAATCAGCATGGCCAGGTTGGTCTTGCCGCAGGCGGACGGGAACGCCGCGGCGATGTAGTGCTTCTCACCCTGCGGGTTCTCGATGCCGACGATAAGCATGTGCTCGGCGAGCCAGCCTTCCTGACGTGCCTGATAGCTGGCGATGCGCAGGGCGTGGCATTTCTTGCCGAGGAGCGCATTGCCGCCGTAACCGGAGCCGATCGACTTGATCGACAGCTCCTCGGGAAAATGCATGATGAAGCGGCGCTCCGGGTCCAGGTCGCCCGTCGAATGCAACCCTTTGACGAAGCGACCTTCGCGCTCGATCCGCGCCAGGGCAGGGGCGCCCATGCGCGTCATGATCCGCATGTTGGCGACGACGTACGGGCTGTCGGTGATCTCCACGCCGCAGCGGGACAGCGGCGAGTCGATCGGTCCCATGCAGTAGGGAATTACATACATGACGCGCCCGCGCATGGCGCCGGCGAACAGGGCGTCGATCTTCGCGTGCGCGTCCGCAGGCGCCATCCAGTGATTGTTCGGACCGGCATCGTCCTGCTTCGGCGTGCAGACGAAGGTCAGGTGTTCGACGCGCGCGACGTCGGACGGATGCGAGCGATGCAGATAGCTGCGCGGGTTGGTCGCCTCGTTCAACGGCACGAGATCGCCGCTGGCAAGCATCGTCTGGATGAGGTCGGCGTATTCGCCTTCCGAGCCGTCACACCAGCGAACGGAGGCGGGGTCGGTCAGCCTTGCGACCTCGTCCACCCATCGGTTCAATGCTTCAAGAGAACTGCCGTTCGAACGCATCCGTTGTGGTCTCCAGGTAAAAGTCCCTGAAGACAGTAGTTTGCGCTTCGTGGTATTGGCAAGGCACGGCGCAACATATCCCGCCGCACCCCTGTAGGAGCGCGCATCGCGCGCGACCCTCTCGCCTCAGTCGTTCACATGCGCCGGCGTCAACGTCGCAATCATGTGCTCGACATACGCATCGAACTCCTCATGACTCAGGCGCGGCAGACCCAGCGTGAAGTTGAGCTGCAGGAACCCGACATAGGCGGCATACGTCAGCCGTGCACGGTGCAGCGCCACCACGGGATCCAGGCCCGCTTCCTGATACAACCGCGTGAGGAACTCCATACGCCGCTGCGACACGCGCGACATCACCGGCACCACCTGCGGATGATCCAGCGCTTTGAGCAGGGCCGCGTAGACGCGATGCGGCTGCATCTCGTGGGCCACCCGGCGAAAGAGCTCCGGAAAGCGCTTCAGCGGGTCCGGGATGCGCTCGATCTCTGCCAGCACCTCGCGTTCGCCGTACTCTTCCCAACGCTCCAGCGCGGCCTGAAGCAGGGCTTCGCGCGTGCGGAAGTGCCAGTAGAAGCTGCCCTTGGTCACGCCGAGCCGGCGCGCGAGCGCCTCGACGGCGAGGGCGCCGACGCCTTGCTCGGCGATAAGGGCCAGGGCGCCGTCTTCCCAGTCTTCGGCGGAGAGGCGGACTCGTTCGTTCTTGGCACCGTCGTTCATCGGCGCATGGTAGCGGAGCCGTCGCCGTTTGCAATCCGTGCCCTTCGGTGCATGCTGCATAAGACCTTGACTTGGCTGTTATTGCGTGACCGTACGCGGGCGTATTGACGCACCCGGCGACCCGCTACATACTCCGCCGTATGGTTGCCGATCCCGTCCACGTCAGTTCCGCCAAGGCGAGTCTCGTCTCGATCGACGGGATCGTGCTCGCGAGCGAGCGCTGGCCGGGTGAACGCTCGCCAGGACTGCTGTTCGCTCACGGCTTCGGGCAGACCCGGCACGCCTGGACCGGCGCGGCGCGTACGCTGGCGGCGCAGGGCTTCGATGCGACCACCTTCGACGCCCGGGGCCACGGCGAGAGCGAGCGCGTCCCGCGAGGCGAATACCACATGGAGCAGTTCGTCGGCGACCTGCTTGCGGTGGCCGGCGTGGCGACCTCGCCGGACGGACGGCCTCCCGTTCTGGTGGGTGCCTCGATGGGCGGCCTGCTCGGCCTGATCGCGGCGGGCGAGTCCGGCGGTACGTCGCCGTTTTCGGCGCTGGTTCTCGTCGACATCACGCCCCGTTGGGAAACCGCCGGGGTCGAACGTATCCTCGGCTTCATGCGTGCGCACCCTGAAGGTTTCGCGAGTTACGACGAGGCGGCCTCGGCTATCGAGGCGTACCTGCCGCAGCGCCGCGAACGCAAGACGGAGTCGCAGCTGAAGCCGCTGCTGCGGCCGGGTAGCGACGGACGCCTGCGCTGGCACTGGGATCCGGCTCTGCTCGATGGTCTTGTGGCCGAAAGCGAGCGCTACCAGCCGCGGCTTTTCGAGGCCGCCGCCAACGTCGACGTCCCCGTGCTGCTGCTTTCCGGTACGCGCAGTGACGTCGTCTCCAGCCACACCGTGGAAGAATTCCTTCGCCTCGTGCCGCATGCGCGTCACGTGGCACTGCATGATGCGACCCATATGGTCGCCGGCGATGCGAACGACGCGTTCACCCGCGAGATTGCGCGCTTCATGCGCGAGCTTTGATCCACCATTTCACGCACTGTCTATCCGCTGTTTCCACTGTTCGACTGTAACGAGGTGATTCCGATGTCTGCGATCCTGGTTGTGCTGGCGGCGCTCATCGCCTCCGGTGCTTGCGCTTATCACCGCACGTCCCTGAAGACGTGGGCCATCGCCACGGGTGTCACCATCGTCGTCGTCGGCTTGCTTGCCGGCGCGCCGGTGACCACCGTCGTGCTGCTCATCCTGCTGGCGCTCATCGCCGCACCGCTGCTGATGGTGGATTTCCGCCGCAAGAAGATCAGCGCGCCGCTGCTGTCGATGTTCGCCAAGGTGACGCCGAAGCTGTCCGATACCGAACAGACCGCGCTCGAAGCCGGCACCGTCGGTTTCGAAGGCCAGCTGTTCTCCGGCAAGCCGGAATGGTCGGAACTGCTCCGCCAGCCGAAGCCGGAACTCTCGACCGAAGAGCAGGCCTTCCTCGACGGCCCCGTCGAAGAACTCTGCAGCATGATCGACGACTGGCAGATCACCCACGAACTGGCCGACCTGCCGCCGAACGTCTGGGAGTTCATCAAGAAGAACAAGTTCTTCGGCATGATCATTCCCAAGAGCTACGGCGGCCTCGGCTTCTCCGCGCTGGCCCACTCGGCCGTGCTGCAGAAGCTGTCCAGCATGTCGCAGACCGTCGCCTCCACCGTGGCCGTGCCCAATTCGCTCGGACCGGGCGAGCTGCTGATGCACTACGGCAGCGACGAGCAGAAAAATCATTACCTGCCGCGTCTGGCCGACGGCCGTGAAATCCCGTGCTTCGCGCTGACCGGCCCGTACGCAGGTTCGGACGCCACGTCGATTCCGGATTTCGGCATCGTCACCAAGGGCACGTGGAACGGCGAAGAAACCGTCGGCATCCGCCTCACCTTCGACAAGCGTTACATCACGCTTGCGCCGGTCGCGACCATCGTCGGTCTGGCCTTCCGCATGTACGACCCGGACAAGCTGCTGGGTGAGAAGGAAGACCTCGGGATCACGCTGGCGCTGCTGCCGCGCGAAACCCCGGGGCTGGAAATCGGTCGTCGCCATTTCCCGCTCAACACCCCGTTCCAGAACGGTCCGGTGCACGGCAAGGACATGTTCGTCCCGCTGTCCGTCCTCATCGGCGGTCCGCACATGGCTGGCCAGGGCTGGCGCATGCTGGTCGAGTGCCTGTCGGTGGGTCGCGCCATCTCGCTGCCGTCCAACGCCACGGGCGCGTCGCGCATGGCGGTCTCGGCGACGGGTTCCTATGCCCGTATGCGCAAGCAGTTCGGCCTCGCCATCGGCCGTTTCGAAGGTGTGGAGGAAGCACTCGCCCGCATCGGCGGCCTGACCTACGCCATGCAGGCGCTGTCGCGTGCCACGGCCGCGGCGGTCGACCGCGGTGAGAAGCCGGCCGTACCGTCGGCGATCGCGAAGTATCACGCCACGGAATGGTGCCGCCAGATCGCATCCGACGCGATGGACGTGCACGGCGGCAAGGGCGTCATCCTCGGTCCGAAGAACTATATGGGTCGCGGCTGGCAGTCGGTGCCCATCGCCATCACGGTGGAGGGCGCGAACATCATGACGCGCAGCCTGATGATCTTCGGTCAGGGTGCCATCCGCTGCCATCCTTATGTCCTGAAGGAAATGCAGGCCCTCGGCATCGCGGACTATCGCGAGCGTCTGAAGACCTTCGACAAGGCGCTGTTCGGTCACATCGGTTTCGGCTTCTCCAACGCGGTCCGCAGCTTCGTGCTGGGCATCACCGCGGCGAAGATCGGCGACACCGCGGGCGATGCGTATACCCGTCGCTACTACCGCAAGCTCAACCGTTACTCCGCCGCGCTGGCGCTTTGCGCCGACGTCGCCATGGGCGTGCTGGGTGGCAAGCTGAAGTTCAAGGAAAAGCTGTCGGCCCGTCTGGGTGACGTGCTTTCGTACCTCTACATCGCCAGCGCGATGCTCAAGCGCTACGAAGACACGGGCCGTCCGGAAGCGGATCGTCCGCTGCTGGCCTGGGCGTTCCACCAGTGCGTCTGGAACATGCAGATGGCGCTGGACGGCGTGATCCGCAACTTCCCGGTCCGCCCGGTAGCCTGGCTCCTGCGTGCGCTGGTGTTCCCGTTCGGTCGTCGCGAAGTGCCGCCGTCGGATCGCCTCGGCCGTCGCGTCGCCGCGCTGATCACGGCGCCCAGCGAAGCCCGCGATCGTCTGACCACGTGGAGCTACCTGACGCCAACGCAAAACAACACCGTCGGTCGCATGAACGCGCTGCTGCCGGACGTCATCGCCGCCGAGCCGGTGGAGCGCAAGTTCGTCAAGGCGCTCAAGGGTGGTCAGCTGAAGGCTCACACCTACAACGAGCAGCTCGCCGAAGCCGAGAAGCTGGGCGCCATCAACGCTGCGGAGCGCGATCTGCTGCAGCGTGTCCGTGACGGCGTCGCCGAGTTCATCTCGGTCGATGACTTCGACAGCGAAGAACTGCGCGCGAACGTGGTGCGCAATGCAGAAGCGATGAAGAAGGTGCGCGCGGCCTGAGTCGTTCGCATCGCTTCACGGAAAAGGCCGCGAGCGATCGCGGCCTTTTTTGTTTTGGCGGAAGCGGGCTCGGCTTTGCCCTCGCATTTGCCTCAAAGCGTCGCCTTGCGGCAGGGGAGTCGCCGGCTGCCATTTCTGTCGCTACGTCCTCCTACGGCCTTCGCCTTCGTGCGGAAGCGCTCCAGAAACGGCAGCCGGCGACGCCCCTCCTACCGTCGAGGCAAGCGGCGTATGTAGGAGCCAGCCCTGCTGGCGATTCACTCCGCCCCGAGTTGTCGCACGCCAAAACGCAACGGGTGCACCCTCGCTCGCACGATGAACCTCATCGGCCCGTCCGTGGCCGGACGCCGGGCGGGTCTTCAATCGTGTCTGCCAAGGATCCCTTCGTGCTCGCCCTTCAAGTCAATGCCACGTTCGAGGGGAGTCGTCGGCTGCCGTGCCTGGAGCGCTTCCGCACGAAGGCGAAGGCCGTAAGAGGACTTAGCGACAGGCATGGCAGTCGGCGGCTCCCTTGCGTCAGCGCGCAAGTACGAAAGCGATGGCGCAGCCGAGCCCTTAGAGTCCCCGAATGATGCGATGTCGGGTCGCGAGCAGGCTCGCTCCTGCACAGGACTGTGGCAACGCCTAGCTTTCGGCGCAGCCGTCCTGCAGCGCTTCGACTTCCTGCAAGCGCGCTTCGACATCGTCGCGGGTGTGCGCACGGAACAGGCGCGGCGCCGCACGCCGGAGCGCACGGCAGTCCAGCTGCGTCAGCCGGTCGCGGACCTGCAGCAATTGTCCCGGGTGCATGCTGAATTCCTCCAGCCCCATCGCCAGCAACAACGCGGTGAACTGCGTGTCGCCCGCGATTTCGCCGCACAGGCTCACCGGCTTCTTCGCCCGGCGGGCGCTGGCGATGACATGCGCGATGAGGCGCAGAAACGCTGGCTGCAGCGGATCGTAGATGCCGTCGAGCGCATCGTTGTTGCGATCGGCGGCGAGCACGTACTGGGCCAGATCGTTGGTGCCGATGGCGAGGAAGTCGGCTTTTTCGAGGATCGAGGTGACGCCGATGGCGGCGGCCGGCACTTCGATCATGGCACCGATATCGATGCGCTCAGGCAATTCCTGGCCGGAACGGGCGAGGTCTTCGCGTGCTTTCTTGATCAGCCGTCGCACCTCGGTCATTTCACCGAGGTGGGTGATCATCGGTACCAGGATGCGCACAGGGCCGTAACAGGCGGCACGCAGAATGGCGCGCAGCTGCACGCTGAAGATGTCGGGATAGCGCAGGGACAGACGAACGCCGCGTACGCCGAGTGCCGGGTTGTCTTCGCCGCGGATCGCGAGTCCGGCGGAGTCGGCCTTGTCGGCACCAAGGTCGAGCGTACGGATGGTGACCGGGAGGCCACCCATGCCGAGGACGACGTCCCGATAGGCGACGAACTGTTCTTCTTCCGAAGGCAGGCCGCGCTGGCGCAGGAAGAGGAATTCCGAACGGTAGAGGCCGACGCCGTCGGCGCCGCGCGAGCGGGCGAGGGTGATGTCGCCGGCAAGCTCCGCGTTAGCGTACAGGCGAACATGGGCACCGTCGCGGGTCAGCGTCGGCGCGGTTGCCAGCGCGGCGAGACGACGGCCCTCGGCGGCAGCCTGACGCTGCCATTGGCGGTAGCGGGCGAGATCCTGCGCGGTGGGATGAACGATGACTTCGCCGTGTTCGGCGTCGATCAGTACGAGGTCGTCGTCGTTGATCGTCGCCAGCGCGTCTTTCGTGCCGACCAGCATGGGCAGGTTGAAGCTGCGCGCGAGAATCGCGCTGTGCGAGTAGATGCTGCCGGCGCTGGCAATGACGCCGAGCATGCCCTGTCCCGCCATGCTGGCCATGTCCGCTGGCGCGACGGTATCGCTGACGATGATCTCGCCCACGCGGGCGGCCAGCTTGCGTTCTTCACGGCTGGACTGCTGGAGCAGAGCGGACATCACCCGGCCGATGACCTGGTCGATGTCTTCGCCGCGGCTTTTCAGGTAGGGGTCGTTCATGGCGTCGAACACCGCCGCGAGACGATCGCGCTGCATCTTGAGCGCGGCACTCGCGGTGTAGTGGCCGACGGCGACGAGCTCGTCCAGACCGCGCAGTAGCTCCTCGTCATCGAGCAGCAGACTATGCGCATCGATGAAATCGCCGACTTCGCGGGCCAGCGCCCCGTGCAGCTTGCCGCGCAGCTCACGCAACTCCGTGCGGGCGGTATCGATCGCCTTGTGCAGGCGCTCGATCTCGGGAGCGATTTCGTTGTCCTCGAGCATCCGCGTGTCGACGGCGTAGATGCTCGGCTGGACCAGACGCGCGCGACCGAGGGCCATGCCCCGGGCGGCTTGCGTGCCGGTCAGCACGTATCTCATGGGGGGCTCGTCCTGTGCGGCGGCATCATGGTTCAGGCACCCTCGTCGAATTTGCGGTCGAACAGATCGACCACGGCGTTGAGCGCGGCTTCTTCGTCTTCACCCTCGGCGCGCACGACTAGCGAGGTGCCCATGCCAGCGGCCAGCATCATGACGCCCATGATGCTCTGCGCGTTGACTTCACGGCCCTTGCTGATCAGCCATACCGTCGACCTGAACCCCGCCACCAGCTGTACGAGCTTGGCTGAAGCGCGAGCGTGCAGGCCCAGCCGGTTGGATACCACGATGTCCCGTTCAAGCATGGTCGATGAAGATCCCTCCGCGACCGCCAGCGGCCGCGATGTCGGCCAGTTCGGTCAGCGATTTTTCCGAATAGTTGAGGACACGAAGCAGCATCGGCAGGTTGAGGCCGGATACGCAACGCAGGTGGACGCCCAGTTCGGCCAGCGAGAGGCCGATATTGCACGGGGTGGCGCCGTAAAGGTCGGCGAGCACCAGGACGCCGTCACCATGGTCGAGGTCGCGCGCATGCTTCGCGGTCAGCGTGCGCATGACGTCGAGATCCGAACTGGGTGGAACCTCGACGGCATCGACTTCGAGTGGCAGCTTGGGCATGACGTGACGGGCCGCCGAAATCAGCGCCTTGCCGACGGCTTCGTGGGTCATGAGGAGGACGCCGACGCTCATCGCCCGGTTTCTCGCACTGGCATGGGCTGGGTCATGGCTCACTCTAGCTCGCGATGAAAGGTAAGTACGTTGCCGCGTTCCGAGCGGAAATGCTGGGCCAGCTTCTCGACCAGATAGACCGAACGGTGACGCCCGCCCGTGCAGCCGATCGAGACGGTGACATAGCTACGATCCTCGCCCTCGAAGCGCGGCAACCAGGTGTCGAGCCAGCGGGCGACGTCCGCATAGTACTCGCCCACGAGTGGATTCGCGTCGAGGAACTCGCGTACGGGGAGGTCGCGGCCCGAGAACGGGCGCAGCCGGGGGTCCCAGTGGGGGTTGGGCAGGCAGCGGGCGTCGAAGACGAAATCGGCGTCGGAGGGCAGGCCGCGGCGGTAGGCGAACGACTCGAAGAGCAGTGTCGTGCCATCCGAGGCAGCGGCGTACCCCGTGGCGAACAGCCGGCGCAGCTGATGGACGTTGAGGTCGCTGGAGTCGATGACCTTTTCCGCGATCGAGACCAGGGGCCGCAGCAGGCGACGTTCTTCGGCGATGGAATCGGCCAGCGACAGTTTTTCCGCCGCCAGCGGGTGACGGCGGCGGGTCTCGGAGTAGCGCTTGATCAGGACGTCGTCGCGACTGTCCAGGAAGATCAGATGGACGTGGACGCCCGCTGTGGAAAGCTCGGACAACACGTGGGGCATGCGCGAGAGATCGATGCGCCGGTTGCGCACGTCGACGCCCACGGCGATGCGACGGCGCGGTCCATGCTCGCCCTGGCTGACGGCGGCGACGAGCTGGGGAATCAGCTCGGCGGGCATGTTGTCGACGCAGTAAAACTCGAGGTCTTCCAGCGCGCGCAGAGCGACCGTCTTGCCGCCGCCGGACATGCCGGTGAGGACGACCAGATGGATGGCGCCAGGTTCGACGATGGGGCTCATGGTTTCCTCGGTCACGTCGGTCACCATGGCGGCAGGCGACGCATCTGGTGCGCCTGACGGTCGATGAAGGTCTGTGCGGGATCGATGCCCTTGCTTTTGAGCACGTGATTGCGCACGGCCGCCTCGACCAGCACCGCGAGGTTGCGGCCGGGCGCGACGGGAATGGTGATCTTGGGGACGTCCACATCCAGCACGTTACGCCGGCTGACGTCGCCGGTAAGGCGGGTCATCGCGTCGATGTCTTCACCCGAGGTCAACGGCTTGAGGTGCACGACCAGACGCAGGTATTTCGATGGCTTGACCGCCGTGTGGCCGAACATCTCGCGGATGTTGAGCACGCCCAGGCCGCGCACCTCGAGGAGGTCCTGCAGCAGCTCGGGGCAGGCACCGTCGATGACGTCTGGCGCAATGAGGGTGAATTCGGTCGCGTCGTCGGCGACCAGGCGGTGGCCGCGACTGATGAGTTCCAGCGCCAGCTCGCTTTTGCCGGAGCCCGGGTCGCCGGTGATCAGCACGCCGATGGAGAACACCTCGAGGAATACACCATGAAGCGTGACCCGGGGTGCGAGCGTGCGCGCCAGGTGGTACTGCAGATACGTGAGCAGCTCGTGCCCGCGCTTGGTGCTCTGCCACAACGGCGTGTCGGTTTCTTCCGCGACTTCGCGCAGATCGGAGGGGATCGACTGGTCTTTCGTGACGATCAGCGCGGCCGGCTGATAGGCGGCGATCTTGTGGATGACCTCCCAGCGCTGGCGCGATTCGAGGCCGTCGAGGTAGTTGAGCTCCTCCGTGCCGATGATCTGCACCTTGTTCGGGTAGATCACGTTGAGGTAACCGACCAGCGAAGGACGGCGGCTCTGCTTGGCATTGGGCTCGAGCACGCGGGCCTCGCCGCGCATGCCGGCGGCCCAGCGAAGCGCCATACGTTCGTAGACGCCGTCGAAGAGTTGTCTGGCGGTGAGCCGATCCACGCGGGTGATCCCTTTAGATAGCGAAGCCGGCGCGAGGGCGCCGGCTGGGCTATTGTGCCATCAACACGCGGGAGGAGGCCCGGCGGCGCGCGCGAGCGGCCGCCGGGCGCTCTCGTCAGTCGGTGCTGGCGACGCGCGCGTCGCGGCCTTCAGCGTTGTGATGATCCTTGAGCTTCTCTTTGTGCTTGCGAAGCTGGTCGGCGAGTTTGCCGATCATGGCGTCGATGGCGGAATAAAGCGTGTCGCCCTTGTTGTCGTCTTCCAGGCGGGCCACGCCTTCGCCATGGAGCCGGGTGCCGGCACAGTGCAGGGTGCCTCCGGCCTTGTGCTCGTTCTTATCGACGGAAAGAACCACGTCGAGGGCTTTGATATTGTCGAAAAGGCGTTCGAAGCGGCCGATTTGCTGTTCCACGCGCTCGCGCAGAGCGGGGGTGATATGGACGTGCTGGCCGCTGATCTGGATTTGCATGACGCCTCCTTCTTGCTGAGGGTGTCGCCTTATGGCGACGAGATCGGAACGGCGGGGTTGCCGCTCCTCAAGCCTGAACTGATGAGACCGTGGACCTCCGCCGGGGTTCCCCCCGATGTTTCTCAACCTGCGCGAACGCGTTCGCTGGAGCTGGGAATTCGCATCGCTTCACGGTACTTGGCCACCGTACGGCGTGCGACCTGAATTCCGCGTCGATGGAGCTCCTCGGCAAGCGCCTGGTCGGACAAGGGGCGGCGTGCGTCCTCGCCCGTGATCAGCTTGCGCAACATGGCCTGGATGGCGGTGGCGGATGCGCTGCCGCCGTCTTCGGTCGCCACGCCACTGGAAAAGAAATGCTTGAGTTCGAAGGTGCCGCGCGGCGTGTGCATGTATTTCCGGGTGGTGACCCGTGAAATCGTCGATTCGTGCATGCCGACTTCTTCGGCGACCTCACGCAACACCAGCGGATGCATGGCCTCGGGGCCGTAATCGAGGAAGGCGCTCTGGCGGCGGACAATGACTTCCGCGACCTTGGTCAGGGTTTCGGCGCGCGACTGCAGGCTTTTCAGCAACCAGCGGGCTTCCTGCAGCTGGCCTTTCATCCAGGTGGCGTCGTCGCCGCGTGCGCGGGCGATGAGGTTGCAGTAATGCTGGTTCAGGCCGAGCCGGGGCTGCGCGTCGGGGTTGAGGCTGACCGTCCAGCGCCCCGCTTCCCGCCGCGCGTACACATCAGGCGCGACATATTCGACGGGCGTGGCATCCAGCGCGGCGCCCGGGCGCGGATCGAGGCTGCGGATCAGCGCCGCGGCGCTGGCCACCTCGTTCTCGGCGGCCTTGAGCCGACGGGCGATCTTGACGCTGTCGTTTCGCGCGAGGAGCTCCAGCTCTTCAAGGACGATACGGATCGCCAGGTCGCGGAACGGTGTTTCGGTCGAAAACTGCGAGAGCTGGCAGAGCAGACAGTCGCGCAGATCGAGGCTGGCGATGCCGGTGGGATCGAACCGCTGCACGCGCTGGCGTACCGCTTCGATCTCCTCGGCACTGGCCCGCAGTTCGGCGGGCAGCGCGACTTCCACCGCCTCGACTCCGTCGCGCAGGTAACCGTCCTCGTCCAGCGCGTGGATGATCGCGGTGGCGATCGCGTGGTCGCGTGGGGAGAACTGGGAGAGATTGAGCTGCCACTCCAGGTGCTGCTGGAGGCTTTCCGGCGCGGCGTTCTGCGGCTCGAAACCGTCTTCGTCACCACCGTTGGCACGCGATGGGGCGCCGGCGTAGTCACCCGCCTCGCCGTGGAAGCGATCGTCGTCCCACTCGGGGGCGAGTTCTTCGGACGGGGTGGCGGTGGACTCGTCCTCCTTCGAGGACTTGGCCGGGAGCTCCTGGCGGGAGGGGAACTCGGCGTCGAAACCGTTCTCGTCGGCGGCGTCGCCTTCGGCATCCGCGTCGGACTCCGCATCTTCGGCAAACTCAAGCAGCGGGTTGCTCTCCGCGATCTGGCGGAGTTCCGCTTCGAGCTCCAGCTGCGACAGCTGGAGCAGCCGAATGGCCTGCTGTAGCTGCGGCGTCAGCGTGAGCTGCTGATGCAGACGAAACTGAAGTCCGGGTTTCATGCCTTCGATGCGTGAGGTGTCGAATCCATCGTAACCCCTTGCGGCCTCCACAAACCAGCGGTCGGGTCGGCTAGCTCTTCCGGCCGGATTCGCGCGTCGGTCCGGACGGCCGGTGACGCGCTCTAGATGCGGAATTCACGACCCAGATACACCTCGCGCACCTTCTCATCGGCGAGGATGTGCTGAGGAGTGCCGCGAGAAAGCACTTCGCCGTCGTTGAGGATGTATGCGCGGTCGCAGATACCGAGCGTTTCCCGGACGTTGTGATCGGTGATCAGCACCCCGATGCCGCGTTCCTTGAGGTGTCGAACGATGCGCTGGATCTCGCCCACCGAGATGGGATCGACGCCGGCGAACGGCTCATCGAGCAGCATGTAGCGCGGGCGTGCCGCCAGCGCCCGGGCGATCTCGACGCGGCGACGCTCGCCGCCGGACAGGCTGATGCCCTTCTGATCGGCGATGTGCGCGATCTTCAGTTCGTCGAGCAGGCTGTCGAGTTCGTCGTCGCGCTGCTTCTGCGTCATGCCGTCGCGCAGTTCGAGCACCGCCATGATGTTGTCCGACACGCTGAGGCGGCGGAAGACCGAGGCTTCCTGCGGCAGATATCCGATGCCGAGCTTGGCGCGCGCGTGCATGGGCAGGCCGGTGATGTCCTGCTGATCGAGCTTGATTACGCCCGCGTCGGCCTGGATCAGCCCGACCACCATGTAGAAGCAGGTCGTCTTGCCGGCGCCGTTGGGGCCGAGAAGGCCGACGACCTCACCTTCGCGGATGGAGAAGGCGAAGTCACGGACTACCTTGCGTGCGCGGAAGCGCTTCTGCAGGCCTTGGGCTGAAAGCATCGGGTCAGGGCTTCCTGGCAGGTGCGGCCGCAGCCGCCGGAGTGGGGCAGGCGCCGGCCGCCTTGGCGGGTGCGCCCGGCGTGGTGCTCTTCGGCTGGAAGGTCATGTGTACGGGTGCGGGACCGTTGCTTTCGCCCGTCATCGTGCTGTTCTGGGTGTTATAGGTGAGCTTGTCGCCATCGGCACTGCCCTTCGCCGGCTGGTTGACATGGGCACCGCCGGTCAGCACGGCAAAGTCCTTGTCGATCTTGTAGTCGATGTTGGAAGCCTTGCCGTCCATGGGCTGATCGCAGTCGTCCAGCTGATGGATGGTGGCGGGGCTGCCGTCGACGACCACCCGGTTGAGCTGGCTGTCGGCGTCGAAATAACCCGTCGCCTTGCTGCCGGTGATCTTCAGGGTGCCCTGGGTCAGGACGACGCTTCCCGTCCAGATCACCTTGCCGTTGGGCTGCTGGGAGCCATCGAACGACTTGGAGACGACGTCGGCCGGCTGGTTGCGATCGGACTGCTTGGCGGCGGCCGACAGGCTGGCCACGAGCGCCAGGCCAAGCAGCGCAAGCAGCGCGTTAGCGCTTGGGCGGCAGATACGTGGTGTGGACTGCATCGAGAAGCTCCAGGTGCTTGGTATCGAGATTGGCGCGCATGCCAACGCCGTTCATTGTAGAGGTTCCCTGGACGATACGGGCCGCTTCGGCGGTCTCCAGGTAGTTCCGCTTGGGCCACGCGGTGACCTCGGAGGTGTCGATGCTGGCCGGCGGCGTCTGCGCGAAGGCTACGCGGTCCATGTGCACCTTGCCCTGCAGCTTCAGCATGCTGCCGTCCTTGTTGACCCAGCCGTACTGCGAATGCCCCTTCCACGGCGGCACGTCGACTTCCTTGGTCGATGGCAGCACGAAATCGGGCGCATTGATGTACAGCGAATCGTCACCCTCTCGGCGCTCCAGATGTGGCGCGATGAGCGTGAAGGCCAGCTTGCCCTGTTCGTTGTAGGAGTCGAGGTCGAAGTTGGTCAGAACGTAGCCCGAGCGCGGCGGACCGACGAAGTCCTGCAGCTTCTTCTCCGGCGCGACCCAGTAGTAGAGCAGTACGCTGGCGCCCAGCGCGACCAGGAGCATGCCGGCGATACCGCCGGTACTGCGGTCCTTGAGCAGATTGAAGGCGCTCACAGCCAGCGGTCCCGTTCGGCTTCGGCCTTGCCCTGGGCGGCGAGAATCATGTCGGCGACCTCGCGGGCGGCGCCGTAGCCGCCGGACAGCCGGGTGCGCCAATGGGCGCGCTCGGCCACCCAGGGGTGGGCATTGGCCACGGCGACGGCCAGACCGGCGATACCCATGGCCGGCAGGTCCGGCAGATCGTCGCCGACAAAAGCGGCCTGGTCCGGCGTAAGGCGGAGGGCGTCGAGCAGGGCGGTCAGGCAGGCCCGTTTGTCCTTCTGGCCCTGATAGACGTGAGGAATACCCAGTTCTTCGGCGCGCAGCGACACCGGATGACTGATCCGCGCCGTGATGATCGCGACCTTGATGCCGTTTTCCTGAAGGCGTTTCAGGCCCAGACCGTCATGCACATGGAACACCTTGGTCTCGCGGCCGTCCTCGGCGTACCAGAGGCGGCCGTCCGTCAGGGTGCCATCCACGTCGAAGACGACGACGCGCACGCGGGCGGCGCGTTCGGCGATATCGGCGGGGATGTCGGTGTAGTGGGTGTAGGCCATGGGCATCGATATGGGGACGAAAAGGGCGCGCTCGAGGCGCGCCGGGACCGGGTCGTCAGACGACGCGGGCGCGGAGCAGGTCGTGGATGTTGAGCGCGCCGACCACCTGGCCGGAGGGGTCGGTGACCAGCAGCGCGTTGATCTGGTGTTTTTCCATCAGCTGGGCGGCTTCGACGGCCAGCTTGTCCGAGCCGATGGTCTTGGGGCCGCGGGTCATCAGCTGGCCGACGGTGGCGTTGCGCAGATCGACATCGTCGTCGTCGAGGGCGCGACGAAGATCGCCGTCGGTGAAGACACCCAGCAGACGTCCTTCGCCGTCCACGACGGCGGTCATGCCCAGGTGCTTGCGGGTCATCTCGACGAGGGCTTCGCTGACGGACGCTTCCACGCCGATGCGCGGCACGTCGTCACCCGTGTGCATGACATCGGCGATATGCAGCAACAGGCGGCGCCCCAGGCTGCCGGCCGGATGCGAGCGGGCGAAGTCGTCCGAGGTGAAACCACGGGCCTCGAGGAGGGCGACGGCGAGCGCGTCCCCCATGACCAGCGCCGCGGTCGTGCTGGAGGTCGGCGCCAGTCCGTGCGGACAGGCCTCCGATGGCACGTTGGCGTCGATGTTGACCTCCGCCTGACGTGCCAGCGAGGACTTCGGGTTGCCGGTGATCGCGATCAGCGGGATGCCCTGGCGTTTCACCGCCGGCAGAATGAAGAGGAGTTCGTCCGTCTCGCCGGAGTAGGAGATGCCCAGCAGGATGTCGTCCGGCTGGATCATGCCGAGGTCGCCGTGGCTGGCCTCGCCCGGATGCACGAAGAAGGACGGCGTACCCGTGGAGGCCAGTGTCGCGGCGATCTTGCGGGCGACATGGCCCGACTTGCCCATGCCGGAGACGACCACGCGTCCCTTGCAGGTCAGGATCATCTGACAGGCCCGGACGAAGGTGGCGTCGATCTTCGACTCCAGGGCACGGATAGCCGCGGCCTCGGTGACGATCACGGTGCGCGCGCTACGGACGATGGTATCGGCATTCACGACGGGATGATCGGCAGGCGGGGCAGTGCGGGCGTTCATGCGGCCTCGGAGGTCCGGGTGGTGGCTTCTGACCCGGGATGTCCATTTCTGCGACACCGGATTTCCATTACCATTACATATTCTCATTTTATCGTCGCTGCCATCGACCGGTGGTTCAGGGTCCGTTTCGGAACCCTCACGGCCGCGGCGACCCCCTCATCGGAGACTCCATGGACGCTGCGCGCATCCAGGCATTGATCGAAGCCGGCCTGCCCGGCGCCCTGGTGGACGTTCGCGGCGACGACGGCGTTCATTTCGAAGCCGACGTCATCTCGGAACAGTTCGCCGGCAAGTTGCCGCTCGCCCGTCATCGTCTCGTCTACGCGACGCTGGGCGACCTCATGGGCGGTGCGATTCACGCTCTGGGCCTCAAGACCCTTACCCCCGAAGAAGCCGCCGGCCGCCGCTGATCCAGCGCGCCGCCCGGCATTCCCGGTTCGTTCCCTTTCTCAAGGCACTCCCTTTCCATGGCCAAGATCCTGATCAGCGGCGGCCAGCCGCTCAACGGTGAGGTGAGCATCTCCGGCGCGAAAAACGCCGTGCTCCCCATCCTCGCCTCCTGCCTGCTTGCCGACGAACCGGTCAGCATCGGCAATGTGCCGCACCTGCATGACGTCACCACGTTCATCGAATTGCTCGGCCGCATGGGCGTGCGCGTCGTCCTCGACGACCGCATGAAGATGCACATCGACCCGCGTCCCGAAAATTCCTGCGTGGCCCCGTACGATCTGGTCCGCACCATGCGTGCGTCGATCCTCGTGCTCGGTCCGCTGGTGGCGCGCCATGGCAAGGCCGAGGTTTCGCTGCCCGGCGGCTGCGCCATCGGTTCGCGTCCGGTCGACCAGCACATCCGTGGCCTGCAGGCGCTGGGCGCCGAGATCACGGTCGAAAACGGCTTCATCAAGGCAAAGGCCGGTCGCCTCAAGGGCGCGCGCATCGTCATGGATATGGTCACCGTCACCGGTACCGAGAACATCCTGATGGCCGCCACCCTGGCGTCGGGCACGACGGTCATCGAGAACGCCGCGCAGGAGCCCGAAGTGGTCGACCTGGCCCACTGCCTGATGGCGATGGGCGCGAAGATCGACGGCGTCGGTACATCGACGCTGATCGTCGAAGGCGTCGAGCGCCTGCACGGCGCGCACTACGAAGTTCTGCCCGACCGTATCGAGACAGGCACGTTCCTGGTCGGCGCGGCGATGACGGGTGGCAAGGTCCGCGCCCGTGGCGCGCGCGCCGACACCATGGATGCCGTGCTGCAGAAGCTCGAGGAATCCGGCGCGCACATCAGCACCGGTCCGGACTGGATCGAGCTGGACATGCAGGGACGTCGTCCGAAGGCCGTCAATCTGGTGACCGCGCCGTATCCGGCGTTCCCGACCGACATGCAGGCGCAGTTCACCGCCCTCAACTGCGTCGCCGAGGGCGTAGGTGTCATCACCGAAACGGTTTTCGAAAACCGCTTCATGCATGCGCTGGAACTGCAGCGTCTGGGTGCCGATATCCGTCTCGAAGGCAACACGGCGATCATCACCGGCGTGCCGAAAATGACCGGCGCACCGATCATGGCCACCGACCTGCGTGCCTCGGCCTGCCTCGTGCTGGCCGGCCTGGTCGCCGAAGGCGATACGACGGTCGACCGCGTGTACCACATAGATCGTGGTTACGAGAATATCGAAGAGAAGCTCGGCGTCCTCGGCGCGCACATCCGCCGTCTTCCAGGCTGATCCACCTGTTCTACGGCTGCCAGGCTGGTACACCTGGTTGTAGGAGCGCGCCCTGCGCGCGACACGTTCTCGCAAAGAGCGTCGCGCGCAGGGCGCGCTCCTACAGTTGAGGTTTACTTACCCTCGAACTTCACCAGCTCGAGGGTCAGATCCCCGCCATCTTTCTGCGCCAGCTTTACCGGCACCGGATACTTCGCCGGCGCGTACCACGCGTTGAAGCCGCGGTCCGCATCGGTGCGATCCACCCGCACGGTATCGAACGAGCCGGCCGGGACCGTGATTTTTTCTTTGCCCGACACCTTGAACTGCTGGTTCTCGACGGCCTGCTTCACCGCCACGGGAAAGGCCGCTTCCTGCTTGCCGTCGCGCAGCGCGACGCCGAGCGCGAGAGGCAGGGTGTTGCGGTCGATCATGCCCGGCACGGCGGCGTAGCTGAAGCTCTTGCTGTTGTCCTGGACCTGCACGGTCGCTCCCTGAACCTTGATGTCGCGCGTCTTCTGCTTGAACGACGCGTCCATCTGGTAGTGGTAGCTGACCGCCTGCGGCACCTGCCCCGCCCAGGCAAAGCGCGAGGTCTCGGTGGCGTTGGCGCCGAGTGCCGCGGCGAGGCCGGCGGTGCCCTTGCTGGCGTTGGTGTATTCGAACTGGCCGTTGCCGGCCGACTTCAGCACGATGGTGGCTTCACCGAGCGGGCTGCCGCCCTGAAGGACGTTGTAGGTAGCCGTGAACGACTGCGGCACGGCCGCGGCGAACGCGGCGGCGGGCAGGGCGAGGGCCAGCGCGAAGCCGGCGCGGAGGATTGAGGTCTTCATGACACCCGATTCTAGCCGCGGTGGCTGAATGCGGGGCGACGGGGTGGCGAGCCGGGGATAGCCCGCGTGTCTGGAGAGCTCGCGCGCGGGGCGCGCTTCTACAGGTCGGTGAGGCGTAGGGGGCTCGTGAGCGGCAGACCATCGAAAATCGCGCCGCCCTCCCAGCGCAGTCGCCCGGACGCGATCGCCGCGACCACGGCCGGCAGCAGCTTGTGTTCTTCGACGAGCAGGCGCTCCGCCAGCGATATCTCCGTATCGCCCGGCAACACAGGGATACGCGCCTGCGCCACGACGGGTCCGCCATCCAGCTCCGCGGTGACGAAATGCACGCTTGCCCCATGCTCCGCGTCGCCCGCCTCGAGGCACTGCCGGTGCGTATGCAGTCCACGGTATTTCGGGAGCAGTGAAGGGTGGACGTTGATCGCCCGACCTTCCCAGGCGGCGACCACGTCGGCGTCGACGATGCGCATATAGCCGGCCAGCACCAGCAGATCGGCGCCGCTGGCGGCGACATGGCCGAACAGCGCGCGGTCGAAGTCGGCACGCGTCGCGAAATCGCGGGGATGAAGCGAGACGGTGGGAATGCCCGCCTGGGCGGCGACAGTGAGCGCTCCGGCCCTGGACTTGTCGCTGCCGACCAGCACGAATTCGACAGGCAACCGCGCCGCGATCAGCGCGGCGAGATTACTGCCGCGCCCGGAGGCGAGCGCGGCGACGCGCAGGGGCCGATCCACGAATGATCTCAGGCGATGTGAACGCGCTCGTCGCCGCTGGCGGCGACGACCGAGCCGATGGTCCACGTGTCCAGGCCGTGGCCGGCCAGCACGGCTTTCGCCGCGTCGACCTGATCCTGAGCCAGCAGCACCGTGAAGCCGATGCCGCAGTTGAACGTGCGCCACATTTCGTCGCGGGTGACATTGCCCTCGCGCTGCAGCCACTGGAACACGGGCGGCAGTTCCCACGACGACGCGTCGATCGACAAGCCGAGGCCGTCGGGTACGACGCGGATGATGTTCTCCTTCAGGCCGCCGCCGGTGATGTGTGCCATGCCATGCACGGCCACCTTGGCGATCAGCTCGAGGATCGGCTTGACGTAGATGGTGGTCGGCGCCATCAGCGCGTCGACCAGTGTGACGCCACCGATGTCGCTGTCCAGCGGCGAACCGGCGCGCTCGAGGATGCGGCGGATCAGCGAGTAACCATTGGAATGCGGTCCGGACGAGGCGACACCGAGAATGACGTCGCCGGCGACGATGGACGAGCCGTCGTTCATCTCGGCCTTTTCGACCGCGCCGACCGTGAAGCCGGCCAGGTCGTACTCGCCCGGCGGGTACATGTCCGGCATTTCGGCGGTTTCACCGCCGATCAGCGCGCAGCCGGCGAGTTCGCAGCCGCGGGCGATACCGCCGACGACGGACGCCGCGGTGTCGACGTCGAGCTTGCCGGTGGCGAAATAATCCAGAAAGAACAACGGTTCCGCGCCCTGCACCAGCACGTCGTTGACGCACATGCCGACCAGATCGATGCCGATCGTATCGTGGCGATCCAGCTGGTGAGCGAGCTTGAGCTTGGTGCCCACGCCATCGGTACCCGAGACCAGGACCGGCTCCTTGTAACGCCCGGAAAGGTCGAACAGGCCGCCGAAGCCGCCCAGTCCGCCCATGACTTCGGGGCGGAAAGTCCGCTTGACCATCGGCTTGATGCGCTCGACGAGCGCGTTGCCGGCATCGATGTCGACGCCTGCGTCGCGGTAGGTGAGGGAGCCCTGGTCGGAGGACATAAGCGGTTCCGGCGCGAATTGGAAACCCGGAATGATAGCAGCAAGCGGGCGCCCGGCCTTGCCCTGCACGCGCTTTGGATGGACGGCATGCCAAGGTTTGGGCAGACTTCCCGTCTTCACAAAGCGACGCCATACCATGCGCCCAGCCCGTCTCATCGTCTTCCTGACGCTCCTCGTGGCGACCTGCCTCGGCTCCGCCGTGGCGCAGACCTCCATTTATACGGTCACCGTACCGGTCGCCGACACCAGTGCCGCCGTGCGCGATCAGGCCTTCGCCAACGGCCTGACCCAGGTGCTGTCGCGGGCTTCCAACGGAGCGGACCCCCGGGGCAAGCCTGGCTACGCGGACGCGATGAAGCAGCCGGGCGGCATGGTTCAGCAGTACAAGTACGCTCGCACCGGCGGCGCCAATGGTGCGCCACTGAGTCTGGACATCGTCTTCGACCCGGGCGCCATCCGCCGCATCCTCGCGGTCGGCGACTCGGCGGTGGCGGCGCCCAAGGCGCCGGTCCTGGTCGTTGCCCGCGACGCCAGCGGCAAGCTGCTTGGTCAGCAGGACCTGGTCCCGCTGGCGCAGATGGCCGACACGCGTGGCTATCAGATCGTTGTCCCCCGCGCCGACGCCATGCCCGACGCCAAGGCGCTCGCCAGTGGCGACCCCGCCGCGGTCGCGACGACGGCGCGCCAGTACAACACCGGCGTCGTGCTCGTCGGCAGCATCGGCGACGACCAGACCGACTGGACCCTGGTCTCGGCCGGCAAGACGACCAGCTGGAAGGACAGCGGTGAGGCACGCGCCGCACTGTTGAGCAACGGCGCCAACGCGATGGCCGACAAGCTGGACCGCCAGTTCGCATCGACGCAGGGCGGCAGCTCGTCCGGCAAGGTCTGGGTATCGGGTCTGCATTCGGCTTCCGATTACGCGGGCCTGTTGGCGACCTTCCAGAACGATCCGTCGATCAAGAGCGTGGCGCCGATTTCCGCGACGGCCGACGGGGTGCTGTTCAACATCAGCGCCGGTGCGCCACTGGCCCGCCTTGTCGCGGGCTACGCGTCCGCCGGCCATGTGCTGGTCGCCGACGCACACGCCGGTGCCGACCTCGCCGTGCGCTGGGTCCCCTGACCCGATGACCCACGACACTTCCCGCCGCTGGCAGATGCTGGCGATCTCGGCGGTCATCATCTTCGTGATCTGGCTGCTGGCGCCGGTGCTCATGCCGTTCGCCATCGCCGCGATGCTGGCTTATCTGGGCGATCCGCTCGCCGATCGCCTCCAGCGCCTCGGCATGGGGCGTTCGTGGGCGGTCAGCATCGTCTTCACCGTCATCTCGCTGGTGTTCGTCGGCGTCCTGCTCCTGCTGGTGCCGCTGATCGAGCACCAGTTCGAGAATCTGTCCGAGAACCTGCCGCGCTACGTGGACTGGGTGCGCACCACCGCGCTGCCGTGGATCCAGGTGCGCCTGCACCTGGACGCCAACGTCTTCGACACCGATCGCCTCCTGGCGACGGTACGCGAGCACATCGGGTCGGTCGGCAGCATCGCCGCCAAGGCGATGACCAAGATCACGCAGTCGGGCATGGGCATCGTCACCTGGCTGACCAATGTCGTGCTGATTCCGGTCGTGGCGTTCTACCTGCTGCGCGACTGGGACACGATGATCGCGCACATTCAGCGCCTGCTGCCGCGCTCCATCGAGCCGACGGTCGTTCGCCTGGCGCGCGAGTCGGATCAGGTGCTCGGCGCGTTCGTCCGCGGCCAGTTGCTGGTCATGCTGGCGCTTGGCGTTTTCTACGGCCTGGGCCTGACCCTGGTCGGCATCTCGATCGGTCCCCTGATCGGCATGGTCGCCGGCCTGCTCAGCTTCGTGCCGTACCTGGGTTTCATGATCGGTTTCGTCGCGGCCCTGATCGCGGCTCTGGTCCAGTACGGGGACTGGACGCACGTGATCCTGGTCGGCGTCGTCTTCACCATCGGACAGTTGCTCGAGGGCTATGTCCTGGTGCCGCGTCTGGTCGGTGGCAAGATCGGTCTGCATCCGGTCGCGGTGATCTTCGCCGTGCTGGCGGGCGGTCACCTGTTCGGTTTCCTCGGTGTGCTGCTGGCGCTGCCGGCCGCGTCCGTCGTCGTCGTGTTGCTCCGCTACGTCTTCGCCCGTTACCGCGAGAGCGACCTCTACAAGGAGCCGGCCGCGCAGACCCCGATGGCACAGAAGCTCGATGTCGATGTGGCGGTCGACGTGAAGGTCAAGCCGCGCCCGGATAACCCGATCCTGCCTCGCGATCCCGGTCCATGAGTACTCAGCTTCCCCTCGCGCTGCGCTGGCCCAGGCGCCAGCGTTTCGAGCACTTCCATGCCGGCGAGAACGCCGCGGCGGTCGACGCCGTGCGCGCCGCGGCCGTGGATGCGTCGGCGCCGTGGGTTTTCATGGCCGGTCCGCTGGGCAGTGGCCGCACGCATCTGCTGATCGCCGCCTGTCAGGCGGCGATCGATGTCGGGCGTACGGCGCAGTACCTGCCGCTGGCGGGCCTGCGCGGATCGCGTGCGGATGCCATTCGTGGCATGGCCGGCAGCGACGTGCTGGCCATCGACGACATCGATTCGGTCGCTGGCGAGGCGGACGCGGAGCACGCGCTGTTCGATACGTTCAACCGTTACCGCGCGGAGGGCGCGACGCTGTTGTTTTCGGCATCGGGTGCGCCCGTGTCGCTCGACATCGCGCTGCCGGATCTTCGTTCGCGACTGGGCTCGCTGACCCAGGCTCTGCTGAAGCCACTGGGCGACATGGAGCGCCGGGTTGTGCTGCGCGAGCAGGCGGGGGCTCGCGGCATCGAGCTGGACGACGTCGTCCTGGACTGGTTGTTCGCGCACCACGCGCGCGACCTGGGTACCTTGCTCGATCTGCTCGATACCCTGGATCGCGCGTCACTCGCCGCACAGCGACGCGTGACGGTGCCGTTTCTGCGTAACCTGCTGAAGAACGACTAGACGTCGATCTCGCGGATCAACTCGCGTCTTGCCGGATCGTTTTCGCGAACGCCGTACACCTTCAGCTTCTTCGACTCCGGCCAGTGCTCTACGATGAGATAGGTACGCTGCGATGCCGATCCGCTGAGAAACACGGGTGGCGCGCCAAAGCCACCGCTGTAATAGCCCATGCGCCCGTGGTAATGACCCGCAAACACCGCTGCGACACGATGGGTCGCCAGCATCGCCTGTAAGGGCGTGGGCGCGCGAGACCCGGTCGAGAACTCGTCGGGCTTGTGCACGTGCACCAGCAGAAAGTCGTAAGCACCCGGCGTGCTCCATCTGGGGAGGTGTCGAGTAAGCCATGGCGTGCTCGGTGTCACCTCGTAGCGATAGCCTGCCGGGCCAGCACCCCAGTTGATCGTTGCGGCATAGCCCGGCGAATTGTTGAGTTGCAGGTTGAGCACCTGCTCCCAGCCGTCCGGCGTGAACGCGTACGACCAGCTCCCTTCCTTGCGTAGGCCAGTGAACAGGCCGCCCGCGAACGCCGCGTAATCGAAGTCGGTCACGCGTCCGTTCTGCCGGTGGCGACGAACGTGCTGCGCGAGATTGTCGAGGGCGTCGATCGCACAGTGTGTCAGGGCCGAGCACACGAAGTTGGTGAGGTTGTTCTGGTAATCGTGGTTGCCGAGCCCATAGTAGACTTCGTCGCCCAGCAGACCGAGCAGGTCATGGATCTTCTCCTGCTCACTTGGGGCGGCCTGGGACGTCAGGTCGCCGTTGACGATCACCGGGATGTGCTGCCCTGGATAGTTGCGCCGGAAAGCCGCGATGCTTTCGTACTGTTCGCGTATGAGCGCCTCGGCGAGTGTCTTGTCGGCGAGGTCGGAGTGTTCGCCGTCATCGGTGGCCGGTGTCCAGGGGTACTGTGGATCCGAGGTGATCACCATGATCCGTGGTGTTTCCGCGTAAGCGCCACTGCTGGTGAAGGCCAGGCATAGCGCGGCTGCTTGTAATGGCACACGCGTGAGAAGGTTGCGCATGAGTGTTTCTTCCTTGAAGTGAGGTCAGCGACCGGCGGTACCGGCCGGTACGGTGTCGACAAGTGTTTTCCGTGAGGGGTCGTTGCCTCGTACGGCGTAGACGCGCAGATGCCGCGACTCGGTGTCGTGCTCCACGATCAGATAGCTTCGCTGGCTGGCTGAGCCGCTCAGGAATACCGGTACACCGGCCATCGTCCTGAAGCGTCCCAGCGTGCCGTGGTAATGGCCGGCGAACACGGCGGCAACATGCCCCGAGGCGATCGTCTGCTCGAACTCGTCGTCGTAGTCGCTGGCATCGTGCATATGCACCAGAGCGAAATCGTAGGCACGGTCGGCAGGTGTGCCGTAGGTGGGGATGGCTAGATGGCGGTCGAGCAAGGTGCGCAACCACGGCACGGACGGATCGATGTCGAAGCGGGCAGGCAGGATGCCCTCGGTCGTGTCGAATGACACCGCATAGCGGGGGTAATTATTGAGCTGGACCTGCAGGACGCGGTCCATGCCTGGCGTTTGTGCGGCGTAGGCGAGGCTGCCCTTGTAGCGGTTACCAAGGCCTCTGGCGTCGATCGAAAAGTCGAACGAGACTTTGCCGGGCTTCGCGGTCACATGGCTGACCAGTCCCCAGATGCTGTCACGCGCGCAGCCGTTGTTGGCGCAGCCGCTGCCGTTCGGCTGGCGGATGTTGTTCTGGTAATCGTGGTTGCCCAGGCCGAGATGAACGTTGTCGCCGAGGATGCGGTAGAGCTCCTCCATGACGTCGCGCTGCCAGCCATGCCCGTAGGCGGTGAGATCGCCATTGATGAAGACGGGGATGTCCTCCCCCGGACGAGCGGCGCGATAAGCGGCGATGCTGCGGTATTGCTCTTCGATCAATGCGCGGGATCGTGCATTGCGCACATCGTCGGGCTGGGGTCTGCCGGCGTCGGTCGCGTCCGTCCAGGGATACTGCGGGTCGGAAGTGACGATCATCGTATGTACGGCGGCGGTCGCGCTGGAGGCGAAAATCGCCGAGACCGTGGCTATGGCGAGCGCGGCCGCGATGCGGCCAGGGAGTATGGTTTGCACGGTACGTTTCCTTGTGCGTCGTGGGCGGCTGCGAACGTCCCGTTCGCGACGACAAGGTAAGACGGTGAAGTCTGAGCGTCTGTCAGGCTTGGTGAGGCAGCGGCGAGGAGAAGGCCTCGCCGCTTGTAGGGTTTCGCCGCGTGGGGCGTTAAACCCCGAGCAGGCGCGCCGTGGCGTTGGCCTTAATTACGTCGGTCATGGCGGCAGCCACCTTGTGGTTGCCAGCGATGATGTTGCCGCTCTCCGGCAGGCCTTCCTTGCCGCCGAAGTCGCCATAGACGCCACCGGCCTCGCGCACCAGCAGAGCACCCGCGGCGATGTCCCACACGTTGAGCGACGGCTCGAAGAAACCGTCCAGGCGGCCCGCGGCGACGTAGGCCAGATCCAGTGCGGCCGAACCCATCCGGCGGATGTCTTCGGCTTCCTTGAGGAGCTCGCCGGTCATGGCCAGCTGCGCCTCGAGGTGGTTGCGCGCGCGGTAGGGATAACCCGTGGCGAGCAGCGAGCCGGCGAGGCCTTCACGCTTGCCGACGCGGATGCGGCGGTCGTTGAGGTAGGCGCCGTCGCCCTTGCTCGCGGTGAACAGCTCGTCGCGCAGCGGATCGAAGACCACGCCATAGACCGGCTCGCCCTTTTCCACCAGCGCGATGGACACGCAGAAGTGGGGGATGCCACGCAGGTAATTGTGGGTGCCGTCGAGCGGATCGATGACCCAGACAAGCGGTCCCTTGCCGATCTGCCCCGACTCCTCGCCGAGAATGGCGTGGGTGGGGTAGGCGCGGCGAAGTTCCTTCACGATCTCGGCTTCGGCGAGGCGGTCGACCTCGGACGCGAAGTCCATCCGCTGCTTTTCGACGACCGCGAGGCCCTCGATGCGATTCATGTAGCGCAGGATGATGTTTCCTGCGGAGCGCGCGGCGCGCGCCGCGACGTTGACGGCGGGTCTTGGCATGGGGATCGACTTGTCAAAAGAACGGGAGATCGCGGTCGGGCCGCGTCGGTCGGTGAGTTTAACACCGGCTCGCCCTATGCCCAAGTCGTTGCCGTTGTAGACTTTCCGGTCCTCCATCCTGCACGCCCGTCGCCCATGGCCCTCTCCGAGCTCCACGACCGCCTCCGTTTCGTCCTTGTCCGCACCTCGCACTCGGGCAATATCGGCTCGGCCGCGCGCGCCATGCGCACCATGGGTTTCGACCGCCTGACCCTGGTCGCCCCCCACCGGTTCCCCGATCCGGAAGCCACGGCCCTGGCCGCGGGTGCCGACGACGTGCTCGGCCAGGCCGCGATCCATGACGATCTGGTGGCCGGCCTGGCCGGCGCCACCTTTTCGCTGGGCCTTTCGGCTCGGCGCCGCGGGGTCAATCTTCCGGAACTGGATCCTCGCGAAGGCGCCGCCCAGGCGATCGCCGCCGCCCGCCGCGGCGAGCAGGTGGCCCTGGTTTTCGGCAACGAGCGCACGGGACTGGAGAATGACGAGCTCGCCCGCTGCCACGCGATGGTCCGCATTCCCAGTGTCGACGACTTCAGTTCGCTGAATCTGTCGCAGGCGGTGCAGGTGGTCGCTTATGAACTGCGTACGGCCCTGCTGGCCGACGAACAGCCGGTCGTGGCGCAGGCCAAGCCCGATCCGGACGAGATCCCCGCCGACGCCGAGCAGCTCGAGCGGTTCTTCACGCACCTGGGCGAGATGCTCGACGATATCGAGTTCCACAAGGGGCGTTCCCCGACCACGATCATGCTGAAACTGCGCAAGCTGTTCCTGCGCGCCCGTCCTGAATTGCGGGAACTGCGCATTCTTCACGGGATTCTGGCCGATGCGCAGCGCATGGCCGGTATCGCGCACAAGCGCGACGGCTAAAACAGGTCGCGGAAGAAACCGAGCAGCGCCCGGCTGAACGTGGCCGAAGCGATGACGATGATCGCTGTGGTTGCCCAGACGGCGACCAGCAGGACGCCGTCCCTTTCGACAAGCGCGAACGCGAAGGCGATCAGCATGGCGCCGAACACGTAGTTGGTGAACGGGATCGGCAGCGCGAGCAACAGGCCGATCAGCAGCATGATCGCGCCCGAGACGAACGTGAAGGGGCGTCGTGTGAGCCGCTGCGCCCGTGGCTTGCAGAGCTTTTCCAGGCGGCGTGTCACCGGCTCGATACGGTCGAGGAACCGGAGGAGTCCTTCCCGTGACATCGTCCGGCGACGCAGAAAACCCGGGACCCACGGCTGCTCCAGGCCGATGAGCATTTCCAGGCCAAGCGCCACCACCAGTACGCCCATCACACCCCCGATCCCCAGCGGTACCGGGATGAAGTTGGGAATGGCGAGCAACAGGAGCAGAAAACCGAACGCGCGCCGTTTCAGTGGCTCCAGGACCTGGTCTACCGTGACCCGTTCTCCCGGCGTCGACAGCAGCGCCGTGCGAAGCAGGGCGGCGGTCTTTTCCTCGCGGGGCTCGTCAGCGGTCATGGCGCGTCGACGACGGACTCTTCGCTGCTTGCCGTGCTGACCAGCACCTTGTCGATCCTCGCCCCGTCCATGTCGACGACTTCGAAGCGGTTGCCCTGCCAGGTGAAAGACTCGCCGGCGTGCGGGATGCGCCCGAACTGGGTGGTGATCATGCCCGCCACGGTGCGGAAATCGTGCTCTTCCTCGTTGGGCAGCCGGTCGATCTGCAGCAGGTCGCGCAGGTCGTCGGCGGGCAGACCGCCGTCGATCAGCCAGCTGCCGTCGTCACGGCGAACGATCGGGCCCTCGTGCTCGGCGTCGTCCGCGGCGGGCGCGGTGGCACCAACCACGGCCGTCAGCAGATCGTTGAGGGTCACCATGCCTTCGATGTCGCCGTACTCGTCCACGGCCAGCGCCAGCTCCGTGTCCGCATCGCGGAAGGCTTCGAGCAGGTCCAGTGCGCGGGCGGTGCCCGGGACGAAGAGCGGCCGGGCGATATGGGCGAACAGGTCGAAGTCGCCGCGCTCGAACGAGCCGATCAGCGTCTTCACTTCGACCGTGCCGACGACTTCGGTTTCGTCGTTCCGGTAGACCGGGTAGCGCGAGAACTGCGACTCGCGCAGGACCTCGAGGTTCTCCTCCCGGGGCGCCGCGATGTCGAGCCAGGCGATCTTCATGCGCGGGGTCATGACCGAGCCCACCGTGCGGTCGCCCAGGCGCAGAACGCGGTTGACCATGTTGCGTTCGTCGCTGTCGAGGATCCCTTGCTCGGCGCTTTCGGCGACCAGCAGGCGGATTTCCTCTTCGGTCGCCGCCGAATGGCCGCCGGCCCGGTTCAGTCGCAGCACGTGCAGGATGCCGCTCGACAGGTGGTTGAGCAGCCAGACCATCGGCAACGTGATCCGCGAGATCACCAGCATGGGGACCGCGATCTGGCAGGCAATGCGCTCGGGGACTGTCAGCGCCGCGCGCTTGGGCACCAGTTCGCCGATGACGATCTGGACCAGCGACATATAGATGAAGCCGAGCAGCCAGCCGGCCGCGCGAGCGTAAGGCTCCAGCCAGCCCGGGCCACCGCCTTGCAGGAGGGCGGTGAAGTGCTCGCCCAGCTGATCGCCCGCGATCGCGCCCGTGACGAGGATAATCAGGGTCATGCCGACCTGCACCGTCGACAGGAAGCGCTCCGGCGATTCAGCCAGTTGCAGCGCCACCCGGGCGCGGCGGCTTTCCCGGGCCATGGCCTTGAGCCGGCTTTTACGCGAAGCGACAACCGACATCTCCGACAAGGCGAAGAACGCGTTGGCCAGGGAGAGGACGAGGACGAGCAGAAGTTCGGTGGGCATCGAGGCTTATATAGCAGACCAGCCTGTGCAGGGCACCGGTAGAAGCCATCTGAGCGGTGTAGCCGGGGAGGAGGAGCACACGATCCCGCCCTCCGGTAACATTAGCGTCACAAACCCCCAGTTCCCCCAGGCGACGCCATGTTTTCTCTCCAGACGATCTTCGGTAAGGGCGACAAGTTCTACGGTCTGCTCGAAGCCAGTGCGGAGGCGGCGCGCGAAAGCGCCCGCGCCATGCACGAACTGGTCACCAAGACCGACCGCACGCCGGTCATGGCCGCTTTCAGCACGGCGCGCGCCCGCGAGAAGGCCCTCCACGGGCAGATCGGCGAGGAACTGGTCAACACCTTCGTCACCGCGCTGGACCGGGAAGACATCGAGGCGCTCAATTCAGCGCTGTACAAGATTCCCAAGACCATCGAGAAGTTCGCCGAACGCTATGTCATCGTCGCCGAACGCCTCCATGGCATCGACTTCGCTCAGCGCGCCGCCCTGCTCGAGCGCTCGGCCGAGGTGGTCGTCCAGATGATCGGGCAACTGCGTCATGGCCTGAAGATCGACCCGGTGAAGAAGCTTCGCGACCAGCTCCAGGCGCTGGAATCCGAGGCCGACCGCCTGCTCCTGGATCCCTACCGCACGCTGTACGCCGAAGGCTCGGATCCGCTCAAGGCGATTCTCGCCAAGGACCTGTTCGAGCTGGTGGAGAAAGCGGTGGACAAGTGCCGCGACGTCGGCAACGTCGTCTACTCCATCGTGCTCAAGAACTCCTGACGGCGGCCGCCCCATGAGCATGGTTATCGCGGTCGTCCTGATCGCCCTCGCGTTCACCTATATCAACGGCTTCCACGACACGGCGAACTCCATCGCCACCGTGGTGGCGACCAAGGTGCTGACGCCCGGCCAGGCCGTGCTGCTGGCGGCCGTCACCAACCTCGCAGGCGCCCTGTGGGGCACCGCCGTGGCGGCGACGATCGCCTCGGGCCTGGTGGACACCGGCGTGGTCGACGTCGGTTCGCACCTGCTGATCAGCGCGCTGCTCGGAGCGACCATCTGGAACCTCATCACCTGGTGGCTCGGCCTGCCGTCCAGTTCGAGTCACGCGCTGGTCGGCGGACTGTGCGGCGCCGCGCTGGCCGCGTCCGACGGCAACCTTCATTCGATCATCTGGTGGCAGGGTGGCGAGCACTGGTGGCTGGGCAAGGGCGTGGTGCCGAAGGTTATCGTGCCGATGATCGTGTCGCCTTTCCTGGGCTTCGTCATTGGTTTCCTGCTGATGGGCGCCCTCTACGCGTTGCTAGGATTCTTTTCACGACAGAAGGGACCGCTGCATCGTTTTGGTCGCACCCCGTTCGTGAACAGCTTCTTCGGTAAGGCGCAGATTCTCTCGGCCAGCGCCATGGGTCTGTCTCATGGCATGAACGACGCCCAGAAGAGCATGGGCATCATTGCCCTGGCCCTGGCCGGTGCCACGGCCGCGGGGCAGTTCGATCATCTGCCGGCGCTGTTGCACTTCCTGCGTATTCCGCACGATCCGGCGGCGCCCGGCGGCTTTCCGATCCCGGTCTGGGTGAAGGTGGTCTGCGCGCTGACGATGGCCGGCGGCACCGCCGGCGGTGGCTGGCGCATCATCAAGACGCTGGGCCACAAGATGGTCAAGCTGCACCCGATCAATGGTTTCGCCGCCGAAGGCAGTTCGGCGGCGGTCATTCTCACGGCGTCGATGCTGGGCGTGCCGGTCTCCACGACGCACAACGTGTCCGCCTCGATCATGGGCGTGGGCGCGGCCAAGCGGTTCAATGCGATCCGCTGGTCGGTGGTCGAGCGGATGGTATGGGCCTGGATCCTGACGTTGCCGATCACGGCGGCGCTGGGGTACGCCCTCGTGAAGCTCGGCCGCTTGTTTTTCTGATGCGCGTGCCGGACTGATCGCCCGCAGGGCGCCCTCTTACAGGGCGTCCGCCTCGCCGTTCACCACCTGCTCGAGCTGGTCGCCGGTGGCGCCCAGTTCCTCGACGATCCGTGCCAGCTCGCGCTCGTCCAGGTAGTCGTAGGGACGGTTCTCGCAGAGATGCAGGTAGGGCGATCCGTCGAGATCCGCCTCCGCCAGGTAGCCCGTGCGCTGCTCCCAGTTGAAGCGAAGGCAGCGTCGCGCATCGACGCCCGAGAGTGGTCCGATCGGCGTGGAAAGCCGCAGAAAGCGCTGGCCCTCGGCGTCTTCCAGTTCGGCCAGATAGATGCCCTGATGCCTGCCATCGGGCAGCTCCAGGTCGAAGCTGATCAGGTATGGCTCATTGTGGCGGAGTTTGTGGATGCCGCCGACATGGGAGCGAATCGCTTCGAAGTGCCGCATGGTCGCCTTGTGAATCTGTCCGGGGACCACCGATGGTACGCTCAACGCCTCTTCCGAACATGCACGAAACGACCATGGCCGATGAACTCGACGACGACGAGGCCCGCGCCCTCCGGGCGACGCGGATCATCGAAACGGTCGCCGCCATTCCGCGTGGGAGGGTCGCCAGTTATGGCGCGATCGCGGCTCGCGCCGGGTATCCCGGACGCGCCAGACTGATCGGCCGGGTGCTCGGCGATGCGCCCGACCGGATGAAGCTACCCTGGCACCGCGTGCTTCGCGCGGACGGCCGCATCGGGATACCCGTGGGAACGCGGGGTTATCGCGAGCAGTGTCGGCTGCTCAAGGCCGAGGGCGTCACCGTGAAGGACGGCCGCGTCCCCATGAGCGCGTTCGGTCTGGACCACGACCTCGACCGTGCGATCTGGGGCGGCTGAGCGCGATCAGCGGTAGCTGACCTCGACCAGTTCCCAGGTTTCCCCGGGTCGGCGTTGCATCGCGTAGTCCAGAAGGTCGGCGTGCAGGGACGTCAGTGCGGACATCTCACGCAAAACACGGACGGTTGCGGTGGCGGCGCGGTCCGGTGGACAGTCGGGGCGTTCCGCGCGCATCCCGCATGTCCGTTCGACAACGCGGCCTTCGAAGCGGATACCGCCTTGCTGCGCCCGGGCCGGGAGGGCGCTGGCGAACAGGCTGACCGCGACGGCGGCGGAAAGGGCTATGGCAGTGTTCATGTGGCGCTCCCCCTCGGGCGATGTGGCTTCATTAGGTGCCCGTCCGCTACCCGGGGACATCACCTTCTTCCGTTAACGGCGTGGGCCTACCGAGGCTTGAGGCGCAGGTAAAGGCCGATCCGGCACGTCCGTTTGTTAGCATGTGCGGATGCAGTCCCAGGCCCTAGATCTCCTTCACTCCGTTTTCGGTTACCCCGAGTTCCGCGGCCAGCAGCAGGCCATCGTCGAGGAGGTCGCCGGCGGCGCCGACGCCCTCGTCCTGATGCCCACCGGCGGCGGCAAGTCGCTGTGCTTCCAGATTCCGGCGCTGATGCGGTATGGCACAGGCATCGTGGTTTCACCACTGATCGCGCTGATGCAGGACCAGGTCGATGCGCTGACGGAAGCCGGCGTCAAGGCGCGTTACCTGAATTCCAGTCTCGACGCCGCCACTCAGCGCGAGATCGAGGAGCTCCTGCTCGCCGGCGAACTCGACATGCTGTACGTCGCGCCCGAGCGGCTGCTCACGGGCCGCTTCCTCGGCCTGCTGGATCGCATTCCCATTGCCTTGTTCGCTATCGACGAGGCCCATTGTGTCTCGCAGTGGGGACACGATTTTCGTCCCGAATACCGCGAACTCGCGATCCTGCACGAGCGCTTTCCGGAAGTACCGCGCATCGCGCTCACCGCGACGGCCGACGAGCGCACCCGCGAAGAAATCGTCGAGCGCCTCGGCCTGCACCAGGCGCGCCGTTTCGTTTCCAGCTTCGACCGGCCGAACATCCGTTATCGCGTGGCACCACGGCAGAACGCACGGCGCCAGTTGCTCGATTTTCTCGACGCCCATCGGGGCGAAGCCGGTGTCATCTATTGCCTCAGCCGCCGCAAGGTCGATGAGACCGCCGCCTGGCTGGCCGAAGCGGGCGTGGACGCGCTTCCGTATCACGCCGGTCTGGATGGCGAAGTACGCCAGCGCCACCAGCAGCGCTTCCTGCGCGAAGACGGCATCGTCATGGTCGCCACCGTCGCGTTCGGCATGGGCATCGACAAGCCGGACGTCCGCTTCGTCGCCCACCTCGATCTGCCGCGCAGCATGGAAGGCTACTACCAGGAGACCGGCCGTGCCGGTCGTGACGGCCTGCCGGCGGAAGCCTGGATGATTTACGGCCTGGGCGATGTCGTGACCATGAGTCAGATGATTTCCCAGTCGGACTCGGGCGACGACCGCAAGCGTGTGGAGCGCCTCAAGCTCGACTCGCTGCTCGGTTATGCCGAGGCCACACGCTGCCGTCGCCAGCTTCTGCTGGAGGCGTTCGCCGAGGTGTATCCCGAGCCCTGTGGCAACTGCGACAACTGCCTGGTGCCGCCCAGGACCTGGGATGCCACGACCGCGGCGCAGAAGGCGATGTCATGCATCTATCGCAGCGGTCAGCGTTATGGCGCCGGCCATCTGATCGAGATCCTGCGCGGCGAGGCGGGTGAGCGGGTACGCGATCTCGGTCACGACAAGCTGAGCGTGTTCGGTATCGGCGCGGACATGGATGCAACGCAGTGGCGCTCGGTGTTCCGCCAGCTGCTGGCTGCGGGCCTGGTCGAAGCGGATCCCGAAGGCTTCGGTACGCTGCGTTTGTCGAAGGAAAGCGGACCCGTCCTGAAAAGCGAGCGCAAGGTGTGGCTGCGCGAGGACGCGCGGCCGTCGAAAGGCAAGCGCAACTCGCGTCCGTCGCCTGCCGTCGCCGGCGGCTCCCTGGGCATCGAAGAGATCGAGATGCCGTTGTGGAACGAACTGCGTCGCGTCCGCGCGGAACTGGCAAAGGCGCATGGGGTGCCGGCATACGTCATTTTCCATGATGCGACTTTGCTGGCGATGTTGCGGGCGCTGCCGGAGAACGAGGACGAACTGGGGTCGATCAGTGGTGTCGGCGAGAACAAGCTGAAGCGTTACGGGAAGGATTTTCTGGCGGTGTTGAATGGCCCCGGCTGACCCGTAGGAGCGCGCCCCGCGCGCGAAAAGCCAACAACGCGATGACGCGGCACCACCCATCGCGCGCAAGGCGCGCTCCTACCTGCGCGGGTGCGATTGAGATTATCCTCAAGTCCTCGCCGCGATTGAAAAAAATGGCCGGAAACGCTTGCGTGCACGCCGCGCGATCCCCAACTCTATGGGGATTGCCCGACATCGATACGTTCGTCTGATCGACGTGACGAGACGAGGGTGCATGCCCAGGAGATGCCCATGCACGACGCCACGCCACTCATCGCCACCATCGTCGGTGGTCTCGTACTCGCCTTTATCTTTGGCGCCATCGCTCACCGATTGCGACTCCCGGTGCTGGCCGGTTACCTCGTCGCCGGTGTGGTCGCCGGGCCGTTCACCCCGGGCTATGTAGCCGACGCGGGCATCGCTCAGGAGCTCGCCGACCTCGGCGTGATCCTGCTGATGTTCGGCGTGGGTCTGCACTTCTCGCTCAAGGACCTGCTCGCGGTGAAGGCGATTTCCATCCCCGGCGCCGCGGTGCAGATGGGCGTGGCGACCGGCCTTGGCATGCTGCTTGGCTGGGGTCTTGGGTGGCCGGTGGCGCAGGGCTTCGTCTTCGGTCTGGCGCTTTCCGTCGCCAGTACGGTGGTGCTGCTCCGTGCGATGGAAGAACGTCGCCTGCTCGACAGCGATCGCGGACGTATCGCCGTCGGCTGGCTGATCGTCGAAGACCTGGCCATGGTGCTGGCGCTGGTCCTGCTGCCCGCCATCGGCGGCTTTCTCGGGGCGGAGCAGGGCGATCACCCGCCGAGCATGATGGCGCTGGCCGAGACCGTGGCCTGGACCATCGGCAAGGTCATCGTGTTCGTGGCGCTGATGCTGATCGTCGGGAAGCGCGTGATCCCATGGACGTTGCAGGCCGTCTCCGGCACCGGCTCGCGTGAACTGTTCCGTCTGGCCGTTCTCGCCATCGCCCTCGGTATCGCCTTCGGCGCGGCGCACCTGTTCGACGTCTCCTTCGAACTCGGCGCGTTCTTCGCCGGCATGATGATGGGCGAGTCCAAGCTCTCGCAGCAGGCCGCGGAAGAAACACTGCCGCTGCGCGACGCTTTCGCGGTGCTGTTCTTCGTTTCCATCGGCATGCTGTTCAACCCGCATATCCTCGTCGAGCAGCCGTGGATCGTCCTCGCCGCCTGCCTGATCATCATCATCGGCAAGTCGGTCGCCGCCTTCGCCATCGTTCGTGCATTCGGTCGCCCGAAGAAGACCGCGCTGACCATCGCGACCAGTCTCGCCCAGATCGGCGAGTTCTCTTTCATCCTGGCGGGGCTCGGCGTATCCCTGCATCTGCTCAGCGAGGAGGCGCGCGACATTCTGCTCGCCGCGGCCATCGTCTCGATTCTGGTCAATCCGCTGCTGTTCGGGGCGCTCGACAGGTGGATCGCGCGACATGACCGCGATGCGCCGGACGAGCACACCGATCCATCGCTGGCGGGTCACACCGTGCTGGTCGGGTTCGGCCGGGTAGGTCGCCGCGTGTTCGCCGAGTTGCAGGCCACGGGTACGCGTACGCTCGTGATCGAGACCGACGAGGACGCCGTGCGCGAACTGCGCGAGCAGCACGGTGCCGAGATCGTCATCGGCAATGCGGCCGCCGCGCTCGTGCTGGCCGAGGCCAACCTTGCCGGCGCGCGATCCCTGATCGTGGCGGTATCGGATCCCTTCGAAGGGGGGCAGGTGGTACGTGCGGCGCGTGCGTTGCGCCCCGACCTGCCGATCGTCGCGCGTGCCCATTCGCAAGAATGTGTGGCTCACATGGATGGCATGGGTGCCACGCAGGTCATCTACGGCGAGCAGGAAGTGGCCCACAGCATGTTCAACGCGTCGCTCCCGCAGCGGGCGCCATCGGGGCACTGAAGCCGGCCTCGGATACGTCGTTCTAACGCGTCGCTGGCTACCGTAAAAGGGACTACCGGCTGGCGACGAGGACACGATGGCATCCCGGATCGAAGACTACGCGATGCTCGGCAACTGCCGCAGCGCGGCGCTGGTGGCGAAGGACGGATCGATCGACTGGCTGTGCCTGCCGCGTTTCGACTCCGCCGCCTGCTTCGCCGCCTTGCTGGGTAACGAGAACAACGGGCGCTGGCGCATCGCCCCCGCCGACCCGGATGCCACGGTCCGGCGCGGCTACGTCGACGGCTCCCTGATCCTCGAAACGGAATGGCGCACAGCCACCGGTGTCGCCCGCGTGATCGACTTCATGCCGTTCGCCGGTGATCAGGTCGGGGTGACACGCATCGTCGAGGGAGTCGAAGGCCGGGTCGATTTCGAGGCCGTGCTGACCATCCGCTTCGACTACGGCAACGCCATGCCCTGGGTGACGCGGGTCGACGAGCGGACGGTGACGGCGGTCGCCGGGCCGGACATGCTGGTCGTCCGCAGTCCCGTCTCGGTCGAAGGGGAAGGGATGCACAGCGTGGCCCGCTTCGCCGTGTCCAGGGGTGATTCCATTCCCTTCGTGATGGCCTGGGGCCCGTCGCATCTGTCCCCTCCCGAAGCGATCGATCCTTACGACGCGCTGGAGAAGTCGCTGGCCTTCTGGGAAGACTGGTCGGGGCGCTGCAATGGCGCCGGCGAGTGGAGTGAGATCGTCCGCCGCTCGCTGGTCGTCCTCAAAGGCCTGAGCTATCTTCCCACCGGCGGCATCGTGGCCGCGCCCACCACGTCGCTGCCGGAACAATTCGGCGGCGAGCGTAACTGGGATTACCGGTTCTGCTGGGCCCGCGACGCCACCTTCGTCCTCTCCGCGCTGGTCAACGCGGGCTACCACGATGAAGCCAGCGCCTGGCGCGACTGGGTGCGTCGTGCGGTGGCCGGGTCGCCGGACCAGCTCCAGGTGCTCTACGGGATCGCCGGTGAGCGCCGCCTCGAGGAATACGAACTCGACTGGCTGGACGGTTACGAGGGCGCAAAGCCGGTACGCGTGGGTAACGCGGCTTCGAACCAGTTCCAGCTCGACATCTTCGGCGAGCTGGTGGGTGCGTTCTCGCACGCGGTGAAGCATGGGGTCGCGATGCAGCCCGAGGCCGACGAGGTACAGAACGTCTTCCTCGAGCATCTCGCCAGCATCTGGCGCCATCCCGACGAAGGCATCTGGGAGATCCGTGGCGAGCCGCGCCACTTCGTCCATTCGAAAGTGATGGCGTGGCTGGCCTTCCAGCGGGCTTCCGAACAAAACCGCGAAGGCCGTGATCCGACTTTTTCACAGCGGTGGCGCACCATCGCCGACGAGGTCAAGGCCGACATCCTCGCCAAGGGCGTGGATCCCGAGCGCGGCTGCTTCGTGCAGTCGTATGGCTCGAAAGAACTCGATGCCAGCCTGCTGATCGTCACCCTCACCGATTTCCTGCCGCCTGACGACCCCCGGATCGTCGCGACGGTGCGGGCCATCGAAGAGGATCTGCTGGTCGAAGGGTTCGTGCGTCGCTACGACACACGCAGCGGCGTCGACGGGCTGCCGCCGGGCGAGGGCGAGTTCCTGCCGTGCAGTTTCTGGCTGGTGGAAAACTATGTCCTGTTGGGGCGCCTGGACGAGGCGCGCGAGCTTTTCGTGCGTCTGATCGGCCTCACGAACGACCTCGGACTGCTCGCGGAGGAGTACGATCCACGGTCGAAACGGCTGTTGGGCAATTTCCCACAAGCCTTTTCGCACGTCGCGTTGATTAATGCCGCCTTTAGCCTGGCGCATGGTTACAGCGCGACCGCCGACATCCACGCCACCCCCGAAGCCCAACATCCCCAAGGAGTCCGTGCATGAGCCCCGCCCCCACGAAGCGCGTTACCTCGCGCGCTCACCCGGCCGACCCGTGTACCGTCGTGATTTTCGGCGCCGCCGGTGATCTCACCAGCCGCCTCGTCGTTCCCGCGCTCTACAACATGCGCCGCACCGGACTGCTGTCCGATAACTTCTCGATCATCGGCTTCAACCACGGCAAGATGACCGACAACGCCTGGCGCAAGAGCCTGCACACGTCGCTCGAGAAGTACGTCAGCAATGGCGGCGGCAAGCTCGACGAAGAGGCCTGGGGCTGGCTGAGCTCTCAGATGACCTACCACGCGGGCGACTTCGACGATCTGTCGGCGTTCCAGAGCCTGGCGGTCAAGCTGCGAGACGCCGAGAAGCGTCGCGGCACCCGGGGCAACGTGCTGTTCTACCTCGCCACGCCCGAGCGCTTCTTCGGCGACGTGATCGAACAGCTGCGGAACGCCGGCCTCGTGGACGACGGCGGTGCCGACGGCGAGTTCTGGCGCCGCGTCATCATCGAAAAGCCATTCGGCCACGATCTCGCCTCGGCGCACGCGCTGAACGAGCGCATCCTCAAGGTGCTGCGCGAAGACCAGATCTATCGCATCGACCACTTCCTCGGCAAGGAGACGGTGCAGAACATCATGGCGTTCCGTTTCGCCAACGGCCTGTTCGAGCCGATCTGGAACCGCGACCGCATCGACCACGTGCAGATCACCGTGGCCGAGACCGTCGGTGTCGAGCGTCGTGGCTCGTTCTACGAGCAGACCGGCGCGCTGCGCGACATGGTGCCCAATCATCTGTTCCAGCTGCTGGCGATGGTCGCGATGGAGCCGCCGACCTCCTTCGACGCGGAAGCCGTACGTACGCGCAAGGCGGAAACCATCGAAGCCATCCGTCCGATCCAGCCGGAAGATGCCGTCCGCGGCCAGTACGGTCCGGGCGCGGTGAACAACGAACTGGCCACGTCGTACCGCGACGAGCCCAACGTCGCGCCGGACTCGGTCACCGAGACCTTCGTCGCCATGAAGCTGTCGATCGACACCTGGCGCTGGTCGGGCGTGCCGTTCTATCTGCGCACCGGCAAGCACATGGGTCGTCGCACGACGGAAATCGCCATCCGCTTCAAGTCCGCGCCCTTCGCCCCGTTCCGTGGCACGGGCATGGATGCGTTCGGTCCCGACTGGCTCGTACTGCAGATTCAGCCGGATGAAGGCATCTCGCTGCAGTTCGACGTCAAGCGTCCCGGCCCGCGCGTGGAACTCGCGCCGGTGCGGATGGACTTCAAGTACGCGGACTGGTTCCGCGCCGAGCCGAACGTGGGCTACGAAACGCTGCTGTATGACTGCATGACCGGTGACGCCACGCTGTTCCAGCGCGCCGACATGGTCGAAGCCTGCTGGCGCGCGGTGCAGCCGATTCTCGACGACTGGGCGCAGCGCACGCCGGCGGACTTCCCGAACTATGCGTCGGGCAGCGCGGGTCCGGCCTCGTCGGACACGCTCCTGGCCATGGGCGGTCGCTCGTGGCGTCCGCTGAACTCGGCGGCTGAGCTCAACGCGCGTCGTACGGCCAAGCCGAAGTCGGACGTGTTGCCTTCGTCGACGAAGTCGGCGGAAGGTCGCGCCACGAAGAAGCGCGCGGCGGCGAAGAAGTCGTTGCGTGCGACGTCGGTGAAGAAGACGGCGCCTGCGCGCAAGTCGGCGGCGGTGGCAAAGGCGCCGGCGAAGAAGACCGTCTCCGCGCGCAAGGTCGCGGTCAAAAAGGCGACGGCGAAAAAAGCGCCCGCAAAGCGGGTGGTCGCCGCGCGTAAGGCGTCGCCCACCAGGGCGGCGGCTGCGAAGCGACCACGTAAGCAGTAAACCGACGTCATCACGAGCCCCGGTCAATCCGGGGCTTTTTTTGCTCAGTCGTGCTTGTCGTGATCGTGGTGCGCAGGCGGCGCGTGATCTTCGTGCCGGGGTTGCGGATGCTGCGCGGCTTGCTGCTGGTGCTGCTGAGGCGCGGGGCGCTCACGCGGTGGTTCGCTGCGTTGCTGCGGCAGAGGCTCACGCTGCGGCTGCGCCTCACGCGGCGGCTGCGCCTCACGCGGCGGCTGCGCCTCCCGCTGCGGCCGCGGCTCCCGCTCGACCTGCGGTTCCCGCTGAGCCTGCGGGCGGGCTTCCTGCTGGAACGCCGGTTCCGGACGCCTCGGCTGCTCGACGCGAGGTGTCGGGGCCGGTCGCGACGCTTCCGCGGAGTGTTGGAACGCAGCGGGTCGTGGCGCTTCGGCGGCTTGCGCATGACGGTCGTCGAAGGGTTGCGTACGGGCGCCGACGGCATGCACGTTGGCGACGCGCGGGTCTTCGTGCTGCATGGCGTGAATGGGCGGCTGTTGCTCAGGCCGGGCGAAAGCCTGCGGCGCTGACGGGCCCGGCCGCGCCTGAGGCGGAAGCGCCGGTCGTTCGTTCGCTGCGGTCGGATGCGCCATGGCGGCCGTGAAGTTCGGGCGCTGCATGTGGTCGAAGTCGGGACGCTGCGGCGCTCGCTGCTGAGCCTGGGGTGGCGCGTTGTGAATCGCGACGTTGTCGTTGTCGTGGCGGTTGTCGATGTTCACCGGACGATTGACGTAGGTGTTGTTGACGGTGCGGTTGATCGTGGTGCGATTCACGACATAGGGGTGGTTGTCGTAGACCACGGCGGGACGACCGCGATAGTCGCCCCGCGGCCCACGTCCCCACGCGGTGTTCCACTCGTTCCAGCCGCCGTGCGGACGGTCGTAATGATCGTGCGAGGCGAACAGCTGTCCCACCAGGATGCCCGCGCCGAAGGACACCAGTCCGGCGGTGACGACGTCGCCACGCGTGGCGGGCGCTTCGTACCAGTGCGTGCGGTACACGCGGGAGTACACCGGTTCGCCGTAAACCACGTCGGGGTCGTACTGCGGCACGTAGACCACATCGGATTGCGCCTGCTCGATGACGATCGTGCGGGCGGGCGCGGGAACGATCGAGGCCACGCTCGCAGCTTCGTCCACGGGTGGCGCCTCGTCGATCTGGACAACCTGCTGCGACGAACTCTTCAGAGAACCATGCGACCGTGCGCGGTCGCGCATCACCTGGATCGCATTCAGTACGTCGGTCGGCTCGTTGGCGTAAGCGTCGCCGAGCGCGGCGGTCCAGTCGCGGTTGTTCGCCAGTTGATCGAGCACGGCGGGGAAGGCCACGAGGGACTTCACGCTTGGATCCCACGGCTGAGCGTCGGCGGCGTCGATGAGCGCTCCGCCGTTGAGGTTGCGATTGCTGTCCAGGAAACCGCGTGCGGCATCGACCTGATCGGGATGCGTCGAGCCGGCGAGTGTGAGTGCGACCAACTTGTCAGGGAACAGGGCGATGGGCGACACCAGCGCGTAAAGCTGGTCGGCCGTAGGACGCGCATAGCCGGGATCGGCCGTAGCCTGTGCGGCGCTGGCTGGCGCTGCCGGCGCGCTGGCAGCGGCGGGCGCCTCGTCGGGCGGCGTGCGGTTGCAGGCGCCGAGCGCGGCGACCAGCGAGGCGGAAAGCAGGGTGGTGCGGACGAGGTGCAGACTCACGCGCTTCATGGGAGGTCCTTGCAGAAAATCGGGGGGGCCGACGTGTCGCCAGCAGATTCGTTCCGGAAGGGTGACTGGTCGCTGTCTGTCGCCGGTTCGATGCGCGGTTGCGAGGAACCCGTTCATGCGCCCGTCGGTCTTCGCGAGAAACTGCGGGTTTAACCGGTGTTTTCCGCAAGGTCGCGCGCTTGAATCGTCCAAATTCGCGGTCCAGCGATCCTGCCGACGTGTGAAATCCGTCGCATTTCTGGTTGCAGTGCAGCAAAGCGACGCCATCGCGCCGACCGAGCGCGGCGCCGAACGTTCCGTTCGATAAAAACCGCGTCACAGCGCCGTTTCTCGTAACCGCGACCCGGCCTGAAAAGCGCATGGATCGATCCAAATGATTCTTGAGATATACCGCAGTGCAGTATTTTCGTCATTCGGTTAAATGCTTTTAAGACAAAGACTTGTGCTCATTTGTATGACTTTAGATCGAGTTAAAAAAGCGGTTGACAACGTTGTCAGCGGCCCCTAAAAATCCGCTCGGTAATACCGTTGCAATCGCGATATGAGCGCGATCAGCGCAGGGCCGGAAGGCGGCGCATCGGCGACAGGGCGCAGGGCAGAAAGAAATCCGGCGATACGCATGACGATCAACGCGGGCAATAGCCCGCGCGGTGTCGTGCGTCTCGCGAAAACACCAGGCATTCCTCAGGAGAACGATGTGAACCCCCGCATCAGCGTACTTTCCATGGCTATCCTCGCCGGCCTCTTGGCCACCGGCAACGCGATCGCACAGGACGCGGCTTCCCCCGCCCCGGCCGCCAGCACGACGAAGAAGACCGATGCCGCCAAGCCGGCCGACCCGAACGCCAACCCGCAGGACGCCGCTAACCTGGGCGCCGTGACGGTCACCGGCATTCGCGCCAGCCTGCAGAAGTCGCTCGACCTGAAACGCAACGCCGACTCCATCGTCGACGCCATCTCGGCCGAAGACGTGGGCAAGTTCCCGGACACCAACGTGGCCGAATCGCTCTCGCATCTGCCCGGTATCAGCGTCGACCGCAACTTCGGCGAAGGCGACAAGGTCAGCATCCTGGGTACCGATCCGGCGCTCAACCGCCTGCTGCTCAACGGCCAGACCGTCGCCTCGACCAACTGGACGTCCGATCCGAACAATCCCGACAGCCGCTCGTTCAACTACAGCCTGTTGACCTCGGAAATCATCGGTAATGCGCAGGTCTACAAGACGCCGCAGGCGAACATCGACGAGGGCTCGATTGGCGGTACCGTCATCGTCAACACGCGTCGTCCGCTGGATCTCAAGGCCAACACGCTGACCGGTACCGTGAGCTACGGTTACAACGATCGCGCGGACAAGGGCAAGCCGAACGCGTCGGTGCTTTACAGCTGGAAGAACCAGGACAACACCTTCGGCGTGCTCGGCTCCATCATGCACTCCGACAAGATCATCGACCGCCAGGGCACCGAAGTCTTCGGCTACCAGCGCGTCAACGATCCGACCGATACCAACCCGGACCACCAGTTCAATCCGGCCGTGGTGTCGCCGAACCAGCAGGGCGTCTACCCGACCGCCGTCAATACCGCGTGGTTCCAGCAGCGCCGCAAGCGCGACGGCGTGTCGACCGGTCTGCAGTGGAAGCCGAACGATGCATTCGAGCTGAACTTCACCGGCCTCTACGTCACCGAGAAGTTCAACAACTTCAACCAGAGCCATTACGGCGAATGGTCCGGTTCGGCGGCGAATGCGACGGCGCTCGGTTTCCAGAACGGTGTCGCGACCACGGGTAGCTACGACGCGAACACGTCGACCTATCTGGACGGTTACGAGCGCGATTCGACGGTGAACACCGGTGTGGCGAACCTTCGCGCCGACTGGTTCGGTGACGGCTGGACGGCGTCGAGCCAGGTCGGTTACACCGGCTCCACCGGCGGTTCGGATGGCATCTGGAACATGCAGTTCCAGAACTTCGGCGGCTTCAATTACGCGCTCGACGGCGAACATCCGCAGATCAACTACAACAGCCCGGACAACCCGTCCGCCGCGCTCGCTCACGGTGCCGGTTACAGCTACGCACCGAGCTACGACCGCGAACGTTACTTCCAGTTCGACTTCTCGCACGACGTCGCCTGGGGTCCGCTGAACCAGATCTCGGTCGGCATCAAGGCGACCAATCATCTGGATGGTCAGGACGCATACACGGCCAATATTCCGGCCACGGCTTACGCCGGCACCAGCCTCGCCGACCTTGCCAACGGCGGCACGCCGGGCGGCTACCTCGACGGGCTCGACTCGGCCGGCAACACGGGCAACTGGACCACGATCGATCCGGGCCTGATGAAGGCCTATGTGTCGAGTCTGGTCACGAACACGTCGCTCGACCCGAAAGCCACGTACAGCATCGCCGAGCAGAACCGCGCGTTCTACGTGCAGGGCGACTTCGCTGGCGACGGTTATCGCGGCAACATCGGTGCGCGCTACTTCCGCACGCGTGACACGGTGGACGGTTACAACAGCATCGGTAACGGCAATTACGCCGCCGTGAACAAGCGCAGCGCGTATCACGACTGGCTGCCGTCGTTCAACATCGCGTTCGACGCCGCCGAAGACGTGACGCTGCGTTTCGCCGCGGCGAAGGCCATCGCGCGTCCGCGTTATCAGCAGATGACCCCGTACGTGGCACTGGACGACCGTACCCTGACCGGCTCCGCGGGCAACATCGACCTCAAGCCGTACAAGTCGACCAACTACGACGCTTCGGCCGAGTGGTACTTCTCGGAAAACAGCGTGCTGTCCGCTGAGCTGTTCTACCGTCGTATCTCGGGCTACATCCTCAACACCAACGTCGCCCAGACGCAGTACAACCTGACCGAGCAGCACGACGACGTGTATCAGATGCAGGTGCCGACCAATGCAGGCGTGGCCAAGGTCAAGGGAGCCTCGCTGACCTACCAGCAGAACTTCGCGTATGGCTTCGGCATGCTGGCGAACTACACCTACTCCGACGCGGACACCAGCAACGATTTCCCGCTGCCGTACAACTCGAAGAATTCGTTCAACCTGTCGCCGTTCTTCGAGCAGGGTCCGTGGAGCGCGCGCCTGACCTATAGCTGGCGTTCGTCGTACTTCACGTCGATCGCCCAGCTCCAGTCGCAGCAGATCACGGGCATCTTCCGTGAACTGGACGCGACGGTGGGTTATCAGCTAAATGACCATATCCGCCTTTCGCTCGACGCCACCAACCTGCTGGACGAGACGTATATGGTCTACAACAACACGCCGGCCCAGCCGCTCAACGCATACAAGAACGGCCGCACCTACATGGTGACGATGGGCTTCAAGCTGTGACGCCCCGCGCGTCGCTGGCACTGGCGGCCTGGCTAGTCGTCGGCGCCGCCGGCGCGACCACGCCGACGGAGAGAGACCTCTCCGTCGGCTGGCAATTCCGTCTGTCCCATACCGCCACGCCGGCGGGAGCCAACCCTGCTGGCGAACCCTCAGCCCAGCTGAAACGACTGAGGCAATGCACGTCATCGTGCGAGCGGCTGGATGAGTGGCAACCCGCCACCGTCCCCGGCGCGATCCAGACCGACCTGCTCGCCCGGAAGAACATCCCCGACCCGTTCTGGCGCGACAACGAGGCCAGCCTCCAATGGATCGGCCTCTCCGACTGGGACTACCAGCTCAGCTTCGACGTCGACGCGGCCACGCTCAGGCGCGGTCACGTCGATCTCGTTTTCGACGGCCTCGACACCTTCGCCGAGGTCAGCCTCAACGGTAAGAAGCTGCTCTCGGCGGACAACATGTTCCGCCGCTGGCGCCTGCCGGTAAAGAACACCCTGCACGCGGGAAGCAATACGCTCACCGTGCACCTGCAGTCCCCCATCGCACGCGTGCAGCCGTGGCTGCTGAAACAGCCGTATGCGTTGCCGGGCGAATTCGATTCGTCCTTCGGCGATGAGCCGAAGGGTAAGCAGACCTCCAACTACGTCCGCAAAGCCAACTACCAGTACGGCTGGGACTGGGGTCCGCGTTACGTCACGCTCGGTATCTGGCGCCCCGTGCGCCTGGAAAGCTGGGATGACCTCCGCGTCGCCGACTTCCATATCGCTCAGACCGAGGTCGAAGCGGACGTGGCCAGGTTGGACGCGCAACTCGACGTGCGTGCCGACAAGGCGGGCGCGGTCACCCTCAAGGTCGAGTGGACCGGGCCGGACGGCAAGACCGGTAGCGAACAGCGTGAGGTCGCCCTGAAGGCCGGCGAGAACCACGTCGGGGTGCCGCTGAGCATCGACCATCCGCAACGCTGGTGGCCGGTCGGCTACGGCGAACCGAATCTCTACCGGTTCCACGCCAGCGTCGACTCCGGCGGATCGACGGTTGCCGGGGCCGATCGCGAAACCGGCCTGCGCAAGGTCGAGCTGCGTCGCGACAAGGACCAGTGGGGCAGGGGCTTCGCGTTTGTCGTCAACGGCGTGCCGGTCTTCGCCAAGGGCGCCAACCTGATTCCATACGATGCGTTCCCTTCGCGCGTCTCCAGCGAGCGGCTGGAAGCCATCCTTCGATCCGCGAAGGACGCCAACATGAACATGTTGCGCATGTGGGGCGGCGGCACCTACCAGGACGACGCGTTCTACGCGGCGGCTGACCGTCTGGGTGTGATGATCTGGCAGGACTTCATGTTCGGCGGCGCGGTGACGCCGTACGACGATGCGTTCCGCGAGAGCACCCGCATCGAAGCCGAGGAGCAGGTCACGCGCCTGCGCGATCACCCCTCGATCGTACTCTGGGCCGGTAACAACGAAGTGCAGACGGGCTGGGAGGAATGGCCCGATCGCATCGACTTCCAGAAATTCGTCAACGCCGATGAAGTGAAGAAGGTCGAAGACGGCATGCGTACGATCTTCGACAAGACGCTGCGCAAGGTCGTGTCGGATCTGTCGCCGCAGGTGCCGTACTGGGCCAGCTCGCCGAGCACGGACTTCGACGGTCCGGCCAATGTCGAGACCGACGGCGACATGCATTACTGGAAAGTGTGGTCGGGTTCTGAGCCTATCTCGCACTACCTCGACATCACGCCGCGCTTCCAGTCCGAATACGGTCTGCAGTCCTTCCCGGTGATGGCCACGATCAAGGCCTTCGCCCAGCCGGAGGACATGCAGCCGGAGTCGAAGGTGATGCGCGCGCACCAGAAGTTCGCCAACGGCGACGGCAACCAGCGTCTGTTGCTGTACATCCGCCAGGAGTACGGCGAACCGAAGGATTTCCCGTCGTTCGTCTACCTCAGTCAGGTCATGCAGGCCGAAGGGATCGAACTGGCCGCCGAGCACCTGCGCAGCGCCCGCCCGCGCAACATGGGTACGTTGTACTGGCAGTTGAACGATGTGTGGCCGGGCGCGTCCTGGGCCAGCGTCGACTACTTCAACCGCTGGAAGGCGCTGCAGTTCCACGCGAAGCGTTTCTATGCGCCGGTGGATGTCGTGCCGCTGCGTCGTGATGGTAAGACGGATGTCTTCGCCGTGTCCGACCGCACGAGCGACTTCGACGCCGTCCTGCGCACTCGTGTCTACGACATGGGCGGCAAGCTGCTGCGGGAGGCCCGTATTCCTGTGCACGCGACGGCGCTGTCCAGCACCCGGGCGGCGACCGTGGACGATGCGACGCTGCTCAAGGGGGCCGATCCGCGCAAGACGGTCGCCGCCTTCGATCTGCTGGAGGATGGCAAGCCCGCGGCGCATCACCTCCTGTATTTCGGCGCCGCCCGGACGCTGGCATTGCCCACGCCGGAGCTGACCACGTCACTGCATGATGGCGCACACGGCCTGGTGCTGACGGTGAGCGCGAAACGTCTTGCCCGCGCGGTCTGGGTCGATACGGGCGATATCGACGTCCGTCTTTCGCAGAACGCGTTCGACCTGTTGCCCGGTGAAAGCATCGACATCGAGGTCGATGGCAGCACCGATACCGAAGCCCTTCGCCGGGCGATTACCGTTCGCTCGCTCGTCGATGCCCTGAAGGAGACCACGCCGTGAATCCCTCCCGTCGCAATGTGATGAAATGGCTTTCGCTCGCACCGGGCGTCGCGATGATGGGGGGCATGAGCATGGGCGCCGCCGCTGCGTCGCGCTTCACCAGTCAGCGTCCACCGGTGGGCAAGCGCAAGTTCACCAGTGATGCGGTGGAACACCTCATCGCCGCGACGAAGAAGAAAATCGCCGATCCCGAGCTCGCCTGGATCTTCGAGAACTGCTTCCCGAACACGCTGGACACCACGGTCGAGCTCGGCCGCCTGGACGGCTACGAAGATACCTTCGTGGTGACCGGCGATATCGACGCCATGTGGCTGCGTGACTCGTCCGCGCAGGTCTGGCCTTATCTTCCGCTGACCCCGAAAGACGAGGGGCTGCGCAAGCTGTTTCGTGGCCTGATCCGCCGCCAGGCACGCTGCATACTCATCGACCCCTATGCCAACGCGTTCCTGCCCGATACCAAGGGCAAGAGCAAGATGGACTGGGCGCAGGCCGACATCACCGACATGCGTCCCGGCGTGGCCGAGCGCAAATGGGAGATCGATTCGCTCTGCTACCCCGTACGCCTCGCACATGGCTACTGGCAGACCTCGGGCGACCGCGAGCCGTTCGACGAATCGTGGCGCGCCGCCACACGCAGTATCGTGACGACCTTCCGCGAACAGCAGCGCAAGGACGGTCACGGCCCGTACCAGTTTCAGCGCCCGTCGCCGAAGCCGACCGAGAGCCAGTTCCTCGATGGCTACGGTCAGCCGACGCGTCCGGTCGGCATGATCCACGCCATGTTCCGCCCTTCGGACGATGCGACGGTCTATCCGTTCAATATCCCCGGCAACCTGTTCGCGGTGGTGACGCTGCGTCGCCTTGCACAGATGCACGGCACGTTGTTCGGTGACCAGGCGTTCGCCAGCGAGGCCAATGCGCTGGCCGATGAGGTCGAGGAGGCAGTCGAAAAGTACGGCGTGATGCACGACGGCCAGGACGATTTCTGGGCCTACGAAGTCGACGGCTATGGCAACCAGTTGTTCATGGACGACGCCAACGTGCCCAGCCTGCTCGCGCTGCCGTACCTGGAGAGCGCGAAGCATGATGCTCGCTATGCACGCACGCGTCAGCGCGTCTGGAGCACGGCCAATCCGTATTTCTTCAAGGGCACGGCCGGTGAAGGCATCGGCGGTCCGCATGAAGGTCTGCGTATGATCTGGCCGATGTCGATCATGATGAAGGCCTTCACGACGGATGACGCGGCTGAAATCCGCCAGTGCCTGCACTGGCTCAAGACCACGCACAACGGTACTGGCTTCATGCACGAAGCCTTCGATCAGGATGATCCGAAGAAGTTCACGCGAGCCTGGTTCGCGTGGGCCAACACCCTTTTCGGCGAGCTGATCGTTCATCTCGCCGACAAGCACCCCGACACCCTGCGTCGCGTCTGACGCGACATCCGAGCTGGAGCGATTCATGGTCAACCGTCGACGTTTTCTGCAAGGGATGGCTGCCTTCACCGCCATCGGTCAGCTAGGCTCCCTCACCGCGCTGGCCGGTGGCGTACAAGAAAGCCTGAAAACGCCACCATCCGGCGGCGGCACCGTCGGTGACAGCGTCTTGCGTTACGTCGACGTCTTCGTCGGCACGGGCGGTCACGGTCACACCTATCCCGGTGCCACCCGACCGTTCGGCATGGTCCAGCTGAGCCCGGACACGTACAACGCGCAGTGGGATGGTTCGTCCGGTTACCACCAGGGCGACGGCTCGATCATGGGCTTCTCGCACACCCACCTGAGCGGTACCGGTGCAGCCGACATGCTCGATTTCCTGGTCATGCCCTCGATGGGCCCCGTGCTGCTGCAGCCTGGCGACCGCGATTTCGACGGCGTCAATTACGTGTCGCGCTTCGATGCGAAGAAGCAGGGCGACGGTAAGCCCGAGAAGGGCTATCGCAGTGGCGTAAAGGGTTACCGCTCGCACTACACCGGCGAGCAGGCCCACCCGGGTTACTACCGCGCCAAGCTCACCCGCTTCGACATCCTCGCCGAACTGACCGCGACGCTGCGCGCCGGCATCCATCGTTATACGTTCGGCAAGGAAGGCGACGCGCACATCCTGTTCGATCTGGCGCATGGCTACGGCGATGCGATGGACAAGCCCGCCAACGTGACCGATGCCGAGCTGACCCTGGTCGGTAACGACACGCTGGTCGGCGGTCGTCGCGTATGGCAATGGGCCTCCGGCCGGGTGATCTACTTCGCGATGAAGCTGTCGCGTCCCGCCGCCAGCGTCACGTTGTATGACGAGGACAAGGCGCTGCCCAAGGGGTCGACGACGGCGAAGGGCAATCACCTCAAGGCCGCGTTGCACTTCGACAAGGCCTCATCCGAGCCCCTGCTGGTCAAGGTCGGTATCTCCGGCGTGGACATCGACGGCGCGATGCGCAACCTGGACAACGAGATTCCCGGCTGGGACTTCGACGGTGTTCGTGCGTCGGCCGAGGCCGAGTGGATCCAGGAACTGTCGAAGATCCGCATCGAATCGTCGTCGGACAAGATCAAGCGGACGTTCTACAGCTCGCTGTATCACACGATGCTGGCGCCCACGGTTTTCAGCGACTTCGACGGGCGCTATCGTGGCATGGACAAGGCCGTGCACACGTTGCCTGAGGGGCGGCACAACTACAGCACGTACTCACTGTGGGATACCTATCGGGCCGAGCACCCGTTGTTCACGCTCTACCAGTCCGATCGCGTACCCGACCTGGTCGACGGTCTGGTCCGTCTCGCGGTGGAAAGCCCCAGTGGCGCGCCGGTCTGGCCGCTGCAGGGGATCGAGACGGTCTGCATGATCGGTTATCACTCCGCCGTGGTCGTAGCGGAGGCGCAGGCCAAGGGCTTCAAGGGTATCGATTATGCCAAGGCCTGGCCGGTGTTCCAGCGTCGTGCCATGCAGGACGATTACTTCGGCCTGACGTACTACCGCAAGCTCGGCTTCATTCCCAGCGACAAGGAAGGCGAGGCCGCCAGCAAGACGCTCGAGTACGCGTACGACGACTGGGCGGTAGCGCACATGGCCGACGCTCTGGGTCACGCCGACGAGGCGAAGCTGCTGCGCAAGCGCTCGCAGAATTACGTCAACGTGTTCGACAAGGACATGCAGTTCGTTCGTCCGCGTGCGGAAGACGGCTCATGGCTGCAGCCGTTCGATCCCATCGCCATCGGGCATTCGAAGCGCTGGCGCGATTTCACCGAGTCCAATGCCTGGCAGGCTACGTTCCTCAATCAGCACGATCTGTACAACTACATGCGGCTGTTCGGTGGTGAGCAGGCGTTCGAGGCCAAGCTCGACGGTTTGTTCAATGCCGATCCCACGCTGCCGGAAAACGCGCCGCCGGATATCGCCGGCATGGTGGGCCAGTACGCCTTTGGCAACGAACCGGGGCACCACATGCCCTACCTGTACGCTTACACCGGTTCGCACCACAAGACCCAGGCGCGCGTGCGCATGCTGCTCGAGACCATGTACCTGCCGGAGCCCGATGGCCTTCCGGGCAACGAAGACTGTGGCCAGATGAGCGCGTGGTACATCATGAGCTCGATGGGTCTGTATGCCGTGGATCCCGTCAGCACCCACTACGTTTTCGGCAGCCCGCTGCTCGATCGTGCGGAAGTGCAGGTGGGTGCGGGCCGCACGCTGGTGATCGAGGCGAAAGACAACGGACCCGGGCGCCCGTATATCCAGTCGGTGTCGTGGAACGGCAAGCCGTGGACGAAGAGCTGGATCGCCCACAAGGACCTCGAGGCGGGCGGCACGCTGAGCTTCGCGATGGGGGATAAGCCCAACGTCGAATTCGGCAAGGCCCTTGCGGACCGCCCACCATCCTTCGGTAGCGCCCCCAGCGCGTAAGGTTTTGCCGCTAACGGCGGGAGCGACCGTGATGGCGATGGGGTGCTTGTGGAAGCGCCCCATGTCATCCGTAATCTTCACGTATGTATAGACGTCCAAACCGCAAAGTGTGACACCTGCACCGAAACATCCCGCGCCATGGGTCCACCATCGAACGACCCTACAACGCAGGAGTCACGCTCATGCAGCCATCGAAGCGCTTCGGCGCTCGCGCGCTCATCATCGCCTCGCTCGTCGCCGCGGGGCCCACATTTGCCGACACGGTGAACTCGTATCAGCAGAACGGTTACACGCTTACCGTGACCGACAAGAATTCGGGCATCGCGCAGTCCACCGTCGATACCATGATAAGCACCTTCTTCACGATCTATCCCAAAGAAGCGGCCGACTTCAATCCGAATACGTCGAAGACGGTGAACATCGTCCTCGATCCGTCCTACGACGGCGTGGCCGCGACGGCTAATGCGACCGAGACGTACGGCGCGGCGTACATGATCGCGAATCCGAACGACACCGATACGGTCACACATGAGTCGATGCATATCGTGCAGGACTATGGGCAGCAGAATATTCCCGGATGGCTGGTCGAGGGTATCGCGGATTACGCGCGTAACCGCTATGGGGTGAACAACGCGGCCGCGGGCTGGTCGCTACCCGATTACGCCCCCGGGCAGAACTACACCGACAGCTACCGCATCACCGCCCGGTTCCTCGTGTGGGTCGAGGAGCATCACGCGGGAACCGTGCAGGGTCTTGACGCGGCGTTGCGCGGGCGGTCGTACACCGACCAGACCTGGGCACAGCTGACGGGCGCGGATGTCGATACGTTATGGGCGCAGTACACCGCGTCGCCTGGCATCTGACCCCATTCACGGCGGCTAGACCCCGGTAACGACACTCTCCTCGCGCCGGAAGGGCCGGCGGGGGAGGGTTTTCAGACATGTCTTACGCCGGGCGTATGTATCTTCGACTGTTCATGCCGAGCCTTCTCGCCTTCGGTACGGGATCGTTGGCCGCTGGCGTGACCCGGGCCGCCCAGCAGACGCCGGGCGATTTTGGACTGGTGTCTCTTTATTCCAATCTGCCCGCCTGGCTCTTCGCCGGCGGTCTTTTCGTGGCCGTCGGCTCGGCTGCCATCCAGTTGCTGAGGCTGCGCCTCTGGGACCGCGGCGTCATCGCGGGTTGCTACGTCTGCGGCTGCCTGCTGGCGTCTCCGCGGGCGGCACGCCGCGGGCTTGGGACGACGCGCGAATGCATGGGTTGCGGCAAGGTGCATGGCACCAACCACCGGCTGCTGCCGACCGTGGTGCCGCTGGCGGTGGCCGTTAAGGACGGTGCCAGCGCGCCGGTCAGGAGCGTACGTTCGTTACCGTGATGCGGTGACCCACCCGCTCCAGCAGCGCGCGAAGCGCTTCGGCGTCCTCCACACGGGTGTCATCCTCCAGGGACAGCCATAGCGTGTCGCCGGAAAGGCCATGCACTTTCTCATTGAATTCGACCTCGATGGCGAGTTTGCCACCGGGCTGGACGACCGATACCCGGAAATTACGTGACTGCACGCGCTGGTTACCCCTGGTGAACTGGCTGTCTGTGTGTCCGGTGCATTTTAGCGGGCCCGGCGAGGAAAATGCTGTCCGCGTACGGTGACGCGTGACCCACGACACGTTCACCCGCCCACGACGGCGCCTCCTTGTAAATCCATGGCACGAGGAGAAGCCCTATGCTGCAACTGAATCCGCCGCTGCCCATGAATACGCCGAAAGGCGAGGGATTTGCCCATTTCCTGCTCGACTATGGCCCGGAGTCCGATCTGTACTGGACGGTGTTCATCACGGCCACGGGTGAGATCTGGACATTCGCCAATCGCGAAGTCCGCGCTTCCAAGAACATCACACTGGGGCGCACCTCGCCATCCGTACCGCGTCAGGCCCCGCCGCGTCGCCAGGCGGAAGGCCGGGAACCGGGCGTGCTCCCCTTCGCCGTGGCTGACGCTCCGGTCTGACGCCCTCGTCCGCACGGCATAGATCGTGTGGCGATCTGTGCCCCGGTCGATACCGATGTCACATTGGACCTGCAGGGTGCGCCACTCCGGCGCGGTGCCCGACAGGGGGCGTGATGCAAACGGATCAACGGTTGCCTGCCATCGTGATGGGGCGTGGCCCCACCGCACTGGGCATTCTGCGCAGCCTTCATCTGGCCGGCATCCCTGCCTATGTCGCGTGTCCGCCGGACGACATCGTCACGCGATCGCGCTATTTCAGGGCGTTACCCGGCTGTCGGGGCTGGGACGGTAGTCCGGGGCCGCAAGCCATCGAGGCACTGGCGGCACTGCCGCTGGCCCGGGCCGTGATCATCCCGGGTGCCGACGATGCCGCGCTGTGGCTCGCCGATCTTCCGCACAGCGTGCTCGGCTGGCGTTTCCTTGCAAGCACGGCGCGACGTGATGCGCAGGCCCTGCTTCAGGACAAGTCACTGTTTGCCGGCTATCTGGCGGCGATCCATGTGCCACATCCGCGCACCTTCCGCCTGGCCGACGCAGCGGACGTGGAGGCGATTCCGTTCGAAACCCTGGACAGGGTCTTCCTCAAGCCGGTCAATTCGCAGAAATTCAGTGATGTCACGGGCGTCAAAGGCGTCTGGGTGCAAGGACGGAGCGCATTGCGTGACGCCTGGGCCCGGTTCCACGCGCAGGGGTTTCGCGTCATGGCGCAGGAGTACGTTCCCGGCCCACCCAGCGAACATTTCTTCATCGACGGGTTTCGTGACGGGCAGGGCGCGTATACCGGGCTCTTCGCCCGTCGTCGCCGCCGGATGTCGCCTCCGGACTTCGGCAACAGTTCGTGCTCTCAGGCCGTGCCGCTCGCGATCGTGCCGGACGCGGTGCGCAGCACCTGTCGCGTCCTCGATGGACTGGACTACCGGGGCATCTTCAGCGCGGAGTTCAAGCGCGATGCGCGCGACGGCGCGTTCCGCCTGATCGAGGTGAATACGCGCGCCTGGACCTATGTGGAGTTCGCGGCGCGCAGCGGCGTCAACGTCTGCGAAATGGCCTGGCAAGACGCGCAGGGCCTGCCGGTGAAACGCGCGACGCGTGCCTATCGCGACGGCGTCGCCTGCGTGGACCTGTATCACGATATCGCCAGCATTCGTTCTACCCCGGCGGCCAGGCATCCGGGCTGGATCCGCCTGCTGATGGAGTGGGTCGGTGCTGATCTGCACGTGTTCCGCCGCGACGATCCATGGCCTGCATGGCATTTCATCCGCGGCTTGCTGCGTAAACGGTTCGGTTTGTCAGTCGGCCCTGCCGAGCGGGGCGGCGACATCTTCGAGGGACCGTCGCTCGGCGGCGATGCCAAGTAACCACGCGGCTGCCGCCCCGATCAGCATCAGCGAAGCACCCAGCGCGTAGCCCCAGCCGATGGACATGCGCTCGCCACTGCCGATGAGGCGGCCGAACAGCCACGGGCCGGCGACGCCGCCGAGTGCCGTGCCGAAGGCGTAGAACAGGGCGATGGCCAGGGCGCGCAACTCCAGTGGGAAGCTCTCGCTGACGGTGAGGTAGGCCGAGCTGGCGGCCGCGGAGGCGAAGAAAAACACGATGCTCCAGGCGATCGTCTGCGTTCGCGCGTCGAGGTGGCCGTGGACGAAGAGCCAGGCGGTGACGAACAGCAGCAGTCCGGACAGTGCATAGGTCGCCACGATCATCGTCCGCCGGCCCAGCGTGTCGAACAGCCGTCCCAGCAGGAGCGGGCCGAGGAAATTACCGGCGGCGAATGGCAGCAGATAGAGACCGACATCCGCATCGGCCACGCCGTAAAAGCGGCCGAGCACCAGCGCATAGGTGAAGAAGATCGCGTTGTAGAAGAACGCCTGCGTGGCCATCAGTACCAGGCCCAGCACGGTCCGCTTCGGATAGAGACGGAACAATGTACGGGCAACGTCCGCAAGGGTCAGTCCGCGCGGACGCAGACGCAACCGTGGCAGCGGTTCGGAAGGGGGAGCGACGTCGAGGCGCTTCTCGATGTCGGCGACCACGGCCTCGGCCTCCTCGATGCGACCATGAAGCATCAGCCAGCGCGGGCTCTCCGGAATCCAGTGCCGCAGGAAAAGAATGCCCAGGCCCAGCACGGCACCCAACCCGAAGGTCAGTCGCCAGCCGATCTCGGCCGATACCCAGCCCATGTCGAGCAGGCCTACGGCGGCGAGCGCGCCCAGTGCGGCGCCGATCCAGAAACTGCCATTGATGACCAGATCCGTGTGGCCACGATAGCGTGCCGGAATCAGTTCCTGGATCGCCGAGTTGATGGCGGCGTACTCGCCGCCGATGCCCGCGCCGGTCAGCGCGCGGAAGATCACGAAGGTGAGGAAGTCCGGTGAGAAGGCCGTAGCGGCCGTGGCCGTCAGATACAGGCCCAGCGTCACCGTGAACAGCTTCTTCCGCCCGAGTCGGTCGGTAAGCCACCCGAAGAAAAGCGCGCCCAGCACGGCACCGACGAGATAAAGGCTGCCCGCCAGTCCCACCTGACCGTCGGTGAGGTGGAGGACCGGGCTGGATTTGAGCGCACCGGCGATCGAGCCGGTAATGGTCACCTCGAGCCCGTCGAGCACCCAGGTGATCCCGAGGCCAACGGCCACCAGGGTATGAAAGCGCCCCCAGCGCAGCCGGTCGAGCCGCGCGGGAACATCGGTCTCGACGATACCGTCGGGGAGCGTGGCCTTGGGATCCATGCTCCGACCGTACGAGGCAGGAAGTGGTCATTCCGTCAGCGCGGCACGCGGTACCCGCCCGGCCTGCCGTGCGGCGACAGGGTCAGCTGCCACAACTGGTCGCGGCGGCTGCGGAAGACACCGGCGGAGCAGCCCAGGTAGAAATTCCACATCCGGCGGAATCGCTCGTCGTAACGTGAGGCCAGTTTTGGCCAGGCCGCCTCCACGTTGGCACGCCATGCCATCAGCGTGCGGTCATAGTCCGCGCCGAAATTGTGCCAGTCCTCCACGATGAAAAGCCCCTCGAGCGCGCCAGCCACCTGGCTCATCGAGGGAATCACCGAATTGGGAAAGATGTACTTGTCGATCCATGGGTCCGGCCGTCCCGGTGCGCCGTTGCTGCCGATGGTGTGCAGCAGAACGAGGCCATCCTTGCGCAGGCAGCGTCGGGCCACTTCGAACCACGTGCGGTAGTTCTTGCCGCCGACGTGCTCGAACATGCCGACCGAAAGGATCGCGTCGAAAGGCTCGTCGAGGTCGCGGTAGTCCTGCAGGCGGATCTCGACCGGCAGGCCGTGGCATAGCTCACGGGCGTAGGCGGCCTGCTCCTTCGAAACGGTCACGCCCACCCCGCTGACGCCGTAGCGCTCGGCGGCGAACTTCAGTGCCTCGCCCCAGCCGCAGCCGATGTCTAGGATGCGCTGGCCGGGCCGCAGGGCCAGCTTTCGGCAGATCAGGTCGAGCTTCGCTTCCTGCGCGTCATCCAGATTGTCGGCGTGCGCCCAATAGGCACAGGAATACACCATGCGTTTGCCAAGCATCGCCTCGAAGAGATCGTTACCCAGGTCGTAATGACGTCGTCCGACGTCCCAGGCGTGCGCGCCCCGCTGGCGGTTGATCAGCCGCGCCCTGAGATGCGTCATCAGGGTGTCCAGCGTGAGCACCGACTCGTCGAGGTGCGACGACAGCACGCGAGCGAAAAAAGCGGGCAGGTCGCCGACATCCCACCAGCCATCCATATAGGCCTCGCCAAAACCGAGCGTACCGTGGGCGAAGACACGCGCGTAGGTGCGCTCGTCGTGGATCACCAGGTCGGTCGGGCGTTGTCCGCCGAGCGTGATGCCTGCTTTTTGCAGGAGGATCTGTGCGCGTGCCTTGAGGGAAGAAACATCGTGAGTCATCGATGGAACTCCTTTGGATCCTCGTCAAACGTGGCGAAGCACTCCGCGGGCGATCGCCAGCCCGGCAACCGTCAGCCCGATCGAACCTATCAGGTGCAGTGCGACATGCGCGGCGAACCAGGCGTATTGCTGCCGCAGCAGCAACCCGGTGGATTCCGCCGAGAACGTCGAGAACGTGGTGAGCCCGCCGAGAAAGCCGGTGGCGATGAGCAGACGCAGTTCAACCGGCAACGTCTGGAAGTGGTCGAACACGCCGAGCGTGACGCCCATCAGCAGGCCGCCGGCCAGATTGGCGCAAAGCGTCCCGAGCGGGATGTTGGGAACGAGGGCATTGAGCGCCACGGCCAGCCACCAGCGCAGCAGGCTGCCCACGGCGCCGCCGATCCCCACAGCAAGAAACCCGCTATAGCCCATGTGACCCTCGATGCGATGTGGCGGTTCGATTATGGGGCTTTGCGGTGAGCCGGGCGAGGGGATCGAAGGCTTGCCGCTATACTGATCGTTCCCCTGAACGCCATGGCCGCTCCCATGACCTCCGCGACGCGCGACCCGAGGCGCTACCTGCCGTTTCTGCTGGCCGCTCTGTCGATGATCGGGCCGTTCTCGATCGATGCGATCTTTCCGGGCTTCCCGGACATCGGCCGCGACTTCGGGGTGGGCGCCGTCGCTCTCCAGCAGTTGCTGAGCGTCTACCTGCTGGCATATGCGGTCATGAGTCTGTTCCACGGCGCGTTGTCGGACGCCTATGGCCGTAAGCCCGTAATCGTCATCGCGATGGCTGTCTACACCGTGGCGTCCGTCGGTGCGGCCCTGGCGCCGAGCTTCAGCTTCCTGCTGGGTTGCCGCATCCTGCAGGGTCTTTGCGGCGGCGCCGGCATCGTCGTGGGTCGGGCCGTCGTGCGTGACACCATGCACGGCGAAGAAGCCCAGCGCATGATGTCCAAGGTGATGATGATCTTCGGCGTGGCGCCGGCCATCGCGCCTATCGTCGGCGCGTGGCTGCTGGGCATCGATGGCTGGCGCGGCATCTTCTGGGCGCTGACCGGCTTCACGACGTTGCTGACCCTGGGCGTCTCGTATTTCCTGGTCGAGTCGCATCCGCCTGCGCATCGCACGGTATTTCGTCCGCGACCGCTGTTGCGCGGCTATAGGGCGATCCTCAGCGACCTGCCGTTCTGGCCACTGGCGATCGCGGCGTCGGTCAATTTCTCCGGTTTGTTTCTCTATATCGCGTCGGCGCCGCATCTGATTCGCGACCTGCTGGGTCTGGGCGCGAGCGGGTTTCCGTGGCTGTTCGTGCCGGTGGTCAGCGGTATGGTTGCCGGTGCCTTCGTTTCAGGGCGCGTGGCGGGAAGGGCCAGCGCGGCCCGCACCGTGTCATGGGGCTATGCGTCGATGCTGTCGTCTTGCGCGTTGAACCTGATCCTGGCGGTGACGCTGGATCACCCACGGGTGCCGTGGTCGACGCTGCCGCTGGCTCTGTATGGGTGCGGGGTCCAGTTGGCCTTCCCGACGCTGACGTTGTTGTTGCTGGACCGTTTTCCTGAGCAGCGCGGCGGCGTGTCATCGGTCCAGGCGTTCGGCAGTCTGATCCTCACGGCTCTCGTGGCCGGCGTGCTTTCGCCGGCGCTGTCCGACAACATGCTGACTCTTGCCATCGGCGCCACAACGATCTGCCTGATCGGTCTCGCGGCGTGGATGTGGTACGTCTCGCTGGAGCGCCGCCGCCTGGCGCGTGCGAAGGCCGGGGCGGCGTCGAGCGTGGTTTCGCAGATCGAGCGCAACGAACCGGGCTGAGTATCGGCCCGGCGGCAAAATGGGGGAGAGCACGTTCAGCCTCGTGCCGCGTCCAGTACATTCGCCACTTCCGCATGGCCTGTGGACCTCAACAATACGGCGACGACGGCGAAAGCCGAGCCCAGGATCATCGCGAGGCCGGCGAGAGCCATCAGCGCCAGCTGAAGCTTTGTCGGGACCGTTGACAGTGTCTGGTGGATGGATGAAAAGTTGGCATCCATTTTCTGGTAGACAGCAGCGAAGCCCGCATCCATTTTCTGGTAGACGGCAGCGAACTGCTGATCGACAGCAGCGAAGCCCGCATCCATTTTCTGGTAGACGGCAGCGAACTGCCGATCGACAGCAGCGAAGCCCGCATCCATTTTCTGGTAGACGGCAACCAACTGCTGATCGACAGCAGCGAACCCCGCATCCATTTTCTGGTAGACGGCAACGAACTGCTGATCGACAGCAGCGAAGCCCGCATCCATTTTCTCGTAGACAGCAACGAATTTCTGGTCGACGGCAGCAAATCCAGCGTCCATTCTCTGTTGGGTGGAAGCGAATTCCGCGTCCATTTTCTGGCCGATGGATCCGAATCCCGCGTCGCTCGATTGTTCTATGACGGTGAGTCTCTTATCTATCGAATGGAGCTGGTCCTTGATGGCGCGCGTGTCGCCCCGCATCTCATCCAGGTCGCGGCGAATGAACCGGCTGTCGGTTTCCAGGCGGTCGATTCTTTTTCCGATATCGCCACCGTGAGACGACGTAGCAGCTGCGACGCCGCCCGTGTTGCCGCGAGCGGGGGGAGTCTCCCGTGGACCGGGGATGACGTACTTCATCGTTGTTTCTCCATTGCCGACAGGCTCACGCACCTCGAAACCCCGCGGATGTCTCCGCGGTAACGTCGGGCGATGCCTGATCCAAGGCTAAGGGAGCCGATCCGCCTTTAGAATCGGATAAATCTGAAAAAAGCGCCTGGTTTGTGCCAGTTAGTCGACAGGCAGTCCGCGGTCACGGAGAAACGCGCGCGCTTCAGGCGCGTCCTGCTCGAACCAGGCGAGCGTGGAGCCCAGACGATAGGTGTAACCCCAGCGATCCATGTCTTCCATAATGCGTGCACTGCCTACCGAGGGAAGGTGTCCGCCGAGCACGATCTGCAGGTAGCAGGTGGCGTCCTCTTCCTCGATGGAATCCGTCGCATCGGTGTGGACGAGCGCACGCTTGTCCTCCGGCAGCACGATGAGGTGGCAGGCTTCGTGGAGGAGGGAGTGGACCGGGGTGTCGGTGCGCGCGTAGACCGTCGTGCCGATGATGCCGGCTTCGGTGTCGCCCCAGTAACTGCCCGGTATGGCTTCGCCGAGGGAGACCTCGACGAGGCTGAGGCCGAACCCTTTCAGCAGCTGGCGCGGTTCGTCGAAACCGATGTCGCCGACGCGGAGGACCGCGTCGGCGGGATCGGCCGGACTCATATCGCGGACTTGCCGTCCGGCAAGGCGACGGAGAGTTCGAGTACTTCGTGGCCGCTGTCACGTTCGAGCGTCACGTTGACTGCCTCGACGTCGACGTTGACGTACTTGCGGATCACTTCGAGCAGCTCGTTGCGCAGCAGCGGCAGGTAGTCGGGACCGCCGCGCGTCGAGCGCTCCTGGGCGACGATGATGCGCAGACGCTCTTTGGCGACGCCGGCGCTCGGTTCGGGTTTACGCTTCAGGAAATCGAGGATACCCATGCTCAGCCTCCGAATACGCGCTTGAGGAAGCCCTTCTTGACCGGCTCGAGGAAGCGAAGCGGACGCTCTTCGCCCAGAATGCGCGCGACGGTGTCCTTATAGGCCGCACCCGCGTTCGAGTTGTCATCCAGGATGACCGGCACGCCCGCGTTGGACGCGGCGAGCACGTTCTCCGATTCCGGGATGACGCCGACGACGTTGATACCGAGGATTTCCTCGACGTCCTTCACGCTGAGCATCTCACCGGCTTCGACCCGGTTCGGGTTGTAGCGCGTGAGCAGGAGGTGCTGTTTGATCGGTGCCTCGCCTTTTTCCGCACGACGGGTCTTGCTCGAAAGCAGGCCGAGGATGCGGTCGGAGTCTCGGACCGAGGAGACTTCCGGATTGACGACCACGACGGCATGGTCGGCGAAGTACATCGCCAGGTGCGCGCCCTTTTCGATGCCGGCGGGGGAGTCGCAGACGACGAAGTCGAAGTTTTCCTTCGTGAGTTCGTCGAGGACCTTCTCCACGCCTTCCTGAGTCAGGGCGTCCTTGTCGCGCGTCTGCGAGGCGGCGAGCACGAAGAGGTTTTCGTGGCGCTTGTCCTTGATCAGCGACTGCTTGAGCGTGGCTTCGCCGTGAACGACATTGACGAAGTCGTAAACCACGCGCCGCTCGCAGCCCATGATCAGGTCGAGATTGCGCAGGCCGACGTCGAAGTCGATGACGGCGACTTTCTTGCCCTGCATGGCGAGGCCGGTGGCGAGGGAGGCGCTGGTGGTGGTCTTGCCGACTCCGCCCTTGCCGGAGGTGACGACGATAATTTCTGTCAAGAGATGTCTCCGAGTGTTGCTGCGACGGACGGCATCAGAGCCGTGCGACCATGAGTTTTCCACTGTCGAGCCAGCACTGGACGGCCTGGCCCTCGAATTCTTTGGGCATGTCTTCAAACACGCGGTAGTGACCGGCGATAGCCACCAGCTCGGCACGGAAATCCGAGCAGAAGATGCGCGCCGACTCGTCGCCCTGTGCCCCGGCCATGGCACGGCCGCGCAGGCTGCCGTAGACATGGATGGAGCCATCGGCGATGACTTCCGCGCCATTGGCGACGGCAGCCATGACCACGAGATCGCGGTCGCGGGCGTATATCTGCTGGCCGGAGCGCACGGCGCTGCCGATGTGGTGCTGGGCTGTCGTGGCGCCGCCGGTGTCTTCGTCGTTATCCAGCGGAGCGCGGGCCGGTTCGGCGCGGCCCGGTGCGGGCGGCGCGACCTGCACGGCGGCATCGCCCGACGCGGGCTCGTACTGGGCACGGAACTTGGCGATAAGCGGGAGATTCATGCGCTCGGCGAGCGCTTCGGTCTCCGCGGTTCCGTAAGCAATGCCGACGGGCAGCATGCCCGCGCTGCGGATGGCTTCGAGCAGCGCGTCGACCATGCCGTCGTCCGGCAGCTTCGGCAGGTGTGAGAGGTCGAGGACCACCGCGGCGCGGTTGAACATCTGCGGCGCGGAGCGCACGCGGCGTTCGAGTTCTTCGACCAGCGCGGCGGCATCGACCCGGCGCAGGCGCACGCAGGCGATACCGACCTGGCCGAAGCGGAGGTCGCAGGCGGCTTCGAGGGATTCGGCGCGGGCGTTCATGCGCGTACTCCTGCGGCATCCGCCGGGCGTTGCCGCTCACCCAGCCATGCGACGGCGGGCAGGCCGTCCTGCTCGAGGTAACGCTCGCGCACGAACGGGAAACTGGGTAGTTCGCGGGCGAGCAGACTCACCTTCGGGCCGGTCTCCCCCATTTTCTGCTGACCGACTTCCTGGAAGCCCATGGTGCCGTGGAACAGCACGGTCTGGTCGTCGCGGGGTTCAAGGAAGACTTCGCAGGTCAAAAGCGGCACACGTACCTCGGCATAACTTTGTACATCGCAGTAGAAAATGCGGCCCAGACCATGCCCGCGCGATTCGGATGCGATCACGATGCGATCGATATACACGAAGCTTTCGTAATGGGCCTGGAACCAGCGGAAATTGGGGCTGGTGTAGTCGGCGTCCTGGCGCATGGCGATCAGGAAGCCGAGGATGCGACCGCCCTGTTCGGCCACGCGGAAGTAATGCGCGATGTCGTACAGGTAGCGCAGGCGGGACATGTCCGTGGCGAGAATGCCGGTGCCTGCCTCGTTATTGAGTGCGAGCACGGCATCCAGGTCGTGCTCGCGCACGTCGCGGATGGCAAGGGCCATTCGTTGCTCCGCTTGAGTGTTCTTGGAAAGCGACCCCCAGGCCGCCGAATGCGCGGCATTATGGCATGCCCGCGACTCGCCGGGGAGCGCGACGCGGATGTAAAACCGTTGTAAAGCCAACGCTTGCCGCCTGCCGGAGCGTGACTTCTATCAGGTGGTGGGCGGCGCGCGAGGCCCTATGATGAGGCCATGTCCAAGCTTCAGTTCAATCACGTCCGGCTGCTGCGGTACGCCACCTATCTGGCCTACCTCTGCGCGGGCCTGCCGTTGTCGATCCAGCGCGCCGGTAATCAGCCGGGCCAGATCGGCGACATGGCCTTGCTGGCCTGGATCGCGTGCTACCTCGTCTTTGGCGTCGTCTACTGGCTCCTGACCCGCCAGCTGGGTTCGCGCGTGGACGGTTTCACGCGCGTCGCCGTCCTGCTGATCCTGACCGGCACCGCGCTCGCCGTGGGCGGGCTGAGCAAGAGCGGCGTCAGTGCGCTCCTGCTGGTGATCGTCGCCGCCGTGGTTCCCTGGATCATCAGCCTGCCCCTGGCGATGGCCTGGATGGTGCTGGCGCACGTCGCCCTGATACCCCTGTTCTATGCCGCGGTCGGCTGGTCGCTGGTCGCCTCGGTCATGCAGGCGGTCCTCTATTTCGGGTTCTCGGCCCTGATGTTCATCGCCTCGCTGATCGCCAGCCAGCAGGCGGACGAGCGCGAGGAATTGCGCCATCTGAACGCGGAGCTACGCGCGACCCGCGCGCTCCTGGCCGAGTCGACCCGCATCGCGGAGCGCATGCGCATCGCGCGCGACCTGCACGATCTGGTCGGTCACCACCTCACGGCGCTCAGCCTCAATCTCGAGGTCGCGAGCCACCTGACCAACGACACGGCCCGCGAGCATGTGCTGAAGGCGCAGAAAACCGCCAAGCAGCTGTTGGCGGACGTGCGGGAGGTGGTCAGCGAGTTGCGTCAGGACGACGCCATCGACCTCACCCAGGCCCTGCGCAGTCTCACGGAAGGCGTGCCGGGGCTGGCCGTACACCTGAGCGTCCCGCCGCGTTTCGGCGTGGAGGATCCGCGTCGGGCGCAGATGCTGTTGCGTTGCGCCCAGGAGATCCTCACCAATACGGTCCGTCACGCCAACGCTCGCAATCTCTGGCTGACCTTCCGTCACACCGGACCGGACGAACTCTGTCTGGACGCGCGCGACGATGGTCGCGGCAGTACCCAGTTCCACCCGGGCAACGGCCTGAACGGCATGCGCGAACGTCTCGCCGAGTTCGGCGGGACGGTCACCTTCGGGGGTGGGACGCAGGGCGGATTCGCCCTGACCGCCCGCCTGCCGCTGGGTGAGGAGCCCACGCTGGCCCACGCCCCGGCTCGTCACACGCTGGAGGTCACGGATGACGCCGAGGCCCTCCCGCGTGCCACACTTTCCGTTCCTTCCGAGGACCACCCATGATTTCCGTCTGCCTCGTTGACGATCAGAACCTGGTGCGCCAGGGCATCCGCTCCTTGCTGGACCTCGCCGGCGATATCCGCGTCGTGGCGGAATGCGCCGACGGCGCCCAGGCGGTGCAGACGATCCCCCAGGTACGGCCGGACGTGGTGCTGCTCGATCTGCGCATGCCAAACATGAGCGGCCTGGAGGTCCTGCAGACCCTGGGTGGCCGCAATGAGCTCCCGCCGACGATCATCCTGACCACCTTTGACGACGACCAGCTGGTGTTGTCCGGCCTGAAGGCCGGCGCCCGTGGCTATCTGTTGAAAGACGTGTCGCTCGATCAGCTCGTCGAGGCCGTGCGCACCGTCTCCGCCGGCGGTTCGCTGGTGGCGCCCATGGTTACCCAGCGCCTGCTGGCCGGCGTGGGTCGCATCCAGAACCAGTTTTCCAGCCTCGAGCAGCCGGATCCGCTGACCGAACGCGAGACCGAGATCCTGCGACTGCTGTCGGGCGGCTACAGCAACAAGGAAATCGCCAATTCCCTGCGGGTCGCCGAGGGGACGGTGAAAAACCATGTGTCCAACATCCTTTCCAAACTGGGCGTCCGGGACCGCACGCGCGCCGTATTGAAGGCGCTGGAGCTCGGGATCGTCTGAGCCCGACTCGACCGGGCGGCATCGTCCGGGAGCTTCCGGCCGAAAATCCGCTTGTGCAGGCTTGCGAAAAAGGGCAGGGGACCCAATGGCGTTCCCTGTCGTGAGCAGCTACCATCGGCTCTTTCGGCGCTGGCGAACCCCAAGCCACGGCCGATTCTTCAGGGGTGACCATGCGGCGTCCATGGCCGTGTGCGGAGCCTGTTCGTAAGACGTTCGGAGAACCGTGGAATGACGCGTCTGTTAGAATTTATCGTTGCCCTCGTCATCGTCGCCGTATTGGGCGTCGTTGTCGGGCTGGCTATGCCCTCGGCCGGACACGTCGAGCGCGAAATGCTGATCAGCAAGGACTTGCGCCAGGTTTACGACGTTTTCAGCAACTTCCGTCGTTTCCCTGACTACACTGTCCTTCGCTCCTTCGATCCCAAGGTCCAGTTCGAGCTTTCGGGCAAGGCTTACGGTCCGGGTGCCAAGATCGCCTGGAAGGCTGACGACAAGAAGGTCGGTGACGGCTCGCTCGAGATCGCCTCGATCGACCCGGATTTCTCCAAGGTGTCCGATGCCGGCAAGGGCACCATCGTCTGGAACGTCGACAACGCCTGGCGCGGTAACGACAAGAAGTTCACCATCAACCTCGAGCGCACTGGCCGCAGCCAGAAGCTCGTCAAGGTCAAGTGGGCTTACGACGTCGACTACGGCTTCAACCTGGTCAACCGCTTCTCCAACCTCTATATCCACGGCGATCCGGACGCGCTGATTCAGTTCAGCCTGTCCAACCTTCAGAACCTGATGGCTGCGATCCCGAACATCGACTACAGCAAGATGGTTCCGGCCATCGCCGACCAGCCGGCCAAGCCGATCCTCTTCGTGTCGACCACGGCCCCGCGCACCCTCGACGACGTCGACACCGCGTCGGATAAGGCCTGGGGCGAACTGCAGGCCGCGGCGAAGAAGCTGGGCGTGAACATCGTCAGCCCGCGCATCACCTTCACCACGAACTGGGGCGACCAGAACTATACGTTCGACGTCGCCGCCGAGATCGACGCCACCACGCTGAAGATCAACGGTCAGGACGTCGAACTGACGGCCGCCCAGCGTCCTTCGCTCGACGCCGCCGCTCCGGCTGCCGCCTCGACGGCCGCCGCTCCGGCCGCTGCCGATTCGGCCGCGCCGGGTAGCAAGGACAAGCTCGGCCGCGTCATCGTCGACGGCAACGTCAAGGCTGTTCTCGCCTTCGGTGGCAAGGCGCTCAAGGCGGAGTGGAACGGCACCGGTGCCGGCCTGCCGCAGACGCGTCAGATGCTCGAAGCCTACTCGCAGACCCATGGTTACAAGTTCGACGACGTCACCTTCCGTCCCTACGACATCCAGGTGAAGGCGCCGACCAACAACCACGGTACGATCGAGGGTTACGACGAGCAGAAGTTCGAGATCTACCTGCCGCTGCAGGGCGACAACATTCCGGAGCAGACTCCGGAACAGGAAGCCGGCCTGAAGCAGCCGGGCCTGGAAGAATCGGCTCCGGCCGGCTCGTCCTCCGCCCCCGCTCCGGCGGGTACCGCTGCGGCTCCGGCCGAAGCGGGCACCGCGCCGACGATGGCCCAGTAAGCCTCGTAAGCCATGCGACACGAAGAGCCCCGGTAACCCCGGGGCTTTTTTATGCGTTAATTGTCGTCAATGATCGAGACCGACCGACTGACCCGTTGCTATGGCCCGCTGATCGCGGTGGATGCCCTTTCCCTGCGTGCCGAACCGGGCCAGGTGCTGGGGCTGCTCGGCCCCAATGGCGCCGGGAAGTCCACGGCCATGCGCATGATCGCGGGGTTCCTCACTCCGACGTCCGGCACCGCCCGCGTCTGTGGCCACGACGTCCGCAAGGAGCCCCTGTCGGCCAAGCGCGCCCTGGGCTACCTGCCGGAGGGTGCGCCCAGCTATGGCGAGATGACGGTCCGTGAGTTCCTTACGTTCATCGTCAGGGTTCGTGGCCTGGACCGCGACATCGCGTATCGGCGCTTCGATGAGGTCGTCGCCCGTCTCGAACTGGAAGACGTGCTGGAGCAGACCATCGGTACCCTGTCCAAGGGCCTGCGCCGCCGGGTCGGCCTCGCGCAGGCGATCCTGCACGATCCTCCGGTACTGATGCTCGACGAACCAACGGACGGCCTGGATCCCAACCAGAAGCATTCCGTGCGCATGCTCATCGATGCCATGGCGCGGGAGCGCACCATCCTGATTTCCACGCATCTGCTCGAAGAGGTGCACGCTTTGTGCAATCGCGTCGCGATCATCGCCAACGGCAAGCTCCTCGCCGACGCGACACCGGCCGAGCTGGAGGCGCGCTCGCGGTATCACGGTGCCGTTTCCTTCAGCGCGCAGGGCAGTGCGGTGTCCCGCGAGATGCTTGCGCGCATTCCGGGCGTGTCGATGGTGGAAGTGGATCCGCTGGATGGGCGGGTCACCGTGTTCCCGAAACCGGGGCAGCCGATCCTCGACGAGGTGCAGGCGCTTCTTCGCACGCAGAACCTGCGGGTTTCAGAGATTCAGCTGGAGCAGGGCAGGCTGGACGAAGTCTTCCGGCAGATCACGACGCAGCCGCGCGGAGGCCACGCATGAGCGCCGTCACCGCCATCGCGCGCCGCGAGTTGTGGGGCTACTTCGTGACGCCTGTGGCCTACGTCTTCATGGTCATCTTCCTGGTGCTGGCCGGAACGCTGACGTTTTACAGCGGCGATTTCTACGATCGCGGCCTGGCCGACCTGCAGCCTTTCTTCGACATGCATCCCTGGCTGTACCTCGTGCTGGTGCCCGCCGTGACCATGTCGATGTGGGCCGAGGAGCGGGCGTCCGGCACGCTCGAACTGCTGTTCTCGCTGCCGGTGTCGATTTCGCAGGCCGTGCTGGGCAAGTTCCTGGCCGCCTGGGCCTTCATCGGTGTTTGTCTGGTCCTGACCTTTCCGATCTGGATCACGGTGAATTACCTCGGGGATCCCGACAACGGGGTGATCCTCGCCGGCTACGTCGGTAGCTGGCTGATGGCCGGTGCGTTCATCGCCATCGGGGCGTGCATGTCCACCGCTACCCGGAGCCAGATCGTCGCGTTCATTTTGACCGCATCGGTGTGCTTCCTCCTGCTCCTGGTCGGACAGCCCCAGGTGCTCGATTTTTTCCAGGACTCGGTGCCGCCGAAGCTGATCGGCGCCATGGGGCAGCTGAGCATGGCGCGACACGCCAACGCTATCGCCCGCGGGGTACTCGATCTGCGCGACCTGGTGTACTTCTTCGCCACCATCGTCGCCTGGCTCGGCGCGAGTGTCGTGGTACTCGACCTGAAGAGGACGCGCTGAGATGGCCCGTCGCTTCAGGATCACCCGTTCGTTGCGCCTGCGCGCGGCACTGGTGGCGATCGCCGTGCTTTTCCTTGCGGCGGTGGCGATCAGTTCGATGTCGTTGCGCACGGCACGCGTCGACCTCACGGCCGACCGTATCTACACCCTGACGCCGGGCACGCTGCAGATCGTCGACGCCCTGCGCAAGCCGCTGACTGTCACGCTGTATTTCTCCGACCACGCCACGCGCGACCTTCCGCAGTTGCGCAGCTACGAGCAGCGTGTGCAGGAGATGCTGCGAGAGATCGCGGTTCGCGCCCACGGCCGGGTACGGTTCCGCGTCATCGACCCGGTGCCTTATTCCGACGATGAAGACGCTGCCGAAGGCTACGGGCTGACGCCTGCCACCGGTGGCAGCAATGGCGAGCGCGTGTTCTTCGGTCTCGTCGGCATGGACGGGACCGGTGAAGTGCCGCCCCAGGCGATCCCGTTCTTCGACCCCGCGCGCGAGTCGTTTGTCGAATACGACATCGCCAAACTGCTCTATGAGCTTGGCATGCCGCAGAAGCCGAAACTCGGGGTGGTGAGCTCGCTGCCGGTGGAAGGCAATCCGGTGATCGGAGAAGCGCCGTGGACACTGTTCCATCAGCTGGACCAGATCGCGGACGTCACGACGATCGATCCCGAGGGACTCACCCACATCGATCCGTCGATCAAGGTGTTGCTGCTGGTCCATCCCAAGCGTCTGTCGGACGACGCGCAGTATGCGATCGACCAGTACGTGCTGCGCGGCGGACACCTTGTCGTCTTCGTCGATCCCGACTCGGAAATGGATAGCGCGCCGCTGATCGATCCGCGGGGGACGGTGGACGATCACGATTCCGATCTGCATCGTCTGTTCGAGGCCTGGGGCGTGGTCTTCGACCCGACTCAGGTCGTGCTGGACCGTTCGCATGCGCTGACGATCGACCTCAACGGCAACAATATCGGCCATCCGGCGATGCTCGGGCTGGGGACGCAGGACCTCAATCACGACGATGTGGTGACGGCGAGCCTGCAGCGCGTGAATTTCTCGACAGCGGGCCACTTCGAGCTTGCGCAGGACACGAAGGCGCGATTGGTACCTCTGGTGCAGACGTCCGACGAGGCGGCTGTTGTCGCCGCGCAGCGCGTGCGCGATGCCGCGAACGATCCGACCACCCTCATGGAGAACTACGAGCCCAGTCACGAGCGCTACGTCCTGGCTGCGCGGCTGCGCGACACCTTCCACACGGCGTTCCCCGAACGTGCGGGAAAGGGGCATCTCGACCAGGCGGCCGGCCCCGGCGAGATCGTGCTCGTCGCCGACACCGACCTGCTTTCGGATCGCTTGTGGATCGACGTGCAGCCGTTGCTTGGGCAGCAGCAGCTGACGCCGTTTGCCAATAACGGCGACTTCGTCTCGAACATCGTCGACAACCTTGGCGGGTCCACCGCCTTGCTGTCCATTCGTGGACGGGTCAACGCGCAGCGGCCGTTCACCCGGGTGCGCGCGCTGCAGGCCGCGGCGGACCGCAAGTTCCTGACGAAGAAACGCGAGCTGGAGAACGAGCTCTACGATACCCAGCGGCGTCTGGCCGAACTGCAGCCCAGCAAGGGTGGGAGTGGCGGTACGGCCACCGCGGAGCAGCGGCGCGAGGTCGAGCAGTATCTTCAGCGCAAACTCGCGATCGGTAAGGAGCTGCGCGACGTGCAGCACCAGCTCAACGCCGAGATCGACGCGCTGGGCCTGCGCCTGAAGTTCATCAACATCGTGCTCGTCCCGGGGCTGGTTGCGCTCATCGGCCTGATCTACGGCTGGCGACGCACCCGTCGCGGTCGCCGCGCGGCCTGACGGTGGCCGCCGGCGCGCTGAAGTGGATCGTGCCCTGGGAGTTCTCCTGGGTCTTCGTGATCGTGTTCGTCGCGACGGCGCTGCTGTATGCGGCGGGGTGCCGGCGACTGCGGGTGTCGATGGCGCGCAAGGCGGCGTTCTGGGTCGGTATGGCGATGATCTACGTCGCGCTGCATACCTACTTCGACTACTTCGCGGAGCACGAGTTTTTCATGCACCGCATCCAGCAAGTGCTTCTCCATCATCTGGCGCCCTTGCTGATCATCGCCTCCTATCCGGGAACGGTGCTGCGGGCCGGCCTTCCGCCGACGTGGCGCGTCCGGCTGCGTCGCGCCGGGCGTTCGCCGGTATCGCGCGCACTGTCGGCGATACTGCTACACCCGGCCGTCGTCACGCTCCTTTTTGTCGCGCTGATCGTCGTCTGGCTGATTCCCGACATGCAGACGCTCGCCATGCTGGACTGGCGCATCTACCGCGCGATGAACTGGTCGATGGTGCTGTCCGGCCTGGCCTACTGGTGGCTGGTGCTCGACCACCGGCCGAAGCCACCCGGTCGCATGTCGCCCGGATGGCGCGTGTTGTCACCCGGAATCACGATGACGCCGCAGATCGTCGCCGGCGCCATCGTCACCTTCTCGAAGACCGATCTCTACCCGATCTTCGAGATCTGCGGTCGCGCGTTCACGCTCAACGTGCTGACGGGTCAGCTGATCGGAGGAGTGATCATGTGGGTGCCCGCGGCGATGATCGAATCCGCGGGCGGCCTGCTCGCGATGCGCCAGTGGCTGCGCCTCTCGCGCGCCGGGCGCCTGCCACGACGGGCGCCCGTGCGTCGCGTGGCGGCGCGTCAGTAGACCTTCGCCACCTTGTCCGCCTTGGCGGTGACCTTGTCCTTCTTCGGCTTGCCCTTCAGCGGCGGCAACTCGATTTCCTCATTGGGCACGAGCTGATCGGGGATCTGGTCGAGCAGATGGCGGATCAGATTGAGCCGCCCGGTTTTCTGATCGTTGAAGTCGGCCACGAACCACGGCGCGTCGGCCGTGTGCGTGCGCTGGATCATCGCGTCACGCAGGTCGCCCGTCTCGGCGTATTTCTCCCGTCCCTTGAGGTCGACGGGTGACAGCTTCCAGCGTTTCAACGGATCTTCCGCGCGCTCGGCGAAGCGCTCCTCCTGCTCCTGCTGATCCACGGAAAGCCAGTACTTGAGCAGGATGATGCCGTCGTCGGTCAGCAGTTTCTCGAAGGCCGGGCAGGCTTTCATGAAAGCGTCGTACTGCTCGTCGGTACAGAAGCCCATCACCGGCTCGACGACGGCGCGGTTGTACCAGCTGCGGTCGAACAGGACCAGCTCGCCCGCCGATGGCAGGTGTGCCACGTAGCGCTGGAAGTACCACTGGGTCTGTTCGTCCTGCGACGGCTTGCCCAGGGCGACGACGCGCGCGGCGCGGGTGTCGAGCTTGTCGGTGATGGCCTTGATGGTGCCGCCCTTGCCGGCGGCATCGCGGCCTTCGAAGAGGACGACCATGCGTTTGCCGGTGCGGCGCAGCCATCGGGTCAGGCCGATCAGTTCGATCTGCAGGGCTTCGAGGTCGTGTTCGTAGGCTTTCTTCTTTTTCTTGCCCATCGGTTCGTTCCACGCGGGGAGGGTGACCGATTGTGGGGCAGAAAATGTCATCCCGCCGTCAGACTTTGTAACTCGTCGGCCTGCGCCTCGCGGGTCAGCGTATCGATCAGCTCGTCCATATCGCCCTGCAGTACCTCGGTGAGCCGGTACAGCGTGAGGTTGACGCGGTGATCGGTGATCCGCCCCTGCGGGAAGTTATAGGTGCGGATGCGCTGGCTGCGATCGCCCGAGCCGACCTGCAGGCGGCGGGATTCGGCCTGCGCGGCACTCTGCTTGCTCCGCTCCGCGTCCAGAAGGCGGGCCTTGAGCAGGCTCATCGCCCGGGCGCGGTTCTTGTGCTGGCTGCGCTCGTCCTGGCATTCGACCACCGTCCCCGTCGGCAGATGGGTGATGCGGATGGCCGAGTCCGTTTTGTTCACATGCTGGCCACCGGCGCCGGAGGCCCGGAAGGTGTCGACCTTGAGGTCGCCGTCGCGGATTTCGATCTCGTCGATGTCGTCCTGCTCGGGCAGGATCGCGACGGTCGCCGCCGAGGTGTGGATACGGCCCTGCGACTCGGTTTCGGGCACACGCTGCACGCGATGGGTGCCCGATTCGAACTTCAGCTTCGAATAGGCGCCGCGGCCCTCGATACGGGCGACGATTTCCTTGTACCCGCCATGCTCTCCGTCGTTCGCGCTGAGGATCTCGACGTGCCAGCGCTGTCGCTCCGCATAGCGGGCGTACATGCGGAAAAGGTCACCGGCGAAGATGGCGGCCTCGTCGCCACCGGTGCCGGCGCGTACTTCGAGAAAGAGATTGCCCTCGTCACGCGGGTCCTTCGGCAGCAGGAGGATCTGCAGCTCGCCATCCAGCTCGGTCAGGCGGCCCTCGATCCGCTCGATATCGTCCGCGGCCATGTCGCGCATCTCGGGATCGTCGAGCATGGCTCGGGTCTCGGCCAGCTCGCGCTGGGCCTCGTCGTGCTCCCGCAGCGACAGGGCGACAGGCTCGAGCTGGGCATACTCCCTCGAAAGATCGCGAAAGCGCTGGTTGTCGGCGAGGGCGTCCGGCTGCGCGAGCAGGCGGCCGACTTCCTCGTGACGTTCGGCGAGGGCTTCGAGTTTGCGGCGGATCGAGGGAGTCATCAAAGGCACGACAGAGGGCTATAGCCCGACATCATGCGGAAACGTCGTCGTCCGGGTCCAGTCCATACAGCCGGCCGGCGGCGTGAAGCAGGTCCAGATCGCCTGATAGGGCGGCATCGCGCAGGCGTGCGCTGGGTGCGTGCAGCAGCTTGTTGGTCAGGGTATTGGCCAGGAACGCGAGGGCTTCTTCCGCGGGACGTCCTCTGGCCAGCATGGCCTGCGCCTTGGCCAGCACTTCGTCGCGCTGCGTCTCGGCCGCGAGGCGCATGTCCACGGCAGGGTTACGCAGGGTGAGTGCGCGGCGCCAGGACATGTAGCGTTCGACCTGAAGGTCGATGATGGCGTCGGCTTCGCGGGCCGCCATTTCGCGGGACCGGCGGTTCTCGTCGATGACCTGTTTCAGGTCGTCGATGCCGTAGAGGTACACGTCGTCGAGCTGCGCCACCTCCGCCTCGATATCGCGTGGCACGGCGATATCGACCATGAACATCGGACGGCGGCGGCGGGCGGCGATGGCATCGGTAACCATCGCCTTCGTCACCACCGGCAGCCGCGAGGCCGTCGAGGTGATCACGATGTCGGCCTCGGCCAGGTGGCGGGGCAGGTCGGCCAGTGAGATGGCATAGCCGCTGTAGCGGCTGGCGAGTTCCTGGGCGTTCTCGAGGGTGCGGTTGGCCACGATCAGCCGGCGCACCTTCTTGTCGGTCAGATGGCGCGCCGCCAGTTCGATCGTCTCGCCCGCGCCGATCAGCAGGACGCAGGCCTGACGCAGATCCGTGAAGACCTGTTCGGCCAGGCGCACCGCCGTGTAGGCGACGGAGACCGTGTGTGCACCGATACGGGTGTCCGTCCGGACCCGCTTGGCCACCGCGAAGGTGTGCTGGAGCAGGCGTTCCATCGGGGCGCGCAGCGACTGGGCGGTGCGCGCATGCTGGTAGGCGTCCTTGACCTGGCCGAGGATCTGCGGCTCGCCCAGCACCATGGAGTCGAGTCCGGTCGCCACCCGGAACATGTGGCGCACCGCGTCGTGTTCGTCATGGCGGTAGAGGAACTCGTCCAGCCGTTGCGGGGTCAGACGATGCTGTCGGGACAGCCACTGGCCGGGTACCCCCTCGAAACCCTCGGTCACACTGCAGTACAGCTCGGTACGGTTGCAGGTGGAGAGGATCATCGCCTCTTCGACACCGGGTTGCCGGACAAGCTCATCGAGCGCCTCCGGCGTTGCCGTGGCGTCGAATGCCACCTGCTCACGCAGGCTGACCGGCGCGGTGAGGTGATTGAGCCCGAGGGCGATGAGTGGCATGACGGGCTGGAGTCGGCTTCGGTGGCGTCGGCTAAGCTAAGGGCGCATTGTGCGCTCACAAGGGCCGGGCTTATTGCATCGGCTATCGGACGAAATCGGAGAGTAGTGTGCTGAGCGGTCGGTCCAAGTTCAAGCGAGTGCGTCAATATGTGGTCGTCGGTGCCCTCGCGGCCCTGTCCGGTTGCGCCACGGCGCCGCGGACCGCGCCCCAGGCCGTACGCACGGGCGTTCAACCCCTCGACCGGCTTCAGGTGGCGATTCTGCCCCCCGAACGCGACCTTCAGGCACAACTGATGGCGGGCGACTTCGCCCTTGCCGCCAACGATCTCAAGGCGGCGTCGGACGCTTACGGCCGCGCGGCCCAGCTGGGCGACGACCCCCGTGTGGCTGCCCGGGCGACCGAGCTGGCCCTGGCCGTGCATGACCAGGACGCCGCCGCGAAAGCGCTGGATCGCTGGGCCAGGCTCGGCGCGAAGCCGCTCGAGCTTGCCGAATCCCGCGCGCGGATGGCTCTGGATCGCGGCGATACCGCCGAGGCGCAGCGTCAGATGGAGATCATGGTCGGCACCGGCGACCCCGATGCCTGGCGTGAATTCGGCCGCACCCTGGTCACCGCCCGGGATGCCGCCCAGGCCGGGCAGCTGCTCGAGCGCATCGCCACGCCGCAGCGGCTTCCCAACGACTCCGCCGCCTGGCTGGCCATGGCCGAGCTGGGCGAAAACCTGGGTCGGCATGACTACGCGAAAACGATCGGGGAGGGCGCGCAGGCCCGTTTCCACGACGCCACCACCTACGGCTGGGCGGCGCAGCAGAAATTCCGCGCGGGCGACAAGGAAGGCGCGAAGCGGCTGTTCGCCAAGGCGGTCGCCAGGGACCCGAAAAACACGCACCTCCGCCTGGCCTACGCCACGTTGCTGGCGCAGGGCAATGACGAGAAGTCCGCCGCCCGCGTGCTCGCCGGGGGAACCCAGGACGTCGACACCTACCTGATGCGGATGACGCTCGCCGCGCGTGCCAGCGACAAGGCGGCCGAGGGCAAGCTCTATGACGAGATCCGCCGGCAACCGGATGACGTACAGGCCGATAACGCCTTCACCCTCGGACAGCTGGCCGAACTGCTGGGCAAGCAGGAAGACGCCCTGGACTGGTATGCCGCGGTCGGGGACGACGATCCGCGCATCTTCGATGCGTCCGTCCGCAGCGCCGTCATCCTGCATTTGCAGGGCAAGGACGACGACGCGCACGAGATCGTGGCTGAGCTGCAGACCCAGTACGCCGATCGCCCCGATCAGCTGCGCAAGGCGTTCGCCCTCGACGGCGAGCTCTACATGGATGCGCGTCGGTTCGACGCGGCGGTCAACGCCTATGACAAGGCCTTGCAGGTCAAGGCCGATGACACCGACATGCTGTATTCGCGCGGGCTCGCCAACGCCGAGGCCGGCAAGGTCGATCAGGCCGTGGCCGACTTTCGCAAGGTCCTCGAGCTGAAGCCCGGCGACATCGAGGCGAGCAATGCGCTGGGCTACACCCTCGCCGACAACGACCGCGATCTGCCGGAAGCCCAGAATCTGATCCAGGCCGCCCGTGCCGCGCGACCCGACGATCCGTCCGTGGCCGACTCGTGGGGCTGGCTGAAATACCGGCAAGGGCAGCTGGACCAGGCCGAGACCACCCTGCGTGGCGCCTGGACACAGCACAAAGACGGCGACATCGGCGTGCACCTCGCCGAAGTCCTGTGGACACGGGGCGAGCACGATGAGGCACGTAAGGTGCTCAACGAAGTGCGCCGCCTCGACCCGAAAAACGCGGCGCTGCGGAAGACCGAACAAAAGCTGCGTCCGTAGGCCGCGTCCGCCCCGATCGCGCGCATGGCGCGCTCCTGCAGAAGATCCCGTATTCATGCGCCAGACCGCCAGAACGCTCCTTGCCGCACTGCCCCTTTTGCTCCTTACCGCCTGCGCGACCACTCGCGCTCCCGTGCGCAACGTGGGCGACGCCGCCACGCTGGGCATGCAGGAGCAGCGCGAACGCAGTCTCGCCGATACCGACCACTGGACCCTGCAGGGCAAGTTGTCGGTTTCCGACGGCAAGGACAGCAACTCCGGCAGCCTCACATGGCGTCAGGACGGTGAGCGCTACGAGTTCACGGTGCGTGGGCCGATCACCGGCCGCACGTTCCGCCTGACCGGTGGCCCCGATGGTGCCGATCTCGAAGGCCTCGACGGCGGTACCCGTCATGGCGCCGACGCCGAGTCGCTCATGGCGAGCACGGTAGGCTGGCAGATCCCTCTGGGCGAACTGAAGCGCTGGGCCCTGGGGCTGCGCGCCGATACGGGGCCAGCCGAGATGACGTTTGGCGCCGACCGCTTGCCGTCACGTCTCATCCAGGACGGCTGGACCGTCGACTACAAGACGTGGGACGCCACGCGTCAGCCGGCCATGCCCGCCCGCGTCTTCGCCGAGAAGGCGCCATACAAGGTGCGCCTGGCGATCGAGGACTGGTCCTTCGCGAAATAGGTGGCCGCTATACTCGGCGCCCCGTGCACATCCGGCTCCCGCGATGAACTTTGAGATCACCCGCGCCGTCGCGGATCACGCCGAGCGGCTGTGCGACATCGAGCGTGCCGCCGTGGCGTTGTTCCGTGGACATCCGGCGTGGCCGTCGTATTCGTCCATGGCCTTGCCGCGCGAGATCGTCCACGAACTGATCTCCCGGGGGCGTGTCTGGGTCGCCACGGTGGATGACGAGGTCGTCGGTTTCGTCTGCCTCGAGACCGATGGGCGCCCGGACGCGATCGGCATCGCTGAAATCGACGTGCTTCCCGCTTTCGGTGGCCGGGGCATCGGTGCGGCGCTGCTGGAGCATGCCTGTCGGTGGGCGCGCGAGGCCGGCTTCCGTCGCGTCGATCTGGGCACGCTGGCCGACGTGCCGTGGAATGCGCCTTTCTACGCGAAGCATGGCTTCGTGGTGGTCGACAAGCACGCGCCCGGCTTCGCCCGGGCACTCGAACGCGATCGCGAGAACGGTTTCCCCGATCACCTGCGCGTGTTCATGAGTCGCGACCTGGCCCCGCTGGCGCCGGGCGACTGGACGGTCTGGCCGGCCCCGGCCAAGCTCAATCTTTTTCTGCGGATCGTCGGCCGTCTCGACAACGGTTACCACGCCTTGCAGACGGTGTTCCGCCTGCTGGACTGGGGCGACGAGGTTCGCCTGCGCGTGCGCCACGATGGAAGGATCGCGCGTCCGACCCCGGTGGCGGGTGTCCCCGAGGACGCCGATCTGACGGTTCGCGCGGCGCGCCTCCTGGCCGCCGAGACCGGCACCGTCCTGGGCGCCGACATCGAGGTGTTCAAGCGGATACCCATGGGCGGCGGTCTCGGCGGGGGCAGTTCCGATGCCGCGACCGTCCTGGTGGGCCTGAACGCCTTGTGGAAAACGGGCCTGGATGAAGACGCCCTGGCGGCCCTGGCGGTCCGCCTCGGTGCCGACGTGCCGGTCTTCGTCAGGGGCCGCTCCGCCTGGGCCGAGGGCGTGGGCGAGCAGCTGACGCCTATCCGTCTGCCCCGCCGCTGGTACGTCGTCGTCGATCCCCGCGAGCATGTGCCCACCGCGGCACTTTTTGCCGCGCCCGAATTGACACGTCATGCCCCTCAGGCGACAATTTCGGCCTTTGTTTCCGGGGATTCCGCGGAGAACGCCTTCGAGCCTGTGGTTCGCGCGCGTCACCCGCGGGTGGCGGCGGCACTGGACTGGCTGGGCGGCTTCGGTCGCGCGCGGCTTTCCGGCAGCGGCGGTTGCATTTTTCTCGAAACAAGAACCCACGAGGCGGCGCTCGGCATCGCCTCACGCTGTCCCGCGGGCTTCGTCGCCCACGTGGCGGTGGGCGTCGATCCTTCCCCGCTCCTGGTGACGCGGGACCGGATCGACGCTGCTCAAGGACACATGTCGTAAGGACGGGAAGGGCCGCGGGCTGCGGCAAAGCCAAGGTGGGCCGGATGGCTCGCCGGAACGAATTGTTGGGGCGTCGCCAAGCTGGTTAAGGCACGGGATTTTGATTCCCGCATGCGCAGGTTCGAATCCTGCCGCCCCAGCCACCTCGCGGTGGCACATAGCCGATACCCACCCATCTCACGCCAGGAGTTCCTCCGTGGACACGTCCACCCCGATGTTGTTTACCGGCAATGCGCACCGTGCGCTCGCCGACGATGTCGCCGCGCGGCTCGGCATCCCGCTCGGCAAGGCCCTCATCGGCCGGTTCAGCGATGGCGAGGCGCAGATCGAGATCGAAGAAAACGTCCGTAAGCAGGAGGTTTTCGTCATTCAGCCGACGGGTGCCCCCAGCGCGGAGAATCTGTTCGACCTGCTGGTCATGATCGACGCGCTCAAGCGCGCATCGGCCGGCAGCGTCACCGCGGTCATGCCGTATTTCGGCTATGCCCGCCAGGATCGTCGCCCGCGCTCGTCGCGCGTGCCGATCACGGCCAAGCTGGCCGCCAAGATGATCGCGACCGCCGGCGCCGACCGCGTGCTGACGATCGACCTCCATGCCGACCAGATCCAGGGCTTCTTCGATATTCCGGTCGACAACGTGTACGCCTCGCCGGTACTGCTGGCGGACATCTGGCGCCATCACAGCATGGACGACCTGATCGTGGTCAGCCCCGACGTCGGTGGCGTGGTGCGCGCGCGTGCGCTCGCCAAGCGCCTGGACGACGCCGATCTCGCGATCATCGACAAGCGCCGGCCCAAGGCGAACGTGGCCACGGTCATGAACATCATCGGCGACGTCGAAGGCAAGACCTGCATTCTGGTCGACGACATCGTCGATACCGCCGGCACCCTGTGCGCCGCCGCGGCCGCGCTGAAGGAAAAGGGCGCCCGCAAGGTCGTCGCCTACTGCGTCCATCCGGTGCTGTCGGGCGCCGCGATCACCAACATCGAAGGCTCCTCGCTCGACCAGCTGGTGGTCACCAATACGCTGCCGTTGCGCGACAACGCCCGTAACTGTGCGAAAATCCGTCAGTTGTCGGTCGCGGAACTGCTTGCGGAGACCATCCGCCGGATCGCCTTCGGTGAATCGGTCAGTTCGCTCTATATCGACTAAGTATCTGATTTTTCGGGCTTCCCTGGTCGCGGGGAAGCCCTTTACCACCGCCGTGAGGCGGTTTACTTGAGGCAACACCATGGCTACCAATCATCAGCTCACCGCCACGAGCCGCAAGATCGAAGGGAAGGGTGCGAGCCGCCGCCTTCGTACCGCGGGTTACGTGCCGGCTATCGTCTACGGCGCCAACGAGGCTCCGCAGGCTATCCAGGTTCTCCACAACGACGTGCTGCTCGGCTCGCGCTTCGAGTCGTTCTACTCCTCGGTCATCGACCTCACGGTCGACGGCAAGAAGCAGAAGGTCCTGATCAAGGACTGGCAGAAGCACCCGTTCCGTCAGCTCATGCTGCACATGGACTTCCTGCGCGTTAACGAGAACGAGGCCGTCAAGGTCGCCGTGCCCATCCACTTCCTCAACCAGGAAAAGTCGCCGGCTGGCAAGACCTCGGGTCTGGTCATCTCGCACAACCTGACGGAAGTCGTGGTTTCGTGCCTGCCGAAGCACCTGCCGGAGTTCATCGAACTCGACCTGGCCACGCTCGACGCCGGCTCGATCATCCACCTGTCCGACCTCAAGCTGCCGGCCAACGTGGAAATCCCGGAACTGGCCCTGGGCAAGGAACACGACGTCGCCGTCGTGACCGTCGCCTCGATCCAGGAAGAAGTCGATCCGGAAGCGCCGGCCGCTGAAGGCGACGCTTCGACCGAAGACAAGAAGTAATCGGCGGCGGTCCGCGCGCTCCGGCGCCGCGGGCCGCACCCGCTTCGGTCTATGGCGACACTTCGTCTTATCGTCGGCCTCGGTAACCCCGGGGCCGAATACGTCAGGACCCGGCACAATGCCGGGTTCTGGTGTGTCGACGCCCTGGCCATGGACCAGGGGGAGCGTTGGACCTTCGACGGCAAGCTGCATGGCGAGACCTGCAAGCTGCGTATCGGTGGCGAGACCGTCTGGCTGCTCAAGCCTGCGACATTCATGAACAAGAGTGGCATCGCCGTCGCGTCGGCGCTGCGCTACTACAAGATCGCGCCGGAAGAGTGCCTCGTCGCCCACGACGAACTGGACCTCCCGCCTGGCACCGTCCGCATGAAGTTCGATGGTGGCCACGGCGGCCAGAACGGCTTGCGTGACATCGTGGCCCACCTCGGGCACGGCAAGTTTCACCGCCTGCGGGTCGGCATCGGCCACCCCGGGCACAAGGACAAGGTCACCCCGTGGGTGCTCGGTCGTCCCAACGCGGCCGACGAGGACGCCATCATGCACGGCATCGGGCGCGCGTTCGACGTGCTGCCGCTGGCGCTGGATGGCAAGTTCGAAGAGGCGATGAAGCGCCTGCACACGGTCGCCTGACCGCACCAATTACCTTTACCGGACCAAGATCGCCATGGGCATCAAATGCGGCATCGTCGGCCTGCCTAACGTCGGCAAGTCCACCCTTTTCAATGCGCTGACCAAGGCGGGCATCGCCGCCGCCAACTTCCCGTTCTGCACGATCGAGCCGAACACCGGCATCGTCCCCGTGCCCGACCTGCGCCTGACCGCGCTGGCTGGCATCGTGAAGCCGCAGCGCGTCATTCCCACCACCATGGAATTCGTCGACATCGCCGGTCTCGTGGCGGGCGCATCGAAGGGCGAGGGTCTGGGCAACAAGTTCCTCGCGCACATCCGCGAGACCGACGCCATCGCGCACGTCGTACGCTGCTTTGAAGACGGCAACGTCATTCATGTGGCGAACAAGGTGGACCCGATCGCCGATATCGAGACCATCGATACCGAGCTGGCGCTGGCCGATCTCGAGGCCGTGCTGAAGGCGCTCGACCGCGCCACCCGTTCGGCCAAGGCCAACGACAAGGACGCGATCGCGAAGAAACCGGTGCTGGAGAAGCTCCGCGTCGCGCTCGATCAGGGCAAGTCGGCCCGTGCGGCTGGTCTCGATGCCGAGGAAAAAGCCCTCGTCCGCGACATGTTCCTGATCACGATGAAGCCGCTGATGTACATCGCCAACGTGGCGGAAGACGGCTTCGAGAACAATCCGCACCTCGACGCCGTGCGTGCGCGTGCCGTGGAAGAGGGTGCCGAGGTCGTGCCCATCTGCGCCGCCATCGAAGAAGAGCTCTCTCAGCTCGAAGACGCCGATCGCGACGAGTTCCTTAAGGATCTCGGCCTCGAAGAGCCGGGCCTCAACCGCGTCATCCGCGCAGGCTACACGCTGCTCGGCCTGCAGACGTATTTCACCGCCGGCGAAAAGGAAGTCCGTGCCTGGCAGGTCCGCGCCGGTTCCACCGCGCCGCAGGCGGCCGGCGTCATCCATACTGATTTCGAGCGTGGTTTCATTCGCGCCGAAACGGTGGGCTACGACGACTTCATCAAGTTCAACGGCGAGCAGGGTGCGAAGGAAGCCGGGCGTCTTCGTCTCGAGGGTAAGGAATACCTGGTGAAGGAAGGCGACATTCTGCACTTCCGCTTCAACGTCTGATTCCGGCTGTTCATCGGTGATAACGAGAGGCCTCGCTCACGCGAGGCCTTTTTTTCGCGCCGCGCAATTCAATCGCTTGCAATTCAATATTCACAACCCTACATTCAGGGCATGAGCAGGAAATCCCTTCCGGAAGGCGTCGAAGCCCCGCGTACCCTCGACGGGCAGCTGTGCTTTTCGCTGTATTCCGCAAACCTCGCGATGGGGAAGCTCTACCGCCAGCTGCTGGCAAAGCTGGACCTTACCTACCCGCAATACCTCGTCATGCTCGTGCTGTGGGAGCGCGACGGCATCACCGTGTCGGAACTGGGCGACCGGCTGTTTCTCGACTCGGCCACGCTTACCCCGCTGCTGAAGCGCTTGCAGGCAGCGGGCCACGTGGTGCGCACGCGCGGTACGCGCGATGAGCGGCAGGTCCTCGTCACGCTCACCGACGAAGGCAGGGCGTTGCGCGAGAAAACCGGGCATGTTCCCGTCGACGTGTTCTGCGCGACCGGTTGCGAGATCGATGAGCTCGTCGGTCTGAAGGCGCAGCTGGAAACGCTGCGCGCGAGCCTGATCGATACCGCGAAGAGCGGCTAACGGACCTCAGCCGGTGATCTGCCGCTGCATGTGATCCAGGTACTGATCCAGCTCGGCCACGCTGGCGAATACTTCCGCCACCGGCACCGCTTTCACGATCTCGAAAACCTTCTTCACCTGCGGCTGCGGGTTCAGCAGCAACGTGCGGCCGGCACGATCCTGCATCTGTTTGCGTAGCTGCGCGAGGCTGCGCAGGCCGGCGCTGCTGATGTAATCGAGCGCGGACAGATCGATGATCAGCGTGCCCCCGTTGTCCACGAGCGGGGTGATATCGCGCAGTGCGTCGTCGAATTCGCCGAAGGTCGCCGCATCGAGGCGGCCTTCCAGCCACACGGTGCTGCGGTCGGTGGTCGGGGATTCACTGCGAACGATCAGGGTCATGGGGCAGGCTCGTCGGACAGGGATGGATCGAAGCGGATGACGACACGGTTGCCATGTTCGTCGCGTGCATAGTGGAAATCGCTGGCGATGCTGCGTGCAAGATGCAAGCCGAGTCCGCCGATGTCGCGCAGGGCGATATCGCCAGGGAGGTCCGGCGGTTCCGGTTCCAGCGGATCGAAGGGCATGGCATCGTCGCGCAGCTCGAGTCGGACCATGTCGTTGCCGATGTCCAGCTGAATCTCGATGCTGCCGTCGCGCCCGTCGGGATAGCCATGACGGACCGTATTCACCAGCAGCTCTTCGAGCACGAGGCGGACGTCCGTGCGACAGGCGGGATCGACGTCGCCGCGTTCGAGCGCGCTCCCGGCGCGGTCGAGGGCAAGAAACACGTCCTCGAGACGATTAGGAATGCGCAACCGCATCGAGGCGGACTCCTTTCGCCCCGGCGTCGTGCCAGGTCAGCGCGAGCAGTGCGATGTCGTCGTAAGCGGGGGCGCCCTCGACATAAGCATCGACGTCGTTCAGAACGCCGGTGACGAGCGCCTCCGGTGTCGCGCCTTCGCCGATGCGCGAGACGCTGTCGAGCAAGGCATCCGCGCCATAAAGGCGCTGATTGCCTGCGTGCGCTTCGCTGACGCCATCGGTGTACATGATTACGGTGTCGCCCCCCAGCAGTGTCATCACCCGCACAGGGTAGCGCGCTTCGCGATCGAGGCCGAGGGCGGGGCCGGTTTCGACGTCGACGAGGATGGCGCTTCCGCCGGCGTGCAGTACGGGCTGTTCGTGCCCGGCGCTGGCCATGCTGAGCATCCCGGTTTCGGTCTCCACGACACCGCATAGCAGGGTGACGAACATGCAGGTGTCGTTGCCCTTGCACAGCTCACGGTTGAGCGCGGCGAGGATGTCGCTCGGCGACCGTGCGTGCGTGGCGATGGTGCGCGCGAGAGTGATCGTCCGCGCCATGAACAGGGCGGCCGGCACGCCCTTGTCGGAGACGTCGCCGACCATGACGCAGACGTGCTTCGCGCCGAGCGCGAAATACGTGTACAGATCGCCGCCCACCGCACTGGCCGGGCGCAGCGCGGCAAACAGCTCGATACGACCGTCCGCGGCGAGCCAGCGCGGTTCCGGGATGAGGGCAAGCTGGATCTGGCGGGCGATCTCCAGCTCGCTGGCGATACGCTCCTGCTCACGGGCGGTGCGCTTCGCGGTATCGATATGGCCCGCGAGCTGATGCCGCATATGGTCGAAGGCCCGGGTGAGGCGACCTACCTCGTCGTTCCGCCGGACGTCGGGCAGGGCGAAATCCAGGTCGCCTCGCGCCACGTTTTCCGCGCGCTCGGCGAGGACGCCCAGTGGAGCCATCAGGCGGCGTGTGACGATGAGTGCGATGAGAGAGACGCCGGCGAGCGCCAGCAATCCCAGCAGGATGTCCACCATGTAGGTGCGCCGGAGGTCGGCCAGCACGGCGCGCTCAGGCATGCTCAGTCCGAAGATCCAGCCGGTCCCACGAATCGGTACGTAGTAGACCCAGACGGGCTCGCTCACGCGCGCGCCCATCTCGGGCGTCAGCCGTATCGGGTTCTTTCCCGTCGCCATGGCCTCCCTCAGAGGGCGGCTGGCCCGGCTGCCGATGTACGACGTCCAGTCATGCGCGAGGAAGATGCCGTCGCTGTCGGCCACGAACGCGGAAGCGTGTTCAGGCTTGCCAAGCTGGCTGAGGAGTCGCTGGAGCCAGTCGAGGCTGATGGTCGCGTCGGCGACGCCGATGACCGGGATGCGGCTCGTGCCCGGTATCGCGACCGAATAGCCCACCAGGGTCTCGGGACGACCGGCCATCCGGAATGGCGCTTGCCAACAGCCGCTGTCGCAGTTCAGGCCTTGGACGAACCAGTCGGAACTCCAGTACGGCTCCGGATCCGTTCTACGGCTGCTGGCGATGAGCGAGCCACCGGGACCGCGACGTACTACCGGGGCGTCCTGATCGCGTACCGCCGAGCTGTCCCGCGGTACGAAGGCGGCGCTGATGTCGACGATCTCCGGGTTCGCGGCGAGCGTGTCGCGAATGAGGGCGGGGGCCTGGTCCCGACGGTCGTGAAGGAGGGCGGCGAGGGTGCGTCCGATGGTGGCGACCCCGTCGATGCGTCCCTGGATGCGGACGGCGGCGGACTGGACGACGGCGGCCGCTTCGCGCTGGGTCTGGGCCAGCGTCTGCTCACGGGTGTGGGATAGCAGCAGTCCGCCGGTCACGATCATGATGATCGCCGACCCCAAAAGCATAGCCAGGGCGAGTCGCGAGGCGACGCTGCGAAGAACCATGGGGCGCTCCCGGGGACGATGGCTTCGAATCTATGCCGCGCGGGGCGGTCCGACAAGCCGCCCAGCGGCCATAATGTGACTTTCCCCAGCAAGGTAGCGGCATGTCCGGCACCCAGCGAGAAGTCGAATTCCGTTTCCTGGCCCAACCGACCGATGTGAACTTCGGCGGCAAAGTCCACGGCGGCATGGTCATGAAGTGGCTCGATCAGGCAGGGTACGCCTGTGCGGTGGGCTGGAGTGGCGCCTATTGCGTGACCGTTTCGGTCAGTGGCATCCAGTTCCTTGCACCGATTCTCATCGGCGACCTCGTGACCGTCCGCGCCCGTCTGATCCATACCGGCACGTCGAGCATGCACCTCGCGGTGGACGTCCTCGCACGGGACCTCCGTAGCGGCGAACAGCGTCTGGCCACCAGTTGCGTGATGGTCTTCGTGGCCATGGACAAGGCGGACGGCGGTAAGCCGACCCCGGTTCCGCCCTGGAAGCCGGTTGAAGAGAGGGATCTGCGCCTGCAGGAGTACGCCCTCAAGCTGATGGAAATGTCGCGTGCGATGGAGCCACTGGTGCTCGCCACGCGGGAGGCCTGACAAAACGCTTCCCAAGGGCGACCCGCCTCGTTACACTGCGCGGCTCGCTCACCGACAACCCGTATCGGTGGGCTGTCCGGGCGTCGGTAAGCGGTCAAGGCATGTGTATTTTACGTGCGGAAGTTATTGACAGTTTCCGGGGCGCTCGCGACAATAGGCGTTCTATGTTGGAGGAATACCCAAGCGGCCAACGGGGGCAGACTGTAAATCTGCTGGCTTACGCCTTCGGTGGTTCGAATCCACCTTCCTCCACCAAACGAGTTCCGCGCAGTGCGGGAGTAGTTCAATGGTAGAACTTCAGCCTTCCAAGCTGATTGTGCGGGTTCGATTCCCGTCTCCCGCTCCATTGATCTTACGCGCGCTGCGTTTCGTGCTCATGTAGCTCAGTCGGTAGAGCACTTCCTTGGTAAGGAAGAGGTCGCTGGTTCGATTCCAGTCATGAGCACCATCTTCGTCGCCCGCGGCGGTTCCTTTTTTACTATCTCATTGGCTCCAGCGGAGTTTAGCGCTCATGGCAAAGGGTAAGTTCGAACGTAAGAAGCCGCACGTCAACGTCGGCACCATCGGTCACGTCGATCACGGCAAGACCACGCTCACGGCTGCCCTGACCAAGATCGGCGCCGAGCGTTTCGGTGGCGAGTTCAAGGACTACGGTTCGATCGATGCGGCGCCGGAAGAGAAGGCACGCGGCATCACGATCTCGACCGCGCACGTGGAATACGAGTCGCCGAACCGTCACTACGGTCACGTCGACTGCCCGGGCCACGCTGACTATGTGAAGAACATGATCACGGGTGCGGCGCAGATGGACGGCGCGATCCTGGTGTGCTCGGCCGCTGACGGCCCGATGCCGCAGACCCGCGAGCACATCCTGCTCTCGCGTCAGGTCGGCGTGCCGTACATCGTCGTGTTCCTGAACAAGGCCGACATGGTCGACGACGCCGAGCTGCTCGAGCTGGTCGAGATGGAAGTTCGCGAACTGCTGTCGAAGTACGAGTTCCCGGGCGACGACACCCCGATCGTTCACGGTTCGGCCCGCCTCGCGCTGGACGGCGACCAGTCGGAAATCGGCGTGCCGTCGATCATCAAGCTGGTCGATGCGCTGGACAGCTGGATTCCGGAGCCGGAGCGCGTGATCGACAAGCCGTTCCTGCTGCCGGTCGAAGACGTGTTCTCGATCTCGGGTCGCGGCACGGTGCTGACCGGTCGCGTCGAGCGCGGCATCGTGAAGGTGGGTGACCCGGCCGAAGTGGTCGGTCTGAAGGACACCCAGCAGACGACGGTCACGGGCGTGGAAATGTTCCGCAAGCTGCTGGACCAGGGTCAGGCCGGTGACAACGTCGGCGTGCTGGTTCGCGGCCTGAAGCGTGAAGACGTCGAGCGCGGCCAGGTGCTGGCTGCTCCGAAGTCGGTCACGCCGCACACCGAGTTCGAGGGTGAGGTGTACATCCTGTCGAAGGACGAGGGTGGCCGTCACACGCCGTTTTTCAGCAACTATCGTCCGCAGTTCTACTTCCGTACCACGGACGTGACCGGTTCGATCAAGCTGCCGGAAGGCGTCGAGATGGTGATGCCGGGCGACAACGTGAAGATCTCGGTGACCCTGGGCTTCCCGATCGCCATGGACGAAGGCCTGCGCTTCGCGATCCGCGAAGGCGGTCGTACCGTCGGCGCCGGCGTCGTCGCCAAGATCAACAAGTAAGATAAGTGATGCCGGCCCCTCGGGGTCGGCACCCGGTCGCGGGGCGGGTCGGTCTTTGACTGCCCGCCCCGCGGTTCAACGGTTTCATTTGTACGCCAGTAGCTCAATTGGCAGAGCAGCGGTCTCCAAAACCGCAGGTTGGGGGTTCGAGTCCCTCCTGGCGTGCCACTTTTCGAGGAACGACGGCGGTTGACGCCGGGCGCAAGCAGGCGGTTTCGCTCGCTACGTCCGTCAGGCACCAGGCCAAGCGCGCATGAACACCAAGGCAGAACAAGCCAAGAGTATGGGCCCGGCCGATTTCGGCAAGCTGGCGCTCGCGCTGGTGGTGCTCGTCGCCGGCATCGTCGGTTTCTACTATTTCAGCGATAACCCGAGCGTGCCGTCCTTCGCGCGCGTCGTCGGCGTTATCGCCGCGGTCGTCGCCGCCATGGCGATCGGTGCCTTTACGGTGCCCGGCCGCAAGCTGCGTGGTTTCATCTCCGAATCGCAGTTCGAGTTGCGCAAGGTCGTCTGGCCGTCGCGCGACGAAACGTTGAAGACCACCGGCATCATCATCGTGGTCGTCATCATTCTCTCGCTGCTGATGGGGCTGATCGACTGGTTGCTTAAAACCATCGTGCTCGATTGGCTGCTTAAGCTCGGACATTGAGGTAAGGCATGAGCAAGCGCTGGTACGTGGTTCACGCCTATTCGGGTTTCGAACAGCAGGTTCGCAAGGCCCTGACCGAGCGCGTCGTGCGCGAAGGTATGGAAGAGAAGTTCGGTGAGATCCTGGTCCCGACCGAGGAAGTCATCGAGATGCGCGGCGGCCAGAAGCGTCGCAGCGAGCGCAAGTTCTTCCCGGGTTATGTTCTGGTCCAGATCGAAACCGATACGAGCGGCAAGGTGCCGCGCATCGACGACGAATGCTGGCATCTGGTCAAGGAAACCCCGAAGGTCATGGGTTTCATCGGCGGCACCGCCGATCGTCCGCACCCGATCCGCGATACCGAGGCTGACGCTATCCTCAGCCGCGTGCGCGAGGGTGTCGAAAAGCCCCGTCCGAAGGTTCTCTTCGAGCCGGGCGAGATGGTTCGCGTCACCGAAGGTCCGTTCAACGACTTCAATGGCGTCGTCGAAGAAGTCAACTACGAAAAGAGCCGCCTGCGCGTCGCGGTGCTCATTTTCGGTCGTTCTACCCCGGTCGAGCTCGAGTTCGGCCAGGTGGAGAAGGCCTAAGGGCCTCCTGGCGGGATCGCTCCCGCCCATTCGGCATCGGGTTGCTTAGCCCGGGTCGGACGCCTATAATGCCCGGTCCACGCTGGAGCCTTGCGCTTCGGCGTGTCCGCGTTTCAGGGGTTCGCAGGTGCGGATCCCCTCACCACCACGGAAGGTCAACAGCGAGGAGCCGCAAGGCGTCAGCACTCGCGAGGAAAGTTAAATGGCAAAGAAAGTCATTGGTTACATCAAGTTGCAGGTCAAGGCCGGTCAGGCTAACCCGTCGCCGCCGGTCGGTCCGGCCCTCGGTCAGCGCGGCCTGAACATCATGGAGTTCTGCAAGGCGTTCAATGCCGCCACGCAGAAGCTCGAGCCGGGTCTTCCGATCCCGGTCGTGATCACGGCCTACTCGGACCGTACCTTCACCTTCATCACGAAGACCCCGCCGGCCTCGATCCTTCTCAAGAAGATCACGGGCGTGGCCAAGGGCTCGCAGAAGCCGAACACCGACAAGGTCGGTAAGGTCACCCGCGCCCAGCTCGAGGAAATCGCGAAGCAGAAGGAGCCGGATCTCACGGCTGCTGATCTCGAAGCCGCCGTGCGTACGATCGCCGGCAGCGCGCGTTCCATGGGTCTGGTGGTGGAGGGTTAAGTCATGGCAAAGCTCACTAAGCGTATGAAGGCCGCATCGGCCGCTGTCCAGCCCGGCAAGACCTATGGTCTCGACGAAGCGCTGAAGATCGTCAAGGACAACGCCAAGGCCAAGTTCGGCGAGTCGGTCGACGTCTCGGTCCGTCTCGGCATCGACGCGAAGAAGTCCGACCAGGGCGTTCGCGGTTCCTCGCTGCTGCCGCACGGCACCGGCAAGACCGTTCGCGTGGCCGTGTTCGTGCCGCCGGGTGAGAAGGCTGACGCCGCTCTCGCCGCCGGCGCCGACGCTGTCGGTATGGACGACCTCGCCGAGAAGATGGCCGCTGGCGATCTGAACTACGGCCGCGTCATTGCTACGCCGGACGCGATGCGCGTTGTCGGTAAGCTCGGTCAGGTCCTCGGTCCCCGTGGCCTGATGCCGAACCCGAAGGACGGCTCGGTCACCGCCGACGTCGCCACGGCCGTCAAGAACGCCAAGGCCGGCCAGGTCAAGTTCCGTAACGACAAGGGTGGCATCATCCACGCCACCATCGGCAAGGCGAGCTTCGAAGCCGCCCAGCTGGCCGACAACCTGAATGCCCTGATCGCCGACCTGCTGAAGGCCAAGCCTTCCGCAGCCAAGGGTCAGTACATCCAGAAGGTCGCGCTGTCGAGCACCATGGGCGTGGGCGTGCCGGTCGATACCTCGACCGTGAACACCTCGGCCAAGTAATCCGTTTTACGGCCCCCGCCGGTTCGCCGGCGGGGGAACGTTTTTGAGGGCAGCCGGGGACGCAAGTCCACGGTAGCCGTCAAAGACCGTAGGCGCGTTCAGCGCGCGACGGCGACGAGCAGGGAGCTCGTGTTGGCATGGAAACGCCGTCGTCGTTAGCGGGTTCGCTTAATCGGATACCTCGCGGTGTCCGGCCTGCGTAGATGGTGTAGCCCCTTCCGTATTCGTTTCGAATGGGGAAAGGCCACCACCCGGGACACGTCGTGTCCCCGACGTCAGGACGATGTCGCCCAGGACCGCAAACGGCAGGAGTCGTGAGCGGAGTTCAATTGGAGGAGTGCAATGGCTCTCAATCTGTCCCAGAAGCAAGAAGTAGTCGCAGAGCTGGCAGAAATCGCCGCTAAGGCTCACTCCTTGGTCGCTGTCGAGTACGCAGGCACCACGGTCTCTCAGATGACCGCGATGCGTAAGAAGGCACGCGAGTCGGGCGTTTTCTTGAAAGTTGTCAAGAACACGCTTGCCGCCCGCGCTGTCGCCGGAACCGAGTTCGAGGTCGTCCAGGACGCTCTCGTCGGTCCGCTGCTTTATGCGTTCTCGCTCGAAGAACCCGGCGCTGCCGGGCGCGTGATCAAGGAATTCGCAAAGTCTAACGACAAGCTCATCCCGAAGGTCGTTTCGGTGGAAGGCAAGCTGCTTCCCCCGGCGCACGTCGACGTTCTCGCGTCGCTGCCGACCCGCCAGGAAGCGCTTGCCATGCTGGCCCGCGTCCTGTCCGAACCGGCTGCGATGTTCGCACGCGCCGTCAAGGCAGTGGCCGATCAGCAGGGTGGTGGCGAAGTCGCCGCCGACGCCCCGACCGAAGCCGAACCCGCCTAAGTTCGCCGACTTTTCTCATCGAAACCATTTAAAGGTAAGAAACAATGTCCACCCTGACCACCGAACAGATCGTCGAAGCCATCAAGGCCAAGTCCCTGATGGAAATCATGGAACTGGTTAAGTCGATCGAAGACACCTTTGGCGTCTCGGCTGCCGCTCCGGTTGCCGCCGCTGGCCCGGCCGCTGCCGGCCCGGCCGCTGAAGAGCAGACCGAGTTCGACGTGATCCTCAAGTCCGCTGGCGACAAGAAGGTCGACGTCATCAAGGCTGTCCGCGCCATCACCGGCCTCGGCCTGAAGGAAGCGAAGGACCTGACCGAAGCCGGTGGCGTCGTGAAGGAAGCCGCTTCGAAGGACGACGCTGCCAAGTTCAAGAAGGATCTGGAAGCTGCCGGCGCCACGGTCGAACTCAAGTAATCGGCGCCTTGCGCGCCAGTAGTTCGACATAGCGTCAAGTGAGCCTGGGGGCGTAAGCCCCCGGGCTTTGGCCGTTCAGCGGCCTGTTCGAAGCGTCACGCGTCATGTTCCACGCTGTCCCTGTCGGAAATGGGACATCGGGAGTCGAGGGCAGCGATGCCCTGCGGTACGAATCTCGATCTCCGATTTTCGATCCATCCGATTTTTGATTGACCCATTACTGAGTCGAGGCGGTACCTACCATGACCTACTCGTTTACCGAGAAGAAGCGCATCCGTAAGGACTTCGGCAAGCGCCCGCCCGTGCTGGGCGTGCCCAACCTGCTGACCATCCAGACTGACTCGTACAAGGAATTCCTGCAGGAGCAGCTGAGCTCCAAGCAGCGCGAAGAGAAGGGCCTCCACGCCGCCCTGAAGTCGGTGTTCCCGATTTCCAGCTATTCCGGCAATGCCGCGCTCGAGTACGTCGACTACAGGCTCGGCGAACCCGCGTTTGATGAACGTGAATGCCGCAACCGTGGCATGACGTTCGGTGCGCCGCTGCGCACGACGGTCCGCCTGGTGATCTACGACAAGGACAGCCCGGCTTCCAAGAAGGCCGTGAAGTACGTCAAGGAGCAGGAGGTCTACATGGGCGAGATCCCGCTCATGACCGACACCGGCACCTTCATCATCAACGGCACCGAGCGCGTCATCGTCTCGCAGCTGCATCGTTCGCCGGGCGTGTTCTTCGATCACGACCGCGGCAAGACGCACAGCTCGGGCAAGCTGCTGTTCTCGGCTCGCGTCATTCCTTACCGTGGCTCGTGGCTCGACTTCGAGTTCGACCCGAAGGACGCGCTGTTCACCCGTATCGATCGTCGCCGCAAGCTGCCGGTGACGGTGCTCCTGCGCGCGCTCGGTTACGGCAACGAAGAGATGCTCGACATCTTCTTCGAGCACAACGTGTTCCACCTGGGCAAGAAGGGCGGCGTCACGCTCGATCTCGTCGCCGAGCGCCTGCGCGGTGAGACCCTCTCGTTCGACCTGCTGGTCGACGGCAAGGTGCTGGTCGAGGCCGGCAAGCGCATCACCGCGCGCCACGTCCGTCAGCTGGCCAGCGAGAAGATCACCACCCTCGAAGTGCCGGACGACTACCCGGTCGGCCGTATCGTCGCGATCGACATGATCGACAAGGACACGGGCGAGATCATCGCCGCGGCCAACGACGAGCTCACCCTCGAGCACCTCGAGAAGTTCCGCAAGGGCGGTATCGAAACCGTGCCGACGCTGTACGTCAACGATCTCGATCGTGGTGCGTACATCTCGAACACGCTGCGCATCGACAACACGCGCACGCAGCTCGAGGCCCTGGTCGAAATCTACCGGATGATGCGTCCGGGCGAGCCGCCGACCAAGGATGCCGCGCAGAACCTGTTCTTCAATCTGTTCTTCACCTTCGACCGTTACGACCTTTCGGGCGTCGGCCGCATGAAGTTCAATCGCCGTGTCGGCCGCAAGGACGTCATCGGTCCGGGCGTGCTCTACGATCACAAGTACTTCTCCGAGCGCAAGGAAGAAGAGTCGCAGCGTCTGGTCGCCGAGCAGGGCGAGACCTCCGACATCCTCGACGTCCTGCGCGTCCTGATCGACATTCGCAACGGCACCGGCACGGTCGACGATATCGACCATCTCGGTAACCGTCGCGTGCGTTCGGTCGGCGAAATGGCGGAAAACACCTTCCGCATCGGTCTCGTCCGTGTCGAGCGCGCGGTTCGCGAGCGTCTGTCGCTGGCTGAATCCGAAGGCCTGACTCCGCAGGAACTGATCAACGCCAAGCCGGTCGCGGCGGCGGTGAAGGAGTTCTTCGGTTCGTCGCAGCTCTCGCAGTTCATGGATCAGAACAACCCGCTGTCCGAAGTGACCCACAAGCGCCGCGTGTCGGCGCTCGGACCAGGCGGCCTGACCCGTGAGCGCGCCGGCTTCGAAGTCCGCGACGTTCACCCGACCCATTACGGCCGTGTCTGCACCATCGAAACGCCGGAAGGTCCGAACATCGGCCTGATCAACTCGCTGGCCGTGTATGCCCGCACCAACGCTTATGGCTTCCTCGAGACGCCGTACCGCAAGGTCGAGAACGGCAAGGTCACCGACAAGGTCGATTACCTCTCCGCGATCGAAGAGGGCGACCACGTCATCGCGCAGGCGAACTCGCCGCTGTCGAAGGAAGGCAAGTTCCTCGAAGACTTCGTCTCCTGCCGCTTCCGCGGTGAGTCGGAGCTGCGTCCGTCGGCCGAGATCAACTACATGGACGTTTCGCCCATGCAGACGGTGTCGGTCGCGGCGGCACTCGTGCCGTTCCTCGAGCACGATGACGCGAACCGCGCTCTGATGGGCGCGAACATGCAGCGTCAGGCCGTTCCGACCCTGCGCAGCCAGAAGCCGCTCGTCGGCACGGGTATCGAGCGCGCCGTGGCGCGTGACTCGGGCGTTACCGTGTCCGCCAAGCGCGGCGGTGTCATCGACCAGGTCGATGCCGCCCGTATCGTCGTGCGCGTCAACGAAGCGGAAGTGGACGAGAACGACGCCGGCGTCGATATCTATACGCTGACCAAGTACACCCGCTCCAACCAGAACACCAACCTCAATCAGCGTCCGCTGGTGAACGTCGGTGACATCGTGGCGGTGGGCGACACCCTGGCGGACGGTTCCTCGACCGACCTCGGTGAGCTCGCGCTCGGCCAGAACATGCTCGTCGCGTTCATGCCGTGGAACGGCTACAACTTCGAAGACTCGATCCTCATCTCCGAGCGCGTGGTCCAGGAAGATCGTTACACCTCGATCCACATCGAGGAAATGACCTGCATCGCCCGTGACACCAAGCTGGGTGCCGAGGAAATCACCGCCGACATCCCGAACGTGGGTGAGCAGGCGCTGGCTCGTCTGGACGAATCCGGCATCGTGTACATCGGTGCGGAAGTGAAAGCGGGCGACATCCTCGTCGGCAAGGTCACGCCCAAGGGCGAGAGCCAGCTGACGCCGGAAGAGAAGCTCCTCCGCGCCATCTTCGGCGAGAAGGCCTCGGACGTTAAGGACAGCTCGCTGCGCGTGCCCCCGGGCATGGACGGCAATGTCATCGACGTGCAGGTCTTTACCCGCGACGGTATCGAGAAGGACAAGCGCGCCAAGCAGATCGAAGAGACCGAACTGAAGCGGATCCGCAAGGATCTGGACGATCAGTTCCGCATCCTCGAAGGCGCCATCTACGCACGTATGCGTGCGCAGCTCGTCGGCAAGTCCGCGATGAGCGGTCCGGGCGGTCTCAAGCGCGGCACCGTCATCGACGACGCCTACCTCGATACGCTGAAGAAAGACGACTGGTTCAAGATCAACGTCAAGGAAGAGGAAGTCTCGGAGTTCCTCGAGCGCGCGGCCGACCAGGTCAAGCGTCACCGCGAGGCCTTCGACAAGCGCTTCAAGGAGAAGCAGGGCAAGATCACCCAGGGCGACGACCTCGCTCCGGGCGTGCTCAAGATGGTCAAGGTGTACCTCGCCGTTAAGCGCCGCATCCAGCCGGGCGACAAGATGGCAGGCCGCCACGGCAACAAGGGTGTCGTGTCGATGATCGTTCCGGTCGAAGACATGCCGTTCTCCGCCGACGGCCGTCCGGTCGACATCTGCCTGAACCCGCTGGGCGTGCCTTCGCGTATGAACATCGGTCAGATTCTCGAGGTCCATCTGGGCTGGGCCGCCAAGGGCCTGGGCCACAAGATCTCGGCCATGATCGAAGCCAACGAGAAGCCGGCGAAGCTGCGCGAGTTCCTCGACGAGGTCTACAACCACGGCAATGCCGGTGCGGAAGGTGCGGTGCGCCACGTCGACCTCAAGTCGATGACGGACGCCGAGATCATCCAGCTCGCCGACAACCTGCGCGACGGCGTCCCGATGGCCACCCCGGTCTTCGACGGCGCGGAAGAAACCGAGATCAAGCACATGCTGAAGCTCGCCGGCCTGCCGGAATCCGGTCAGACGGTGCTCTTCGACGGTCGTACCGGCGAGGCATTCGATCGCCCGGTCACCGTGGGCTACATGCACATGCTGAAGCTGAACCACCTCGTCGACGACAAGATGCACGCGCGTTCGACGGGCCCGTACTCGCTCGTTACCCAGCAGCCGCTGGGCGGCAAGGCGCAGTTCGGTGGCCAGCGCTTCGGCGAAATGGAAGTCTGGGCGCTCGAGGCCTACGGCGCCGCGTACACCCTGCAGGAAATGCTGACCGTGAAGTCGGATGACGTGCAGGGCCGCAACCAGATGTACAAGAACATTGTCGACGGCAACCACGAGATGTCCGCGGGTATGCCGGAATCCTTCAACGTGCTCGTGAAGGAAATCCGTTCGCTCGCTATCGATATCGAGCTGGAAGAGATCAAGTGATCGTCGCGGCTACCGGAGATTACGCATGAAAGACCTGCTCAATCTGTTCAACCAGCAGCGACAGACGCTGGACTTCGACGCGATCAAGATCGCTCTGGCTTCGCCGGAGCTGATCCGTTCGTGGTCGTACGGCGAAGTGAAGAAGCCGGAAACCATCAACTACCGCACGTTCAAGCCTGAGCGTGACGGTCTGTTCTGCGCCGCCATCTTCGGTCCGATCAAGGACTACGAGTGCCTGTGCGGCAAGTACAAGCGCATGAAGCACCGCGGCGTGGTCTGCGAAAAGTGCGGTACCGAGGTCACCCTGGCCAAGGTCCGTCGCGAGCGCATGGGCCACATCGAGCTGGCCAGCCCGACCGCGCACATCTGGTTCCTGAAGTCGCTGCCGTCGCGCATCGGCCTCATGCTGGACATGACGCTGCGTGACATCGAGCGCATCCTGTACTTCGAAGCCTTCGTGGTTATCGATCCAGGCCTGACCGCGCTCGAGCGCGGCCAGCTGCTCAGCGAAGACCAGTACCTGGAAGCGACCGAAGAGCACGGCGACGAGTTCGATGCCCGCATGGGTGCCGAGGCCGTCTACGAGCTGCTCAAGAGTCTCGACCTGCCGGGCGAAGTCATTCGCCTCAAGGAAGAGATCTCTTCGACCAATTCCGAGACCAAGCTCAAGCGCCTCACCAAGCGCGTGAAGCTGATCGAGGCGTTCCTCGAGTCGGGCAACAAGCCGGAATGGATGGTCATGACCGTCCTGCCGGTGCTGCCGCCCGATCTGCGTCCGCTCGTCCCGCTGGACGGCGGTCGTTTCGCCACCTCCGATCTGAACGACCTCTACCGTCGTGTGATCAACCGCAACAACCGCCTCAAGCGTCTGCTCGAACTCGCCGCGCCGGACATCATCGTCCGCAACGAGAAGCGCATGCTGCAGGAGTCGGTCGATGCGCTGCTCGATAACGGCCGTCGCGGTCGTGCCATTACCGGCACGAACAAGCGGGCGCTGAAGTCGCTCGCCGACATGATCAAGGGCAAGCAGGGTCGCTTCCGTCAGAACCTGCTCGGCAAGCGCGTCGACTACTCGGGCCGTTCGGTCATCGTGGTCGGCCCGACGCTGCGTCTGCATCAGTGCGGTCTGCCGAAGAAGATGGCGCTCGAGCTGTTCAAGCCCTTCATCTTCGCCAAGCTGCAGGCTCGTGGCGAAGCCACGACGATCAAGGCCGCGAAGAAGCTCGTCGAGCGCGAAGAGGCACAGGTCTGGGACATCCTGGAAGACGTGATCCGCGAACATCCGGTCATGCTCAACCGCGCCCCGACCCTGCATCGTCTGGGCATCCAGGCGTTCGAGCCGGTCCTCATCGAAGGCAAGGCGATCCAGCTGCATCCGCTCGTCTGCACGGCGTTCAACGCCGACTTCGACGGTGACCAGATGGCCGTCCACGTGCCGCTGTCGATCGAGGCACAGCTCGAAGCGCGCGCCCTGATGATGTCGTCGAACAACATCCTGTCGCCCGCCAACGGCGAGCCGATCATCGTGCCGTCGCAGGACGTCGTGCTCGGTCTGTACTACATGACCCGCGAGCTGATCAACGCGAAGGGCGCCGGCATGGTGTTCGCGAACGTCGGCGAAGTGCGTCGTGCGTACGACAACCGCGCCGTCGAGCTGCACGCCAAGGTCAAGGTCCGCGTTCACATCACCGAGCAGGACGCGGAGGGTGCGACGTCGTCGCGTACCGCCATCGTCGACACGACGGTGGGCCGTGCGCTGCTTATGGAGATCATCCCGGACGGCCTCCCGTTCGCGCTGGTCAACACCGAGCTGACCAAGAAGAACATCTCGCGCCTGATCAACCAGAGCTACCGTCTGCTCGGTCTGAAGGAATCGGTCGTGTTCGCCGACAAGCTGATGTACACCGGCTTCCGTTTCGCGACGCGCGCCGGTATCTCCATCGGCATCGACGACATGAAGATCCCGGCTGAGAAGAAGGGCATCCTCGAGGAAGCCGAGAAGGAAGTCGTCGAGATCCAGGAGCAGTACCAGTCGGGTCTCGTGACCGCCGGCGAGCGTTACAACAAGGTCGTCGACATCTGGTCCCGCACCAACGAACTCGTCGCCAAGGCGATGATCGACGGTATCGGTACCGAGAAGGTCCAGGACCCGGAAGGCAAGACGGTCAATCAGAAGTCGATGAACTCGCTGTACATCATGGCGGACTCCGGTGCGCGTGGTAGTGCGGCGCAGATTCGTCAGCTGGCGGGTATGCGTGGCCTGATGGCCCGTCCGGATGGCTCGATCATCGAGACGCCCATCAAGGCGAACTTCCGCGAAGGCCTGAACGTCCTGCAGTACTTCAACTCGACCCACGGTGCTCGTAAGGGCCTCGCGGATACCGCGCTGAAGACCGCCAACTCCGGTTACCTGACCCGTCGTCTCGTCGACGTGGCGCAGGACGTCGTCATCACCGAGCACGATTGCGGCACGGAAGACGGCGTCATGATGTCCCCGATCGTCGAAGGCGGTGACGTGGTCGAGCCGTTGCGCGAGCGCGTGCTGGGTCGCGTGGTGGTCGAGGACGTCTACGCCCCCGGCGACGACGACCAGGCCATCGTGACCCGCGACACGCTGCTCGACGAGTACCTGGTCGACAAGCTCGACAAGGCCTCGGTGCAGCTGATCAAGGTCCGTTCGCCGATCACCTGCCGTGCGAGCCACGGTGTCTGCGCACTCTGCTACGGCCGCGATCTGGCCCGTGGTCACCTGGTCAACATGGGTGAGGCCGTGGGTGTGGTCGCCGCTCAGTCGATCGGTGAGCCGGGTACCCAGCTGACGATGCGTACGTTCCACATCGGTGGTGCGGCGTCTCGTGCGGCAGCGGTCGATAACGTCACGGTTCGTACCACCGGCGCGCTGAAGTTCAACAACCTGAAGTCGGTCGAGCACAATCAGGGTCACCTGGTCGCCGTCTCGCGTTCGGGCGAAGTGAGCGTCATCGATGCCAACGGCCGCGAGCGTGAGCGCTACAAGGTGCCTTACGGTGCGACGATTTCGGTGAAGGACGGCGACCCGGTCAAGTCCGGTCAGACCGTCGCCAACTGGGATCCGCACACCCACCCGATCGTTACGGAAGTGGCGGGCGTGGTGCGCTTCATCGACTTCATCGACGGCATCACCGTGCAGTCGCAGACCGATGAACTCACCGGCCTCGAGTCGGCGGTGGTCACCGATCCGAAGCGTCGCGGTACGCAGGCCAAGGATCTGCGCCCGATCGTTCGCCTGGAAGACAGCAAGGGCCGCGAGCTCAAGCTGCCGGGTACGGACATCGCGGCTCAGTACTTCCTGCCGGCCGGCGCGATCGTGTCGATCCAGAACGGTACCGAAGTGGGCGTGGGCGACGTTGTCGCTCGTATCCCGCAGGAGACCTCGAAGACCCGCGACATCACCGGTGGTCTGCCGCGCGTTGCCGATCTGTTCGAAGCCCGTAAGCCGAAGGAACCGGCGATCCTCGCGGAGCGCTCGGGTATCGTCAGCTTCGGCAAGGACACCAAGGGCAAGCAGCGCCTGATCATCAAGGACGTGGACGGCAACGAGCACGAAGAGCTGATTCCGAAGTGGCGTCAGGTCATCGTCTTCGAAGGCGAGCACGTGGAGAAGGGCGAAACCGTCGTCGACGGCGAGCCGAATCCGCACGACATCCTGCGCCTGCTGGGTGTGGAGCCGCTGGCTTCGTACCTGGTCAAGGAAATTCAGGACGTCTATCGCCTGCAGGGCGTGAAAATCAACGACAAGCACATCGAAGCGATCATTCGCCAGATGCTGCGTAAGGTCGAGATCACCGAGGCGGGTGACAGCACCTACCTGCGCGGTGAGCAGGTGGAGCGCGTCCGGATCAATGAAGAGAATGACCGCGCGGAGGCTCGTGGTGAGCGTCGCGCCGGCTTCGAATCGGTCCTGCTGGGCATCACCAAGGCATCGCTGGCCACCGAGTCGTTCATCTCGGCGGCATCGTTCCAGGAGACCACCCGCGTCCTCACCGAGGCAGCGGTTCGCGGTACCCGGGATACGTTGCGGGGCCTGAAGGAAAATGTTATTGTTGGGCGGCTAATCCCTGCAGGTACGGGTCTGGCATACCACGCTTCGCGTCGTAGCCAGGGCGGTCTGACGGCTTCGGAGCTCGAAACCCTCTCGGGTTCGGCATCGACCGTCACGTTCGCTGAATCCGCTGCCGGGTCCAACGATAGCGCTGAGTAAGGCCCGTATCGCGGGTTTTGCTTGTACATACGAAATGAGGCGCAGGGACGCGCCTCGTGTTCGGATTCAAGGACGATGGGCGCCAGTTCGCTTCGCGGGCGGCGCACGTCAACAACGTTCTTATGGCGGGCCGATCTTTCGGTCTGCCTTTATGTTTCTCAGGAATAGCTTCGCATGACGACAGTCAACCAGTTGGTGCGCAAATCCCGCAGCCCGAAGGCGTACAAGAGCGCCTCGCCGGCCCTGCAGAGCAGCCCGCAGCGCCGCGGCGTCTGCACGCGCGTGTATACGACCACCCCGAAGAAGCCGAACTCGGCGCTGCGTAAGGTTGCCAAGGTGCGCCTGACCAACGGTTTCGAAGTCATCAGCTACATCGGTGGCGAAGGTCACAACCTCCAGGAGCACTCGGTGGTCCTGATCCGTGGCGGTCGCGTCAAGGATCTCCCCGGTGTGCGTTATCACACGGTTCGCGGCAGTCTCGACTGCGCCGGCGTGACCAAGCGTCGCAAGTCGCGCTCGAAGTACGGCGCCAAGCGCCCGAAGAGCTGAGTAAAGGACAAGAATTATGTCGCGTAAAGGTTCCCATCCCGCCCGTGTGGTCCTCCCGGACCCGAAGCACGGAAGCCAGCTGATCGCCCGCTTCATCAATATGGTGATGAAGTCCGGCAAGAAGTCCGTCGCCGAATCCATCGTGTACGGCGCCCTGCAGCACATCGGTGAAAAGCACGCCGAGCCGGTGCAGCTTGTCGAGAAGGCCCTGGGCAACATCGCCCCGGCCGTCGAAGTCAAGTCGCGTCGTGTCGGTGGTGCTACGTACCAGGTGCCGGTCGAAGTCCGTCCGGGCCGTCGTATGGCGCTTGCCATGCGCTGGGTGATCGACGCGGCGCGCAAGCGCGGCGAGACGTCCATGCCGCGCAAGCTGGCCGCTGAACTGCTCGAAGCCTCGGAATCCCGTGGCGGCGCCGTCAAAAAGCGCGAAGAAACGCACCGCATGGCGGAGGCCAACAAGGCCTTCTCGCATTACCGCTGGTAATTACAGCTCCAGATTGAGGAAAGACCGTGGCACGCACTACGCCCATCGAGCGCTACCGCAACTTCGGCATCATGGCTCACATCGACGCCGGCAAGACCACGACCACGGAGCGCATCCTGTTCTACACCGGTGTCAGTCATAAGATTGGCGAGGTGCACGACGGTGCCGCTACGATGGACTGGATGGAGCAGGAGCAGGAGCGCGGCATCACCATCACTTCCGCTGCCACCACGGCATTCTGGAAGGGCATGGATCGTTCGCTGCCCGAGCACCGCTTCAACATCATCGACACCCCGGGACACGTCGACTTCACCATCGAAGTGGAGCGCTCGCTCCGCGTCCTCGACGGTGCGGTGTTCGTGCTCTGCGCCGTGGGTGGCGTGCAGCCGCAGTCCGAAACCGTCTGGCGTCAGGCCAACCGGTACAAGGTGCCGCGCCTTGCGTTCGTCAACAAGATGGACCGCACCGGCGCGAACTTCTACAAGGTCGTCGACCAGCTGAAGGCTCGTCTCGGCGCCAACCCGGTCGAGATGCAGGTCCCGATCGGTGCCGAAGATGGCTTCGAGGGCGTCGTCGACCTCCTCAAGATGAAGTCGATCATCTGGGACATGGAGTCCCAGGGCATGAAGTTCGAGTACCAGGACATCCCGGCGAACCTCCAGGAAAAGGCCGAGTCGGCCCGTACCGCCATGATCGAAGCCGCGGCCGAGGCCACGGAAGAGATGATGGACAAGTACCTGGGCGGCGAAGAGCTGACGGAGGAAGAGATCATCGAGGGCCTGCGCCTGCGCACGCTCAAGAGCGAGATCATCCCGGTGTTCTGCGGCACGGCGTTCAAGAACAAGGGCGTCCAGGCGATGCTCGACGCGGTCGTCAATCTGCTCCCGTCGCCGCTCGACCGTCCGCCGGTCGAAGGCATCGACGAGGACGAAAAGCCGGATACCCGTCCGGCCAAGGACGACGCTCCGTTCTCGGCGCTCGCGTTCAAGATCATGACCGACCCGTTCGTCGGCGCGCTGACGTTCTTCCGTGTCTACTCGGGCACGCTGAATGCCGGTGACCAGGTGTACAACCCGGTCAAGTCGAAGAAGGAGCGCATCGGCCGCATCCTGCAGATGCACGCCAACGAGCGTCACGAACTGAAGGAAGTCCGCGCGGGCGACATCGCCGCCGCGGTCGGCCTGAAGGACGTCACGACCGGCGACACGCTGTGCGCGCAGGATCACATCATCACTCTGGAGCGCATGACGTTCCCGGAGCCGGTGATCTCGATGGCGGTCGAGCCGAAGACCAAGTCGGACCAGGAAAAGATGGGTATCGCCCTCGGCCGTCTGGCCGCGGAAGATCCGTCCTTCCGCGTCAAGACGGATGAAGAGTCGGGCCAGACGATCATCTCGGGCATGGGCGAGCTTCACCTGGACATCCTGGTGGACCGCATGCGTCGCGAGTTCAACGTCGAAGCCAACGTCGGCAAGCCGCAGGTCGCTTACCGCGAGACGATTCAGGATTCGGACGTCAAGTCGGATTACAAGCACGCCAAGCAGTCCGGTGGTAAGGGTCAGTACGGTCACGTCGTGATCGAGCTGTCGCCGATCACCGATGCTGATCGCGCCGATCCGAAGCTGGTCATCAAAGACGACTTCCTGTTCATCAACGACATCACCGGCGGCGTTATCCCGAAGGAATTCATTCCCTCGGTCGAGAAGGGCCTCCGTGAGACGATCACCAGCGGTCCGCTCGCGGGCTTCCCGGTCGTCAACGTCAAGGTGAAGCTGGTCTTCGGTTCGTACCATGACGTCGACTCGTCGGAAATGGCGTTCAAACTCGCCGCATCGATGGCGTTCAAGCAGGGCTTTGCCAAGGCGAAGCCGGTTCTGCTCGAGCCGATCATGAAGGTCGAGGTCGTGACGCCGGAAGACTATGTCGGTGACGTCATGGGCGACATCAGCCGCCGTCGTGGCATGCTGACCGGTCAGGAAGAGACGCCGTCGGGTAAGACCGTCAATGCGATGATTCCGCTCGGCGAAATGTTCGGCTACGCGACCTCGCTGCGTTCGCAGACCCAGGGTCGTGCGACGTTCACGATGGAATTCGATCATTACGAGCCGGCGCCGAAGAATGTCGCCGACGAGGTCATGAAGAAGTCCTGATCGGGCTTCTTCATAAAAACTTTTAACGATTTTTCAGAGGTTTCAGAGTCATGGCAAAGGGTAAGTTCGAGCGTAAGAAGCCGCACGTCAACGTCGGCACCATCGGTCACGTCGACCACGGCAAGACCACGCTGACCGCCGCGCTGACCAAGATCGGCGCCGAGCGTTTCGGTGGCGAGTTCAAGGACTACGGTTCGATCGATGCGGCGCCGGAAGAGAAGGCACGCGGCATCACGATCTCGACCGCGCACGTGGAATACGAGTCGCCGAACCGTCACTACGGTCACGTCGACTGCCCGGGCCACGCTGACTATGTGAAGAACATGATCACGGGTGCGGCGCAGATGGACGGCGCGATCCTGGTGTGCTCGGCCGCTGACGGTCCGATGCCGCAGACCCGCGAGCACATCCTGCTCTCGCGTCAGGTCGGCGTGCCGTACATCGTCGTGTTCCTGAACAAGGCCGACATGGTCGACGACGCCGAGCTGCTCGAGCTGGTCGAGATGGAAGTCCGCGAGCTGCTGTCGAAGTACGAGTTCCCGGGCGACGACACCCCGATCGTTCACGGTTCGGCCCGCCTCGCGCTGGACGGCGACCAGTCGGAAATCGGCGTGCCGTCGATCATCAAGCTGGTCGATGCGCTGGACAGCTGGATTCCGGAGCCGGAGCGCGTGATCGACAAGCCGTTCCTGCTGCCGGTCGAAGACGTGTTCTCGATCTCGGGTCGCGGCACGGTGCTGACCGGTCGCGTCGAGCGCGGCATCGTGAAGGTGGGTGACCCGGCCGAAGTGGTCGGTCTGAAGGACACCCAGCAGACGACGGTCACGGGCGTGGAAATGTTCCGCAAGCTGCTGGACCAGGGTCAGGCCGGTGACAACGTCGGCGTGCTGGTTCGCGGCCTGAAGCGTGAAGACGTCGAGCGCGGCCAGGTGCTGGCTGCTCCGAAGTCGGTCACGCCGCACACCGAGTTCGAGGGTGAGGTGTACATCCTGTCGAAGGACGAGGGTGGCCGTCACACGCCGTTTTTCAGCAACTATCGTCCGCAGTTCTACTTCCGTACCACGGACGTGACCGGTTCGATCAAGCTGCCGGAAGGCGTCGAGATGGTGATGCCGGGCGACAACGTGAAGATCTCGGTGACCCTGGGCTTCCCGATCGCCATGGACGAAGGCCTGCGCTTCGCGATCCGCGAAGGCGGTCGTACCGTCGGCGCCGGCGTCGTCGCCAAGATCAACAAGTAAGAAATCGCCGGGGCAGGGTGACCTGTCCGGCTGTTGAAGAGGCGGGAGCGAAAGCTCCCGCTTTTTTTTGGTTATTTTTTGAGCAGGGGCTTCCTTTTCTCCGGTAGACCGGCTATATTCGCCGAGTTATATCAGCCCTAAGTCCTTCGGGACGGGCTCACCGCGAAATGAGGCGCACGGAATGTGCTTCGAGTTCGCAGGCAAGGATGCCGCATAGAGTGCCAGCCAGGCCAACGGGCGCGAGCTCTGTTGACCGATGTCGTTGTGTATTCTATACTTTTCTGTCTAGGCGGGCCGTTTATACGGCCTGCCTGACTTTTTCGGGTCGTTCCGGGCGGTGCCACACCGTTCCAGTTCGGCCCGTTGCGACACCCGTAAGTCAGTAACAAGGGTTGTGCGGGGTGGCGAGAAGCCATTCCGAATCACAAGAACGTTCTTTCGATAACAGGACACGGTTTTTATGGCGAACCAAAAGATTCGCATCCGGCTCAAGGCGTTCGATCATCGTCTGATCGATCGTTCGGCCAGCGAAATCGTCGAGACGGCCAAGCGCACCGGCGCTACGGTCCTCGGCCCGATCCCGCTGCCGACCAAGATTGAGCGCTACACCATTCTGGTGTCGCCGCACGTCGACAAAGATGCCCGCGACCAGTACGAGACCCGTACGCACAAGCGCGTTCTGGACATCGTCGACCCCAACGACAAGACCGTGGACGCGCTCATGAAGCTCGATCTCGCGGCTGGCGTTGACGTGCAGATCAAGCTCGGCTGAGCGGATAAAAGGATACGAAGATGAGTATCGGACTGGTTGGCCGCAAGTGCGGCATGAGCCGGCTCTTCACCGAAGACGGCCGCTCGATTCCGGTGACGCTGATTGAAGCGACCCCGAATCGTGTGACGCAGGTGAAGACCGAAGAAAACGACGGCTACAGCGCCGTGCAGGTGACGACGGGTGCCAAGCGCGCCTCGCTCCTCACCTCGCCGCTGAAGGGTCACTACGCTAACGCCAAGGTCGAGCCCGGCCGCGGTCTGTGGGAGTTCCGCGTTTCCGCGGAAGACGCAGGCAAGTACGCGATCGGCACCGAGATCAAGGCTGACGACGTGTTCACTGTCGGTCAGACGGTCGACGTCGCCGGCGTGTCGAAGGGTAAGGGTTTCCAGGGCACCATCAAGCGTCACCACTTCAAGATGGGCGACGCCACGCACGGTAACTCGCTGTCGCATCGCGCCCCTGGCTCGATCGGTCAGCGTCAGACGCCGGGCCGCGTGTTCCCTGGTAAGAAGATGTCGGGCCACATGGGCGCGGTCAACCGCACCCAGCAGGGCCTCGAAGTGGTCAAGGTCGATTCCGAGCGTCACCTCATCGCAGTCAAGGGCGCAGTCCCGGGCGCGCCGGGTGGTGATGTCGTGATCCGCCCGACGACCAAGGGCTGAGGAGAGACGCCATGGAACTCAACGTTATTGGCGCCAAGGCGCTCACCGTGTCGGACGACGTGTTCGGCGGCGAGTACAAGAAGGCCCTCGTGCATCAGGTCGTCACCGCCTATCAGGCGGCTGGCCGTGCCGGCACGAAGGCTCAGCTGTCTCGCGGTCAGATGTCCGGTACGACCAAGAAGTTCAAGAAGCAGAAGGGTGGCGGCGCACGCCACGGCGATTACCGCGCCCCGATCTTTGTCGGCGGTGGTGTGACGTTCGCGGCCAAGCCGCGCAGCTTCGAGCAGAAGGTCAACCGCAAGGCTTACCGCGTCGCGATCCGTTCGATCGTCGCCGAACTCAACCGTCAGGATCGCCTGAAGGTCGTGTCCGAGCTGTCGATGGAAGCCCCGAGCACCAAGGGCATGATCGCCAAGCTGGCCGAGCTCGAAGTCAAGGGTCGCGTGCTGCTGGTGTCGGAAGACGCCACTGAAGCGCTGTACCTGTCCGCTCGCAACATTCCGTACATCCACGTCGTCGACGTGCTGGCCCTGAATCCGGTCAGCCTGGTCGGTAGCGACTACGTCGTCATGACGGTGGACGCGGTCAAGAAGGTCGAGGAGTGGCTCGCATGAGCACCGAACGCACGCTTAATACGCTTCGCGCGCCGCACATCTCCGAGAAGTCGGCTCGCCTTGCTGAGAATAACCAGTACGTTTTCGTCGTGGCGCCTGAGGCGACCAAGGCCGATGTCCGTGCAGCGGTGGAACATCTCTTCGACGTCAAAGTCCTGGATGTGAACCTCGTTAACACGAAGGGCAAGGTCAAGTCGTTCCGCTTCCGCACTGGCAACCGCCAGGGCAAGCGTAAGGCCTACGTGCGCCTCGCCGACGGTCATACGATCGACGTGTCGGCCAAGGCCTGAGCCAGGAGTTGAATTGAGATGGCACTGATCACTCACAAGCCGACCTCCCCGGGCCGCCGCGACGCTGTCAGCGTGCGGACCGAAGGTCTGTACAAGGGCGCTCCTTACGCGCCCCTGACCGAATCGCAGTCGAAGACCGGCGGTCGCAACCATTACGGTCGCATCACCACCCGTCATCGCGGCGGCGGTCACAAGCAGGCGTACCGCATCATCGACTTCAAGCGCGACAAGGAAGGCATTGCCGCCGTTGTCGAGCGTCTTGAATACGATCCGAACCGCACCGCGCACATCGCGCTGCTGTGCTACGCCGACGGCGAGCGCCGCTACATCATCGCGCCGAAGGGCGTGGCGGTTGGCGATCGTCTCGTGTCGGGTTCCGACTCCCCGATCAAGCCGGGCAACTGCCTGCCGCTTCGTTCGATCCCGGTCGGTTCCACGATCCACTGCATCGAGATGAAGCCGGGCAAGGGTGCGCAGATCGCACGCTCCGCCGGCGCTTCGGTCCAGCTGGTCGCTCGCGAGCAGGGCTATGCCACGCTGCGTCTTCGCTCCGGCGAAATGCGTCGCGTCCCGGTTGAATGCCGCGCCACCATCGGTGAAGTCGGCAACTCCGAACACAGCCTGCGCAAGCTCGGCAAGGCCGGTAAGAAGCGTTGGGCAGGTATTCGTCCGACCGTCCGCGGCGTCGTCATGAACCCGGTCGACCATCCGCATGGCGGTGGTGAAGGCAAGACCTCCGGTGGCCGTCATCCGGTCTCGCCGTGGGGCACGCCGACCAAGGGCTACAAGACGCGCAACAACAAGCGCACCGAACAGTTCATCGTGCGTCGTCGCAAGTAATTAGGAAACGATCATGCCGCGCTCTCTAAAAAAAGGTCCGTTCGTCGACCTGCACCTCGTGAAAAAGGTGGAAGCCGCCGTTTCCGCCAATAACAAGCGTCCGATCAAGACCTGGTCGCGTCGTTCGATGATCCTGCCGGAGATGGTCGGTCTGACCATCGCCATCCACAACGGCCGCCAGCATGTGCCTGTGTTGATCAACGAGAACATGGTCGGGCACAAGCTCGGCGAGTTCGCGGTGACCCGCACGTACAAGGGCCACGCCGGCGACAAGAAGGGCAAGTGATGAGCACCGAAGCCAAAGCGATCCTGCGCAGCGCCCGCATCTCGGCGCAGAAGGCACGCCTGGTGGCTGACCTGGTCCGCGGTTTGCCCGTGGGCCGAGCCAGCGACGTGCTCGCCTTTACCAACAAGAAGGCCGCTCACCTTGTTCGCAAGGTGCTGCTCTCCGCCGTCGCCAATGCCGAGAACAATCTCGGTGCCGACGTCGACGAGCTGAAGGTCGCACGCATCTTCGTCGACGAAGGTCCGGCGATGAAGCGTATGTACGCCCGCGCCAAAGGCCGCGGTTCGCGCATCCTGAAGCGCACCAGCCACATCACTGTGGTTGTTGGCAACTGACTGGGGTAAGAGACGATGGGTCATAAAGTTCATCCCACCGGTATCCGCCTCGGCATTGCCAAGGACTGGAACTCGAAGTGGTACGCAAACAAGGGTGAGTATGCTGTGTATCTCGCAGCGGACCTGAAGGTCCGTGAGATGCTCCGCAAGAAGCTCGCCGCCGCGGGTATCTCGAAGATCCAGATCGAGCGCCCGGCCAAGACCGCCCGCGTGACGATCCACACCGCCCGTCCGGGCGTGGTGATCGGCAAGAAGGGTGAGGACATCGAGAAGCTGCGTAAGGAAGTCACCGACATGATGGGCGTCCCGACGCACATCAACGTCAGCGAAGTCCGTAAGCCGGAGCTCGATGCCCAGCTCGTCGCTGAATCGATCGCTCAGCAGCTCGAGCGTCGCATCATGTTCCGCCGCGCCATGAAGCGCTCGGTTGGTAACGCGATGCGCCTCGGTGCCCTGGGCATCAAGATCAACGTCTCCGGCCGTCTGAATGGCGCCGAGATCGCTCGCTCCGAGTGGGCCCGTGAAGGTCGCGTTCCGCTGCACACGCTGCGTGCGGACATCGACTACGGCACCGCCGAAGCCAAGACCCAGTACGGCATCATCGGTGTCAAGGTATGGGTCTATAAGGGCGAGATCTTCGATCTGGCGGCAGCTACGGCCGAGTCGAAGGAAGAACAGCAGCCTCAGCAGTCGCGCCGCGACGGTGGTGAAAACCGCCGCGAGCGGACGGCCAAGTAAGGAGCGTTGCCATGTTGCAACCTAAGCGCACTAAGTTCCGCAAGCAGTTCAAGGGCCGCAATGACGGCCTGGCGTTCAACTCCAATCTCGTGAGCTTCGGCGAGTACGGCCTCAAGGCGACGACGCACGGTCAGCTGACCGCACGTCAGATCGAAGCGGCCCGTCGTTGCATCACGCGTTTCGTCAAGCGTGGCGGCAAGCTTTGGATCCGGGTCTTCCCGGACAAGCCGATCACCCGCAAGCCGATCGAAGTTCGAATGGGCGCCGGTAAGGGTAGCGTCGAGTTCTGGGTCGCTCCGATCCAGCCCGGTCGCATGCTTTATGAAATCGAAGGTGTCGACGAGACGACGGCACGCGAAGCGTTCCGTCTGGCCGCAGCAAAGCTGTCCGTCCAGACCCAGTTCGTCTCCAGGGCGGTGATGTAATGGCCAGCAAAGATATCAATCAGAAGTCGGCGGAAGAGCTTAAGCAGGATCTGCTGGACCTTCGCAAGGAGCAGTTCAATCTGCGCATGCAGAAGGGCTCCGGTCAGCTCACTCAGCCGCACCAGCTGCGCCGCGTTCGGCGTGACATCGCCCGCACGAAGTTCGTGCTCGGCGCTAAGAAGTAAGGACGGCGGACATGAGTGATAACACGAAGACGGCGCGCACCCTCACGGGTCGTGTCATCAGCAACAAGATGGACCATACCGTAACGGTTCTGATCGAGCGTCAGGTGCAGCATCCGCTGCTCGGCAAGATCATCCGCCGCTCCACGAAGCTCCACGCACATGACGAGACCGGTGCGAACGAGGGCGACCTGGTGCGGATCGCGGAATGCCGTCCGCTGTCGAAGACCAAACATCACCGCGTGGTCGAAATCGTCACGCGCGCTGAAGTCTAAGGAGAAGAGCAGCCATGATTCAGGTGCAAAGCTCGCTTTCCGCAGCGGACAACAGCGGTGCGAAGGAAATGATGTGCATCAAGGTGCTGGGCGGCTCGAAGCGCCGTTACGCCAGCGTCGGTGATGTGATCAAGGTGACCATCAAGGACGCCATTCCTCGCGGTAAGGTCAAGAAGGGTGAGGTGTACAACGCCGTGGTGGTTCGTACCGCCAAGGGTGTGCGCCGCGCTGACGGTTCCGTTATCCGTTTCGACGGTAACGCGGCCGTCCTCCTCAACAATAAGCTCGAGCCGATCGGCACCCGTATTTTCGGGCCGGTTACCCGCGAGCTGCGCAACGAGAAGTTCATGAAGATCGTCTCGCTCGCGCCCGAAGTGCTCTGAGCGGAGGCCAGACATGAACCGTATCCGCAAGGGTGACAACGTCGTCGTCATCACCGGCAAGAACAAGGGGCAGCGCGGCGACGTGCTGCGCGTCGATGGCGACCGCGTTGTCGTCTCGAACGTCAACCTGGTCAAGCGCCACACCAAGCCGAACCCCCAGGCCAACCAGCCGGGTGGGATCGTCGAGCGTGAGGCCTCGATCCATATCTCCAATGTACAGCTCTTCAACTCCGCCACGAACAAGGGCGAGCGCGCTGGCACCAAGACGCTCGAGGACGGGCGCAAGGTGCGCGTGTTCCGCTCCGGCGAAGTAGTCGACGCGTAAGGAACCGAAGTCATGACCCGTCTTGAAACGTTTTACAAAGAGTCGGTAATGCAGAAGCTCACTGAGCGCTTCGGTTACCAGAATGTGATGCAGGTTCCGCGCATTACGAAGATCACGCTCAACATGGGCGTCGGCGAAGCTGCCGGTAACAAGAAGATCCTCGATAACGCCGTTGCCGACATGACGAAGATCGCCGGTCAGAAGCCGATCACGACGAAGGCCCGCGTGTCGGTCGCTTCGTTCAAGATCCGCGATGGCTGGCCGATCGGTTGCAAGGTCACGCTGCGTCGTGCCCAGATGTGGGAATTCCTGGACCGCCTGATCAACATCTCGCTGCCGCGTACGCGCGACTTCCGTGGTGTCTCGGGCCGTGCCTTCGATGGCCGTGGTAACTACAACTTCGGCGTCAAGGAACAGATCATTTTCCCGGAAATCGACTTCGATCAGGTTGACGCGCTGCGCGGTATGGATATCTCCATCACCACGACCGCGAAGACCGACGAAGAAGCCAAGGCGCTGCTGGAAGCTTTCAGCTTCCCGTTCCGCAACTGATCAACAGGTAGAACATGGCCAAGACCTCGATGGTCGAGCGCGACCTCAAGCGCACCAAGCTCGTCAAGAAGTACGCTGCCAAGCGTGCGGAATACAAGGCGATCGTTCTGAGCGCGACCGCTTCGTACGACGAGAAGATGGAAGCCCAGACGAAGCTGCAGAAGCTTCCCCGTGATGCGAGCCCGTCGCGCCAGCGTAACCGCTGCGCACTGACTGGCCGCCCGCGTGGCGTTTACAGCAAGTTCGGCCTCGGCCGCAACAAGCTCCGCGAAGCCACCATGCGTGGTGACGTCCCGGGTCTGCGCAAGGCTAGCTGGTAAAAAACAGCCTCCGCTCCGGCGGGGGAGGGTGGTCCTGGACAAAACTTGTCCAGGCCGCCTCATGCTGCTATAGTCGTCGGTCTGCGCAATGCAGACCGACGATTTGTCGGCACTACAATTTAAGATTTCCGGTCATACGGATATCGGTACTCTCAAGGGTTTTTCTTATGAGCATGACTGATCCCATCGCCGATCTGTTTACGCGCATCCGCAACGGCCAGGCGTCTGGCAAAGCGGTTGTACGTATGCCGTCGTCGAAAGTGAAGCTGGCCCTGGCCAAGCTTCTTCAGAACGAAGGCTACATCCTCGACGCCCGTACCGCTGACGAAGCGGGCAAGCCGGTCCTCGAGATCAAGCTCAAGTATTTCGAAGGCCGTCCGGCCATTGAAACCATTTCCCGTGTCAGCCGTTCCGGTCTCCGCGTCTACCGCGGCAAGGACGAGCTGCCGAAGGTCCTCGGTGGCCTGGGTATCTCGATCATCTCGACTTCCGCCGGTCTCCTGACCGACGCGCAGGCCCGTTCGAAGGGTCTGGGCGGCGAAGTCATCGGCCAGGTGGCGTAAGGAGTCCCGATATGTCACGCGTAGCCAAGCTCCCCATCACCCTCCCGAAGGGCGTTGAAGTCTCCGTCGCCAATGGCACGGTCTCGGTCAAGGGCCCGAAGGGCACCCTGACGACCCACGAGCTGCCGGGCGTCTCGCTCTCGCAGGACAATGGCGTCCTTACGATCGTTCTGGCCGACGGTGCAGACGACAAGTTCGGCGGCACCGCCCGCGCGATCATCGCCAACATGGTGACTGGCGTGGCCAGCGGCTTCGAGAAGAAGCTCGAGCTCGTCGGCGTCGGTTACCGCGCGCAGCTGGCAGGCAAGGCCGTAAACCTTTCCCTCGGCTTCTCGCACCCGGTCGTGTTCGACGCGCCGGAAGGCATCACCATCGAAGTCCCGACGCAGACGGAAATCCTTATCAAGGGTGCCGACAAGCAGCTCGTGGGCCAGACGGCCGCCAAGATCCGTGCTTTCCGTTCGCCGGAGCCCTACAAGGGCAAGGGCGTTCGCTACGCCGGCGAGAAGATCATCCTGAAGGAAGCCAAGAAGGCCTAATCGGCCTATCCGCTTTCTGGAGACCAGACGATGAACAAGAATACATCCCGCCTGCGCCGCGCCAAGTCGACCCGTGCCCACATCCGTGAGCTCGCCGTCGCCCGCCTGAGCGTGCACCGCACCGGTCAGCACATCTACGCCCAGGTCTTCGCGCCGAACGGCACCGTCGTGGCAGCCGCCTCGACCGTGCAGAGCTCGGTTGCCGAAGGTCTCAAGAGCAAGAAGAACATCGAAGCCGCCACCACGGTGGGCCGCATCGTTGCCGAGCGCGCCCAGGCCGCCGGTATCGAAGCTGTCGCGTTCGACCGCTCGGGTTTCCGCTATCACGGTCGCATCAAGGCTCTGGCCGATGCGGCTCGTGAGGCCGGCCTCAAGTTCTAAGAGGCGTCAGGCCACGGTATCGGTCCTCAGGGGCCGGTGCCGCCCGCTGTAACTACAACTCCAAGCGGCGACCGAGCCGTAAACAGAAGTCCCGGCTAACTACCATGCCGGGCTATCAGGAAAAGAGATGTCCTCGACAGATCGCGAAAATTCGGACGGCATGCTTGAAAAGCTTATCGCCGTCAACCGCGTGGCCAAGACCGTCAAGGGTGGCCGCCAGATGAGCTTCACCGCGCTGACGGTTGTCGGCGATGGCGAAGGCCGCGTCGGTTTTGGTTATGGCAAGGCGCGTGAAGTGCCGGTTGCCATCTCCAAGGCCATGGAGCGCGCCCGCCGCAACATGGTGTCCATCGAACTCAACAACGGCACGCTGTGGTACGCCATCAAGGCCAACCACGGTGCGGCTCGCGTCTACATGCAGCCTGCTTCGCAGGGTACCGGCGTCATCGCCGGCGGCGCCATGCGCGCTGTCCTCGAAGTGGTTGGCGTGAAGGACGTGCTCGCCAAGGCTGTCGGCTCGCGCAACCCGATCAACCTCGTCCGCGCGACGATCAAGGGTCTGCAGGCCGTTGCTTCGCCGAAGCGCATCGCCGCCAAGCGTGGCAAGACGATCGAAGAGGTTCTCGGCAATGGCTAAGAAGAATGAAACCGCCGCTGGCGGTACCGTCCGCGTGCGCCTGGTCAAGGGTCTGCGCGGCGTGCAGGGTCGTCATCGTCTGAGCGTCAAGGCCCTCGGCCTCGGCAAGCTCAACGACGTCCGCGAACTGAAGGATAGCCCGCAGGTCCGTGGCCTTATCAACAAGGTCTACTACCTGGTTCGGGTCGAGGAGTAAGTCATGCGTCTTAACGATCTCAGGCCCGGTAAGGGCGCTCGCAAGACCCGTACCCGCGTCGCTCGCGGTATCGGCTCCGGCCTCGGCAAGACGGCCGGCCGTGGTCACAAGGGTCAGCACGCCCGTGCGGGTAACACGCACCGCGTGGGTTTCGAAGGCGGCCAGATGCCGCTGCAGCGTCGTCTTCCGAAGGTGGGCTTCCGCTCGCTGAAGAAGGCCGACACGCAGCAGGTCATGCTGTACCAGCTCGCCGTCATCGAAGCCGACACGATCGATCTGATCGCTCTCCACGCCGCCGGTCTCGTGACCAGCCGCGCGAAGAAGGTCAAGATTGTCCTGAAGGGTGAAATCAATCGCGCGATCAAGCTCTCGGGCGTGCTTGCGACAGCCGGCGCCAAGGCGGCTATCGAAGCCGCCGGCGGCAGCGTGGAGTAATCAGGTGGCTGCAGCGCAGGGCACAACGCTCGGCTCGCTGGGCAAACTGACGGAACTGCGTCAGCGCATCTTCTTCCTGATCGGTGCGCTGATCGTCTTCCGCCTCGGTTCGTTCATCCCGGTTCCGGGCGTGAATCCTGAGGCGATGACGAGCCTGGTGGAAGGCGGCGGCGGCCTGTTGAACATGGTCAACATGTTCTCCGGTGGTTCGCTGTCGCGTTTCTCGGTGTTCGCGCTCGGTGTGGTGCCGTATATCTCGGCATCGATCGTGGTGCAGATGATGGGCTCGGTCATTCCGTCGCTCATGGCTCTGCGTAAGGAAGGCGAGTCGGGTCGTCGCAAGATGACTATGTACACGCGTTTCGGCACGGTCGGTCTGGCGGCATTTCAGGCTTTCGGTATCGCGGTCGCCCTGCAGAAGCAGGTCGGCGCCAGCGGTCCGGTCGTCTACATGCCGGGTGCCGGCTTCGTCATGGCATCGGTTGTCGGCCTCACCGCCGGCACGATGTTCCTGATGTGGCTGGGTGAGCAGATCACGGAACGCGGTATCGGCAACGGTATCTCGATGCTGATCTTCGCCGGTATCGTCGCGGGTCTGCCGGGTGCCATCGCGCACACGCTGACCATGGCGAACAACGGTGAGCTGTCGGTTCTGAAGTTGCTCATGGTGACGGCACTGATCCTGGCGGTGACTGCGTTCGTGGTGTTCATGGAGCGCGCCCAGCGGCGCATCACCGTGAACTACGCGAAGCAGGGCAGCCAGCGCCAGTTCCAGCGCCAGACCTCGCACCTGCCGCTGAAGATCAACATGGCGGGCGTCATTCCGCCGATCTTCGCGACGAGCCTTCTGCTTTTTCCGGCAACCGCCGCGACCTGGTTTGGCTCAGCCAATCAGTCGCGCTGGTTGCAGTGGCTGACCACGGCGCTGAGCCCGGGTGAGCCGGTCCACGACATCGTGTTCGCGGTGCTGGTGATCGGATTCGCCTTCTTCTATACGGCGATCGTGTTCAACTCGCAGGAAACGGCGGATAACCTCAAGCGTTCGGGCGCGTTGATTCCGGGTATTCGTCCGGGTCGCGCGACGGCTGACTACATCGATGGCGTCATGACCCGGCTTACCGGTGTTGGCGCGATTTACATCGTGCTGGTCTGCCTGGTGCCCACGTTCATGCAGAACGCCTGGCACGTACCGTTCTATTTCGGCGGCACTTCGCTGCTGATCGTGGTGGTGGTGGTGATGGACTTCACGGCTCAGGTCCAGGCCCATCTCGTCAGCCACCAGTACGAGAGTCTGCTCAAGAAGTCCAATCTCCGCCGTGGCTGAGATTGGACGATAAGCCCCCAAGTAGGGGAGGCCTTGGCGCCCAGCGCCGCAGGACTTCCCGTTTAGGTTAATTCAGGTTAAAATTGCGCGTTTACCGCGCACGAAACGCATCGGAGACAGTACATCATGGCGCGCATCGCGGGTGTCAATTTGCCAGTCCAGAAGCATGTCTGGGTCGGCCTGCAGAGCATTTTCGGAATCGGCCGTTCGCGGGCGAAGCAGGTTTGTGTGGATGCAGGCGTGGTTCCGACCACGCCCATCAAGTCGCTTAGCGAAGGCGAGGTCGAAAAGATCCGAGCTGAAATCGCTAAGTACACGGTCGAAGGTGACCTCCGCCGCGAAGTCGGCATGGCGGTCAAGCGCCTGATGGACCTGGGTTGCTACCGTGGCCTGCGCCACCGTCGTGGCCTGCCGGTGCGCGGCCAGCGCACGCGTACCAACGCCCGTACCCGTAAGGGTCCGCGTCGTCCGATCAAGAAGTAACGGATACCGATTATGGCTAAGCCGGTTAAAACCAAGAAGAAGATCAAGCGCGTCGTCACGGATGCCGTGGCACACGTGCAGGCTTCTTTCAACAACACCATCGTCACGATCACCGATCGTCAGGGCAACGCCCTGTCGTGGGCGACTGCAGGCGGCGCGGGTTTCCGCGGCTCCCGTAAGTCGACCCCGTTCGCTGCCCAGGTTGCCGCCGAAAAGGCCGGCCGCGCTGCAGGCGACTACGGTGTGAAAACTGTGGAAGTTCGCATCAAGGGCCCCGGCCCGGGCCGTGAGTCGGCCGTGCGTTCACTGAATGCGTTGGGCTACAAAGTGCTCAACATTATCGATGTCACGCCGATTCCGCATAACGGCTGCCGTCCCCCCAAGAAGCGTCGCGTCTAAGGAGCATACCCATGGCCCGTTATCGTGGAGCTACCTGCAAACTTGCGCGTCGTGAAGGTGCCGACCTCGGTCTTAAGAGCCCGGCCCGCGCGCTTGATTCCAAGTGCAAGCTCGAAAACAAACCCGGTCAGCATGGCGCCAACAAGCGCGCCCGTCTTTCCGATTACGCAGTCCAGCTGCGTGAGAAGCAGAAGGTCAAGCGCATCTATGGTGTGCTTGAGCGTCAGTTCAGCAACTACTACACCAAGGCTTCGACCCAGAAGGGCAATACGGGTGAAAACCTGCTGCGCCTCCTGGAAAGCCGTCTCGACAACGTCGTGTTCCGTATGGGTTTCGCGGTCACCCGCGCCCAGGCTCGTCAGCTCGTGGCCCACAAGGCCGTGACGGTCAATGGTAAGAAGGTCAACGTGCCTTCCTTCCACGTCCGTCCGGGCGACGAAGTCTCGCTGACCGAAAAGGCTCGCACTCAGCTGCGAGTCCAGGAAGCAGCGACGGTTTTCGACACGATGGACCTTCGTCCGTCCTGGGTCGAGGTCGACAGCAAGAAGTTCGCAGGCACGTTCAAGGCTGTGCCGGATCGCGGTGATCTGCCGGCCGACATCAACGAAGCCCTGATCGTCGAGCTTTACTCGAAGTAATCTTCACCGGAGCCTTGCATGGCAGTTTCGTCAACTAGTGTGCTGCGGCCTCGTGGCCTCAGCGTCGAGCAGCTTGGAGCGAACCGCGCTAAGGTGGTGGTCGAGCCGCTCGAGCGTGGCTTTGGTCACACCCTGGGCAACGCGCTGCGTCGCGTGCTGCTCTCTTCGATTCCGGGCAGCGCGATCGTCGAGGTCGAAATCGACGGCGTACTGCACGAGTACACCACTCTGGAAGGCCTGCAGGAGGACGTGATCGAAGTCCTGCTGAACCTCAAGGATGTCGCCATCCGTCAGCACAGCGGTGACGAAGTCACCCTGACGCTGTCGAAGAAGGGCAAGGGCGTGGTCACGGCAGGCGATATCGCCGTCGACCACTCCGTTGAAATCGTCAATCCGGATCACGTGATCTGCCACCTCACCAAGGATGTGGCACTGAACATGCGTCTGAAGGTGCGTCGCGGTGTCGGCTACCAGCCGGCCAGCGCCCGCCAGCACCCGGATGACGAGACGCGGCCGATCGGCCGTCTGCAGCTCGACGCGTCGTTCGCGCCGGTCCTGCGCGTCGCTTACGAAGTGGACGCCGCTCGTGTCGAGCAGCGCACCAACCTCGATAAGCTCGTGCTCGATATCGAAACGAACGGCACGATCGGTGCTGAAGACGCTGTCCGCAAGGCGGCTGAAATCATCAACGATCAGCTGTCGGTTTTCGGCGACTTCTCGCGCCGCGAGAGCGATTCGACCAAGGCGGAGAAGGGCGGTTTCGACCCGCTTCTGCTGCGTCCGATCGACGACCTCGAACTGACGGTCCGTTCCGCGAACTGCCTCAAGGCCGAAAGCATCTACTACATCGGCGACCTGGTCCAGAAGACCGAAGTCGAGCTGTTAAAGACGCCGAACCTTGGCAAGAAGTCGCTGACGGAAATCAAGGATGTCCTGGGCGGGCGTGGTCTCGCTCTGGGCATGAAGCTCGAAAACTGGCCGCCGCCGGGCTTGTCGCACGGTATGCAGCTGGGCTGATTCAAACGGGGCGATCGCATTTCGATCGCCCCGATTCTTTGCTCCATCCGGTGGATGCCGTCGCGCACTTCCTCCGGATCTTCAAAGCGGTCCAAAGAGGCCGTGCTCTTACAGCGAGGCGTTATGACAGCCTCGCATCAGCGGGTAACCGCGGGAAGTCGGCTCATCCTGGCCGGCTTTTCATAACAACAGACATAGAGAGTTATCGCCATGCGTCACCAGAAATCCGGTCGCAAGCTCAACCGCACGAGCAGCCACCGCGAAGCCATGTTCAAGAACATGGCCGCGTCGCTGATCAAGCACGAGCTTATCCGCACCACGCTTCCCAAGGCCAAGGAACTCCGTCGTATTGCTGAGCCGCTCATCACGCTCTCCAAGACCGATGGCGTTGCCAACCGTCGTCTCGCGTTTGCGCGTCTGCGCGACAAAGAGGCCGTCGGTAAGCTGTTCGTCGAGCTCGGTCCCCGCTACCTGCAGCGTCCCGGTGGCTACCTGCGCATCCTCAAGTGCGGCTTCCGCCCGGGCGACAACGCTCCGATGGCGTACGTCGAGCTGGTGGATCGCCCGGCCGCCGCTTCGGCTGCCGACGCCGAGTAAGCCTCGCGGCTGAAAGTGAAGAAGCCCCGGCCGGGTAACCTGCCGGGGCTTTTTTTATGCCCGGTGGGCTGTCAGCTACGCAAGTGCTTGATCTATGGTTACAAAAGAAACTTCACGCGCCTACTGACAAGGGCATGCACATCGGGTTAACGTGGGTGTCCCGCAACGCACCAACCCCCCATGGCCCTCTCTACCTTGTCGCTCCGTTCGCGTTTCCTGCTGGGTTTCGTCGTGTGTGCCGGCCTCATGGCCTTCGCGCTCTACGCACAGTACGTCATGCATCTCGATCCGTGCCCGCTGTGCATCTTTCAGCGCATCGCCGTCTGCACGATGGGTCTGTTCTTCCTCATCGGTGGCCTTCATTCGCCGAAGAGCCGATCAGGCCGTGTCGTCTATGCGACGCTCATCACGCTGGGTGGACTCTGGGGCATCGCTACGGCGGGCCGACATCTCTGGCTGCAATCCCTGCCGGCCGATCAGATCCCCGCGTGCGGTCCCGGCCTGGGCTATCTGTTCGACGCATTTCCGTTCACGAAGATGCTCAAGCTCGCGTTCACCGGCTCGGGTGAGTGCGCCAGGATCGAACCTATCCTGGGCATCCCCATGCCGGGCTGGACCCTGCTCTGGTTCGTGATTCTGATCGTCTGGGCTCTCCTTGCCATCCGCCGCACCGTTCGCTGATTTTCTCGCGCCGCCAAGGCGCCATTACGAAGGCACCGCCGTCATGCAGCACTCCCTCAAAGCCGTAGTTCCCCCGTCCGCCGAATGGACGCCGGGGTCGTGGCGGTCGAGGACCGCCCTCCAGCAGCCCACCTATGAAGATCAGGCGGAGCTCAATCGTGCCCTGGGTCAGCTGGGTGAACTGCCGCCGCTGGTCACGTCGTGGGAAATCCTCACGCTGAAGCAGCGCATTGCCGAGGCGCAGGACGGCGAGCGATTCCTGCTTCAGGGTGGCGACTGCGCCGAGAGCTTCGCCGACTGCAACAGCCCGATCATCTCCAACCGCCTGAAGGTGCTGCTGCAGATGAGCCTCGTGCTCGTGCACGGCATGAAGAAGCCGGTGCTCCGGGTGGGGCGTTTTGCGGGTCAGTATGCCAAGCCGCGCTCGGCGGACACGGAAACCCGTGACGGCGTCACGCTGCCGGCGTTCCGTGGCGACCTGGTCAACAGCCCGGAGTTCACCCCGGAGGCGCGTCGCCCGGATCCGCAGCGCTTCATCAAGGCGCACGCGCGTTCGGCGATGACGATGAATTTCGTCCGCGCCCTGATCGACGGCGGTTTTGCCGACCTGCATCACCCGGAATACTGGGATCTCGCCTGGGTCGACCACTCGCCGCTGGCTGCCGAATACAAGCGCATGGTCGCGACCATCGGCGACTCGCTGCGTTTCATGGAAACGCTGGCCGGTCAGTCGATCTCCAGTTACTCGCGTGTGGACTTCTACACCTCGCATGAAGCGCTGCTCCTGCATTACGAGGAAGCTCTGACTCGCCAGGTGCCGCGTCAGGACGGCTGGTTCAACCTGTCGACGCACTACCCGTGGATCGGTATGCGCACCGCGGCACTCGACGGCGCTCACACGGAGTACTTCCGCGGCATCCGCAACCCGATCGCCGTGAAAGTCGGCCCCACGGTTCAGCCGGACGAACTCATCCGGCTGATCGATGTGCTGAATCCGACGGAGGAGCCGGGCCGTCTGACCCTGATTCATCGAATGGGGAACGACAAGATCGGTACGCAGCTGCAGCCGTTGCTCGAGGCGGTCAAGCGCGAAGGCCGGCGCGTCCTCTGGGTCGCCGATCCGATGCATGGCAACACCGAAAGCACCAGCAACGGCTACAAGACGCGTCGTTTCACCAATATCGCGGGCGAGCTCGACCAGGCGTTCGACATCCATGCGGCCGCCGGCACGCGTCTTGGCGGTGTCCATCTCGAACTCACCGGCGAAAACGTCACGGAGTGTCTCGGTGGCGCGCGCGGTCTGGTCGAGACGGACCTCGATCGCGCTTACAAGTCGATGGTCGATCCACGGCTGAATTACGAACAGTCGCTCGAGCTGGCGATGTTGATCGTGAGGAAGTCGGGCGGCATGGCCTGACTTCAGTGAAAAAGGCTCCGGGAACGGAGCCTTTTTTCGTTACCGCGCCGGTGAATGACGTTTGCGCGCCCAGGCAACATGCTCGCGGACGATCGCCGAGGTATCGTCGGCACGCGCCTCGAGTGCCTCGACGACCTCCCGGGACGTAGGCGCATTGCCCAGGCCGACGGCCAGATTACGCAGCCAGCCTTCATAACCCGTGCGGCGGATGGCCATGCCTTCGGTGCGCGATAGAAACTCGGATTCGCTCCAGGCGAACAGGTCGACCAGCCTGGGGCCGTCGAGGCTGTGCCTTGGCGCGAAATCAGGCTCCGTCGCCTCCTGTGCAAACTTGTTCCACGGGCAGATCAACTGACAGTCATCGCAGCCGAACACACGATTGCCGATCGGTGCGCGCAGCTCCTCGGGAATGCTGCCCTTGAGCTCGATCGTCAGGTATGAAATGCACTTACGAGCGTCGAGTCGATACGGCGCCACGATCGCCTGGGTCGGGCAGATATCGATGCACCGGCGACAGCTGCCGCAATGCGCGCTCGCGGGTTCGTCGACGGGCAGGGGCAGATCGGTGTACAGCTCACCGAGGAAAAAATACGAGCCCGCGCGCTTGTTGATCAGGACCGTGTGCTTGCCGATCCAGCCGAGCCCCGCATTACGGGCCAGCGCTTTCTCGAGTACCGGTGCCGAATCCACATAGGCCCGGTAGCCGAAGTCGCCGATGTGTTCGCCAATCTTTGCCGCCAGTTTCTGCAGGCGGTTGCGCATGACCTTGTGATAGTCGCGCCCCAGCGCGTAGCGGGCGATGTAGGCCTTTTCGCCATCGTTGACCACGTCCCAGGCGTTCGACGTGCCGGGCGGTATGTAGTCCATGCGCACGGACACCACGCGTAAGGTGCCGGGCTCGAGTTCAGCCGGGCGGCTGCGGCGTGTGCCGTGGCGCGCCATGTAGTCCATCTCCCCGTGATGGCCATCGGCCAGCCAGCGTTCGAGATATGCCTCGTCGTGACCGAGGTCCGTGCCCGCGATGCCGACATCCGCGAAGCCGAGCTCGCGCGCCCAACGTTTGATGTCGGTGGCGAGTGCGGCGTAGTCGGTGTCGGTGGTGGCGGGCATACGTGCATTCTACTTGGCCCTCCTATAATCCTCCGATGACCGCACCCAACCTCGATATCGCCCTCTTCACGTCCGGGCAGGCCCGTGCCATCGACCGGCGCGCGATCGACGAACTCGGCATCCCGGGCTTCGAACTGATGACGCGTGCCGCGGCGGCCGCCTATCGGATGCTCCGGCTGCGCTGGCCGCAGGTCCGGCGACTCAGAGTGGTGTGCGGCCCGGGAAATAACGGTGGCGACGGCTATCTGGTCGCGCGCGATGCGCTGCGGGATGGTCTGGCCGTCGACCTCCTGGCACTCGGCGTACCCAGTGGCGCGGACGCCTCTCAGGCACGGCAGGCCTTCGAGGCCGTGGGCGGCCGCGTTGAGGCCTTCGAGGCGTGGCCCTCGCTGCCGGCCGCCGAACTGATCGTGGATGCGATCTACGGGACGGGACTCAATCGCGCACCGGAGGGCGAGGCCTGCAAGGCGATCGAAGCGCTCAATGCCGCGAAGGTTGCCGTGTTCGCGCTGGACGTGCCCTCGGGACTGAACGCAGACACGGGCGACTGTCCGGGTGTGGTCGTCCGCGCCGACGCCACGGCGACCTTCATCGTGCACAAACGCGGCTTGCATACGCATCGGGCCGAGGTGGCGGGCGATATCGAGCTCCATTCACTCGACCTGCCGGACAGCGCGCTGGAGTCGCCGGACGCGTGCCTGCTCATCGAAGCCTCGTTGCCGCGTCGTCCGAGGGATTCGCACAAGGGCAGTAACGGCCATATCCTCGCGATCGGCGGCGACCACGGTACCGGCGGTGCCGTGCGCATGGCTGCCGAGGCTGCGCTCCGAACGGGCGCGGGACTGGTCAGTGTGGCCACCCGCGAGGAGAACGTGCTGGCGATGAATGCCGCGCGCCCGGAGTTGATGGCACATGGCGTCAACGGCCCGCAGGCGTTGCAGCCCATGCTCGACAAGGCATCGGTGGTGGCCCTCGGTCCCGGACTCGGCCAGGCGGCCTGGGGGCACGCTCTCTGGACCACCGCGCTGGACGCCGGCTTGCCCACGGTGCTGGATGCCGATGGGCTCAATCTGCTTCACGCCGAGCCGCGCGCACTTCCGGAACACATTGTCCTGACCCCGCACCCCGGGGAAGCGGCACGCCTGCTCGGCGTCGACACCGCGGCGATTCAGGCCGATCGATTCGCGGCGGTCCGCGAGCTGGCCCGGCGCTACCGCGCCGTCGTCGTTCTGAAGGGCAATGGCAGCCTGATCGCTTCGCCCGAGGGCGAGGTCGCCGTGTGCCGGTGGGGGAACCCGGGCATGGCGAGCGGCGGCATGGGCGACACCCTGACCGGTATCATCGCTGGCTTGCTGGGGCAAGGAAGTAAACCTTATGAAGCCGCTTGCCTCGGTGTGGGGCTGCATGCGCGCGCCGCGGATGTGGCGGCGCGTGTCGGCGAACGTGGCCTGCTCGCCGGCGACCTGCTCGAGCCGCTTCGCCGGCTCGTCAACGGGTTACCCGCATGAGCGGCGCCGAGCGGATTCTCCCTGACGAGGAAGCAACCCTCACCCTCGGCCGCAGTGTGGCTGGGGCGTTTCCCGGCGGTCTGGTCGCCTTCCTGCATGGCGATCTCGGCGCGGGGAAAACGACGTTCGCCAGAGCGTTTCTTCGCGCGCTCGGTGTCGGCGAGCGCGTAAAGAGCCCGACGTACAGCCTCGTCGAGGGTTACGACATCGGCGATCGTCGTGCCTTTCATCTCGATCTGTATCGCATCGCGGATCCCGGCGAACTCGAATGGCTGGGCCTCGACAGCCTGGCCGAGCCCGGCGCCATCGTCCTCGTGGAATGGCCTGAGCGCGGCGCTGGGGCGTTACCGCCGGTCGATCTGGAGCTGTACTTCCGGCATGCCGACGGCGGTCGCGCCGTTCGGCTCGAGGCGCGGACTCCCACGGGTCGGCGACTTCTGGAAGCCCTCGACGACTGACCTTCCTGTCGCTGTTTGGAGCGCATTCCTGTACGCGCGTTGACGAAGGTTTCGCAGGTTATGGATTATCAAGGGAAAAGATATTGCATTCGTCGGGCGCATGGAGTTCAATCCGGGCCATATGAGGGGAATCACTAACAAATTAGGCCTGCTTGCGTGCGTGACCGCCGTCGCGACGTTGGCTCCTGCCGCCTCGAATGCGGCCGACGTGAAGGCAGCCCGCGTCTGGGCGGGCCCGGAATACACCCGGGTCGTTTTCGATCTCTCCGGTCCGGCGACCTACAAGATGTCCCAGGGAGACACCCCGGGCAGCGTGGTGCTGGATATCGCCGGCAGCTCGGTGACGGGGGATTTCTCCGCGCCAGGCGCGCAGGGCCTGTTCAAGTCGATGACGACGGGCAGGCAGGGCGGCGGCGCCCGCCTGGTCGCCAGCGTCGATGCAAGGGCGAAGCCGAAGAGTTTTCTGCTGAAGCCGGCCGGGGACTACGGGTACCGGCTGGTGCTCGACCTTTACCCGGGCGGGCAGAGCGACCCCGGCGATAACAGTCCAACGGACAACGACACGCCCGCGATTGCGAAGGCTGCCGCGCAGGCCGATGCGGAAGCCGCCGCGGATGCGCCGACGGTTGCGCCCTCCGGCGGAAAACGCGGCAGGGCTGGAAAGACGGCAAAGACGATTTCAGCCGGCTCGCCGCCGATGCTGACCGGTGAGCGCAAGGTCGTCGTCGCGATCGATGCGGGCCACGGCGGTGAAGATCCCGGTGCCAGGGGCGCCACAGGTCTGCGCGAGAAGGACGTCACGCTGCAGGTGGCGCGCGAGCTCGCGGACCAGATCAACCGCCAGCCCGGCATGCAGGCCGTCCTGACCCGAAACGGCGATTACTTCATTCCGCTGAAGCGCCGCTACCAGATCGCTCGCGAGCACAACGCGGACATGTTCGTGTCGATTCACGCGGATGCGTTCAAGAACGGCGACGCCAAGGGTTCGTCGGTCTGGGTGCTTTCCCCTCGCGGGAAGACGTCGGAGGCCTCGCGCTGGCTGGCCGACCGTGAAAACCGCGCCGACCTGGTCGGCGGCGTCTCGCTGGACGACAAGGACGATTCCCTCGCCGCCGTGCTGCTGGATCTCCAGCAGGGCTACGCGATGCAGGCCAGCGAATCCATTGCCGGCAACGTGCTGAAGGCCCTAGGCCGCCTGGGCCCGACCCATCGCGGCTACGTCGAGCGCGCCAACTTCGTGGTGCTGCGTTCGCCGGACGTCCCCTCGATCCTGGTGGAGACGGCCTTCATCACGAATCCCACCGAAGAAAAGCGCCTGCGCGACGACGGTCACCGTCGTGAGCTGGCGACCGCGGTGCTCGGCGGCGTGCGCAACTATTTCGAGTCCATGCCGCCCCCGGGCACGTGGTTTGCCGCGCAGGCCGCGCGGCGCAACGGCACGTCGCTGGCTTCGACTGCGGCGAGTGCGCCCGCCGCGCCGGCCGTGGCCTCGGACGCCGGTGCCGTGGCATCCGACGCGGTCAAGGCGGCGACGACCCGGGTGGTCGCCAGTCGTGAGCCTGTCGCGAAAGCGCCCGCCAGCCGGGCACCGACGCCCGCATCCCGACCAGAACCCGAACTCCTCAAGGGCGGGGCCAAACGTCCGCCATCCGACGCCATCGTCGTGCAGACCGTCGACGCCCCGCCGAAGCCCGCGGCGCCCGCCGGTCGCGCCGATGACAACGTGCGCGACCTGCACCGCGTCAACCGCGGTGAGACGCTGACCGGTATCGCCCAGCAGTACGGCGTATCGGTCGGGGCGCTCAAGAGCGCCAACAAGATGAACGACAACAACGTCCGCATCGGGTCGGTGATGGTTATTCCGTCAAGCTGACGGAGTCGCCTTGGGCTATCCTTTCGACCTGAACGCAGTCAGGTCGTAAGCCATGCCCATTCGCCCCCTGCCGCCCGAGCTGATCAACCAGATCGCGGCCGGCGAAGTCATCGAGCGGCCCGCCTCGGTGGTCAAAGAGCTCGTCGAGAACAGCATCGACGCAGGCGCCCGCCGCATCGAGGTCGATATCGAGCAGGGCGGCTCCCGCCTGATCCGCGTGCGCGACGACGGCGGCGGCATTCCTCGCGACGAACTTGCCCTGGCCGTGGCCTCGCATGCCACGAGCAAGATCGGCAGCTTCGACGACCTCGAGCGCGTCGCCAGCATGGGTTTCCGCGGTGAAGCCCTGGCCTCCGTGTCATCGGTGGCGCGGTTCGCGCTGACGTCCCGTTCGACCGGTGAAGACGCTGCCTGGCGTATCGAGGTGGATGGTGGTCGCCTGCAGGAAGCGCGTCCCGCGCAGCATCCGCCGGGTACCACGATCGAGGTGCGCGACCTGTTCTACAACGTGCCGGCCCGACGCAAGTTTCTCCGCGCCGAGCGGACCGAGTTCGCTCACATCGACGACCTGCTGAAATCGCTGGCACTGGCGCGCGAAGGCGTCGATATCCGCCTGTCGCACAATGGCAAGCCGGTGCGGCTGCTGAAGCCGGCCCGCGACGAACATGCCGCGCTGGCCCGTGTCGCCGAGGTCCTCGGTCCGGAATTTCCGGGCCAGTCGCTGCGGGTCGATCACGAGGCGGCCGGTCTGCGCCTGTCCGGCTGGGTAGGGTTGCCCACGGCATCCCGTTCCCAGGCCGACCAGCAATATTTCTACGTCAACGGGCGCCTCGTCCGCGATCGCATCGTCGCGCATGCCGTACGCCAGGCGTATGCCGACGTGCTGTTTCATGGTCGTCATCCGGTCTTCGTGCTGTTCCTTACGCTGGATCCGGTCGGCGTCGATGTAAACGTGCATCCGGCCAAGAGTGAAGTGCGCTTTCGCGAACAGCGACTCATCCACGATTTTCTTTTCCGGACTTTGCACGAGGCGCTCGCGCAGACACGCGCCGGTGTCGCCGCAGCGGCGGGCGAAGGCTCCGTGGCCATGGTGGGCACGGTGGGCTCGGGCTTCGTGCAGCCCGGCTTTACCGCCACCCAGTCGTCGGCTCCTCCGATGGCCGCCTGGCCGCAGGCGGGCAGTCAGTCGCGCCTGACACTCGGCGTCCGCGACGAGCCGCTCGCCGGCTATGCCACGTTGTTCGGCAGCACCGCATCGGCGCCGCGCCCCTCGACGTCGTGGACGCCGCCAGCCGGCAACGAGCCGGAGTCGGGTGGCGACGTCCCGCCGCTGGGGTATGCGATCGCGCAGCTGAAGAACATCTACGTACTCGCCGAGAACGAGCACGGGATGGTGCTGGTCGACATGCACGCGGCGCACGAGCGAATCACTTACGAGAAGCTCAAGAACGGTCGCGTCACCGCCAACCTGCGCTCGCAGATGCTACTGGTGCCGTTGTCGATCGCGGTCAGCGCGCGCGAAGCCGCCGCTGCCGAAGAGCATGCGGACGCACTGGGTGAATGGGGCCTGGAGCTGTCGCGCAGTGGCCCGTCGGGCGTCGTGGTGCGGCGTATCCCCTCGCTGCTGGAAGGTGCCGATGTGGCGCAGCTGACCCGCGACGTGCTCGCGGAACTCGCCCAGCACGGCAGCTCACGTCGTCTCGAGGAGCTCGAAAACGAGTTGCTTTCGACGATGGCGTGTCACGGCTCGGTACGGGCTGGCCGACGCCTGGGCATTCCTGAAATGAACGCTTTGCTTCGCGAGATGGAAGCCACCGAGCGCTCCGGTCAGTGCAATCACGGCCGGCCGACCTGGGTGCAGTTGTCGCTGGGGGAGCTGGACAGGCTGTTTCTGCGCGGTCGCTGAATCCGTGTATGCTGGACGGATAGACGTCCAAACCGGGGTATCGCCATGATCCGTTCGTTTGCCTTCGCCTCCGTCGTGGCGGTCACGTCCGGCAGTGTCATTGCCGGCGATGCCTATACCGCCGCCGTGGAAAAAGTCCGCGCGTCGCGCCTCGAAACCCTCAAGGCGCCGGCCGGATGGCTCAGCCTGATCGGTCTGGAATGGCTGCAGCCGGGAGCGAATCGCGTCGGCAGCGCCGCGGACAATGACATCGTGCTCAAGGCCGGCCCGGCACACCTCGGCGTCGTCACGCTGGACGACACCGGCAACGTCACGCTGGAAGTCGCCAGGGGCAGCGGTGTCCTCGTCGACGGTCGCGAGGTGCAGCGGGCGACCCTGGTGGACGACGGCGGCAACGGTGGCAAGGCGACCGAAGTGCGCTTCGGCTCCGCCAATTTCTTCGTCATCGCGCGCGACGGCAAGAAGGCGCTGCGCGTAAAGGACGAAAAGGCGGAGACCCGCACGCACTTCGTCGGCCTCGACTATTTCCCCGTCGATCCGTCGTGGCGCGTCGAAGCGGAGTGGGTACCGTTCGATCCTCCGCATGAGATCGAGATCGGCTCGGTGCTTGGCACGATCGACAAGGAAAAGGTACCGGGCAAAGCGGTGTTCACGCGCGACGGGCACACCTACGAGCTCTTCCCGATCCAGGAAGAACCCGACTCGCTGTTCTTCGTCTTCGCCGATCGCACCAGCGGTAAGGAGACGTACGGCGCGGCACGCTTCCTCGATACCCCGTTGGCGAAGGACGGCAAGCTCGTGCTCGATTTCAACGAAGCCCGCAATCCGCCCTGTGCGTTCACGCCGTACGCCACCTGCCCACTGGCACCGCCCGAAAACCGGTTGGATGTCCGGGTGACGGCGGGCGAGAAGAAGTACGCGGGCGGCCACGGCTGACACCAGGCTCACCCACGCACGGGCAGGCCAGCGTCAGCGTCGGATGCGCTCAGGCACCCTTGAAGGTCGGCTTGCGCCGCTCCAGGAACGCGCTGGTGCCTTCCTGCATGTCTTCCGTCGAGAAGGCGATGGCGAAGCCCTGGGTCTCGAAAGCCAGTCCCTGATCGATCGCGCACTCACCACCCTCGATCACGGCTTCCAGAATTCCCTTCAGCGCGAGCGGCGCGGCGGCGGCAAGCTGTTCGGCCATGGCATCCACGGCGGCATCCAGTTCATCGGCCGCCACGACGCGGGTGACGACCCCGACGCGTTCGGCACGCGCGGCGTCGATCTGCTGGCCGAGCAGACACAGCTCCAGTGCGATGCCGCGACCGGCGAGGCGGGTGAGACGCTGCGTGCCGCCAAAGCCGGGGATCAGGCCGAGGCCGATTTCCGGCTGACCGAAGCGCGCCATGTCGCTGGCGACGCGCAAGTGGCAAGCCATGGCCAGTTCCATGCCGCCTCCCAGCGCGTAGCCCTGGATCTTGGCGATCACCGGCTTGCCGAGTCGTTCGACGGTCAGCATGAGGTCCTGCCCGGCCCGTGAAGCGGCCTGCGCCTTCACCGGAGACCAGGCGGTCATCTCCGAGATGTCCGCACCGGCGACGAAGGCTTTGTCGCCAGCGCCGGCGAGGACCACCACACGGACGGCATCGTCCTGGGCGGCCTGGCGGAAGGCGAGCGTCAGCTCGCCGATGGTCTCGCGGTTGAGCGCGTTGAGCTTGTCGGGGCGGTTGACCGTGATGTGGCGCACGGCGCCGCGGTCGGCGGTGGTAAGCGTACGAAAGGCCATGGCGGTTCCTGGCGGTTGGGCGAGGAGGCGGATGGTAGCAGGGGAACCTTTACCCCCTGCGCGGCGTCTTATGGCGTACGGACGGGGCGGCGACCGATGGATTATCCTCCACGCACGCCCAGGGTTCCGGGTTCATGGAGAACGGGATGCCATCCTCGCGTTTGCTGGTCACGATCGCCGCACTGCTGTGCCTGCCCGCCCTCCCGGCGTTGGCACAGGCACCGTCGACGGCGCCTGCGTCCGGTGCTCCGGTCATCGACAAGACGAAGCTGTCGTATGCGATCGGCTATCAGATCGGCACGCAGTTCGCCAACAGCGCGCAGCCCGACGTGGACATCGCCGTGCTGGTCAAGGCACTGCAGGATGGTTATGCCAAGCGTGCGCCAGGCGTTCCGATCGACGTGATGCAGCAGCAGCTCGTCAACTTCGATGCCAAGGTCCAGCGCGACTCGGCGGTCGAATTCCGTCGTGTCGCCACCGCCAATGCGAAGCGCAGCGCGGATTTCCTCGCCCGCAATCGCACCCGCCCCGGCGTGACCACGTTGCCCTCCGGCATCCAGTACGCCGTGCTCGCCAAGGGCAACGGCGCACAGGCGCAGGTTACGAGCACAGTCGTGGTGAATTACCGCGGGGCGCTGATCGACGGTACGGAGTTCGACAGCTCGTACGCGCACGGCAAACCCGTGACCTTCACGGTCAACCGCGTCATACCCGGTTGGCAGGACGTCATTCCGCGCATGCATGTCGGTGACAAGTGGAAAGTGGTGATTCCACCGGCGCTGGCCTATGGCGAGCGCGGTGAACTGCCGCGCATCGGGCCTAACGAGGCGTTGTTGTTCGACCTCGAGCTCATCGACGTCAAGCCCTGACCGTCGCGCTAGAATGGCCGACGGTATGGCCATCGTCTCTTCCTCCTCGCTGCCCCTGACTCCCTGCACCGGTGTGTGCCGGCTAGACGCGCGCGGCCTCTGTGAGGGCTGTCTGCGCACGGGTGACGAGATCGCCCGCTGGTCCACGATGGACGACGAGCAGAAACTCTGGTTGATGGACCGGATCCTGCCAGGCAGGCAGGACGCCTGATGGATGACCTGCTCGCCCGGCTGCACGGCGCGCTGCTTCCCCTGGAGGCGCCCCCGGGACCGCGCGGCTGGAACCACGAGGACATGGCCGAGCTCATCGGCGATGCACCGAGGCGCGCCGCCGCGGTGCTGATCGGTATTCGTGACGACCGTGAGCAGCGTGTGGTGCTCACCGTACGCACGGACACGTTGCAGCAGCATGCGGGTCAGGTCGCCTTTCCCGGCGGCCGGGTGGAGGATCACGACGAGGACGCGGTCGCCACGGCCTTGCGCGAAAGTCACGAGGAAATCGGGCTCGATGCGCGCATGGTAACGCCGTTGGGGTTCCTGGAATCCTTCGAGACGATCAGCGGTTACTCCGTCACGCCGGTGGTCGCGCGTATCGCGGCCGAGGCGACACTGACGCCCGATCCCGGCGAGGTGGCCGAGGTCTTCGAGGTCCCTTTCGCCTTCTTTCTCGAGCCGGCAAACCTCCGCCGCTATACGATGGATTTCCGTGGACACCGCCGCGACATGGTCGAATTTCTCCACGCGGGTTACCGCATCTGGGGTGTCACGGCGGCCATTCTTCTCAACCTGCTCAAGCGAATGGGACATCACCCATGTTGATCTCGCGCACGCTGATAGACGCCATCACCGCTTCCCATCTGCCGGCGCAGGACGTGCTTTTCGTCGATGCGCGTTTCGACCTGGCGCAGCCGTCGAAGGGGAATGAGGACTACGCACAGGCGCACGTGCCTGGCGCGGTGCGTGCCGACCTCGATCGTGACCTCGCCGACATGGCCACGCCGGCGAACGGCCGGGGGCGACATCCGTTGCCGTCCGCGGCGTCGTTCGCGGCGTGGCTGTCGCGCGCGGGGTGGCGCCCCGATTTGCAGGTCGTCGTTTACGACGCGGCAGGCGGCGCACTGGCGGCGGCACGTCTGTGGTGGCTGGCGCGTCTGGCCGGCCTCGACAATGTCGCGGTGCTCGACGGAGGCTGGGCCGCCTGGGAGGCGGCCAGGCTTCCCATCGATGCGAGGGTGGCTTCGCGTGATGCGACGGCGGTACACGCGGCCTTCGACGACGCGGGCACGGTCGGTGCGGATGAACTCGCCGATGGTGTCGCCAGCGGGCGCTTCGTTCTGCTGGATGCGCGTGCGGCGCCGCGATACCGGGGCGACGTCGAACCGCTCGATCCCGTGGCGGGGCACGTACCGGGAGCGCGCAACCGGCCGTTTACGGACAACCTCGACGCGCAGGGCCGGTTTCGCTCGCCGGAGGACCTTCGTCGCGCGTTCGAAGGGGTGATCGGACCCCATCCGGCGGAAGACGTCGTACACATGTGCGGCTCCGGCGTGACCGCATGCCATAACCTGCTGGCCATGGAGTACGCGGGGCTGTGCGGATCGCGTCTGTATGCGCCGTCGTGGAGTGGCTGGGTGAGCGACCGGTCGCGCGGTGTGGCGACCGGCGAGGGCTGACGTCCGCTCCTCGCCGGCGATGGGTCAGAGCGACACCGTCCGCCGCTCGCGTGCACTCAGCTGCGCCGCCTCGATCACCCGGATGACATCGCGGGCCTCGCGTGCGACGACCGGCAAGGTCGCACCCTGGCGAATCGCCGCGGCCACACCTTCGTAATACGCCGTGTAACGGCCGGGCAGCGTATCGATCACCGTGGTGCTGCCATCGGCATCGGTGAACCGGCCGAACGACGCCGGCTCGTCCTCGCCCCAGTTCGCGCCGCCCGGGCGGCGGCCCTCACGAAGCGCGGCTTCCTGGCCGTCGATGCCGTACTTCACGAAGCTGCCGCCATCGCCGTGGACGAGATAGCGCGGGCCCGGGTCGCGGACCATGACCGACGCATGCAACACCGCGCGCCGATGGCCGTAATCGAGCACGAGATGGAAGTAGTCATCCACCTTTGCGGCTGCGCGCTGGCGCGCGACATCCGCGGTGATCGCCTGAGGCGGGCCGAACAACACCAGGGCCTGGTCGATCAGGTGCGCGCCAAGGTCATAGAGCAGGCCGGATCCCGCGACTTCGGTCTCGCGCCACCCCTGCTTGATCTCGGGGCGGAAGCGATCGAAGTGCGCCTCGAAGTAGACGACCTCGCCGAGGCGGCCGTCGTCGACGAGGCGACGAACGGTCAGGAAATCGTTGTCCCAGCGACGGTTCTGGAAGACGGAAAGGCGGCGGTCCACGCGGTCGGCCAGCGCGATCAGGGCATCGGCCTCGGCGGCGTTCAGCGTGAACGGCTTGTCCACCACGACATGCTTGCCTGCTTCCAGCGCGGCACGCGCCAGTGGCGCATGGCTCTCGTTGGGCGAAGCGATCACGATCAGCTCGAGCGACGGGTCCGCGATCAGGTCGTGAGGATGTTCATACGCCGTGGCCTCGGGAAAGTCGCGGGCGATCTGTTCCGCACGGCGACTGCCGATGGCGGCGAGACGAAGGCCTTCCGCCGCGGCGATCAGTGGCGCATGGAAGAAGGCACCTGCTGTGCCATAGCCGATGAGGCCGGTGGGAATCGGTTGCATAGTCGTTCCTGAGGTAGTCCTGGCAGCAAGCGTAGCGCGAGCCGCCTGAGCGTTTCGTTCAGGAATTCGCGGTTTTCTGTCGCCTCTGATCGTTGCTCAGCGTGACGTTCCCTGCACGGGGCGACGCAGAGCATCGGCGGCGAACTCCCTGAAGAGACATGACCCATGGTGGCAGCAAAGAAAGCCGCGCCTATACCCTCCGCCGCGACGAGTGAGTGGCCCGGCAAGGTCGTACTTGTGACGGGCGGTGCGCAAGGTGTGGGCAAGGGCATCGCGGAAGCGGTACTGGCCGCCGGTGGCTCCGTGGTCATCGGCGATCTGGATGCCGAAGCCGGCAAGGCCTGTATCGACGAATGGGACGCGGGCGAGCGCGCCGCGTTTCTCGTGCTGGATGTCGCGAAGGAAGCGAGTGTCAGGCGTTTCGTGGCCTCGTCATTGCGACGCTTCGGTCGCATCGATGGCCTGGTCAATAACGCAGGCATCGCCAACCCTGTGAACGGTCCGATCGAGAAGCTCGACTGGACCGAATGGAAGCGGCGCATCGATACGAACCTCGGTGGGACCTTTCTCTGCAGCAAGCACGCCTTGCCGGCGTTGAAAAAGAGCAACGGCGCCATCGTCAATATTTCCTCGTCGCGCGCGCACCAGTCCGAGCCTGACACGGAAGCCTATGCGGCGAGCAAGGGCGGCATCGTCGCGTTGACGCACGCGCTCGCGATCAGTGTGGGACCGGTTCGCGTCAATGCGATCAATCCGGGGTGGATCGTGGTGGATGACTGGAAGAAGCCATCGGCGCGCCATAAGCCGAAGCTGTCAGCGGCGGATCATGCGCAGCACCCGGTCGGGCGGGCGGGTATCCCGCCGGACATCGGTGCGCTGGCGGTATTCCTGCTGTCGTCGCAGGCGGGGTTCATCACCGGCGAGAACTTCACCGTCGACGGTGGGGTTGCGCGGAAGATGCATTACGTCTGAAGCCCTGCCGACGATGGGATGCCGCTGTACCGCTGAAGAGGCACGGTCGTCTTCCCGCCGGGATCGAAGCGCCCGTTGGCCTCGTTGTAATCCCATTGCTCGACCACGCATGTCGAGCGATCGGTGGTCGGGTCGTGGCGAATGACATTGAAAGAGTTGCTGATTCCCTCGCGAATGCGCGTCGACAACGCCGTGCCCGCCTGTACCGACCACAACTCACTGGACAGTGCACGCTGTTCGGTATTGAGCGGCCTGACATAAGGCAGGTGGATGTGTCCGCCGAGCACAAGGTCGGCGCCGGCGGCGGCCCAGGCGGCGATCGCGCGCTCGTGGTTGATCAGAAGGTTCTCGACATCCTTCTCTCGTATCACATGGACTGGCTGGTGCGTTACGACGACGCGCAACTGATCGGCGGTGGCCTCGCGTAGCCGCTGGCTGACGCGTTCGATCTGCGCATCGGATACCTCGCCGTTCTTGTGCCGGTGCGCCCGGACGGTGTTGACGCCGATGACGAGCAACGCGTCGTCCGTGTGCCCGGGCTCCAGGTTTGCCCCGAAGACGCGGCGGAAACCACCGAACGGATCGAAGACGCGCGCGAAGACGTTCAGTAGCGGGACGTCGTGGTTTCCAGGAATCACAAGGGTAGGGCGCCCGTAGCCGTCGATGAAACGGCGGGCGGCATCGAACTGGCTGCGCCGCGCGCGCTGCGTCACGTCACCGGAAAGTATGACGAGATCCGGCCGCATCGAGATGATCAGTTCGCTCAGTGCCGACACCACGTCGGGACGCTCGGTGCCGAAGTGCGTATCGGAAATCTGTACCAGCGTGCTCAACCCGGATCCTCCCCTGGCTGGCGTTCACCATGGGTAAGCAGCACGAGCGGGCGCGGCGCGGCGCGGAAGACGATAGGCGGATCGAGCCAGACGATCTCGCCGTCGACGGCCACCTTGATCTTCGCCCGGTGGTGTTTCGGTTTGACGGTGATCTCGCGAAACGGAAAGCTGACGACGTCGTCCGCTTCGCCGAGCTTGCCCAGGGCGCCGCTGAGTATGAGGCGGAGCATGGTGAGCTTGCCGATGGGCTTGAGCACGAGTCCGGCCAGCGTGCCATCGTTGCGATGCACGTCCACCGCCTCGGGCAGACCGATTTTCTCCAGCTGCAGCGCATTGTTACCGACGAACAGTGTCGGCGTGCGCAGCTGACGCGACCGCGTGCCGTCGGTCACTTCGACGCGAAGCGGCCGGAAACCCTTCATCAGCGTCGACAGGCCCGACCACAACGCTACGATGCGGTGCCGGCCGAAACGCTGTTTCCACGTCTCGCGGTCTTCGAGCACCTGCGGGTAGAGACCGAGGCTCGCATTCACCAGGAACACGCGATCGTTGACCATGCCGATCTGCGCGTTGATCGGCGTAGACCGCACGAGCGCCTCGGCGGCGCCGCGGGTGTCCGTCGGAATGCCGTGCGTCCGGCCGACGAAGTTGAAGGTACCTTGCGGCAGGATGCCCATGGTCAGCTGTTCGCGCCACGCCGCGGCGGCAACGCAGTTGATGGTGCCGTCGCCGCCCGCGGCCACGATCGCGCCACCCTGTTCGCTGGCGTAAGCGGCGGCGTCGCGGACGACGTCGACGATGTCGTGCTCGTCGTCGATGAGAAAAAACGCATGAGGATGTCCGGCGGCATCGAGAATCGAGGCGATCTCGTCGCGTGCCGCCGCGGCGTCCTGTCGGCCGGAGCCGGCATTCATGACAATGGCGAAAGAGACTGGACTGGACATCGCTGGATCGAAGCATTCGCCTCGTTACGGCCGCATGAAATTACGTCCTGGCCTGCCGGCCCTCGCGAAGGCGGAGGTATTCCGCGCTGCCGACACACAGCGTGACCCAGGCAAGGCCCGTGGCGTATCCCGCCATCACGTCGCTGAAGTAATGCACCTGGAGCAGGATGCGGCTGATACCGACCACCGTGATCATGGCCACGGCAGCGATCACGATGAGCCGGTGCCAGCGAGGTGGGCAAAGCACCAGCAGGACATACGCGAGCATGCCGTAGAACACCATCGATCCCGATGCATGGCCACTGGGAAAGCTGTAACTGTGTTCGACGATGAAGCCATGGTCGTGCAGCGGCCGTTCGCGCTGGAACCAGCCCTTGAGCGCACTGTTGATTGCGGCGGTGCCGACCAGCGTGGCGATCCAGGTGATGGCGAGGCGCACGTGCCGGCGAAGCAACAGCGCGAGGAAGACGACGCCCGTGGCCACGCCGACGACGACGGGATCGCCCGTATGGGTGACCCAGGCGATCGCACGCAGCACGGGCAGGGGCAGGTTGGCGCGCAGGTCGGCGGCGAGGCTGGCGTCGAAGACGGTCAGGCCTGCCTGCTCGCGAACCTCCACCGCGATCGCCGTGGCGATCACCAGCATGGCGACGATGACGACCATGGCGGTCGTGGGGCGCAGGAAGGCGCGGGCCGCCGGGTCCAGTCCTTCTCGCCGCCGTACGGCGCGGCGCCACGCCACGTCGGCGCCCAGCAGGGCGGCGACCAGAAGGAGCGCCCAGACCGACAGGGCGTGGCGGCTGATCCAATCCAATGGCACTGCGATCACTCCTCGTCTCATGGCAGGATCGGCATGTTGCCACGCCGCGACCTCGCGGCTCGAAAAGGGGATGAACATGTCGAAGGTTTCGTCGGCTCGCGCGGTGCTCGCGCTGGCCCTTCTCGCGGGCGCTGCCTCCGCCGTTCATGCCGACGGCGCGCCGCTGGCGCATCGCATCGTGCGCGTCGGCCTGCCGGCGGCAAGCCAGGGCACTTCCGGCCGCCTGATCCTGTTCGCCATGCCCGCTTCGGCTGCGAAGGACGGCAAGGCGGAAGAAGTGGACACCAACCCGTTCCAGCCGACCGCGGTGTCGGTCGCGGCCAGGGACGTCGGCTGGATCGGTGGCGGCCAGACGGTCGATCTCGACACGGACGGCGAGGCGTTCCCCGCGGGCTTTTCGAGCCTTCCTTCAGGCGATTACCTTATCCAGGCCGTGCTCGACGTGGGGCATGACTACAACTACAGCGGACGCCATGCCGGCGATCTGATCAGCCCGGTCACGGCCGTCAGGCTGACGCCGGGCGATAGCCTGCCCACGCTCACTCTCGATACCACCGTGCCCGCGAAGGACCCCTGGAACCTGTCGCCGGCGGCACCGCAGGCAATCCGCGACGCGCTGCCCGAGGCGCGCAAGCATGCGCATGCGGAGGTGTTCGAGAGTCCCGCTCTGACGGCTTTCGCCGGTCGCCCCCTGTCGATCCGTGCCTGGGTCCTCACGCCGCCCGGCTATGACCCCAAAGCCTCGACACGTTATCCCACGGTCTATCTGACACACGGCTTCGGGGGTGGCTTCGACCGGTTCACGGGGACCATCGCGTCGGTATGGTCGGCCATGGCCAACAAGCAGATGCCACCGATGATCTGGGTCCTGCTCGATGAATCCGGTCCTACGGGTACGCACGAATTCGCCGATTCGGTGAACAACGGTCCGTGGGGCCAGGCGCTGACCACGGAATACATCCCGTGGCTGGAGGCCCGCTACAAGATGGACGCCAGGGTGAGCGGTCGCTTCCTCAATGGTCATTCGTCCGGCGGCTGGGCCACGCTGTGGCTGCAGACGCGTTATCCGAAGGTGTTCGGCGGCACCTGGTCGACCTCTCCGGATCCGAGCGATTTCCACGACTTCACCGGCATCGACCTCTACGCGCCCCACGCCAACGCCTATAAAGCGGCCGATGGCACGCCGTACCCCCTGATCCGCGACAAGGGCAAGGTGATCGCCACGTTCGAGACCTTCGCGCATCTCGAGCGCGTGCTCGGCGCCTATGGTGGCCAGCTGGCATCGTTCGAGTGGGTGTTCTCGCCGCGCGGCGCCGACGGACGGCCGCAGCCGATGTTCAATCGCGATACCGGCGCGATCGATGCGAATGTCGTCGCGTACTGGCGCGACCATTACGACATCGCCCAGCGCATGCGCACACAGTGGCCGTCGCTCAGGCCCGACCTGGACGGAAAGATCCATCTGATCGTCGGCACGGCCGACACGTTCTACCTCGATGGGTCGGCGAAGTTGCTCAAGGACACGCTCGACGGCCTGCACGCGAAGAGCGATTTCCGGTTCCTGCCCGGAAAGACGCATTTCGACCTCTATACCGAAGGGGATGACCGACAGGCCTTGCTGAAGAAGATCGCCTGGGAGATGTACGGGGTAGCGCGGCCGGGGCAGGGCAAGCCCGGAGGTTGAGGCCTGTCACGCCGCGACGCAGCAAGGCCTTCACCACGGGCTGGGCTAAAATGCCGGTCTTTGCCCCGGAGAGTTTCATGGCGCAGCTTCCCTCGGCCGGCGGCCGCTTCCGTGCCGCGCTTGCGGCGGAACAGCCCCTGCAGGTCATTGGCGCGATCAACGCCAACCACGCGTTGCTGGCGAAGCGCGCCGGGTTTCGCGCTATCTACCTTTCCGGCGGCGGTGTGGCGGCGGGTTCGCTGGGCCTGCCCGACCTGGGCATCAACACGCTGGACGACGTACTCACCGACGTGCGTCGCATCACCGACGTGTGCGACCTGCCGTTGATGGTCGATATCGACACGGGGTTCGGCCCGAGCGCGTTCAATATCGCGCGCACCGTCAAAAGCCTGATCAAGTTCGGCGCCGCGGCCTGCCACATCGAAGACCAGGTCGGCGCGAAGCGCTGCGGTCACCGGCCCGGCAAGGAAATCGTCACGACCGAGGAAATGGCCGATCGCGTCAAGGCCGCCGCCGATGCGAAGACCGATCCGGACTTCTTCCTGATCGCGCGCACCGATGCCATCGCCGTGCTCGGCGTGGATGCCGCCATCGACCGTGCCATCGCCTGCGTGGAAGCGGGCGCCGACGCGATCTTCGCCGAGGCCGCCTACGACCTGCCGACGTACAAGCGTTTCGTCGATGCGGTCAACGTGCCCGTGCTGGCCAATATCACGGAGTTCGGCCAGACGCCGCTGTTCAGCACCGAGGAGCTCGGGAGTGTCGGCGTCGGCATCGTCCTGTATCCGCTTTCCGCGTTCCGCGCCATGAACAAGGCCGCCGAGAACGTGTACACCAGCATCCGCCGCGACGGTCACCAGCGCAACGTCATCGACACGATGCAGACGCGCGAAGAACTGTACGACCGCATCGGCTACCACGACTACGAGCGTCACCTCGACGCGCTGTTCTCTAAGAAGGGTTAAGGAGAGTCACTCATGAGCGACACCGCAACCACCACCGGCCCGAAGCCGAAGAAATCCGTCGCATTGTCCGGCATCGCCGCCGGCAATACCGCGCTGTGCACGGTCGGCCGCAGCGGCAATGACCTGCACTACCGTGGTTACGATATCCATGACCTCGCCGCGAAGGGCTCGTTTGAAGAGGTGGCCTACCTTCTCGTCCATGGCGTCTTGCCGAACTGGATGGAGCTCAACGCCTATCGGGCCAAGCTGAAGCGCCTGCGCGGTTTGCCTGCGCCCGTCAAGGCCTCGCTGGAACTGCTGCCGGCGGCCACGCACCCGATGGACGTGATGCGCACCGGTGCGTCGGTGCTCGGCACCGTGCTGCCGGAGAAGGACGATCACAATGTGACGGGCGCGCGCGACATCGCCGATCGTCTCATGGCGAGCTTCGGTTCGATCCTGCTGTACTGGTACCACTTCAGCCACAACGGCAAGCGCATCGAGACGGAGACCGAAGACGACTCGATCGCCGGGCACTTCCTGCATCTGCTGCACGGTCGCAAGCCGAGCGATCTGCACTCGCACGCGCTCGACCGTTCGCTGGTGCTGTATGCCGAGCATGAGTTCAACGCCAGCACGTTCGCGGCGCGTGTCATCGCCGGCACCGGTTCGGACATGTATTCGGCCATCACCGGCGCCATCGGTGCGCTTCGCGGTCCCAAGCACGGCGGTGCCAACGAGGTCGCGATGGAAATCATCGCGCGCTACCGCGATGCCGGTGAGGCGGAAGCCGATATCCGTGCGCGCGTGGAGCGGAAGGAGATCATCATCGGATTCGGGCATCCGGTGTACACCGTGTCCGATCCGCGCAACGAAATCATCAAGGAAATCGCGCGCAAGCTCTGCACCGACGGTGGCAATCCGCGTCTGTTCGAGGTGTCGGAGAAGATCGAGAAGCTGATGTGGGATCTGAAAAAGATGTTCCCCAACCTCGACTGGTACTCGGCGTCGGCGTACCACATGATGGGTGTGCCGACGGCGATGTTCACGCCGTTGTTCGTCATCGCGCGTACGTCGGGCTGGAGCGCCCACGTGATCGAGCAGCGTCAGGACGGCAAGATCATTCGTCCGAGCGCGAATTACACGGGGCCGGAAGACCAGGTGTATACGCCGATCGAGAAGCGCTGAATCGAGGCGGCATTGCCGCGTCGTTATTGATTCGCGCGCAGGGCGCTCCTACCAAAGCCGCGTTGTCGCTCCTACGAGAGCCGCATTGTAGGAGCGCGCCCTGCGCGCGAAAGGCCGACAGCGCGATGACGCCGCGCCCCGGCTACCCCGCGGACAACCTCAGATCTCCGCCGCCATCCGCGTCGCCCGGTCGATCGCCCGCTTGGCATCCAGTTCGGCCGCGACATCCGCGCCACCGACGAGTCGCACGTCGATACCGCGCTCCAGCAACGCATCGTGCAGGGCACGGTTCGGCTCCTGCCCTGCGCATACGATGATGTTGTCCACCTCGAGCACCTGCGGCTGTCCGTCGATGATCACGTGCAGTCCGGCATCGTCGATGCGTTCATAGGTCACGCCGCCGATCATCTTCACGCGCTTGTTCTTCAGCGTCGCGCGGTGCACCCAGCCGGAGGTCTTGTTGAGACGGGCGCCGGGGCGTCCCGCACTGCGCTGCAGCAGCCACACGTCGCGTTCGGGCTTCTCAGGCGACGCCGGCATCAATCCTCCCGGCGTCGCCATCGTCATGTCGACGCCCCACTCCTTCGTCCAGCGCGCGATGTCCGTGGTGGGGGAGGGGATTTCTTCGGTGAGAAATTCGGAGACATCGAAGCCGATACCGCCGGCTCCGATCACGGCCACTTTGCCGCCGACCGGCGCATTGCCGTGAAGCACGTCGAGGTAGCTGAGCACCTTGCGATGATCGGCTCCGGGAATCGACAAGGGGCGGGGCAACACGCCGGTAGCGAGAATCACGGTGTCGAATCCTCCGGCCGCCAGCGTGTCCACGCTGGCATCGGCGCCAAGCTGGCGCGTGACGCCCGTTTCCGTCAGGCGGTGATCGAAGTAGCGCAGGGTTTCCTGGAATTCTTCCTTGCCCGGAATGCGTTTGGCCATGTTGAACTGACCGCCGATCTCGTGGGCCCGATCGAACAGCGTGACGGCGTGTCCGCGCTCGGCCAGTGTCGTAGCGGCGGCGAGTCCCGCCGGACCGGCGCCTACCACGGCGACGCGTTTTTTCGCGGTGGTGGGGAGAATCTTCAGTTCGGTTTCATGGCAGGCACGCGGGTTGACCAGACACGACGCGCGGCGATTCTCGAACACGTGGTCGAGGCAGGCCTGGTTGCAGGCGATGCAGGTGTTGATGGTCTGCGGGCGTGAGGCGCGCGCCTTGTTCACCCACTCCGGGTCGGCGAGCAGGGGGCGTGCCATCGACACCATGTCCGCATCGCCGTCGGCAAGAATCCGTTCGGCGACATCGGGCATGTTGATGCGGTTGGTGGTAACCAGCGGAATGCCGACTTCGCCTTTCATGCGGCGCGTGACCCATGAAAAGGCGCCACGCGGCACACTGGTCACGATGGTGGGGATGCGCGCCTCGTGCCAGCCGATGCCCGTGTTGATGATGGTCGCCCCGGCGGCTTCGATGGCCTTGCCGAGCGTGACGATATCCGCCCACGGCTGCGCATCGTCGACGAGGTCGAGCATCGAGAGCCGGTAGATGATGATGAAGTCCTTCCCTACCGCCTCACGCATACGCCGAACGATCTCAATAGGGAAGCGCATGCGATTCTCCGCCGAGCCACCCCAGCGATCCGTGCGCTTGTTGGTCCGCGCGGTCAGGAACTGGTTGATGAGGTAGCCCTCGGAGCCCATGACCTCGACGCCGTCGTAGCCAGCGTCGCGGGCGAGCTTCGCACTGCGGACGAAGGCGTCGATGGTGCGCTCGACGCCACGTGTGCCGAGCGCCCTCGGCGTGAACGGCGTGATCGGCGATTTGATCTTCGATGGCGCGACGGACAATGGCTGATAGGCGTAGCGACCGGCGTGGAGAATCTGCATGCAGATCTTGCCGCCCTCCGCGTGGACGGCGGCGGTGACCTTGCGGTGGCGCGCCACGTGCCAGGGCATCGACATCGTTCCCGACAACGGCTTCAGCCAGCCCTGGATGTTGGGCGCGATGCCGCCGGTGACGATCAGGCCGACGCCGCCACGGGCACGCTCGGCGAAAAAAGCCGCCAGCTTGTCGTAGTCGGCCGCCTTGTCCTCCAGGCCCGTATGCATCGAGCCCATCAGCACGCGGTTGCGCAGGGTGGTGAAGCCGAGGTCGAGCGGGGCGAGCAGGTGGGGATAGGACACGGTCGGATCCGGTTCAAACGATCGTTCGAATGATTACCGGATCGGGGGCGCGGAGCAAGGGCGGGCGCAGCAATGACCGACGAGGACCGGGCTAACCCATGGGCGTTACGGCGTGTATCGCGGCCGTTACAAATCGCGTCTTCCGGCCAGGTGCGAAAAGCGCCCGAAGCCGCCTCGGAACAGGGTCTCGTGCAAGCGACGACACAAGGCACGCAACTTGCTGCGCCTTATCACCCGGCGCGTTGGCAGGGCGCCCGGCGATCACGACGAAACAGGGGTTTCGCGTCGCTCACAGGAGACTTTCCCATGCGTAAGACCTTCATTGCCACGGCGATCTGCCTCGCTCTCGGATTCGCCCTGCCGGCCGTTGCCCAGGACAGCAGCCAGACCGGAGCAGCGGGCGCCACCGCCCAGCGTAACTCGACGGCGTATCAGTACTCGGACAGCTCGACCTATTCCGATAGCTCGACTCACAGCAACACGACGACGAACACCACCTGGGGTTCGTACAACACGACGAATGCCATTTCCGACACCACGCTCAACGGGAGTGTCAGCGGCGTCACCGTCAGTGGCATCGGCAACAACGCCTATAACTACGGATCCGCAGCCGGTGGACGCGGCGGATCCGGCGGCGCCGGCTACGGGGCCACGGGATATGGCGGCGACGGCGGAGCTGGCGGCAGCGGCGGCAACGCGCGTGCGCGCGGCGCGGTCGGCGGCGACGGCAGTGCGTCGTCCAGCAGTGGCGATGCGGGCTCCCTGACCGCATCGGCAGGCGGGAACGCCTCCGGCAACGGCGGCAACTCCAACGGTGACGGCGGTGCCGCGCGGTCTCGCGGCGCGGGCGGCGGTGCGCCGACGGGTGGTTCCACGGCCGGCACGGGTGGCGCGAGCGCGAGCACCGGTGGCGCGGGCACGTCGGGCGATGCCACGGCCATGGCGGCGGGTGGCGCATCGACAGGAACGGGCGGCGCGGGCGGCACGGCGACGTCCGCCGCGGGCGCCGGAGGTGCGGGCGCGGCGGCGGGTGACGGCACGGGCGGTGCGGGTTCCGGCGCGACCGGTGGCGCGGGCGGCGCGGGCGGTACGTCGATGGCGGACGCGGGCAGCTTCAGCATGGCCAATAGCATGGGCAGTGCGGGCGCGGCAGCGGCGGGCATCTCGAACTTTGCGCAGAACAGCGGCGCGGCGTCGCTGATCCAGCAGGGTGTCAACGTTCAGGCCAATCTCAGCGTGGGCTCGTCGCCCTGACGCATCGGGTGGGCAAAGGGAGCCACGGGGCGCGTGTCGCTCCGTGGCGATCCGAAGGGACATCGAACGACCTTCAGGAGAGCACCCATGTGGCAGCAATACCGGTATCGAAGGTGCGCGGTGCTGAGTTTCATCAGTATCGCGTTTTCCAGCGGAGCGGCGATGGCCGCGCCGCCAGCGGAAAAAACGCCACCGCCGGGCTTTGGCGCGGCGGTCCCCGCCGACACGCTGAAGGCGATGAGTGGCGGCAGCAACGTCACCAACAACGTCAGTCAGCAGACCCTCAACGGGACGATGAGTGACACGGAGGCACGGGACACCGTAAGCGGCGGAAACATCGTGTCCGGTAGCGCGTTCGGCAACGCGGCGGGCCTGCCCACGGTGATCCAGAACTCCGGCAACAATGTGTTGATCCAGAATGCCACGATCGTCAACGTGCGGATGAATCCATGAAGATCGTCTGCGCGCTGGCCCTGCTCGTCATGCTCCCGGCTCCCGCCGTCAGCGCGATGAAGGCCGATGTGCAGACCGGGCAGGGTACGTCGTATCCGGTCCGGTTGACGAGCCTCAAGGAAGCGCGGTTCCGCAACACCATCCGACAGAAATACGACTTCAGCTGCGGATCGGCCGCAGTGGCGACGTTGCTTACGTATCAGTACGGTTATCCGGTCGACGAGCAATCCGCGTTCGACGTGATGTACGCGAATGGCGATCGCGCGAAGATCGGGCGCGAGGGATTCTCCCTGCTGGACATCAAACGCTTTCTCGCGTCGCGCGGCTTCGAGGCGGATGGTTTCGACGTCCCGCTCGACAAACTGGACGTCGACGGCATCCCTGCCATCGTGTTGATCAACGAGCGCGGGTATCACCATTTCGTGGTGGTGAAAGGGTACAAGGCTGGACGTGTCCTGGTCGGCGACCCGGCACGCGGAACGCGCTCGATGTCCAGGCGCCGTTTCGACGCGATGTGGACCAATCACATCGTTTTCGTCATTCACAACGAACGCGACCGCGCCATCTTCAACAGTCCGCGTGACTGGGCGGTCGCTCCCGTGGCACCGATCTCCGGGAGTATCGAGCGTAACGGGCTCGCGCCGATCGTGATGCCCAAGCGCGGACCGGGGGACATATGAACACCCGACTTTTCCGGCGGCTGCCGATCGCGTGCGCACTTGCCTGCGCCAGCGCGCACGCAGTGGACTTTCCGGTAAATCGCGCCGTGGCGGACGCCGAGCTGGACCGCATCCGCGGCGGTTTCGACCTCGGGGACAACCTCAAGGTGTCGTTCGTGCTCCAGCGCACGGTACTCATCAATGGCATGGAGGCGCTGCGCACCACCATCTCGGTGCCGGACGTCGCCGCGATCACCCACGATCAGGCGATGGCGCTGCAGAGCGCACTGCAGACCATGGTCATCACCAATGGTGCCGGTGGCATCGGGAGTCAGTCGCCGGCGGTGTCGCCTGCGCCAGCGACCGCGGCGGTCGTTACCGCGGTCCTGCCGAACTCGATAACGCCGGGTCTCGTCATCCAGAACTCGCTTGACAACCAGGCCATCACGGCCAACACGACGATCGATGCGTCCGTGAACACGGCACGCATGCTGCAGAACATGCGTGTGGCGGAGTCGGTCAACGATGCGGTGATTCAATCTCGGGGGAACTGACGCATGTATCGCAATGGCAGGGTGATGCAGGCAAAAACGTGCGCGGGCGCCCTGGTGCTTGCGGTTCTGCCGATGTGGATCGGCGCGTGCCTCGCGCAGGGATCCGCGGTGGATCCGGCGCTGCGCGAGAAGATCGAATCGCAGGGACGGAAGATCGACGCGATGCGCAGCCGCATGGCCGAGCAGCTGGCGGAGCTCGAGCAGATGAAGCGCGAGCTGGCGTCGCAGGAGGTGCAGTACAACGACCTGCGCAAGGCGATCGGCCTGAACGCCCTGGAGAACGCACGCGGCGGATCGGCGGCGGTCGCCAACCCCGATGCACAGGCACCCTTGCCGCAGGAACGGTCCGATGGTCTTCCGCCGTCGACTCCCGTGATGGCGACATCCCCGCAGACGGTCGCGACGCAGCCGGTCGGCAAGCGACCCGAAGAGGACGAGAGGCCGCCCGAGGTCGCGCCCATCTTCGACCAGCCGGGTGTGCTCACGCCACGCGGCAAGCTCATCATCGAACCGTCGTACCAGTACGGTTATTCATCGAGTGACCGCGTTGCGCTGGTGGGCTACACCGTCATTCCCGCGATCCTCATCGGCCTGGTCGATGTGCGCCAGGTCAAGACGACCACGCAGACCGGGGCGCTGGCCTTTCGCTACGGACTGACCAACCGCATGGAGCTGGAGATACGCGTGCCTTACGTGGACACGCACACCGACACGATCAGCCGGGAGATCTTCACCGGGACGGCACAGGACAATCTCTTTACCACCAGCGGCAAAGGTATCGGCGACGTGGAGGCCACGTTGCGCTACCAGATCAACGACGGCGGTGCGGACAAGCCGTATTACATCGGCTGGTTCCGCGCAAAGTCGCGCACCGGTCGCGATCCGTTCGACGTCACCAGCGACTGTGTGACGCGCTGCGTACAAAATGTCACGGGCACCGGGCTTCCGTTGCAGAGTCCGACCGGGTCGGGCTTCTACTCGGCGCAGCTGGGCATGACGTGGCTGTATCCGTCCGATCCGGTCGTGTTTTTCGGCAACATCAGCTATTTGCACAACTTCGAGCGGAAGAACGTCAGCCGCAACGTCCTGCTTGCCGGAGAGCAGTTTCTTGGCGACGTGAAAGCGGGCGATATCGCGGATATCAGCATCGGCATGGGCCTGTCACTCAATGAAAAGGCGTCGATCAGTATCGGCTACGACCAGGCCTTCGTTGCCCGTACGGAGCAAAACGGGCATCCGCTGCCGGGCTCGGCGCGCGCCACGCTGGGGTCGCTCCTGATCGGCGGTTCGTATCGCTACAACGCGAAAGAAACGCTCAACGTCACCCTCGGTGTCGGTGTTACCCGCGATACGCCGGATACGACGATTACGGTGCGCCTACCCATCACCTTGTGATGCCGGTCGCACTTTCACCTGAATTTCATGAAAAAAAGCCTCGCGTTTCAAACACGCGAAGGTTCCCGTGCACGCCGCGCACACACAACCGTTCGTTAAGATTTCAAACGGGGGTTACTAACAATCTTGAAACATTTGCAGGGAGTTTTGTTCATGCGCACTGGTCACAATCGTTACGGCAAGTTCACCGCGGGTCTTGCCATCGCTTCGCTCGCCGCCTTCGGAGCGGCCGCGCATGCGCAGGACAGCGAGAAGAAGTCGCAGTCGCCGGCTCTCGATAACGTGAGCGTCTGGGTCGGTGGTTACTACACCAACAATGACACCACGATCGGCGCGAAGACCGGCATTCTGAACACCAGCGGCGACGTCAATCTCGAAGACGATCTCGACTTCAAGAAGCACAAGACGGTGCCGCGCGTCCGCCTCGATTTCCTCATCGGCGCCCACCAGGGCTTCGCGTTCGACTATTACGAGGTCGATCGTTCGCACTCCAAGTCGCTGGACGAGCAGATCAATTTCCTCGGCAACCCGATCAGCGCGGCCGCGCAGGTCAAGGGCGACCTGAAGTTCACCTTCGGCAGCGCCGCCTACAAGTGGTGGTTCGGCACGGGCAACGACGTGTTCGGCCTCGGTCTGGGTGCGGCGTACTACAAGATCGACGCCAGCATCGACGCGAACGCGTCGGCATTCGGCCAGAACTTCTCCAGCAGCAACTCCACCAAGACGAATGCCTGGGCGCCCAACCTGCAGATCGGCTGGCGTCACGCGTTCAGCGATCAGCTCCGCATGTACCTCAATGCGTCGGGCGTGAAGAAGAACGGTGGCTCGCTCAACGGCCATATCTATGACGTCGCGCTCGGCCTCGAGTGGTTCCCGTGGCAGAACGTCGGCTTCGGTGCGGAATACGCCTATACCCGCATCAAGCTCAACCAGGACAAGAGCCGTTACGACCTGGACCTCGACATGAAGCTCAACGGACCGGCTGCCTACGTCCGCTTCCGCTTCTGACCAGCCGGTTGGCGGGCGGCGTGATGCCGTCCGCCTCGCCGGGGGGAATCCTGGGCCGCCTTCGGGCGGCCCGTTTTTTTAGCGCTCAGGCGTGCTTCGCCGCGTTGCGACGGGCCCGGAGCCATCCGCCACCACAGATGCCGATGACCAGCACGGCGTCGAGCAGCCACGGCGCCCAGGGGCGTGCATCGAACCAGGGGGCCACCAGACCGTCGTGGGCGATCATGCGCGCCGCCGTCCATGCGATGGCCGCGGCTCCGATGTAAATCACGACAGGGAAGCGCTCGATCAGTTTCAGGATGAGCGTCGATCCCCACACCACCAGCGGCACGCTGATGGCCAGACCGAGCACGACCAGACCCATGTGGCCCTTGGCCGCCCCGGCGATCGCCAGGACGTTGTCCAGGCCCATCAGGGCATCGGCAACGACGATCGTGCGGATGGCGGCCCAGAAGCCCGACGCGGCGCTGACCTCGGGGTCGTGGTCGTCGTGCTTGAGCAGCTTCCACGCGATCGGGATGAGCAGGGCGCCGCCGACCAGCATCAGGCCAGGCAGCTTCAGCAGCCAGATGACCGCGAAGGTCAGCAGGATGCGCAGGGCGATGGCGCCGAAGGTGCCCCAGAACACGGCCTTCTTCTGGAGCTCTTTAGGCAGGTTGCGCGCCGCCAGGGCGATGACGATCGCGTTGTCGCCCGCCAGGACCAGGTCCAGCAGGATGATGGCGGCGAGGCCGGAGAAAAATTCGGGGGTGAGGAAATCCATGCTTGGTGGCCTTCGCGCGTGGTGAGATCGAATGCGGCGGCAACGGGTACGCGCGCCCGTCGTCACCACAAAAGTCTCGTTCCTGGCACGGAAGCCACCGCGACGACCGGGGTGCGTGGGGCACCCGTATTGACGACCGTCGCGCACGAAGCCCGGGGACTCCGTGGAACTACTCCCCTTCGGGTTGGTAGTGGAGCGCATTGTGCGGCTTGGGATGCACTGCGGCAAGACATTCCCCCGGGGGCACCGGTTAAAATCGGCGGCTAACCCAACCCCTCGCGAGTGAAATCCATGAGCGCACACGACATCCGTTCCGCCACGCGTCCCGATCCGGACCAGCCGTTGGTGGACATCGCCAACTACGTGGCCGACTACCAGATCGACTCGCAGGAGGCTTACGACACCGCGCGCTACATGCTTCTCGACTCGCTGGCCTGCTCGGCGCTCGCGATGAAGTTCCCGGATTGCGTCAAGCATCTCGGCCCGCTGGTTCCCGGCGCCGTGATGCCGGGCGGCACCCGCGTGCCCTTCACCGCGCATGAGCTGGACCCGGTGCAGGCGGCGTTCGCCATCGGCACCCAGATCCGCTACCTCGACTTCAACGACACCTGGCTCGCTGCCGAGTGGGGCCACCCCTCGGACAACCTCGGTGCCATTCTCTCGGTCGCCGATTACCTCTCGCGCAAGGCGGTCAAGGAAGGCGGCAAGCCGCTCACCGTGCGTGACGTGCTGGGCTACGCCATCAAGGCGCACGAGATCCAGGGCTGCTACGCCCTCAGGAACAGCTTCAACCGCGTCGGCCAGGACCACGTGATCCTCGTGCGCCTGGCGTCCACGGCGGTCGCCACGGCCATGCTGGGCGGCGACAAGGAGCAGATCACCACGGCGGTCTCGCACAGCTGGATCGACAACGGGGCCCTGCGCACGTATCGCCACGCTCCGAACACCGGCCCGCGCAAGAGCTGGGCCGCCGGCGATGCCTGCCGCCGCGCCGTCACGCACGCCATCAACGCGGTTTACCGCAACGTGGTGGGTTACCCGTCGGCGCTCACGGCGAAGACCTGGGGCTTCTACGATGTGGCCTTCAAGGGCAACGCGTTCGAGTTCGAGCGTCCGTTCGGCAGCTACGTCATGGAGAACGTGCTGTTCAAGATCAGCTTCCCGGCCGAGTTCCACGCTCAGACGGCGGTCGAGTGCGCCATGGCGCTGCATGGTCAGGTCGCCGACCGTATCGACCAGATCGAGAAGGTGGTGATCGAGACCCAGGAGGCCGGCGTTCGCATCATCGACAAGACGGGCCCTCTGGCCAACTACGCCGACCGCGACCACTGCATCCAGTACATGACCGCCGTGCCGCTGATTTTCGGCCGTCTCACGGCCGACGACTACAACGACTCCGTCGCCGCCGATCCCCGCATCGACGCCCTGCGCGACAAAATGACCGTGGTCGAGAATCCGCAGTTTACGAAGGATTATTTCGACCCTGAAAAGCGCTACATCGGCAATTCGGTGCAGGTTTTCTTCAAGGATGGGTCGAAAACCGAAAAGGTTTCGATCGACTTTCCGATCGGACACCGTAAGCGTCGCGCCGAAGGCATTCCGGTCCTGCTGAAGAAATTCGAGTCCGCGCTGCGTGCCGAGTGGCCTGCGGAGCGGGTTGAGCGGGTTCTCGAGGTCACTTCGTCGGCCGAAAAGCTGGACGCGATGCCCATTCACGAGTTCATGACGCTCTTCACGGCTTGATAATGGCCGTGACTCAAGTATGAACGGCGGTTTTTAGCACGTGTTCAATTGTTTGATTTTTGCTAAACTGCCGCCGCCCGTTGAAGGGGTATCAAAGCGAGGGACGGCATGAAGTCCCCGGATTCGATATGAGATTTACGCGCGATTTCCGTCTGGGGTGGAGCGCGGACGCGAATACCAATAATGAGGAGACACCGATGAAACGTAAGGGCTTGTTTTTGCTGATCGGTTTGGCCCTGGGCGGCGTGGGTGCCGTTCATGCGCAGGAATCCGCTGACACCGCGGGTAACGGCTATGACGGCCGCTGGTACATCGCACCGACGGTTGGCGGTTACTACAACGACACCGACCGCAACACCAACAGCCGCCAGGTTTACTACGGCCTGGGCTTCGGCAAGTTCATCTCGAACAACGCGTCGATCGACATCTTTGCCGATCGCACCAAGCGCGATAACGATGGCAACGGCCACTGGTCGAACAACAGCTACGGCGTTGCCGCTCGTTTCTACGCTGGCGCGTGGGACAGCTGGCGTCCGTACCTGCTGGCTGGCGTGATGGGCTCGTACCACCACAACCCGGCTGACAACGGCTGGTCCCCGGCTGCCGAGCTCGGCGTCGGCGTGTCCAAGACCATCACCGACAGCTCCGACTTCCGCGTCGAAGCCGGCTACCGCTACGATTGGGACGACAAGACTGTCGAGTCCGAGAATGGCTACGGTGACTGGTTCCTCGGCTTCTCGATCGTCTCGCGCTTCGGCGAGCCGCCGGCAGCTCCCGCTCCGGTTGCCGCTGCTGTCCCGACCGCTCCGGATTGCTCGACGCTCGACAGCGACGGCGACGGCGTGAACGATTGCGACGACAAGTGCCCGGCCACCCCGGCTGGCACGATCGTCGGTCCGGACGGTTGCCCGCAGAAGGTCGTCATCGACCTGCGCGGCGTCAACTTCAAGTTCGATCGCCCGAAGAAGGGTGAGACGAACATCGGTCCGACCCTGCAGGAGCCGACCAGCGAATCGCTGGGCGTCCTCGACCAGGCTGTCGACACCCTGCAGCGCTACCCGGCCGTCAAGGTCACGGTCGCTGGTTACACGGATAGCGTCGGTAAGGACGCTTACAACCAGGGCCTGTCCGAGCGTCGCGCGAAGATCGTGTTCGACTACCTGACCTCGCACGGTATCGGTGCGGATCGTCTGGAAGGCCCGATCGGCCACGGCGAGAACAACCCGATCGACACGAACGACACGGCCGAAGGCCGCGCTCGTAACCGTCGCACGGAACTGCAGGTTCAGCAGTAATCCTTGCAAGATCGGTAACTGTTCCATGAAAGAGCCCGGCGAAAGCCGGGCTCTTTTTTTGTGCCTCACTCACCAGGCGTAACGAACCCGCCCGTACCAGTAGGCACCATTGCTCCCGATCGGGGAGATCACGTCGTAAGGAAAATTGCCCGCATACGCGATGTCCGGGATCGACCGGTCAGGGTACTGATCGGTGATGTTCTGTCCGCCCAGCGCGATCGACAGTCGGTCGGTCGCATGCCACTCTGCCTCGGCATCGATCTGCCAGCGCGCGGCGTACGTCTGCTTCGGAACATAGCCATCGCCGAAATCGAACACGCGCGTCGTCGTCCCCTGGCGCGTGGCACGCGTCAGCAGCGACCAGCGCGCGCTGTCCCATTTCGCGGTAAATGACCCGCGCTGGCGAGGCGCCGCGTCGGTCAACGTGTTGCGTTCTTCCAGACCGAAGAGCACGGCGTCTGCGCCTAGTGCGGCAAGTTCTGCAGGCGTGTCGCGGACCTTCCGGATCGACGTACGGTTGTAGCTGTACGTCGCGGTGAGCGTCAGGTTGCCGCCGTAGACCGGCTGCCGATAGTTGGTCACCAGTTCCGCGCCGCGCGTGCGCGTGTCCACCGCATTGGTGAAAAAGGCGACGCTCTGTACGCCGGGGACGCCGAAGCGCGTGGCGATGTAGTCCTCGAGGCCATCGGGTGCGATGGTCTCCGACAGCGTGACGCGGTGATCCACGTCGATACGATAGACATCGAGCGACGCGTCGAAGCGATCCCCGATGCGCGCTGTCAATCCGAGGCTGTAGTTGCGCGATTTCTCCGGCTTGAGATCCTTCGCGCCGAGGCCGCGGGCCACCGGATTGTTGACGGAAAGAATCCGTCCCTGCACCAGCGTGCCGTCCGCTCCATAGCCGGTGGACGTCGATTCGAAACCCACCTGGCTCAATGATGGTGCACGAAGGTTGTTCGATGCGGCACCACGAATCGCGATTGCATCGGTGATGGCGTATCGCCCGCTCAGCTTTCCCGTCCAGGCGGACCCGAAGTCATCGTAGTGCTCGTAGCGCGCGGCGGCGTCGGCGAAGAAACGGTCGGTAACGTCGCCGGAGAGGTCGACGTAGGCAGCGCTGACGTTGCGACGCAGGTCCGCCGTGTCCTGTGGCGTGAGGCCACCGCCGGCCTGGGCTCCCGTCGGGGCACCGACGATGGGTCCGACCGCGTATGAGGCAGGGTCGCCCGCATACGTCTGGAACCCTTCATGACGAAACTCCGCGCCCGTCGCCAGCGTGAACAGCTTCGAGCCCCATTCGACGGATCGACTGAGATCGAGATTGGCGGTCCCCTGGGTGTTGTCGTATTTGCCGATGTTGAAGCGGGTGGGGCTCTCATCGCCGAGCGATACATTGACCGTGTTGCGCAGGTCGTAGTCGAAGGTGTTGCGTCCCCAGGTCAGGCTGCCGTCGATATCCCATTCGCCCGCGCGGCCACGCGCCCCGGCGGTGAGGTTGACGTCGCGGTTGTAGCCCAGCGACTCCGGACGATACCCATCCGGGTAGATCGATGGCACGTTGGCGTCGCTGTCCGGATAGCGAAAGTAGTTGTCGCCGATCGTCCGTCGCTGGGTGTACGTGCCGAAGGCATAGCCACGCACGCTGTCGCCGAAGGGTAGTTCCGCGTTGAACCAGCCACTGTAGTTTTCGTTGCGCGGGTCGCCCGCGGCGTAGTTACGCCTGCCCTGGAGCGCCAGATTGGCGGGTGACTGGTTCTCCCACGAGGGGATCTGATCGGGACCGGCGCGGTTGGTCGCCTGACGGTCGTTGCCCTCGAAACCTGCCCGTAAAAAGCCGCCGTCGCCGCCGAGCTTCGTCCCGGCCTTGGCGCTCACGTAGGCGCTCTGGCCGTCCGTGATGGTGCGATCGCCGGGGCGGAAGTTCGTGTGATACGCGCCGTATGTGGCGTTGACCTCGCCACCGTCCGGCGAATCGTCCAGGATGATGTTGACCACGCCGGCGATGGCGTCGGAGCCGTACTGCGCGCCGGCGCCGTCGCGCAGCACTTCAATGCGCTTGATCGCGCTGATCGGGATCGCGTTGAAGTCGACCGGTGTCGTGCCGCGACCGATCTTGGTGTCGCTGTTGACCAGTGCGGAGGTATGGAAACGCTTGCCGTTGACCAGTACGAGGACCTGATCCGGGCTCATGCCGCGAAGCTGCGCGGCGCGTACATGGTCCGATCCGCCCGAGTTCGACTGGCGCGGGAAGTTGAACGAGGGCAGCAGCGTCGCGAGCGCCTGGCCGAGTTCCCCGTTGACCGCGCCCGCGGAACGCAGGTCTTCCGGGGTGAGCACATCGATCGGCACCGGCGAATCGAGCACGGTGCGATCCTTGGCATGGGTGCCGGTGACCACGACCTGGTCGAGGGTCGACGCGTTGGCGCGGTCGGCTTCCTGCGCGGCGACGGGCAGGGCGGCAAGGGCGATGAGAACGGCGGAGGTAAGGCGGGACGGGCGCATGGAGGGTCCTGGCGGGCACACGGGGTCGTTGCCGCCGAGGGGCGGACGACAAGAAGAGGGGGCTGACGGGTTGCGACGTCAGTCGTGCGCGGCGCGGCCCGGGCGACATCGCGGATCGGCCGCGGGGCGGCGGACGACGATGGCGGGACGGGTTGGGCGCGGGATCACGGCGGGTGGTTCCAGTGGTCGCAGGAACGTGCGAACCTTTCACTATTTGTTGCATTGCGGTGTACGCTGTGTCAATAGCTCGGACGCCTAGCCGTATGGACGTCCGTTTCAGAATGCATGTGCAAGGGGTTCTTATGAAGCTGTTCGCCGGTCTGATACTCGCCGTTTCGCTGTCCACGGCGGGGTGTGCCAGTCCCGCGCAGCGGGCGCCGGGCGCGGTGAACGCGAGCGCGACGCTCAGTGGTGACCTGGCCCATCCGGATGCGACCACGGGCTGGGTTCGCACCGAGTTGTACTTCGGTCTCGGGCTGGCGGACGGACGCGATGGCGTCGACGAAGCCGCATGGCGCGCCTTCCTGGACAAGGAAGTAACCCCGCGTTTCCCCAGCGGCCTCACGGTCATCGATGCCTACGGTCAGTGGCAGGGGAAGCAGCAGTCGCGCCCCGAGCGCCTGCGTTCCAAACTGCTGGTGCTGCTCTACCGGGACACGCCGGCGCAGCGTGAGGCCGTGGATGCCATTCGCAGCGCCTGGAAGGCAAAGACCGGTGACCAGTCGGTGCTCCGCGTCACCCAGCCTGCGGATGTGTCGTTCTGATGGCCACCACGATCGCACCGCGTCGTCGTTTCGGTGGCGGCGACCTCAATGGCGTTCTCGGCCTCGTCGTCGACAATCTCTCGCTCCTGGCGTTTCTCGCCACGGCACTCATCGGGATCTTCGGTATGCCGGCGGATCTGGTCTTCCGGAAGATGTTCCCGGGTACGGCCTTCGGCGTCCTGCTGGGCAACCTCGCTTACACCTGGATGGCACGGAGGCTCGCGGCCCGCACGGGTCGAAGTGACGTCACCGCGATGCCGCTTGGCATCGACGCACCGACGACCATCGGTATGGCCCTGCTGGTGCTCGGTCCCGCCTTCGCCGGCTACCGTCAGGCCGGTATGGACGTCGCCACCGCCGGTGAGGCGACCTGGCACCTCGGCATGGCGTCGCTGGTCGTCATGGGCGTGCTGAAGTTCGTGCTGTCGTTCTTCGGCGCGTGGGTGCAGCGTTCGGTCCCCCGTGCCGGCCTGCTCGGCTCGATCGCCGGTATCGCGCTGGTGCTGATGGGTCTGCTGCCGCTGGTTGAGATTCTTCGTGTGCCGGTGGTGGGCTTCGCCGGGCTTGGCATCGTTCTCTATGCGCTTATCGCGAAGCGCCGTCTGCCGTTCGGCCTGCCGGGTGTGCTCGGTGCCTTTGTCGTCGGTGTGGCGCTGTATTACGGGCTCGGCCCGGTCGGGCTGCTGGGTAGCGGATACCACGCGCCGGCCCCATGGACATGGCGCGTGGGCCTGCCGCTGCCGAGCCTCGGGTTTATCGATGCGCTGCCTGCCACGGTGCCGTACCTTCCGTTGATCCTGCCGTTCGGCCTGCTGATGGTGGTCGGCGGTATCAACGTGACCGAAAGTGCCCGGGCGGCGGGCGACGACTACGCAACGCGCGACATTCTTCTGGTGGAAGCCCTGGCTACGCTCGTGGCCGGTGTCTGCGGTGGCGTGGCGCAGACCACGCCGTATATCGGCCAGCCGGCCTACAAGGCGATGGGCGCGCGGTGGGGTTACACGCTCGCCACGGGCATGATCATCGGCCTCGGCGGCGTGCTCGGCTACCTGTCCAACCTCGTCGAACTGCTGCCGGTCGCGGTGCTCGCGCCCATCCTCGTTTTCGTTTCCATCAGCATCACCACGCAGGCCTTCGAAGCGACGCCGCTGCGGTACGCGGGCGCGGTCGTCTTCAGCTTCTTCCCGCCGATCGCGAGGCTGCTGGCGATCAAGCTGGGCGATCCGACCATCGTCGACCCGGCGCATTTCGGTGCCCTGTTCGCCGATAACGGTCATGGCATCTCGGCGATGGCGGTGATCGTGATCCTCGGCAACGGCTTCATCATCACCTCGATGGTCTGGGCGAGTTTTGTCGTGGCGATGATCGATGGGCAGGTGCGCAAGGCCGCGGGCATCGTGGCGCTGGGCGGTGTATTGACGGCGTTCGGCGTCATCCATTCCGTCGCGCCGATCGGCTCCGTCTACCTGCCGTGGCTGCTCGACGCCGCGTCGCAGGCGCTGGTATGGCAGTTCGTGGCGGCCTATGGCGCGCTGGCGGCGGTGTTGTTGGCGCTGTCGCTGGGCGGCGAGCAGGCGGCCTCACGTCCGGTCGCCCGATAGCGAGGCAAGTCCGCGCAGGCGCTTGAATTGGGCCGTGCGGGCAGCCACCCTTGGGTATTGTCCCAAGGAAAACTCCGATGTCCCTCTCCGACCTGACTTCGCTCCCCGGTGTCACTGCGACCCCGGACGCCGTCACCCATGGCTACGTGTTCAACCACACGATGATCCGTGTGCGCGATCTCAACGTGTCGCTCGACTTCTACACGCGCGTGCTGGGTTTCACCCCGGTGTACAGGCACGTCTACGAGGAAGCCGCGTTCACCATCGTCTACCTGGTGCTGGTCGGCGATCGCAGCCAGATTCCGGATAACGACGAAGAGCGCAAGCGCTGGGTGCTGGCACAGCCGGGCGTGCTCGAGCTGACGCATAACCATGGCACCGAAAAGGATCCAGAGTTCGCCTACCACAATGGCAACAGCGAACCGCGCGGCTTCGGTCACCTGTGCGTGAGCGTACCCGACGTCAACGCCGCATGCGCGCGTTTCGAAGAGCTCGGCGTCACCTTCCAGAAGCGCCTGAGCGATGGCCGTATGCGTCATATCGCCTTCATCCGCGATCCGGATCAGTACTGGATCGAGATCCTTCAGCCCACGCCGCTCGCCGTCTGACGAACGCACCCCGATGCCGACGAACCTGCCCCCCATCACCCGCAATCTGCTGATCGCGAACGTCCTCGTCTTCATCGTGCAGATGCTGCTCGGCGACGACAGCACCATGGCGGTGAGCCGATGGTTCGCGCTGTGGCCGATCGGTCACGACATCGCGGTGGACATGGGGGGCGGGGATATCGCCGGTCTCGGGTTTCGTGCGTGGCAGCTGGTGACCTACGGCTTCATGCACGGAAGCGTCATGCACATCGTGCTGAACATGTACGCCTTGTACATGTTCGGCGGGCTGATCGAGCGGGTGATGGGGAAGCGGCGCTTCGTCATCTATTACTTCACGTGCCTGATCGCGGCGGCCGTGGCGCAGCTGGCGGTGGTGTATTTCTTCGAGCCGGAGAAGATGTTCCCGACGGTGGGTGCCTCGGGCGCGGTGTTCGGTCTGCTTGGCGCGTTCGCGATGTTGTTCCCGCGCGAGAAGCTGATGTTGATTCCGATTCCTGTGGGCATTCCGGCGTGGCTGTTCGTCACGCTTTACGGTGCGGCCGAGCTGATTTTTGGCGTGACCGGCACGGTGTCGGGTGTGGCGCATTTCGCCCATCTGGGTGGGCTTTTTGCGGGGCTGGTCCTGCTTTGGGCGTGGGGAGTGAGGCCGCCGCCGCGGCGGGCTTTTTAGGCTATTGAGGTCGAGGCATGGGCTCCCTTGCGTCGAGGCATGGGCGCCGTTGGGTGCCATTCTCGTCGCTAAGTCCTCCTCCGGCCTTCGCCTACGTGCGGAATCGCTCCGAGAACGACACCCAACGGCACCCTCCGACTCATGAGGTTGCGGGCTGCAAGAGCGAGGATCACAAGCGATAGCACGAGCACGAGCACAAGCGATAAGCGCGAGCACTAGGCGCGAAGCGGTGCATCGCGCCAATGGATGCGTGGATCGTCGATCGCCGAGCGCTCCGCGGCCTCAGGCTCTGCTCTTCCGTCAAGTACACGGTCGCGCTGGGAGGGAGTGGTTGGCTGCCGTTCCTGGAGCGCTTCCGCACGAAGGCGAAGGCCGTAGGAGGACTTAGCGACAGGAACGGCAGCCAACCGCTCCCTCGCCCCACGGCGCCCGCCCCAACGCGATGGCGAAGCCGAGCCCCCCGCAGTGAACCTGCGAAGGACCGGCACAGACGCACTCAACGCAGCGCGAGGAAGTCCGGGCTGACCACGAACCGCACAGCATCCAGGCGGAAGCGTGCTTCGGGAATCGCCGCCAGCAACGCATCGCGTTCGGCCTCGACCGCTTCCAGCTCCGCGTCGGTGATCGACGGATTCACCGCGTGCAGCGCGACCAGGCGTGCGTACTCGCCATCGAGCTCTCGTCGCGCCGCTTCCATGGCCTCGAGCTTGATCACTTCCGCACGTGCCTCGGCGAGATCCTGCGCACGCTCGAGCATCGGCGGCACCAGCTTGGAAAGGAACTTGCGATAGCGCGCGACTTCGATGTTGCGGTCGGGCGCACGCCGCATCGCGACATCGCTGGGGCGGAAGCCGGCGCGCTCGCTGAGCTTCGTATCGACCGTGAGTGCCAGCGGCGTGGTCGGCAGGAAACGGCCCGGATCCAGCGTGCGGTCCGCGACGATCTCGAGCACGAACACCGTCTGCAGCAGCGCGGTACGCACGGGCAGGGCGTCGTCGACGAGGAAGGCCGCGTTGCCGTTGTCGCCGGTGACCAGCAGGTCGACCGCGGCGAGCACCATCGGGTGATCCAGGCGCAGCAGCGGCAGATCTTCGCGGGCGAGAGCGAGCTCACGCGAGAAGGTCACCGAGAGGGGGCCATCGCCGAAGCCGGTGAGGCCATCCGTCGAGAGGTACTGCGGGTCGAGCAGCACGATGTCCCTCGCGAGTTCCTCGGCGTGCACGCCGTAGGTCTCGAACAGCCGCTGGATGAACGTGTCGCGTGCCTCGTCGTCGTCCTCGGCGGCGAAACTGCCGGCGAGATCGTCGGCGTGCGGATCGCGGCTGGCCGCAAGTTCGAGCAGGTGGTCGCGACCGGCGTGAATGAGGGCGGACAGCTCCTCGTGCGCGCCACGCGTTTCCGCGATCAGCGCGTCGAGCTCCTGGTCGCGGGCGTCGTCTTCGCGGGCATGCTCGTCGGCCAGCGTGGCCAGCAGCTTGCCGAAGCGGCGCAGCAGTTCACGGCCGTCGGCGGGACTGGAGCGGAAGGCGTCGAGCCCTTCGTCGTACCAGCGCGCGAGGATGTGCTGCGCGCTCTGCTCGACCACCGGTACGTGGATGCTGATGTCGTGTTTCTGGCCGATACGGTCCAGACGGCCGATGCGCTGTTCGAGCAGGTCGGGATCCAGCGGCAGATCCCACATCACCAGACGGTGGGCGAACTGAAAATTGCGGCCTTCCGAACCGATCTCGGAGCAGATCAGCAGGCGCGCGCCATCGGGCTGAGCGAAGAACGCGGCGTTGCGGTCGCGCTGGACGATGCCGAGGCCTTCGTGGAAACGCGCCACGCCGACGCCGCTCTTCGTACGCAGTGCCTCTTCGATCGCCAGCACCTTGGCCTGGCTGCGGCAGAGAAGGAGGAACTTGTCCGTGGGATGCGCGTCGAGCAGGCTCAGCAGCGCGGCCAGACGCGGATCGTCGTGGTAGTCGAATTCGTGCAGAGTCGGCGGCTGCTGAAGGTCCGATCGGAATTCGGCGAGCAGGGCATCGCGACGGCCTTCGTCGAGGCTGTCCGGATCGAGCACGCGGATCTGCGGCACACGGTGCGGAAAACCGCCGATGCCGGCGCGTCGGTTGCGGAACATCGCGCGGCCGGTGCCGTGACGATCGATCAGCGCGGCAAGGAGCTCCTCATTCGCGTCGTTGCGATCGACCAGCCCGAGCAACTCACGGTCGCCCTTGAAGCGGGCCTTGAGCAGGTCGCGGTGCGCATCGCCCAGCGGCTCACCCGCGACGAGCACGTTGGCGATTTCAGACAGCGCGCCGTAGCCCTCGGCTTCGGCAAGGTAGCTGTCCAGATCGCTGTAGCGCTGCGGATCGAGCAGGCGCAGGCGGGCGAAATGCCCGGCGCGGCCCAGCTGTTCCGGTGTCGCCGTGAGCAGGATGACACCCGGCGTCGCGGCGGCCAGTTCCTCGACCAGGCGATAACGCGGGCTGGCGCCCTCCGGCGTCCACTCGAGATGGTGAGCCTCGTCGACGACGATGAGGTCCCAGCCGGCTTCCGTGAGCTGGGCGGCCCGCCTGGGTGACGACTCGAGGAAGGCGAAGTCGGCGATGACCAGTTGCTCGTCCTCGAACGGATTGCGCCCGTCGTTCGACTGCTCGATGGCCTCGCAGCGCTCCTCGTCGAAAATCGAGAACGAGAGGTTGAAGCGGCGCAGCAGCTCGACGAACCACTGGTAGACCAGGGTCTCGGGGAGCAGCACCAGCACACGGCCGGCACGACCGGCGGCCAGCTGGCGCGAAAGGATCATGCCGGCTTCGATGGTCTTGCCCAGGCCGACTTCGTCGGCGAGCAGGACGCGTGGGGGCCGACGCGCGGCGGCGATACCGGCCACGCGCAGCTGATGCGGGACCAGGCCGATACGGGCCGATTCCAGGCCCCAGGCGGGCGAGCGGCGCGCGTCGGCGCGACGACGCAGGGCCTCGAGGCGGAGGTCGAAGCGATCGTTGGTGTCAGTACGACCGCCGATCAGACGATCGTCGGCCTGGGAATGGGCTTGCTCGTCATCCAGCTGGCCTTCTTCGAGCTCGCGACCTTCGCCGCGATAGACGAAGAGACCTTCACGCTCGTCGATACGTTCGACCAGAAAAGCGATGCCCTTCCCGGAAACGCGTTGGCCGGCGCGGAATTCGGCGCGGATGAGGGGTGCGCTGTCCGATGCATAGGGGCGCAGGACGCCCGCCTTGGCGAACAGAACCTGCACACTGCGTCCCTCGACGCGGAGAATGGTGCCGAGGCCGAGCTCGGGCTCGGCGGTGGAAATCCAGCGTTGACCGGGTTGGAACATGCTAGGGGAGCCAAGGACTACAAGGGGGCGTTGATTATCCGCCCCCGGGGCCCCGATGCCTACCTTTTACGCCTCAGGTCTCGGCCCAGCGCCGCAAAAGGTTGTGATAAACGCCTGTCAGCTGGAGGATCGCGGCCTGATCCGCGCCCGCGGCGGAGAGGGTGCGGATGGCGGTGTCCATCTCGAGCAGCAAGCGGCGGCCACTGTCGTCACGCACAAGGCTCTGGATCCAGAAAAACGACGCGATGCGCGCTCCCCGTGTGACCGGGGTCACGCGATGAAGGCTGGACGACGGATACACGATGGCATCGCCGGCGGGCAGTTTGACCTCGTGCTCACCGTATGTGTCGCTGACGATCAGCTCGCCACCGTCGTATTCATCGGGATCGGCCAGGAAAAGGGTGCATGAGATGTCGCTACGGACATGCTCCTCGCCGCGCCCGGTCGACATCACCGCGCCATCGATATGAAAACCGTATTCGCCGCCGCCTTCGTAGCGATTGAAGCGCGGCGAGATCGTGCGCAACGGCAAGACCGCCGCATGATAAAGCGGGTGCCGTGTCAGCGCCGCGACCACCTGGTCGCCCAGTTCGCGCCGCAAGGGCGATGCGTCGGGCAGTTGCAGGTTGCGCTTGACCTTCGCACCCTGCGGACCGACGGTCTGGCGACCGTCGGTCCATTCGGCTTCCGCCAGTGCGGCGCGCATCCCCGCGACCTGTTCCCTGGTCAGGACTTCCGGGATGTGCAGCAACATGACGGTTTCCTCGATCGATCAGAAGCGGACGTTGGCGGTGAGCATCGCCGAGCGCGGTGTACCCGGAGTGTAGCGGTAGCCGCTCTTGTTGATCGCCGCGACGTAGTTCTTGTCGAACAGGTTGTACACGTTCAGCTGCAGATCGAAGTTGCGGTTGATCGGGTAGCTGGCCATCGCGTCGAACACCCAGTAGGCCTTGGTGTATTGCGGCGTGCCGACCGCACCGTCCGTGCCGCGCTGCAGTTCGCCGGAGTAACGCGCACCGCCGCCGATCGTCAGGTTGAAGGGCAGGTGGTAGGTGGTCCACGAGGTGAAGGCTTTCTTCGGGGTATACGCCAGATCGTCCGAACCGTTCTGGGTGACGTTGGCACCCTTCTCGACGGTGGCGTCCATGGTCGTGAAGCCGGCACTGATCGCCCAGTTCTCGGTCAGCTTGCCGAGGGCGGAGATCTCGATGCCCTGCACGCGCTTCTTGCCGATCTGGTAATACAGCAGGTCGGTCGGATCCTGCACCAGTTCGTTGGTGACGGTGGTGCGATAAAGCGCGCCGGTCAACAGCAGCTTCGAGTCGAGCAGATCCCACTTCGTGCCGATCTCGGCGGTGCGCGCCTTCTGCGGATCGAAGTTCGGGTTGTCCGCACTGTTCGCCGACGAAGACAGCGTGAGGGTGTTGCCACCCGGCGGCTCCTGGGACTGGGCGAAGTTGACGTAGATGCTGCCATTGGCGGCGGGCTTGTAGAGCACACCGACCTTGTAGTTGACCAGGTTGTCGCTCTTGCTGGTGTCGACGCCCGGCAAGACACTGCCGGTGGGCAGGGCACCGCAGACCGGGCCGCCACGACCGCCACAGACCACGAGACTGCTGAAGTCGGTCTTGTAGTGATCGAAGCGGACGCCTGCGTTGACCTGCCAGCTTTCGCCGAACTTCACGGTGTCAAAGACATACGCTGCGGCGGTGTTGGTCTTGCCGCCGGACGAGGCGCCCGTTTCGCCATAGCGAAGGCCACCGACGTTCGAATACGGCTTATACAGGTTCGCCGCGGGCCATGTGCTTCCCGCGCGGGCGCCCATGCCGATCGTGCGGGCTTCCTCGTTGGTGAGCTCGATGCCCGTGCTGATGTCCTGTGTCACCGCGCCGGATTCGATCGTCGCCGTCAGGTTGGTCTGATTGGTCGCGATACGGTTGGTCTGGTGCTTGAACGTCGGTGTGCTGCGAGCCAGCGTCCAGGTCGAGGGATCGGTCGCGTTCGGCGTGAGCAGGTTGGCGGTCGAACCCATGAAGGAGGTCAGCAGATAATCCTGCGTCGTGCGGCCCCAGCGTGACGTATTGTGCAGCGCGACCTTGTCGCTGAAGTCGTGCTCGACGATGACCGTGAACATGTCCTGCGTGTCATGGTCATGGTCCTGATTGGTACCGTAGTAATTGTCCTCGTCGACCTTGCCGGCGCTGGTGAGGAAAGCGCGGGTATCGGGCGAGGTATAACCGGGCAGGCCGATGGTCGGGACGCCGCCATCGGGAACGTTGTTCTGCTTGATGTGCAGGTAATCGATGTATACGCGCGTGGGGGTGCCGAGGCCGAAGGCCAGCGACGGAGCGATACCCCAGCGGTTGTTTTCGATCCGGTCGCGACCCGCCACGTGGCTCTTCTGGTCCATGACGTTCAGGCGGAACGCGCCGGTATCGCCCATCTGCTGGTTCAGGTCGGCCGTGCCACGCCGACGCTGGCCGCTGCCCATCTGCACGGAGCCGGACACGCCGTTACCGAGTACGGGCTGCTTGGTGACCAGATTCACCGCACCGGTCGGCGCCGTACGGCCGTATTCCGTGCCGTCCGGACCCTTGGTGACTTCGACCTGTTCGATATTGAACACGTCGCGCGACACGGTGCCGAGGTCGCGCACGCCGTCGACGAAGATGCTGCCCGACGTATCGAAGCCACGCATGTAGATCGAATCGCCCGTATTGGTCGAGCCGTTCTCGCCGACGTAGAACGTGCCCACGCCCGGACTGTTGCGCAGCGCTTCGGTCAGCGTGGTGGCGCCCTGCTGCTGGATCAGCTCGCGGTTGATCACCTGCACGGTCTGCGTCGTATCCAGCAACGACTGGGTGAATTTCGGCGACGAGACCTTGTCCACGCGGTAGTCGCTGGAACGATCCGCCTCGACCTGCATGCCGGGAAGCGCCTGGGCGTCGTTGACCTTGGCCTGCTGCGGCGGGGCGACATCCACGGAAGCGTCGCTGGCGATGGCGCCATGGGCGAGCGAGAGGAGAACGGCGGCGCCGACGGTTCGTGCGGCGGGAGCGGCGTGCTTGCGGCTCTTGATGAAGGCCATGATGATCCTTGCGAGGCTTGGACAAAAAAGGTCCGGACCCGTCGCGCGCACGAACTCGCCCGTCGCGAGTCATGGACTCACGTGAGATGCTGGTCGTTGCCCCTGATCGGTGGCGGTGCGCGGGACTTAACCCGGTATGCGCCGCATCGTAAACTTAATGAGAACGATTCGCAATGCTAATGCGAGCTTTAGCCAAGTCGATCGAGGCGAAGCCGCATCCTGTCGTCATGGAGTCGCGCCATCGCTCCATAGGCGGTACCCACCGCGGCAAGGCAACTGGCTCCCGTTAACAGGATCAGCAGCAGAATCTGGTATTTCACCGCATCCACCGGATCGGCACCGGCCAGCAGCTGACCGGTCATCGTCCCGGGCAGGGTGATGACGCCCGCCGCGGCCATCTGGTTGATCACCGGCACCATGGCCGCGCGGATCGATCGTCGCAGCAGCGGTGCGCCGGCGGTGCGAAACGTGGCCCCAAGCATCAGCTGCGCCTCGATCGCGTCGCGCTGATGGCGGACGTTGTCCAGTACCCCGGCCAGCGCGATGCTTGCCGCATTGAGGATGCTGCCGAGCAGTATCCCCACCAGTGGAATCGCGTAGCGCGGGTCGTACCACGGCTGCGGACGAATCGCGGTGAGCAGGGCGAAGCACGCGGTGATCAGGACCACGCCGAGCACGTGAGGCAAGGCGACCACGACGTTGCCGCCGCGGAGACGCCGTACCGGTCGTACGGCCACTTCCCGGACCGCGACGAGTGACATCGCCAGCACCAGCACCGCGGTAAGCCAGGGCGAGTGTTCCGCGAACACATAGCGCAGCAGGTAACCGACGGCTACGAGCTGGACGGCCATACGCACGGAGGCGACGATCAGCGCGCGATGAAAGCGCAGGCGCAACGCGATGGACAAGGCCGCGTCCACGACGAGCAGGAGGGAGGCCAGGGCGATATCGCCGGCATGCAGTGAGAGAGGCGACGTCATGCGGTGAGCACTCCGCCGATCTGCATTTTCAACGCGTGGTCGCCCACGCGTGCCGCCTGCGCGGCGTCGTGGGTGACCCAGATCACTGTAGCCCCACCGGCCATCCGTCGCGAGATGACGGTTTCCACCGCCCGGGTGGACGCGGGGTCGAGGGATGCGGTGGGTTCGTCGAGAAGGAGCAAGCGCGGCTCGGCCACCAGTGCACGGATCAGGGCGAGGCGCTGGCGCTCGCCGGTGGATGCCTCCTCGATGGGGCGTTCGAACAGGCGCTCGGGCAGGAACAGCTCCGCAGCCAGGCGGCGGTAAGTCGCATCAGCGCCAGCGGGAAAGTGGTCGCTCACGTTGTCGGCCCACCATCCGCTGCGAGCCGGTACCAATCCCGCTCGCCGCCGCCACTCCGCCGCCGGCAGCGACGCCCGTTCGACCCCCTCGAAGCTGACCGCGCCCTCGTGAGGGTCGAGGTCGGCGAGCATGCGCAACAGCAGCGTTTTTCCCGACCCCGAGGCGCCGGTGATGGCGAGGCACTGCCCGGTCGGCACCTCGAAAGAGAAGGGGCCAGCGTGCACGCTACGCAAGCCTTCGACGAATAAGCTCATGCGACAACCTTTGTGAACACCGTTGGTTTCGCGACCAAGGTCGCCTGCACCGCTTAGCTGAGCCTTAGGTGCCTCTACTCAGTGACGCCTAAGGCAGCCCTTCGGATAATGCGCCGGGGTCGCCGGAAACGTGGGTGCCCCGCCGCGCACGGATGCGATACCAGAATCTCAGTGCGCTACCGAGGACGTACAACGTGAACATCATCGTGGTCGAGGACGACGCACGGCTCGGCGCAGCCATCAAGCGCGCGCTGGAGCATCTGGCGTATACGGTCACGTGGCTGCGCACAGGCGCCGAAGGCCTGGAGGCGCTGCGCAGCCAGTCCGTCGATCTGGTCCTGCTCGACCTCGGGCTGCCGGAAAAAGACGGCATCGAGGTGATCACCGAGGCCCGCCGGCTGAAGGTAAAGACGCCTATTCTCGTCATGACCGCGCGTGACAGCGTGGAATCGCGCGTGCGCGGGCTGGACGCGGGCGCCGACGACTACATGACCAAGCCGTTCCATCTCGACGAGCTGGCCGCACGGATCCGTTCGCTGGCGCGGCGCGCGCAGGGCCTCGCGGACAATCAGCTTGACGCGGGTGCGTTGTCGCTCAACCTGAGCACGCTCGAGGTCACCTTTCAGGAGCGTCGTGTCGAACTCACCCGCCGCGAGTTCGCCCTGCTGCGCATCCTGATGGAGCGGCACGGCAAGATCGTCCGCCGGGAATCGATCGAGAGTTCGGTCTACGGGATGGAGTCGGACGTCAGCCCCAATGCGCTGGAAGTGCTTGTGCATTCACTGCGGCGGAAACTCAGCCCCGAGGCGATCCAGACCGTGCGTGGGTTTGGCTACATGGTGCCGCGAGACCTGACGTGAGCCAACGCGGCATCGCATCGCGGTTGCGCTGGTCGATCGGCCTGCTCGCGGTGGCGGTGCTCATTCCGATGGGCTGGTTCGCGGCACGGCGCACGCTCGCCGATGTCGACGCGCTATGCGACGCCCGGCTGGCTCAGGCGGCGCTGGGCATGGACGCGATGATCGCGCAGACGGGTCTTGCGCATATCGAGGTGGCGCACGACAGTCAGTCGTTGCCCGATGTGCCAGTCACAGGGCATCTCGGAGAGACGCCGACCCATGAGGTCGAGGTGGGCTATCAGGTACTTGGCGCCGATGGCCGTGTGCTGCTGGTTACCGAGAACATGCGCGCGCTGGGTGCGCCGCCGGAAGGCGATGGTGCTTTCGGCGACGTGCACATCGATCGCCGCCACTGGCGCATCTACACGCATCGGGATTCTGCCCGGGGCATTACGGTCACGGCGGGTGAGCGCTACGACAGCCGGCGTGACGTGCTGCGTGCTCTGTGGATCGAGCACGCCTTGCCGTTGTTGTTGGGTATTCCGTTGCTGGCAGTGGCGGTGCGCTGGTCGGTGCGACGTGCGCTGCGGCCGCTGGATACGCTGACTTCCCTGCTGACGATCCGCACGGCTTGGAGTCGCGACACGCTGTTGCTCGCCGGAGCGCCCGAAGAAATACGGCCCATCGTGGAATCTCTGAACACACAGTTCCGCCGGATCGGTCATGCCCTCGAGCGTGAGCGACGTTTCAGCGCCGACGTCGCGCACGAACTACGTACGCCGCTCGCTTCGACCATGATCAATCTCGACAGCGCGATCGCGGAAAAGCGAGGCATGAGAGCGGCCGCGTCGCTTCCGGACGCCTACGCCAGCCTGCAATCGCTCGCTCGACGAACCGATCAGCTGTTGCTGCTGGTGCGACTCGACGATGCGGACGATATGCCGCGTGGCCGGGTCGACCTTTGCGCCGCCGCGCGGGCGGTCGTCGACGAGCTGCGTGCGACGGCTCGCGTGGACGCGCGGCATCTCGACGTGTCGGTACCGACCTTGCCTGTCTGGCTTGTAGCGCATGGACCCGCACTCGATGCGTTGATGCGCAATCTTGTGGAGAACGCCCTTCGGCATGCACCGGCGGGTGGACATGTATGCCTGACCGTGAAGCAGGATGCGAAGGCGACGGTGATCGAAGTCCGCGACGACGGTCCGGGAATTCCTCCGGAACGACGTGAAGCGGTGTTCGAACGGTTTCATCGTGAGGCGACCAGCCTGGGCGATGGCTTTGGTCTCGGCCTGTCGATCGTGCAGCGGGCGGCGCGGCTGCACGGCGCAAGCGTCGATCTGCTCGACCCACCGGATGGGCCCGGACTACTCGTCAGGGTCGGCTTGCCCCATTGAGCCTCGGCGAGCCGGGCGCGAAGGCTAAGCTGCCCTCGCAGCACGACATCGTGCATTCCCGTTCCCATGCGCCCGGGCGCACGGACGTCGAATCGTCATCCCACGGACAGCAAGGCATAAGGTTGCTGCGGCATCGTTGGCGGCAGACTTCCAGAGAGTTCGCCCATGCCTCCTGTCGCGTCGCTGTCATCGACCACATCGAACGAGCCGGCTCGCACGCCCATGCACGGCAACGCCGCGCTCTGGCGTCGCCGGGTCGCGGCCTGGCTGGCGCGGCACCTGGTCGCCCCGCCGAAAAACCTCGTTGGCGCCGGACAGCTTCCTGCCTCGGGCATCCAGCGCATCCTGGTCTGCCGTCCCAACCACCGGCTTGGTAATACGCTGCTGCTCACCCCGCTGCTGGTCGAAATCGAACGTCGTTTCCCGGGCGCTGAAGTGGATCTGCTCTCCGCCGGTCCCGCGGCGCACTCGGTGTTTCGCGGGTTCGACATCGTCGGTGACTGCATGACCCTCGATCGACGCGCGGCGCGGCGCCCCCTCGCCACGATCGGCGCGTTGCGCAAGCTGCGCTCGCGTCGCTATGACCTGGTCATCGACGCGGCGGCGGGGTCGTCATCCGGGCGTATCGCCAGTGCCATGGCGAAGGCCCGTTTTCAGTTACGTACCGACGCCATGCCGAACGAGGGTCCGGTGACGCACCTCGCGGCACGGCCGGTGCAGGCGTTGCGCTGGGCACTGGGTGCCCGTGGTGAGGGGGAGGTTCCGTTGCTCGATGTCAGGCTGACCGATGCGGAACGTCGCTGTGGGCAGGACGCCCTCACGCGGGTGCTTCGCGATGCCAACGAACGCGGCCTGCCGGTGATGGCGATCTTCCCGAACGCGACCGGCTCGAAGCGCCTGCCGACCGACTGGTGGAGCGATTTCGCGAACGAACTGCTCGCACGCATCGGCGATGTCTGCATCGTCGAGCTCGTATCCGCCGATGGTCAGTCGCGCCTGGGTGGCGGCTATCCCACGTATTACACGAGCGATCCGCGCAAGCTCGCCAGCTTCATCGAAGCCGCCGGAACCTACATCAGTGCCGACTGCGGCGTGATGCATCTGGCGGCCGCTACGAACGCGACCACCGTCGGTTTATTCGGGCCTACCGACCCGGGGCGTTATGCGCCGTACGGGCGTAACAACGCCGCCATCGCCTGTGATGACGGGTGTCCGCGACACGCGGCGACGCGAACGGCGGCGCATCTGCAACGTCGCCGTTCGCCATAAAAAAAAGCGCCGCACTCTTGTGCGGCGCTTTCGTTTTCAGATCGCGTAATCGAACCGACTTACCAGATCTTCACCTGCTTATCGCCGGCGCGGACCATCTTCGCGCCCGGCTTGCACTGGAACGCCGTGGCGAACGATTCCATGTTCGACGGAGCGCCGATGGCGCGCAGCGAGGCCGGTGCGTGCGGGTCGACGTTGAGGTACAGCATCGCCTGCTTCTCGCGGACGCTGCCGCGCCACACACGGGCCCAGTTGAGGAAGAAGCGCTGGTCCTGGGTGTAGCCGTCGATCTTGGACTCGGCTTCCTTCGGGTTCTTCTTCAGGGCTTCCTGCAGGGCGTCGTACGCCACGGCGGTGCCACCCAGATCGGCAATGTTCTCACCGAGGGTCAGCTTGCCGTTGACGTGCAGGTCCGGCTTGTCCTTGATCGGCGCGTACTCGTTGAACTGGTTGACCAGCTTCGCGGTGCGCTCTTCGAACTTCTTCTTGTCGGCCGCGGTCCACCAGTTGCTGTTGTTGCCTTCACCGTCGAACTGGCTGCCTTCGTCGTCGAAGCCGTGGCTGGCTTCGTGACCGATCACGGCACCGATACCGCCGTAGTTGATCGCGTCGTCGCCGTTGGCGTCGAAGAACGGCGGCTGCAGGATCGCGGCCGGGAAATTGATCGTGTTGTCGGTCGGGTTGTAGTAGGCGTTGACCGTCTGCGGGGTCATGCCCCACTCGAGGCGGTCGGTCGGCTTGCCGATCTTGGCGATGTCGTAGTGGTAGTTGAACTTGCTGGCGGCTTCGACGTTACCGAAGTAGTTTTCGCCGGACACGTCCAGGCCCGACCAGTCGCGCCACTTGTCCGGGTAACCGATCTTCGGCAGGAAGGTATTCCACTTGGCGATGGCCTTCTGCTTGGTTTCGTCGCTCATCCAGTCGAGCTTTTCGATGCGCGCCTTGAGGGCGTTGCGCACGTTGTCGACCAGTTCGTTGGCGCGCTGCTTGGCTTCCGGCTTGAACACCTTGGCCACATAGAGCTGGCCGAGGCCTTCGCCCATCGACGAGTTGACCGTGCCGAGCACGCGCTTCCAGCGCGGCTTCTGCTGCGGCTGACCGGCAAGGGTCTTGCCGTAGAAGTCGAACTTGTTGTCCTGGAAGGCCTTGGACAGGTACGGCGAGGCGCCGTCGATGGCGTGGAAGCGCAGGTAGGCCTGCCACGTCGACACCGGCGTGGACGCCAGCATCTTGTCGAACTCCTTGAAGAACTTCGGCTGCGACAGCGAGAAGCCCTTGTCGACCGTTACACCCTGGGCGGCGAAGAACTTCTCCCAGTTGAAGTGCGGGGTGATCTTGTCCGCGTCGGCGACGGTCACGAAGTGGTACTGGTTTTCCGGGGTACGCAGTTCGACCGGCGCGAGCGAGGCGGCGGCGAGCTGGGTTTCGAACTTCATGATCGCGTCGGCCTGGGTCTTCGCGTCGGCATCGGAGACGCCGGCGAGGGTCAGCGTCTTGACGATGTAGTCGACGTAAGCCTTACGGTTATCCGCCTGCTTCGGATCGGTGTAGTAGTCCTTGGTCGGCAGACCCAGGCCATCCTGCTGCGCGAAACCGATCTGCATCTTGGCGTTCTTGAAGTCGGCGCCCGCGCCGAAGCCGAAGACGTAGCTGTTGCCATCATTGAAGCTGGCGTCGAGGAAATCGGCGATGTCCTGCGGCGACTTCAGCGCGTCGATCTTGGCCAGCTCCGGCTTGAGCGGCTCGATGCCGGCCTTCTCGATGGCGTCCTCGTTCATGCCCGAGCGATACAGCAGGCCGATCTTCTGCTCGATCGAGCCGGCGGTGGCGCTGGCGGCGCCCTTGTCCATCGCATCGACGATTTCGTGCTGCGTGTTCAGGCTGTTCTCGGCCAGCTGGTCGAAGGCGCCCCAGCGGGTGCGGTCGTCCGGAATCGGGTTGGCGGCCACCCACTTGGCATTGACGAAGCCGTTGAAGTCGTCGCAAGCGTCGATGCTGGTATCGATGTCGGCCACATTGAACGTGGGGCCGGCCGGTGCGGCGGCGGTCGTCGCGGCCGGCGCGGGCGCGGGCGCGGCCGTGGTCGACGGGGACGGGGTGTTGCCGCCCGGGACGGCGGTATCGGCGTCGTTGTGCTTGCTGCAGGCGGTGCCGGCGAGCGCGATGGTCAGCGCCAGGGCGAGCGGCTTCAGGTACTGCTGGGTCATGGGTGTCCCTCTGTGAAAGTGGCTGCAACGGCGCCCCCGGGCACCGCACTCCCCGAGGATAACGGCTGAAGGGCGGCCGCAGGGCCAACCGTGACGAAGGTCATGGTTTAGTGAACTTCGCAAGTTCTCGCGAGGCAGTGACCCCGGACTGTCACAGGCGGTTCGCAGAATCGGCAGGACCGCATGACAGGGGATGCGGCCCACCCACGCAATTCGGACGTCTACACCGAGGAGCTACGTCATGCGCAAGTTACTGGCCGCGGGCATTGCCTGCGTGCTCACCCTGTCCGGTGCGTCGATCGTCGTCGCGCAGCAGACCGATCCCGCGGAAGCGACCTCGGCCACGGAAGCCCTCGGTTTCGGTCACGGTGGCCACGGGAGCGATCCGCGCACGGCCACCCCGATCAGGCACGTGGTCGTGATTTTTCAGGAGAATGTCTCCTTCGACCACTATTTCGGCACCTATCCGTTCGCCGTCAATGCGAAAGGCGAGCCCGCGTTCTACGCGCGGCCGTTCACACCGCCGGTCAACGGTCTGACGCATCGCCTGCTGACCGACAATCCGAATGCCAGCAACACAGGCAACGCGGATGCCGCCATCAATCCGTTCCGCCTGACCCGCGCGCAAGCGGCGACGGCCGATCAGGACCACGGCTACACATCGGAGCAGCGGGCCTTCCACGGCGGTCGCATGGACCTGTTCCCGCTGTACACCGGTCGCGGCGAAACACTGCCTGATGGCGACGCGGCGGAAGAGGGCAAGGGCCAGGTCATGGGTTACTACGACGGCAACACGGTCACCGCGTACTGGAATTACGCGCAGAACTTCTCGATGAGCGACAACCACTATGGCACCGGGTTTGGCCCGTCCACGCCGGGCGCGGTCAACCTCATCGCCGGCCAGACCGCCGGCGTGACCGACACGCTCAACGGTACCGGTGCCGAGACCGACGACGGGCACGGCGGTCTGACGATGATCGGCGATCCCGATCCGATCGGCGATGTCTGCTCGTCGCCCACGGCCAATCAGGTGACGATGGGCGGTCGCAACATCGGCGACCTGCTCAACGAGCGCAACATCACATGGGGCTGGTTCCAGGGCGGTTTCGACCTTACCCGGACCAACCCCGACGGCAGCACGGGCTGCACGCGTCGCCACCTGTCGAGTGTGACCCACACCACGTCCAACGATTACAGCCAGCATCACGAGCCGTTCCAGTACTACCCGTCCACCGCGAACCCGACGCATGCGCGTCCGACCTCGGTGGCGACGATCGGCAAGACCGACGCGGCCAACCATCAGTACGATATCGAAGACTTCTACGACGCGCTCGATGCGAACAACCTGCCGGCGGTGAGCTTCCTCAAGGCACCGGCGTATCAGGACGGTCACGCGGGGTATTCCGATCCGCTCGACGAACAGGCCTTTGTCGTCCACGTGATCAATACCCTGCAGCAGAGCGCCGAGTGGAAGGACACGGCGGTCATCATCGCCTATGACGATTCCGATGGCTGGTACGACCACCAGGCCCCGCCGCGCATGAACGCATCCGTCGGCAGCACCGACGCGCTCGACGGCGACGGTGTGTGCAAGGGCCATGGCACGCTGCCGGGCCTCGATGGCAAGACACCGGCGCAGGGCCGCTGCGGTTTCGGTCCGCGCCTGCCCTTGCTGGTGGTGTCCCCGTGGGCGCGCGAGAACATGGTCGATCACAGCGTTACCGACCAGAGCTCGATTACGCGCTTCATCGAAGACAACTGGCTGTCGGGCAAGCGCATCGGCGGCGGTTCCACAGACGCACAGGCCGGTCGCCTGGACGGCATGTTCGATTTCTTCCTGCCGCGTCTGTTCGATCGCAAGCTGATCCTCGACGAGTCGACCGGTCAGCCGAAGCAGGCGGGCGGTGGTGGCTGGCCGCACTGGCCGTTCGGGAACGGTGGGCATGGTTGATCGCCGCCGGTTTCTGACCACGGCGGGCTGGGCGGCCGCGGCGGGGTGGATCCCGTCGCGGCTGCTCGCGCATGACATGCACGGCATGCAGGCCGCGCCCGCCGCGAAGGTGGGCAACAACCTGTGCATGCATCCCATGGGTGACACGACGCGGATGCCGGGTCTGGTCGATCCGGGCAAGCTCGCCGCCTTTGTCGATCCGCTGCCGTTGCCCCCGACATTGCACGCCGGGAAGGATAAGCCGCTGCACGTCCGCATGGCCGAGACGACGCAGAAGCTGCACCGCGATCTGCCGCCGACGACGCTATGGACGTACGGCGGCCATTATCCCGGGCCGACGATCGAAGCCCGTACGGGTCAGCCGGTGGATGTGGTCTGGGAGAACGCGCTGCCGACGAAGCATTTCCTGCCGGTGGATCACGCGATCTGCGGTGCGGAGGCGGACAAGCCCGAAGTGCGTGCCATCGTCCATCTGCACGGTGCCAGGGTGCCGCGCGCGGACGATGGTTTTCCGGAGGACTGGTACGTCCCCGGCAAGTCACGCAAGCACCATTACGCCAACGTCCAGGATGCTTCGACGCTCTGGTATCACGATCACGCAATGGGCATCAACCGGCTGAACATGTATGCCGGGCTGATGGGTCTCTACCTGTTGCGCGATGACCATGAGCTGTCGCTTGGCTTGCCCTCGGGCGAGCAGGAGTTGCCGCTGGTGCTCGCCGACCGATGGTTACGTACGGACGGGCGGCTGTACTACCCGGATTCCGGCGACGCGAATGCGCCGTGGGTGCCCGAGGTGTTCGGCAACCTCACACTGGTCAACGGTGCGATCCTGCCCCGGGCCGACGTGCAGCCGCGTCGTTATCGCCTGCGCGTGCTCAATGCCGCCAATGGGCGGTTCTATCATCTGCGCTTTCGCGACGGCAGACCGTTTCAGGTGATCGGATCGGACCAGGGGCTGCTTGCCGCGCCGGCGACGGTGAAGTCGATCTTTCTCGCACCGGGCGAGCGGGCGGACCTCGTCGTCGACTTCGCTTCGTTGCGTGGCGGCGACGTTGAACTGATGAACGATGCGCTGCCGCTGATGCGTTTTGCCGTGGGGCAGGGCGAGGTGCGGGACGTCAGTCGGGTACCGGACGTGCTGCGCGATCTGCCGCGTGTCACTGAAACCACGGCGTCGAGGTCACGCGAGCTCACGCTGGACGAATACAGCGACTGCGTCGCGACGCCGATGTTGATGCTGTTGAACGGCAAGCGCTGGCACGACCCGGTGACCGAGACAGTGAAGCTGGGCACGACGGAGATGTGGAATCTGGTGAACCTCACCGAGGACACACATCCGATCCATCTGCACCTCGTTCGTTTCCAGATTCTCGACCGGCGGCCTTATGACGTCGACGAGTACATGGAAAAGAAGACGATCCGCTACGTCGGGCCGGCGCAGGAGCCGCCGGCGCATGAACGTGGCTGGAAGGATGTGGTGCAGGTGTATCCGGGGATGATTACGCGGATCGTGGCGACCTTCGATGGCTATGCCGGGCGTTATGCATGGCATTGCCACCTGGCGGAGCACGAGGCGAATGAAATGATGCGACCGTTCGAGGTGGTGGTGTAGGAGCGCGCCTTGCGCGCGATGCTTCCGATCAGAAGCATCGCGCGCAAGGCGCGCTCCTACAATCAATGGGCGAGTTGTTGCAACGCGGGGGCATCCAGCCGCAACACCGGATAAGCACCCACCTTCTGAACCGTGTACCACGGGCTGCGCTCGTAGAAGAAGGTCAGCCGCGCGCGCGGGCTGGCGGCAAACGCCGCATCGCTTTTCACCTTCGCGTCGAACTCCGCCTTCAGTGAAGGATTCTCCGCCAGCATCTTCCTCGCCAGGGCCTCGAGCACACGAGGCTCGCCGTATTCCTTCTGCTCGAAGATCCCGTTGAGATAGCCCCAGCGCAGCACCGAGTCGGGCGCACGCGCATCCAGAAGGTTCAGCGCGAGCACCGCATCGACGTTATCCGCGCGGACAATCACGGTACCCGGGGGTAACTCGACGGTTTCCTTCGCTGGCGTCACCACGACGTCCTTCAACATGTGATGACCCTCGAACGGCTTATCCGCCCACTTCGGCTGCGTGAGCTCGTCGCGCGTCACGGCGACCTTCGTCGCGGCGGTCGTCCGCGTATAAGGGATGCCCTGCGCATCCAGCCGCTCGATGATGTCGGTCCACTGCGGCGGAATCGCCCATGCGGCAGGGATCGGTGCCGAGACATCCGGCAGCAGATCGTTCCAGCTCTGGATGTCGTAGGTCTTGTTGGTCTTCGGGTCGTACTGGACCCAGAGGTCGCCGGAGATGTCGCTCTTTGTCTGGGTGAACGCGTAACCCTTAAGCTGGAACGGTTTCGGCGTCGGGTCGAGCTTGAACGTGACCGGCAACGAGGCACCCGGCTGCGCGGAAAGTGACGACGCCCAGCGATCCGCATCCTTCGACGCCTGCAGCAACGCGGCAGGATCGGCGTTGATCACCTCGAACATGCTGCGCACGACGTCGTACGTCGCGCGCACGCGAACTTCGTATGACTTCAGCATGTGCGTTTCGATCAGCAACCCGGCGCGATTGCGAATCGCCGCATAGCCGGTGGAGAAGCGCGGACCCGAGCCGAAGTTTTCGATGCCCTTGGTGATATCGCGCCCGTCGCGGAACTCGAGGTAGGGCGAAGCCAGATGACCGAGCTTTTCATAGCGCGGCATCGTCTGACCGGCAAAGGCCTTCGCTTGCCAGGCGGCGATCGACGGTGGCAGCTTATGTGCATCCTCCGCGTACCACGTGAGGTCGTACTGATAGTCCGCGCCATCCGTCGTATGGATGTCGATGAGCAGGTCGGGCTTCCATGCGTTCCACAGTGTCAGCCACGCGCGGGTTTCCGGCGCGTCGGCCTTGACGTAGTCGCGGTTGAGATTGAGGTACTGCGACTGGCCACGGAAACCCATTTCCTCGGGACCGTTCTGGTTGATGCGGAAGTACGGGCCGGAGTTCTCGTGCCCGTCCACGCTGTACACCGGGATGTAAACCAGCACGGCGTGATCGAGCAGATGGGGCAGGCGGCCCATGGTGGCGAAGTCGCGCAGCAGCATCAGCCCCGCGTCCTTGCCTTCGATCTCGCCCGGGTGGATGCCCGCCTGCAGCAGCACGATGGGCTTGCCCGCGGCGCGGGCGCGCTCGGGTGTGAGATCGCCGTCCTTGCCGGCGATGACCACGGTCATCGGGCGGCCTTCGGGCGTGGTACCGAACGTCTCCAGACGGATCGTGTCCGGCGCGGCGCGGGCCAGCCGGCGCAGGAACGCCTGCGTCTCCGCATACGATGGCGTGGTGCGGAACGAGGACGCTTCGGCGGGCGTGGTCCAGGTGTCTTTCGCGTGGATCGTCATCGGGGTCACCGCGATCAGGGCGAGGAGAAGTCGTGCTTGAAGCGTCACGGTCAGGCCAGCCTTCGGAAAGGGAATCGGGTCATTGTGTGATTTTTTCCGCGCCACGGCGAATCATGGGGGAAAGAGGAGGCGTCATGGCGGATCAGGCGAGGCGGCGCGAGTGTGAGGCGCTGCTCCACACCCATCGGAAAATCCTGTTCAAGGTCGCGGCGGTGTACGCCCGCGGCGAGGAGGACCGGCGCGACCTCGCTCAGGAGATCGCGTTGCAGGTCTGGCGCTCGTTCGCCAGCTATGACGTCGCCCGCCCGTTTTCCACGTGGATGTATCGCGTGGCGCTCAACGTCGGACTTTCGCATGCCCGGCGCGAACGCGAGCGGCACCAGCCGCTGGACGAAGCGCTGATCGACACCCTGGATGGCGGTACCCCCATCGATGAGCCGGACGAGCGGCTCGCGCTGCTGGCCAGGGCCATCGAAGCACTCGCGCCACTCGACCGGGCGCTGGCCATGCTTTACCTCGACGAGCTGCCGCATGCCGAGATCGCGGCGGTGCTGGGTATCGGCGAGTCCAACGTCGGCACGCGTATCGCGCGCCTGAAGCAACGCCTGCGCCGGGATATGACCGGCCGGGCATCCACGAGAGGAAGTTGATCATGGAACTCGACGAACTGAAGGCGGGATGGGCGGAGCTCGACCGGCGGCTGGACCGGATCGAGGCGGCCGTCGTGGTGTCGGGCCCGCGCCGAGGCGTGAAGTCGGAACTGCGCGCGCTCGTGGCCTGGCAGCTGATACAGCTGATCGCGGGCCTGATGCTGGCGGTAGCGGCCGGGTCGTTCTGGGTCGATCACCGGGCGCAGCCGAGCCTTCTGGTGACCGGCGTTCTGCTGCATCTTTATGGCGTCGCCATGATCGTCGCCGCCGTCCGCAATCTCGTCCTCGTAGCCCGGGTGGACGAGGACTCGCCCGTGCTGACGCTGCAGGCGCGGATCGCCGACCTGCGGGCGTGGCGCATCCGCGAGGGCCGCTGGTTCGGTGTGGTCGGGTGTTTCATGTGGGTCGCGATGGTGATCTGGGCGTTTGGCTTGCTGGGCGTGGATGTGGTGGCGGCGAATCCGGCCTTCGTCGGCTTGCAGCTGATCACGGCGGTGGTATGCCTCGGCGTCTTCATCGTGGTCTCGCGACTGGACGGAAAGCCGGAAGGTTCCGCGGTACGGCGGGCGCAGGAGCGGCTGGACGAGATCGAGCGGTTTCGTTTGGGGTGACCGGGTCGCGACCCGGGCAAGGACAACGGATCCATAAGCTGGCGCTAAGCCGGGCATAGGGATAATTTGGGCCCATACGGAGGCTCTCCCTTGCACATCATCCTCGTCGAAGACGACGCCCAGCTGGGCGATGCCATCCGCCGCGCGCTGGAACGACTGGCCTATACGATCAGTTGGTACCGCGACGGCAACGAGGCGCTGTCCGCGCTGCGCGACCACGACGCGGACCTGGTCCTGCTCGATCTGGGACTGCCCGGGCGCGATGGCATGGACGTGCTCAGCGAGGCGCGTCGTCTGCGCGTCACCACACCGGTGATCGTCATGTCGGCGCGCGATGCCCTCGATTCGCGCATCCAGGTGCTCGATGCGGGTGCGGACGATTACCTGATCAAGCCGTTCCATCTCGATGAGCTGGCGGCGCGCATCCGTTCGCTGGCCCGTCGGGTGCGTGGCGCGGCGGTGAACAAACTCGAAGCCGGCGCTCTGAGCCTCGACCTGGGCACGTTCGATGTCGTCTGGCACGGCCAGAAGGTGGAGCTGACACGGCGTGAATTCGCGCTGCTGCAGGCGCTGATGGAGCGGGCGGGCCGGATCGTCCGTCGCGAGTCGCTGGAGACCTCGCTGTATGGGCCGGACAGTGCGATGAGCACCAGCGCACTCGAGGTGCTCGTGCACTCCCTGCGCCGTAAGCTGAGCCACGAGGCGATCCAGACGGTGCGAGGCTTCGGTTACATGATTCCGCGGGAACCGCTTTGACGCCGCTGAGTCTCCGATCGCGGCTGCTGATCCTGATCGTCATCGTTCTGGCGGCCGTGCTGCTGCCGCTGGGTGTACTCAGCGCCAAGCGCACACTCGAAGAAGTGGACGAACTATCGGACGGTCGTCTCGCGCAGGCGGCCCGCACGCTGGAGGTGCTGGTCGGCCGCATCGGTGTGGATCAGTTGCGCAGCCAGCGCGATGCGCGGCTACTCGTGCCGAGCGTGTCGAATCATCCGCAGGAACTCACCGTCCAGGGGCGCACGTTCGAATCCGAAGTGGGCTTCCAGGTCTTCGATCATGACGGCCATCTGCTGCTGGGTACCGAGAATCTCGCCGGGTTGCCCAACACGCACGCCGCCGATGGCGCGTTCGAGGATGTCGAGACCGGGCATCACGAGTGGCGTGTGTTCACGCTGATCATGGAAAACGAAGACATCACGATCCGTGCCGGCGAGCGCTACGACAGCCGTCACGAGATTACCCGCGCGCTGTGGATCGAGCACGGGTTGCCCACGTTGCTCGGTCTGCCGCTGCTGGCGATTCTGGTGGGCTGGGCCATCCGTCGCGGTCTGGGACCGCTGGAGGCGTTGGCCAGTGCGCTTGCCCGACGCGAACCCGGCAGTCGCGAGCCCATTTACCTGTCCGACGCACCGACCGAACTGCAGCCGGTGCTGACGGCTCTCAACGACCAGATCAGTCGGCTCGAAAGCGCGCTGGATCGCGAACGCCGCTTCAGTGCGGACGTGGCGCACGAACTGCGTACGCCACTCGCCTCGACCATGATCAACCTCGAGGATGCGATGGCGTCCGCACAACCGGACGAGGCTACGCGGTCCGCGCTGGAGGCCGCACGCGCCTGTCTGGTCTCGCTGGCCCGGCGCACGGAGCAGCTGCTGGCGCTGGCGCGCTTGGAAGTGGGTGCCGCATCCGGCCCGCGCAGTCGCGTGGATCTCGGAGAACTGGCCCTCGAGGTGATCGATGAACTGGCGCCCCTGGTCGGCAAGGGCAGTGTCGAGATGAGTGTCCGCGAACTGCCCGACCACCTGTTCGTCGAGGGCTACGGCGTCGCTCTGGGCGCCCTGCTGCGTAACCTGCTGGAGAATGCCTTCCGCCATGTGCCGCAGGGCGGTCATGTGGAACTGGCCATCGGTTCGGTGGACGGCATGGCGCGGATCGAGGTGGTCGACGATGGCCCCGGCATCCCGCCGGACCGCCGCGCGGCCATGTTCACCCGTTTCCAGCGGGGCGTGGACACCCACGGCGAGGGCTATGGCCTGGGCCTGTCGATCGTGCAGCGCGCCGCCGAACTCCATGGTGCGTCCATCGAACTGCTCGATCGCCATGGCGGGTCAGGCCTGCGCGTCGTTGTGACGCTGCCGGCGGTCTGACCGACAGGAAGTCCGTGCAATTCTGCTAACAAACCCCGGCGCATACTCGTAGCCCCTGTCCAAGGAGCGCTCCGATGAAGAACCCGCAAGCGACCAAAAACCTTCGCAAGGCCGACCTGCGCACGCCCAACGGTCTGGGTGCCGACGCGACACGTGACATCGCCGCCGAGGTGAATGCCCTGCTGGCGGATACCTTCGCGCTGTACCTGAAGACGAAGAATTTCCACTGGCACATGTCCGGCCCGCGTTTCCGCGACCTGCACCTGCTGCTGGACGAGCAGGGCGAGCAGATCTTCGCCATGACGGACGATCTTGCCGAGCGCGTGCGCAAGCTCGGCGGCACCACGCTGCATTCGATCGGGCACATCGCTCGTCTGCAACGTCTGTCCGACAACGACGCCGACTTCGTCACGCCGCAGGACATGCTGGCCGAGTTGCGTGAGGACAATCAGCGCCTCACGGGCTTCATGCGTGAGACGCATGCGCTGTGCGACGAATACAACGACGTCGCCACGGCCAGCCTGATCGAAAACTGGATCGACCAGACGGAACGTCGCGTGTGGTTCCTCTTTGAGGCGGCGCGCGAGAGCTGAGGGCTCGGCTTTGCCATCGCGTTTGGCTTTGTCGCGGTGTGTCGTGTCGCGTTGGAGAGCCGGCGGGGGTGACCCTCGAGGCCACGCCTTCGGCGACCCCTCAAGGAAGGGCCGCTACCGCGGCCGTGTATCAATGGCCTTCGGCCGGGTCGGGCTCCGACTGGGGGTTTTCGAGTCGGCTGTCCCTGCCTCCCCGAAAACGGCCGGTCATCCCTGACCGGCCCCGCTTCGCGGCCTTGTCCAGTCGAAGCCCTCGCCTGCGGCTACCGGCCGCGAGGGTCACCCCCGCCGTCTCTTTGGTGTACCGAGGAGGGTTGGTGGTCGAGCGGGGTGTGGCTTCTTCGCTTCGTTGGCTTTTCGCGCGCAGGGCGCGCTCCTACAGGTCGCCATGTATCCCACTATTGCGGTCGCCGTGCGGTAGGAGCGAACCCTGTTCGCGAACCCTCAGCCCGGCTAAGGCGAACGAGGCCATCCGAAACAGGCAAGCGAGCGTTCCCAGCCAACGAAGCGCACCGCCGCTCGACCCCACGCTGCCTCAGTCCTCCAAAGAGCCGGCGGGTGCCACCCTCGCGTCCGGTAGCCGCAGGCGAGGGCTCCGACTGGAAGAGGCCCGCAGGGGGCCGGTCAGGGATGACCGGCCGTTTTCGGGGAGGCAGGGACAGCCGACTCGAAAACCCCCAGTCGGAGCCCGACCCGGCCGAAGGCCATTGAGATACGGCCGCGGAGCGGCCTTTCCCTGAGGGGTCGCCGCAGGCGTGGACGCGAGGGTGGCACCCGCCGGCTCTTCAACGCGACACCACACGCCGCGGCAAGCCCAACGCGAAGGCGACAGCCGAGCCCTCAATAACGCCACCAGCGACGCAAAAAAAAAAGCCAGCGCGAATGGCGGAACATACGCCGCCATTCGCTCCGACCCTATGTCTCCCCGCGCGCCTCGTTACTTCTTGGGCGTAGCGATCGCGCCGATCAGGTCCTTGCCCTCACCACGCACGAGATGCGGATACTTCAGCCCCTCGTGGTAATCGACCTTGATCGTGGCGTAGTCGTCGGTGCTCTTGATCAGGAACTCGATCGGCGTGCTCGTACCCTTCGCCGCGGTCACGGCGTCTTTCAGGACCTGCGCCGAGTAATCCTTGCCGTTGATCGCGACCAGCTGCACGCCCGGCACGAGACCGGCCTTCGCGGCTACACCGTCCCACTGCGCGTCGGTAACCGAGCCTTTGTCGTTAACCACGATGCCGAGTGAGTATGCGAGGTTGACCGACTTACGGATCTTTTCCGCCGTCTTCGCGAACGCGGTCGGCTTGTCGTCGTAGACGAGTTTCCAGCCACCGCCCTCGATGCCGTGCTCGGGCAGGGTGTCGCCCGTGTAATCGAGGCGCTGGCGCAGGAAGCTCGCCCAGTCGAACGGCTGGATGCCGTTGAGTGTCGAGACGACGTCCTCGAACGTATAGGTTTTCGGCGTGTAGCTGCCGTTGTCCATGCCGTAGAAGGCCTTCGCGAATTCGTCCAGCGTGTGCTTGCCGCCGGACAGGTCGCGCATCTTCGTATCGACGTCCAGCCAGAGCAGCTGGCCTTCCGGATAGTAGTCCGAGCTGCGACGCAGATTGCCCCAGCCCGGGCTGCCGCCACGCGAGGACAGCGGGATGCCGTCGGCCGTGTCCTGCAGCGAGCGCCACGAACGGCCCGTGCGTGCGGACATGTCGGCGGCGATACCCGCCAGCGAGTCACGCCACTGGTCGGTGGTCCAGATGCCCGAGCGGGCGGTCAGCACGCCGGCCCAGTAGTCGGTCAGCCCTTCGTAGACCCAGAGCAGGTCGTCCTGCATGGGCTCGGCGAAGGTCGGCGTCCACAGGTCCGCCGGACGACGGAACTTGCCGTTCCACGAATGGATGTACTCGTGCGGAAGGAGGGTGCCCGCGGCCACGTTGACGTCGGCGTCGGTGAGGAAGTTGGCGAAGAGGCGATCGTCGCTGGACTGGTGGTGCTCGAGCCCGAAATGGCCCGTGTGATCCGAGGTCACCAGCAGGAAGTCGTAATGACCGTAGTGGTGCGCACCGAACAGTTTGTTGGCCTGCACGATGAGGTTACGCTGTACCTCGATCTGCTTGTCGGTGGCCTTGACGCCCGCGGCGGTATCGCCGGTGATGTCGAGGTGCACCTGCGTTTCCTGGCCCGGAGCGAGGTCGATCCGGTTGAAGTACTTGCCGCTCATGACCGGCGAGTCGACCAGGTTCTCGTAGCTCACGGTCTTGAAACTGACCGTGTTGCCGCTCTGAGACGCGGTCTCCAGTGCGGATGCGTACTTCCAGCCGGCAGGCAGGGTCACGCTCGGATCGACCTTGATCTGGCTGGCGTAGTAGCCGGCCGGATAGAACGACACTTCATTGAAGGAGAGCGGCACGTAGTTCGGCGTCGCCGGGGCGAGATAAACGAACGAAAGCTCGAGCTTGTCGGTGCCTTCGGGTACGTCGACGTGGAAGGCATACATTTCCTGCAGGTCGCGACGCCACGGGATCTTCTTGCCGTTGGCGGTGACCTGGATGCCGGCGACGTTGGACAACGGGCCCGAAGGGCCGTGCACGCCCGGGATCCACTTCGGGTAGTGCAGCACCACGTGTCCGGCGGTCACCGGGATGGTTTCCTTCACCCGGAAGATGTTCTTCGCGGCGTCGGACAGGTCGACGTTGAGCGTGAGATTGCCGGCGTAAGGTTTGTCCACGGCGGCGGGAATGGGTGGCGAAACGGCCGGGGCTGCGGATGCGGCGGCGGAGATAGCCATCGCCGACAAGACGGCGGCGGCGAGGGTGGCACGACGAAGCGGCAGGCGCATGGCTCTGGGTTCCCCTTGGCGGACGAGATCGTTGTCGCCCGATAGTCGGGGCCGCGTCCCGGAGCGACCTGTGCCAAAGGTCATACCTGTTTTAAACGGGGTACTTCGCCCACCGCTCAGCCGCGGCTAGCATGGCGCCATGAAAGCATCGACCCTGCGCCGCATCTTCAATGCCTGGCCGCCCTTCCTGTTCGCCGGCATCCGCGTGGTGAAGATGGACGACTACCGCTACGTCAGGGTGAAGCTCAGGCTTGCCTGGTACAACCGCAATTACGTGCGCACACACTTTGGCGGCAACCTGTTCTCGATGACCGATCCGTTCTGGATGATCATGGTGCTCAAGTCGCTCGGCAGCGAATACATCGTCTGGGACCAGGCTGGCGAAATCCGCTTCGTCGCGCCCGGTCGGGAAGATGTCTTCGCGGAGTTCCGTGTCGACGACGCGCTGCTCGATGAGATCCGCGAGATGACCGCCGACGGTGAGAAGCACCTGCGCTGGTTCGACACCGACATCCGCACCGCGTCGGGCGAGCTGGTCGCTACGGTCCGCAAGCAACTGTACGTGCGCCGCAAGCGGCGCTGAGCTACGCTCGGTCGATATTCCCATCGGCATCGTGCTCATGAGTGAATCCGACACGCTTCGCGACCTCTATCGCGCGTACATCGACTGCCTCAATCGGCGTGCATGGCCCGAACTCGGTCGACACGTGCATGACGACGTGCGCTACAACGGCGAGTGCGTCGGCCTGCCGGGCTACCGGGCGATGCTCGAGCGCGACGTTCGCGACATCCCCGACCTGCGGTTCGACATCGCGTTCGTGATGGCGGAGCCACCGCATATCGCCTGCCGTTTGCGCTTCGACGTGACGCCCGCGGGCCGGTTCATGGGCGTCGCGGTCGATGGTCGGCGAATCGCTTTCAACGAAAACGTCTTCTATCGATTCGAGGCCGGCCGAATCGTCGACGTCTGGTCGGTGATCGACAAGGCGGCCATCGAAGCGCAATTGGCGTGAAGCGCGCGGCGAATGCCGCGCGGGTGTCGATCAGAAGACCAGCGACGCCATCTTCCGCCGGTAGACGCTGACCAGCGCCGCGTCGTCGAGGGTGGCGAAGGCGGCGAGCAGGCGCTTCTTTGCCTGGCCGTCCTGCCAGTCGCGCTGGCGCTTGAGGATGTCGAGGAACTGGTCGAGGCCAGCAGCACTATCGCCTTCGATCAGCAGACGCACGCCGAGCAGGTCGCGGGCTTCCCAGTCGTTGTCGTTGGTCTGCACGCGCTCGCGCAGGGCCTCGAGCGGCGGGGCGCCCTCGAGCGCACGAGCCAGCTCGAGCTGGCTGCGCAGGCGGACGGCCCGGGCATCGGTGGCGAGGTTGGCGGGCAGGGCATCGAGCTCCGCCTGTGCCGGCTGCACCTGACCGGCCCGCATCAGGGCCAGCGCGAGATCGAGCTTCAGCTCCGCGCGGTCGGGCTCGGCGGCGATCGCCTGCTGCAGGCGGTTGATCGCGTCCTCGGCGGTTTCCGGCGGGGCCACGTCCGCGGCGACGTCGTCATTGGCGGCTTCCGCCGGCTGGACGCCGTGCTTGGTCAGGAATTCGCGAATCTGGCCTTCCGGCAGCGCGCCGGCGAAACCGTCGACGACCTGCCCGCCGCTGATGAGGATCACCGTGGGGATGCTGCGCACGCCGAACATGGCGGCCAGCTGCTGCTCGGCGTCCACGTCGATCTTGGCCAGGCGGAAAGCGCCGTTGAACTCGCCCGCCAGCTTTTCGAGGATCGGGCCCAGCGACTTGCAGGGGCCGCACCATTCGGCCCAGAGGTCCACGAGGATCGGCGTTTCGAGCGAGGCCTGGATGACGTCGGTCTCGAAACCGGCGGTGGTCGCGTCGAAGACGTGTTCACTGCGGGTCGGGGCACTGCTCACGGGCTAACTCCTGGGACGGTATGTCGATGCCCCCAAGATCGGGGAAGGGCGGGAGCATATCAAGGTCGCACGCGCTTTTAGGATCAGACCTAGGGCGCTCGTCATGCGCCGTTTACGCGGATTTGCGATCATACGCCGGTGGGCCAGCCGGCCCGGAACCGCCGGGTTGGCATGCGTAAGGGTCAGGACCTCATCATCTGCGAGCATTGCGACTCCGTTTACCGGAAGCGTCCGCTGGCCCGTGGACAGGTTTCCGACTGCGTCGTCTGCGGGGCCGTGCTCGATCGCCATCAGTGGCTGAGCGTGGATGGCCAGTTCGCCCTGATCGTCGCCTCCCTTATCGTTTTCGTCATCGCCAACGTGTCACCGATCGTTACCCTGGGTCTTTCGGGGATGACCGCCGCGACCACCTTATGGGGCGCGGTGATCGCCATGTGGCAGGACGGGGCGCAGATCGTCGCGGTGCTGACGGCGCTGACCCTGTTCTTCTTCCCGCTGGCCCAGATCATGATCTTCGGCTGGGTGCTGTTCTTCGCCCGCGACGGTCGGCGGGCGCCGGGGTTCTCCCGGGCCATGTCGTCGCTGGTCCGGGTCAAGCCCTGGAGCATGATCGAGGTCTTCATGCTCGGCACACTGGTCGCCGTGGTCAAGGCACACACCTATTTCGACGTGGTCACGGGGCCGGGTATCTGGGCGTTTGGCTTCCTCACCCTGCTGATCACGGTCTTCTCCACCCACGATCCGCGCCACCTGTGGGATGTCACGAAGGACGCCAACGCATGAACGCGCCACCCCGGGCCGTGGACATGGGCATCATGTCCTGCCACGTCTGCCGACTGGTCACCGCCTATACCGACGACAAGCACGCCCATTGCCCTCGTTGCGGCAGCCCGTTGCACGGTCGTAAACACGCCAGCGTCTCCCGGTCTTGGGCCCTGCTGCTGGCCGCCGCGATGTTCTACATCCCGGCCAACATCTTCCCGATCATGCGCACGCAGAGCCTGTCCTCGAAAGACGACAACACCATCCTCAGCGGCATCATCGAGCTGTGGCGGGCCGGGTCGCCGGGCTTGGCGGTCATCGTCTTCACGGCGAGCATCATCGTCCCCATGCTCAAGTTCATCATCATGGGCTACCTGCTCGTCTCGGTTCAGCGATCGAGCGACATGGTGGCCCGCCAGCGGTCGAAGCTGTATCGCTTCGTCGAGCTGATCGGGTACTGGTCGATGCTCGACGTTTTCGTCGTCGCGATCCTGTCCGCGCTGGTGCATTTCAAGATACTGAGCCGCGTCGAGCCCCTGCCCGGCGTGGTGTATTTCGGCATCGTCGTCGTGCTGACGATGCTGGCGGCCATGAGTTTCGATCCCAGGTTGATCTGGGACAAAAGGAAATCGCAATGAGCGACACCCACGAGGGAAACACGCCGTCTCCCGACGAACTTCCGCAGCCGGAGGTGCGCAAGTCCAAGCTGGGCTTCTCGCTCATCTGGCTGGTGCCGATCGTGGCCGCCCTGGTCGGTATCTCGCTGCTGGTCAGCCACGCGCTGTCCGCCGGCCCGCAGATCACCGTCACCTTTCTGACCGCCGAAGGCATCGAAGCGGGCAAGACACAGGTCAAGTACAAGAACGTGGTGATCGGTAAGGTCACCACGATGCGCCTGTCGAAGGACCGCACGCATATCTCGGTCGTAATCGACCTCGAGAAGGATGCGAAGGCCTTCGCGACCAAGGGCACCCGCTACTGGGTCGTGCGTCCGCGTATCGGGGCCAGCGGCGTGTCGGGCATCGACACGCTGCTTTCCGGCGCGTTCATCGGCGCCGACGCGGGCGACTCCGAGGAAGACCAGGCCGATTTCACCGGCCTCGAAACGCCGCCCGCCGTGACCCACGGCGCGCCAGGCCGTCGCTTCGTGCTTCATTCCTCGGATCTGGGCTCGCTGGACATCGGTTCGCCTGTCTATTACCGCCGCATCCAGGTCGGCCGCATCGTTTCCTATGAGCTCGACAAGGACGGTAAGGGCGTCTCCCTGCAGTTGTTCATCGACGGCCCCAACGATCGCTTCGTCAGCAAGGATGCTCGCTTCTGGAACGCCAGTGGCGTCGACGTGTCGCTGGGCGCCGACGGGCTCAAGCTCAACACGCAGTCGATCGCCACGGTGATCGCGGGCGGCGTGGCTTTCCAGTCCGCACCGGGTCCGCACGACGAGACGCCGGCCGACGAGATGGCCGAGTTCACCCTCTTCAACGACCAGCAGACCGCGCTGGCGCCGCCCGACGGCAAGCCGCTCTACATCCGGATGACCTTCCAGCACTCCCTGCGTGGCCTCGCACCGGATGCGCCGGTGGAATTCCTCGGGGTGAAGGTCGGCCGCGTGGTGTCGGTCAATCTCGACTACGACCCGGTCAACAAGACCTTCCCGGTGGTCGTGGGTGCCCTGGTATACCCGCAGCGCCTCGGCAAGGCCGACGAGAAACTGCGCGCGGCGGTGGGCGGCAACGAGGAGCAGCAGATGCCTCGCATCCTGCACGGCATGGTCGACCACGGGCTGCGCGCGCAGGCACGCACCGGCAACCTGCTCACCGGCCAGCTCTATATCGCGATCGACTTCGACAAGAAGGCGCCGAAGGTCGCGTTTAACGAAAGCACCAAGCCGCTCGAAGTACCCACGATGGCGGGCGATTTCGATCACCTGCAGGAGCAGATATCCAGCATTGTCGACAAGGTCGAGAAGATCCCGTTCGACTCGATCGGCAAGAATCTCGACGGCAGCCTGCAGGAGCTGCACGGCACGCTGAAGCAGGTCAACGGCGAGCTGTTGCCCGAGGCGAAGAAGACCCTGCAGGGTGTGAACAAGACGGTCGGCACGGCCAACGACGCGCTGTCCGAAGACTCGCCGCTGCAGCAGAACATTGCCAATACGCTCGAGGAGTTGCAGCGCACGGTACGTTCCGTGGGCGCGCTCACCGACTACCTCGGCCGTCACCCGGAAGCGCTGTTGCGCGGACGCGGTGCCGATGCGCCGCCGAAGGTCATCCTCCCGTCGACTCCGAAGCAGGGCAAGGACGTACAGCCATGATCCGCACATTCCGCCTCGCCACCGCCGTCACCCTGCTGGGCACGCTAGCCGCGTGCTCTTCGGCGCCCACGCATTTCCATACGCTGATCCCGCCGTCCGCGGCGCTGGCGTCCGCCGCCGCCCCGTTCGTCATCGACGTACAGGCGGTGGCCGTCCCGCCGCAGGTCGACCAGCCGGCCCTGGTGCTCCGTCAGGGTGCCAGCGGCATCGCCGTGCTCGACGGCGAACGCTGGGCGTCGCCACTGGGCGACGAAATCCGCGGTGCCCTCGCGGCCGACCTGTCGACGCGCCTCGGTACCCACGATGTCCATGGACTGCCCCGCGCCAAGGACAGCAAGGTCGTCCGCGTGCAGTTCGATGTCCGTCGTTTCGATTCGGAGGTGGGCGGCAATGCCACCCTCGAGGCCAGCTGGTCGGTCCGCGCCGCCGATGCCGCCAGCACCTGCGCTTCCCGCGTCAGCGAGCCGGCCGGCAGCACCTACGACAGCCTGGTCGACGCCCACCAGCGCGCGCTGGCCAAGGCCGCCGACCAGGTCGCGGCGGCCGTCAGGGCCGTGGCGGCGGGGCAGGCGGGGGCTTGCCAATAAGCGGGCGGGCTCGGCTGCGCCATCGCGTTTGAAGCATTCGCGTCGAGGCATGGGCGCCGCCGGGTGCCATTCTCGTCGCTAAGTCCTCCTCCGGCCTTCGCCTACGTGCGGAAGCGCTCCGAGAACGACACCCGGCGGCACCCTCCGACCGGTGTCGTTTCGTGTCGAAAAGCTGACGGGCGCAGGGCCCTCATGCGCTCTGGGATTGCGACAAACTCAGGCCGGAGCCGTGCTCGTCGAGGCCAGACGAGGCACCCGTCGTGCCTTGCTCGCCTAACAACCTGCCGTTGCGCGCGGAGGGGGGCGTGGGCTGCCGTTCCTGGAGCGCTTCCGCACGAAGGCGAAGGCCGTAGGAGGACCTAGCGACAGGAATGGCAGCCCACGCCCCCCTTGCCTCAGTCCCGCCAGACGCTTTTGCCTTGAACACCCCCCGTAAGCTAGTCTCCCGCGATTGAGCGCCGCGCTTTTTCGTGCGGCCACCTGAGCATCCGACCGGTACCGAACACCATGCAGGACACCCAAGACCAGGGCACGCGCGAGCAGGGCGGTTATACGCCGGCCGCCGTCGAGACCGCCGCCCAGCACTTCTGGAATGAAACGCGTGCCTTCGAAGTCGTCGAAGACGCCGGCAAGCCGAAGTTCTACTGCCTCTCGATGCTGCCGTACCCCTCCGGCGCGCTGCACATGGGCCATGTCCGCAATTACACGATCGGCGACGTGATCAGCCGTTTCCAGCGCCAGCAGGGCAAGAACGTGCTCCAGCCCATGGGCTGGGATGCGTTCGGTCTGCCCGCTGAAAACGCCGCGATCAAGAACAACACCGCGCCGGCGAAGTGGACGTACAAGAACATCGATCACATGCGCGAGCAGCTCAAGCGCATGGGCTTCGCGTACGACTGGACCCGCGAGGTCACCACCTGCCGTCCGGAGTACTACCGCTGGGAACAGCAGATGTTTACCCGGCTGATGAAGAAAGGCCTGGTGTATCGCAAGAACAGCGTCGTCAACTGGGACCCGGTCGACCAGACCGTGCTTGCCAACGAGCAGGTCATCGACGGCAAGGGATGGCGCTCGGGCGCCGTGGTCGAGAAACGCGAGATCCCCCAGTGGTTCCTGAAGATCACCGCTTACGCGCAGGAGCTGCTGGACGGCCTGGACACGCTGCCGGGCTGGCCCGACGCGGTCAAGACGATGCAGCGCAACTGGCTGGGTCGCTCCGAAGGCCTGGAAATCACCTTCGACGTCGACGGTCAGGCTGAGCCGCTGACGGTGTTCACCACGCGTCCGGATACCCTCATGGGCGTCTCGTACCTGGCGGTCGCCGCCGAGCACGCGATCGCCAGGCGCGCCGCCGAGGGCAATCCCGGCCTCGCCGAATTCATCGAAAGCTGCAAGGCCGGCGGCGTGTCCGAGGCCGAGCTGGAAACACAGGAAAAGCGCGGCTACTACACGGGCATCGATGCCACGCATCCGCTCACGGGCGAGAAGGTGCCCGTGTGGGTCGCCAACTTCGTTCTGATGGGCTACGGCACCGGCGCCGTGATGGCCGTGCCCGGTCACGACGAGCGCGACTGGGAGTTCGCCCAGAAGTATTCGCTGCCGATCAAGATGGTCGTCGTGGATCGTGGCGTCGTCGACGCCGTCGCCGAGCTCAGGCGCGACCTCGCCGCCGACGGCACCGACACCGTGCAGAACGCGCTGGACGGCGGTTCGTCGGACGCTTACCAGTCCGCGGCCGCGGTCGAGACGATCAAGACCTTCGAAACCAGCATCCAGACGGCCGGCGCCTATACGGATTACGGCACGCTGATCAACTCGGGCGAGTTCGACGGCCTGGAATTCAGGGAAGCGTTCGAAGCCATCTCGGCGAAGCTGGCTGCGGCGGGTCGTGGCGAGCGCCGGGTCAACTGGCGCATCCGCGACTGGGGCGTCAGCCGCCAGCGCTACTGGGGCTGCCCGATTCCGGTGATCTACTGCCCGAACTGCGACGCCGTGCCGGTCCCCGAGGATCAGTTGCCCGTGGTGCTGCCCGAGGACGTCGCGTTCTCCGGCGTGCAGTCGCCGATCAAGGCGGACCCGGAATGGCGCAAGACCACCTGCCCGAACTGCGGCGGTCCGGCCGAGCGCGAGACGGATACGTTCGATACCTTCATGGAATCCAGCTGGTATCCGGCGCGATACACCAGCCCGGGTGCCGACGCCATGGTCGACGAACGCGTCAATTACTGGATGCCGGTCGACCAGTACATCGGCGGCATCGAGCACGCGATCCTGCATCTGCTGTATTTCCGCTTCTACCACAAGCTCATGCGTGACGAGGGCCTGGTGAACAGCGACGAGCCGGCCACCAACCTGCTCTGCCAGGGCATGGTCATCGCCGAAACCTACTTCCGCAAGGCGGACGACGGTCGCCTGACCTGGTTCAACCCGGCGGACGTGGACGTGCAGCGCGACGAGCGCGCGCGCATCGTGGGCGCGATCCTGCGCACCGATGGCGAGCCCGTGGAGATCGGCGGCATCGAGAAGATGGCCAAGTCGAAGAACAACGGTGTCGATCCGCAGTCGATGGTGGAGAAGTACGGCGCCGATACGGTGCGTCTGTTCTCGATGTTCGCCGCGCCGCCGGACCAGTCGCTGGAGTGGAACGAGGCGGGCGTGGAAGGTATGGCGCGCTTCCTGCGCCGCCTGTGGCGGGACGTCTCGGCTCACGCCGAGGCCGCCGCTGGCGATCAGGGCGATAACCCGGCCGGCGAGTCGGTGCGCAAGACCGTCCGTCGTCAGCTGCACGAAACGATCCAGAAAGTCACCGACGACATCGCCCGTCGCCAGTCCTTCAACACGGCGATCGCCGCGCTGATGGAGCTGCTGAACGCCCTGAGCAAGTTCGACGATGCCAGTGTCGCCGGTCGCGCGCTTCGCCAGGAGGCCTTCACGGCCATCGTCCAGCTGATCAACCCGTTCACCCCGCATCTGTCACATGCGCTGTGGCAGGTGCTGGGTCACGGCGAGACCCTGGTCGAGGACGCGGGCTGGCCCGCCGTCGACCCGGCCGCCCTGGTCCGCGACTCCCTGACCTACGCGGTGCAGGTCAACGGCAAACTTCGCGCTACCATCGAGGTGCCGGCTTCGGCCTCGAAGGATGAGGCCGAGACCATGGCCCGCGCCGAGCCCGCCGTGGCGCGGTTGCTGGAAGGGCAGACCGTGCGCAAGGTGATCGTCGTGCCCGGCAAGATCGTCAACATCGTCGCAGGATAATCATGAGCCCGAACCCGCTTCGCTTGCTTCGTGTCGCCGCCCTTGTCGCCATCGTGGGACCGCTCAGTGCCTGCGGTTTCCACCTGCGACAGTCCGCGGCGCTGCCGCCCGGCATGCAGAAGATCCACCTGACGGTGGCCGGTGGCGGCCGACTCGAGCGCGAACTGTCCCGCGCCCTGTCGAACGCCGACGTCACCGTAGTCGATCATGCGGCGGTCGACGCGGCCGAGCTGGCGATCACGTCGAACAACTTCCGCACGGATTCGCTCACCGTCAGCGGCACCGCGCGTGTCACGGAATACGCCGTCCGTTACCACGTCGACTTCAATGCGAAGGCGGGCGACGGCACGGTGATCATCGCGCCGCAGGGTGTCGATATGTCCCGTGAATTCAGCTACGACGCCACCAATACGATCGGCACCGCCAGCCAGACCGAAGAACTGCAGCGCAGCCTGATCGGCGACATGGTCCAGGCCATCCTGTTCCGGCTCGAAGCGGCCACCGTGCATCCGGCGGCGGCAGCCGCGGGTGCGCCGGCCGCGCCCGCATCGTCGAACTGACCGGGTAGCGACGTGCCGTTCAACCCGGCCCAGTGGCAGAAACATCTTGCAGGCGACCGGATGGCCCCGGTCTACCTGCTCGCCGGCGAAGAGCTTCTCGTCCTCGAGGCGGCCGATGCCGTGCGCGCGATGGCGCGCAGGCTGGGCTACAGCGAGCGCGAAGTGCTGGAAGCGGACAGCCGCTTCGACTGGGACGATCTGGCCCGCTCGTCCGCGGGTCTGTCCCTGTTCGCTACGCAGCGCCTGCTCGACCTGCGTCTGGCCGGCGGCCGCGCGGGCAAGGACGGCAGTGCGGCGATCAGCGAATTCGCGGGCCATCCGCCGCCGGATACGACGCTGCTCATCACGGCTACCGAGTGGAGCACCAAGCACGAGGCGGTCTGGACCAAAAACGTGGACCAGGCGGGCATCCAGGTGGTCTTCAATGCGCCCCGGCCGAACGAATGGGTGCAATGGGTGGGCCATCGTCTTGCCTCGCGGGGGGTCAAGGCCAGTCCTGACGCCGTCGCGCTGCTTGCCGAGCGTGTCGAGGGAAATCTGCTCGCCGCCGCCCAGGAGATCGACAAGCTGGTCGTCCTCGCCGGCGATCAGCGTCTCGACGCCGCCGCGCTGGAAAGCCTGGTCGCGGACAGCGCTCGTTTCGATGCCTTCAAGCTCACCGATTCGGCGTTCGCGGGCGAGGGAGGGCGCGCACTGCGCATTCTCGCCGGCCTGCATGCCGAGGGCGACGAGCTGATCGCGCTGATGGGCTGGATCGTCAACCAGCTGCAGCTGGCGCTGCGTCTGGCCAATGCCCGCGATTTCGCGGCGCAGGCCAAGGTCGAGCGCCTGTGGCCCGCGCGCGAACAACTGTTCCGCAAGGCGCTGCGTCGTGCGCCGCGCGAGCACTGGATGGCCTGCCTTGCCCGTGCCGCGCGGATCGACCGCATGGCCAAGGGTCGCGAGCAGGGCAATCCCTGGCTCGAGGCCGAGCGGCTCATCGCGGCCATCGCCGAGCCGCGCGCCGCGGTGGCGTTCGCATGAGCGAGGCGCGACCGCTCGCCATTCTCGGCGGCACGTTCGACCCGATCCATAACGGTCACCTGCGTGCCGCCTGGGAGGCCGCCGAGGCCCTGGATGCCGAGGTTCGTCTCGTGCCGGCCCGCACGCCGCCGCACCGTCCGCCGCCGGTGGCCGATGCGGCCGGCCGCGTGGCGCTGTTGCGCGCGGCCCTTTCCGGTCAGGACCGGCTGCGCATCGACACCCGCGAACTCGACCGGGACGGTCCCTCGTACAGCGTGGACACCCTGGCGTCGCTGCGCGCGGAGATCGGCCCGGATCGTCCGCTGGTGTTGCTTGTCGGCGCCGACGCCTTCGCCGGTCTGGCGTCGTGGCACCTCTGGCGCGAGTTGTTCACGCTGGCGCATGTCGGGGTGCTCAACCGGCCGGGCGTCACGCATGAGCCGTCGGCCGAACTCTCGGCGTTTATCGCCGGTCGCCGCGCTCCACGGCCGCATGGGCCCGCGGGGCGGGTGCTCGATATCGCCATCACGCCGCTGGATATCGCCGCGACGGCGATCCGGGAGTCGTTCGCGGGCGGGAACGAACCGCGCTTTCTGATGCCGTCGGAGTGTTTTGCCGAAGACGCGTTGCTGGCACCTTACCGTGCCCTCGGGCGCTGATCGCCCGCCAGCTGGGCCCCGCCGGCGCCGCTTTAGCTGCCAAGGCATTTGACGCGCCCCGTGCCCGGCGGAGGTATACTCCGCCCCAGCGCCGGCATTCCGCCGTACGAGGTTTTCGCATCTTGAGTTCGTCCGCATCCCGTAAGGCCAAGTCCACCGTCAGCAACGAGCACCTCCGCCAGCGCGTGGTCGCGGCCCTGGAAGACCTCAAGGCCAAGGACGTCCGCGAAATCGACGTCCGTGGCAAGACCTCCATCGCCGACATCCTGTTCATCGCTTCGGGCACCTCGGCCCGTCACGTCAAGTCGATCGCCGACGAAGTCATCAAGTTCGCCAAGGAAGCGGGCGTCATGCCGCTGGGCGTCGAAGGCCAGACCGAGGCCGAGTGGGTCCTCGTCGACCTGGGCGACATCATCGTCCACGTCATGATGCCGCGTATCCGCGAGTTCTACGGCCTCGAGCGCCTGTGGACCGTCGGCGACGACGGCTACGAAGCCTCGCACCACGCCTGAGTCCGTCGTGCGGGCCCGCCTCATCGCCGTCGGCGAGCGCATGCCGGCCTGGGTGGCGGAGGGCTTCGCCGAATACCGCAAGCGGCTCTCCCACGAGCTGCCCCTCGATCTGACCGAGATCAAACCCGGCACGCGTGGCAAGGGCCGCGATGACGTGCGTGCCACGCTCGACGAAGGCGCGGCGATCCTCGCGGCGCTGCCGCGCGACATCCACGTCGTCGCACTCGATGGCCGGGGCAGGACGTGGTCCAGCGAAGACCTCGCCCGGCAGCTCGAACAATGGCGCATGGGCGGTCGCGATCTGGCCTTCCTGATCGGCGGTCCCGACGGCCACGCGCCCGATGTGCTGGCACGGGCCGACCAGCGCTGGTCGCTCGGCCCGCTGACGCTGCCGCACATGCTCGTCCGCCTCGTGCTCGCGGAGCAGCTCTACCGCGCGACCACGCTCGTGGCCGGTCACCCTTACCACCGGGCCTGAAGGAATCGCCGTGCTGTACCTGGCTTCGCAATCCCCGCGCCGTCGGGAACTTCTCGCGCAGATCGGCGAATCCCACCGCACCCTCGACGTCGATGTCGAAGAAATCCGTCAGTCCGGCGAATCGCCCGACGATTACGTCTCCCGCGTCGCGCTGGACAAGGCCCGTGCCGGTTTCGCGCGGGTGGCCGCGGAGGCGGGCGCCCGTGTCCTGGGCGCCGACACCGAGGTGGTGCTCGGTGACGACGTCTTCGGCAAGCCCCGCGATGCGGCCGACGCGGCCGACATGCTGAGGCGGCTCTCGGGTATCGAACACCGTGTGGTGTCCGCCGTGTGGCTCGTAGAGGCTGTCGGCGAGCGTCGGGTGGTGTCGGTATCGATGGTGCGCTTCGCGGCGCTCCCGGAGGCCGATATCGCGTCCTACATCGATACGGGCGAGTGCTTCGGCAAAGCCGGCGCGTATGCCATCCAGGGACGTGCCGCCGCTTTCGTGGAACATCTTTCCGGAAGCTACACGGGCGTCATGGGCTTGCCTTTGTTCGAAACGTCCCGACTGCTTCGCGGACCGTGACAGGCGCGGGACGCGCGGGCTATAAAGCACGATGACTCAAGGAAAAGGGCGCGCGGTGAGCGAGGAAATCCTGATTAATGTCACGCCGCGTGAGACGCGCGTGGCCGTTGTCGAAAACGGCATGTTGCAGGAAGTCCACGTCGAACGTGCGACCAAGCGCGGCTATGTGGGCAACGTCTACAAGGGCCGGGTGCAGCGCGTCATGCCCGGCATGCAGGCGGTGTTCGTCGAGATCGGACTGGAGCGCGCGGCGTTCCTGCATGCTTCCGACATCGTCCGTCCGTCGCTGCCGCCGACCGATGCCACCGAAGGCAAGTCCAACGGACACGGTCCGGTGCCGCCGATCAGCGAACTGGTGCACGAAGGCCAGGAAATCGTCGTTCAGGTGGTCAAGGATCCGATCGGCAGCAAGGGCGCGCGGCTGTCCACGCATCTCTCCATCCCGTCGCGTTACCTGGTACTGCTGCCCCATTCACGCACGCTGGGCGTGTCCGTGCGCATCGAGGAAGAAGCCGAGCGCCAGCGGCTGAAGGACATCATCCTTCCGCTGATCGGCGAGAACCACCTCGGTTACATCGTGCGGACGAATGCGGAAGGCCAGTCGGAAGAATCGCTGGCGTTCGACGTGACCTACCTCAGCAAGGTCTGGCGCGTCGTGCAGGAGAACATTCAGAAGGCGAAGGTCGGCGAGCGCGTCTACGAGGAACTCTCGCTGCCGCTGCGTTCACTGCGCGATTCGCTCAACGACGGCATCGAGAAGGTACGCGTCGATTCACGCGAAACCTACGAGAAAACCGTCAAATTCGTGGCCAAGTTCATGCCGGTGCTGTCCGACCGCATCGAGCACTACGCGGGCGAGCGTCCCATCTTCGATCTCTACGGCGTGGAGGACGAGATCCAGCGCGCGCTGCGCAAGGAAGTCCCGCTGAAATCCGGCGGTTACCTGATCGTCGACCAGACCGAAGCGATGACCACCATCGACGTCAATACGGGCGGCTACCTCGGCAGCCGCAACCTCGAGGAAACGGTGTACCGCACCAATCTCGAGGCGGCGCAGGCGGCCTCGCGCCAGCTGCGCCTGCGCAATCTCGGCGGCATCATCATCATCGACTTCATCGACATGATCGACGACGAGCACAAGCGGCAGGTGCTGCGCATGCTCGAAAAGGGCCTGGTCAAAGACCACGCCAAGACCACGGTCTATCCGATGTCGGCGCTGGGTCTGGTCGAGATGACCCGCAAGCGCACCACGGAAAGCCTGGAGCGGCAGCTGTGCGAACCATGCCCCGCATGCAGCGGCCGCGGTACGCTGAAAACGGCCGAGACCGTGATCTACGAGATTTTCCGCGAGATCACCCGCGCCGTGCGCCAGTTCAATGCGCAGAAGCTGCTCGTCATGGCCAGCCCGAAAGTCGTCGGCCGCATTCTCGAAGAAGAATCGGCGGCGGTGGCCGAGCTCGAGGAATTCATCGCCAAGAGCATCCGCTTCCAGGCGGAAGAACACTATTCGCAGGAACAGTTCGATGTCGTTCTTCTTTAAGCCCGGCGATCGTCGCCGGAACGTCGGCCGGTGAGTGCCGGCTGGCGCCATCGCCTGAGACGCCTGCGGTTCTTCCTTCTGGGTCTGGTCGCGAGCGTGCTGGTCGTGCTCGCGCTGATCATGGCGCTTGGCCAGCTGCTGCTGCCGCTGGCGGCGCGGTATCCCGATCGTGTCGCGGCGATGCTGAGCGACGCCTTACACAGGCCGGTTCACTTCGCGTCCCTGGAAGGATTCTGGCGACCTTCCGGGCCGTTGTTCGTGATGCGCGATGTGACGGTGTCGCCCACCGACGGCGGTGACCCGCTGCGTCTGCCCCAGGCGGCGGTCAAACTCGATTTCGGCGCCTTCATCCTTCCGTCGCGTCACCTGATCAACCTGCGGCTCCGCGATCTGCGACTGGGGCTGCGCCGCGCGCCCGACGGTCGCTGGAGCATCGACGGTTTCGCCACCGGCGGCGGCACGCAGAAAGTCTCGCTGGACAACCTGTCAGCGGACCTGTGGCTCAGCAACCTGCGCCTCGACATCAATGACGAGACCACGAAACGACACTACGGGCTGATCGCCGATCAGCTGCGTGTCAGTCTTGAGGACAACGCGTTGCGCATCGGCGGCACCCTGCGCCGTGAAAACGTCAGCACGGTGCTCACGGCCGCGGGGCGGTTCGCCGCCGACGGTTCGCATGGCCGGGTGTACGTAAAGGGTGCGGACGTGGATTTTGCCGCGCTCACCGGCGACTTCGAGGCCGGTGGCTACGCACTCGCCGGCGGCAAAGGAAATATCGAGACCTGGCTGGACTGGCGCGACGCCAGGGTCGTGCGCATGACGTCGCGTATCGATCTCGATGGTCTCGCGGTACGTGGCCCTGCGCGCACGGTGACCACGGCAGGCCTGCACGGTATCGTCAGCCTGCATCGCACGGCCAACGGTCAGCGCGTGGACTGGGCGGGGCGTGACGGTGGCGATCTCGCGCTGCTGCTGAACACGGTCGGCGACCGGACGGATGGCACCCTGGCGGGGCGCCGTGTCGATCTCGCGCCGCTGCTGCCGTGGGCGGGCATCCTTCCGCAGATGTCTCCGTCGCTCGCCCGATGGCTGGGCGAAGGGCACCCGCGCGGTCGCTTCGACGACCTGCGTGCCGACTGGAATTCCATCGACGGTATCGAATTCGTCCGCGCCGGCTTCTCCGGCCTGGGCATCGACGCGAGCGGCACGCTGCCCGGCATCGCATCGCTCAAGGGCGAAGTGCTTGGCGACGCCGAGGCGATGTCGCTCAGCCTGCCGACGCAGACGACGACGATCGACGCCACCGGCATCTTCCGCAAGCCCTTCGTCATGAAGTCACTGGGCGGCGACATCGCCGTGTACAAGGATGAGGGCGACTGGCACATCGGTCTCGATCCGCTCGATTTTCGCGGCGAAGGCTTCAGCGGTCAGGCGCGGGGGGAATTCGTTCTGCCCGCCGCCGACACGGGGCCTTTCATGGATATGTACGTCGCGCTGGGCGAAGGCGACGTGGCCGCGGCGAAGCTGTTCTGGCCGATTCACTCGATGTCGGAAGGCTCGCAGAACTGGCTCAACCGCGCGATCGTTTCCGGGCGTATCGAAAGCGGCTCGGCCCTCATTCGCGGCAACCTGCGCGAGTTTCCGTTCAGGAATCACGAGGGGCGCTTTGAAGGTCGCGCCGTCATCGACGACACCGTGCTCGACTACGGCACGGGCTGGCCACGTGCCGAAGGCATTTCCGCGGTCGCGAGCTTTGTCGACAACGGCATGTCTATCGACGCTACGGAAGGCCATTCGCTCGGCAATGCCATCAGCGCGGCATCGGCGGTGATCGCCGACTTCGGTGAGGGCGTGCTCGATCTGAAGCTGAGCGGCGCCGGGACAGGTGGCAGCTACCTCGATTTCGTGAAGAACAGTCCGGTCGGCACCAGCAGCCGCGAAACGCTGGACAAGATGAAGCTCGGTGGCACTGGTGAATTCGGATTCAACCTGCTGTTGCCGCTGAAGGACACGAAGGACTTTACCCTCGACGGCAGGGCGACCATCAAGGATGCGGATCTCGTCGCCGACGCGTGGAAGCTGCGCCTGGATAAGATTACCGGCCCCATGAGCTTCGACGGTAAGGGGTTCACGGCGCAGGGTCTGAAGACGCTGTTCCGCGGCCAGCCCGCGAACCTGGACCTTGCCATCGCGGGCGGCACCGGTGATCCGGCGAAGATCGTCGACGCGGCGGTCACGGGCGCGTTCACGATGGACGAACTGGTAGGCCAGTACGAAAACCTCAAATGGCTGGCGGACATCGCCAGGGGCCGCGGCACGTTCCGGGTCGGTTTCGACCTCAGCAAGACAGAGGAGGGGGATGCCACCGCGCAGACCCTGACGGTCGACTCCGACCTACGCGGCGTCGAGCTGCTGATGCCGACGCCGGTGAAGAAAGCCGCCAGCGTGCCCCAGCCGCTATCGGTGCGCGTCGGTCTGCCGGTCGACGGTGCGCGTCTCGATGTCGCCATCGGCGATGTCGTGCGCGGGCGCCTGCGTCTGCCCACCGACAAGGTACCCATCGCCGCCGCCTTCAATCTCGGCACCAGTGTGCCGGCCGCCCTGCCTGCACAGGGTTACCTCATCGGTGGACATGCCGCGAAGCTCGACGTATCCGGATGGGTGCAGTACGTCGTAGGCCTGTCGACGGGCGGGACAGGGCCGGGGCTGAGTTCGCTCGACCTGGTTACCGACGACGCCGAGGTTTTCGGCCAGCATTTCGCCGACATGCATATCGTCGCCAATCCCGGTCCGCAGGCGCTGGCGCTCAAGGTCGAGAGCGACGCTCTCGCCGGCCAGATGACCGTACCTAACGAAGAAATGCGGCGCCGTGGCATCACGGCACGGATGGATCGCATCTGGTGGCCATCGGCCGACGATGCCGCGGACGCCGCGAAGAAGGGCAAGGCCGCCGCGGGTGCGGCCGCTACGGTCGCCTCCACGGCGGCGAGGGCCGAAGAAGCCAAAGACAATGCCGCTGCCGCCAAGAAGCCGGCCGATGCGAACGAGGCGGGTGTCGCGCCGTCCAGCCTGCCACCGATGCATCTGCAGGTCAGCGATATGCGTCTGGGTAAGGCGAAGCTCGGCGAAGCCCGGCTGGAAACCTGGCCGACGGACGAAGGCATGCACATCGATCAGCTGCGCGCGCAGTCGAAGAACGTACAGATCACCGCGTCGGGTGACTGGAACGGTGACGAAAAGCGCAGCAGGACGCATCTGGCGATGGACTTCGCCTCCGAGGACGTGGCGCGCATGTTCGACGCGCTCGGTTTCGCAGGCATCCTGCAGGGCGGGCGCACGTCGGCACGGCTCGACGCGACGTGGCCCGGTGGCCCTTCCGCGCTTGCGCTGGCGAACATGGACGGCACGCTGAAGGTCGACGTGGCCAAGGGCCGGATCCTCGAAGTGCAGCCCGGCGTCGGTCGTCTGTTCGGACTGGTATCCGTGACCGATCTGCCGCGTCGCATGGCGCTGGATTTCGGTGACGTGCTCGGCAAGGGTTTCGCGTTCGATTCGATCACCGGCGACTTCCGCTTCGCCAACAGTGACGCGAGCACCAGCAACCTCAAGATTCGCGGCCCCGCCGCGGAGATCACCATCACCGGCCGGGCGGGCCTGAAGGCTCGTGATTACGATCAGGAGGTGCTGGTGGTGCCGCACCTCGGCAACAGCCTGCCGGTCGTCGGTGCGCTGGCCGGCGGTCCCGTCGGCGCCGCGGCGGGTCTCGCCGTTCAGGGCATCCTGGGCCGCGGTCTGAACCAGGCGGCGCGCAAGCGATACCACGTCACGGGCAGCTGGGATAAACCCGTGTTCACCCCGATCGAGAAGGGCGAGCCCTCCACGGCCACCAAGCCGTTGTAGGAGCGCGCCCTGCGCGCGAAACGCATGCCGGATCCGGACGCGCTTCAGGTCTTCGTTTTGCTGAACGGAAACAGCTGCTGCCTCACGAACCCATCCGGCATGTAGTCACCCACCACGCCGTATTTCTCCGGAAACTGCTTCGTCGACTTCACGGCGGTACCGAACGCATAGTCGATGAAGGCGTAATGCGCCGCATAGTTCTTGTCGATCGCTTCGTCGTCCGACGCGTGATGCCAGTGATGGAAATCAGGTGTCACGAGGACGTACTTCAAGGGACCCCACGGCAGATGCACGTTGGCGTGGTTGAACACCGCCTGGAAGCCGACCACCAGAATGTACGCGTTGGTTACCGCTTCGCTGAAACCCAGCACGTAAAGCGGAGCCAGCACGCAGACGCGGGTGAACAGCAGTTCCAGCATGTGCTGGCGTGAACCCGCCAGCCAGTCCATCGTCTTCACGCTGTGGTGTACGGAATGGAAGCGCCAGAGGAAAGGCACCTCGTGATACGCACGGTGCGTTGCATACTGCGCCAGGTCGGCGACGAGAATGCACAACAACAGCTGTGGCACGAAATGGATGCTCGCGACCATACGCTGGAAGTCGCTGTTCACCAGCCAGGTGAACGCGTGGTGGATCAGGAAGTTCACCACGAGCAGCGCGAGGCCCACCGCAAAGTGATTCACGGCGAAGTGCTTCATGTCGGTCTGCCACTCGAAGCGAAACACCGACTGGCCACGGTAAAGCGGAAACAGTTTTTCGATCACGACGAACAACACCGTCGAGCCGAGCAGGTCGAGGATGAACCAGTCGAGGCCGATGTAGGGCGTGTGGTCGGGAAATGCGCCTACCGGCACGCGCGACCCGCCGAGCACGACGGCGGCGAGTACCATGGCGAACGCGGCGATATTGAGGTTGCGGCGGCGGCCGAGGATGACGTTCGCCAGCGACAGGCCGCCGGCGATCAGCAGCGCACCCAGCAGTGCCTGACGCAGGACATCCACCGAATACTTGTGCCGCAGATCGGGCGTGGTCAGGTACTGGGGGAAATGAAAGGCAATGACGGCCAACAGGCAGAGGAAGCCGAGCGACAGCGCGATCGCCGTGCTGACCATGGCCTTGCGGGGGTCGAGGTGACCGCTTTTGTTCAGCAGGTCGCGTGTTTCGTCGACGACCGCTTCCGCACGACGGACAGGCGCCGTCGCGACACGACGGGCGATGGCCCGCTTCTTTCCCCTGCTCATGGAGGCTCCGTTCCGGTGAGTTTGGACGAATCCTAGCACCCGGCCGGCCTGGGGGTTGCCTGGGCCGTCCGCCGCCGGTGACGCAGGAGGGACCAGGGTTTAAGCTGACCCCATCCGACCCCACCTGTGGGGTTCCCCATCTCTACCGGCGAACCTGATGGATTCCCTGATTTCCCTTGCCGAACGGCGCCTGCTCACCCCCGGCGGCCTGGCTTCCACCGACCTCGATCGCGTCTTTTCCCAGCTGATGGGGCCGTCGATCGACGCGGCGGATCTGTATTTCCAGCACTCCCGCAGCGAGTCGTGGGTGCTGGAGGAAGGCATCGTCAAGGATGGCAGCCACTCGATCGAGCAGGGTGTGGGCGTGCGCGCCATCTCCGGTGAGAAGACCGGTTTCTCCTACTCGGACGAAATCGTGCTTCCGCAGCTGCTCGAAGCCTCCCGTGCCGCGCGCGCGATCGCGCAGGGCGGCGCGGGTGCCGGCAAACCGCTGGCCATCGCTACCGGGCGCGGGCTGTATCCGGCCATCGACCCGGTCGAGAGCCTGCCCAACGAAGCCAAGATCGCGCTCCTGCGCGAGGTGGATGCCTATGCGCGTTCGCGCGATCCGCGCGTCAGGCAGGTCATCGTCAGCCTGGCGGCCACGCTCGACACGATCCTCATCGCCGGCTCGGACGGCACGCTGGCCGCCGACGTACGTCCGCTCGTGCGTCTCAACGTCCAGGTCATCGCCGAGCAGAACGGCCGCCGCGAGCAGGGTCATTCCGGTGGCGGCGGTCGTTACGGCTATGGCGAACTGATCGATAACGGTCGCGCCCACGCCTTCGCCGAGGAAGCGGTGCGCCAGGCGCTGGTCAATCTCGAAGCGGTGGATGCGCCGGCCGGCAACATGACCGTCGTGCTTGGCCCGGGCTGGCCGGGCGTGCTGCTCCACGAGGCCATCGGCCATGGTCTCGAAGGTGACTTCAACCGCAAGGGCAGTTCCGCCTTCACCGGTCGCATCGGCCAGCGTGTCGCGGCCGACGGAGTGACCATCGTCGATGACGGCACGCTGCCGGGTCGCCGTGGCTCGCTGAGCATCGACGACGAAGGCACGCCGACCGAATGCACCACGCTGATCGAGAACGGCATCCTCAAGGGTTACATGCAGGACAAGCTCAACGCGCGGCTGATGGGTGTCAGGTCCACCGGTAACGGTCGTCGCGAGTCCTTCGCGCAGCTGCCGATGCCGCGCATGACCAACACCTACATGCTCGCCGGTAACCGTGAGCCGGAGGAGATCATCCGGTCGGTCAAGCGTGGCCTCTACGCCGTGAACTTCGGCGGCGGTCAGGTCGACATCACCAACGGCAAGTTCGTCTTCTCGGCGAGCGAGGCCTACCTCATCGAAGACGGCAAGGTCACGCGTCCGGTCAAGGGTGCCACCCTGGTGGGCTCCGGCCCCGAGGTGCTCACGCGCGTCTCGATGATCGGCAACGACCTCGCGCTCGACGAAGGCGTGGGCGTGTGCGGCAAGGACGGGCAGAGCGTGCCCGTCGGTGTGGGCCAGCCGACGTTGCGTGTCGATGGCATGACCGTCGGCGGCACCGCGGCCTGACCGCCAATACGTTGACGTGGAACGTTTTCGTGACATACCTCGCAAGAGGTATGTCACCAAGGAACGCATGCAACATGCGTTCCGGTCTTGATCGAAGCAATCCTCTGCCGGGCAAACCGGACGCCCGTCACGGAATGCGAACTCACTCTGCGAAAAGTCGTGCTTCGAGCACCCTCTAGTATTGTGAGTGACATTCAGCAAGCGGAAGATCCGCGCTGACAGCGTATGGATGGCTAAAGCCCGGGGCAAGGCGGGTCCGCCTCCACTCACCGCGAAACGAACGAAGACCGCCGGCGCGACATGCGCTGGCGCAGGCGTTCGTGCGCGCCTGGGAATGTGCTGTCGATCACGCGGCTCACCTCACACGTGGCACATACAGGGGACCCCTCGTCCATGAAGCGACAACCCACATCACCCCACGGTACGCCGAGGCTGGCGAGGCTGTCCGCCTTGCTCGTCATCGCGCTCCTGGGCGTGACCGCGACGGCGCAAGCCGTCACGCTCGCGCCCTCGGACCGGCAGGACATCAATCTCGGTGCCCGGCCCTGGAAATACACCAAGCAGGCCATCACCAACCCCAATGATCCGGTGACCTACGCGCCGCTGCCCAACGGCGACGACGGCGCCCTGGTCAACTACAACGACAGCGCGTGGCTGACCGTCGGCATCCCGCACGCGGCCAACGACTTCACCACCTTCATCAACCAGGAGTCCGGCGGTGGCCAGGGCAGCCTGGACGGCGAGACCAGCTGGTATCGCGTCAGGCTCGACGACTCGGCGAAGTTCGCCGGCAAGAAGGTCATGGTCGAGTTCGAAGGTGCGCACACGGGTGACCGTGTCTACATCAACGGCCATTTCGTTCCCGGCACCGGCGTGCTCAACCAGCCAGGCCAGAAGGACGCGCAGGCGACCCACGTCATCGGCTTCGTGCCGCACATCGTCGACCTGACGCCTTTCCTCAAATTCGACGGCACCGACGTGCTGGCCGTCAAGGTCAGCCGCAGCGGCGGCGGTTTCTTCGAGGACCCGGGTTTCTCCGGTTCCTTCCGTTTTGGCCAGGCCGAAGCGGGCCTGTTTCGCCCGGTAAAGCTGCACGTCACCAACTTCGTGCACATCCCGGAAAACGTCTATGCGGGTCAGAACACCTGGGGTACCTACGTCGGTACGCAGAGCCTGAGTGCCGACCACACCTCGGCCGTCGTACGCGTGCAGACCAACGTCGCGAACGAAACCGCCGCCGCGAAGACGGTCACGCTGACGACCCAGATCGTCGACGCCGACGGCAACGTCGTGACGTCGGACCAGCAGCAGAAGTCGCTGCCGGCAAACTACGTGCCCAGCGACCAGACACCCGTTTTCGACGAAACATTGCAGGTGAGCAACCCGCACCTGTGGTTTCCGAACAACAGCCTGGACGGCAAGCCGTACCTGTACAAGGTGCTGCACACGGTCAGTATCGACGGCGTCGTGGTCGATGCGAAGCAGAGCACGCTCGGCATTCGCGTGATCACCTGGGACAAGGACTTCCCGTACATCAACGGCAAGAAGCAATACATGTGGGGCGGCTCCGGCCGCTACGACTACCCCGCGCTCGGCTCGTCCGTGCCGGAAGAACAGCAATGGCGCGATCTGCAGCAGCTGGCCGCCGGTGGCGGCAACCTGTGGCGCCCGGGTCACTCGCCGTCCAGTCCCGAATTCGTCGAGGCGGCGGATGCGCTGGGCGTATTCATCGTGCAGCCCAGCGGCGACGGCGAGAACGGCTTCGCCACGCCCTGCGCGACCGGCGACCGGGCGTGTAACGACATGTGGACGATCAAGCGCGAGGTCCATCGTGACATCGTGATCCGCGATCGCAGCCACCCGTCGATCCTCGCGTGGGAACACGACAATGGCGTGATGTCGACACCGTTCGCGGTGGAACTTCGCGCGCTGGCACGCACGTGGGACAGCATCGCACCGCGCGCCGCGGCGGACCGCACGCCCGATGCCGCCAATGGCGACATCCTCAGCTGCTCGAAGGCCGGTTGCGAAACCTACCTGCATTCGAACGAATTCCCGAACAAACCGGCCTGGGGCGCGGAATACTGGGGTCCGGGTACGCTGCGTCATTCGTACGACTACGAGCTGGCCTTCGCGCTCAACTACCTCGTGCCGTATTCGCAGGCGCGCAAGGTCGGTACGTTCGGCATGGCGCAGTGGTACATGTCGGATACGCCGGGCGAAGTCATCGAGATGGTCGAAGGTCTCGAGGACGCGACGCACTGGACCTACCAGCGCAACCCGGACGGCAGTATCGCGACGCACGCCGACGGCAAGCCGATCAAGGGCTTCCGCCACAACGTGCGCGGCAACAACGCATCGATGACCGATGCGAACCGCTTTCCGCGCATGCTGTACTACATCTATGAATCGGTGTGGGTACCGTACGAACTGCGGCCGGTGGTCAAGCTGGCCAATCACTGGAATCGCCCCGGCAATATCCAGGTGAATGCATTCAGTAACTGCCCGAAGGTGCGCCTGCTGGTGAATGGCGTGCCGCAGGGCAGCGATCAGGTGCCCAATACCTGGGACACCATCGACGAAGCGTCTTACGCGCTCGAGAACGGCCCGGTCGACGAAGAAACCGGCAAGATGGTCGGTGCCGACAAGGCGCAGGCCACCACGAAGCTGCCCGGTCAGGTGCACTGGAACCTCACGTGGCAGTCGGGTACGGCGACCGCGCAGTGCCTCGACGCATTGGGCAACGTGCGCACCGATGCCAACGGCCAGTCCGTGCAGGATACGCTGACCACGGCAGGCACCGCCGATCACATCGAGCTCGACGTCGTGCCGAACGTGGTCAAGCCCGATGGCTCGCGCTTCCAGGTCACCGCCAACGGCTCCGACGCCGCGTTCATCGTGGCGAAGGTGGTCGACAAGAACGGTGTCGTCGTTCCGACGGCGGCGCAGAAGGTGACCTTCGAAGTCACCGGCGGCGCGTCCATCGTGACCTATCAGGGCGGTACGCAGCAGTACGTCGATTACAGCGCCGGTGAAGTGCCGGACAACAATGGCGGCATCCCCGAGCCGATTCACAGCTATCACTCACCGGGTTCGCCGGAGCTGCAGTTCGAAGGTGGCCTGCAGAAGATCGCCCTGCGCTCGAAGTTCACCGCCGGCCAGGTCACGGTCACCGCCACGGCGGCCGGCCTCGCGTCAGGCACCGCGACGTTCAACATCGTCGACGTTCCCGCGGCTCCGAATGCTTCGGGTCCGCCGTCGATCATCGCGCAGCCCATCGGGCAGGACGTGACCGAGGGCGATGTGGGTCATTTCTCCGTGACCGCGTCCGGCACGCCGCCGCTCACGTTCACCTGGAAGAAGAACGGCGTCGCCATCGCGGGCGCCACCAGCGCGAGCTATGCGACACCGGCGTCGACGCGTGCGGATGACGGCAGCAGCTATACGGTGGTCGTGCACGGACAGGGCCCGGATCAGGAGTCGGCCCCCGCGCTGTTGAAGGTGTTCGCCTTCAGCCCGGTGACCATCACGACGCAGCCCATCGCGCAGAACGTCGACGAGGGCCAGCAGGCGCACTTCCAGGTGGTCGCGTCGGGTTCGCCCACGCTCAGCTACCAGTGGATGAAAGGCGCGGCGGAGATCCCGGGTGCGAATGGCCCGAGCTATGTCACGCCGAGCCTGACCGTGGCCGACAACAACGTGAACTACGCTGTCGTCATCAGGAACTTCGGCAGCGATGCGTCGTCGGTGCCCGCTCACCTCACGGTGAATGCCGCGCGTCCGCCGGTGTTCACCGGTGCGCTGGCCGATGTGCGTGCCAACCCGGGTCAGCCGGCGACGTTCGACGCGTCCACGCTCGTAGCGGGCACCTCGCCGTTCCACTACAAGTGGTCGGTCGGTGGCGTCGCGGTGGGCGACGATCTGCCCACGCTCACGTTGCCCTCCGTGCAGCAGAGCGATGTCGGCACGTATACCGTGTCGGTGACCAACATCACCGGCGTGGTCGCGACCGCCTCGGCGAAGCTCACACTGGCACCGCCGGGCGCGAATCTCGCCCGCGAGAAGGCGACCTCGTCCACGGAAGTGGAGAACGTCAACGGCACCGCCGCATGGCAGGCGGTGGATGGCGACGAGACCACCCGCTGGGGTTCGAAGGTCGGCGACGACAACGCGAACATCACAGTCGATCTCGGCTCGTCACGGACCTTCAACCGCGTCGTGCTGAAGTGGGAAAACGCGCACGCCAGCGAGTACAGGATCCAGTACTCCGACAGCCCCGACGGCGGCTTCCAGGACGCGTATCACACCGATACGAGTAACGGTGGCACCGAGGACTTCACCTTCGACCACCCGGTGAAGGGTCGCTATGTCCGCATGCAGGGCGTCAAGCGTGCCACGGACTACGGTTACTCGCTGTATGAGTTCGAGGTGTACAACTCGCCCGGTTGCTGCGCCATCACGGATCGCTACACGTCCGCGACGGGCTCGACGCTGGTGACGGACAACCTCAGTGGCCTGCAGTGGGATCGCGTGCAGCGTGGCTTCGCCGACCAGGGTGCGCAGTTCACGCAATCCGTCGCGATCCAGACCTGTGCGCAGGGCGGCATGCGTCTGCCTACCGTCGACGAGGCGCTGGCGATCAGCGGTCAGCATTACTCCAGTGCCGCGTTCCCGGGCGCATGGAATACGTGGACCGATGGCAAGGATCCGACCGACGCGACGTTCGCCTTCCAGGTGAGTTCGCTGGGCGATATCCGTCGCGAAGTGGCCGAGAACAATCCGGGCCATGTGCTCTGCGTCAAGGGTACGAAGGTGGTCGCGCCGACGATTACGGCTCAGCCGGGCGCCCAGAAGGCCGGTGTCGGTCGTTCCGCGCACTTCGCCGTGACGGCGACGGGCGTGGGTCCGCTCAGCTACGACTGGTACACGGTGACCAGGGACGCCAACGACCAGGACGTGCTCACGTTCGTCTCGAGCACGGCCGACGGTACCTATGCCACGCGTGCCCTCACGGCCGCGCAGAACGGCACGGTGTATCGCGTCAATGTCGTCAGCGCGCAGGGCATCACCGCGGCAAGCAACAACGTCGTGCTGACCGTCGATAATTCGACGGCCGGCTTCGATCCGCCGGCATGGGCCGGTCCGGTGACGCAGCCGGGTGGCGGCAACGACAACGGCGGTGGCAATCCGGCCAGCCCGGGTAAGCCGGGTGACGGCAAGGGGGGAGTGAACATCGCGCTCGCTTCCGCCGGCGCATCCGCGTCGTCGTCCCTCGGTACCGAACGTCCGGACCTGAGTCCGTCCGCCGCTATCGATGGGGACTTCGATACGCGCTGGGGTTCGGTGCAGCAGGTGGATCCGGTCGACCTGGTGGTCAACCTGGGGTCGGTGAAGAGCTTCGACCACGTGATCATGCGCTGGGAGAACGCGTCGTCGGCGCAGTACACCATCGATGTCTCCAGCGACGGCAAGTCGTGGAACACCATCGTGGGTCCGGTCGTGGGCAAGGGAGGCGTCGACACGCAGACGTTCCCGGTGCAGACGGCGCAGTACGTGCGCATGAACAGCCTGAAGCGCAACACCGGTTACGGTGTCTCGATGTTTGAGTTCGAGGTGTATGCCGCCGCGCCGCCGCCGTCGTTCATCACCCAGCCGCAGTCGCAGAGCGTGACGGCGGGGCAGGCGGCGAGCTTCGGCGTCAGCGTCAAGGCGAGCAGCGCGGTCAGCTATCAGTGGCGACGTAACGCCGCGTCGGTGGCCGGTGCGACATCGGCGACCTTCGGCTTCACCGCGACGACCGCGGATGCGGGTAGCTACGATGTGGTCGTCACCGATGCGTCGGGCCGCAGCGTCACCAGCAGCGCGGCGACGCTGACGGTGCAGCAGCCGGTCGCCTCGCAGGACCCGGCACCGGCCAGTGGCAACCTGGCACTGAATCGACCGGTGCTGGCATCGGACACCGAGAACGCCGTGGCATTTAAGGCAGCCAACGTCAACGATGGTGACGCCGGTACGCGCTGGTCCTCGGGCTTCACGGACGACCAGTGGATCCGCGTCGACCTCGGCTCGGTGAAGTCGGTGAACAAGGTGGTACTGAACTGGGAAAACGCGCATGCCATCAAGTACCTGATCGAGGTGTCGATGGATGGCCAGTCCTGGAGCACCGCGTACGCGAAGGCCGGCAGCACGGGTGGGGTCGAAACGCTGACCTTCCCGGCCGTCTCGGCCCGATACGTGCGCATGCACGGCCAGACGCGTTCCACGCAGTACGGCTACTCGCTGTGGGAGTTCGAGGTGTACGGTGCGGATGCAGGCACGACGCCGACCGATCCGTCCAATCCGGGCACCGGCACGAACGATCCGTCGACGGGCTTCGACTACGACGTGTACCCGGGCTTCATCGGCACGCAGCTGCGCAACGCGACCAACGGCAAGTGGCCCGACGACAAGGTGTTCGTCGCCGTCATCGGCCGCGACCCGACCACCAACGTGTTCTCATGGGTGAAGCCGGACGGCACGACCGTGCCGCTCGCCGTGGAGGACAACGATGGTTCGGGTCACCTGACCAAGAACGGACAGAACTATCCGAACTACTTCTTTACGCTCGCGCAGTCGAAACTGCTCAAGCTGCCGAAGCTGAGTTCGGGGCGTATCTTCGTCTCGGTCGGCGAGCCGATGTACATCAAGGTGCTCAAGGCGGCCGATAACACCATCGGTTTTGCCGGTCCCAACCCGCTCAACGCGACGGACCCGAACATCGACGTGTACTACGACTGGTACGAGTTCACCTGGAACGACGATGCCATCTTCATCAATACGACGCAGGTGGATCAGTTCTCCATCCCGCTGTCGCTCGATGTGTACGGCGGTAACAAGACCCGTCACGTGAACTCGGGTATCACGCAGACACGTGCGCAGATCTTCGCCGAGTACAACCAGGAGGTGCCGGCGGAGTTCCAGATCGCCGATGCCGATCCGATCCGGATCCTGGCCCCGGGCAAGGCGGCGTTCGATGTGGGCAAGCCGCAGGAGCATTACTTCGACGATTACATCGACCAGTCGTGGACGTACTACCAGTCCAACGTGCTGCAGATGAGCATCGGTGCCAAGCAGTTCGAAGGTTCCGTGGTCGATGGCGTGCTGGTGTTCAGACACACGAACTGGGCGGACACGCACGAGCCGGACGAGCCGCAGGGCATGCTCTTCAACGTGCAGAAGCCGACCACGCAGGATGTGCTCGAAGGTAAGGGCACGCTGGCGCGATCGAACGATCCGTGGGGCGTGGAAGGCCAGCTCGAGGCGCAGATCTGTGCGGCGTTCAACCGTCATGTGATGGAAGACAACAGCGAGTGGAAGGACGCCGGCGCGTTCTACCTGCAGTCGCCGGCGAACTACTACGCGCGCTTCTGGCACCTGCATGGGGTGAACGGCAAGGCGTACGGTTTTGCGTATGACGATGTGTCGGATCAGAGCTCGACGCTGATCGAGACCCAGCCGGAGCATCTGGATCTGGGGATTGGTTGGTAAGTTGAGTACGTGAAAAGGAAAAAGGGCGGCGGAGTGATCCGTCGCCCTTTTTTTGTCTTTCTCTGGACGGCTCGGCTCGGCTCGGCTTCGCCATCGCGGTTCGTTTCGGAGCGTTCGCACTGAGGGAGGGCGCCGCCGGCTGCCATTCCTGTCGCTAAGTCCTCCTACGGCCTTCGCCTTCGTGCGGAAGCGCTTCAGGAACGGCAACCGACGTCACCTCTGATCGGTGAAGTATGCCGAGCTGAAAGCGACCGCTCGCTCACCCGCGGCCGTCCGCCTGCCACCGCCCGCCCGCGACCACCCGCCCGCCACCGCGCACCCGCTACCGCTGTTGTAGGAGCGAGCCTGCTCGCGACACGGGACTACAGCAACCCCCAAAATCAGTCGCATTTTTCAGCATTGCCCCGAAGTCAGGGCGCGATCCATGCCGTCGTGCATGAAACCAACACGAACACCACAAAGAAGAAGCCCGGCATCGGCCGGGCTCCTCTTCATTCCGCAGCGTCGTCTGCCTGCGAAGCTTCGAGCTCTTTCAACAGCCGATAAATCTCGCGGAACGCATGCAGTGGCTTGTTCGCGTCGCGCTCGACGCGTGCCTGACGCACGATCGATCGTACGTGCTGGCGATCGAGATCTGGGTACTTGTCGAACAGCTCGCCGAGCGCTTCGTCACCACCGGTCAGCAGCTTTTCGCGTGCGGCCTCCAGGCGATGCATGTGCGCGGCTTCCTGACGCTGGCGATCACGGTCTTCACCGAGCGCGGCGCGGGCGTCGACGAAGGCGGCGTCGCCATGGCGGCGCATCTGCTTGGCCAGGTAGGCGAGCTGACGCTTGCGGGCGATGTGCGCCGTGATTTTCCGGGTGCGGCCGATCTCGTCGACGATGTCATCGGGCAGCTTCAGCTTGGGGATGCGGCTGGGCGGCAGGTCCATCAGCTGGCCGGCAAGCTTCAGCATATCGAGCGCGTTGCGGCGCAGTTCGCTGCGGCTGGGGCCGAAGTCTTCTTCTTCCTCGTCCGCGCGCGGACGGTCGTCATGCGGCCTCATGCCTGGGTCTCCTGAATGGCGAGCGGATCGGTGGCGTCACGCTCGAAGGCGAAGCGCGGTACGGTGTTGCCGTCGTGCTGGACGGTCTCGGCGAACATGCTGGCCGGGCGTACCCAGAGGCCGTGTTCGCCATAGAGGGCCTGATAGACGACGAGTTCTTCCATCGTCTCGCTGTGCCGGGCGGTGCCCAGTACGCGATAGGGCATGCCCTTGAAGTGGCGGTAGTAGCCGACACGGATGCTCATAACGGTTCCATGGCACCATGGACGGTGCGCTGCGTTGCTTTTGATCGGGTCACGCGGCCCCATATCCGATGGGTTGGCCGCGTGCGGCCCGTCATTCTAACCCAGCCCTCCGGGAAGCCCTAAGTGAGCCTCGTTTCCACCGCCGACAGCAGCCAGCAGGACCTCGACCGCCTCGCCACCCTCGCCGAGGACACCATCCGCCGGGCCCGCGCGGCCGGCGCCAGCCAGGCGGAGGTCTCCGCCAGCATCGACACGGGACTCAGTGTCAACGTCCGTCTGGGCGAGGTCGAGACCGTCGAGCACACCCGTGACCGCGGCTTCTCGCTGACCGTGTACTTCGGCCAGCGCAAGGGCTCCGCGAGTACGGCGGACCTCAATCCGGACTCGATCCAGGCCACGATCGAGCAGGCCTGCGCCATCGCCCGGTTCACCGAGGAAGACCCGGCGGCCGGTCTGGCCGACGCCGACCGTATGGCCACGAGCTTCCCCGACCTGGACCTCTGGCATCCGTGGGACCTTGACGTGGACCAGGCCATCGCGCTGGGCCAGGCCATCGAGGACGGCGGTCGCGAGGTGGCGGGCATCACCAATTCCGACGGTTCCAGCGTCAACACGGGCCGGAGCCTGTCGGTCTACGCCAACTCTCACGGCTTTCTCGGCCGCGAGCGAGGCACGCGCCATTCGCTGTCCGTCGCGCTTATTGCGGGCGAGGACGACGCCATGCAGCGCGACTACTGGTACGACAGTGGCCGCCGCGCGCAGGACTTCATGGACCCCGCCGAGATCGGTCGCAAGGCCGCCGAGCGCACGCTGTCGCGCCTGAATGCGCGTCGCCTCGGTACACGCCAGTCGCCGGTGCTGTTCGCACCGGAAGTCGCCCGCGGCCTGCTCGGACACCTGCTCGGCGCGATCAGCGGCGGATCGCTGTACCGCCGGTCGAGCTTTCTCGTCGACCACGCGGGTAAGCAGATCCTGCCGTCGTGGTTCCGGCTCGATGAGAAACCGCTCATTCCTCGCGGTCTGGGCTCGTCCGTTTTCGATGCCGAAGGCGTCGCCACGGTCGAGTCGCCGCTGGTCGTGGATGGCGTGTTGCAGCGTTACATCCTCGGCAGCTATTCGGCACGCAAGCTGGGTCTGCAGTCCACCGGCAACGCCGGTGGCGTGCACAACCTGGTCGTGAAGACGGGTGACGACGACCTCGCCGGCATGCTGCGCCAGCTCGGTACCGGCCTGCTCGTCACCGAGGTGATGGGGCAGGGTGTGTCGATCGTGACGGGTGATTATTCCCGCGGTGCATCGGGTTTCTGGGTAGAAAACGGCGAAATCGCCTACCCGGTCGAAGAGATCACCATCGCGGCGAATCTGCGCGACATGTACGCCGGCCTGGCGGCGGTCGGTGCCGACGTGGACCGGCGCTCGCACGTGCTGACCGGGTCCTGGCTCATCGAGAAGATGACCATCGCCGGCGAATGACCGGGTCCGGGCCGTCGTGACGTACGGCCCGACCCTGCCGGAAGTCTGCTTGACAGGCTCACGGCGCTCTCCGACAGTGGGCGCGACATCTTACGGAGCAGCGCCATGAGTACGCCGTCCGACCACATCCCGCCGACACCGCCGCCTGCATCTCCGCCGCCGTCGCCGCCCCCGTATGGCGCCCCGCCGTACGAACCGGTGCCGCCCGCCTCCGCGCACACCAACGACGACAAGAACCTGGCGATGCTCACGCATCTGTCCGGGCTGATCCTCAGCATCATCGTGCCGCTCGTCGTCTGGCTGATCAACAAGGACAAGGCGGATAAGGGCTACCTAGTGGCCGAGGCCAAGGAAGCGCTGAACTTTCAGCTGACCGTGCTTATCGGTTACGTGATCTGCTGGATCCTCACGGTGATCCTCATCGGTGCCTTCCTGCATCTGGTTCTGTGGATCGTCAACATCGTCTTCTGCATCCTCGCCGCGATAAAGGTGAGTCAGACGGGAACGTATCGGTATCCGTTCGCCTTGCGGCTGGTGAGCTGATTCGAACCGTGTGACGGAAAGAAAAAAACCCGCTCAGGCGGGTTTTTTTCGTTCGGCGGCAGGGCTGGCCCTCACCGTCGCGTTGCCTCGCGCCGTGGGCGGTTAGTGGCCGCGGTTGGCGGAATAGCGTGCGAGGTCCGCCAGCCATTCGGCACGAGGACCGAGCGGGGCGATGGCGTCGAGGGCATCGTCGACCAGGGCGGTCAGGTGTGCTTTCGAGGCGTCGAGGCCGATGATCGACGGGAACGTCGGCTTGTCGGCTGCCGCGTCCTTGCCGGCGGTCTTGCCGATGACGGCGGATTCGCCCTCGATATCGAGGATGTCGTCGCGGACCTGAAACGCCAGTCCGACGGCATGGCCGTAACGGTCCAGTCGTTGCAGCAAGGCGTCATCACGGCACCCGGCCGCGAGAGCGCCGAGGCGAACCGAGGCGCGGATCAGGGCGCCGGTCTTGTAGGCGTGCATGCGCTCGAGCTCATCGAGCGACAGCCGGGTACCCACCGCCGAAAGATCGAAGGCCTGGCCGCCGGCCATACCTTCGGCACCGCAGGCCGCACCGAGGGTGCGCAGCATGGCGATCCGTGCCATGGCGTCGTCATCGGCGCCGAAAGGCGTGGCCAGAATCTCGAACGCCAGCGCCTGCAGCGCATCCCCGGCGAGGATCGCCATGGCCTCGCCAAAGACGATGTGGCAGGTCGGGCGGCCGCGGCGCAGGTCGTCGTCGTCCATGGCCGGCAGGTCGTCGTGCACGAGCGAATACGCGTGGATGATTTCCACGGCACTCGCGGGCGCGTCGAGGATCCCACCGTCGCGACCGAGGGCATGGCCCGCCGCGTAGACGAGAAGGGGGCGCAGACGCTTGCCACCGCCCAGCACCGCGTAGCGCATGGCGCGATGGAGTTCGGTGGGGGCGAGATCTTCGGCGGGCAGCGCGCGCGCGAGCGCGTCGTCTGCACGGCCGACCAGCGCCTTGAGCGGCGCGGGCAGGTCAGTCGGTGCGGGAGTCAAAGGCTTCGGCGGTTTCGGGGGCTTCGGGATCGAGCAGGAGTCGCACGCGCAGTTCGGCCTGCTCCAGCGCCGTCTGGCAGTGGCGATAGAGGCCGATGCCGCGCTCGAAGGACTTGAGGGACTCGTCGAGACTGAGTTCGCCGCCTTCCATCCGTGTGACGAGTTGCTCGAGTTCGTCGAGCGAATGCTCGAACTCGGCGATCGAGGGAGTGGCGGCGACAGGGGCGGACGACTTCGGCATGGCCGCAAAACTAGCTCACATAGGCTTTTTGATCAATCGCGCGGCGAATCAGGCGTCCTCATCCCACGTGAGGACGCCACCCGCTTCCTGGAACAGCCGTCGGCCGCGTTCGCTCATCCAGCGGGATCCGACGGCGACCAGTTCCTTGCCGGACCACAGCAGCGGCATGCGCGGACGGCGCCACGGCGGCACCGCGCCCTGCTGGAACAGGTCACGCAGTTCGCGGGTGTGCCGGTCCCCCTCGGGACGCAAGGTTTCGCCGCCGGAGCGATAGCGCACCTGTAGCGGCTCCCGTAGTCGCGCGGAGCCCAGGGTGAGCGTGCCCCCACCGGGCAGCGCCAGCGGCTCACCCGACCATATGGCCGACCATTCGGTATCGAACGAGGGCAGGCGCCGCATGGCCCACAGGCGGCCGCGCCAGACACGTACCTCGGTATCCAGCCAGCCGACCAGCGGAAGCTTTTCGGCGCCACCTTCGCGGGCCTGACGTTCCAGTTGCAGCCGCTGTCCGGTCGTGGGGGCGGACAGGCCCTGCGTGTGTAGCCAGTGCTCGAGCAGTGGCGTCCGCCACGCCGGCTGAAGCGCGAGCCAGCCTTCGGCGTCCAGCGTTCCCTCGGGGCGGCGCACGGTCTCCAGTGCATCCACCCAGGCATCGCGCAGGCTGTCGGCCGCTTCCATGCATAGCCGCGCGCTGTGCGCGATGCTGGTGCCAGCCTGAGGCCAACGTTCGAGAAGCACGGGAAGCACGCTGCCGCGCAGGTAGCCACGGGCGATCGACGGGTCGTCGTTGGACGGGTCGTGAATCGTCGACAGGGCATGCGTGGCGACATGCTCGAGCAGCGCGTCGCGCGGCAGGTCGAGGAGTGGCCGCCAGAGCATCCCCGCGCCTGACGGACGCAGCGGACGCATGCCGCCCAGGCCGTCGGGCCCCGCGCCACGCAGAAGTTTCAGCAGCACGGTCTCGACCTGGTCGTCCCGATGATGTGCCAGCACCATGCGCTCGCCGGGACGCAGCGATGCAGCGAAGGCGGCGTGCCGCGCACGTCGCGCGGCGGATTCGACCCCTTCGCCGCGACTGAGATCCACGGAGACACGGGATACCTCGAGAGGTATTTCCAGACCGTCGCAGAATCGTCGGCAGTGGGAAGCCCACGCGCCGCTTTCTGCATGCAACCCGTGATCCACGTGCAGCGCACGCAACGGCGGGCGTGGCGAATGGGTCGCCAGGGCGTGCAGGAGGGCGCTCGAGTCCGGCCCGCCACTGAACGCGACGACGAGCGCAGCCCTGGGCGCGTCACTGAGAGCGCTCGCCACGTGATCGGTCAGGGAACGACTCATTTGCCCTTGCTTCGCATGCGCACGTAAAGGTGTTTGGCGTTGCCGAACTGACGCTCGTCCACGTCGAACAGGCCGATGCCGTTGATCAGGCCGCTCAGTTTGGCGTAGCCGTAATTGCGTGAATCGAAGTCGGGTGAGCGCTTGCTGAGGATGCTGCCGATGCCGCCGAGCGCGGCCCAGCCATTTTCATCGGAAGCGGCTTCCACCGCGTTGCGCAGGCGATTGACGAGCTTGGTATCGCCGCGCAGCTCGCTGGCGGACTTCGGTGCGGGCGCTTCATCGCCCTCGTTTTCGCTGGCGCCCACCAGCACCTCGGTGTAGATGAACTTGTCGCACGCGGAGACGAACGGTTTGGGCGTCTTCAGTTCGCCGAAGCCGTAAACGATCAGCCCCGCCTCGCGAATACGCGACGCCAGCCGCGTGAAGTCACTGTCGCTGGAAACGATGCAGAAGCCATCGAAGCGTTCGGAGTACAGCAGGTCCATCGCGTCGATGATCATCGCGGAGTCCGTCGCGTTCTTGCCGGACGTGTAGGCGAACTGCTGGATCGGCTGGATCGAGTGATCGAGCAGGGCGGCCTTCCATCCGTTGAGGTTGGGGCCGGTCCAGTCGCCGTAGATGCGCTTCACGTGCGCGGTGCCGTACTTCGCCACTTCGGCGAGCAGGCCGTCGACGATGGCGGGGCGGGCGTTGTCGGCGTCGATCAGGACGGCGAGTTTGACGAGGACGTCGGCCATGGCGCATGTCCGCTGGGGAGATGCGCCGATGGTAACCGCAATGCCGGGACGATCAGCCCTCGGTGAAGGCGCCGTAGCCGCGCAGGCGCTTATAGCGGTTTTCGAGCAGGGCTTCGACGGGCTGCGCTTCGAGGGCGTCCAGCTCGTTGAGCAGCACGGCCTTGAGACGAACCGCCATCGACTGCGGGCTGCGATGCGCACCGCCCAGGGGCTCGCGGACGATCTTGTCGATCAGGCCGTTCTCGAGCAGGCGCGGCGCGGTGAGGCCCATGACCTCGGCGGCATCCTTGGCCTTGTCGGCGCTCTTCCAGAGGATGGACGCGCAACCTTCGGGCGTGATGACCGAGTACGTCGAGTACTGCAGCATCAGCGTGCGGTCGCCTACGCCAATGGCCAGCGCGCCGCCGGAACCGCCTTCGCCCGTCACGGTGCAGATGATCGGCACACGCAGCTCGGCCATCTCCAGCAGATTGCGGGCGATGGCTTCGGACTGACCGCGTTCTTCCGCATTGATGCCCGGCCACGCGCCGGCCGTATCGATGAAGGTGAAGACCGGGATCCTGAACTGCTCGGCCATCTTGAACAGCCGCAGCGCCTTGCGATAGCCCTCGGGGCGCGGCATGCCGAAGTTGCGCTTCACCTTGGACTTGGTGTCGCGGCCCTTCTGGTGACCGACCACCATGACCGAGCGGCCCTTGATACGGGCAAGGCCGCCCACGATGGCCTGGTCGTCCGCGAACATGCGGTCGCCCTTGAGCTCGTGGAATTCCTCGCACATCGCCTGGATGTAATCGAGGGTGTACGGACGTGCCGGGTGGCGCGATACCTGGCTGATCTGCCACGGGGTGAGATTGCGGAAGATCTCGTTGGTCTTGATCTTCAGCTTTTCACGCAGACGGCCCACTTCCTCGTCGATGTTGAAAGCCTGCCCACTGCTGGCATGACGAAGCTCTTCGATCTTCGCTTCCAGCTCGGCAATGGGTTGTTCGAAATCGAGGAAGTTGGGATTCATGAATACGAAGCATCCGGACAAGACCGCTGATTATACCCAGTGGCGCCCTGGGACGCGTGCGCGAGGGTACGGTCGGCCCGGGAGGTAAGAATTGCCCGAAATTCATGTAGGTACGACTGGCGCCGCTGTGAGGCGGTCCCCCGGGACGTGTGATCTTTGCTTCAATGCGTCGGCGGGCACGGCTGCCCGCGGCCCTGCCTCGACCTTCGCGTCGACGGGAGGATCACCTCTTCTGACGAAAGGAATCATCATGCCCGGTGCAATTCACCGTATCGCAAAACGCCGCCGCTTCTCGCTTCTGATGGTCGGCCTGGTCGCCAGCGTCTCCGGGGCGAACGTGGCGTTCGCCGAGATCCCCGGCCCCTACGCGATCCATCGCATGCCCGAGTGCGACATCGCCGCGGAAGGCCAGATCTGCCGGCTCACCGTGCCAAACGGTGACTTTGAAGGCGTAAACGACGCCTTCTGGCATGGCGAGTACCAGTGGTTCGGGTTCAACACGAAGCGCCACGCGATGGCCGATCACCTGGCGCCCTGGGTCTTCGAAGGACCTGGCGCCGACAGGTATAACGCGTCGCTGGCGCTCTACGACACGGCGAATAACCGTTATCGGACGGTGCGCCTGGCGGAGCCGGAAGACAGTGTGACCCAGTGGGTCGCCCTCCCGCCCGCCGACGCCGACGCCGACGATTTCGTCTACACCGTCCACGCGCATGTCGGTGCCGAGCAGGGCGGTGCCACGGTCCTCATAGCCACCGCGTTCGACGACGGCGACAAGAAGTGGAACGCGGCGCATAAGACACAGGCCATCAAGGGCGAGTTGAACTCGGGGGGCTGGCCCTCGGGCGAACTTGTCGACAGCGTCCTCGTCCCGGCAGGCTCGCATGTCCGGCATATCGGCGTGAGGATCCAGAAAGTCGACGGCGTCGGTGCGATCAAGGCGGACGATGTCGTCGTCGTCCGTTCCTACCCCGGCCAGATTCCCGTCCAGCTGTCGGCATCCGAATAGGCGGCGTATCGCCCGGCCGGCAGGAGCGGCCGGCGCTCAGTCGGCCGGCCGTACCATGCGCAGCTCGGTCCCCAGAACACCGGGGATCGTCCGCAAGGTGCGCACGAGGTCGGGGAGGGCGCGCACGCGCCACTGATCGCCCAGCTCCAGGCTGGCCTGGCCTTCCGCGTTGCGGTAGCCGGCCAGCATCAGCGGGGTACGTCCCCCGCGATAACCCATCAGGGCCTGACGCAGGTGCTGCGGGAAGTCCGGACCGACGCCGTTGAGTTTCAGCGTGAGCAGGCGGCCGAAGTGCTCCATGGCATCGGACAGCGCGTAGGCCTTGCGGGCACGCAGCTGATAGCCGCCGGCGAAGTCGTCGATACGCAGGCCCCCTTCGACCACGATCATGCTTCCGCGTGTAAGCAGGGGGGCGGCGTCGGTGAACACGTCACGAAAAAAGCTCGTCTCGAGCATGCCGGTCGCGTCCTCGATCTGGACGAACGCATCGCTCTCGCCACGCTTGCGCATGCCCACCACCATCCCGGCCACGGTCCACGGCGTATCCGGGCCGCGACGGAAGCGGTTGGCGTTTTCGTCGTCGTCGTTACGGCGCGGTTTGGGCGGCTGGTAGCGCTGCGGAATCTCGCCGATGGGACAGCTGCCCAGCTGCGCCAGTTCGGCCTTCCACGGGTCGGTGGGGTGACCGGACAGGTAATGGCCGAGCGTGTCGTGCTCGCCCTGCAGCAGCTGTTCGAGTGGCCACTCCGGCACCGAACCGGAGAGTTCGATGATGCTGGGGGCTTCCGCCTCACCGAACGCGTTGCCGAAGATGTCGACCTGCCCCGAAGCGCGGTTCTTCGCTTCCTGGTCGGCGGCGCGCATCGCTTCGGGAATGTGCTTGACCAGGGTGGCGCGGTTCTCGCCGAGCGCGTCGAGCGCGCCGGACTGGACCAGCGCTTCCATGGTGCGCTTGTTGAGCTTGCTCGAGCCGACGCGCTGGCAGAAGTCGACCAGTCCGCGGAACGGCCCCTTCGCCTTGCGTTCGGCGACGATTTCCTCGCAGATACCCTGGCCGACGCCCTTGATCGCGCCAAGGCCGTAACGCACCACGCGCGGTTCCACCGCTTCGAACATCCAGTCCGACGCGTTGACGTCGGGCGGCAGCACCTTGATGCCGATCGCCCGCGTTTCTTCGAGGAAGGTGACGGCCTTCTCGGTGTTGTCCATGTCCGACGAAATCGTCGCGGCCATGAACTCGGCGGGGTAGTGCGCCTTCAGCCAGGCGGTCTGATACGACACCAGCGCATAAGCGGCGGCGTGCGACTTATTGAAGCCGTAGCCGGCGAACTTCTCCATCAGGTCGAAGATCGCGTCGGCCTTGTCGCCCACGATCCCGTCCCTGGCGGCGCCTTCGCGGAAGGTCGCGCGGTGCTTGACCATTTCCTCGGCTTTTTTCTTACCCATCGCACGGCGCAGCAGATCGGCGCCGCCGAGCGTGTAACCGCCCACGATCTGCGCCATCTGCATCACCTGCTCCTGATAGACCATGATGCCGTAGGTCTCTTTCAGGATGGGTTCGACGCGCGGATCCGGGTACTCCACCGCTTCGCGCCCATGCTTACGCGCGCAGAAGCTCGGTATCAGATCCATCGGGCCGGGGCGGTACAGCGCCACCAGCGCGATGATGTCTTCGAAACGGTCGGCCTGGGCCTCTTTCAGCATGCCCTGCATGCCGCGCGACTCGAGCTGGAAGACGGCGACGGTCTGCGCTTTCTTCAGCAGGTCGTAGACCTTGGGATCGTCCAGCGGCAGCGATTCGATCACCAGCGCGTCCGTGCCTTCCTTCGCCCGGCGCCTGTTGATCGCCTTGACCGCCCAGTCGATGATCGTGAGCGTGCGCAGGCCGAGGAAGTCGAACTTCACCAGGCCGACCGCCTCGACGTCGTCCTTGTCGTACTGCGTGACGACGCCTTCGCCGCTGGCTTCGCAGTACAGCGGGGCGAAGTCGGTCAGCGGTGTGGGCGCGATCACCACGCCACCCGCGTGCTTGCCGGCGTTGCGGGTGAGACCTTCGAGGCTGAGCGCCAGATCGATCAGCTGGCGCGGCTCTTCTTCCTGATCGTAGACGTCGCAGAATTCCTTGACGACGCGATCGGGTTCTTTCCTGGCTTTTTCCGTACGGCCGAGCGCGTCGCCGAGGGTGAGGTCGAGCGGACGGTTGGGAATGAGTTTGGCGAGACGGTCGACCTGACCGTAGCCCATGCCGAGCACGCGACCGGAGTCGCGCAGCACGGCCTTCGCCGCCATCGAGCCGTAGGTGATGATCTGACTGACGTGATCGCGACCGTACTTGCGCGCCACGTAGTCGATCACCTCGTCGCGGCGATCCATGCAGAAGTCGATGTCGAAGTCGGGCATCGACACGCGTTCGGGGTTGAGGAAGCGCTCGAAAAGCAACTCGAACTGCAGCGGATCCAGGTCGGTGATCTTCAGCACCCACGCCACGAGCGAGCCCGCACCCGAACCTCGGCCCGGGCCCACCGGAATACCGTTGTCCTTCGCCCAGCCGATGAAGTCCGCAACGATCAGGAAGTAGCCGGGGAAGCCCATCCGGATGATGACGTCGACTTCGCGATCCAGGCGCGCCTGATAATCCTCCAGCGTCTTGCCGGCGGCGATGGGATGCTGGCTGAGGCGCTCTTCGAGTCCCTTCTGTGCGAGATCGCGGATGAAGGTGTCGAGCGTGTGGCCTTCGGGGACCGGGAAGTTGGGCAGGTAATACGTGCCGAACTCGAGCACGAGATTGCAGCGCTTGACCAGTTCGACCGTGTTTTCCAGCGCCTCGGGAATGTCGGCGAACAACGCCTCCATGTCCTCGGGCGACTTGAAGTACTGCTCTTCGCTGTAATCCTTCGGGCGCTTCGGATCCGCGAGGACGCGGCCCTGGTTGATGCAGGTGCGGGCTTCGTGCGCATCGAAGTCTTCGCGCAGCAGGAAGCGCACGTCGTTGCTCGCGATTACGGGCAGCTCGTGATCGCCTGCCAGCGCCATGGCGGCGCGCACCCAGTTTTCTTCGTTCTCACGGCCCGTGCGGGTCAGTTCGAGGTAAAGACGGTCGGGGAACAGGCGCTGCAGGAAGCTGAGGCGCAGGGTCGCGGCGGGAAGACCCGCCGTCAGCGCGACGCGCGCGACTTCACTTTCGCGACCGGCGATGGCGATCAGGCCGCGTACGCTCTCCGGATGCATCCAGGCGGCATCGACGAGCGCGCGGCCGGTACCCTGGCCTTCGCGCCAGGCGCGTGAAACCAGCCGGGAGAGATTGAGGTAGCCGTCGCGATCCTGGCAGATCAGCGTGAGACGCCAGGGGCGCGGATCATCGGGGCTTGAGACCCAGATGTCGCAGCCACCGATCGGCTTGATGCCCGCCGCCGTGCACTGCTTGTAGAACTTCACCAGCCCGAACATGTTGTTCTCGTCCGTCAGCGCGACGGCGGGCATACCCGCCCGCGCGCAGGCGGCGACCAGCTGCTTGATGCGGATGGTCGAGTCGACCAGCGAGTACTCGCTGTGCAGGTGGAGATGGGCGAAACGAACGGACATGGGCGGCGCCGGGCAGAGCAGAGGGAAGGCTACGCCGGGAAGGGGGCGGGGACAAGAATTGACAGGACGGATTTGTCCGCCGGGCAGCCATCTGGCGGCCTCGGCACGTGATATAGCGGGTCCGTGTAGGTGGTCGCCGCGAGGTTGCTGCGGCCTATGCCGTCAGGCCTGTCAGCAGGCCACAGTTTCCTGGGCAATCGGCCGACAATCCCGTCGGCTGGCGCCTGAGCTATCCCCCTCCCTCGCCCTGGCGCCAGTGTCCGTACTACCCCTCATCACTCACAAAGGAATGTAAGTCATGCGCAAGCACTCTTCTCACCGTCGGTGGGTCGCCACGGCGGCGATCGCGACCCTGCTCTTCACCGGTCACGCGCTGGCGGCTCCGTCACTGGAAAATCTCCCCGGTTGCAGCGGCTCGATCGATGCCATGGCACAGGCAGCCTGCCGACTGAAGACCGACCACGGCTTATTCGATCGGACCTCGATGTGGCAATCGTTCGGCCACCCTGGCGAGCAGATCGACGGAGGCGTAGGCCCGGCGTGGCGCGCTCCGACCATGACGGTCCGTGGGTTTACGCCCCTCGGTACGACGTATTACGGCGGCGACGTCAGTTACACCGTCCAGTTCAACGCAGGTCTCACGCAGGTCCAGGGCGGCGCGCTCGGCAAGCTGCGAGTGAATTTCTGGCTGGGTGACGATCGGGGGCGTCACCGACTGGAGCTTGGCGAGAAAAAGGCCACGTTCGGCGGCGATGCCGTCGGCACGTTCCGCTTCACCGTGCCGGGCCAGAACGTCGGGTTCGATCCCAACTTCCTGTATGTCGACATCCAGTCGGAGGAGCGGCTCTCGACGCCGGGAGGCCACGAGATGTGGATGGAAGGCGGCTCGGTGTCGATCCAGAACGTGCACGTCAGCGTCCAGCCGACCGCGGCGAATTGATCGTCACCCACTCCGGCCACCCGGCCGGAGTGGGTTTGCCGGTCGCTGTCAGCGCATGTGCGCTTCGGGATGCTCGATGAACCAGAGCCCCGCGAACAGCTTCGCGTCGATGGAGAAACCTTCCTTCGCACGGTCGAACAGCCACTTGCCGGCTTCGGCACGTGGCACTTCGTGAACGATGATGTTTTCCGTCTCGTCACCGCCGCCCTTGCCCACCCTGGACAGGTCCCAGGCGCGTGCAAAGGCGATCATCTCCGTGCTCATGCCGGCCGACGACGGGCCCTCATGCACGAACTCGATGCTGCCGCAGGCGTAGCCGGTTTCTTCTTCCAGTTCGCGGCGAGCGGCCAGCAGTACGTCCTCGTCCTCGGCACCGGCAAGATCGCCGACGAGGCCGGCGGGCATCTCGATGGTGTTCTTCAGGATCGACACGCGGTATTGCTCGACGAAGACGACCTTGTCGTCGGGCGTCACCGCGAGAATGATCACCGCGCCACCCGGGTTGTTGCGTTCGGCGTATTCCCAGCGGCCGCGCTTCTTCAGGGTCAGCCACTTCGCCTTGTGCAGGACCTCTTCCGGCGCACTGGCGTCATCGGGGATCGGCGAGGCATGGGGCAGCGGACTGGTCTGCATGGCGGGTTCCTTGGAGGGATATAGGGAATATCCGACCAAGGGTATATCGACTGGGTGACGTATTACATCAAGGCGCGCAGGCGTGACCGGGTCAGCGGTCCGAAGCGCAGGCGCTCGCACAATTCGTCGATCGTGGCGGCTTCGCCCTGACGGCGGCTCAGGGCATCGGCGGTCTCGGCGACGGCGATATCCAGCGCGATGCGGGTAAGGCGACGGCACAGCAGCGCCTGTTCCGCATGTTCACGCAGACGAGCCGCACAGGCCGCGGCGCCGCGGATGCGCAGGTACGGCACCTCGTCGATGCGATCGAGCAGGTTGTCCAGGCTGCCGAAGTGGGCAAGCAGGGCCGCCGCGGTCTTCGCGCCGATGCCAGGCACGCCGGGGATGTTGTCGACCGCGTCACCGCACAGCGCCAGATAGTCTGCGACCTGGTGTGGATGCACGCCGAGCTTGTCGAAGACGCCGGAAGGCCCCCAGCGCACGTTCTTCGCAAAGTCCCATTGCTCGTCGTGCTCGCCGAGCAACTGACCGAAGTCCTTGTCGGCGGAAACGATGACGCCGCGGAAGCCATGCGAGCGCAGGCCCCACAGCGCGCTGCCGATCAGGTCGTCGGCCTCGTACTGGTGATCGTTGAGCACGGTGAGGCCAAGGGCCGCGGAGATCTCGCGGCACAGCCCGAACTGACGGACCAGATGGGGCGGTGGCAGGTCGCGGTTGGCCTTGTACGCCGGATAGATCGTGTTGCGGAACGAGGTGGTGAGCGACGCGTCGAACGCCACCGCGATGTGCTCCGCACGGCTGCGCTCGAGCAGCTCGCAGAGGAATCGCGTGAAGCCGTGCACGGCGTTGACCGGCTCGCCTTCGTGGTCGTGAAATTCGTCGGGCATGGAGTGCCATGCCCGGAACACATACAGGCTGCCGTCGACCAGGTGGACGAGGGAGTCGTCGCTCACGGCGACCACACGCTCACGATGTCGTCGTACGACGGACGATCGCGCTCCGGCGCGTCGATGGCGGCCGTGCCGATGTGGATGAAGCCGACGATGTGTTCGCTTTTCTTCATGTCGAGCAGCTTCGCAACCTCACGGTCGTAGGCGGCCCAGCCGCTGAGCCACTGCGCTCCGTAGCCGAGCGCCTGCGCGCCGAGCAGGATGTTATAGGCGACGCAGCCGGCGGTAAGGTCCTGCTCCAGCTCGGGGACCTTGCTGTCGGTGTCGATCTTCGCCGAAACGACCAGGACCAGGGGGGCGAATTCGTAGCGGCGCTGTTCTTTCTCGCGCTTGGATTCGGACAGGCCCGGATTGGCTTCGACGGCCAGCTTCGCGAGCTTGCGGCCGAAGGCCAGTTTGGCCTCGCCGCGCAGCACGCGGATGCGGAAGGGTTCGAGTTTTCCGTGGTCGGGCACACGGATCGCGGCCTCGAGGAGGCGGCGCAGCGTGGCGTCATCGGGGGCGGGTTCGCCGAGCTGGCGCGAAGGCACCGAACGGCGGTCGTTGAGGAAAGCCAGGTCGTTTTCGGTCATTGCCCCAGTTTAGCTCACTCCCCCGGAGGGGGAGGCGGCCGGCGATCGCCCGGGCCGTCGGGCCGCCCGGACCGCCGTGGGGCGGGGGCACGATGTCGTTCGGGCCCGCGTGGTCCACCGCGTCGCGGCGCTGATCGGGTGTCATGTTGCGCCACTTTTCGATCAGCGCATGCCGCTGGTCGGGCGTGAGGCTCCTGAAACGCTCGAAGGCGTCGTGCAGGCGGGCACGCTGGTCGGGAGAGAGGTCCTGGAACTTCTGCTGGTTCCGGCGTGCCTCGGCTCGCTCCTCCGGCGTCATGTGCTGCCAGCGTTCGATGCGGTCGCGGATCTCGGCACGACGATCCGGCGGCAGCCCGCGCCAGCGCTGGGCTTTCTCGAGCATCCGCGACTGGCGCTGCGGCGGGAACGTGTCCCAGTCATGCGCCAGCGGCGCGAGGATGTCCTTTTCGTCGGCCGACAGCGCGCTCCACGGACGGGGCGGCGGCAGCGGCATCTCACCGCCGGGCGGCGGTGGGGGGCGATCCTGCGCGCTCGCCGTCAGCGGCGCCGCGAAGGCCATGAACAGGGCGAGGACGAGCGGAAGGCGGCGCATGGGGCTCACTTGCGGGACGGGGACGAGGGCGCGTCGTTGTAGGCGAGCCAGCTGTAGAACTGCATGTCCTTGTACAGCGCGGGGTCCGCGCTGTCGGCATCGGGCGGCAGATCGCTGGGCTCCGCCTCGGCGGACTGCTGGGTGGCCACCGGCATGTCCGAGGGGGATACCCGCGGCTGCCAGATCATCAGCGAAGCGAGAGCGACCACGGCGAAGGCACCTGCGGGGAGTAGCAGGCGTCGCGTCATGGACGGTTGCGGACGGGCGAGCGCGGTGCGCCGCGCCGCGCGCAGGCGGCCCGCGGTGGCCGGATCCACGTCGCGGCTGGCCCGCAGGTACAGGTCCCGGGCGCGACGTTCGAGTTCTCGATCGTGCTGGCTCATCGCCAAGCCTCCAGTTGATCGCGCAGCGCATGCATCGCGCGCGAAAGGTGGGTTTTCACGCTGCCGTCCGAGCAGCCCATCGCGGCGGCCGTCTCGGCCACATCCAGGCCTTCCATGATGCGCAGCGTGAACGCTTCGCGCTGGCGCCGGGGCAGCTTGCGCACGGCCGTCACGATGTCGCCGTAGGCCTGCGTGTCCTGCAACCGGGCCGAGGGATCCGGCGCGTCGTCCGCCGGCTCCCACATCGGGAGTTCGTCGCCTTCGTCGTCGCGACCGCCGCCCATCCAGCTGACGACGATGGACCGGACCTTGCGGCGCCGCTGCAGATCGACGATGCGTCGGCGCAGGATGCCCCAGAACAGCGGCGTCCACTCACCGGCGGGCTTACCCGCGTAATGGTTGACGAGTCGCAGCATGGCGTCCTGGACGGCATCCATGGCGTCGTCCTTGTTGCCCAGGTGGATTTCGGCCATACGCCAGGCGCGTCGCTCGATACCCGCCAGGAAGGCGTCCATGTTCGCCGGGACCTCGCGCAGATCCTCGAGCGATGCGCTGTCGAGTGCGAGGGAGCCGTTCACGGCTTTCTCCGCATCGTCGTGTTTCGCATCCTCGTGCTCCATATCGCCAGGTTCACTCCGGTAAACGCGGTCATCGACCGCCGGTTGACTGTTACTTCCCCGCAATATCTTTCCCGTAGGGGGATTTACCGCTTATGAAAGTCAGTTGCCGCGCGGCTTCCGCCGTCCCAGCGGCCAGGCGGTAAAGGCCGCGATCAGGGCTCCGGTCAGGTAGAGCGACAGGTCGACCGGGCGCTGCGCGAGACGGGCGAGGTCCAGCAGCATGGCCGGTCCGGCGTCGGCGATGGCCTGGCCGAAGCCGATGCCCATCATCCCGGAGATCGTGGCGGCGACCACCAGGCACGCCGTGTACAGGGCCGCCAGCAGGGTTGCCGCGCCGGCCAGGACGGCGCCGACAGGACCGCGGAAGCGCAGCCAGCGGCGCACGACGAGACCCAGCGCCCAGCCCACCGGCAGCACGAGGGCCGGTAGGGCGCGGCCGAACATCATCGAGGGGAGCATCCAGACGGCGCCCGCGGCGAGGCCGAACATGGCCGCGCAGAGTGCACCGAAGAGGAAACCGGGAAGGCCTGTGCGCTCAGCCGGCATGGATTTCGGTCAGGTCGCGCATGGGATCCCGGGTGCGGCAAAAAGGGGGCCATCATAGCGGGGCAAGGGGCCGGGCGCTCTTGTGCCCCGACGCGTGCGCCCCGACGTTAAGCCGGTAGGTGCCTACCCCCGCCTCGCGGGCAGGCGCATAATCGACGACTTTGCGGCCGCGGCGCGGCCTTTACAGGACAGCAATGAGCGGTTTCAGCCTCAGCAGCGAGCCCTTCACCCTCGAACGTGACTGCCAGGCAGTCATGGTGCCGCAGGGTGAGACGGTGACGCTTCCCGCCGGGCAGATCGGCTACATCACCCAGGCCCTCGGCGGCAGTTTCACCGTTTACGTGGAAGGCAACCTGTTCCGCATCGCCGGCGACGACGCCGACGCGCTGGGCAAGGAGCCGCCGCGCCCGATCGAACTCGAGGACGGCGCGACGGACGACGACGTGGAGAAGCTGGTCTGGCAGCAGCTGCGCACCTGCTTCGATCCCGAGATCCCCATCAACGTGGTGGAACTGGGTCTGGTCTATGACGTCAGCCTCGAATCCACCGAAGAGGGCTCGCGCCGCGTTTACGTGAAGATGACGCTGACCGCGCCGGGCTGCGGCATGGGCGACATCCTCGTCGACGATGTCCGCACCAAGGTCGAGCTCATTCCCACGATCATCGAGGCCGATGTCGACCTCGTATTCGACCCGCCCTGGAATCACTCCATGATGTCCGATGCGGCGAAGCTCGAAACCGGGATGCTCTGATCCCGGCGACGCCGTCCTCAGCCGTTCGGCTCGGCGAGATGAATTTCCGTGCCGAGCGACGCACCGTATGTCGCGATGGCTTTGACGTTGGCGGGTGACAGGTAGCCGGTCGGCACACGGTCTTCGTAGATGTCGGTGTCGAGCGCGACGTGTGCGTCGAGTTCGAGTGCTCTGGACAGCGCGACGATCTGGTCGCGATGCGGCGCAAGCGCGTGCAACAGCTGCGTCAGCGCGTCATCCAGCATGTAGGTGCGTTGCGGCGGTAGCTCGAAGCACCAGCCGTTGGTCCGCCGCTGCAACGCCGTCGAGGCGATGCTTTCGCCCTTTTGCCACGTGACGGCACCCTCGATGCCGACCTCTCTCAGCAGATGATCCAGCGTGTGCCGCTCCGACGTGAGACGGAACGCCGCGCGCACCGTCGGCGTCAGTCGACGCAGGTCAAGGTCCAGATCCGGTAATCGCGCCATGCGTCGCCCCCTCCGCAAGTTCGTGTTCGCAATTCGTGCGTAGCATCGCGTTTTTTGCCGCCCTAGGGAAATCCCTAGGTAGTCGGTCGCGAATTCTTGCGCTAGGTTGGTGAGGACTTCCGGTTGGGGGACCGGTCGTCGCGACATAAAACGGGCATCGCGCCGCGGCGCGAATTCAAATCGTTCGGAGTGTGGTCCTCACGGTCCGCCATGGCGGAGTGCGGCCCATTCCTGGAGGAGGAACGTTAATGGCAACTCATGTTCGCTTGAAACTCCTGGTCGCATCCCTCGGGATCGCCGCCACCTCGGTCGCATCGGCGGCTACCGAACAGGCACTGCGTGCGCAGAGCCTGGGTGCCGTACCGGCCAACCAGCTGGCGACAAAACTGGGACTTTCCGCCGACAACGGATTCGTCGCACAAGCCTCGCTGCCCACGGTGAAGGGCACGCAGACCGTCCGCATGCAGCAGACCTTCAAGGGCGTGCCGGTCTATGGCCGCAGCATCGCCGTCGAGCAGGACACGCAGGGGAATGCGCTGGTCGCCAATGGTGCGGTCACCTCCGACCTTCAGGTCGATATCGCCTCGGTCACCCCCAGGCTGGACGGCACGCGCGCCGTCGCCTTGCTCAGCAAGCAGGCGCCGTCGCTGGCCGGCGTCGCCACCGTCAAACCGGAGAACGTCAAGGCGGATCTGTACATCTATCCGGGTGACGGCGCTCCCGCGCGTCTGGTCTATCTCACCTCGTTCTTCTCCGGCGGTGACCATCCGACCCGCCCGACCGCCCTGATCGACGCCAACACCGGCGAGATCATCGAGCAGTGGGAAGGCCTGACCTACGCCGAGATCGATGCGACCGGTCCGGGCGGCAATCAGAAAACCGGGCAATACACCTGGGGTGCCGGCGGCAAGCCCGCGCTGCGCGTGACGCAGTCCGGCACGACCTGCACGGCGCAGAATGCCTACGTGAAGTCGTACAACATGAAGAAGGCGACGTCGGGAACCGGCACGCTGTGGAGCTTCACCTGTAGCGCCGGATCGAGCGGTGACGCCGTCAACGGCGCTTACGGCCCGATCAACGACGCCCACCACTTCGGTGGCGTGGTGCACGACATGTACACCTCGTACACCGGCGCGGCGCCGCTGAACCAGGTTCTGATCATGAAGGTGCACTACGGCAGCTCCTACGAGAACGCGTTCTGGGACGGCAGCTCGATGACCTTCGGCGACGGTGCCAGCACGTTCTACCCGCTGGTCGCCCTGGATGTGACCTCGCACGAGATCAGCCATGGCTACACCGAACAGCACTCCAACCTGGCCTATAGCGGACAGTCGGGTGGCATGAACGAGGCGTACTCGGACATCGCCGGTGAAGCGGCCGAATACTACGACCGCGGCAGCGACGACTTCCTCGTCGGTGCCGACATCGTCAAGACCAGCGCCGGTATCGGTAACGCGTTGCGCTACATGTGCACGCCGTCGCAGGACGGTGGCTCGATCGACAATGCGTCCGATTACTACAGCGGTCTCGACGTGCATTACTCGTCGGGTGTCTACAACAAGGCGTTCTGCCTGCTGGCCAAGACCAGTGGCTGGGACACGGTGAAGGCGTTCAAGGTGTTCGCCCGCGCCAATGCCCTGTACTGGACCGCCAGCTCCACGTTCAACTCCGGTGCCTGCGGTGTCGCCAGCGCGGCGACCGATCTCGGCTACTCCGCGACGGATGTCGCCACCGCCTTCACCGGCGTGGGTGTCAGCTGCTCGACCGGCGGCGGTGGCGGTACCGGTGGCACGGCGCTGCAGAACGGTGTGGCCAAGACCGGCCTTGCCGGCAGCTCGGGTACCGAACTCAGCTACACCGTCGTGGTGGCGGCTGGCGCGAAGAACCTCAGCATCGTGACCAGCGGTGGTACCGGTGATGCGGATCTCTACGTCAAGTTCGGTTCCGCACCGACCACCTCCAGCTACAACTGCCGTCCGTACGTTTCGGGCAACAACGAAACCTGCACCTTCGCCACCACCCAGGCGGGCACGTATTACGTGAAGGTCCGCGGTTACTCGACGTTCTCGGGCGTCTCGCTCAAGGCAACCTGGACGCCGTAAGCGACCCCTCTCGCTTGCTGCGTCGGGGCCCGGACGGAAACGTCCGGGCCCTTTTTTGTGCCCGCGTCGGGAGGATGCCCGTCTGCACACTTCGCTGCTCGCAAACCCTTCAACGTGCATCCCCATTTCGCCTACATGCCTTGATGAGCGTCGGCGCGTACTAGCCGGGAACGGATCGTCCTACGTTGTACCGACTGCGGCGTCGCCGCGTTTTCCCAGGGTGTCCGAGATGCGATCGTTGACGTATCCCCGTTTAGCTTTACTCGTCGCCGCGGCCTGCGTGCCCGTACCTGTCGCCATGGCTGGCGAGATGCCCGCCGATCGATACATCGTGCACTTCAGCGACAGGGTGAGTGCGGCAACCGCAAGGCATCCACGTGTATCGCACGCGCGTTCCACGCGCATCGCCCAGCCCGTGCATGTGCGCACCCTTGCGGCGGGCGGCGAGGTCTTCGACCTGCGCGGCCTGGATCCGGCCGTACTCGCATTGATGCCGGGTGTCATCGATATCGAAGAAGACCGCATCGTCACGCCCGCAGGCCGCCTTACGACGTTATGGCATCGCCAGTGGTACATGCACGATCCTCGTGTCGGCATCGACGCGGAGGTGGCCTGGCGTTACACGAAAGGCGCCGGATCCGTGGTGGCCGTACTCGACACCGGCATCGCACCGCATCCGCAACTCGTCGGTCAGCTTTTGCCGGGCTACGACTTCGTCAGCGATGCCGCCGCGGCACGCGATGGTGACGGGCGCGATGCGAATCCCGCGGACGAAGGCGACTGGAGCGACGCGGGTGAGTGTGGATCGTCAACGGCGTCCGAATCATCGTGGCACGGCACGCATGTCGCCGGACTCGTGGCGGCGAGGTCACCCGATGGTCGCGGGATGCTGGGCGTCGCGCCCGAGGCCAAGGTGATCCCGGTGCGGGTGATGGGCAAGTGCGGAGGCCGTCTCTCGGATGTGGCGGATGCGATCGTCTGGGCGAGCGGTGGTGAACTGCCGGGTGTTCCCGCGATCGCCCGCCGCGCCGACGTCATCAACCTGAGCCTGAGGACGCCCGGTGCCTGCGGGACGGCGCTGGCGACGGCCATCGGACAGGCGCGCTCGCGTGGTGTCGCCGTCGTAGCGGCGGCAGGTAACGACGGCATCCGTGCCTCCGCGGTCTCTCCATCCAATTGCGCGGGCGTCGTGAGCGTGAATGCGCTGGCACGCGACGGATCGATGGCCTGGTGCTCGAACCACGGCGACGGCGTCACCCTGGCTGCGCCGGGTGGCTCGCTGACGACGTTCGGTGCCGACGACATCCTGTCGACCGTCGATGGCGGCAAGCGCGGCAGTGAGGGCAGGCCTCTTCTCAAGTACTACGCGGGCACATCCATGGCAGCGCCCCAGGTTTCCGCGCTGGTGGCGCTGATGCGATCGGCGGATCCGGCGATCGGCGTGGAAGCCATCACGCGTCAGCTCGTCGACAATGCGCGGCCTTTACCCGGTCCCTGCCCGAAAGGCTGTGGTGCGGGCCTGATGGATGCGGGCGCCACGGTGGACGCCGTCGTCGAAGATCGTGGCAAGCCCTGACCGGCGCGTTCAGGCCGGCGTATCGGATCGCTTCGAATCAGATGGCTTCGAAGCGGTTCGCGTCGCGGTTCTTGCGGACGCTTTCCGGATTCCACACGCGGCCGTTCATGGCGATGTACACGCCATCGGCCAGCGTCTGTACCGCGCCGACCGCGCAGCCGATGTTGAACACGGCGTCCGACCCCTGAAAACGAGCCGGGTTCAGAGCGCCGGTCAGCACGATCACCTTGTTGGGGATGCCGGCCAGTACACGCGCGGTTTCCACCATGGTGTCGGTGCCGTGGGTCACCAGCACATGACGATGCGGCTGGGCCTCGATGGTGCTGCGCATGAGCGCACGGTCTTCGTCCGTCACGTGCAGGCTGTCCTTGCGCAGGATCGGAATCACATCGAAGCGGAACGCGACGCCGAGCTGGGTCAGGATGTCGCCGATTTGCGGGGAGCCGATCTGGTAATCCGACTTGTCGTCGAAGTAGACCTTGTCGATCGTGCCGCCGGTGGTGACGATGGTGAGCTGCTGCATGGTTGACCTGGGAAGCCGGGTGAAACGGGCGCCTATCTTACATGCTGCCGGCGAGCAGGCTGTCGCCCTCGTTGTCGGGAAGAGCCAGACGATCGAGGCCGCGGGCGACGAACCGGCGGAGAGCGGCTGCCGGGCGGGCGTCGCCGGCCGAATCGCCTGCCCGTGCGGCACGGGCGAGCAGGGCCGCCGCCATGCAGCGCGCGAGGGTGAAGGCGATGCCTCGCGCCGACGCCTCGAGGGACGCCCGGTCGGCCGCCACGTCGCCCAGAAGGGCTTCGGTCGCATCGAGCGTCCTGTCGATGGCGCGCCGTTCGGGGCTCCCTTCGTCGGCCAGCGCGGCGACCGCGCCGCGGATCGGGGCGACGCCGACGCTGCCCAGCGCGCGCAGCATGTCGAGCGACAGCACGTTGGTGGTGCCTTCCCAGATCGCGTAGACCTGCGCGTCGCGCAGGAGCTGCGGCAGGCCGGTGTCTTCGATGTAGCCCGCGCCGCCGAAACACTCGAGCGCTTCGGAAACGACGCGGATGGACACCTTGGCCGTCCAGAGTTTGGCCAGTGGCGTCAGCAGCCGGAGCAGGGGAGCGTCCAGGGGGCCGGCCTGGCCATGCTCGACGTGCCCGAGCAATTCGGCCACGTGGAAGGTCAGGGCGAAGGCGGCCTCGTATTCGGCCTGCATGTCGGCCAGCGTGCGCGCGTGCAACGGGTGGTCGATGAGACGCGCACCGAAAGCGTATCGGCGTGTCGCGTAGTCTCGCGCCAGGGAGATCGCGCGGGACATGCTCGCGACCGCGCAGACGGCGTTCCAGGTACGGGTGACGTTGAGCATGGGTGCGATCTGGCGCACACCGTGGTCGACGGGGCCGACCGGGATGGCCGGCAGACCGTTCAGATGGATCTCGGCGGTGGGCAGTTCATGGGTGCCGAGTTTCTTCTTGAGCCGGTCGATGGTGATCTCACGCCACGCACCGTGGTCGTCCTTCGTTTCCACGTAGAAGAGCCCCAGCGCGGCGGTGCCCTGCCCAGCGCCTTCGGGGCGCGCAAGGGCGAGCGCGGCCTCGCCGACGACGGCGGAGCTGAACCACTTGCGGCCGTAAAGCCGCCACTGACCGTTCGCGTCCTGCCGGGCGACCGTCTCGGTACGGCCGACGTCCGAGCCGCCGGGCGTCTCGGTCATCCACTGGCCGGAGAGCCAGAACGAGGCCGGGTCGTGGCTGAGGAAGTGCGGCAGTGCCCGCTTGATCAGCGCCGCGTTGCCGGAGGCGCGGATCGCCGTGGCGGCGCCGTCGGTCATCGCCAGCGGGCAGCAATAGAACTCGCTCGACACGTGGTAGATGTAAACCCGGAAGAACTCCTCGACGCGCGCCCAGGGCGAGGCTTCGTGACCTGAAGCGAGCACCGCGTGGCGTGTGGTGATGGCCGGGCCTTCTTCCCACGCCGGCGTCAGGGCGATCCGGTCGACGCGGTTACCCCACGCATCCCACGAGGTGAGCACCGGTTCGGTGCGCGGGGTGCGGTTACGCCGTTCCCAGGCCATGACGGCGTAGTCGCCGAGGGCATCGAGGTCCGGGCGCACGGCCGCGGCTCGCTCCGCGGGAAGCCGTTGCGCGAGCCATGCCTGGAGCACGCGATCATGCTGAAACGGGTGCGCCAGCTGCGGCGCGTGCTGCACGAATGCCATCGTGACGTCCTTGGCGTGTCGATCGGATAGCCAAGCCTGCATCCTGCGGACGCCCGCGTCGATACGCGGAGCAGCATGACGCCCGGTTGGACCTTATCGGCGACGGCGCACACCTGCGCCGAGGGTGCCGATCAGCAGCAGTGTCACGACGATTTCTAGGATGCCGAGCCAGCGATCGTTCGCGGAGCTCCAGGTTTCCGCCACGCCGTGGCAGAAGTAGAACAGCGCCAGGATGCCCACCCAGAGCAGCGCGCGGGTGACGCGGGGCAGGGACATCAGCGGGAGCAGCAGCGGCGGAACGGTGATCGCGAAGGCCACCCACGTCGGTATCGAGACCGGCGGGTACAGCGAGTACCAGAGCAGCTGAATGACGATCAGTGCCGCCCAGGCGGTCAGTCCGGTCTTCTGGCTGGCGCTGAGGCCGTTCATCCCGCCCATGCGCGCCGTGCGATGCCCGGCTGAGCCGCCCGTGCCCTGTGGCGTTTCGTTCATGCCGGGGTGCCGAGCCGCCGCGCGATGTCGGCCAGACGCTTGCCCAGCGCGCGGGCAAGGTCGCGTTCGTGCTCGCTGATCGCGTTGTCGCCACGGGAGCCGGCGACGTGGCTGGCGCCGTACGGCGTGCCACCGGTGGTCGTGCTGGACAACGCCGGCTCCGTGTAGGGCAGGCCGACGATCACCATGCCGTGGTGGAGCAGGGGCAGGGCCATGGTCAGCAGGGTCGATTCCTGCCCGCCGTGCATGGTGCTGGTCGAGGTGAACAGCGCGGCGGGCTTACCGGCCAACGCGCCGGATGCCCATTCGGCGCCCGTCGTGTCGAGGAAATGCTTGAGCGGGGCCGCCATGTTGCCGAAGCGGGTCGGGCTGCCCATGGCCAGACCGACGCACTCGACCAGGTCCGTCCGGCTGACGTACGGCGCGCCTTCCTCGGGTTCCGGCGGCATGGCGGTTTCGGTCACCGGGGCCACGGGAGGTACCTGGCGCAACCGGGCGCGCATGCCGGGGACTTCCTCGATGCCGCGGGCAACGAGTCGGGCGAGCTGGGCCGTGTGGCCAGTGCGGCTGTAGTAGAGTACGAGAACGTCGTGGGACATGGATGAGTGCCTTTGCGAAGGCACTAGTCTCGCAGAACTGTTTACGTTCCCAAACCACCGGGACCAGGATTCAAGGACCACCATGCCGCTGCGCTTCGACCGCGACCGCGCCCTGAGCTTCACCCGCTTCACCTGGCTGCGTTTCGTCGACGACAAATGCTTCGAGACCGCGGGCGCACTGTCTTACACGACGCTGGTCTCGCTGGTGCCGCTGACCGTTGCGATCTTCGCCATCCTTTCGGCCTTCCCCGTGTTCGCGGAATGGCGCGGCTCCCTGGCCAACTACGCATTCCAGAACTTCGTGCCGGCCACCGGCATGAAGATCCAGGAGTACATGCTGGCCTTTGCCGACAAGGCCAGCCAGCTGACCGGCATCTCCATCCTGGTCATGCTGTTCAGCGCGGTCTCGATGATGATCAGCATTGAGGATCGTCTCAACCGGATCTGGCGTGTGCGCAAGCCGCGCGGCTGGACCTCGCGGCTGCTGCTTTACTGGGCGGCCCTCACCCTCGGGCCGATCCTCGTCGTCGGCGGTCTGGCCCTGTCGTCCTATATCACCGCGTTTCCGCTGCTGCACGCGGCGGCCGATCAGATCGCCTCGCAGTTCCGGCTGATCAGCCTGCTGCCCTTCGTCATCACCTTCGTGACACTGGTGCTGATGTACACGATGGTGCCCAACCGCCGCATCTCGTGGCGGCATGCGGCCATCGGTGCGCTGCTGGGGGCGATCCTGTTCGAGTTCGCGCGCTGGGGTTTCACCCAGTTCATCCGCAACTCGCCCAACTACGAAGAGATCTACGGCGCGCTCGCCGCGATCCCGATCTTTCTGCTGTGGATCTACCTGTCGTGGATCATCGTGATCCTCGGCGCCTCCATCGCCGCGTCGATTTCCGCTTTCGAGTACGTCGTACCGACCGAAGCCTTGCCGGAAGGCGCGGAGTTCATCGGTCTGCTCGTCGTGCTGCAGCATTTCGTCGAGGCGCAGCGTCGCGGTGACAGCGTCGATCCGGCCATCATCCGCCTGCGCGAGCCGTATCTTCCATCCAGCGCGATCGCCTGCTATTTCGAAGACCTGCAGCGCGCCGACATGATTCAGCGTGGCGAGGCCGGTGGCTGGTTGCTCAGTCGCAGCCTCGATACGACCGAACTCCTGCGCGTGTACCGTTGCACGCAGTACCGTCTGCCGTTGCGTCCGCGCGAGCAGGTCGAGCGCATGGGCATCTACCTTCCGCCCGACCTGCTGGTGTTGCTGGACAACCTGGCGGCGGCGCTCGACGCCACGCTCGGTGCGCGTCTCGACCAGCTGTTCCCTCCGACACCCGCACCCGTTTCCATCGAGGATTCCCCCGCATGATCCTGCGCACACTCGCCGTCGTCGCCCTGGTACTCGCCACGCCCGCGATGGCGGCCACCGCCGCCAAACCCGAGCTCAAGGTCACCACGCTGGAGGGCAAGCCGTTCGATCTTTCCGCTCAGCACGGCAAGTGGGTGATCGTGAATTACTGGGCCACCTGGTGCGTGCCGTGTATCAAGGAGATGCCCGACATTTCCGCGTTCGTGAAGAGCCGCAAGGACGTCGTGGCGATCGGTCTCGCCTTCGAGGACACCGACGCGAAGGAGATCAAGGCCTTCGTCGACAAGCATCCGGTGGTCTACCCCATCGCTCAGCTCGACGTCACGGCACCGCCGAAGGACTTCGACCCGCCCAAGGGTTTGCCCACCACCTACCTGATCGCGCCGGACGGCCACGTCGCCCAGCGCTTCGTCGGCCCGGTGACGGGCGAGAAACTGAGCGAGGCCATCGCCAAGGGGGTCATGAGATGAAAGCCGCACGCTTCATCGTGAGAGGCAAGGTGCAGGGCGTGTTCTACCGCGCTTCGGCGCGCGAGCGGGCCGTGGCGCTGAAGCTCACCGGCCATGCACGCAATCTGCCGGATGGCAGCGTCGAGGTGGTCGCGTACGGTGATGCCGCAGCGATCGACCAGCTCGAGGTCTGGCTGCGTGACGGACCGGAACACGCGCGCGTGGACGAGATGTATCGCGAGGACATCGGGGCGCACGATGCGCCCGTGGATTTCCTCATCCGGTAGGAGCGCGCCTCAGTCCTTCGGGCCCGTGGCATTCGCCGGCCGCGCGATGAACGTCACCGGCAGCTTCTTCCCGTCGGACAAATCGAAGGTGATGGTCAGCGTATCGCCCGCCTTCACCGGATGCTTCGGCTTCTCCAGCATCACGTGATAGCCGCCCGGGTTGAACTCGACTTTGCCATTCGCGGGCAGGGGTACGCTGTCCACCATTTCCATGCGCCCCATGCCACCTTCGGTACTGCTGCGGTGGATCATGGCTTCGGCGTAGTCGGCGCTCTCCGCACCGACGATCTTCAGTGCGGTCGTCGACCGGTTCTCGAACGTCACGTACGCGCCGGCGGGCAGGCTGCCGGGGAGGACGCGGATCCATGCGGCGCTGGCGTCGACGACAGGCGCGGTATCGGCGGCATGCGCCGTCGTGGCGAAAACGAGCAGAGCGGCGGCGAGCGAGCGAAGCATCATGCGTGGGGTTCCAGCGAGGTGAGCAGGGTCAGGTCGTGGACCATGTCGTCCTGTGACGCCGACGGTGTGGCAAGCAGGCGTGCCTTGCCCTGGGCATCGAAGAAGTAGATGGCCGAACTGTGGCTGACATCATAAGCGCCGTCGCCCTTGTCGGGCTCACGGGTGAATGCGGAGCGATATCGCTTGGCCAGCGCTTCCACATCGGCATCGGAACCGACCAGGCCCACGGCGTGCTTGTCGAAGGCGTTGACGTAGTCGTGCATGATCTGCGGGGTGTCGCGCGCCGGATCCACGCTGACGAAAAGGATGCGGACCTTGTCGGCGGCAGGCCCGAGGCGGCCGAGCACGACGTGCAGCTGCGTCAGGGTCAGCGGGCAGACGTCCGGGCAGTGGGTGTAGCCGAAGTACATGAGCGTCACCTTGCCGCGGTAGTCGGCACCGGTCACCGCCTTGCCGTTGTCGTCGGTCAGCCTGAAGTCCAGGTCGGGAAGGTGGCCCGACACATCGTTCAGTCGCCACTCGGGCTGAGGCTCGTGCTGGCAGGCGCTCAGCGCGGCCAGTGAGACGAGGGCGAGCAGGGTCAGCATGACCCGGCGGGCAAGGAACGGCTTCATGCGACACTCCGCGGGATATCCTGCGCAGGATACGACACCCGTGCCGGTTCCCAGGCACGCCCTCACCCGGAACGAATCGAATGCGACAACCTGTCAGTGGTGCCCATGCTCTTCTCGTCGGCGTGGCCGGTGCTTCGGCCGTGGGACTGGGTGCTTTCGGTGCGCACGCCCTGCGTGGCGTGGTCGATGATGCCGGGCTGCAGGTCTGGCACACCGCGGTGCAGTATCACTTCTGGCATGCGCTGGCGATGTTCGTCGCGGTGGTCGGGCTGGCGCCGGGACGGGCGCGATCGGTCGCCGTCGCGCTGCTCGCGGTGGGCATCGTGCTGTTTTCGGGGAGCCTCTACGCTCTGGCACTGGGGGCGCCACGGTGGACGGGGGCGATTACGCCGTTTGGCGGGGTGGCGTTTATCGTTGCGTGGATCGCGGTCGGGCTGTCCTTGCGGCGGGCGCCGTAGGATCGCCAGCAGGGCCGGCTCCCTGCAAGAGCGTCTCCATCACCCGCCTTTGCCAGCTCCGCCGCCCATGTCACCCATGCTCGGTGCCGGCATGTCCATCAGCGACGATGCCGGGATGGCGCGCTCGATGCGGACCCTGCCCAGGACCGACATCGCCGAGAAGAAGCGCCACGGTTCGCCGTCACCCACGCCCAGTGCGATATGCGTGGCGTCGAAGCGGCGTTGCGCGGAGTCGAAACTCACCCAGCGGTTTTCAATCCACGCCTGTGCCCAGGCATGCGGGATGAAGACCCGGTTTACGCCGCCAAATCGCTCGACGTAGACGATGCCGGTGACCACGCGCGTGGGAATGCCCAGCGAGCGGGCGAGGGCGGTAAGCAACACCGCGTGTTCCGTGCAATCGCCACGCCGGGTCTGGATCGTCTCCAGCGCCGAGGCGTAACCGACGTCCAGCCCTTTCTCCGTGATGTAGTCCGAGAGGTAGGAGCGCAGGCGTCGCATGCGTTGAATATCGGTCGCCGCGTCGCCCACGATCGATCGCGCCATGCTGAGTACTTCAGGCGAGTCGGATTGCACCCAGGGATTGGGCGCCGTGTCCTCCGGAAGCGGGCCGGGCTCGCCGCTGTGCGACTGGGAAAACCCGATGTCCAGCTGGTAGAGCCCGTCGCCGACCGGGGTGACGCGTTGCTCGTCGGTCTGCACAAACGGACTGGTGTAACCGCCGCGCACGAGGATCGTATATCGGACCGGTGCGAAGCGAAGGTTGGCGGTCATGGGGCGGGGTGCGCCGATCATCGCCGCGCGCAGCAGGTCGACGTCCTGGTCGGGTGCACTGGCACAGGCCTCATCGCATGCCGTCATTTCCATGCGGAAGCCGAGCAACGGTGCGATGCCGCGACGGACGAAGCCCTGGTCGTCGACCCACAGATCGACCGACGGGTTGTTCTTGCCCGAGGCCAGGGTCTGCCGAAGGTGGTGCAGCGACTCGCGCCCCAGCGGCATGTCGACCATCTCGTCGCCGATCACCTCCATGTCGACGGTGGCGACCTGCTGCTTCACCGCATCGAAGCTGCGCATACGGTACGTCGTGCCCGGCTTGAAACCATGAGTGGCCATGGTCAGTCGCTGGCCTTCGATAAGCGCCGCCCCGGATGGCCAGATCAGCAGGTTTACCTTCGACTGGCCGCCCACGGTGTTGGATACCTGAAAGGCCCCGTCGTCGCGCACGGTGCCCTCGACGGTGTTCTCCTGCGCGGACATCTTGCTACGCGCGTAGAACGCGAGGGGAGCACCGGCGATGGTCTCGACCGAGCGAACATCGGTATGCATCGCAAGCGGCGTCTTCACGCGGGTGAGGCGGAAATCCAGGCTCTGCGAGGTAGTCACCCGGTCGCCGACGACGTCACGCTCGATGCGGACCTTGCCGACCTTGCGCCCGTCGAGCAACACGGTCATCCAGGTCTCCGTCGCCAGCGCACACGCGGGCAGGAGACACAGCAGTACGGCGAGAACGACTGGATACCGTCTCATGTGCGTACGTCCGGATGGGCGGGGACGGCTCCATCACAGCACTTTTACAGCCGCAGTCAAGTCCCCGTGGGGCAGGGGGCGAGCGCTCGCGGATCAGCGGCGACCGCTGGGCGGACTCACGGGTGCAACGGGATTGAATGAAGGCGAGGGAGTCGGTTGCGATTGCAACGGGGGCGGCCCGAAGTCACTCATCGACCCGGCGATCTTGACGGTGTCGACCTGTATGCGTCCGAGGGATGCCATGGCGGCAAAGAACCGCCATGGATCGCCGCTGCCGACGCCCATGGCGATGTGCGTCGAGTCGAACCGCGCCTGGGCCGAATCGAAACTCACCCAGCGTCCGTCGATCCACGACTGCACCCACGTATGCGGTACGAAGACGCGCGAAGCCCCCGCAAAGCGCTGCGCATAGACGAGTCCGGTCACGATGCGGGTAGGGATGCCCTGGGAGCGCGCGAGGGCGGCCAGCAGGACCGCGTGTTCGGTGCAATCGCCATGGCGTGTCTGAATGGTCTCCAGTGCGGACGCGTAACCGACTTCGAGGCCGGTCTGGTCGATATAGCTGGTCAGGAAGCTACGCAGTCGTCGCATGCGATTGAGGTCGTTGGAAGCGCTGCCCACCGCCTCCTTCGCCATCGCGATGACTTCGGGCGCATCCGACTGAACCCACGGATTGGAGGCGGTGTCCTCAGGGGCCGGCCCCTGCTCGTCGGTGTGACGTTGGGAGTGCCCGACGGTGACTTCGTAGTCGCTTTCGGAGAGTTTCCTCACCTGCTGTTCGTCGGTTGTGACGAACGGTGCGGGCAGGTCGTCGCGCAAGTGGAAGCGGTACGTCATGGACTGGTTCTGCGCGCCGTTCGGGATGATCCGCGGGGACTGCAGCATCGCCGACCTGAGGACGTCGATGTTCTGATCCGGCGCGGATGCGCAGGCCTCGTCGCAGGCCGCCACTTCCATGCGGAAGCCGAGCAATGGCGAGATGCCACGGCGTACCTCACCGTGGTCGTTCACCCACATGTCCAGACCCTGCTTGCCGGTCGTGCCGGCGAGGCGCTGGCGAAGGTGGTGCAGACGCTCCGTGCCGCTGGGAAGGTCGATCATTTCATCACCGACGACTTCGACATCCACCGTTGCCACTTCCTGTTTCATGGCGTCGAAGGTTTTCAGTTCGTAGTGGCTGCCTGCCTTGAAGCCCCCGGCGACGATGGCAAGCCGTTGCCCCTCGCTCAGCACCGCCCCGGGCGTCCAGGCCAGCAGCCCGACGTGGGAGTCGGCGCCGACACGGGTGGTGACCTGAAAGGTGCCATCGGGACGTACCTCGCCATCGACGGTGTTTTCGTCCGACGATCCCGTTTTGCTGGCATGGAAGGCCAGCGGCTTGCCCGCGAGGGTCTCCGTCGCAGCGGCGTCGTTGTGAGTGATCAGGGGCGTGGTGCCACGCGTGACACGGAGATCGATGGTCTGGCGGGTGGTCACGGTGTCACCTGCGACCGAGCGTTCGGTGACCAGTTTGCCGACTTTGCGCCCGTCGAGCATGACGCTCATCCAGGTTTTCGAGTCCTGAGCATAGACGCTGGTAAGGCTCGACAGAGCGGCGAGCGCGACGAACAGACGACGCATGGGCATACATCCACGTTGTAAGGCCAGATCGCATGAAAGCACGATTAGCTGTCGTGTCAATGATGCAAACCTTCATGTAAGGCCCGCTGGCACCCCTGTGGCGCGACACCTAGAATGTGCGATCACGCTTTCCTGGACCTCCCCCGCATGAAAACCTTCGGTACGCCGCACTCCCATACCGCCCTCAAGGTGCTCCTGCTGGGCTCCGGCGAACTGGGCAAGGAAGTCGCCATCGAGTTGCAGCGCTTCGCTGTCGAGGTGATCGCCGTGGACCGCTACGCCAATGCGCCGGCGATGCAGGTGGCCCACCGCAGCCACGTCATCGACATGCTGGACGGCAAGGCCCTGCGCGCGCTGATCGAGGAAGAGAAGCCGCATCTGGTGGTGCCGGAGATCGAGGCGATCCACACGCCCACGCTGATCGAGATGGAGAAGGAAGGTCTCAGGGTCATCCCCACCGCGAAGGCGGCCTGGCTGACCATGGATCGCGAGGGCATCCGTCGCCTCGCCGCCGAGGAGCTCGGCCTGCCGACCTCGCCTTACCGGTTCTGCGACACCTACGAGGAGTTCGTCGAGGCGGTGAAGGTGCTCGGTACGCCGTGCGTCACCAAGCCGGTGATGAGCTCGTCGGGCAAGGGTCAGAGCGTGCTGCGCACGCCCGCCGATGCGCAGGCGGCGTGGGATTACGCCCAGGCCGGCGGCCGTGCCGGCCGGGGCCGGGTCATCGTCGAGGGCTTCATCGACTTCGATTACGAGATCACCCTGCTGACGGTACGCCACCGGGACGGCGTGTCGTTCTGCGCGCCCATCGGCCATCGCCAGGAAGACGGCGACTATCGCGAGTCGTGGCAGCCGCAGCCAATGAGCGATACCGCGCGGGCGTCCGCCGAACGCCAAGCCGACGCGATCACGGCCGCGCTCGGTGGCTGGGGGGTGTTCGGGGTGGAGTTCTTCGTCCGTGGCGACGAAGTGATCTTCTCCGAAGTCAGCCCGCGGCCGCACGATACCGGCCTGGTCACCCTGATCTCGCAGGATCTGTCGGAGTTCGCCCTCCATGCGCGCGCCATCCTTGGTCTGCCTGTGCCGGAGATTCACGCCTTTTCGCCCGCCGCCTCCTGCGCGGTGCTGGTGGAAGGGGAGGGGCACTCGCCCACTTACCATGGCGTGGCGGAAGCCCTGGCCGAGACCGGCACCATGCTGCGTATCTTCGGAAAGCCCGAAGTGCGCGGCCGTCGCCGCATGGCCGTGACGCTGGCCCGCGCCGCGACGGTCGACGAGGCGCTCGACAAGGCCAAGCGCGCGGCCAGCCGGATCCGCGTCGAAATCTGACGTGCGCGGCCTACAACGGCCGTTCACGCCTGAATGTTAAGCTGCTCCGCTCCTAGGGAAGACCCACGCCCATGAGCGGACGCAAAGACAACCACGATCACGACCATCGCGGTCGCACCGAGCCGACGCTCGGCCGGCTGGATGACCTCGACCGTCCGGCCGCGCCGGTGGACGACGGCCTGCCTCACATCGTCGTCGACGAGCCGCGTCGGCGTACGGGCGGACCCACGCCACCGCCGCCACGGCGCGAGCGCAAACGCGGCTGGCTCATTCCGGTGCTGGTCCTCTTGCTCATCGGTGGCGTCACCGGCCTGTGGTTGCAGCAGGACCGGCTGCGCAATCTGATGCCGGCGACGGAGCTCAACGATCTCCTCGGTCAGGCCAATCAGGCCCTCGCGGCCGGCAAGCTCGATGGCACGGCGGGTGACAGCGCCCGCGAACTGTTCGAGAAGGCGCGTGACCAGCAGCCCGACAGCGATCAGGCGCGCGACGGCCTGCGCCGCGTCGGCATGGCGGAAGTGGCTCGCGCCGACGCGGCCCTCAGCGCGGGCAACCTCGACGAAGCCGAAGCCGCGCTCAACGTCGCCCGCGAACTGCTCGGCGGTGGCAGCGACGTCGAACGCCTCACCCAGCAGCTGTCGCAGGCACGTAATCCGCAGGGCCACACCGAGTCACTGATCGACCGGGCGCAGGCGGCGTTCGCCGCCGGCAAGTTCGACGGTGACGACGGTGCGGGTGCGCTTTACCGCCGGGTGCTCGACGCCGACCGCAACAACACGGTGGCGGCACGCGGTCTCGATCGTGTGGGCGACGCGCTGGCGGCGCAGGCAAGGCAGGCGATTTCCGACAACGACCGCCCCAGGGCCAATGCGCTGGTCGATCGTATCGCCATCCTGGTGCCCGGCTACAGCGACCTTCCGTCGCTGCGCGCCTCGCTGGCGGAAACACGCAAGCAGGACGACCAGGCGATCGCCACGCTCATCCAGCAGGGCAACGATGCGATGCGCGCGGGGCGCTTCACCGGTGACGGCGACGACACCGCGCTGGCGCGCTTCAACGCCGCGCTCGCCGCGGACCCCGACAACGCGGGCGCGAAGGCCGGGCTCGGCCAGGTGGCGCAGGCGCTGATCGTGCAAGCCAATGCCGCCCTCGACAGCAATGACGACGCCCAGGCGGCGAAGCTGCTCGATCAGGCGACGAAGCTCGCCCCGAAATCCGCCGAACTCGCCGCCGCTCGCGCACGACTGGGCGGTGGCGACGGGCATGCGGCCGCCAGCGTCCCGCCTGCGGCGGGCGCGCAGGCAGGTGACGACAACGCACCGGAAGCCTCGCTCGCGGTCAGTCCGGAGCAGAAAGCCAAGGTCGCCGATCTGGTTCGTCGTGCACAGGCCGCGGCGTCGCGCGGCGACATCATGGATCCCCCGGGCGACAGCGCCTACGACCTCTACCGAAACGCCCTGGCGATCGACGGCAACGACCCGACCGCTCGCGCGGGCCTGCAGGGCTTGCCCGCACAGGTCGAGAAGCAGATGCAGCAGGCCGTCGCCGCTGGCAACGTAAAGCGCGCCGAAGATCTGTACGGCACCCTGTCGGACCTGGCGCCGGGCGATGCTTCCCAGGGCGAGATGCGTCATCGCCTCGGCAGTGCCCTCATCGATAACGCGCTGCAGCGCGCGTCCAGCGGCGATCGCCAGGGCGCCTTCCAGTCGCTCGACCACGCACGACGCTACGTGCCGGACGATCCGCGGCTGCAAAGCGCCTATGAGCGCATCGCGACAGGGCGCTGAGCACGATGACGGTATTGGTGATGGGCGCGTCCGGCCAGATCGGGCACTTCCTACTTCCGCGGCTCGAGGCGGCGGGGTATGCATGGATGGCGGTCAGCCGGCGCCCGCCGGGCCACGACTCTCGCTGGCGGTCGGGTCATCTTCCGGACGGCATGCCGGAGCTGCCGCCGCTGCAGGCCGTCGTCTCGCTGGGGCCCATCGATCTGCTGGCAAAGTGGCTTGCCGAGATGCGGTTGCCGGGCATTCCCCACATCGTCGCCACGTCGTCGATGAGCGCCGAAACCAAGCGCGAATCGCAGGTGCCCGAAGAGCGGGAAGTGTCGCGCCGCCTGCGGGACGCGGAAACGATGCTGATCGCGACCTGCGCATCGCGCGGTATGCCATGGACCGTCTTCCGGCCGACGCTTATTTACGGGGCCGGCATGGACAAGAGCCTGACGCCTATCGTGGCGTCCGCCCGCCGGCGCCACATCTTTCCGCTGCCGGCAGGTCGGGGGCAGCGCCAGCCGGTGCACGCGGACGATATCGCCGCTGCCGTCGTCGCCGCTCTGCGGACACCGGCGGCGCGCGGCCGCACCCTCTCCATGGGCGGCGGTGAACGGCTCACGGCCGCGGACATGTTCCGGCGGACGCAGCGGAGCGCGGGCGGTTTCGTCGTGCCGCTCCCGGTCCCTCGTCTGGTGCTCGAACTTGCCGCATCCGTGTCGCCGCTCATGCGCGGACCGGTGAACCGGCTCGATACCGACCTGATTGCCGACAATACCGATCTGGAGGCCATCCTGGGTGTGCATCCGCGGCCCTTCCGGCCGCAGCCCGGGACCTGGCAGCCGGTCCGCTGATCCGCATCGCCCTCACTTTGCCCGCATCCGTTCAGATGGGCGCCGGTGAGCTGCCCCTATCATCGGTCCCCGACCTCTCTCGCAGGACTTTCCCGCGTTGGCTTTCCTGAATCGTCTTGGCTCCCTCCTGCGCACGGCCTGGCCGTGGCTGCGTATTCCCTTCTGGCTGGTGATGGGACTGCTGTTCGGCTTCCTGCTGCCCTACACGCTGATTCTCAATGCGCGCCTGCAGGAGCGCTTCAACGACCTCGTGTTCGCGGTCCCCACCCGCGTCTATGCGCGGCCGCTGCCACTGGAACCGGGCAGGGCACTGACGCCGGCGGCCCTCGAGCTGGAACTGACCTTTGCCGGCTACACCACCGAAGGAGCCGGCAAGGTCCAGGGCAGCTACTCGAAGAACGGCTCGCGCTTCATCATCGCTTCGCATGGCTACTTCGGTCCGGATGGCGGCGAGCTGCCGCACCGCATCCGTGTCGTCCTGGCCAATGGTCAGGTCGCCTCGGTGGTGGACGACACCAATGACAAGCCCATCAAGTCGATCCATCTGGATCCCGCACGTATCGCGACGTTGTATGGCGCGCAGCAGGAAGAGCGTCGCATCGTGCGTCTGGAGAACGTGCCGCCGCTGCTCGTGCAGGGCCTGCAGGCGGTCGAGGACCGCGACTTCAAGAATCACATCGGTCTGGATTTCTCGGCCATTGCGCGCGCGTCGGTCGCCAACATCCGCGCCGGTCACACCGTGCAGGGCGGCTCGACGCTGACCCAGCAGCTGGTGCGCAACCTGTTCCTCGACCGCGACCAGAACATGCTGCGCAAGGTCAACGAGGCCATTCTCTCGTTGCTGATGGAAGCGCATTATCCGAAGGGACGCATCCTCGAGGCCTACGTCAACGAGGTCTTCCTGGGCCAGCAAGGTAATCAGGCGGTGCACGGTTTTGCCGCCGGCGGCGAGTTCTTCTTCGGCCGCCGTCTGGAAGACCTGCGTCCTCAGGAGATCGCCCTGCTGATCGGCCTGGTCAAGGGCCCCAGCTATTACGATCCGCGTCGTTATCCGGACCGTGCCCTGTCGCGTCGCAACCTCGTCCTGCAGCAGTTCCACGACACCGGCCTGCTCGACGACGCGCAGACCAGGGCGGCGCAGGCCGCGCCGCTGGGCATCGCGCCCAACGCACAGCTGCCGCACAACCGCTTCCCGGCCTTCATGCAACTGGTGCGGTCGCAGATCACGGCGGACTTCGACGAAGCCGCGCTGCGCGACGGCAGCCTGAGCATCTTCACCACGCTGGATCCGACGGCGCAGCTCTATACCGAGCAGGCCATCGTCACGACCATGAAGAGCCTCGGCAAGCGGGGCGCCGCCGCGCAAGCCGCCGCTGTGGTGACCGATACCACCAACGGCAGCGTGCTGGCCGTGGTCGGTTCGCGCGATCCGGGCGAGCAGGGTTTCAACCGTGCGCTCGATGCCCGTCGCTCGATCGGTTCGCTGGTCAAGCCGCTGGTGTATCTCGTCGCGCTGGCGCAGCCGTCCAAATGGTCGCTGGCGTCGATCGTCGACGACTCGCCGATCAACATGCGTCAGCCCGACGGTACCCCATGGACGCCGCAGAACGATGACCGCGAGGTCCACGGCCAGGTACCGATGCTGGACGCGCTGGTCCATTCGTGGAACCTGGCGACGGTCAACCTCGGCATGCAGGTCGGCGTCGGCCGGGTGAAGGGCTTTCTCGAGTCGTTCGGGCTCGAAGGCGTCAATCCCAGTCCGTCGCTCCTGCTCGGCGCCATCGACATCTCGCCGCTGCAGGTGGCGCAGCTGTACGAGTACATCGCCGCCGACGGGCACGCCTTGCCGCTGGTGGCCGTGCGCGGCGTCATGGACAGCAAGGGCCAGGCGATCAAGCGCTACGAAGTGAAGGAGGGCGAAGGCGAGTACCAGACCGCCGCGCGTCTCACGACGTGGGCCATGCAGCAGGTGGTCAACGGCGGCACGGCCGCGGCCATCGGCAATTCGAACCTCGCCTACCTGCACGCGGCGGGCAAGACCGGCACCAGCGACAGCCAGCGCGATGCCTGGTTCGCCGGCTTTACGGGCGACCGTCTCGCGGTGATCTGGATGGGCCGTGACGACAACAAGCCCACCGGCCTCTACGGCGCCACCGGCAGCATGAAGGTCTGGCAGGAGCTGTTCCGCAAGCTGCCGACGCGTCCGCTGTCAGCGGCGCCGGGCGAGGGCCTGGAAATGGCCTATGTGAATCCGCAGACGGGTAAGCGCACGGACCCGTCGTGCGAAGGCGCGCGTCAGTTCCCGTTCGTATCCGGTTACGTGCCGGAAGCGGAAGAGGGCTGTTTCTGGCAGCGATTCAAGGGTATGTTCGGCGGCGGTGACGGAGCTGCCCAGCCCGCGCCGCCCGTTCCCAGTAATCCTACGGATTGACCCATGCATCGCTTTCGCTTCTGCGCCATTGCCGCCGTCACCTTCGTCGCCGCCTGCAGCCAGCCGGCGCCGCCGCAAGCCACCCGCCCCAGCAAGCCGTCTTACGACATCGTGGCGCAGATTCGCGCCGCGGGTGAGCGTGAAAAGTCGGCGATCGAAGTCGCGCCGCTGCGCGATCCGGGCGTCCAGGGCCTGCAGCAGGCCGCCTCGGCCGACGAGCGCGCGGGCAATTACCCCGATGCCGACGCCAAGCTGGCGCAAGCGCTGAAGCGCGCGCCGGACGCGCCCGAGCTGATCCAGGACCGCGCGGAAATCGCCGTGCGCATGCAGGATTTCCCCCGCGCGGAGCAGCTGGCCAAACAGTCGTTCGAGATGGGTCCGAAGTCCGGCAGCCTCTGCGCACGTAACTGGCAGACGGTGGTCGAGATGCGCCTGCAGGCGAACGATCAGGCCGGCGCCGCGTCGGCGAAGACCGAGCTCAACAAATGCCACATCGCGGGACCGAACCGGTTCTGAGATCAGACCCCGTAGGAGCGCGCCCTGCGCGCGATATGCTCTTGCGCGAACACGTTCGCGGTCAGAAGCATCGCGCGCAGGGCGCGCTCCTACAGGGGTAGAGGGGGCCTCAGGGCCCCCGGATCGCCCGGCCGTGGGCGTGCACGGTATCGACGAGAACCTTTACGTTCTCCGGATTCACTTCCGGGGTGATGCCGTGGCCGAGGTTGAACACGTGGCCTGGATGGTTGCCGAACGAATCCAGCACCGCGCGGGCCTCACGCGCCACGATCTCGGGTGACGCGCGCAGGACGGCGGGGTCGAGATTGCCCTGCAGGGCGACCCGGTCGCCCACACGACGGCGCGCCTCGCCGATGTCGATGGTCCAGTCCACACCCAGGCCGTCGCAGCCGGTGTCGGCCAGCGCTTCGAGCTGACCGTGCGCACCTTTCGAAAACAGGATGACCGGCAGGTCGCGGCTGACCGGGTCGGCCTTGAGCGCGTCCACGACCCGGGCCATGTAGCGCAGCGAGAACTCGCGGAACGGCGCGGGACCGAGCAGCCCGCCCCAGGTATCGAAAATCATGAGGGCTTGCGCCCCGGCGTGGGCCTGAGCGACCAGGTAGGCCGCGACCGAACGCGCGATAGTGTCGAGCAAGCGGTGGGCCAGCGCGGGATCGTTCCAGGCCAGCGCCTTGACCTGCGCGAAGTCCTTCGAGCCCTGACCCTCGACCATGTAGCAGGCGAGCGTCCACGGACTGCCGGAGAAGCCGATCAGCGGCACCCGTCCGTCGAGCTCCTTGCGGATGAGGCGCACCGCGTCCATGACGTAGCGCAGCTCGCCATCCATATCGGGCACGACCAGCTTGTCGATCGCGGCGGCGTCGCGGACGGGGCGCGCGAAGCGCGGGCCCTCGCCCGCTTCGAAGGACAGGCCGAGGCCCATCGCATCGGGAATGGTCAGGATGTCCGAAAACAGGATCGCGGCATCCAGCTCGAAACGCTCGAGCGGCTGCAACGTGACTTCGCAGGCGAATTCAGGATTCGTCGCCAGGCCCATGAAGCTGCCAGCCCGCGCGCGGGTGGCGCGGTATTCCGGCAGGTAACGGCCGGCCTGGCGCATGACCCAGATGGGGGTGGTGTCGACGGGTTCGCGACGAAGCGCGCGGAGAAAACGGTCGTTACGCAGGACGTCAGCGGCCATGCGCCGACTCCTGACCTTGGCTGAACATCACTTTGAAGCCTTTCTTCAGTTGCGCGTCTCGCGCTTTTTCGAATGCCGCCAGCGCGCTGTCGCGTTCGATGTGTACCTCGCGCTTGAGCGAGGCCTTGCCGCCTTGCACGCCGCTTTCGCGGTACAGGGTCCAGCCGCCGAACAGGTCCTGTTCGAGCGTGATCTGAACGTAGCGGGGTGCTTCGGTCCCCGCTTCGGGCATGGTTTGCATGTAGATCCGCATCGAGCGATCCGGGCTGGCGCAGGGCCGATCATTGTAGGCGCTCCCCCGGAAGGGCGCACCCTGTGCGTCAAATGAGCACGCCGAGGACGTCGTCCTCGGCCACGCCGGCGACGATCTCCGCCCGGCCGATACCTCGCCACAGGATCAGTCGCAGCGTTCCGGCCGTGTTCTTCTTGTCCAGCCGCATCAGTTCCAGAAGCCGGCTGGCGGCATGCTTGCCCGAGGGTTCCGTGGGCAGGTCCAGTCGCCGCAGCAGGGAGACCAGACGCTGCGTATCCGTCGCCGGGGCCATGCCCAGCCGTTCGGAGAGTTTCGCCGCCAGCACCATGCCGATGGCGACGCCTTCGCCGTGCAGGATCTCGCTGTAATTGCCCGCGGTTTCCAGCGCGTGCCCGAAGGTGTGGCCGAGATTGAGCAACGCGCGCTCGCCTTGCTCGGTTTCGTCCCGCGCCACCACGCCCGCCTTGTAGCGGCACTTGCGGGCGATCGCCTCGATAAGGGGGCCGGTTTCGCGTCCGCTCAGCGCATCGGCGTGATCTTCCAGCCAGGCAAAGAAGTCCGGATCGCCGATGGCCGCGCCTTTGACGATCTCGGCCAGCCCCGCGCGAAACTCGCGCTGCGGTAACGTATCGAGCACATAGGTATCGGCCACCACGGCCCGCGGCTGGTGGAAGGCCCCGGCCAGGTTCTTGCCCGCGGGCAGGTTCACGCCCGTCTTGCCACCGACCGACGAGTCGACCATCGCCAGCAGGGTGGTCGGGATCTGCACGAAGTCGATGCCGCGCATCCAGCAGGCGGCGGCGAAACCGGCAAGATCGCCGACGACGCCGCCACCCAGCGCGATCACGCAGGCGTCGCGTGTGGCGCCGAGTTCACCGAGCGCTTCGAGCACCTTGCCGACGTTGGCGAAGGTCTTGTGCGTCTCGCCGTCCTCGAGCAGGTACGACGACCAGCGCAGACCATCCAGCCCCTGGGCCAGCGCGTCGAGATAGAGCGGCGCGACGGTCGTATTGCTGACCACCAGCACGTGGCGGCCGCGGATCGCCGTGCGCCAGCGTGCGTTGTCGGCCAGCAGGCCGGGACCGATCCAGACGGGGTAGCTGCGACCGGCAAGGTCGACGTCGACGGTTGCGATGTCCATCAGGGGCGTTTCCAGTGACGGTCGAGGAGGGCGACGGCGCGGGGCACCGCGGCGTCCACGTGTTCGTGGCGACCGTGGAAGATCAGGTCGGCGATCTCTTCGTAGAGGTGGTTGCGATGTCCGGCCAGCGCTTCGAGTTTGCCGCGCCGGTCGATGCCCGCGATCATCGGCCGTGCCCGGTCGTGCCGCAGACGGTCGAACTGTTCGTCGACGTCGACTGACAACAGCAGCACGGTGCCGCGCTCCGCCAGCGCCGCGCGATTGCCCTCGTCGAGCACGGCGCCCGCGCCCGTCGCGAGCACGATGCCGTCGGCGCGACTAAACTCGTCCAGATGCGCGGATTCAAGCGCGCGAAACGCCGCCTCACCTTCGCTCTCGAAGAGGCTGGCAATCGTCACGCCGAGGCGGGCCTCGATCTCCACGTCGAGATCGACGAACGGCAGGCCATAGTGCGCCGCGAGGCGTTGTCCGATCGTGGTCTTGCCGGCGCCCGTGGGGCCGACCAGAAACAGGTTGGGCGAGGGATTCATCGCATCCATGCTAGCAACAAGCCATCCCCAGAGGTATGAAACCGTGCTGGTCGCGGGCGCGGGTGACGTCGGCACGCGTCTTGCCCGGCGTCTCGTCGAGGCGGGGCATCGCGTCTTCGCCCTGCGCCGGAGCGAACAGCCGGACAGCGACGGCATCCGCTGGCTGCGTGGCGATCTCACGCGCCCCGACACCCTGAAGGCCCTTCCTCACGCTGATGCCGTGGTCTACGCGCCCACGCCCGGCGCGCGGGACGAAGAGGCTTACCGCGCCATCTTCCCCGACGGTCTGCGTCATCTGGTCGATGCGTTGCCTGCGCCGCCGCGTCGAACCGTATTCGTCTCGTCGACGGCTGTTTACGGTGAGCATGGCGGCGACTGGGTCGATGAAACGACCGTGCCCGCGCCGATGGGATTCAACGGGCGCGTGTTGCTCGAAGCGGAGCGGTGGCTCGCGTCGCGCGATATCGGTGGTGTCAGCGTGCGTCTGGCGGGCTTATACGGACCGGGGAGGACGCAGTTGCTCGACCGGCTACGTGAGGGGAAGGTCGTGGTGCCGAGAGGGCGCGGGATCTACGCCAACCGGATTCATGTCGACGATGCCGCGGCCGCGCTGGCGCTGGTGCTTTCGCTGGAGCAGCCCGCGCCGGTGTACGTGGGGGTGGACGACACACCCCTGCCGATCGACGTGTTGTATGACCATCTGGCGGGATTGCTCGGCGTGGCGTTGCCGGGCGAGGGGCCGGGGCCGGCGGGCGTGGGGAACAAGCGCTTGTCGAATGCGTTGTTGCGGGATGCGGGGTTCCGGTGTCGCTGGAGGGATGCGCGGGATGGATATGCGGCGTTGATCTGAGAGGCGTATCGCCGACGGCGCTGGCTCCCGCGGGCGCGCTCCCGCGGGTCGGGTGGGCGCGACGAAACGTCCGGGGACGCCTCGACCGGGCGTGCTAGCATCCGGACATTATGCTGACTTCCGACATTCTCGATACTTTCCGCGGCCTGCTCGACGAGGCGAAAGCCAGCGGCGACCGCGAGCCGACGGCGATGAATCTCGCCACGTCCGACGCCAGTGGCCGGGTGCACTCGCGCATCGTGCTGCTCAAGGGCATCGATGAGCACGGCCTGCGTTTTCACACCAACCGCGAAAGCGCGAAGGGCCGGGAGATCGCCGAGCATCCGCAGGTCGCGCTGTGCTTTCACTGGAAACAGATCCGCGAGGGTGTGCAGGTGCGTTTCGAAGGCCGCGTGCAACGGCTCGACGACGCGGAATCGGATGCTTATTTTGCCAGCCGTCCGCGTGGCAGCCAGATCGGTGCATGGGCGTCGAAGCAGAGCCAGACGCTTCCGGACCGCCAGACCTTCGAGGAGCGCGTCGCGCATTTCGAGCAGGAGTTTGCCGGGCGTGACGTTCCGCGCCCGCCGCACTGGGGTGGCTACCTGATGAAGCCCGACCGCGTGGAATTCTGGTACGGCGCCACCTTCCGTCTACACGAGCGCATCGTGCACGACCAAGACGATTCGCGGTGGTCCACGCGCATGTTGTACCCCTGAGTTACAGCAGCAAACCCAGGTCTTCGGCGCGACGCACGAGTTCCACCGTGCTGTGTACGCCGAGGATCTGCATGATCATGTATTTGTGCGCCTCGACCGTTCGTGCCGACAAGCCCAGCTGTTCGGCTATCTGCCGCGAGCGCAGGCCGGTTCCGACCAGACGCAGCACCTCGCGCTGTTTGGGCGTGAGCTCGCGCAACTCGTTCGGTGGCCGGCTGGTGGAATGGACGCCGAGCGACGGCGTGACATACGTGCTTCCCGCGAGCACTTCGCGCAGTGCCAGCAGCAGTTCTTCGCCCGCGGCCATCTTCAGCACATAGCCGTTGGCGCCAGCCTTCATCGCCATCGCGGCGAGCGCCGGTTCGGCATGCATGGTGAGGAAGACGAACGGCGTATTGTCGCCGCGTGCGCGCAGCGCCTTGAGCACTTCAAGCCCGTTGCCGCGTGGCATGTTCACGTCGGACAGCACGAGGTCGGGCGCCTCGCGGGCGATCGCTTCCATCAGCGTGCCACCGTCCTCGACCAGGGCGACCAGGTCGTAGGTGTCCTCCAGCAGGCGCTCGATACCTTGGGCGACCATGCGATGGTCGTCCGCGAAGACGATGCGCGGTGGTCCATCGTGATTCAAGGGTGATGCAACGGTATGCGTATGCATAGTTCGACTCCTTTACCTGGTGCACTGCGGAGGTCGAAGCTGCCACCCAGCAGCTTCGCCCTTTCACTCATGCTGATGAGACCGATGCCGGAGCGGTGAAACCGAAGTTCGTCCGGGTCGAATCCCTGGCCGTCGTCCGCGATCCTCAATACCGCCTGCCTGTCCGAAACCGCCACCGCGATGTCGACACGGGAGGCCTCGGCATGACGCAGGGCATTTCGTAAGGCTTCCTGGGCGACCCGATAGAAACACAGAGCGACCTCGCCGGGTAACGCGGCAACCTCAGGCGGTACCGACAAGTTTACATCGGGTTCGCTGGCGTGCCGCGGCGAGGCGCACAACGCCTGCAGCGCTTCGCGCAGTCCGGCATGGCTCAGCCAGCCCGGATGAAGCTGGTGCGACATCAGCCGGAGGTCCTCCGACAGCTCGATGACCTGGTTCTGCAGGGTGTCCACGTCGGTCGAGGCGGGTGGCGGAAGGCGGCGCCGCAAGGCACTCAGGCCGATGGATGTTGCAGCAAGTCGTTGATTGATATCGTCATGAATGTCGCGCGCCAGACGCGCGCGCTCCTGCTCCTGGGTGGCGATCAGGTGGCCGGCCAGCTCGCGCATGTCGATCCGCGCGAGGTCCAGGGCACGCTGGCTGGCGTGGCGTTGTTCCACGATGGCGCTGACGACCAGGGCGCAGAACGTGGCGCCGAGCGTCCACAGCTGCACGCCGAGGGTCGTGCTCTGCAGGCTGTCCGAGACGAAGGGGCCGTGCCGGTCGACGCTCAGATGGGCGGCCATCACCACGATGACGAACATCGCCGCCGCGCTGCCGGCCATCTGGGCACGCAGGCAGGCGGCCGTGAGGATCGGTGCCGGGGCAAGGCACAAGAGCGGCAGCAGGCCGGGCCGGTCGCCGAACGCGTACCAGACCGCGCCAAGCAGGGCGATGGACGCGGCCATTCCCAGCAGAAAGACCACTGACAGCGGGCCCGAGTGACGGACGGCGGCGTCGGAACTGCGCACGCTGATCCAGGCCGGCACGTACAACACGTAGCCCAGCGAATGGGCCAGCGCGACGTTGAGCCAGTCGCTGAGGATGACGCCGGGGAAGACGGTGTACGGGGCGACCAGTCCGATCAGCGTCGCCGACCCGGCCGGCAGGGCGACGATGGCGATCGCGCCGAAGGCCGTCAGCTTGCCGAAGTCCTGCAGCAGCGGCGCGTCGCCCCGCACCTGCAGCAGCAGCCACGCCGCGGGAGGGACGAGGGCCATGGCCGCGACCAGGACCATGCAGGTATCGAGCACGGGCAGGCGGAACAGGCCGACGCAGGCGCCGATCAGACCGGCCAGCGCGGATGCCGTCAGCCACGGCCAGCGACACGGCGGCGAGGCGAGCAGGGCGCCGAGCAGCACGGCGCCCGGGAACCAGACGATGTGCGTGCCGCCCTGCTGACTCCACAGCGCGGCCGACAGCAGCTGCGCGGCCGCCGTGCCGACGAGGACGCCGCTGCACCACTGGGCGGTGCTGCCCGTCGCGCGTTTCATGCGCTGCGGCACAGGCCCTCCCGACACGTCCGCGGGACCGGACCCGGCGCGCCGCGGTCATACCAGTCTGGCGCGCGCGTGTCAGACATGCCGGGCGCTCCAGCCGTGAATGATCCGGCGCAGCTCGGCCAGGCCGTCGGTCAGTGCCGCCGGACCCGGCTGCAGGATCAGCGGCGATTTCACCTCGTGGAGTTCGCCGTCGCGGATTGCCGGGACGCCCTCCCACCCCGCGCGTGCGGCGACGTGCTCGGGGCGGAAGCGCTTGCCGCACCACGAGCCGATGATGATCTCGGGCGCCGTCGAGACGATCTCCTGCGCGTCGCCGATGATCCGGTCCTTCGCCAGCGGCTGGGCCGCGCGATGCGGAAGCACGTCGTCCCCACCGGCCAGCGTCACCAGTTCGGAGACCCAGCGAATGCCCGAAATGTAAGGCTCGTCCCACTCCTCGAAATACACCCGTGGCCGTCGCGCCAGACGCGCGGAGGCTTCCCGCGTGGCGTCGAGGCCGCGCTCGAGCTCATCGGCGAGCGCGTTCGCGCGGGTGGCCGCACCGACGAGCGCGCCGAGGCGGCGGATGTAATCGAGGATGCCTTCCACGCTGCGGTGGTTGGAAATCCAGACCTCGACGCCGGCCTTGATTAGCGCCTGGGCGATGTCCGCCTGAATATCGGAAAAGCCGATGGCGAGGTCGGGTTTCAGCGCCAGGATCCGGTCGACCTTCGCGCTGGTGAAGGCGCTGACCTTCGGTTTGTCGCGGCGCGCTTCCGGCGGGCGCACGGTAAAACCGCTGATCCCGACGATACGGTCCTGCTCACCGAGACGGTAAAGCGTTTCGGTGGGTTCCTCGGTGAGGCAGACGATGCGGCGCGGGCCCATGGCGGTTCCGGTGCGGGACAGACCCCGATTGTCGTCGCTCGTGGAGCCGGGAGCCAACGCGGGGCTTTTCACAGATCGGCAGCCTGCGTCAAAGCTTTACCCGGTCGCCCTGGCCGATAACGACATAACGGACACCGGTGGTGTCGCCTTCGGACAGCTCGCGGGCGATCAGGGCGCGCGGGTCGCGCCCCGGTTCCAGGCTGGGCTTGATGTGGTCGACGATGACGGGAAGCCCGTGCAGGGCAAGGGGGTCACCCGCCTGCGTGGCCAGGGCCGCCAGCTCACGGTGAAGCCATGCGGGCGTCATGTGTCCGAACAGCTGTGCGTCGGGTACATCGCCGGGCGACGATACCTCGATCTGCAGGCCCTTCAGCCGATGGGCGCGCACCAGTGGCGCCAGCACCTGCCAGATGTCGGCAAGCCGATGCTGCCCTTTCGAAAGCGCGTCCGGGCCGGTATCGCCGAAATACGCGTAATACGCGTCCCCGTGGCGCAGCAGGATCATCGACGACACGGCGCTGTCGTGCCACAGCGGATAGATGGCCGCCTGCATCGAGGTACCGGCGACCTCGAACCAGCGACCGGGCGGTTCGGCGGTGAGCGTATACCGGCCGAGGGCGGGTGCCTTGCCGGTGTTGGCCAGGTTGGGCCAGGCGTCCCAGTTGAAGTAATCGGCGCTGAGGCGTTCGGTGGTCGAGGCGAGCCCGTACAGCGGCTTGCTGCCGCGATCGTCGGGCGATGCGATGACGAGGCCGGCGATATGGTCCAGATGCGCGTGGCTGATGAAATAGCCCGCGATGCCGTTGCGCAACACGCTGCCGGCCGCCGCGAGATCGCTGCCATGGGCCTCCGGCAGCGCGCCGTGCGCCAGGGCGACCTGGATACCCGAGACCAGCGTTCCGGCGTCGAGACCGAGGTACCTGTCGTCACCGGTGGCCTTGAGCAGGTACGCCGAGAGGTTGTCGGTGCGGATGCCGCCTTCGACGCCGAGCGCGACCAGCTCGAACGAGGGCGCGACGTCGGTGGGAGAAGGAGGCGATGCCGTGGCTGCGTCGGCTAAGGCGAAGGCGAGGGCGAACCACGCCGCGCGGATCAGGGGCAGGGATGTCATGCACGCATGATCGCCGCTCAGGGCGTCTCGATCCAGCGCCCATGCTTGCGGATTTCCAGCGGATGGAAGCGCCGCTTGTAATCCATCTTGGGATGCCCGGCGATCCAGAACCCGAGGTACACGTACGGAATGCCGCGGCGCTTTGCGAGCGCGACCTGCTGCAGGATGCCGAAGGTGCCCAGGCTTCGCGCCGATTCATCCGGATCGAAAAACGTATAGACGGCCGAGACACCGGCCAGCGCGATGTCGGTCACCGCGACGCCGAGCAGACGTTCGCCCTGGCGCATTTCCAGAAACACGGTCGGGCTCCAGGGCGCGGCGAGAAAGCGCTGGAAATCCTCCGCATCCGCCGTGTCCATGCCGCCGCCAGGGTGTCGCGCGCGAAGATAGCGCTCGTAGAGTTCGTGGCGTTCGCTGGTGAAGCCCGGCAGCGTCTCGGTCACGCTGATATCGGCGTTACGCGAGGCGCAACGGCGCTGGGTGCGGTCCGGCGTGAACCGATCGGCGTCGATGCGGCAGGGCACGCAGGCCTGGCAGGCGGCGCACTGCGGCAGGTAAAGGTGCCCGCCGGCGCGGCGAAAGCCCTTGGCCAGCGCGGGCCCGTAAAGCTTGTCCAGATGCGGCGCGCCGGGATCGACCACCAGGTTCTGTGCCGTCCGCTCGGCGAAATAACCGCAGGAATGCGGCAATGTCTGAAACAGGCGGACTCGATCGGTCATGGACCGATCTTATTACGCCCGGTGGTGGACGGACATCCAGTGCGTGATGGTGCCGGTGGCATCGGTGACCGGTTCGAGTTCCAGGCGGCCCTGCAGCACGCCGCCGTCGGCCTTGCGCAGGGCGACATCGATGCGCGCGGCTTCGGCGGCGTCCAGCGTACCCGCGCGACGGGCGAACATGGCGTCATCGCCCACCAGAATGCTGCCGATATGCAGGCCCGCCAGGCTCTCGACGCGATGCCCGGTGGCGCGGACGAAGGCGTCGTTGACGAAGACGATCTGGCACTGGCGCCAGTCGGCATGGCTCGCGTCGGTGATGACGATGGCGTCGGGCAGGCGGGAGAGCGACGCGCGCATCAGCGCGAAGCTCTGCTGGTAATGCTTGCGCTCCATCATCTCGATCAGCACGCGCAGGCCGCGGGCGGAGTCGAGGTGCTGGCGCGACCACGGCCGCGAGCGACCGCGCACCGTTTCCTGCCACGACGAAAAACTCTGCCGCGGCGACAGGCGCGCGCCGGGGATGACCTCGAGCTTGGCCAGTGAGGGGTTGCCTGCCCAGCGCACGTTGCGCACCTGCTCCGCGCGCGTCCAGACCACCGCGTTATGCGAGTCGGCCTGCAGCGGCATGAAGATCACGCCCGCCGCGAGGCCGGCGAATTCGGGTCCGGCCAGCTCGGGATAGTGCCTGCCGACCTCGTCGGTATTGAGCACGCCGGTGATGCTGTCGGCCATCATCGGCGTATCCGACGTGCCGACGACATCGCGGATTCGCAGTAGCGCGGCTTCGTCGGGCAGATGGCCATGGCGGATGACGCGGTTGCCGGCGAAGATCGCCACGCCATCGGCGTCGACCACCTCGAGCAATTCCGGTGCGAGCGTGGCCAGCAGTTCGGGATCGATGCGATCGCTTTCGTTGAACGCGGTGATCAGCTTTTCGCGGACCGTGAGCAGGGTGCTCTCGACCTCGATCTTGTCCATCTCCTCGATCGCGGCGACGCGCGTGGCGAACGCGCGCGCGACGGAATCGGCCACCTGACGCATGCGGTGGTCGCAGAAGAACGGACTGTAGTGATGGCAGGCGATCAGGCCCCAGAGGCGGCCGTTCGCGATGATCGAGGCAACCAGTGTGGCGGTGACGCCCATGTTGCCGAGGTATTCCAGATGCACCGGCGACACGCTGCGCAGTGAGACATCGCTGAGGTCGGTGGCTTCGGACGTCTGCGGATCGTAGGGCGGGAGAATGCGCGAAGGGATGTACTTGCAGTCGCTGATCTGGCGGACCCGGTTGCGCAGGTACAGCGCGCGCGCCTGCACCGGAATGTCGGTGGCGGGATAGTGCAGGCCCAGATAGGGCTCCAGCTCGTCCTTGCGCGACTCCGCGACGACTTCGCCGTGCCAGTCGTGATCGAAGCGGTAGACCATGACGCGGTCGTAGCCGAGCAGGCCACGGATGGTGCGCGCGACACGCGTCGCCGCGCGCTGCACGTTGCCGTCGATTTCCAGCTTGTGCGTGAGGTCGTAGGCGACGCGGAGCGGATCGTCGTCGAAATAGTCTTCGCGCGGCTCGATCTCGATCATCCAGCGCGTGTCATAGGCATGCACGGTGGCATACCAGCCCGACTTGTCCACGTCGTGCGGGAACACCACGGGGACCCAGGAGCTGTGCGCCGGCCGCTCATCGTCGATGAACAGGTCGTCGGGGAGACCGATCACTTCGTGGAGCGGCGCGTCCAGCACGGCGTCGAGGTCGACACCCAGCACGTCGGCCGCGTTTTCGCTGATCTGCAGGATCGTCCGCGTCGCCGCGTCGGCCACGATCAATACCCCATGGGGCTGGATCGAGCCGGGGATGTGGATCGGCTCGCGGTCGCAGGCGTTGAGGTCGGGCAGGTCAGACATGCGCGGCAGGCTCCATCAGGGTCTGTCGAAAGCGGGCGAACATGCGTCGCGCACCGTCAACGGCGGCGCGACGCGAGGCGTCGTCATGCAGCTGGGTGTCGAGGATGTGCTGGAAACGGCGCCAGGCCGAGGGGGCTTCCTCGCCGATGGCGTAGAACCGGTGGTCGCGGTCCGGGTAGAGTTCGCGCAGGCGGCGGACGATCAGGCGACCGCCGAGGGCGGAGCCTTCGATGACGTAGAGTTCGCCCCAGCAGGTCGCGGAGTCGCGGGTCGAATCGCCGGAAGGGCTGGCTCCTACAGGGGCAGAGGCAGGAGCGTCGCGAGCGGGGCTCGCTCCTACAGGGGCAGGGGCAGGGGCAGGAACATCGCGAGCGGGGCTCGCTCCTACAGGGGGGGCGCGACCTTCGACAGGGCGGCTCGTGTAGGAGCGAGCCCCGCTCGCGACAGCCAGATCGCCCCGCAGCAACGACGCCCGCGACACATAGCTCCAACCCGCCCGAGGCACGACGTCAGCCAGCCACCTCGCGCGCTCCGCCTCCCACTCCTCGAACAACCCCAGCTGCGCACGCAGCAGCGTCTCATACCCCGCCACGTCCAGCTCACCGTCCATCAGCCGACGCATGCCGCCCGAGGCTTCGGTGTCCTCGTGCGCTTCGCGGGTTTCCTCGCGCAGCAGGAGATGGGCGGGGCGCGGCGCCACGATGTCGTCCACTCAGAGGACCTGGGTGGCCTTGAGGAACACCACCAGCATCACCCCGGCGACGATGGTCAGCACCATCAGGCGCACGCGGGACGCGGTGCGCTGCGCGACCGGACGGCGGTCCGGCGTGCGGTGCAGCTGGAGTTCCTCCTGGAAACGCACGACCGGTTCGATGCCGATGTCCTTCAGCAAGGCGCGGGCCTGCGGAAAATCGTCGGCGCTCTTTACCCACACCTGCGGCCAGGTATCGCGGTCGGACTGGCGCTGCGAATAGCTGAAGCGCTGGTAGGTCGGGCGATTCCAGGTCGAACGGTTGGTGACGGTCGTCTCGATCGCGTGCTCGGCGAGCAACGCGACGATCCGGTCGATGTTTTCGGGGCGGGGGGAGGTATAGATCTGGCGCATGGCCCGATTCTACGGGATTGCCGCCCCGTCCGCCGTTCAGTGAGCCGGTGTCGCCAGCACGCCCTCGACATCCTTCAGGTGCCCGTCGTTCGGCAGCGGTTCGATGCCGATCAGGTGGGCGAGCAGCGGGTAGACGTCGACGTTAGGGAACGGCGCGATGGTGACGCCATGGCCGATCGACGGACCGTGGGCGACGAACAGCGCGCGCATGGTCGGGTCGAGATTGTCGTAACCGTGCTCGCCGCGCGACATCGGCCCGTTCCGCTTCGCCAGCTGCTCGTGGCTGGTGATCGCCCAGCCGGTGTCGGCGAGGCACAGCAGCGCCGGTACGCGGCGGTGGGTGCCGTAGTTCAGCCGCGCCGGCAGGTCTTCCTTCCGATAGCAATGCATGTGCTCGTGCGGACCGAGCAGCCGCGCCACGGCGGCGGACGAGTCACGATCCGGCTTCGGGTTGAAGGTGGCCATGACACCGAACGACACCGCGTCGAGCGCGTCGAGGTCGGTCTCCTGGTCGGCGAAGACGATGTTGCCCCTTGGCACGTCGGCCATGCCGTGGTCGGACAGCACGATCAGGTTCATCCGGTCGTAGAGCCCGCGCTGGCGCAGCTGGGCGATCAGGTAGCCGAGCGCATCATCCACTTCGCGCAGTGCGGCGTTCACCTCGGGGGAATCCGGCCCGAACTCATGGCCCGCGTGATCGACCGCGTCGAAGTACAGCGTGTCGAACACCGGCTTCGGACCCGCCTCGTCGATCCATGAGAGCAGCTTGTCGACGCGGGCGCGTGAGGTCAGCGAATCGTCGAACGGAATCCAGTGGTCCGGGCGCACGCCGTGAATCGCGGCCTCGGTACCTGGCCAGAACATCGTCGCCGTATGCAGACCCTGTTTCTGCGCCGTCACCCAGATCGGTTCGGCATCGGCCCACCAGCGGCCGTCGCTCGTCGCCGCGCGGTTGGCCAGGCTGAAGCTGCCCAGCGCCGGATCGCTCATCGTGTTGTTGACGATGCCGTGGTGGTCCGGCACGCGTCCCGTCACCAGCGTGTAGTGGTTGGGGAAGGTCAGGGACGGAAACGACGGCAGCATGTAAGGCGCACGGGCGCCGTCTTTCGCCATGGCGATTAGGTTCGGGGTCAGTCCCCGGTCGAGATAGTCGGGGCGGAAGGCGTCGATCGAAACCAGCAGAACGGGGGGATGGGCGGGAGCGGTAACCGGACGCGTGGCGCAAGCGGTGACGGCCAGCGTGGCGATCAGCGTGAAGATCGCGGCGAGGCGGGAAAACGTGACGTTCATGACGGAAAACGTAGGCTCTGAGCTAATCAATACCCACCATCATGGCGGACTCTCATGACCAATTCATCACGCAACATCTTGCTGTCGGTGCTGTTCGTCGCCGTGCCCGCGCTTGCGGTCGCGCAAACCCCGCCCGCCAAGCCCGCCCGGCCCGCCGCGGCCGCTCCGGCTGCGACACCGCGTCCCCGCGCGGTGGTGTCCACGCCGTCGCAGACGGCGCAGTTTCAGCGTCAGGTCGATCGTCAGCAGCTGCAGAACGCGCAGAACCAGAGCAACGTGCGCCAGCAGCTGCAGCAGAACAACACGGCGATCCAGCGGACCAATACGACCGACCCGGCCATGCGCAACCAGCTGGACAACGCACAGCGCAGCCAGCAGCAACTGAACCGCGCGCAGCAGGATTCGGCCGCGCGCCAGTACGAGACCACGCCCTCCAACCGCGGCGCCGTCGCCCCGTCGCGACCGTCCACCAGCGGCCAGTAATCGCCGCCTTTGCTGCGCCGCCGCTGGCGGGTGGCGGCGCGGCGCGGCCATAATCCGGAATTCCCGAGCTCCGGAGCATCCCGATGACGGCTGTCACGCGCATCGACACCACCCGTACCGTCCGCGCTCCTCGCGGCACCGAACTGACCTGCCGCAGCTGGCTGACGGAAGCGCCGTTCCGCATGCTGCAGAACAATCTCGATCCCGAGGTGGCGGAAAACCCGGCGGAACTGGTGGTCTACGGCGGTATCGGTCGTGCCGCGCGTAACTGGGAATGCTTCGACGCCATCCTGCGCAGCCTGCGCGAACTTCGCGACGACGAAACCCTGCTGATTCAGTCCGGTAAGCCGGTCGGCGTGTTTCCGTCGCACCCCGACGCGCCGCGCGTGCTGCTTGCCAATTCCAATCTGGTGCCGGCGTGGGCCGACTGGGAGCACTTCAACGAGCTCGACCGCAAGGGCCTCATGATGTACGGCCAGATGACCGCCGGCTCATGGATCTACATCGGCTCGCAGGGCATCGTGCAGGGCACCTACGAGACGTTCGTCGAGATGGGGCGTCAGCATTACGGCGGATCGCTGGCCGGTCGCTGGATTCTGACGGCGGGCCTCGGCGGCATGGGCGGCGCGCAGCCGCTCGCCGCCTCGCTGGCCGGCGCCTCGTCGCTGACCATCGAATGCCAGCAGAGCCGCATCGATTTCCGCCTGAAGACGCGCTACGTGGACGAGCAGGCCAGCGACCTGGACGACGCGCTCGCGCGGCTGGATCGCTACGCGAAGGAAGGCCGCGCCGTGTCCGTGGCGTTGCTAGGCAACGCGGCCGACGTGTTGCCGGAGCTCGTGCGCCGGGGCGTCCGTCCCGATGCCGTCACCGACCAGACCAGCGCCCACGACCCCGTCAACGGCTACCTGCCGTCCGGCTGGACCGTCGAGGAATGGTTCGAGCGCCGCAAGGCCGATCCGACTGGCACCGCCCATGCCGCCAAGGCCTCCATGCGCCGTCATGTCGAGGCCATGCTCGCCTTCCATCGGCAGGGTGTGCCGACCTTCGACTACGGCAACAATATCCGTCAGATGGCCAAGGACGAGGGGCTGAGCGAGGCGTTCGCGTTCCCCGGCTTCGTGCCCGCCTTCGTGCGACCGCTGTTCTGTCGCGGCGTCGGGCCGTTCCGCTGGGTCGCGCTGTCAGGCGATCCGGAAGACATCTACAAGACCGACGCCAAGGTGAAGGAGCTGATTCCCGACGATCCGCATCTGCACCGCTGGCTGGACATGGCGCGCGAGCGGATCAGCTTCCAGGGCCTGCCGGCGCGTATCTGCTGGGTGGGTCTGGGGCAGCGGCACCGGCTGGCGCTCGCCTTCAACGAGATGGTGCGCAACGGCGAACTGAAGGCGCCCATCGTGATCGGCCGCGACCATCTCGATTCCGGCTCGGTCGCCAGCCCGAACCGGGAAACCGAAGCCATGCGCGACGGCAGCGACGCGGTCAGCGACTGGCCGTTGCTCAACGCGATGCTCAACGTGGCCGGCGGAGCGACCTGGGTCAGCCTGCACCACGGCGGCGGTGTCGGCATGGGTTACAGCCAGCACAGCGGCGTGGTGATCGTGGCCGACGGCAGCGAGGCGGCGGACAAGCGGCTGGCCCGCGTGCTGTGGAACGACCCCGGCACCGGCGTGATGCGGCACGCCGATGCGGGCTACGAGGATGCCGTGGCCTGCGCAAGGGAGCAGGGCCTGAACCTGCCCATGATCTGACCCATGTAGGAGCGCGCCTGCGCGCGACCCGGATATCGCGCTCCGCGACCGGGATATGGCCCTGCGCGCGACCCGGCTATCGCGCGCAAGGCGCGCTCCTACAGGAGGTTGGGGGTTCTCAGCGGCCGTTGGCCCAGCCGGCCACGTACCGCTCCGGATAAATGCGCTGCAGGGCCAGCACCTTCGGCCGATCGTTGATCGCGATGTACATCGCGTCCGGATTCAGACGCATGTAGTCCTGGTGCTCGTCCTCCGCGAGGTAGAAACCCTTAAACGGCGTTACCTCCGTCACGATCTTCGACGAAAACGCGTGCGCCGCGGTCAGCTGGGCGATATATGCCTCCGCCACCTTCTTCTGCTCCGGCGTCGCATAGAAAATCGCCGACCGGTACTGCGTGCCGGAGTCGGGCCCCTGCCGGTTCAGCAGCGTCGGATCCTGCGCCACCGAGAAGAACACCTGCAGCAACTGCCCGTACGACACCTGTGCCGGATCGTAAACGACCTTTACCGATTCGGCGTGTCCGGTATCGCCGTCGCTGACATCGTCGTAATTGGCATGGGCGGCGTCACCACCCGAGTAGCCGGTGCGGACGCTTTTCACGCCGCGGACGTGCTGGAACACGCCCTCAACGCCCCAGAAGCACCCGCCGGCGAACACGGCGGTGGCGTCGCCAGCGGCCGGTGCGGCATCGACGGTGGGGGCGGGCAGGCGGACACCCTCGTCGCGCGCCGAAGCGGCCGAGCACGCGGTGAGGGCGAGGAGCAGAGCGGGGATCAGGGAAAGGCGCGGCATGAGTTTCTCCCGGTCGACATGACCTGATACACCAGACCGGTGTACCCGGGAAAACCTCACACGGCGTGAAGGCCACCTTCACAACTCTGTACCTACAGAATCGGGATGCAGGGCCGATAAGCCATCGACACGCGCAACACGCTAGAGTCGTGCGCGTATTCGGCCAGCGTGGCTAAAGGAGCGAGGGGAAACGTGGCGTACGATTTAGTGGAGCGACGTGTCTTCGTGTCCGACCTGGAGGTCGGCATGTATGTCAGTCGCCTGGACTGTGACTGGTCCGACACGCCCTTTCCGTTGCAGGGCCTGCCCATCGAGTCCCGTGAGGACATCGAGTCGCTCAGTCGTTTCTGCAAATACGTCTTCGTGGACATGCACCGTCAGGTCGTCCCCGACAGCCGGTTCACCCCGCAGCGCATCGCGCCGAAGGCCGTTGCCACCCCCGCACCGCGTGCTGCGGCGAGCCTGCGTCTGGTCAGTCGACACGCGTATACCGACACGGCCTCGTTCGACGATGAGATGCCGCGCGCCAGAGAGGCGTTCGACACCGTCGCCGAGTTCGCCACGCGCATGGTCGACGACTTGCGGCATGGTCGGCCGGTCGAGCCGCAGGCTGTCGAGAACGCGGTGCGCCCCATGGTCGAGAGTGTGCTGCGCAGCGGTGACGCGTTCTTCTGGATCGAAAGCCTGCGGCGGCGCGATGGCTATACCTATCAGCACGCGATCGGCTGCAGCACGCTCGCCGCGGCGTTCGGGCGGCACATGGGCTTCGAAAGCGACGCCATCGTCAGTCTCGCCGCCGGCGGCCTGCTGATGGATGTCGGCAAGTCGCAGCTGCCTGAGGAACTGCTTAGTCGCGACGGACCGCTGAACGACGATGAATGGGGCCTCGCACGTCAGCACGTCAATGAAGGCGTCGCCATCCTCGATCACTCCGGTGTCGTCGACAACGAAGTGCGCGACATGGTGCTCACCCACCACGAACGTTACGACGGTACCGGCTATCCCTCGGGACTGGCCGGCACCGCCATTCCGCTCGCCGGGCGTATGGCCGCGATCATCGACACCTACCACGCGATGTCGACGCCGCGTCCGTACCGTTCGGCCGTGTCACAGCACGTCGCCTTACGCGAGCTGTACGCCGGCCGCGACCGCGAATTCCAGGGCGAGCTGGTCGAACAGTTCCAGGCCTGCCTGGGCGTCTACCCCACGGGCACGCTGGTCGAACTCAACACCGGTGAGGTGGCCATCGTGATGGTGCAGAACCAGTCGCGCCGCCTGCAGCCGCGCGTCGCGATTCTCTCCCGGCCCGACAAGAGCGCGCTCGACGATTTCCTGATCGTCGATCTCATGCGCCAGGTGGATCTGGTGCGCCGTGAGATTCTCCGCACCTTGCCAGCCGGTTCGCACGGTATCGATCCGCGCGAGTACTTCGTCGCATGAGCGAGCGGGCTTACATCCTGCCGGCGGTCCAGTCGATTCTCGACCGGTCGTCGCCGGATGCCGGTCCGTGCGCCGTTCTGATCGTGCGTCTGCAAGGTATGCGCGAGGCGCAACTGCGTTTCGGTTATGACTTCGGTAGCGACATCATGCTCGCCTCGCGCGAACGCATCGTCGATGCCTTGCGCCATGTCGACACCGTCTTCGTGGCGGGAGACGACACGTTCGTGGTGGTTCTTCCGATGGTGCGTAACCGCACGCACGCGTTGCTTGCGGCGACCCGCATCGTCGGCGCGTTCGATGGCCCGCTGATGCAGGGTGAGCGTCCCTGGCACGGTCGCGCCGTCGTCGGTGTGGCCATCCATCCCGAGCATGGTGTGACCGCCGACTGGTTGTACCGCCGCGCGGAGCTCGCTCACGACGAAGCCCTGCGTATCGGCGAGGCCTTCGCCATCTACAAGCCCGACGTGACACCGGTAGAAATCCTTTACGGCGAGTTACGCGAGGACATCGAAGCCAACCGCCTGCAGGTCGCCTTCCAGCCGCTGCACGATCTGCGCTCGGGTGAAATGAACCGCGTGGAGTCGCTGGCGCGCTGGACCACCGCCGCCAACATCATCGTCCCGCCCAGCGACTTCATCCCCTTTGCCGAGCGCAGCGACCTCATCGTGCCGCTGACCCGCTGGAGCATCAACGCCTCGCTGCGTCATGCGGCGGCCCTGCATCGGGGCGGCTGTGCGCTCGACGTGGCGATCAACCTGTCGCCGCGTGTGTTCGTCGAGCAGGGCTTCGCCGAACAGGTGCTGGGCGCCATCGATATCTGGGGCGTGCCGCCCCAGTCCGTGATCGTGGAAATTACCGAGACGGCGCTGCTCACCGATCTGGACATGAGCGTGCGGGTCCTGCGTCGCCTGCGCGACTGCGGTGTACGCGTCGCCATCGATGACTTCGGCACGGGGTACGCGTCGTTCGCCTACCTGCGTCACTTCCCGGCGACCGAGCTGAAGATCGACCGCAGCTTCGTCGATGCCATGACCGGCGACAGCCGCACCGAACTGCTGGTACAGGCGATGATCGACGTCGCCCACCGCCTGGGGCTGGAAGCGATCGCCGAGGGCGTCGAGGACGAGGCCACGCTGCGTCGCCTCGTCGAGATGGACTGCGATCTGGTGCAGGGCTATCACATCGGCCGGCCCACCCCGGCGGAGTCGTTCGTCAGCGAAAGGCTGACCGCCGCATCAATGGTGTAGCAGCGCGCCTGCGCGCGACAAGGTTTCGCGAGGTCGTTTCGCGCGCGGGGCGCGCTCCTACAACGACAGGGTGCGGTAGCGGCGGTCGAGCACCTCAACCTGCGCATCCAGGGTTGCTTCGTCGCCATCGTTGACCAGCACATCATCCGCGATCGCCAGCCGGTCTCCCCGGCTCGCCTGCGCGGCGATCATCTTCCGAGCCAGCGCCTCGTCGATGCCATCCCGGCGTACCAGCCGGTCGATCCGCACCGCCTCCGGCGCATCCACTACAAGCACCCGGTCGACCCACGCGTAATGGCGGTGGTTCTCCACGAGCAGCGGAATGGACAAGATGCAGTAGGCGCCCGTATCGGCTGCGACAGCCTCCCGCAACCAGTCACGAATGCGCGGATGGAGGATGCCCTCCAGTGTCGTCCGTGCCGACGGATCGTCGAACACGCGCCGGCGCATGGCCGCGCGATCCAGGCCGCCCTCGTCGTTCAGCGCCCCGGGCCCGAACACGCGCGCTACCTCGGCAAGCGCCTCGGACCCCGGCTCAACCACGGCGCGCGACGCCGCATCCGCGTCGTAGGCGTGCACACCGCGCGCTTCGAAGCGGCGCTCCACCGCGCTCTTGCCCGATGCGATCCCGCCGGTAAGCGCGACGACGAAGCCGCTCATCGAATGCCGCTGACCTGCATGTAGAGGGCGAGCAGGCGATCGCCCACCAGAAACCAGACCCAGCCCGCCGCGGCGAGATAGGGCCCGAAAGGAATCGGCACCTCGCGTCCGTGGCGACGAAACAGAATCAGCGCACCGCCGACGATGGCACCGATCAGCGACGACAGCATGACGATCGGCAGCAGCGCGACCGGGCCCATCCAGGCGCCCAGCGCAGCGAGCAGCTTGAAGTCGCCGTGGCCCATGCCTTCCTTCCCGGTCAGCAGCTTGAACAGCCAGTAGACGCTCCAGAGGCTGAGGTAGCCGAGCAGGGCGGCGAGGATGGCGGAGGTCGGGGCGATCGGCAGGGGTTGCCAGGAGGGGATCAGACACAGGCCGAGACCGATCCACAGCAGTGGATAGTTGAGCTCGTCCGGCAAGAGCTGCGTGCGCGCATCGATGCCGGACAGCGCGATCAGGAAATACGTCAGCACCAGCCCGGCGAGGGCGCCCGGTGTCGGCCCGAAACGCCAGACCACCGCGGCACTGGCCAGACCCGCCAGCAGTTCCACCAGCGGGTACTGGATCGAGATCGGCTCGTGGCAATAGCGGCAGCGGCCGCGCAGCATGAGCCAGCCGAACAGCGGGATGTTGTCCCGGGCGGCCAGCGGATGCTTGCACTTCGGGCAGTGCGACGACTCTTTCACCACGCCGGGTGGCAGCGCCTCGTCCACGGCGTCCAGTTCGAGGACTTCACGCGCCTGCTTGCGCCATTCCGCCTGCATGCGCGCAGGGACGCGGAGGATCACGACGTTGAGGAAGCTGCCGAACAGCAGGCCGAAGACACCGGCGAGGCCGATCCAGAGAGCGAGGGGCAAGTCGGGCATGGAAGATCCGTGGTCAAGAAAAAACCCTCCGCCCGCGAGGGCGAAGGGTTCCTATTGTGCATGGCTCGGCGGGTGTTCGGTCAGACAGTGCCGGCGAGCTTGAAGATGGGCAGGTAGAGCGAGATGACCATGCCGCCGACGAGGACGCCGAGAATGACCATGATGAAGGGCTCGAGCAGGCTGCTCAGCGTGTCAACCGCGGTGTTCACCTCTTCCTCGTAGAACTCGGCCACCTTGAACAGCATCGAGTCCAGCGAGCCGGATTCTTCGCCGATCGCGGTCATCTGCACCACCATATTGGGGAACAGGTTGACCTGGCGCATCGAGAGCTGGAGCTGATGACCGACGGCGATGTCGTCGCGCATCTGCTTGACCGCCTCGCCGTAAACGACGCTACCGGTGGCGCCTGCGACGGCGTCGAGGGCTTCGACCAGGGGTACGCCCGCGTGGAACGTGACGCCGAGCGTACGTGAGAAGCGGGCGATGGCCGACTTATGGAGGAGGTCGCCGATGACAGGGATCTTCAGCGACAAGCGGTCCAAGAAATGGGCAAATTTTTCCGAGCGGTTCTTGGCGAAGATGATGGCCGCGATTGATCCCACGATCATGCCAATGACCAGCCACCAGTACGACTGCATGAACTGCGAGGCGCTTACGACGAACTGCGTGGGTGCAGGCAGTTCGGCCTTTGCCTCGGCAAAGGTCTGCTGGAACACCGGCACCACGAACAGCAGCAGGATCATTGAGACGAGCAGGGCGACCACAAGCACCATGATCGGATAGAAGAGGGCCTTCTTGATCTTCTTCTTGATGCCCTCCATCCGCTCCTTATAGGTCGCCACGGTGTCGAGCACCGTATCGAGCACACCGGCAGACTCACCGGCGTGGACCAGATTGCGATAGAGCTCGTCGAACTGAACCGGGTACCGGCCAAGCGCTTCGTGCAACGCGGCACCACCCTCGATGTCGGTCTTGACGTCGATCAGCATGTTCTTGAAACGGACATTCTTCTGGCCGTTGGCGATGATGTCGAAGGCCTGGACCATCGGCACGCCCGAGGCCATCATCGTGGCGATCTGGCGGCTGAAGATGGCGACGTCCTGTGGCTTTACCTTCTTGCCCGAAGAGCCAAACAGAGGCTTGGAGCGCTCGCGCACGGTCTGCGGATTCATCCCCTGACGACGCAGTTCCGCCTTCACGAGTGAGGCGTTCTTCGCCTGCATCTCGCCCTTCATGCGCTTACCGCGCTTGTCGAGCGCGGTCCAGTCGTACATGACGAGCGTGCTTACAGCGGCGCGCGCGGCACCTGCGGCGCGCATGTTCTTGCTGGCGGTGGCGATAGCCATGACGCGGTGTTCCCCCCGGGTTGATACATCAGGTGGCCGCCGCCTGGCGGCAGGCCCCTGTTCTTATTCTAGTGTGAACGTAACGCCAGGTGGCTTTCTGCCATCCAGCGCACATCTTCACACGTCTCGTCCCCTGACGAGACGTCAGTCCTTGGTGACGCGGTTGATCTCGGCCAGACTGGTGACGCCGTTGCGGACCTTCAACAAGGCGGATGCCCGCAGATCGTTGATGCCGGCTTTTTTGGCCACCTCGGCGATCTGCATGGCGTTGCCGCCCTCGAGAACGATCTTCTGGATGTCCTCGACCATCGGCATGACCTGATAGATACCTACGCGGCCCTTATAGCCCTCGTTACAGCTGTCGCAGCCGACGGCCTCGTACACGGTGATGCCGGCGTCGATTTCTTCCTGGGTAAAACCCTCGGCAAGCAATGCGGCCGGTGGCAGGCTGATTTCCCTCTTGCAGTCGTGCAGCCGGCGGGCCAGGCGCTGGGCGATGATCAGGGTGACCGACGAAATGATGTTGTACGGGGCGATGCCCATGTTCATCAGGCGCGCGATGGTCTGCGGCGCGTCGTTCGTATGCAGGGTCGACAGGACCATGTGACCGGTCTGCGCGGCCTTGACCGCGATTTCCGCGGTTTCCAGATCGCGGATTTCGCCGACCATGATCACGTCCGGATCCTGGCGCAGGAAGGAGCGGAGAGCGGCCGCGAAGGTCATGCCGCGCTTGACGTTCTGTTGGACCTGATTGATGCCCTCGACGCGGATTTCGACCGGGTCTTCCACCGTGGAGATGTTGCGCCCCTCGGTGTTGAGGATGTTCAGGGCCGTATAGAGCGATACCGTCTTACCGGAACCCGTCGGGCCGGTCACCAGGACCATGCCGTAGGGCTTTTCGATGGCGTCGAGGTAGAGATTCTTCTGGACCTCCTCATAGCCGAGCTTGTCGATGCCGAGCTTGGCCGATGAGCCATCGAGGATACGCAGCACGATCTTCTCGCCGAACAGGGTCGGCAGGGTGCTGACGCGGAAGTCGATGGCGCGGGTCTTGGTCAGGTTGAGCTTGATACGGCCGTCCTGCGGGACGCGACGCTCGGCGATGTCCAGGCCGCTCATGACCTTCAGGCGCGAAGCGATGCGGTTGCCCAGCTTGATCGGCGCGGTGGCGACCACACGCAGGATACCGTCCATGCGCAGGCGTACGCGGTAGACCGTTTCGAACGGTTCGAAGTGAATATCCGACGCTCCGCGTTTGATCGCGTCGACCAGGACCTTGTTGACGAACTTGACGATCGGGGCATCGTCGTTGGCGTTGGCGTCAATGCCGGTGGTGACATCGCCGTCCTCGTCAGCCCCCTCGAGCGCCAGGTCGTCGAGGTCGCCCTCACCGAAGGCCGGCACCGAGTTGTTCATCGCCGACAGGGCACTGTCGATCACCCGGCGCAGCTGCGCCCGGTCGACCAGTACCGGCTCAACCATGTGGTTCGAGTGGAACTTGATTTCGTCCAGCGCATGCGACTGCATGGGATCGGCGATGCCGACGAACAGGCGCTTGCCGCGCTTGAACAGCGGAAGCGCCTGGTGCTTGGAGATGAGCGCTTCCGTCACGAGGTCCAGGGGCATATTGCCCGGGACCATCGCGCTTATGTCCATCAGCGGCATACCGAACTCGGACGACGCCACCTGGGACAGCTTGGCGCTGTCCACCAGGTTGTGGTCCACCAGCCATGCGGACAGGGACGAGCGCTTTTCGGCGGCGTCCTGGACAGCCTTACGAACGTCGGCCTCGGCCATGACGCCCTCGGTGACGAGGCGCCGGGCCATGCCCGTAAGACCCGCCAGCATGGGCGAATGCATTTGTGAAGCCATGTTGGGTCCCGTTTCCCCGAGATACGCGCCTGAATCTACTCTAGATTGTGGGTTTGGTCACGTCTCATAACGTGAAACTGCCGGTTGGTTTCGGTGTGAAGAGCAAATCCGGTAGGATGCCTCGCTCGCGCTGCTTGGCGCCGCGATAGACAGGGGTGCGTAATGCACGGCGGGACGTTTGCGGGGGCGCTTGGTGCTGTTCAATTCGTTGAGTTTCCTCGTGTTCTTCGCAGTGGTGTTTTCGCTGCACCAGTGCCTCCCTGTCGGCACGGGTCGAAAGTTGCTCCTTCTGGTGGCCAGCTATGCGTTCTATGCCGCGTGGAACCCGCCCTATCTCCTGATTCTGCTGTTCTCGACCATGCTGGACTGGTTGCTGGCGCGGCTTATCTGGCGTGAGCGCGGTGCAGGAAAGCGGCGTGCCCTGTTGGTCGTTAGTCTCATCGCGAATCTGTCGCTGCTTGGCTTCTTCAAATACGGCGACTTTGCGCTGCATAACTTCCAGGGGCTGTTGGCGACCGTGGGGGTGGCCTACGTGCCACCTGCCTGGAACATCGTGCTGCCGGTCGGTATCTCGTTTTATACATTCGCGTCGCTGTCTTACACGATCGATGTCTATCGCCGCGAGATCGAGGCGGACACCTCCTTGGCCGACTACGCGCTGTTCGTCGCCTTCTTTCCGCACTTGGTAGCGGGGCCGATCGTCCGTGCGCGGGCGCTCCTTCCCCAGATCGCCCATCCGCCAAAAGCGACGGCCCAGCAGATCGGGTGGGGCCTGACCATTGTCATGATCGGACTGTTCTTCAAAAGCGTGCTGGCGGATACGTTGCTGGCACCCGTTGCGGACGCGGTTTACGACGCACCCGGCTCATATCACGGGGTAGCTGCGCTGGCCGGGATCCTTGGGTTTGCGGGACAGATCTATTTCGATTTCGGCGGCTATTCACTTTGCGCCATCGGGCTGGCGTTGTGCTTCGGCTATGCGTTTCCTGACAACTTTCGCGCGCCGTACGCGGCCCGGGGGTTCTCGGACTTCTGGCGTCGTTGGCACATCTCACTTTCCACCTGGCTGCGCGATTATCTCTACATACCGCTTGGCGGTAGTCGTGGCGGTGAGTTGGCCACGCGCAGGAACCTCATGCTGACCATGCTGCTTGGTGGTCTTTGGCACGGTGCGTCATGGATGTTTGTAACGTGGGGTGCGCTACACGGCGCGTATCTCGTCGCTGAGCGTTCTCTTCGGGCCCGCTTCCCAATGTGCTTCGAGGGCAAAACGGCAGACGCCGTGCTTACGGTACTGACGTTTACTCTGGTCTGTCTCGCATGGATCCCCTTCCGGGCGCCGGACTTGTGGACGTGTGTAGCACTGCTCGATGGGCTTCGTCAGCCCGCTGGCGCCGACGCGAATCAGTGGATGGCGATCGTTTTGATGCTTTGCACAGTGGCCTGGCATTGGCGTACGCGGGACATCGCACTCGAGGAGGTCGCCGCTGCGTGGTCTCCGGCAGTGCGCACCAGCCTTATCACCCTCTGCCTCGTCGGCGTATTCCTTGCTTCGGGAGGCGACGACCGTGCGTTCATCTATTTTCAGTTCTGACATTTACACACGCAGTCGTGCCATTCCGGCAGGCGCCTGGCTGCGCCCGCTTGCGGTGTCGATAGTCCTTTTGATCGCGGGCATTCTGATGCTCGAGTCAGCCTTGGCGGGGCGGGGATTTCGGCCGAATGTGGTCGACTCATCGCAACGCTGGGCACAAGAACGGAAGCGTGCCAGCGAGCTGGGCCATCGTGCGTTGGTGCTGGTCGGGGCATCGCGCGCCTTGCTCGATCTGGATCTCACCGCACTGGGCGAGGACTCGGGACGTGTACCCGTCCAGTTGGGGATCGATGGAAACTCATATCTCCCGGTGCTCGCCGATATTGCGGCGGACGATAGCGTCACAGGGGCAGTCATCGTCGAATATCAGGACAGCGCGCTGGGAGATACGGCGTTCGACGCCCAGGCACAGGATTTTGTCCGCGAAGCACGGCGCGAGCGAAATCTTACGGTGAAGTTTAACTTCTTAGCGATAGAGGCGACGCTCGCGTCGTTCAGGCAGCGATTCATGCGGAGCTACGCGGATGGCGCTGGACCCTTCGTGGCGCTGACGACTCGCGCGTTTTCGCCGCGCGCCACACCGCAGTATCTCGTGACGCTACCTTCGCGGGAACGCTCCGCCGACTACAGTCTGGTGAGTATGCCGTACACCTACTACGACCGAGCGGCTCGTAACGCAGGCTTTGACGATGTGGCGCTGAGGGGGGCACCCAGGGACGTCGAGTCTGCCCTCAGCTTGCGAATCAGGGGGCTTGCCAGCGCAAATTTCCCTGATTTCAAGGACAATGCGGCGAGGATCGCGACGATGGTGCGTCGTATCGAAGCACGCGGCGGTGAGGTAGTTTTCGTGGTTTTTCCTCGTTCGGGGCTGGTCTGGGAAGCCGACGCCAAGCGCTATCCGCGTGCCGACTTCTGGGATCGCTTCAGGATGGAAACAGGAGCGAAGGGCGTTCACTATCTCGATGTGCCGGCACTGACGACGTTTCAATGTCCAGACGGCTCTCATCTGGATAAGCGTGACAAAGTGCGATTTACCCACGCGCTCACGCGCGCTATCTCGGATGACGGGTGGTTGCGACGTTCGTCATAAGTGGGTTTCTTATACAAGCAGGTTTCTTATAGAAATCATGTGCATCGGGAGCAGTTCGTGAGCCGCATCAGTATCATTATTCCAGCAAAGAATGAGGCAGCCGCACTTGCGGATCTGCTACCGCGACTTCGCGCTTTGCAGCCCGATGCCGAAGTTCTCATCATGGATGACGGCTCATCCGACGAGACGCGTGACGTCTGTGCGGAGAACGCGGTCAAATGCGTGTCGTCGCCCTATTCCATGGGCAACGGCGCGGCTATCAAGCGCGGCGCCCGCGCGGCGACAGGCGAGATCCTCGTGTTCATGGACGGCGATGGTCAGCATGATCCGACGGATATCGCCAGACTTGTGGCAAGGCTCGAGCAGGGCTACGACATGGTGGTGGGGGCGCGTGACTGGGAGAGTCAGGCAGGGGTCGGTCGTGGTCTTGCTAATACGCTCTACAATTGGTTGGCAAGCCGTATGACCGGGCAGGCGGTAGCCGATCTGACCTCGGGATTTCGGGCTGCGCGCGCATCGCGGTTTCGCGAGTTTCTTCATCTGCTGCCGAACGGGTTTTCCTATCCCACGACGTCGACGATGGCGTTCTTCCGCAGTGCGTACGGCGTGGCATACGAGCCGATCAAGGCTCACACCCGCGTGGGCAAGAGTCACATCAAGCCGCTCAAAGACGGCATCCGGTTTCTCCTGATCATCTTCAAGATCGCAACTCTTTACTCGCCTCTGAAGCTTTTCCTGCCCGTGAGCGCCGGATTCTTTCTTCTGGGCTGCGTCAATTACGGCTTCACCTTCCTGAGTCACGGGCGCTTAACGAACGGAAGCACGTTGATGTGGAGTGCGGCGGTGATCGTGTTTCTGATAGGCCTGGTTTCCGAGCAGATCACCGCACTGACGTATCGTCCCGCCGACTCGTGAACGACAAGCGCCGCACGCTGATCCTGGTAAGTCGCAACCTGCCGCCGCTACGCGGCGGTATGGAACGGCTCAACCTGCATATGGCTCAGGGCCTCGCGGAACACTTTCGTGTCGTGGTGATTGGGCCTCGTGGCGCGCGTGCAGTGCTGCCAGCGTCCATGGACGTCCGGGAGTGCGGATGGGGCACGCTGGCGTCCTTCATGCTCGTGGCGTTTTTTCGCACGCTGAGTGCGGCTATCCACACCCGCCCGGCCTGGGTGCTCGCAGGTAGTGGGCTGACCGTTCCCATCGCGTGGATCGTCGGCCGGTTGTCACGTGCTGGAGTGGCTGCCTACGTCCACGGCCTGGATATTGTGGTGCCGCATCCGGTCTATCGATCGGTCTGGCTGCCTTTCATCCGACGGTGCGACGCCTGCATCGCCAACAGCGTCAATACTGCGCGTCTCGCCCGACAAGCTGGCGTGCCGGCGGATCGCATCGATATCGTGCACCCGGGTGTCGAAGTCGCCGTAGAGGCGCCGCCTGATGACATGATTGGCGCGTTCCGCGAGCGTCATAACCTTGTCGGACGACCTGTGCTGCTTTCCGTAGGCCGCATGACGGAACGGAAGGGTCTCCGGGAATTCGTCCTCAGTGCGATGCCGAACATTTTACGTAGACATCCGCATGCTGTGCTTGTTGTCATCGGCGACGAAGCGCCCGACGCTCTGGCCGGTCGGGCGACGGGTGCCTGGTCGCGTTTGCGCGAAGAAGCCGGTGTGCTGGGCCTTGGTGACGCGGTGATGCATCTGGGTGCGCTCGACGATGATCAGCTCGCGATTGCTTATGCGGCGAGCGACGCCCATGTCTTTCCCATTCGTGAGGTATCTGGTGATGTGGAGGGCTTCGGGATGGTCGCAGTCGAAGCCGCGGCGCATGGACTTCCCACCGTCGCTTTTGGCATCGGAGGTGTCCCCGACGCGGTCTCGGAAGGGCTGACGGGGTACCTTGTAAATCCAGGCGACTACGACGCATTTGCTCGCCGGGTCAGCGACGTTCTGGATCGCCGGATGGCGCCTGCACCGCTGCGTGAATTCGCGGCACGGTTTGCATGGCCGATATTTCACCGGCGGTTGTTTTCAATCCTGGGCAAGAAGCGATGACGTCTGAGCGTCATGGACACGTCGTATCGGACCTGGCGTCGCGTCGGCAGAAAGGCATCAAGATCGAGCGCCTCCTGGGGCTCGGCCCTAGTGCGAGACGCCGACGTCTGCTCGAGATCGGGTGTGGCTCGGGCGGCATCTCGCACTATTTCGCTACGAATGCCGAACTGGACATCGAAGTCGATGCTGTCGACGTGACGGATAGCCGTGGCGTGACCGACGGATATCGCTTCCATAAGGTTTCTGACACGCAGCTGCCGTTCGCCGATGACACGTTCGATGTGGTGCTTAGCAATCACGTGATTGAGCACGTAGGGGAGTACGCGGAGCAAATGGATCATCTCCGCGAGATTCGCCGTGTCCTCCGGCCCGATGGTGTTTGCTACTTGGCTGTGCCAAATCGTTGGATGCTGGTCGAGCCGCACTACCGACTTGCTTTTCTCAGCTGGTTACCAGTGTCGTTGCGCTCGCCTTACCTGCGTCTGTCGGGGCGTGGCACATTCTACGACTGCGTACCGCTGGAGATGGAAGCGTTGGAGCGGATGCTGGGAGAGGGCGGTTTTGCCTTCGAGAACGTGTGTGTCCCGGCTTTGCGTCAGACCTTCGAGATCGAACGTCCGGGAAGTCGCGGCGATCGGTTGTTGCGACGCATATCTGATAAGTGGCTGCTGCCTTGGCGGCCGGTTATTCCTACGCTGATCTATGTTTTGAAAAAGTTCTGATCGTCTGGTGCGACCGTTCCGTGAAGGTAGCTTGCGGCCACCGTGAGGCGCACAGCCACCGTCCTGAGTCGGATCGGGATCCACGCCGACTCGAGGTGTCGTGAAAGCCACGGTGCGAACCAGCGAGCGATGCAGGTGGTAAGCGGCTCAAGTGCCCTTAGCCATCGCCGGTAACGGCCATCAAGCTTTCCATACCCTAGCTGATCATAGGGGCCTGGATGCCTCTGAAAAAAACGGACCGCTGGCGGTCCACCCGCCTCCGCCATTTTCGAACAGACGCGTAGAAGGTCGAGCGTATCGCAATGTCTAACGACGGCGTCCGGGGTCCATGCGAAGCAGTGACCATGCGCCTCGATACGAAGAAAGAGGTCCCGATCTTCGAAGCCGTAGTTGCTGTAGCCCTCGTCGAATCCCGAGGCTTCCAGAAACGCATCGCGGCGTACGGCAAAGTTCTGCGAGGAACCCTGCATCGCGATTCCATACGAGACTGACGCACGTTTGCGACGTGCCAGAGCGGACGCTTGATAGGCGTGCCAGAATCCATCGTTGTTCCCGCTCACCTCGCCCATTGAAACGGTAGCTCCCGCCTGGATGGTCGCGATGTGTCTAAGTATGAATCTATCGTCTGCGGGTACGCAGTCGCTGTCGATGAACAACAGGTAGTCGGCTGTGGCTATAAATGCGCCACGATTACGCGCGGCGCTTCGTCCCATGTTGATGGGCTGTCTGACCACGCAGACGTGGGACAACTGGGCTTGTTCAATGCACTCAGCACTGCCATCACACGAATAGTCGTCCACGACGATGATCTTGAGCGTGACATCGTCCGGACGTCGACAACGCAAGACCGCCTGGACGACGTCCAGCGTGGTTTGCCCGGTCCGGAACATCGGAATCACAACGGCAACGGAAGGCATGCTCAGTGCTTCTTGCTGCGTAATTTCTGAACAATGCGGAGCAACCCGGGGCGCTGTTTGACCGCCTCGACGAGGTGTCGCCGCACATGGTCGAGTGCTCGCGAAAGCGCCTTTCGATCGCCGGACCAGCTTCTCTTTTGTGCGGCAATGCGGTCCAGATGGTCAGTCATTCTGTCGATCAAGGAGGAAGATCCGATTGCGGATCGGCAATCGCCATCGGGCGCAAGTTTTGCCGCTATCGCATCGACCACACGTCGTGACGCTCGTCCGTCAAGCATGGGCAGGAAACGATCCCGTGCGACAGCCCTCATCGGAGCCTTCGGGTCGTTGCCTGCGGCGTAGGCTGTAGCGAGGTGCAAAGCATGTTCAGGCGTGCGCGCCACATCGATGTACTGAATTAGTGCTCTACCCTCGTCGTTGAGCCCCTCGCCTTCCGGGTTCTCCAGGTAGACAATGGGCCTCCCGGTGGCTAGATACTCGACCAGAAAGGAGCCCAGATCCGTCATGAGCATGGACGATGCGGCGAAGGCATGCCTGTGGTCGGGACGCTGGTCGAGAATCACACCGGCGGCGAGGACTTCGGCGCGGAAGGCGTCGAGTTCGTCCGGTCGAAAAATACCCTCGTCGACGAGGCTGCGGAAGAGCGCTGGATGCGGCCTCCAGATCAGTGCGACGTCAGGGCGCTCCTTCGCGAACGCAAAAAAAGCGCGTGCCATCGTATCGAATGTCGAATAGTTGGCGTCGCGCGCTTGCCGCATACCGAAGCTGAAGTGCGAATTCCAGAGAATGGCAAAACGCCCATCGATCTGTGCCTCCAACGTCGAGTCAACCTCAAACGTCTCCAGGTCATACAGTTCGTCGAGTCGCGGTAGCCCAGTCACTACGACATGCTGGGAACCTGCGGGACAATGTCTGGCGTAAAGGTCGCGCTCGAAGGATGACCGGGCGACGATCATGTCCGCCCCAATCTGCGTGGCCTGAGCATACTGGAATCGCTGGTTCTTCCAGCCCGCACCCATGACCAGACCGTACGGTACATAGATGGTCGCGCCAACGGAAGCTGCCACGCGGTCGAAATGAAACGCCTCGGCACGTTCGCGATCGTAAGGTGCGTTGAAAATGGCTGCGGCGAACTCATTCACCGGCAAAACTGGGTCTGCATCGCGATCGTTTTGGACGCTGTCGATCCCATGTTGCGCGAGCGTCTCAAGACAACGCGCGCGCAGTGCCTTCCGTTCCGCATGGTCGCCAGCGCTTGCAATGATCCACACCACAGGCTCGAAACGGGGATCGCGACGCATTTCTCGCCAGATGCCGTGGACGTTCAGCCAACTCTCGGGCCGCTGCATGAGGAAGAGGACGCGCCAGGGAGTGCGCGCACTCCGCGTCGCGGCAGAGGGATCTGGCGCAACGATGGTCACGTCGCGTCCAGGCTCGCTGCGAATGCCGACGCGACGTCCAGGTCGGCAGGCGTGTCGACCTCGCGCAGGTTCAACTCGAAGGAAGGTAAGGGCAGAAACGTAGCCAGGTTCTCGAAGACGTAGCCGGTGGCGTCGTCGAGCACCGAGGCGGGGCCTGAGACCACGTTCGCCCATTCGAAAGGATGCTGCTCGCTGCGCGTGAAGCCGGTGACCTGATTTTCAGCGCCGAGAGTCACGCAGACGGCCTGCTCGCTTCGGGTGGGAGCGACGCCGATCAGCATCGGAATCGCATTGGCCCGGGCAATAAAGCCAGCCAGGGACGCCTCAGAAATCAACAGGTCGCCATCAAGGAACAGTACCTTCCCGGGGGCGCCCATAGCGCCAAGACGCATGCTCTGTGCTGTATTGGTCGTGCGAAAATCCGGGTTACGAACGATGATTACGTCGCGATGGTGGAGTGCGCAGTGCTCGATGATGAGCTCTTCACGGTACCCAACAACAACGTGTATTCGAGGGACGTGCGGCCGAAGGGCGTTGACCAGACGCGTTAGCAGCGTACGGCCATCAATCTCCAGCATGCACTTGGGCAGGCCGAGGCCCAGGCGCGAACCCAGGCCCGCGGCGGCAATTACAGCGCAGTCAATAGCTTGCACAGTGAGCTTCCGTCGTGAACGACAAAGTGAGATTCCTTGATGGCGGCCGGCACAGGGCTATGAACGCCGCCGAAGGCTATAGCGGCGTCGGCGCGACGAAGCATGGGTACATCGTTTGCGCCATCGCCCACGGCAAGAATGCGCTCGTAGCCAAGGGCGCGGATCTCGCCTATGGCGACACCCTTGTCGAGGATGTGGTCGACCTTCAATTTTCCGCCGTCAAACGACGCGATGGAACTGTAGCTTCGGCAGCCAAGGCGGCGAAGTAGCGGTTCGATCCATACATCGAGGTTGCCAGTGACGACGAAACAGTGGTCGCGGCGCGAAGCGATGAAGGCGGTCAGGGAAGAGTCCAGCGGAACGGCCTCCACCACCTCGTGGACGCGGTTCAGTGGTACCTGTCCCAGGATCAGGCAGCGAAGGCGCATCGACTCCTCGAAGGAAATCAACCCGGACATCGTCACGCGTGTGAGTGTGGCGATCTCTTCGGCGACACCGAGTTCGGAAGCAATGCAGGGAAGAATTTCGATGGAGGTCAGTGTGCCATCGAGATCGAAGCAATAAGCGCTCTTCATGGAGCGCGATCCAGGATATAGACGCGTTGCCGCGTTTCTGCCCTGTTATTCAGAGCTGCCGCCGAAAAAAGGTCGCGCTCGTCCGTGAGGTGGAAGCCTGCGATGATCAGCGTCGAGTTCAACATGTCCGCCCACTCCGCATCGGTACGGTAGATGCTGTTATAGCTGCTTTCCAGATCGTCGGAATAATGGTCGACCAACGAGAGTCGGTTGTCGATCGCAACAGGCTCCCGCAGAACGATCCGCGCGGTCGGCGCGCATACATCGGCGAAGCGACGTAGCGTTTCCAGGACTTCATCATCGTTGAGGTAGATTAGTAATCCAGCGCAAAGAATTCGGTCGAAACGAGTTGATTCTCCGAGGCTGTTCAACGTGAGCTCGTCGGCCGAAATTTCCGTGAATCGATGCGTAGCGTCTTCCCCAAGGGCGGAGCGAGCATAGGCCAGCAGCCCGCCGCTGGCGTCCACGCCGTGGTAGTACGCAAGGTGCGGCCGGAGTGCTTCGTACCAGCGCCCGGTTCCACAGCCGGCATCGAGCAATCGCTGCGTGCCGTCCAGCTTCAGTGCGGGCAGCAGCGTCTCTTTCTCTCGGGCGTCGCGCTCTTCGGCAAGCGTTGGATGCTTGTCCTGATAAATAACCGCCTTCACTGGACCGAGTTCGGGTATGCGCCGCGCGCGCTCCTCAAAAAATGAAGCGACCTTTTCGCGTTGGATTCCCGGTTTCCCGTCCTGCCCCGGAGGGGTCGATATGCGTGCCATGACGTGCCCGTTTTGCGTGGGTGCCCATCATAAACGGCTCAGCCGGTCGCGTGTCGCCTCCCACGGTGTACGACCCACCAAACCGTGAGCACGATAACGCCGTGGGCCGCAAGAAGCGACCCGGCGGCCCCTGCCAGCCCGTACGCCGGGATGCTGACCGCCATGGCCAGGGTCAGCGTGACTAGTCCCGCCACTTGAGCGGCAATCCGGGAACGGCGTAGGCGAGAAGCAACGAGGACGTTGCACCCCAGGGAGCTGAGTCCGAAGAATAGAGGGAACAAGCACAGCCACCGGGCGAAGGCGGCGGAGGACGCGAAGGACTGCCCGAGGAGGAGGGGAAGGGCTAGTGACAGGACGAAGACTCCGAGCAAGGCGAGGACACCTCCACCCAGAGCAAACAGCGTGAGGCGCCTGATGAAAGCCTGCCCTTCGGGTTCGGCCAGTTCGCCGAGCCGGAAGAGCCGCGGTAAGGCGGCCATGGCCATTGACGTGACGGGCAGGGCGAGCACGGCAACCAGGCGGAATGCTGCCGTATAAATGCCTGCCGCCTCGGCGCCAGCTAGCCGGAGGACCAACGTCTTGTCCAGCGAGCCGAGGCCGTTGTCCACGACCCGCATCAACGAGAATCCGAGCGCCTCGCCCGCATCGCGACGTGTCATGGAGACGCGCGCCTTCCCGGGGCGTAGCAATGATGTCACCAGGACGTACCCGGTCAAAGCCGCGATCACCGAGCTGCCTGCGTGCCAGGGTAGGTAACCTTCAAGCGACCGTGTCTGGCCGAAGGCAAAGTAAAGCGTTGCTGCAAGCAAGTTGCTGGCTGGCACCAGAGCGTACATGGCGCCGGCGAAACCCATCCGCTCGCGCGTCTGAAATGCGTAGCTGGCAGTGATCGTCAGCGGGAAGCAGATCAGTTCAGGCAGCCCGATCGCGGCGAACTGCCAGCCAGGGCCAGACAAGCTCACAAGTAAGGGGGCGAGAAACGCAAAAGCGACCAGGAAAACGCTGCCGCTAAGAAAGATAGCCCAGACGGCGTGCTTCCATGCGGTAGAGAAGCTCGAAGGGTCGCGTGAAGCGTCTTGCAGCATCAGCAGGCCGAAGCCTACTCCGGACAGGGATCCGATGGCGGTCGCCAGTCCGGCCACCCCGGCGAGTCCGCCGTAACCGTACGGCCCCAATGATCGGGCAAGTGCGATCGTCCATAAGGCCTGACTGCCGACGCGGACCAGTTGCCATAGCGTGGCGGCCAGTGTTCCACGTGCGATCTTCCCCGAGGCCCAGCGCGATGCCCAGTCAGTCAGGCGGATATTCATTTCGGCTGGCGACGCGCACCCGCCAGCCGGGCGGTAAGCTGGTCGATCTCGTGATTCAGGGTGCCCCCTATGTTCATGCGGCGAAGACGGCTCAGCTGCGCATCCGCGTCGTCGATACGGCCTTGTGCCGCGAGCAACTGGATCAACGTGATGCGATACGCAGGCTCGCCGGCGTTCGTGTCAGCCGCCCCCTGGATCATGCGGGTCGCCAGTGCCTGATCGCCGAGTTCCGACCACGCGTAATCGGCGTACATGGCCTGGAGGCGCGCGGTTGGATTTGGATGCGACAGAGCCACGCCGAAGGCCTCGATCATCCGGTCACGGGGCAGGTTACAAAGATCGTTGGTCGCGCAGCTCCCCAGTGCGCCGAGAGCGCTCTCGTCCTGGATGCTTGGCCGCCGGACGGCAAGCTTGCCGGTCATGCTGTCCCACCACGCGCCTTTCAACGGGAGACTGAGTCGGGAGTTGAGGAAGATCAGCGCCTGTTCGGGAAGAACGGATGACTTGGGCAATGCCATCGCACGTTCGAGCGGTGGAGTTGCGAGCGCTACGAAAGGTGATTCTCGGTCGTATCGCGACAGGATGATGTAAGTCCTGCCGAGTTCGTACTGCGCCCGAGGCGAGTCAGGGCCTCGGGCCGCTAGTTCGCGTGCGAGGCCCAGGGGCGTATTCCATGCGTCTGCTGTCATCCAGGTCTGGGTCGCCCAGTACACCATCAACAGGCAGAGCAAAACGCGCCGCGGCACTACAAAGTTGCCAGGTCTCCCGCTCGTTTCTATGCCGCCATCAACCCTCGACGTGACCAGGAGCGGCACCAGGGAGAGCATCAGACCGTAGCTTGCAAAATAGTTGCGATGTTCATAAATCAGCTCGAGCGGAATGACCGTCGACGTTAGCGACTGGCAAGCGAGGAACAGTGCGAGGCCAAGCGACACCAGCGGAGCCCGTCGACGCCAGTACACGCAGGCGGTTGCGATCGCCAGCAGCCCCAGAGCGCTCGCAAGCGTCGTTGCCGGGTGCAGCCACCCGCTCGAGATTTCAAAGTCGTCGTGATAGAACGAAAGGTCAGTGCCCCGAGGAAGCACGGTCCAGGCGATGTAGTCGATGACGATCCGGCACTCGCTTAACAGACGCGTGTAGAGCGTGAAATCGCGGCTGGCCCAGGCTCGTGGATTGGCCAGCTTCACCGACAGCCACGCCCCACCTACGACGAAAGGAATGCCGAGCAGGACGACGAAGGCGGCGCGTATGCGCCGGTCTCGCCGGGCGACGCCGTCGTGCCCCATAGTCTGTCCGCGGAAGACGGTCAGTTCGATACAAAGGGCGTACAAGGGGACGAGGACCGCTGTTTCTTTCGCCAAGATGCCAATGAGGGGGATGATCGTGATGGAGGCGACAGAGAGGATAAGGCCGCTCCACTGGCCGGGCCGCATGCTCTGCCGGCCCTTGATGTAACCGATCATTCCCACGAAGACGGCCAGGTTGGCCAAGCTCTCCATGCGCTGGACGATGTAAAGCACCGACGTTAGGTTGATGGGCAACAGCATCCACCCGGTTGCGACGAGCGCTGCAACGATGTCAGGGCGCCATCGCGGGATACCGGACGGTGGTGTGACGGCAGTCAACAGCAGGCGCGTAAGGAAGAAGCATGCGATGCCATTAAGCAGATGAATGACAATGTTGGTCACCTTCATCGGCTCGGGGTCGCTGCCGGTCAACAGGTAGTTGGCGGCAAAGCTGAGCGAGGCCAGTGGACGCTTGAACTCGCTGGCGGGCGAGGCAAGCGCAGCACGTACCAGGGGTACCCATCCAAGTTCTTTCGGCTGGACGTCTTTGTTGTCGACAATGTTGGGATAGTCGTCAAACAGAAAGCCGCCGCCGGTCCCCTGCATGTAGATGGCGAACGTCGCGAGCAGTCCTGCGAGCATTACGATCCATCCAGCGCGCCGCATCAACGCGCCGGTCACGGGCTCTCCCGGCGCGCATCGGCTTCGAGCGTCGAGTGCAGCGCTGCGAACTCCCTGGGCCAGTAGCCCTGGAGTTCGAGCACCTGCGCATGCAGCCATCGCATACCCTGGGTTGGCCGCACGGGTGTTACCTCCAATGTGTCGAAAAAAGCGAGGTGGGCCAGCCCTTGCGTGGGGTGGCCATTTATTCCCAGTCGCGCCGCCTGTTCGAGTGCGACAGCCGGGGCAGGGTCGCGCCGCAGGGCATCATTGAACCACGACAAGGCCTGGGCGGCATCTCCATTACTAAGCGCAAGCAGCCCGCGCAGATGGCTGACGTCCTGCATTCTACCGGGCAGTCGGGTGACCTGCGGATTGCTTTCGACCACGTCAAGCAAGCGGGACAGGCGAGATTCGTCAATTCCACTGCAGCGACGGCTGGGGAGGCTTTCCATGGTTCGCTCCGTCCATTGAGCGAGTAGCGCGCCCGGGTCGCGGGTCATACCCCTTAATGCATTCTCGACGGTGGCCCAGTCTTCATCGCCTATCCGTCCCTGCTGACAATGCAGGTCGAGCAAGGTGAACGCGAGTTGTGGCTCATGCGGGTGGCGCTCTGTAGCAGCAGTGATGCGGCGCAGGGCCTGATCAAGCTGGCCGTTACCCGCTTCGAGCGCGGCGGCAAATGCTTGGGCGCGGGGTGATTCCGGTGCCTCACTGGCCCAGAATTCCGCCTGCCGAAGTGGTTTGGCCCAGAGTGCGGCGGTCGCCCACGTCAACGTGCCCATGCCGGCGATCAGCGCGACCGCCACGGTCAGCGACGCGACGCGCCAGCGATCTGTCGTGAGAGCGATGCCGATCGGCCAGAACAGCAGCATGGAAGGCAGGTAGTTGCGGTGCTCGAAATAAAGCTCGAGGGCTAGAGAGGTGGACTCGATCAGGTGCCCTGCGAAGAAAAACAGGATGGCGGCAGCGAGCGCAGGCCAGTGGCGCCGATAAATCCAGGAGGCGGCGCATGCACTCAGGCAGGCAAGAAGGGCTGGCAACGTGTACCAGGGATGCCACGCATCGGTGGCCGCGGGGTATTGATCGTGAAAAAGACTGCCGTAGTTCGGGTCGAACAAAAAGAGCAATTTCATATAGTCGATCAGGATCGTCGGTTCGGTCAGCACCCGCTGCACCAACGTAAACGTGCGTGCGTTGGCGGGACCCTTGCCGATGGATCCGATCAGGATCCAAGCGAGACCTGCGATCACCAGGATCGATGCTGGTAGCAATAGTACGTTGCGCCAGCGGCGGTATCGACTCGCTCCGGGTCTCGCACTTGAGTTCGGAAGCGTGGCTTCGATCACAAGGGCCAGCAGCGGCAGCAGGATGCCATTCGGCTTGGACAGAAAAGCAAGCAAGGTGCAAAACATCATGCCGCAGAGAAATAACGGCGCGAGACCCCGTTGGTCGAGCATACGTTGGCGGCCAGCTAGCCAAAGATGAAGGCCACTCAGTACGAATAACGCCGGCAACATGGCTTCGCGTTGGATGATGTAGAGAACCGTCGATACAAAGAGGGGATGAAGCAACCATGCTGTCGCAGCGAATAGTGCGGCGTATCGCGCGCGCGCAGCGGCCAAGCAATAGAGCAGGCCAAGGCGAGTCAGCAGGCCGTAGAGCAGCACTCCGCAGGCAAGATGGATCAGCAGGTTCGTGCGCTTGAATGGCGCCGGGGGTGCCGGCCAATCGTCGGCGTCGATGAGAAAGCTGAGTAGTGCTACGGGCCGCCCTGTAGGATCGGCCCGACCGGCCGTCACGTAGCGGAGTAGTACCGAGGCGTTATCTACCTTCCCGGATTCACCCAGAGTGGGCAGATTGGCGGCGTCGTCGAAGAAAAAGCCGCTCGACAGCCCTGGTTGATAGACGAAAAAGCAAACGATCAGTGCGAGCAGGCCTAGAACGGCAGGCAACGTGATCGGTCGGCGCATAGAGAGCAAGGTCGTCATCCAAAAAAGAAAGGGCCGTAATAACGGCCCTTTCTTAAGGTAACACTTTGTCGGCTTGGGACTTACAACTTACGACGCGCGGCAAGCGGTCGGGAGGTAGGCTTCTGCGACGTTGGTCTTCTGGGCACCCTTCGCGGTCGACTTGCAATTCCAGGTGATCGTGCCACCCATGTCGGCCGGCGACAGCGAAACGTTCTTGCCATTGATCTTGTCGTTCGCTTCCTTGCCACCGGTGTTCGAGAACGTAGCGGTGATCACGCCGCTCGCAACGAGCGTGCTTGTAACGTACTTACCGCCGGTCGAAGCCGACTTGGCCGGCAGGCCAGCCGAAGCGCCGGAGAGCGGGAAGTGGCCCTTGTTGTTGTAGAACTCGGAGACGGCGGTCTTGGCGCCATCAGCGAGGTTCATGCCTTCCGACACCTGGGTGCGGATCAGGTAGTTCTGGTACTGCGGGATGGCGATGGCAGCCAGGATCGCGATGATGGCGACGACGATCATCAATTCGATGAGCGTGAAGCCCTTCTGGACGTTCTTCATGGAAATTCCTCGTTTGTGTTGACTAACCGAAAAAAGTGACGCCCCCTGAGCCCTAGCACCTCACCCGGTAACCCGGGCTCGAGCGCTCCCTCACTTGCTTTGGTCAGGAACGACCAGGAAGCTCGCCGCAAAGCGTGCATTGAACATGCCATTGCGTTCGCGACCGGCGCATTTCCTCATATTTGCCGGTGCCGGGATTGTGCAACGTGTCACGCTTGTGGAGCAACAAGAAAATTTCGAGTATTCAGTGAATTGCAGCAACCTACTAGGCTGACGTAGAAGGTCATAAGGTGACGCACAAGGTCAGGTTTTGCGGCAGGCTGTGGGCAGGTACTGGGCGTCGATAGTTCCCTTGCACGCCCAGGAGATGCTTCCGCCATTGGCAACGGGAGAAAGTAGCAAGTTCTTGTTTTTTAACTTATCGTTAGTCTCAGAGTTCGTGTAGCTGACCGTCACCAGCCCTCCACTGGAGACGAGAAGTCCCGAGACGTACTTCCCGGCCATTGAGCTGGACCGAGGCAAGCCGGCAGATTCGTTCGATTTCGGAAAGTCGCCTCTATTGGTCATGAACTCCCAGATTGCTGTCTTCGCACCCGAGGCGATCGTGAAGCCTTCCGAGGCCTGAACCCTGATCGTATAGGCCTGGTATTGCGGAATGGCGATGGCCGAAAGAATCGCGATGATCGCGACAACGATCATCAGCTCGATCAACGTAAAGCCGGCAGAGACGCGGCGGTGTCGCATCGTCAGAACTCCCCTGTGAATGCCAGCGGCCAGCACGTTTCATACCAGTGAGGGGACGCCGATCCGCGATGCAACTGATTCGTGACAGCCGTCGCTATTTCAACGTACGCGCGCGGACCCAGCGGGTGCTGGCTGCGATCGCATAGGCCGCCAGCGAGAACTCGAAGCCCCTCAGCGCGATGGAGTAGCGGGGTTCCGACTGGAGGACGGTGTAGACCGCCGTGGCGAAGAGAGGTGCCAGAGCGAAAGCCATCAGGTCTGCGCGTGCGCGGCGTGCGAGGCATGCAAATGCCGCCCCTGCCAAAGCCAGGACCCCGATCAGAGGGTTCAGAATGAAGCAGAGGATCTCCAGCGGAACAAGGAGGCCCCCTGGCTTGAACGGTGAGTCGCGTGTGGGGTAAACGTAGATGTCTCCCTGGCCTATCCGGATGTCCCAGCTCCACAGGAGCGTCGGCTTGGAAAGGTACCAGCGGAGGTACTTGCCGGGGTCCTCGCCCATCCGCTGACCGATCAGGCGCATACCTTCGCCGAGGTTGTTGCTCAGGGCCTGCATTTCGACGCCCTCGGCGGCGAGTGCAATGATGCTGTCGACGCTACCTTGCGCTGCCCGTTGATAGTCGTCGTGGTATGACGGCCACGACCCCTGCACGAGATTCATGACGATGCGGCTGCCCGAAGTGCTGGACGCAGGGATGAGCGTCGAGCGCACGCCCCAGGCTGCCGGTAGCACCAGTGACGCCAGGACGAATGCAAGGACGCATCGCCGGGTTTCCATGCGGCGCAGCGCGAATATCACGCCGATGACGGCAGCCACCGGGACCATGACTGCGTTAGTCAACGCGGCCAGACTCCAGAAGAACCCAGCGATGCACCATGAGGCTGTTGTCCGGCGGTGTGCCGCCTCGGCTGTTGCAAGCGCAGCGGCTGCGCACAGAGGCGCGAACAGGTTCTCCGAGAGAAGAAAGCTCGGGATCGTAACGCAGTGTGGCCAAATCGCCATGGCAACGGCCGCCATGGCGAGTGCCCACATCGGAAGCCAGCGTCGCGCGGTGAGCACGAGAAGGAAAACGGTCAGCGCACCGAGAGTCGCCTGCGTAAGCAGCATGGCGCCATACCAGGGCTCGAAGTCCGGAAAAACCAACATGCCCAGCGCCAGGAGGGCGGGGTAACCCGGATCGCGGAAGCTATTCGCCACTACCTCAGTGCTACCGGGGCGGCTGCTAGCGAAAACGCCGTGGTGCACCATGTTCCACGCATAGCGGTAGTACTCCACCGCATCGCCCGAGACGCGCGGCTGATCGACCGGCTGAAGTACGTGCGCGTGCAGCACGTAGTACGCGCGCAGGGCAAGCGCTATCAGGGCTCCAATTGCGGCGATCCATAGAGCGAGCCGGAACGAAGTGGACATTTTGGGATCTACGGCCGTGTTCAAGCTGCATTCTCTTCTTTAACGTTGTCGGTTGTCCCGCGCTTCCGGAAGCGGCTCACAATCCATGTTGCTCCGCCGGCAGCAAGTAGCATCTCGATGCCCCTGAAAGGAATGGAATAGCGGGGCTCGGACTGCAGCACGCTATATACAAGTGTGACGAATAGTGCGAGGCATGCACACGCGATGGCGAACGCGTTTCTTCGCTGTCCGATCAGGGCCACGGCGGCGCCGACGGCGGCCAGCAACATGATGAGGTTATTGAGGAGAAAGCACACTGTCTCGAGGGGGGCCAGTGGGCCGCCCCTTGCGAACGGTGAGTCAACGGTGTCATAGACGTAGATGTCGCCCTGGCCGATCTGTATATCCCAATCCCACAGCAGCCGGGGCTTGCCCAGATACCAGCGCAGGTATGGCCACGGCAATTGGCTCATACGATGTTGCATGAGCGAAAGGCCGGCCGCTGGATCCTTTCGCAACAGGTCCATCTCATATTGCATGCCTCGCAGCTGATCCTTGCTGTCCGCGTCGCCGATGATCGCGAGTTTGAAAGCTACGTGATACGTGGGCCACGAGCCCTGGACGAAGTTGGTAATGGCGCGGCTGGTCGCGCTATCGCCTGGTGGCAGGGTCAGCGAGCGCATTCCCCAGGAAAGTGGTAGGGCAAGGGACGCCAGCGCCAAGGCCATGGCCGCTTGCGTGCCAAGGGTCTTGCGGAGCCACAGGAACGCAGCCAGCAGGGAAGCAAAAGGAATAACCACTGCGTTAGTCAGCGCAGCCATGCCAAAGAGCAAACCGGCTACCGTAACTCGGGCCGCGCTCGGGCGTTTCGAAGCCCATGAAAGTGCCATCATGGCACACGCGCAGAGGAAGCCCAGCCACGTCTCGGACAGAAGGTAGAGCGTGATCGACACACTATGCGGCCATACGGCGATCAATACGGCGGCGATCACCAGCGCTGACCTTGGCAACCAGTCCCGGGCGGCCATAACGATGATGGAAACCGTCGCGGCGCCGAGCGATGCTTGAACGAGAAGCATCGCAGTGTAGAAGGTGGAAAAGTTTCTGGTGCATCCCATGACGATAGCCATGAGGGCGGGATACCCGGGGTCGCGGAAGCTGTTGGGGCTGGCGATCAGGCTCACTGACGATGCGCTGGAAAACACGTGCCGATGCAGGAGATTCCACGCGTACCGGTAGTACTGAATGGCGTCTCCACGCAACGAACTTTCGTCGACGGGCTGCAATACGTGCGCGTGCGTCACAAAGTAGCAGCGGAGCATCAGTGCCAGTAATCCGCTGACGCCAGCGATCAGCGCGGCAGACCAGAATGGAGTCACAGATTGCGCATCGCTTGTTGCTGTATTCACGGCTTCAGATGCCAGGCGATGCATGCGCCGGGTGCGCCGTTCATGCGATGGAACATGAGTTTCAGACCTCCGATGTGATCGTGAAAAAGCGGCAGCACCTCGTTGGCGATGGCATTGATCGTCTGTGCGCTGATGGGAGGGTTTAGGGCATACTGCGGGCTGGCAATTAATGGTCGGCCAAGAGCCTTGGACCAAATCGATCTCCGTGGTGCGGTCGGTTTTTTTTATCCAGGACGTAGGCGGGGGTGCTGGTCAGACGCGGCCTAAGGCCGCTTGTGAGGCCGGGGAGGCGAGTGGCCATCGGGGTAACGCATCCTGCGCCGCCAGCCTGTCGCATGTGAAGGGGCCCTGCACGTAGCGGGCGAGAGGTATCTCGATATTCATGGGTGCGACATCGTGTTTCCACGAGCCCGCCTGCGCAGATATACGCCAGCCGTCCCCACGGCTAGACAAGCCAGTGCGATTTCCGCCGTCCGAAACGGGATGGAGTAACGCGCGTCCGATTGAAGCACGCCATACGCCGCGGTTACCCATAACAGCGTGACCGCGAACGTGAGCATGGCCGCCGATGGCGCGCGTTGCCTGACCGCGATGATCACGCCGGCGAGCGTAAGCAGCGCCAGTACATCATTGGAGATATAGGCTGCTGCCTTGATGGCCTTCATCATTGGATTGACCATGAAGGGTGAGTTGCGCGTCGGGTATGCGTAGGTGTCACCTGCTCCCAGCGCGATTCCCCAACCCCAGAGGCGTGGGTGACGAAATACCAACGCACCAGGATCGACACCATGCCGGCAGTGAGCGCAATTGCTACGCCTGAGCGTAGGACCGGTAACCGGCCAGTCACGGCCGGGGCGGGATCGATGATTGCACGAGTCACTGCGCGTCCTTCCCTCTCCTCGCCCATGATGGCGAGGCCTTGAATCGGCGAGGATACGCGAAAGTTGGAAGTGGTGGCGATGGCTACCCCGACGCTTGCATAGCCTGCGGCGCCGCCGTACCGTCCTCGCCCACACGTTAAGGCAAGGGAACCCCATGAAACCACTCCTCGCCGCGCTGGCCCTCGCCCTCGCGTCCGGCCCCGTTCTGGCCGCCGACGCCGACAGCGCCGCCACGCACCCGTTCTCCATCCGCGACCTCGTCATGATGGACCGGGTGGGTGATCCGCAGCTCTCGCCGGATGGCCGCTATGCGCTCTTCACCGTGCGAGCCACGGACTACGCAGCGAACAAGGGTGTGACCTCAATCTACCTGATGGACCTCAATAAGCCGCCGCAGCCGGTCAAAGTGGTGGAGAGGGGCTCGTCGCCCCGCTGGGCGCCGGATGGCCAGTCCATCTATTACGCGACGCCAAAGGACGGCGTGGCCCAGGTTTTCCATCGTACCTTCGAGGCGGACAAGACCAGGGGTCTGGCCCTGACCGTCCGCGCCGGTGACGCCGTGACCGACGGTCCGCTGGACGTCGGCTCGTTCAAGCTGTCGCCCGATGGCACGAAGCTGCTGTTGAGTTACGAGGTCTTCACCGACTGCGCCGACCTGGCCTGCACCAAAGAGCGTCTGGATGGCCGGGAAAAGGACAAGTCCACTGGCACGGTCTACGACAAGCTGTTCGTCCGTCACTGGGATACCTGGGCCGATGGTCGCCGCAACCAGCTTTATATCGCTGATGCGTCGGCCCCCTCGCCGCCCTTGTTGCTCAGCCGCGGCATCGACGGCGAAGTGCCGAGCAAGCCGTTCGGTGGCGAGGATGAGTTCACCTTCTCGCCCGACGGCAAGACCGTCTACTTCGATGCCCGCATCGCCGGCACGACCGAGCCATGGTCGACCAACTTCGACGTCTACAGCGTTCCGGCTGATGGATCGGCCACGCCGACCAACCTGACGGCGGACAACCTCGCGTGGGACGCTAACCCGCTGGTGTCGCCGGACGGAAAGACGCTCTTCTATACAGCCATGAAGGATCCGGGCTCGGAAGCGGACCGCTTCGGTATCTGGGCGCTGGATATCGCCACGGGCGCGAAGCGCGAGATCGATCCGTCGTGGGACGCTTCGGCAAGCAGCCTGCAGATTTCGGCGGACGGCAAGACGCTTTACACGACGACCGACGACAAAGGCCAGCATCCGCTGTTCGCTGTGGACGTCGCGACCGGTAAGGCGACCATCCTGGTGACCGACGGTGCGGTGGGTGGCTTCTCTGCAGGCGCCAAGAAGATTCTGCTGACGCGCGACGACCTCAAGCGTCCGGCGGATCTGTACACCGCCGACCTCAAGGGGAAGGGCCTCAAGCAGGTATCGCACTTCAACGCCAAGCGCATCAAGGGCGCGCAGACCGGTGACTTCGAGTTCTTCACCTTCAAGGGCGCGAACAACGACAGCGTGCAGGGCTACGTGGTCAAGCCGGTCGGCTACAAGAAAGGCAAGACCTATCCGGTCGCCTTCATCATTCATGGCGGCCCGCAGGGCGCGATGACCAATAGCTGGAGCTATCGCTGGAACGCCCAGACTTATGCGGGGCAGGGCTTCGCGGTGGTGACGGTGAACTTCCACGGTTCAACCGGTTACGGCCAGGCCTTTACGAACGCGATCTCGGGCGACTGGGGCGGCAAGCCGCTGGAAGACCTGAAGCTCGGCTGGAGTGCCGCGCTGTCGAAGTACAGCTTCCTCGATGGCGATCGTGCCTGCGCTCTGGGCGCGAGCTACGGCGGTTACATGGTGTATTGGATCGCCGGTGTGTGGAACCAGCCCTGGAAGTGCCTCGTCGATCACGACGGCGTCTTCGATGCGCGTGCCATGTACTACGACACTGAAGAACTCTGGTTCGAAGAGAAAGAGAACGGCGGTACGCAGTTCGACCATCCGGAGAACTACGAGCGTTTCAACCCGATCAATCACGTGAAGGACTGGCGCGTGCCGATGCTGGTGATCCACGGCGGTAAGGACTTCCGCATTCCGGAAACGCAGGGACTGGGTGCGTTCACTGCACTGCAGCGTCGTGGCATTCCGAGCAAGCTGTTGCACTTCCCGGATGAGAACCATTGGGTGGTGAAGCCGCAGAACAGTGTTCAGTGGCATGAGACGGTGAATGCGTGGTTGAAGGAGTGGACGGCTCCCGGGGCTGGCGCGAAGTAAGCGTAATCATTGAGCGGCGGCCCTAGGGTCGCCGTTCTTTCATGGACGAGGAGGTGGTGTATGAGGGGCCGGGGCAATGAGCGTATTTTTTCGACGCCGGATAAGCGTGTCTTCCAGGCATGCGGGATAGTGCTGCTCGTCGGGGCGCTCGCGGTGGCTGTATCGCAGATCCGGCCGGCTGACGACTGGATTCATATCCTTGGCACCTTGTCGATCGCCGTCGGTTCTGTGGCGGCCTTCGGCATTTTGCCGACGCTTATGACCCGGGACCTCGTGCTGACAGCCGACGGTGTGGCGCGGTCGTGCCTCGGGATTCGTACTGGCTTTGTGCGATGGGAGGAGATCACTAGCGTCCGGGTCCGGGATGTGAGCGCCAGGGGATGGGTGATCCGCTATTACGGGATTTATATCGAGAACAGGGATCGGTGCGCGCGGTTGAACCTTACCAGTGAGCACGAAGGCATTGAAGAACTGCTTGCGATCCTGGGCGCCGAAGCCGCCAAGAGGGATATCCCGATCTTCATTCGGAAGATGGGCTGGCCGGTATCGGTGCTGCATATTCCGTTGCCTGATGAAGATCCGCGGAGTATGTGGTGATGCTTTGCTGTTTTGTCGTATTGCTCCCGATGCTGGGAAGCCATCATTGAGATGCTGATCGACGTAACATTCTCCTGGTGAATTTGCTTTTGCGCATCGGCGGTCTCTTTGTGGGAGATTACCCTTGTCCGTGATTGGATCTCGTGGGATGCAGCGGTGGCCGGTCGCCCTACAGACAACCGCAAGTTGTTTTGCTACGGTCTCCCCGTTGCCTGCGTCGTCGCTATCCCAGCCTCGCAGGCAACCATCGCTCCAAGCGGTGAAAAGCGCGAGCCAAGGGTGCGCCAACACCCAAGGCCCGCTGACCACAAATAACTTCGAAGGAGTCGATCTGTGGCTACCCACGATCATACGGTAAACGCTCGCCCGCCGAATCCCGCTGGCGGCAACCCCACCGGTAACCGGACCGTCTGCCGATCTCGCAGACACGGTTGAATAACCGCGGCGCCAGCCGTTTTCTGAGTATTTTCTCTGCCGTCCTACCCGGCGCGTAGTCATGTGGATGCTCGGAACGTCAGCCGCCGCGACACACTTCGTCAATCACGCCATCCGGTGCCCGGTCTCGGGCAGCCGGTGAATCCGCGAATCCGTCTGATCCGCGGCACGTCGTGTTGTGCACGGCGTGCCGCACCTGAAGGAAAGCGGCGACCATCAAGGAGATCGCGATGTCGGAATCGAACACGCACAGGAGCGGGAGCGGCCTCATCTATCACGCCGACCCGGAGGCGACGGCGCATGACCTCATGAACGAGGCCACCGAGTGGCTACAGTACGCACGGGGCCTTACCGGCTTGCTATCGGACCTGATCCACGAGGCCGATGCCGTGGACTGCCAGCGCATGGCGCTTGGTCTGGAAGCCGTCGGAGCGCTGATGCACATGGGGATCCAGTGCACCGCTCAGGCACACGTCCGGATGTGCTGGGAGCGGGACAGGATCTGATGTATCACGGGCGAGCGTCGAGCTGGGGATGACTGGTGGTGAAAGGCCGTCGCACCGTCGGAGGTCATTGGTTACTTGGATTACTTTCCTCGCCTCAAAGCGTCTGAAGAAACGCCTTCAAATCCCCACGCTCCCGCGCAGTCAGTTCGATTCGGTACCCCGTATTGAGCGCGCGAATAGACCTCCCGGTCCACGGCATCATCCAGTGTTCTGACGCTTACGTCGTGCATGTGCGGTGTCGTTAGGCGAACCTCGCGAAGAGACGGCATGGCAAAGGATTTCAGGTGAGCCACTTTATGGCTTACCGCGAAATGCCCAAGTTCCGCCTCGTTTGCATGCGTCGCAACGCGATCGCCCAGTGCATTCCCTGAGAGACTATGATCAAGCACCCCCTGGGTGAGAGCGGGAAGGGTGAGCGCGATATCGTCCATGCTGACGCCCGATCGATTGGAACAGATCGTCTGTCAGGCGTGCGTCCGACAGTTTATGGCACGTGCAACATTGGCTCTTGCCGGCGAAGAGCCGCATGCCGAGCTTTTCCGTTCGTCGATCGCGGTTGTTTCGCCCCGCGTGAATCGCTCAAGCCGGGTTGGCGCCATCGGCAATCCGCGCAGGGCAGGCCGTCACCCCTGCGGAAATCTGCTGGGCGAGCTTCTCGGTCGGTACGCCCGACGGCATCCACGGCGAGTAGTCGCTGAGGAATGCGACTTTTGAAGCCACGTCGGCCCGATCAAGCAGGCCCATCTCCACCGGGCTGCTGAAAGGATTTATCACCGCGTCTTCGAGCTTGTCTCAGTGCGGCGTCTCCCCGTTAGCGGCAATCCATCGGTCACCGCACGGTCTGTCGGTATCGCAATTGCGGCTGAATGACCTGCACACCTGACGTTCGCTGAGTATTTTCTGTGTCATCCTGTGCGGCGTGTAGCGATGCGGACGCTCCGAGCGCACGAATACCAGCGCTGCATCACCGGCCTGCTGTCGCCCTGATTTGAAACAGCCTGCGCCATGGACTGCTAGTGTGTGTCACTCGGTCTGTAAGCCATTGGTGCGCCGATCCACATGGTGATTCGTGCACTACGCAAGCACATATCCGGACGTGCGCTGAGCGAGGAGGGCAGTGGGCGGACATCTTCGGTCCATCTTACGGAGCTGTCGCTCCGCTTGAGATTGACGTGCCCGTGCGACACACTTACAGAGCGGGCACGAACCCGCGGTGTGGGCGCTAGTCTACTTATCGCTATTCGCCAGGAAATCAGGATATGCACCAGGGCACCAGGGTTTGGACGTCTGTCGCGCTCGGTATGCTGTTTATGTCGGATAGCGCTCGTTCGCAGATGACCCTGCCTCCCGACCCCACTCTCGTTGCTCGGAATGCGGAGCTCCGGCTTCGCCCGTCGTATCAACAGTGTATCGACGCCAGCATGGCTGCCACTCCGTTACTTTTGGAATGCAGTTCGAACGAATTTGCCTTTCAGGATGGGCGGCTGAATGATGCGTACAAGAAGCTACGCGCGTCACTCAACGAGCAGCAGCGGCTGAAGCTCAGGGATGAAGAGCGAGAATGGCTTGCAGGGAAGAAGATTCAATGTTCCAGCGGCGAGGAGCCCGGGCAAGGTGACCTGATAGTCTCGGCGACATGTGAGGTCGTGGAGACGGCGAAACGGGCTAACGAGCTAATCAATCGTTTGAAGTAGCAGAGCCGATTCAACAAGGAGATAGCAATGACGGACCAAAAAGCATGGCAGCTTGGCCATACCTCCTCCATCTTCGAATCTGGAAGTGCCGGACCCGGTACCGTGTCAAGTGGCGCCGGCGATCACGGGGGAGTTTCATATGGAACGTACCAATTATCTAGTAAGGCAGGTACGGCAGCAGAGTATGTGGCGCAATCGCGTTACGCAGATCGGTTCAAGGGTTTGACGCCCGGAACACCCGAATTTGGCGTTGCATGGGGACGAGTGGCGGCAGACGAACCCGGTTTCGGCGGCGATCAGCACGATTTCATCAGGCGCACACACTATGACCCGCGAATGGGAGATCTCCTTTCCATAGGTATTGATGTGAACGCCCGCGGGGCCGCCGTGCAAGACATGGTCTGGAGTACGGCGGTTCAGTACCGCGGCCTGACGGCGAGCAAAATTCAACGCGGACTGAAGGAGCGCTTTGGAGAAAGTTACGACGCGTCGAAACTGTCCGATCAGGACATTGTGGATGCGGTACAAGAATCGAAGCTTCGACATGTCGCCACCGATTTTCGTGGTTCAGCGCAAAACCTTCCGGGTCTGGAAACGCGAATTGCTACGGAGCGCTTAGCGCTTGCGCACTTCGCCATAAGCGGGATGCCAGCGAGCTCTGCTGAAATGAACGCGTACTGGCATGCGTCCGCTCCGCTGGCACAGGGGGCATCCGGTCCAGGTGTTACAGAACTGCAGACCAGGCTGCGCGACCTTGGCTACCACCGAAACGATGGTGCGGCTGTCGTCGCCGACGGTAGCTATGGCCCATCGACGCGTGAGGCAGTGCAGAGCTTTCAACGGACGGTTGGTCTTCCTGCCAGCGGGAACGCTGGTGCGCTGACTCAGCTGCTTCTGAAGGATCAGGAGCAAGCTCGCAACAACGCGATCGAGGCCGTGTCGCAGGCCAATACCCGGAGTCCTGTGTGCCGCCTGGATGACTCTGCACACCCGGATAATGCGAGCTTCCTGCGCACCCGTGCATTGGTCCACGATCTGGATCGAGGTTACGGCCGTGAGCCGGATCAGCGAAGCGACAACCTGGCCGCGTCGCTGATTGTCCGTGCACGAGACGCTGGCCTGGCTCGCGTCGACAAGATAGCGCTGAGTGACGATTGCAGTCGGCTGTGGGGCGTCGAACGCATGCCTGGAGCGCGAGACGCGCTTTTCGATAAATGCACGAGCGTTCCTGTAATAGAGGCGATGAACACGACGATCCTGCAGGCATCACTTCAATGGCCTGAAGCCATGCGATCTTTTGAGCAACAGCAACAACCATCGCGGGCTCAAAGCCAGCAGCATGACATACAGCAAGCGCAGGTTCCGAATAGCGCTCCGACTCGCTGACGTCCCTGATATTCAAAGAGGACGGTTTCGGCGCGGAGGCGATCTAAATCCGGACTGAGATGCTTCAGGGCCGCCGCACCGGGGTGTGGCGGCCCGTTAGAACCGCAGGTCACATCCGCGGACAAAAATTATCCGCAATCTTCCCCGCCCGCTCGTTCTCCACCCGCAGATGAAAGTCCCGCAACATCCGGTTCTTCGTCATCTGAAACAACCGCACATCCCCGGTCGCTCCCGGCTCATACGCCGGCAGATGAATCACATGGATATTCACGTGATAAGCATCCGAGAAAATCTGAAACGCCTTCCGGCAAGCCTGACATGGCGGCTGTGACACCCAGGCCGCGATAACCCCGCCCCGTGGGATGTTCCCCGCCAGAATATCGCGCTCGATCGTGCGCAACGCGCGCATCTCCGCGTCATACCCACGCCCTAGACGGGCGGTCGAGTCACCCGCCATCGACTCCTCGAGAATGGAGTGCTCGCCGTCGGGAATGCGCGCATACACGTTCGGATTCACATCGGAGTAGTACTGGGCCCAGTCCGGCATATCGAAGCTCGGTACCGGTACGCCCGTCTCGCGCGGCAGGGCCGCCGCGGCCACGCGCCCGGACAGACCGTGATAAAGCGTCGTGCGTGGGCGCCCCGTGCTGTCGATCCACCTGTACTTCACCTGCGCCGCGGTGGCCTTGGCCCATTCCATGCGGAACCCGGTGTAGGCGCGCTCCGTGGTGGTCGCCGGCCCGTGTGCCGCCGCATAGCGCTGCGCACCGCGAAGGTGGTACTTGAACGTGCTGACCAGATTTTCCTTCGCGGCGAGCATCGCCTCGGGGGATGTCACTTCGATGTACTTCACCGTTCCCGCGACAGTGATGGACGAGGTAAGAAGCAAGGCGACGGCGGCAGCCGCGCGAAATAAGCGAAACGATGTCATAAGTAAGTCATCCATGATGGAAGATTCAGAAGCGGCGGCAGAGAAGTCCGGACGAGCGCTCCTGGAGCGCGAGGGCTTCCTCCTCTTCGATCTCACCGGAGGCGGCGAGATCTTCCGCGGCCAGGGTCTCGACGAATTCCGCGGCGGCAAGGACGTCCAGCACGATACCGAACGGGACGAGGAGGGCGAGCACGTTCGCCAGCGGCGACTTCTCCGGCTGGCGTTCGCGGACCAGGCCGGCCTGCCGGCGAAATTCCTCGTTGTACCAGGCGTAGACCGCGCGGTCGCTCGCGTCGACGAAGCACACCGGGCCCTGCGTGGGGTCGAGGCTCGCGACGCCTTCGCGATAGCGGAAGGTCTCCGTGCAGGGCGGCGCGACATACGACTGATTGTCACGATACGCGGCGGCGACGCGCGCGATGCGGAACGGCGTACCGATCTCGCGCAGGCCGCGAAACGATGGCCGGGCGACGGTGTGTCGGTTCACTTCGCTCTCGAGGACGTCGCGTAGATACTGCGCGTCATAGGCATCGAGTGAGCCGCCAGCCGGGGTGGCCATGAAGCGTTCGAGCACGTCGGGCTCGACGTTGCGGACCTCCCGCTGGTCGACCGGTGTCCCGGCGATGCGTTCGCGCAGAATCTGCGCCGCCACGGCGTACTTGGCGGCAAAGGTGCTGTGTGCGCTGCCGAAGATCGTGAGCGACTGGTTGAAAATGTCCGACTCGACGCCCGCCTTGATCGCGCTCAGGGCCGAATGTTCGGACCCGTAGCCGGGGAAGGCGTGGGGCAGGCCCACGTGCTCGGGGTGCGCCTTCGTGAAGCCCAGGTCCCATTGCAGAATCTCCCACGCCTGCTGCCAGTACAAAGGTCGGCCCGGGCGATCGAGCCGTGCCGCGGCGGCGGCGAAGGCGGGATCGACCTGGGCGGCGTCGAAGGCGGCCGGCTCGGTATAAGCGTGTGAGGGCAGGTGGCTCGGGCGGAGCAGGCGCTCTTTCCAGTACGCGTCGTTGAAGCCGGCATCGTAGGCCTCAGCGGGCGTGTGGCGCTCCGCGAGATAGGCCTTGAGGAAATCGACCGGGGGAAGGTCGGCGGCCACGGCCGGCAAAGGGAGCAGGGCGAGGGCCAGGAGTTTGGAATTGAGGTGCATGGCATCCGTGTCGGGGGCGTCCCTTCATTGGGACGGGCGACATTGGATCGGATATGCCCTGGACGGTCTGTCGGTGAAAGGGGGTGAAGCGTGTGGTCAGAACCACTTGTTCCGTTTCAGCGCGATGAAGATGCCGCCGACGATGCACGCGACCAGACAGGTGATGGCGGGGTACGCCCAGGGCTTATCGAGCTCCGGCATGTGCGTGAAGTTCATGCCGTACCAGCTGGTGATCAGCGTCGGCGCGGCGAGCATGGCCGCCCAGCCGGCGAGCTTTTTCATCACCTCGTTCTGACCGAAGGTCACCAGCGCCAGGTTGACGCTGATGGCGGCCCCGAGCATTTCCCGCATCGCCGAAATCGACTCGTTTACGCGGAACACGTGATCGTAGATATCGCGGAAGTACGCCCGCAGGTCGTCGTGGATCAGGTGCGGATGCAGGCGTACCAGCTGCGCGACGATGTCCTGCAACGGTACGACCGCCAGCCTCAGCGTCATCAGTTCGCGCTGCATGTCGTACAGGCGCTTGATGGTCTGCCGGTTGTACGTCTCGGCGAAGATATCGTTTTCCAGCTCGTGCAGCTCTTCCCGGAAGTCGCGCACGATCGGCAGGAAGTTGTCGACGATGAAGTCGAGCACCGAATACAGCGCGTAGCTCGGGCCCATGCGCAGCAGCTCGGGCGACTGCTCGCACGTGCGGCGTGCCGGTGCATACGACAGCGACGCCCCATGCCGCACCGTCACGAAGTACCTCTGCCCGACGAAGATCTGCGTTTCGCCGAAGGCGATGTTGCCGCCGACCAGCTGCGCGGTCTGCGCGACGATAAAGAGCGAGTCGCCGTACGTCTCGATCTTGGTGCGCTGGTGGGCCAGCTGCGCGTCCTCGATGGCGAGGTCGTGCAGGTTGAATTCCTCCTGCAACTTCAGCAGCAGGGTTTCATCGGGTTCGTGCAGTCCGACCCAGACGAAGGTGTCCGGTTCCTTGAGGACATCGCTGATGGCTTCGATGCTGATGTCACCGATACGGCGGCCATCGGTGCGGTAAGCGACGCAGTTGACCACCATGCCGCCCGAGGGGACGTAGGTGGGCGCGGATTCGGGAAGGATCGAGACGGAAGCCATGGCGGGCATGATGCCGGGCCGGATGTGACGCGGCAATCGCGACCCGGCGATCCACCGAAAAAGCGCAGGGACTTGCGGCTCAACGCCCCGTGAGCCGTGCAAAAAGTTCCTCCCGGGGCCATCACCTGTGCTTATGCCACCCATAACGAGCAACGATTTCAGCGAAATCCGGGGCTGGCCGACAATGACCCTTCGATTGATGGCATGAAATACAGCCGTCATGTTCATTCATTGCGTCTATTGAAGCCGTAGGAAACCACGATGGCCAAATCGAGCAGCCAGAAGTTCATCGCGCGCAATCGCGCCCCGCGCGTGCAGATCGAATACGACGTCGAGCTTTATGGCGCCCAGAAGAAGGTGAGCATTCCCTTCGTCATGGGGGTGATGACCGACCTGTCGGGTGCCAGCGCGGGCGACCTGCCTCCGGTGGAAGAGCGCAAGGCGCTGGAGATCGACGTCGACAACTTCAATGACCGTCTCGAGTCGACGCGTCCGACCGTTTCCTTCGATGTGCCCAACACGCTGACCGGCGAAGGCAACCTGGCCATCGAGATGCGCTTCAGCCATCTCGACGACTTCTCGCCGGCCGCCATCGCGCGCAACGTCGAACCGCTCGCGAAGCTGCTCGAGGCGCGGATGCAGCTGGCCAACCTGGGCACCTACCTCGACGGCAAGCTCGGTGCCGAGCGGCTGATCGCCCAGGCGATCCAGGATCCGGCGTTGCTCGCGGCCCTTGCCGCGAACCGTCCGGCCACTAACGACGCCAAGGAGGACTGACCGATGGCGACCACGCAGACCCAGGCCGCCGAGGCCCTCGTCGATACGACTGAAGGCAGCGACTTCTCCGCACTGCTTACCAAGGAATTCCGCCCGAAGAGCGAACGCGCTCGTACCGAGGTGGAGTCCGCAGTGCGTACGCTGGCCGAGCAGGTGCTCGATCGTGCGGATATCGTGTCCGACGATGTCACGCAGACGATCAACGCGTACATCGCCGAGATCGACCGCAAGCTGAGCGAGCAGATCAACCATATTCTTCACCACCCGGACTTCCAGAAACTGGAAGGGGCCTGGCGCGGCCTGCATCACCTGGTGACCAACACCGAGACGGATCCGCAGCTGAAGATCCGTGTGATGAACCTCTCCAAGAACGACCTCGGTCGTACGCTCAAGCGGTACAAGGGCACGGCGTGGGACCAGAGCCCGATCTTCAAGAAGGTGTACGAAGAGGAATACGGCCAGCTGGGCGGTGAGCCGTATGGCTGCCTCATCGGCGATTACTACTTCGACCACGGTCCGCAGGACGTCGAATTGCTGCGCGGCATGGCCCAGGTGGCTGCCGCGTCGCATGCCCCGTTCATCGCCGCCGCCGCGCCGGGCCTGCTCGGTATGGACAGCTGGGGCGAACTCGCCAACCCGCGCGATCTGGCCAAGATCTACTCGACGCCCGACTACGCCGCCTGGCGCTCGCTGCGTGACGGTGAGGATGCGAAATACGTCGCGCTGACCATGCCGCGCACGCTGTCGCGTCTGCCTTACGGCGCCAAGACGGACCCGGTGGAAGAGTTCGATTTCGAAGAAGACACCAGCGGCGCCGACTCGTCGAAGTACACCTGGCAGAACGCCGCGTACGCGATGGGTGTGAACATCAACCGCTCGTTCAAGCAGTACGGCTGGTGCACGCGTATTCGTGGTGTGGAATCGGGCGGTACGGTGGACAACCTCCCGGCGCACGTCTTCCCGACGGACGACGGCGGCGTGGACATGAAGTGCCCGACCGAGATCGCGATCACCGATCGTCGCTCGGCGGAGCTGGACAAGATGGGCCTCATGCCTGTCGTGCACCGCAAGAACTCCGACATGGCCGCCTTCATCGGTGCGCAGTCGCTGGCGCGTCCGGAGGAGTACGACGATCCGGATGCCACGGCCAACGCGGCGCTCAGCGCACGCCTGCCGTACATGTTCGCCTGCTCGCGCTTCGCGCATTACCTGAAGTGCATCGTGCGGGACAAGATCGGTTCGTTCAGCACGCGTGAGCAGATGCAGGACTGGCTAACCCGCTGGGTCCTCAACTACGTCGATGGCGACCCGATCAACTCCAACGAAGAGACCAAGGCGCGCAAGCCGCTCGCCGCGGCACAGGTAGTAGTCGAGGAAGTGGAAGGTAACCCCGGTTACTACACCTCCAAGTTCTACCTCAAGCCGCACTACCAGCTGGAAGGCCTCACCGTCTCCCTGCGTCTGGTGGCACGCCTGCCGTCCGGCAAGACCGGCTGACCCTGAGTCTCTCCCTCTTCACGCGACACACAAGGAAAAGCGTTCATGGCATTCGACATGCACATCAAGTTCGGCCCCGGTCAGGTCAAGATCGAGGGCGCGTCCAACCACGCCAAGCATAAGGATCAGGTGCCGATCATCGCCTGGTCGTGGGGCGCCAGCAACGCCGGCAACCTGCACACCGGTGCGGGCTACGCGTCCGGCGGTAAGGCCAACGTGCAGGACATCGTGATCACCAAGTACGTCGACTCGTGCTCCAACGCGCTGCTCAACGCGGTGTGCACCGGTGCGCGCGTCGACAGCGCCACGCTGTACGTCACCAACGCCACGGGTGAGCAGACCGACTTCGTCACCATCGAACTCACCGAGGGCGTGATGATCACCTCGGTATCCACCGGCGGTAGCGGCGGCGACGAGCGTCTGACCGAGAACGTCACGCTGCACTTCGGCAAGTTCAAGTACTCGTTCCAGCCGCAGGACGACAAGGGCAAGGCGACGGGCGGTACCAAGGACTTCACGTACGACATGCAGCAGGTGAAGGGTCAGGCCTGATCGCCGCATGGCCGAGCTGACCAACCAGGAGCGTCTCCAGCCGTCGTTGCTGGATCGCCTGCGCGACGACGAGCCACACGTCGCGCAGGAGAGCCGGGAAAAGCGTGTCATGACCGCGGCACGCCTGCGCGAGTACGTGGTGCGCGACCTGGCCTGGTTGTTCAACTGCACGCGGCACTGGTCGTCCGAGGAACTGGCCGGGCTGCCGTACGTCGAGGCTTCCGTTCTCGACTACGGCATCCCGGATCTCACCGGGGCGGCCATCGCGGGCATGGATATCGAGGTACTTCGCCAGCGCATCCGCGCCGCGATCGCCACGTTCGAGCCCCGGCTCGATCCGGCCACGCTGCATGTCGATGTGCATGCCGACACCGCGCGGATGGACCGCCTGACGCTGTCCTTCAGCATCGAGTCGACGATGTGGGCGCAACCGTTGCCCCTCAACCTTTACCTGAAGACCGAGGTCGATCTGGAAACCGCGCGTTTCAGTGTTTTCGACGGCCTCGGCTGAGATCATGGACCCCCGACTTCTCCGCTACTACAGCCAGGAACTCCAGCACGTCCGCGAGACGGGTGCGGAGTTTGCCAGCGCCTATCCCAAGATCGCCGGCCGCCTTGGCATGGAGGGGATGGAGTGTGCGGATCCTTATGTGGAACGTCTGCTCGAAGGCTTCGCGTTTCTCTCCGCGCGCGTGCAGATGAAACTCGACGCGCAGCACCCGGTGTTTACCCAGCACTTGCTGCGCATGCTGTACCCGCAATACCTGGCACCGGTGCCCTCGATGGCGGTGGTCGAGATGACGCCGGACCATACCGAGAGCGTGCCGGGCGAAGGGCATCGGGTGCCACGTGGCACCGCGCTGCGCAGCCAGATCGGCTTTGGCGAGCGCACCGCCTGCGAATACCGCACGGCTCATCCGGTCACGCTGCTGCCGCTTTCGCTGAGTGACGCCCGTTACTTCTCGACGCCCGCGGCGATCGCCGCGGCGGGCCTCGCCGTTCCGGCGGGCAAACAGCCCCGCGCGGCCCTGCGCCTGCGCTTCTCATTGAGCCCGGGGGTGACTCTGGATGCCTTGTCATGCGACGAACTGCCCGTGTTCTTCGCGGGGTCCGGCGATCTGGCGAGTCTGCTTCACGAGCAGGTACTGGGTAACGGCATCGGTTTTTCCGTCGTGGCCGGCGAGCACATCCGGCATCTCGAGCCGTCGCAGATCGAAGCGCGCGGCTTCAGCGACGGCGAAGCCCTGCTGCCGCTGAGCGACCGTTCGTTCAGCGGTTACCGCTTGCTGCAGGAATATTTCGCCTGTCCGCAGCGCTTTCAGTTTGCGGCGTTCACGGGGCTTCGCCGGGCACTGCCTCGCTCCACGGGCCATACCTTCGACATCGTCGTCTGGCTGGATCGCGCGGTCGCAAGACTGGACAACGCGGTGGACGCTTCCTATGTGCGCCTGCACTGCACGCCGGCCATCAACCTTTTCCCGCGCCGCTCGGATCGCATCCATCTGCGTGAGGGGGCGGCGGAGTACCACGTGCTGGCCGACCGAACGCGCCCCATGGATTTCGAGGTGGTGGATGTCGAGGATGTACAGGGCTTCGGTGACAGCCAGGATCCCGAGCAGACGTTTTTCCCGTTTTACGGCGGCAACGCGCGCACGTGGCACCAGCCGGCGTCCGCGTTCTACACGCTGAGGCGCGAACCACGCGTTTCCTCGCAGCGGCAACGCCGCGACGGGCCGCGTTCGAGCTACGTCGGCGGCGAAGTGTTCCTTTCGCTGGTGGACGGGCGCGAGGCGCCGTACGCGAGCAGCCTGCGTCAGCTGGGCATGCGGCTGCTGTGCAGTAACCGCGACCTGCCGCTGCACATGCCGGTGGGGAAGGGCGCGACCGATTTTCTGCTCGATACGGATGCGCCGGTCCGGTCGATCCGTTGTGTCGCGGGCCCGACGCGTCCGCGTGCGGCGATGGCCGAAGGGCAGGCGGCCTGGAAGGTCATCAGTCATCTGCAGCTCAACTATCTGTCGTTGCTGGAGCACAGTGACGGCGCCGCCGCCCTTCGCGAGATGCTGTCGCTCTACAGCGACGAGTACGACGCCGCCTCACGACGTTTGATCGAAGGCGTGCGCGACGTACGCTCGGCACCGATCGTGCGTCGCCTGCCGATTCCCGGTCCGGTGACGTATGGCCGCGGACTCCAGATCACGCTCACCTGCGAGGACCGCGCCTTCGAGGGAACGGGTACCTACCTGTTCGGGTCGGTCATGCAGCACTTCTTCGCCCGGTACGTCTCGCTGAACTCGTTCACCGAGACCGTGCTGCACACCCACGAACGCAACGAGGTGGCCCGGTGGACGGCTCGCTCCGGCACGCGCCCGATCCTCTGACGCTCTTCGAAGCGTTGCGCGGGGACCCGTCGTCGTTCGACTGGTTCGAAGCGCTGCGCCGCGTGGAGTGTGTGCACGCCGACCGCCCGCGGCTGGGTCGCTCCGTGCGACCGGCGGACGATCCGGTGCGTCTGGCGCACACCCCGTCGCTCGACTTCGCACCCCGTTCGATCGACCGCGTGGAAATCGCGGCCGGACGCCCGCCGCGTATTCACAGCCTGATGCTGGGGCTGTGGGGCCCCAACGGCGCGCTGCCATTGCATCTGACTGAGTACACGCTGGAACGCGAGCGTGTGGCACGCGACGGTACGTTTACCGCCTTCGCCGACGTCTTCCATCACCGCATGCTGAGCTTGTTCTACCGGGCCTGGGCGGACTCGCAACCGACCGTGCAGATGGATCGTCCCGATGAGGACGCCTTTGCGCATTTCCTCGGCGCGCTGGTGGGCATCGACAGCCCGGCGCTGGCCGGACGCGATGCTCTGCCGGATCGCTTCAAGCGCTATATGGCCGGCCGCGTGCTCAGCCAGGCCCGCAATGCCGAAGGGCTTACGGCCTTTCTCGGCGCGTTCTTCGAGGTGCCGGTCCACGTGGAGGAGTTCGCCGTGGCGTGGCTCACGCTGCCGGACGAGGGTCGCCTGCGCATGGGCGTCGCGATGGCCGGGATGGGCACCACGGCCGTGCTGGGCGAGCGGGTGCGTGACGCGCAGCACCGGATTCGCCTGCGCCTGGGGCCGATGCGTTTCGCCGATTACCGCCGTTTCCTCCCGGGCGGCGACGCACTGGACGAGCTGATCGCCGCGCTGCGCTTCTACGCGGGCGACGCCGTCGACTGGGATGCGCAACTGGTCCTGCGCCGTGAAGAAGTACCGCTCACTCACATGGGGCGCGCGGGTCGTCTCGGCATGTCGTCGTGGATGGGTCGCTTCGCCGGCCCCGGCGATGCCGGGGACCTCGTCGTGCAACCCATGACTCTGCCGAATCGATCGAGGAAACCATCGTGACCGACATTCGTCGTACCGCCCTGTTCGGAAAGCTCAACAGCGTGGCGTACAAGACCATTGAAAGCGCGACCGTGGCCTGCCGGTTGCGCGGCCATCGCGACGTCGAGCTGGTCCACTGGCTGCAGCAGATCCTGGGACTGGGGGATTCGGATCTTCATCGTCTCATTCGTCATGCCGGCATCGATCCGTCGCGTCTCGCGCGTGATGTCACCGAAGCGCTGGACCGGCTGCCGGGTGGCGCGTCGTCCGTCAGCGACCTGTCGGCGGACATCGAGGAAGCGGTGGAACGCGGCTGGGTCTACGCGACGCTCAGCTTCGGCGAATCACAGGTGCGCACCGGCTACCTCATGGCGGGCATCGTGCGTACGCGGCGCCTGCGGCACGTGCTGATGGATATCTCTAAAGAGTTCGCCAAGATCCGCGTGGAGGGACTGGTCGAGGACCTTCCCGCGATGATCGCCGGCTCGCCGGAAGAGCGTCTCGGCGCGACCGATGGGTTTCGCATGGGCGACGGTGCCGCCGATTCAGGCGACACACCCGCGCCGGCGGCGATGGGGAAGCGCGACGCGCTGAAGCGCTATACCGTCGATCTCACGGCACAGGCCCGCGAGGGCAGGATCGATCCGGTCGTCGGTCGTGACGACGAGATTCGCCAGGTTGTCGATATCCTCATGCGCCGCCGGCAGAACAATCCGATGCTGGTGGGCGAGGCTGGCGTCGGCAAGACGGCCGTCGTCGAAGGCTTCGCACAGCGCATCGTCGCGGGCGACGTGCCACCGTCATTGCGCGAGGTGGAACTGCGCGTGCTCGACGTCGGCCTGCTGCAGGCCGGTGCAAGCATGAAAGGCGAGTTCGAAAGCCGACTGCGACAGGTCATCGACGAGGTGCAGGCTTCCGCGACCCCGGTGATCCTGTTCATCGACGAAGCGCATACGCTGGTCGGTGCCGGTGGCGCCGCGGGTACCGGCGATGCCGCCAACCTGCTCAAGCCAGCGCTCGCGCGTGGCAGCTTGCGCACGATCGGTGCCACGACCTGGGCGGAATACAAGAAACACATCGAGAAGGATCCCGCACTGACCCGGCGCTTCCAGACGGTGCAAGTCGGTGAGCCGGATGAAGCGAAAGCGGTGCTGATGCTGCGCACCGTGGCGGGCGTGATGGAGACGCACCACGGTGTGCAGGTGCTGGACGAGGCGATCGAGGCGGCGGTCCGGTTGTCCCACCGTTACATTCCCGCACGCCAGCTGCCCGACAAGGCGGTGAGTCTGCTCGATACGGCCTGCGCCCGCGTCGCCGTGAGTCACCATGCGGTTCCTGCGCGGGTGGCCGATAGCCGCCGTCGTATCGAGGCGCTGGAAGTGGAGCGCGAGATCGTCCGACGTGAGCAAGCGGTGGGCATCGATGTGACGGAGCGGCAGGCGGCCGTCGATGCCGCGCTGTCGACCGAGACGTCCCGGCAGACGGGACTCGAGGCGGCGTGGCACGAGGAACGCCGGCTGGTCGAGGAAATCCTGGCACTGCGCGCCCGGCTGCGTGGGACGGGCGAACCCGTGGAAGGCACCGGTACGCCGCTGGAACGGGCGGCGCGGGAAGAAGCCGCAGCGATCGTTGTCGATGACGACGGACGTGACGCGGTCCTCGCCGAGTTGCGCGCCCTGCAGGCGACGCTGGCGGAACGGCAAGGCGAGAACCCCATGATCCTGCCGGCGGTCGATCAGCAGGCCGTCGCGGCGGTCGTCGCCGACTGGACCGGCATCCCCGTGGGTCGCATGGTCCGCAGCGAACTCGAGACGGTGATGAACCTCGCGTCGCTGATGGGACAGCGCGTCATCGGTCAGGACCATGCCATGGAGATGATCGCCCGGCGCGTGCAGACCTCGCGTGCGGGCCTGGACAATCCCGGTAAACCGATCGGCGTGTTCCTCCTGGCGGGAACCTCCGGTGTCGGCAAGACCGAAACCGCGCTGGCGCTGGCCGAAACCCTTTACGGCGGCGAGCACAACCTGATCACCATCAACATGAGCGAGTTTCAGGAGGCACACACGGTCTCCACGCTCAAGGGCGCGCCTCCCGGCTACGTCGGTTACGGCGAAGGCGGCGTGCTCACGGAAGCGGTAAGGCGCCGGCCCTATTCGGTGGTGTTGCTCGACGAAGTCGAGAAGGCGCATCCGGACGTGCACGAGCTGTTCTTCCAGGTGTTCGATAAAGGCGTGATGGAAGACGGCGAAGGCCGCCGCATCGACTTCCGCAATACGCTGATTCTTCTTACGACCAATGCCGGTACGGAGACGATCGAGCGCCTTTGCGCGGACACCTCACGCGTGCCGGAGGTCGAGGCGATGGCCACGGCCCTGCGCGCGCCGCTGCTCGATGTGTTCCCGCCCGCGTTACTGGGGCGCCTCGTCGCCGTGCCGTACTACCCGCTGAGTCGGCGCATGCTTGGGGAAATCGTGCGGTTGCAGGTGGCGCGGATCAAACGCCGCGTCGAGGAACGTTATCGCGTGCCTTTCGAGTGCACGGAAGCGGCGACCGCGCTGGTCGTCAGTCGCTGCACGGAAAGCGAGAGCGGTGGCCGCATGATCGACGCCATCCTGACCAACACGATGCTGCCTGAAATCAGCCGCGAGCTGCTGATGCGCACGATCGGTGGCGAACCTGTGGGCCGTGTCGTCGTGGACGCCGGGCACGACGGTTTTGTCTATAGATTCGACGCGGTCACGGCCGACGCAGCCGCCGACGCATCGTTGGCGACGACGGAGGCCGCATGACAGCCTGTCTTTCGGGTCGCGGGTTCTGTCAGGGTCCAGCGAGCACCGGGCACCGGTGCCTCGACTGCCAGAAGGCGGCGCTTGCGCCGCGGCCCGTCGGCGGTCCGGCATCCGTAACGAATGCGACCATCCGCCCCGCGATCACCCCGGCTGCTGTGCCTGCGGCCGTCACACCCGCTGCGCCGCCCCCGCGTGCAGGCACCCCCGCACCGGTCGGTGGCCCTGGTGCCACCGGTAGGCCCGCGCCCGTCATGCCGCCAGCCAGTGTGGCTCCGGAAGGGGGGAGCGACGCGCCACGGGTGGTCTATCGCGGCGACTCACGTCTGTTGACGGACCTGCCGCGTGGCTTCGAGGCACGGGTGCCGCTGGAACTGGAAGCGGCGCGCGATTTCATACGCCTCTATACGGGTGTGAAGCAGCTGAAAGACTGCGCATTCGCCGAGGACGTCAGGAAGCGCCGGATCACTCTCGAGAGTGACAGTCCCACCGCCGTGCATACGCCGGTCGATCTGGTCCGGCTGATCATTGCGAGCCGGATTCCGGGTCCGGCCGTTTCGACCGACCCCGACGTCGCCTGTGGCGGTTACGCCGGCGGGCGGCAGATCTACCGCATCGACACGAGCCATCTGCGCGTGGTGCCCTGGAGCGAAGCGGTGCCCGGCATGGCGCAGCGGCAGACGTCGTTCTGGCCTCAGCTCCTGCTCGACCGGGACGCCCGTTCGCTCGACGACGCGACGACGATCGCCGTGTGGAACGTTAAGACAGGTGGCACCCGCGAGGTCATGTTCCTCACACCCATCCCGCGCGACACGATTGCGACGCACACCTCCGCCACGGACGCTTGACTCCAAGGAACCCGACATGCCGGATCTCTACACCAGTCTTCCCAAGCTGCCCTTCACGTATCAGCAATGGTTGCAGCAGACCTCGAAGACGCTGCGTCCCCGCAGTCCGCGACAGGTCGCGCTGGATATCCTGGTCGACGCCTATATCCGCACGCCCAGCGGAAACAACCTGCGTTACCTGAAAAACGGTTTCAGGAACTGGTGTGAAGCGCAGGGCGCCGGCGACGCGTGGATGAAGGCGAAGCGCAACGACCCCGCCAGCCTGCCGTACGTTTCACTCAACGCGGCGCTCAACAAGGACGGCGATACCGATGCCGCGCTCAACGTGCCGTCCTTCATGCAGGCGGACCTGGTGAGTACGCGTCTGGGCCTGCTGTACATGTTCGGTCGGCTCGAATGCGACAGGGACTATTTCAAGATCGTCACCACCGGCGTACTGGACATGGCCGGCGCAGGCCTGGACTACGGTAACGACGTCGGTAGCGACGGTGCCAAGGAAGTCATCGGCAACGTGAAGACCGGCATGGGTGTGGTCCGTCCCGGATTCGACAGCGCCGCCGAACGCCTCGACGACGCCCGGAAAGGAAGCGCGACGCGCAGGACGTTGCCAAGCGGCAGTCGCGATGTGGGCATCATGGAGATGGAGCAGATGCGCACGGTCGACGCGCGCCGCCTGCTGGGCGCGCCCAAGCCGTCGCTCAATCCCAACGACAAGCGGACCAGCGACGCTCTGTACGAGCAGTTCCGTCGTGCGTGGGAGTTCACCGTTGGCGTGTGGGATGAGCACGCGGGATCCGCCCTGCGGCAGCTTTGCGACTTTCTCACCGGGCGCTATCTGTCGGAGGCGATCGCCGGCACCATCGGCGGGTCGTTCGGGGTGGCGTCCAATCTGATCAAGCTCATCGAATCCAGCTTCGAGCGTTATCGCGTCTGGGCAACGGGTAAGAAAACGCAGGTCTTGCTGGGCACGCCTACCGCGATCGTGGATGGCATCAAGCGTGCGATCGACCTGGCCGTGGCCAGCGACCTCTACGCGACCCTCAAGAGCGGCGCGCAGCTGGGCATGCAGATTGCCTCGGTCGGCGCGTCCACCCTGGTCAACCTGGTCAGCTCCATCATCGAGATCCTGATCAAGACCGCATGGCGCTTGTTCGAGATCCACCGCCTGCGCAAGTTCTTCGCCGAAGCGCAGCAGAAGTGGGAAAGCCGCGATACCGAGCAGCTGCATACGCATCCCATCGCCTTCAATCGCTGGTTCCGCGGCTACGCGCTCGGCACGCCGATGATCGCCGCCCTCGCGCTGAACAGCGGCATCTGCAACAAGATGCACTTTCTGCAGATGTTCCCCGACGGCAAGGCACCGATCAACCAGGCACAGTACGACGCGGGTGCCGTGCACATCGCCGGCCTGAAGAACTGGAGCTCGAGTTACATCGAGGAATCCGGCTATCACCTGCACAGCACCGACGGCCTGATCATGGAATGGATCAAGCCGAGCCAGCGCGAGGCCGAAACGTCGGTGCGTCGCCACTTGCTGAATCCGATCCTCGGCTTCTTCGAGGGAGGCGGCTGAATTCATGGCGCACGCGATCACGCTGAAGTCCAGCCTGGGCAAGACGTTGCTCTTCGCCAACATGACGGCCGGGGAAGAGCTCGGCCGCCTGTTTTCGTGGGAGCTGGAAGCGATCAGCAAGGATCCCGGCGTGGACCTGCGCGCGCTTCTGGGGACGTCGATGACGGTCACAGTGACGACGCCCCAGGGCTACGTGCGCTACTTCAACGGCATCGTATCGGAAGCGGCGCAGGGTGCCTTCATCAACATCGATAACGTGCGCTACGCGGTATATACGTTCACCCTGGTGCCCAGGCCGTGGCTGCTGCGCAACACGTCCGACTGCCGTATCTACAAGAACAAGACGGTACCGCAGATCGTCCGCGACGTGCTCTCGGAGTTCGGCTATGGCGACGTGCGGCTGAGCCTCAGTGCGAATTACCCGGCCCGCGAGTACTGCGTGCAGTACCGGGAGAGCTACTTCGACTTCATCAGCCGGCTGATGGAGCAGGAGGGCATCTATTATTTCTTCACCCACACCAGCGGCGCGCACACCATGGTGCTTGCCGATGCGCTCGGTGCGCACACCACGGTGCCGGGCTTCGAAACCATTCCTTACGCACCACCTACCGAGCGCGGCCACCGGATGAAGTCGTCGATCAGCGACTGGACATCCGCCCGTTCGGTCAATCCCACCCGTGTCCGTCTGGACGACTACGATTACCAGCGACCGCGACTCTCGCTGCTGGCCAATGAGCAGGTCAGCGACAGTGCCGACACTCACAATGTTTCGGGGCTGGAGATCTACGACTATCCCTACGGTTCCGTGGGCTACGCGCAGAAGAATGCCGACGGCCAGCGATTCGCCCAGGTGCGCGCCGATGCGCTCAGCGTGCCGCAGGCGACCTCGTCGGGATTCACGGATGCGGTGGGTCTGGCCACGGGCGCGCTGTTCCGCCTGAAGGACTTTCCGCTGGCCCAGGCCAATCAGGAATACCTCGTGATCGGCGCCACGACGCGTCTGGTGGAGGTCGATTACCAGGGCGGCGGCGTCGAACCGGACAAGGACGAGTCGCCGTTCGCCTGCCATTTCCGCGTGATCCGCAGTCGCCAGCCGTTTCGTTCCGCGCAGGTCACGCCGCGCCCTTCCATTGCCGGCGTACAGACCGCCGTGGTGTATGGCCAGACCGATGAGGACATCGAGGTCGACAGCCAGGGGCGCGTGCAGGTCACCTTCTTCTGGAACGCGCCGTCCAAGCCGAAGGCGGATCAGTCGTGTCCGGTCCGCGTCGCGTCGGGCTGGGCCGGCAAGCGCTGGGGTGCGCAGTTCATCCCGCGTGTCGGCCAGGAGGTGGTGGTGGGCTTCCATGAAGGCGACCCCGACCGGCCGTTGCTTCTGGGCAGCGTGTACAACCAGGAGCATATGCCGCCTTACGCGCTGCCCGGGGACAAGACGCGCAGCGGCGTGGTCAGCCGGAGTCTGCGCGGGGCGGCGGGGGAGGCCAACGAGATTCGCTTCGAGGATCGCAAGGGCGCCGAGGAACTGCTGTTTCACGCGCAGCGCGACCTGCGGCACGAGGCCGAGAACGACCACTTTTCGACGATCGATCGCGACGAGACCGAAGAAGTCAAACGCGACCGTTCGCACGAAGTCGGTCGCGACGACACGCTGAAGGTCGGTCGCCGTCTGCGTATCGAGGCGGGCGAAGAGATCGAACTGGTCACCGGCCTGGCGCGCATCGTGATGAAGCGGACCGGCGAGATCCAGATCGTCGGCAGCACACTGCGAGTCAACGCCATGGCGGCGATCAATCTGATGTCCGGCGGCGCGACGTCTCTCACGTCCGGCGCGGCAGTCTCGGTGACGGCCGGCGCCACGGTGACGATCAATGCGACCGCGGCGATCGCGGTCACCTCGGGTGCCGCGCTGATGCTTTCTTCCACGCTGGGACCGGCCGTGCTGAAAGGCATGCCGCCGCTGCTGCTATGAACGGCCCGTCCCTCACGATCGGAAACGCCGCGCGGGAGATGGGTCTCGATTCCTCGTTGCTGCCGTTGCTGCGCGACGACATGAGCGAGCGCGCCGCGGTCCGGACGCTGCTTGCGCATGGCGACGTTCCCGCCGCGCTCCGCCTCGCGATGCGCCTCATGCCCCGCGGCTACGTCGTGCCATGGCTGTGCCAGTGCGTGCGCGACAGCGCGCCCGATGACGCCACACGCGAGGGTCTGACGCTGGCCCAGGCATGGCTCGATGAGCGCAGCGAGACACGTCGCCGCGCCGCACTGGCCTATGCGGCGGCCTGCCACTACGTCGGGGCCGGTGCGCTGATCGCGGCCAGTGCGGGCTGGTCGGAGGGCTTCCTGCTCGATGGAGAGGGCAGGGACGTGGCGCCTGTCGCCGTACCCCTGATGGCCGTGGTCGCGGCGGCCGCGCTCCTGACCCTGGCTTCGTCGTCTCCCGATTTCGATGTCCATTGCCGCGCGTTCGTCGGCTCGGCGATGGAGCTGCTACCACCGGAGGATTTCGCATGAACCGTTCCACCGGACCGAGCCTCGTGCTCTCCATCCTGGGCGACCACGCGGGCGACATCGCCGAGCGCACCTCCGTACGTGCCGAGGCTCACGATCTGAGCATCGGCCGCGCCGAACATTGCGACTGGGTCTTGCAGGCGCAGGGTGTCTCCCGTCAGCACGCCTTCGTCCGCCATCTCAACGGGCTGTATTTCATCGAGGACCGCAGCACCAACGGCATGCTGTTGAACGGCGCGCCGTTGCGCGGTGGCGAGCCGGTATCGCTCGGCGACGGCGACCGCCTCCAGCTGGACACCTTCGAGATTCTCGTGGCGCTGGAGTCAACCGTCGACGAGCAGGCGACGGCGCGACGCGAGCACGACCGCAGCCTGCAGACGCTTCGTGTGCCGCACACGTCGCCGGCATATCACGACTCGCCGTTGCCGCTGGGCACGGCGCCATCGCTGATCACCGGTGATGCCCACGGCGGGTCGTCGCTGATTCCCGGGACCGCCGCGGCACCGCTGGACCCGATGGCGTGGTTCCAGACCGTGATGCCCGTGGTGGATCATGCGCCGGCCGCCGTCGAGGCTTCCGGGCACTGGAACCATGCATCGCCGATGACGGACCGCTTCGATGCACCCACGGTCGATGCGGACCCACCGCGCGTGGCACCCGTGCTGCCCGAGCACTGGGACCGCACCCGAAGCCTGTTCCAGATGCCCCCCGACGACGCGACGGCCGAAGCGCCCATGGCAGCAGCACCCGCCGAACCCCCAGCCCCCCCTGTAGGAGCGCGCCCCGCGCGCGACCCGAACGCCGATCCCGTTCCATCCGTCCCCGCTCCAACCCCGCCACCACCCAGCCCCACCACCGGCATCGAACCCCTTTTCGCCCTCGTCCTCGACGGCGTCATGGACGTTCTGCGCGCACGCGCCGAACTGAAGAACGGGTTCCGCCTCCCCGCGACCCTGATTCAGCGACGCGAGAACAACCCGCTGAAGTTCGCCCCCACCGGCACCGAAGCCTTGGCACGTGTGCTCGCCGCGCCCAACGAGGCCTTTCTCTCCGGCGAGGCGGCGATCGTCGACGCCATGGACGACATCCGCGAACACCAGGTGGCCTTGCTCGCGGGCGTGAGGGCCGCCTTCGACGATCTGATCGCGCAGTTCGACCCGGCGCGTTTCGAAGAGGGGGACACGCGCCGCTCCCGGTTTGGTTTTGCGCCGGCCAGCGGCCCGTGGGAACGCTACCGCGCGCATTTTCAGAAGCTGGCCACCGACCCCGAAGAACGTTTCCGTCGCCTGTTCGGTGACGAATTCGCCCGCGCCTATGAAGACCAGCTCGTGCGCGCCAAGCGCGACAACCGCTGACCGGAACCGACGATGACCGCATTCAACAAGGTGGTGTGGAGCGAAGGTCTGTTCCTTCGCCCGCAGCACATGCAACAGCAGGATCGCTACACCGAACGCTACGTGGAGTTGCGGGCCGCCACCCTGCGTTCGTACCCCTGGGGGTTCGACGAACTGGAACTCGAGCGCGACCTGCTCGCGATCGGCAAGCTCGGCATTCGTCGCGCACGCGGCGTGTTCCCGGACGGCACGCCGTTCTCGATGCCCGATCGCGATCCGTTGCCGCCGCCGCTGGAGATCGACGCCAACTGGCGTGACCAGGTGATCTACCTGACCTTGCCGCTGCGTTCGCCCGCGCAGGCCGAAAGCCTGTGGCCCGATACGCAGGCGCCGGGCCAGCTTGCCCGTTTCGCCGTGCGTGAGGCCGAGGTGGTCGATGCCTCGGGCAGCACGACGGGGACGGTGGTGCTCGAAGTCGGTGGCCTCAGTACGCGGGTGATCGCTACCGCGCAGGCGCGCGAAGGTCTGGTCGAGCTGCCGCTGGCGCATCTGGTCGAATGTCGCGCCGACCGGCGCGTGGTGCTCGACGACGGCTTCATGCCCAGCGCGCTCGCGTGCCGCGCCTCGGAGCGTCTGACCCTGTTCCTGACCGAGCTGCTCGGTCTGCTTCACCAGCGTGGCGAAGCGCTCGCCGGGCGTGTCGGCGGTGCGGACCGTGCGAGCACGGCGGAACTCACGGACTTCCTCATGCTGCAGGTGGTCAACCGCTACCAGCCGCAGCTGGCGCATCTCGCCGAGGCGCCACTTCTGCACCCGGAGGATCTGTACCGCCTCCTGCTCGGCATGGCGGGTGAACTGGCTACGTTCACCACGCCGGGCAAACGCAGCGTGACGTTTCCTCCGTACCGTCACGACCGCCTGCGCGAGAGCTTCGAGCCCGTGATCGCCGCGTTGCGACTGAGCCTCAGCGCGGTGCTCGAGCAGACGGCCGTACCCGTCCCGCTGCAACAGCGCAAATACGGCGTGTGGGTGGGGACGGTGGCGGACACGACACTGCTCGATGGCGCCTCGTTCGTGCTGGCGGCGAAGGCCGATATCGCCGCTGCGGACATGCGCCGGCGTCTGCCCACGCAGTCGAAGATCGGGCCGGTCGAAAAGATTCGCGACCTGGTCAACCTGCAGTTGCCCGGCGTATCGGTGGCGTCGCTCGCCGTGGCACCGCGGCAGATTCCGTATCACGCGGGCTACCAGTATTTCGAACTGGATACGGCCTCGCCGATGTGGAAGACGCTGCGTACCTCCGGCGGCGTGGCCCTGCATTTCGGCAACGGCTTCGAGGGGCTGGAGCTCGAGTTGTGGGCCGTGAGGACCTGAGCCGATGAACTACGACGAGAGCAACGCGAAACGCGATGCGGACGCCACCGTGGTACGGCCCAGTGCCGCGCGCCAGGACGTGCCCGCCCACCCGCCGGTACGCGAGCGCGAACCGGAGCGTGACCTCGCGCGCAGCGTGCAGGACCTGCCGTCGGCGGGCGGAAATCCGCTCGTTCGCGCCGCCAATCCGTTACTGCTGCTGGCCGCGCAGCTGCGCAACAGCGCGGAAGCGCCCGATCCCGGCCTGCTGAGGGATCGCGCCATCGCCTATATCCGGCGCTTCGAAGAGATCGCCACACGCGCCGGTGCCGACGCGCAGACCTCGGTCGCCGCGCGCTATGTGCTGTGCACGATGATCGACGAGGCGGTGCTCGATTCGCCCTGGGGGGAGCAGACCGGCTGGAGCCGGCAGACCTTGCTCGTGACCTTTCACGGTGAGACCTACGGCGGCGAGAAGTTCTTCGCCATCCTCGACCGGCTGTGCCAGGACATGGTCCGGCATGCCGATCTGGTGGAGCTGATGTATCTGTGCCTGGCCCTGGGTTTCGGCGGCAAGTACCTCGTCGAGCCCGGCGGTGTGGCGCGCCTCGCCGATCGCCGCGAAGACGTCTACCGGCGGATCATGGCCTACCGCGCGGCGACGCCCGTCGCGCTGTCGCCGCGCTGGGAAGGTGTCGATCGTCCACTGAAGCCACGGCGTGGCATCCCCATCTGGATGGCCGCGCTGGTGGCGGTGTGTCTGCTTTGCGGGACGTGGATCTACCTGCATGCACGGCTCAACGGACGTACCGAGCCGGTCAGCGCGAAGCTCGCCGCGATCGGCCTGCGTGGTGTGCCGTTGCCCGTGGCGGCCGCGCCACCGAAGCCGCAGGCGGTGAGCCTGCGTCAGTTGCTGGCCGACGACGCGCGCAGTGGTGCGCTTTCCGTCGACGAGAAACCGGACGGCCAGGCAACGATCCGCCTGGCTGCTTCGGAAATGTTCCCCTCGGGAGGCGCCGATGTGGCGCCCACGCACGCGGCGATGCTGGAGCGCGTCGCCAGGGCGCTGAACCAGGTGCATGGCCGGATCATCGTCGTGGGGCACACCGACGATCAGCCCATCCGCTCGCTGCGATTCAAGGACAACTTCGAACTCTCCGCGGCACGCGCACGCAACGTCAGCGCACTGCTGACGAAGCAGCTGGACGATCCGCGACGCGTGGAGGCCAGTGGGGCGGGCGCCTCGCAACCGATCGCCACGCCGGCGAACCTGCCGGCCAACCGCGCGCGCAATCGCCGGGTCGAGATTCTGTTCGTTCCGGAGGCCGGATGAAACGTTTCAACGACATGTTCCGTCACGTGTGGCTGCGCACGGCGATCGGCATCCTGCTCTGCGCGCTGTTGATCGCCTTCGGCGGACCCTATCTGGGAATCGGCGATCGCCAGCCGTTCGCCAGCGTGGCCGCACGCGTCATCGCGATCGTCGTGGTGGCGGCGGTGTGGATCGGAGTGGTGTTGCTGCGCCAATGGCTGGCGCGGCGTCGCGACCGGCGCATGGGCGATGCGCTGGCCGGCGAAGACGACGCGCGACGCAAGGACGTCGACGCCCGCATCCAGGCGGAGCGGGACAGTCTGCGTGCGCGCTTCCTCGACGCGCTCGCCGTGCTGCGCAAGCGCCGCGAGGGTGGCGGCAAGCTGGAAGACCTGCCCTGGTACGTCGTGATCGGTGCGCCGGGCTCCGGCAAGAGCACCTTGCTCGAGCATTCCGGGCTCGACTTTCCCCTGGCCAGCACGGCGGGCAAGCAGTCCCTGGCCGGCGTCGGCGGTACACGCCAGTGCGACTGGTGGTTCACCGATCAGGCGGTGTTCCTCGACACCGCCGGCCGCTACACCACACAGGATTCCGATCCCGGCGTGGATGCACCGGCATGGCACGATTTCCTGCGTCTGCTGAGCCGGTACCGTCGTCGTCGCCCGGTCAACGGCGTACTGCTCACGGTCAGTGTCACCGAACTGCTGACGATGGACGTGGCGGGGCGGCAACGTCTCGCCGACACGCTGCGCGAGCGTCTGGACGAACTGGGCACCTGGCTGGGGGTGACCTTGCCGGTCTATCTGGTCTTCACCAAGGTCGATCTGGTCGCCGGCTTCCTCGAAGCGGTCGACACGCTCGACGCCGCGGGACGCGCACAGGTCTGGGGTGTGACGTTCACGCCGGAGCGCAGCCTCGACGGCGGTGCCTCGTCGCTGCTCGGCGGCGAGTTCGATGCGCTGCTGGAGCGCATCGATGCGGGGACCATCGAACGCATGCACGCCGAACGTGACGTGCGCCGTCGCGCGAGGATACTTTCCTTCCCGCAGCAGTTGCGTCACCTGCGCGAACTGGCGGTGCCGCTGGCCGCCGCCATCTTCAGCAGTCATGCCTACGGGCGTGCACCCGTGCTACGTGGCATGTACCTGACTTCCGGCACCCAGGAGGGCACGCCGATCGATCGTGTGCTTTCGGTGGTCGGTCATTCGTTCGGTATCCGTTCGTCGGTCCAGGGCACCACGCGTTCGCCACGGCGTACCTTCTTCGTCGAACGACTGCTCAACGACGTGATTCTTCCCGAGGCGGGTTTCGCGGGGTCGGACCCGCAGCGGCTGCGCCGTCGCCGCCTGGCAGAAGCCGGCGCCATCGCGGCGATTGCCGTGCTGACGGCCGGCTTGCTGATCGGCATGTTCACGAGCGCCGCGCGCAACGCGGATTTTATCGCCCGTGTCGACGAGGCCTTACGTGATTATCCGGACGACTCGCGCGTGCCGGTGCCGTCGTCGTTGCGTCAGTACGATGCGCAGGCGTTGCAGCGGCTCGATCCACTTGGCCGCACCGAACAGGTGGCGGCGCAGGTACGCACGGAACGACAGTGGTCGATGCGCTTCGGCCTGTTCCAGGGCGACGCGTTGTTCGATGAAGTGCGTGCCGCGCACGTGCGCGAGATCAATGCGAGCGTCGTACCGGGGCTGGCGCTGCAGTTCCGTGACGGCCTGCGCGATGCGGCGGGCGATCCGCAGCGACTCTATTACGTGCTGAAGGGCTACCTCATGCTGGGCCAGCCGGAGCACCGCGGTGGCGAAGCGCTGTCGTTGCTGGCACGCGAGCGCTGGCGTGAGGTATTCCCGGATGAGGACGGGCTGGCGGATGCGCTCGAAGGACACTTCCGTCTGCTGTTCGACGGGCACGACGGGCTGCGCAGCTTGCCTGTCGACGTCGCGCTGGTGGAAGCGGCGCGTGCCTCGTTGCGCGCGGCGGACCTGGCGACGCTGATCTACGGCGGTCTGAAGCTCGACAGTGAGACGCGTCAGGACATGCCGGTACGCCTGGATCGCACACTCGGGCTGCTTGGCAATGTATTTCGTCGCCGTAGCGGTGCGCCCCTGGCCAGGCCGCTGCCGGCGCTCTACACGCGCCCCGTGTTCGCCAACCTCGTGCAGGAGGGCGGCAGTGCCGCGCTGGGCACGCAGGGCGGGATCGCCAAAGCGGTGGATCGTTTCGTGAAGGATGACTGGGTGTTCGGTGCGACGACGGCGGATCCCCTGCGTCGTGCCTCGCTCGTCGCTCAGGTGCAGACGCTATACGTCGCCGACTACATCCGTGCGTGGGACAAACTCATCGGCGACCTGCAGTTGCAGCCGGTGACCAACGTACAGGAAGCCAGTGGTGTGGCGGCACGCCTGGCCGGGCCGGGGTCGCCGCTGAAGGCCTTGCTGATGCTGGTCCGCGACAATACCAGCGATCTGCTGCGCCAGGCCGCACCGGACGGCGGCGGCAAGGTGGCGACGGTGGCCGAACGCCGGGTGGTCGACCGGGTGAAGAGTCGCAGCGAGATTGCGCGCGTGATCGCCGAAGGCAGCGCACCGGCCGAGCGTGCGACCGTTCAACGTCCCGACGCGACCATTTCCGATCATTTCGCCACGCTCAATCAGTTGACCGATGGCACGCCCGGCAGCATGCCGGTGGATCGCGTGCTCGGTGTGCTGGACCAGATGAGCAAGACGTTGCTGACGCTGCGGCCGGGCGTGGACACCTTCGGACAACCCGACCCCGCTCTGGCGGTGGCGCGGCAGGAGGCCGGTCAGTTGCCTCCGCCGCTCTCGACGTGGCTGGGCAGTCTCGTCGGTTCGAGCCAGAGCCTGGTGAGCAAAGGCGCCGACGGCGCGCTCGCCGATGGGTTCCGTCAGGCGGCGGGCGGGGATTGCTCACGCTTCGTGCAGGGGCGCTATCCGTTCGCGGCAGAGAGCCGATCCGACATCCCGGTGCAGAACTTTGCCGAGCTGTTCGGTAACGGGGGGCGCTTCGACACCTTCTTCAAGCAGACGCTCGCGCGCGCGGTCGACAGCAGTGGCAGCACATGGACGTTCCGCGACGCGGATGGTGCCCGCTCCGGCGGCGCCGTGCTGGCGCAGGCGCAGCTCGCCGACGCGATCCGGCAGGCGTATTTCCGCGACGGCCCCGCGCCACAGGTCGGCTTCACGCTGTCGATCACAACGCCGCCGGCCGGTATCGGTCGCCTGCTGGTGGAGATCGACGGCCAGAAGTTCGAGTACAAGGCGGGCGAGGACAGCGCGCCGGTCGCGATGCGCTGGCCGGGACCGACGCCGGGAAGCACGCGCGTCAGCGCCTGGGACACCGCCGGCAATCCGCTGCCGGTCCTCGAGTACCCCGGCGAGTGGGGCTGGTTCCACGCACTCGATGCCGCGTCGCTCCAGCGGCGTACGGAGACCCGCTTCGGTGCCAGCTTCGGCTTCGGCAGCGTGCGGGCCAATGTCGACATCGAGGCGTCCAGCTTGCGCAATCCGTTCGGCGACACCAGCGTGCGCCGCTTCCGGTGTCCGACATGACGCGGGTACTCGTAGGTTTCCACGGCAAGCTGCCCTGCGCGGGAGATTTCGTGCAGCGCCGTCTGCCGGTCGGCTTCGTGGATCGCTGGGATACCGCGATGCAGGCGGCACTGGCCGGTATCGCCGAGGCGCTGGGCGAGGGCTGGAAGGACCGCTTCGGCGCGGCGCCATCCTGGCGATTCGTTCTGGCCGCACACGTATGCGGGCCGCTGGCGTGGGCCGGTGTCATCGCGTCTTCGCACGACCGCGTCGACCGGCCGTTCCCGCTGATGCTCGGCGCCCCCGTGCCGCGCGGACAGAACGGATGGCCGCGGCCGCCTCGTCCCGCGTGGTTCCACGCGCTCGACGCCGCGATGGAGCGCTCGCGTGATGCGGTCAGCGTGTCGATCTTCGACGCGGTGGTCGCCATGCTTCCCGAGCCGGTCGCGGGCCAGCACGATCTGCCCCGCATGCCCGACCACGCGCGAAGTCTCTGGTGGCGGGACGATGTTCCCGGTGACGGCATCGCCATGTCGGGTCTTCCCGGTGTTCCCGATTACCTGCGCCTGCTCGGCGTCGACCGCCTGGAGCCTTTCGCGTGAGCATGCCCTATGTATCCGCCGGCCGGACGGAGACCGGCCATGTGCGTCGTCACAACGAGGACGCGATCCTCGTCGCCGAAGAACGTGGCCTCTGGGCCGTCGCCGATGGACTCGGCGGCCACAGCGCCGGCGACGTCGCCAGTTCGCTGATCACCGAGCGGCTGCGCGCGTTGCCTCTCGCGCACGACGTGACCGACACGATGGACGCGGTCGAAGACGAACTGCTGCGCATCAATCAGCGTCTGCGCGCGCTCGCCAGCGACAGGCGCGTGGACGCCGTCGCCTCGACGGTGGTGGTGCTCGTACATACGCGCGATCTGGTGGTGGTCGGCTGGGTAGGCGACAGCCGGGCGTACGCGTTTGAAGATGGACGTCTGTGGCAGGTGACCCACGACCACGTGCACGGCGACCGCGCCGACGAGACACGTTTCGGCGCCCAGACGGCGCAGAAAAACGCCGGTGCACTGACGCGCGCGGTCGGCGCGGAAGATCACCTGTTTGTGGACTGGGTGGTCCATCCGCGCCGTCCGGGCACGTGTTTCGTGCTGTGTTCGGACGGCATCAACAAGGAGCTGACCGATGCGGAGATCGAGGTGCACTGCCGGCGTCATTCCGACCCGGCCGGCCTGATCGATGCGCTGGTCGGTACGGCATTGAATCGCGCCGGCAGGGACAATGTATCCGCCGTGGCGATACGACTGGACGATTACGAGGAGTCGCACCCATGACGCAGCCTCCTGGCGACGACGAAACTCGCGTGCTGCCGCTGTCGCCGTCGGCACCGACCCGCGCGGACGACGACGATGATGCGACGGTGTTCAAGCCGCTGCATGCCCAGGCCGGTGACGGCGCGGCATCGTCCGCGGCTACGACGGCATCCGCATCGCAGGGCACCGGCGATACCTGGCGCCGCATGTCCGGCATGGCCGAAGGCGAGCGCATCGCCGTCGGCAGCCTGCTCAAGGGTCGTTTCCTCATGGAGCGCGAACTCGGGCGTGGCGGGATGGGCGTGGTGTACCTGGCGCGCGATGAGCGCAAGGTCGAAGCACGCGACCGCGATCCGTATGTCGCGATCAAGGTGCTCAACGACGAATTCCGCAAGCATCCGGACGCACTGATCGCCTTGCAACGCGAGTCGCGCCGTGCGCAGCATCTGGGCAACGACCACATCGTCCGTGTGTACGACTTCGACAAGGACGGCAGTAACGTCTTCATGACGATGGAGTACGTCGAGGGCGACGACCTGCGCACGGTCATCCGCTCGCGCGCGCGTGACGGTATGCCGTTCGATCAGGCGTGGCCCCTGATCGACGGTATGGGCGAAGCGCTGTCCCGCGCGCACGCGGCGGGTATCGTGCATTCGGATTTCAAGCCGGGTAACGTGATGATCACGCCATCCGGCGTTGCCAAGGTGTTCGACTTCGGCATCGCGCGCGCGGGTCAGATCGGCCTCGAAGCGGCCGACGACCGCACCGTTTTCGATGCTGGCACGCTGGGTGCGATGACCCCCGCATACGCCAGCCTGGAGATGCTCCAGGGTAGGTCGCCGACCCCCGGCGACGATGTGTATGCGTTCGCCTGTGTCGTGGTCGAACTGCTCACCGGGCGCCACCCTTTCGACAAGGAAAGCGCGGAAGAAGCCATGAACGCGGGGCGTCGTCCGCCCGCGGTACCGGGACTGGACAAGCGCCAGTACAAGGCGCTCTGTGACGGGCTGGCGTTTACGGCGGATAAGCGCACGCGCGACATCGGCGACCTTCTGGCCGGCCTGCGCAAGCGGCGCTGGCGCGAACGTGCGACGCCGTGGCTCGCCGGGGCGGTGTTGCTCACGGTGGTCGCGGTGGGCTTCGCCTGGTATGGCGCGATGCGGATCCACCAGCAGCATGTCGTCGACACATTGCGGCGTTTCGGCCCCGGTCAGGCGGACGGTTTCCGCAACGAAGACGACGCGCGCGTCGCCCTGGCGGCGCTCGATGGCGACGAGCGTCGTCGCGTCGTGGTCGATGGCGCGGACGCCATCGACGGTTTCCTCGTCCGGCTGGTGGCGAACGACTGGGATCCCGCGCATGGCCGCTACGACTACGCGGGGGCCCAGGAAGCGTTCCGTCTGCGCGGTGAACTGAAGACCTTCGCACCGCGTCTGGACCGTCGCCGCGAAGAGGTGGCGCACGAACGCGACGACGCGCTCAATCGACTGGATACATCACTGAGCCAGGCCATGCTGGCCAATCGGCTTACCGGCAGCGGCGACGACGCGGTACCGGCCATCCTGACCAGGATCCGCGCCATCGATCCCGCGAGCCCCTTGCTTTCCAGCCCGGAGCTGAAACTGAAACTCGCCGCGGTCGCACCGGCGTCGACCGCTGCGCCACCGCCCACGTCGCCTGATATCCGCGCCGCCGAGCAGGCGTCGAGGCTGGAGTCGCTGCGACGCGCTTCCGCGGCAGGGGATCTCGACAAGGCCAGCGACAGCTTTCGCCAGCTCCGCGCGACGCAGGACGGCACGGGAAGCGTGAACGACGAAGCCGCCGATCTGCTGGCGCACGCCTATCTGGGGGCGGCCCGTGCCGCCTGCGCCGCCGGGCATTGGAAAGAAGCGGCCGATCGTATCGCCGCGGGCGTTACCCAGCTTCCGGGGCGCGCCGACCTGGCCGCCGCGAACAATCGCTACCAGCTGGCGCTCGCGGTGATGACGGCTGCCAGAGCGCCGACCGTCACGGCGGCCGATCAGGACGGATTGCGTAAGCGGGTCGAAGCGATGGGCAAGGAGGATCCGGAAGGCCTTAAGGATCTGGAAGCGGCCATGGCCGCGTCGAAAGCGCTTCCGGACGGCTCGCTGGCCAATGTGGTGAAGAAACTGCGGACGGTGGCGCCGGTCGCCGATCCATGCGCACTGCGCGGGCTGGCAGGCAGCGGGCGCGAATGTTTCGACACGTTTTCCGCTGGCGCCCACGGCCCGGCCATGGTCGTCGTACCTCGTGGCCGCAAGCCGTTCGCGATGATGCGTACCGAGGTACACATCGCCGATCTCGACCAGTTCTGCCGTGCCACGCGGACGTGCGCGATCAAGAAGGACAACCCGCTGACCGATCCCGCGCGCTCGATCGACGCGGCCTTCGCCCGCCGCTATGCGGCGTGGCTGTCGCAGGTCAGCGGGCACGTGTATCGCCTGCCTAGCGAAGACGAGTGGCTGCTGGCCGCGCGGGCGGGCGAGAACTGGGATGCGAAGGAATCCAACTGCGGCGCTTCGTCATCGGGCCTGGGACGGCTGATGCGCAGCGACGAACTGACCAGCAAGGGCATCGTCAATCCATGGGGACTGATCGATATGACCGGTAGTGTCTGGGAATGGGTGACCCGCGGCGACGCGCTGGTGGTGCATGGTGGCAGTTTCCGAAGCGGTCCGGCGGTCTGTTCCGTCGCCAGCGTGCGCCCGAGCAACGGCTCGCCGGAACGGGATGTCGGCTTCCGGCTGGTGAGGGACATCAAATGACGGCATGGGAGCGGAGCGTCAATCGCGAGCTGAGCGACCTCAACGACGCCCACAGTGCGGCGCGTATCGATACGCCTGAGTATCGTCGTCGGCGCCGTGCGCTGCTCAATGCGACGTTGCGGCAGGAGGGCACGGCATCGCATACGTTGCGCCGCCCCGCCGCGGCGACGTCCCTGAGCATCCGCGCCGTTCGCGACATGCCGACGCGCCGCGCGATGGTGCGCTCGCGGCGAAGTCTGCGCGGCATCGCCTGGTGGGTGGGCGCGGGGGTCGTGGGTGCTGGAGCGGTCGTCTGGCTGCTGCTGTTTCCGCCATTCTGACGCCGGATCCACACACGTCACGGGTTTTCGTCGTCCCCCGCCAGCGACTGGAATTCGGACAGGCCACCCGGCGCGAGCGTCCGCAGCAATTCCGCGAAACTCAGTCCCACCAGGCGACTGGCGCGGCGGAGTAAAGGCGGTACGGGACTCGACGGCTCGTGCCGCGCATACCACGCGCAGATCTCTTCGAGCATCCGTAGTACGTCGTCGGTGTTGCGCACGGGACCGCGTGCGGCGACATGCTCCGTCTCCGGACGGATGGCGTCGCCTTCTCCCGCGGCCTCCGCGTCCTGGCTGGCAAGGGCTTCCGGTGCACGCGACGCGACCTGTGCACGCAGGAACAGATGCAACTCACGCAGGTCGCGTTCGAGCGTGTCGAGGTCGGGGCCGGCACCTGGCGTGCGCATCTCGAACACGTGTCCGATCGCCTGTACCTGTGAGACGGCCTCAGCAATCGCAGCGTCCGTCGCCAGCAGTTCCGCGATGTCGACGTGCTGCACGACGGCGTCGACGATCTCCTGCGAGACCGCCCCGTCGTCCGCCGTCGGTGCGTCGCCCGGCTTCAGCGTTCCGTTGAGCAGACGCAGGTCGCGCAGGGAGAATGCTCCGATGCGTTCGGCGCGCAGGAGTGGGGTACCGCGCAGATAGCCAGCGGTGCCATCCACCGCCGAGAGCGACGCGAGCGCATTGATCCGCTCGGTCGGATCGTCGCCGTCGAGGCGCGGGTGCACGTCGTCCCAGTAGCGCTGAAGCAACCCGGCGATGAGGCCGATGCTCGCCGCCCAGGCTACGACACCGGCGGTCTTCAGCCGTGCGTTGCCCAGGTGAACGGCGACCCGCAGATCGTGCGTACGCCCGGCGACCTGTTCGGCCTGTCGCGCGACGTCGCGCCAGTCGGGTTCCTCGGCCTGCTTCACGGTATCGCCGATCGCGCGCTCCGGCCGGGGTGCCGCCAGGCTTTCCAGCGTGAGGAAGGCGGCGTCGTATTCGAGATTGGGGCCGCATGGCGCTTCGGCGTCCAGCGGTTCCAGCAGGTGATCAGTGGTATCCGTCACGGAGATGCTCCAGTGGAGGGAAGGGATAGATCTGGCCGCCCGTATGCCGCGTGGGATGCAGTCCACGGCTGATGCGCGTGAGTTCCTCGCGTAGCCATCGGTGGGCCGGTTGCTTGTCGAGCCGGCTGTGCCAGGCCATCGCCAGCGCGGTGTCGGGGATGTCGAAAGGCAATGCGTAAGCTTCGATACCCGCGCCGAGCGAATCGAACATGCTCTGCGGCACCGTGCAGACGAGATCGGTCGCATTGAGCATGGGGCCGATGCTTTCGCCGTTGGATGCGGAGACCAGGACGTCGCGCGTCAGGCCCCGTTGCTTCAGGTGCTGGTCCAGCAGACCTTCGAGGCGGCCCGAGGAGGAAACCACCATGTGGCTTAGCGAGCAGTATTCCTCGACGGAGAGACGGTGCGTGCCACGCGGGTGCCCCGCACGCTGCACCATGACGAACTCGTCGGCCATCAGCTGGCGCATTTTCAGCGAGCTGGGTACGTCCTCGTTCGGAACGAGCAGGATGTCGATCTCGCCGCTTTCGAACAGGCCGAGCACGTCCTGGTCTTCGTATCCCGCGCGGAACGCCACCTTGAGGGCACGGTTGCCTTTTTCCTGAAAGGACTGAATGAGGGGAAGCGCGAAGGTCCCCACGGCGCTGGTCGAGCCGGCGATACGAAACGTGGCCGCATCCCGCACGGGATCGAAGACACCGCCCGGGTCGGCCAGCGTGCCGAGTTGTGAAAGCGCGTCGCGCAGCGGCGCAGCCATTTCTTCGGCTTTGGGCGTGGGCACCATGCCGCGACCCGTTTCGGACGGAACGAGCAGTGGGTCGTTGAACAGGCGGCGAAGCCTCGCCAGTTGCGCGGAAAGCGCAGGCTGGCTCACGTGAAGCTTCGACGCCGCGCGGGTGACGTTACGTTCCTCCAGCAGCATGTCGAGAGAGACGAGTAGGGGCAGGTCGCTCGGTTTGAGATTCATGAATACCGCTGGTCAAACGCGTCGGGGAAGCGCGCAGGTGGCGGGAAAGCAAACGCACCCTCGGGTTGCGCTGCGGCTATTTGTCAGTCAATTCGATGCGCGACGTGAGTCGCGTCATCGCTAACGCAAATTCCTTCCGTGCCGGGGTTTATACGTGGATACATAGGTCATGACATCGTCCACCCGCAGTTGCGTAAACCTGGCCCGAGCGTGACGGGCAAGTGTGACATCCTGACAGTCATGACCGACCATACGCAGCCGTCCGTTTCGTGCGGAACGCGTTCTTGCGATGGACTTCGCGTTTTCGCCATGCACGAAATCGGTGACCGACGGCCGTCAGAGTCAGGGAGGGGGATGTCCGTGACCTGCGTCGCACAACCGCGTGCGGCGAAGCCTCGTCAGGGTGCGTTCATGCCCTGGGCTTCGTCTGGAATTAGCCGTCTATTTGCGTGCTTTGACGCGGTGGCGTCAATTACCCGAAAGAGGGAGGGTCAGTCGTGGCGACGGCCGAATGTGGCGAACAATGCGGCCCAGCAGGGCAGTGCGAAAAGCAGCCACGGCATGTTGCGCTGCGGGAAATCAGGCCACAGATGCAGCAGCAGGCCGATGATGCAGGCGGCGAACGAGATTGCTGCGATGCGTGTGCTGAAACGCCCCATCGGGCGACCGGCGCGACGCAGGCGCCAGATGCCGGGTATCAGTAGAAACGCCAGCGGCTGGTAGGCAAGCAGATTGAAATTGCCCCAGGCCGAGCGGTGCAGTGTGAAGGCCCACAGTCCGATCATGAACAGACCGGCGAGGCCAGAGAAGACGCTGAACAATGTGCCGGCAATCACGAACGTAAACCGGGCCTCGCGATGCCGCGTGAACGCGGGCAGCGCCAGCGGAATCGCGAGGAGCAGCCCTGCGATCAGCAGGGGCCAGCGGAGGTCCGGGGCCTCGAATGGCGGAGGCAGCAGCCGGCTCTTCGCGAGGATTTCCTCGCCGTCGACAAGGGGGCGTTCGCTCGCGCCATCACCGATACGTACGCGACGCAGCTCGGCTTCGAGCACCATGGGCAGGAAGGCTTCCTTCCATGCTGTCATCGGCTGGTCGGCGTAAGGCCCGAGGCCAAGATCCATGCCGAGCATCAGCCAGGTCTGGTTACTCATCAGTCGGGCGGTGTGCTCGCGGTAGGTCATGGCGCCGCCCCAGGAGCCCAGCTGGCGGCCAAGCGCGCCGCCGAGTGCCGTGTCGAGTGCGTCGCGCACGCGTGTCGTGCAGTTGTCCGTGTAGTAGTCGTAGTGATAGCCCGCGTTCTCCGGGCGGATGTTCCACAGCATGAAACGGCGCAGTGCGTCTTTCTGTGCGATATCCAGGCTCAGGTGCTGGCGGTGCACATAGCGCCCTTCGCCCGCGTAGAACTCCACATCGGACTGCGTGGTCTCGGCATCCATGCGGTAGGCCATGATGCCGCGCGCGAAGTTGAGGATGAAGCCCTTCTGATCGAAGTCGAAGACGCCGTAGTTGAACGCGATCGCTTCGCCGCTGACGCGGTCACGGATCTCCAGTGCGTCGTGCCCGAACCGTTCCCAGTAGATGTCGCCCGGCCCGTAGGTCATCAGGGAGATATCGAGGTCCGAGGCCGGTGCATCGACGATGCCGGCGCGGGCCATGGGAACGACACAGAGGGCGAGCAGGAAGAGCAGGGCGTGGCGCATGGTCGGGCTTGGATCCTTGCCCGCAGGCATGGCTGTCAGGGGCCGCCGGCCATACGGCCGGCGGTGACGTCATGCGCCGCCGTTGGCGTGCGCGACGTGGAACTGCTGGACGCGACGGTCGTCGGCTTCGGTAACCCGGAAGAGGAAATCGCCCATGGCGATTTCTTCGCCGGCCGCCGGGAGGTGGCCGAACTCCGAGGTGATCATGCCGCCGATGGTATCGAACTCCTCATCGGAGAACCGTGCACCCGCTATCTCGTTGAAGTCGGCGATGGGGGTGAGGGCGCTCACCGCGAAGCCGCCTTCTTCCAGTGCCTGGACCAGGACCGGATCTTCCTCGTCGTCGTGCTCGTCGTCGATCTCGCCGACGATCTGCTCGAGAACGTCCTCGATCGTGATCAGGCCGGCGACGCCGCCGTATTCGTCCACCACGAGCGCCATGTGATTGCGCGTCAGGCGAAATTCCGCCAGGAGCACGTTCAGGCGCATCGATTCGGGAATGAGCACGGCCGGACGGAGCAGCGCGCGCACATCGCCGCCTTCGCTCTGCCCGTAGTATTTCAGCAGGTCTTTCGCCAGCAGGATGCCCAGCACTTCGTCCTTGTCTTCACCGTGGACGGGGAAGCGGGAGTGCCCGGACTCGACGACGGCGGAAAGGATCTCGGGGAGGGAGGCATCGGCGGCGAGGCTGACGATCTGGGCGCGGGGCACCATGACATCGTCGACGCTGAGCTCGGTCACCTTGATGGCACCCTCGACCATGGTCAGGGTGTCGTTGGAAAGCAGGCCGTTGGCCTGGGCGGTACGCAGTTCCTCGATCAGTTCGTCGCGGTTGCGTGGCTCGCCGGAAAACATATGGCCCAGACGGTCCCACCAGGATCGGTGAGTCGGGCCATGGGTACTACCAGGTTCCTCGTTCATCACTCTTTGCGTTTCTGCCCAAAATGAGCGGAACGGTCAGTCTAACGGAATTCCTGTGACGATTCAGGGCGTGTCCCTACACGGTCTCGTAGGGGTCCGCAATTCCCAGACCCGCCAGCACGCGGGTCTCCAGCGCTTCCATCGTCTCGGCCTCGGCGTCGTCGATGTGGTCGTACCCCAGCAGATGCAGCGTCCCGTGCACCGTCAGGTGCGCCCAGTGATCCGCCGCCTTCTTTCCCTGCTCGGCGGCCTCGCGCGTCACCACGGGCGCGCAGATGACCAGATCGCCGATCAGCGGCAGGTCGACCCCGGGCGGCAGTTCGGCCGGGAACGACAGCACGTTGGTGGCGTAGTCCTTACCGCGGAACTGCAGGTTCAGTGACTGGCCTTCCTCCGCATCGACGATGCGGATCGACAGCTCGGTGCCCTTGCGACGGCGCGCGCCCTTCAACGCCGCCTCGACCCAGCGACGGAAGCTGGCCGGCGCCGGCACACCCTTGCGCGCGGTGGCATACCCGACGGCCACGTCCAGCTGACTCACTTCGCGGCGTCCTGCTTGTCTTCGAACGCCTCGTAAGCACGGACGATCTTGGCCACCAGCGGATGGCGGACCACGTCGCGCGAGGTGAAGAAAGTGAAGCTGATGCCGTCCACGCCGCGCAGCACTTCGACCGCGTGACGAAGACCCGAGCGGATGTGGCGGGGCAGGTCGACCTGGGAGACGTCGCCCGTGATCACCGCGACCGAGCCGAAGCCGATACGGGTCAGGAACATCTTCATCTGTTCGACGGTGGTGTTCTGCGCTTCGTCGAGGATGACGTAGGAATCGTTGAGCGTGCGGCCACGCATATACGCCAGCGGCGCGATCTCGATCACGTTGCGCTCGATCAGCTTGCCGACCTTCTCGAAGCCGACCATCTCGTACAGCGCGTCATACAGAGGGCGCAGGTAGGGATCGATCTTCTGGCTGAGGTCGCCGGGCAGAAAGCCGAGCTTTTCGCCGGCCTCGACCGCGGGGCGCACCAGCAGCACGCGCTGTACGCGGTTGGCTTCCAGTGCCTCGATGGCGCTGGCCACGGCCAGATAGGTCTTGCCGGTACCGGCCGGACCTACGCCGAAGTTGATGTCGTGCGTGGTGATGGCGTGCAGGTAGCGCGCCTGGTTGGCGCCACGGCCTTTGATGACGCCGCGCTTGACCTTGATGACGACTTCCTGCGAAGACTCCGCCGACTCGTCGTTGATCGCGTCGATGCCCGATTCGGCCAGATGCAGATTGATCGCGGCACCGTTGAGCACTTCGGTTTCCGTCGCGGCGTACAGCGCGCGGATGACTTTCTCGCCCGCGCGGGCCGAGCCTTCGTCACCGATGACACGGAAGATAGCGCCGCGATGATCCACCTCGACGCCCAGGCGCAGTTCGATCTGGCGCACGTGTTCATCCAGCGGGCCACACAGGTTCGCCAGGCGGGTGTTGTCTTCGGGATCGAGGGTAAAATCGCGTTGCGAAAGACCAGGATTCATGCGACCGCAACCTCGTCCGCCAGCAGCACCCGACCACGCAGCGAGTTGCTCATCGCCTCGGTGATCGTGACGTCCACGAACTGGCCGATCATCCGCGGATGTCCCGGGAAGTTCACATAGCGCATGTTTTCCGTCCGTCCGCTGAGTTCGTTGGGATCGCGGCGGCTGGGCTTCTCGACCAGTACCCGCTGCACGGTGCCTACCATGGCCTCGTTGATCTTGCGCGCGTTCTCGTTGATCGCCGCCTGCAGCCGGCTCAGACGCGCGTGCTTCACCTCGGCCGGAGTCTCGTCGGCGAGGTTTGCCGCCGGCGTACCGGGTCGCGACGAGAAGACGAACGAGAAGCTCTGGTCGAAGCCGATATCGTCGATCAGCTTCATCGTCTTCTCGAAGTCGTCGTCCGTCTCGCCGGGGAAGCCGACGATGAAGTCCGACGACACGCAGATATCCGGTCGCACCGCGCGCAGCTTGCGGATGCGCTGCTTGAATTCCAGCGCCGTGTAGCCGCGCTTCATGGCCGCAAGGATGCGGTCCGAGCCCGCCTGCACCGGAAGGTGCAGATAGTTGGCCAGCTGCGGCACGTTGGCGTAGGCCTCGATCAGCGAGTCCGAGAACTCCAGCGGATGCGATGTCGTGAAACGAATGCGGCCGATACCGTCGATCTGCGCGATGGCGTGGATCAGCACCGACAGGTCGGCGACGTCGCCGTCGTGCATCGGGCCACGATACGCGTTGACGTTCTGGCCGAGCAGGTTGACCTCGCGTACGCCCTGTTCGGCGAGCTGGGCCACCTCGACGATCACATCGTCGAACGGCCGGCTGATCTCTTCGCCGCGCGTGTAAGGCACCACGCAATACGAGCAGTACTTCGAGCAGCCTTCCATGATCGAGACGAAGGCCGTCGGGCCCTCGGCGCGGGGTTCCGGCATGCGGTCGAACTTCTCGATTTCCGGGAAGCTGATGTCGACCTGCGACTTGCCGGTGGCGCGCTGGGCTTCGATCATCTGCGGCAGGCGGTGCAGGGTCTGCGGGCCGAAGACGAGGTCGACGTGCGGCGCGCGCTTGAGGATGGCGTCGCCTTCCTGCGAGGCGACGCAGCCGCCGACTCCGATCAGTACGGGCTTGCCGTTGGCCTTGTGCGCCTTCCAGCGACCGAGCTGGCTGAAGACCTTCTCCTGCGCCTTTTCGCGGATGGAACACGTGTTGACGAGGATGACGTCGGCCTCGTCCTCGTTCTGCGTGAGTTCCAGGCCATGGGACGCCGCCAGCACGTCGGCCATCTTGGCCGAGTCGTACTCGTTCATCTGGCAGCCGTGGGTCTTGATGAAAAGCTTGCCGCTCATGGGCCGGGTTACCGTGTTTCGTGGGGAGTTTCCGAACCGCGCAGTTTACTCTGCCCCCGGGTCCGTTGCCAGTTGGCCGCCGTGGATCAATGACTTGCGTGAAGAACGTCACGTTTGCGGCCCTTGGCAGCGCTGGGGTGCTCGGGCAAACTCGCGCCCATGGTTGACGACGCGACGCCAGGGGAAAGCGCCGGCCATCACGCCCGCCGTTTCCTGACCTCCCGGACGGCCCTGCGAAGGGTCGCGGGCGCCTGCGTCCTGCTGCTGGGACTGCTGGCCGGGCCGGCGTCGGCGGGTGCGCTCTACCGTTGCATCGGTAGTACGGGAGAGACGGTTTTCTCCGGCGGCACCACGGGCTACAAGGACTGCAAGCGCATCGGCAGCACGGGCTCCTCGCGTCCGGCGCGGCCCATCGCTTTGCCCAACGCGCCGCAGAAGGCCGTCTTCGAACCGGTCGCCGGCCCCCCGTCGCTTAAAGGCGTGATCGGCTCCGTGGTACTGGCGCCCGCCGCCGCCGTGCCTTCGCTGGCCGGCGTGACCGGTGGCGTGGTCGGCGGAGCGGATGGTACCGAGCGCGAACCGCTGGCCCTGCCTCCCGTGACCGCGCCGAAAGGGCAGTGGGACTATAAGGAGTCGGCGAGTACCGATTTAACGGCGGCGGTTGCGCCTGCCGCACCTCAGGGCTCGCGGGTCTTGCGTGGCGCGGTCTACCGGATCACCCGGGCGGACGGCGGCGTCGAGTACACCAATATTCCGCCGGGCGGCGGCGGTCAGGGATCGAGCATCAAGATGCTCTTTACTTATATCGCCACCTGCGCCGCCTGCGACGTGCATTCGAAGGTCGACTGGAACAACGTCGGTCTGAATCTGGTCGCGTACGGCGACGCGATCCGCTCGGCGAGCAGCGAGTTCAGCGTGGACGAGGCACTGCTGCGCGCGGTCATTCACGCCGAGAGCGCGTTCAACCCGCGCGCGCTGTCCGTGGCCGGCGCGCAGGGGCTGATGCAGCTGATTCCGGGTACCGCGCGCGACATGGGCGTGCTGGATGCCTTCGACGCCAATCAGAATATTCGCGGCGGGGCGCGTTATCTCGCGCTGTTGCTGAAGACCTTCAACGGCAACGAGCGCCTCGCCGCGGCGGCGTACAACGCCGGACCCGGTGCGGTGCAGAAGTACAACGGCGTGCCGCCTTATGACGAAACGCAGGTCTATGTCGAGCGCGTCGGCGTGCTGCGCAAGCGCTACGGCGATATGTTGAAGAGCCGCCCCAGCACCGGCGTCCCCCTGGCCGACAACCGAATGTAGCAGCGCGCTCCTACCTGGTGGCGCCCTGGAGCGCCTGCATCGGTGCCGTGGGCGGCCGCTGCGCCAGCGTTACGGTCGTGTTGAACGCCGCACCGTTGCGCAGCCCGGAGACCTGCACCGGATCGCCCGGCTTCAGCGAGGCCTCGTGCCGGCGCAGATCCGACGGGTCGAGGATGTCCTCATCGCCGATGCGCAGCAGCACGTCGCGTTGCTGGATGCCCGCGAGGGCGGCGGGGCCGCCCGGGGACACGTCGTTGACCACGACACCGCGCGCCGCCGAAGGCAGGCCGCTGTCGGCGGAAACCGGGACGGCGCCGTAGTCGGCACCGATCCAGCCACGCACGACGTGGCCGGTCTGTATGATCTGGTCCAATACCTCGCGTGCGCTCTGCACGGGGATGGCGAAACCGATGCCTTCGGCGCCGACCGCCTGACCGATCAGCGACGTATTGATGCCGACGAGCTCGCCGTGCGCATTGACGAGCGCGCCGCCCGAGTTGCCGAAGTTGATCGCGGCGTCGGTCTGGATGAAGTTTTCCAGGCTGGACAGATTGAGCTGGCGACCGATGGCACTGACGATGCCCATGGTCACCGTCTGGCCGATGCCGAAGGGGTTGCCGATGGCCAGCACCACGTCGCCGACCCGGGGACGGCTCTCGGCGTCGGTCATGTGGATCGCCGGCAGGTTGCCCGCGTCCACCTTGAGTACCGCGAGGTCCGTCTCATCGTCCGAGCCCACGACCCGGGCCTTGGCCACCCGGCCGTCGTAGAGCAGCAGCTGGATGTCGTCGGCGTTGGCGATCACGTGGTTGTTGGTCAGGACGTAGCCATCTTCCCTGACGATGACGCCCGAGCCGAGGTTCTGCTGACGCCGCGTACGCGCCGGGCCGGTGGGCACGCTGAAGATGCGCTGCAACACGGGATCGGAGTAGAGCTCGCGCGGCTGCTCGGTCACCAGCTTGTTCGCATAGATGTTGACGACCGACGGCGCGGCCTTGGCCACGGCATCGGCATACGACACGGGACCCGTGCCCGCCCCGGGAGCGGCCGGCTCGACCGCGGCAGGCTCGTGTTCGGTGACCGGCGGCGTGAAACGCTCACGAAGAAAAGCGCCGCTGCCTGGCCAGAACAGGCCGATGACGAAGGCGACGGCAAGGCCGAGCACGACGAAACGGGCGACGAAGGCAAGCGTACGAGCGGCGTGGTTCATGGAGTAGCGAGGGGTCCTGTCGTCCGGTTTTGCCGAATTTTCCGCATCCTGGCGGGCACTTGGCAGCCCCATCCGTCATGGGGGACAGGGGAAGGTTCAGTTTATTGTACGTGGCTGGTGCTGCCGTTACACTGACTCGATTTAGCGGAAGCCGATTTCCGATACGAGCCGGCGATAGGGGTCCGCATTCTCAATGGCATAAGTTCCGGAGAGCCTGATGGCGAACGAATTCGTCGATCACGGCCGCCGTCGCTTCCTCACCACAACGACCGCGGTCGTTGGCGGAGTCGGGGTAGTCGCGGCGATCGTGCCCTTCATTAAGTCGTGGGAACCAAGCGCAAGGGCAAAGGCAGCAGGAGCGCCTGTTACGGTCGACATCAGTGCCATCGAGGCGGGGCAGAAGGTCACCTTCGCCTGGCGCAGCCTTCCGGTCTTCGTCGTCAATCGCAGCAAGGACCAGCTGGCCCAGCTGAAGGGCCTCGAGCCCCGTCTGCTGGACCCGCAGTCGTCCGATTCGGCCCAACAGCCGAAGTACGCGACCAACGAGAACCGTTCCATCAAGCCCGAGTGGCTGGTCGTCATCGGCCTGTGCACCCACCTGGGCTGCGTGCCGGACTTCGTGCCCGACATCAAGCCCGAGCCGTTCGACGCGAACTGGAAGGGCGGCTTCTACTGCCCCTGCCATAAGTCACGCTATGACTTGTCGGGCCGCGTCTTCGCCGGCGTCCCCGCCCCGAAGAACCTCCCGGTGCCCCCTTATCACTTCGTGGATGACTCGCACATCCAGATCGGTGTCGACCCGGAGGGCAAAAGCTGATGGCCAGCCTTTTCGATTGGGTCAACGAACGCGCGCCGAACCTGGCGCCGACGTTCCGCAAGCACATGACCGAGTACTACGCGCCGAAGAACTTCAATCTCTGGTACTACTTCGGTTCGCTCGCCATGCTGGTCCTGGTCAACCAGATAGTGACCGGCATCTTCCTCACCATGAACTACAAGACGAGTGCGCTCGAAGCGTTCAACTCGGTCGAGTACATCATGCGTGACGTGGAGTGGGGCTGGCTCATCCGCTACATGCACTCTACGGGTGCGTCGCTGTTCTTCGTGGTGGTGTTCCTGCACATGTTCCGCGGGATCATGTACGGCTCGTTCAAGCGACCCCGCGAGCTGGTGTGGATCCTGGGCATGCTGATCTTCCTCGTGCTGATGGCCGAGGCCTTCATGGGCTACGTGCTGCCGTGGGGCAACATGTCGTTCTGGGGCGCGAAGGTCATCATCTCGCTGTTCGGCACCATTCCTTATATCGGCTCGTCGCTGGTGGAATGGATCATGGGCGATTTCCTGCCCGCCGACGCCACGTTGAATCGCTTCTTCGCGCTGCACGTCATCGCGCTGCCGCTGGTGCTCCTGCTGCTGGTGGTGCTGCACCTCGCCGCGCTGCACGAGGTGGGTTCGAACAACCCGGACGGCGTCGACGTCAAGCATGGCCCGAAGGGCAATCGCTGGGACGCCGACAAGCCGAAGGATGCCGTGCCGTTCCATCCGTATTACACGGTGAAAGACCTCTTCGGCGTCGGCTTCTTCCTCACCATCGCGGCGTTCATCATCTTCTTCGCGCCGACCTTCGGTGGCTGGTTCCTGGAGCATGACAACTTCACGCCAGCCAACAACCTGGTGACGCCGAGCCACATCAAACCGTCGTGGTACTTCACGCCGTTCTACGCGATCCTCCGCATGATTCCGTCGTTCTTCGGCACGGCGATCTGGGGCGTCATCGGCATGTTCGGCTCGATCCTGCTGCTGGCGCTGCTGCCGTGGATCGATAAGGGAGCGGTGCGCTCCGTGCGCTACCGCGGCCTCGGTTTCCGCATCGCCCTGGGCGTGCTCGTGGTGTCCTTCCTGTCGCTGGGCGCGGTAGGTGCGGGCGTCACGGCGGAGCTGATTCCCGCCTGGTTCCCGCATGCCGACGTCACCACGTGGGAGAACGCCTTCGGTCGCCTGATGGCGCTGGGTTACTTCGGCTTCTTCCTCTTCGTATGGGTCTACACGCGCTTCGGTTTCGAGAAGACCAAGCCGGTTCCGGAACGGGTGACGATGCATGATTAAGCGCTATGTTTTCTCAGTCGCTCTTGCTCTGGGTCTGTTTGTCGCCACGCTGCCCGTCCTTGCCGCCGAAGGTGGCGAGGACCTGCCGTCCGCCGGCACCAACGTCAACGACAGGGCCGCGCTGCAGCGCGGTGCCAGGCTCTTCTTCAACTACTGCGTGGGCTGCCACTCGCTGAAGTACGTGCGCTACTCGCGCCTGGCGACCGACCTCGGCCTGTCCGAAGACGAGGTGATGTCCAACCTCAACTTCACCGGTGCGAAGTTCGGCGAACCGGTGCTTTCGCACATGCCTGCCGACGGCGCCAAGGCCTGGTTCGGCAAGGAGCCGCCGGATCTCTCGCTCGAGGCGCGCGCCAAGGGCGTGGACTTCATCTTCAACTACCTCAACGCGTTTTACCTCGACCCGAGCCGGCCGGTGGGCTGGAACAACACGGTGTTCCCGAATGCCTCCATGCCCAATCCCCTGTGGGAATTGCAGGGCCTTCAGGTGGCGGTGCACGGTGAAGCGAAGCCGGGGCAGGAAGCCACGGTCGAGAAGCTCGAGCTGCAACGTCCGGGTCGCATGACGCCGGACGAATTCAGGGGCGCCACGCGCGATCTCGCTACCTTCCTCGAGTACACGGCCGAGCCCGCCGCACTCGAGCGCCAGTCGGTCGGTGTGTGGGTGATCCTCTTCCTGGCTGGCCTCACGTTTCTCCTGTACCTGGTGAAGCACGAGTACTGGAAAGACGTTCACGAAGAACATTAAGTTAGGGAGGTCGATGCATGGTCCAGAATGCTCGTTCGCGTGCGGCGCTGACTCTGTACACCAGCGCCGACGACATCCATTGTCACCGGACGCGCCTGGTCCTGGCCGCGAAGGGGGTGGCCTATGACCGGATCATCCTCAAGGCGGACGAGCCCACGCCCGACCTGCTCGATCTCAACCCCTACGGCACGCTGCCGACCCTCGTCGACCGGGACCTGACCCTTTACGACACGCTTGTCGTGGTCGAATACCTCGACGAACGCTATCCGCACCCGCCGCTGATGCCGATCGACCCCTTGTCCCGGGCGCGTCTGCGCCTGGCCACGTGGCGGATCGAGAACGACTGGCTGCCCGAGATCGAGACGATCGGGGAGGGCGGTAAGGCGGCGGAGGGCGCGCGCAAGCGATTGCGCGAGCATCTGTTGCTGTCGGAACCGCTGTTCCGTGCCTCGCGGTTCTTCCTCAATCCGGAAATGAGCCTCATCGACTGCCTCGTCGCCCCCGTGGTCTGGCGCCTGCCGCACCTGGGTGTGGAGCTGGGCAAGGAAGGCAAGGCCATCGTGGACTACGGCGAGCGTCTGTTCCATAGCCAGGGATTCGCCCGCAGTCTCACCCCGGAAGAGCGCGACATGCGCCCGGACTTCAATTTCCTGCCCGGTTAGCGTCTTTCGCCGCGTATCCCTTAAACTGTCGTCATGGATACCAATGAAACCGCAGGCATGACCTCCAATCGGCCTTACCTGCTGCGTGCCATCTACGACTGGATCAGCGACAACGGTCTGACCCCGTACGTCCTCGTCGACGCCGGGCAGCCGGGCGTCAAAGTGCCCGCCCACGTCGTGAAGAACGGCCAGGTGGTGCTGAACCTCGCCATGCGCGCGGTGGCCAATCTGGATCTGGGCAACGACCGGATCGGCTTCCAGGCCCGTTTTTCAGGCGTCAGCCAGCAGATCGTCATCCCCGTGCAGGCCGTATTGGCGCTTTACGCGCAGGAGAACGGCCAGGGCATGATGTTCCCGGTCGACGAGAACGACACCGCGCCGGCCACGGCGATCGAAGCGGTCGACGACACCGACGCCCCACCGCCCACCGGTGGCGACGATGACCGGCCCAAGCGCGGCGCGCCGCACCTTCGGGTCGTCAAATAAAAGAAACCCGCCGGGAGGCGGGTTTTTTGTGCCGGGCGACAGGCCAGCTCCGGTAGGAGCCAGCCCTGCTGGCGATTCCGTATCCCTCAGTGCAACCGCCGCCGATCCGCCAGCGAAATCACGTTCGCCCCATGCACGATCGAATCGGTAGCCACCACGGTCTCCAGCTCGGGCGAATCGGTTCCCGGCAGCGAATAGCTGGCGATCTCGTTCCCCGCCATCCAGAGACGCGCCATCTGCCGCGACTGGCCGTCGATGCTTACTTCAAAGCCGTAGCAGCGCTCGAGGCGGCGGACGCCATCGACCCCCTGGAGCCGCACGCCGCGCAGCCCGACCGACTGATCGAGCAGCTGCAGGCCGTAGCGTTTGCATAGCCCCGTCGCGGCGCGTACGGCGACTTCCCTGGCTCGCGTCAGTCGGTACCAGCTCGCGATACCGCCTGCGAGGACGAGAAGCCAGAAAAGATCGCTGAAAGATGCCATGGCGTCAGTGTGTGGCCGATTCCGCGTGTCTACAAGTCCCTGAGCTGGAAGCTTGCCGCAGGAGCGCACGACAGGGCGCTCCGTCGCAGGAGCGCGCCCTGCGCGCGAAAAGCCAACTCAATCCCCCGGATGCTTCACATCCAGCCGCAGCGACAGATCGATCGCCCGCACATGCTTGGTCAACGCGCCGCTGGAGATGAAATCCACGCCGGTCCGCGCGATCGCGTGAATCGTGTCCAGCTCCACGTTACCCGACACCTCGAGGGGAATCCGCCCGGCGGTATACGCCACGGCCTCGGTCAGCATTGCCGGAGTGAAGTTGTCGAGCAGCGCGCGATCGGCACCCGCCGCGATGGCTTCCGCCAGCTCGTCCATGGTCTCCACCTCGACGATCAGCGGCAGCGTGGGGTGAATGAGGCGCGCCGCGTTGACCGCCGGCCGGATGCCGCCCGCCGCGATGATGTGGTTTTCCTTGAGCATCATCGCGTCGAACAGGCCGATGCGGTGATTGGTACCGCCGCCACAGCGAACGGCGTACTTCTGCGCGCGACGCAGGCCCGGCAGCGTCTTGCGGGTGTCGAGGATACGAGTTGGCGTGCCGGCCAGCGCGTCGACATAGCGCGAGGTCACCGTCGCCGTCGACGAGAGCAGCTGCAGGAAGTTGAGCGCCGTCCGCTCGGCGGTGACCAGGGCACGTGCCTGCCCGGCGAGACGGCAGATGGGCGAGCCGGCGGTCACGCGATCGCCGTCGTGGGCCAGCCACTCGATGCGCACATCCGGGTCGAGCTTGCGGAACGCGGCGTCGAACCAGGCGGTGCCGCAGATCACGGCATTCTCGCGACAGGTCAGGACGGCTGTGGCGGTGGCCTTGGGATCGAGCAGGTCGGCCGTGGCGTCGCCGGGGCCGATGTCTTCGGCGAAGGCGCGATCGATATCGGCAAGGATGTCGGCCGCCGGCGGCAGTGCGTCGGTCAGCGATGGCGAAGCGGTGGAGGTCATCGGAAGGATGCGTCCGTGGAAGAGGGCGCTACCTTATCAAGACTGACCCGCGCGCGGTGTAACCCGCGCGGGTCGGATCAGGCCCTGGCTTAGGCCTCGGGCGTACGCAGCCGCTCGACGATCGCGTCCATCGCACGGTCGAACAGCATCGACGAATCCAGTACGCGCGCGTGGCCGTTGGCGAAGGCCTGCGCGAGACCGCCCAGGCTGTGATCGGCGACCTTCAGACCGCGACGGTTGACGAAGAGATAGCGGCCGCTGATCGGGCTGACCCACGAAAGCTTCGCGCGATCGGTGCTGCCGTCTTCGGCGGTGAACTCGAGCCACTGGCCGACTTTCAGTTCACGGGCCTGAGCGAGATTGCGCTCGTCGAAGGCTTCGTCAGGGAGCGATTCGTCCTCGGGCTCCGGTTCGACCGTTGGTTCTTCGATCGCCTGGATGGCCTCGGGCAAGGGCATCACGCTGGTGACGAGCGTGCCCGATTCCGTCTCCGGCACGGACTCGCCGAGCTGCTGGCGATAGAACGCGTGCAGCTGGGCGAGCAGTTGCTCGGTGTCGGCCTCCTGAAAGGCGACGGCGGCGAGACCGCGACGCAGCGAGCGTTCGATCGACGGCAGAATGGCCCGAAGGTCGCGTCGGCCGTTGAGGTCGTAGACCGGACGCGCGCTGGCGATGAAATCGTCGATGAAGCGCAGCGAGTCGCGGAATTCCTGGGCTTCTTCGCCCTGACGCAGGAGGGTGAGCACGATGTAGTTGGCCCACGCCCGCGTCAGCACGCCGTAGATCAGGGGCGGCAGCGCGGCACCGTCGACGCGGCCGACGATTTCCTGAGCGGCGCGGCGGCGCGCGTGCTCGAGCTTCTCGCGACCGCGGGTGGATTCGGCGACACGCTGCTCGGCGAGTTCCGCGCGCTTGCGGCTGATGTCGAGGAAGTCCTGTAGCTCGGCCGCGAGACGGTTGAAGACGGCGACGTCGTCGTCGAAGTCATGCAGCAGCCGCTCGACGATGGATTTGATCTTGTCGAACAGGCGGCCGTCGCGATCGGCTTCGGCGGACCAGCCCTTGGCCGCATCGGCCAGGGCGTCGAGCAACTGACGCGCCGGGTGCGACTTGTGCGCGAACATCCGGCGGTCGAGCAGCGCGACCTTGAGGTAGGGGATCTGCAGACGCGCGAGCATGACCTGCATCTCGGCCGGCAGGTTGTGATCTTCGAGGATGAACTCGAAAAGCATGCCGACGAGGTCGATGGTGTCTTCGTCCACGCCCGACACGTGTGCGGTCTGCTGACCGCGCAGCTGGCCGATCTGCGCGAGCAGCTGTTCCTTCAGCTGGGCGACGTCACGCGTGACGTCGGCCTGGCTCGCCATCGGCACGGCAGTCCCGGGCATGCCGGCGATCTGGCTCTGCAGCAGGGTCAGCGCACCGAGCAGCTCGGCTGCGCTGGGCAGGGGACCGGTAGGCATCGAAGCGCCTCCGGCGAAGCCCTCGGTGCCGGCCGTGGTACCGCGACGCGCCGAGAACATGGCGTGCAGCGACTGCATGAACTCCGCCGCGGCGGCATCCGTCACCGGTGCGGCCGCCTGCGGAGCGGCCACCACCGACGAGGCCGGGCCCGTCGGGGCGGGCGCATCGCTGCGACGGGTGACGATCTCGTGGCGCAGCTGCGGCAGGACGCCCGCGGCGGCGAGCTCGTTATTGATGTCGTCGTAGAGCTCGTCGATGCCGGCGAGCACGTAGCGATCGAACAGCTTGTAGATGATCAGCTTGACCCGGACCTCGACCATCAGCTCGCGCATGGCCTGGCGGAACGCGGCGGCCAGCGAGGCGGGGCCTACCGGGTTGGACGCGTCGTCCATCCGGGCGCCGCCGCAGATCACCGACAGGCGCTGATTGACGGCAAAGAGGGCGCGCGCAAGGCGCTGCTCGTTCTTGCCGATCATGCTGGTGATCGCGAGAGATTCCTCGAGTTCGTTTTCGCCGACAAGGCTGAGCTCGATATTGGCGAGGGGGCGGGCGTGGGCGTCGGCATCGGGTGCGCGCGTGCGCCCGGCGGAAAAATCGGCCAGATCCCGGGCGACCTGACCCAGGAAGGTGCGCTCGACGATGGCGCGCTTCTTGCGCACTTCACGCATGCCGTCGAAGAACTGGGTCTGCGCGGCGTTGTTCTCGGCCTTTTCGGCCAGATCGAACAGAGCGTCGTCGATGTTCTCGAACATGTTGGTGGCCAGCGCGTGCAGCCGCTTGGTCGCCAGGCCACGCACCGTGACCAGAAGCGCGCCCACACTCTCGCTGCGCGGATCCAGGCGCTGGCTGAGATCGATCACATTGGACGGCTCGCTCGCGTTACTCATCGCGCATCTCTGGATTCAACGGCCCCCGCCTGAGGGGCCATTGTGCGGGAACGAATGCTTTAAATTGTGACGGACGTCACGGATTCTGCGCGAGACCGGATTCCGGAGTAAAGCCCGTCAACTGGAGGGTGCCGATACCCGCTTCGGGGAGCATGACGGGGATGCCGTCCTCGACCCGGTAGACGAGCTGGCCGTCGGTGGTGATCAGGCCTTCGGTCAGTGGCTCGGCCACTTTTTCCCCGGCGACGGTGTCGACCGAGCCGGCGCGGATGGCGCCGTTGAGGTTGTCGCGCTCGGCGGCCGTCAGCGGACGCAGGGGGCGCTTGCTGACCGGGCAGCAGAGGATATCGAGGAGACGCTTGTCCATGAGAGCGGCCGCGGAGGCCAACCTGTAGATCGGGAATGCACTTACAATAGCGACTTTTGGGTGCCCGGGCCATGATTTCCAACGAAGGTAACGAAGCGAGCGCGCCGCGCGTGGGCGTGGTGATGGGCTCGCGATCGGACTGGGAAACGATGGAGCATGCCTCCGCCACGCTGTCCCGTCTGGGCATCGTCCACGAGGTCCAGGTGGTCTCCGCCCACCGCACCCCCGACCTGCTTTTCAGCTACGCCGAAGCGGCCCGTGGCCGTGGCATCCAGGTGATCATCGCCGGTGCCGGTGGCGCCGCCCATCTGCCGGGCATGATCGCCGCCAAGACCGCGCTGCCGGTGTTCGGGGTGCCGGTACAGTCCAAGGCGCTGAACGGTATGGATTCCCTGCTTTCGATCGCGCAGATGCCGGCCGGTATCCCGGTCGGTACCCTGGCGATCGGCCGTGCCGGCGCGACCAATGCCGCCCTGCTGGCCGCCTCGGTCCTGGCGCTGCACGACCCGTCCGTCGCCACGGCACTCGACACGTTCCGCAGCGATCAGACCCGCACCGTCCTCGATAACCCGGATCCGCGCTCGTGAGCCGCAAGCTTCCCACGGTGGGCATCCTCGGCGGCGGGCAGCTGGCGCGCATGCTGACCCTTGCCGCGGCACCCCTCGGCATCCGCACGCTGGTGGTCGACGGTACGTCCGACGCCTGCGCCGGCCAGGTGGCCGAACTGATCGTCGCCGACTGGTCCGACGACGCCGCGCTGGCTGATTTCGCCCGGCGGGTCGACGTCGTCACCTTCGATTTCGAGAACGTTCCCGCCGCCGCCGCCGAGCGTCTGGCCGGGCTGGTCGACGTCTTCCCCAATCCGCGTGCGCTCGCCGTGGCGCAGGATCGTCTCAGCGAGAAGACGCTGTTCCGTGAGACCGGCCTGGACACGCCCGAGTTCGAAACGGTCGACACCCGAGAGGACCTGGTCCGCGCGGTGGCCCGTATCGGCGCCCCGGCCATTCTCAAGACCCGTCGGCTCGGTTACGACGGCAAGGGCCAGTTCCGTCTGAAGACGGCCGACGACATCGACGCGGCCTGGGCCGCCCTGGGTGAAGCGGCGGGTAAGCACGGGCTGATTCTGGAAGCCTTCGTTCCGTTCGATCGCGAGCTGTCGGTGGTGGCGGTGCGTGGCCGCGATGGCTCGTTCCGCGCCTGGCCGCTGACGCGCAACTGGCATGTCGACGGCGTGCTCTCGCTGAGCCTCGCTCCCGCGCCGGGTACGTCCGACGAGCTGGAGCAGGCGGCCACGGCGCATGCCCACGCCATCGCCGAGAAGCTCGATTACGTCGGAGTCTTCGCGCTGGAGCTGTTCGTCCGCGGCGGCGACCTGCTTGGCAACGAGATGGCGCCCCGCGTGCACAACTCCGGCCACTGGACGATCGAAGGCGCGCACACGAGCCAGTTCGAAAACCACATCCGTGCGGTGCTCGGCCTCCCGCTGGGTGACACCGGTGTGCGCGGCGCGAGTGCGATGCTGAACTGGATCGGCGACATGCCGGATCCGGCGCCGGTGCTTTCCGTGGCCGATGGCCATTGGCATGACTACGGTAAAGAGGCTCGCCCGGGCCGCAAGGTGGGCCATGCGACGCTGTGCGCTTCGGATGCCGGCAGCTTGCGGGCGAAGCTGGCCGAAGTCGGTGTCGGCCTTGGACGGGAGAGTCAGGTAGCTCCGGCTGTTGAACTGCTCGGGTGATTGGTTAGGGCGTTTGGGTGTGGTCGGGCTCGGCTTCGCCCTCGCGTTTGGCTTTGTCGCGAGCGTTCGGTGTCGCGGTAAGAGCCGGCGGGTGTGACCCTCGAGGCCACGCCTGCGGCGACCCCTCAGGGAAGGGCCGCTACCGCGGCCGTGTATCAATGGCCTTCGGCCGGGTCGGGCTTCGCCTGGGGGTTTTCGAGTCGGCTGTCCCTGCCTCCCCGAAAACGGCCGGTCATCCCTGACCGGCCCCGCTTCGCGGCCTTGTCCAGTCGAAGCCCTCGCCTGCGGCTACCGGCCTCGAGGGTCACACCCGCCGGCTCTTGCTCGTACCGCGCGAACGCGGCAAGCCAAGCGCGATGGCGAAGCCGAGCCCTCAAAGCAGCAAACAAAAAAGGCCAGGTCTGAACGACCCAGCCTTTTCATTGAGCAGCTGAAGGAAACCTCAGGCGAGATTCTTGGCCGCGAAGTCCCAGTTCACCAGATTCCAGAACGCTTCCAGGTACTTCGGACGCGCGTTGCGGTAATCGATGTAATAGGCGTGCTCCCACACGTCCGCCGTGAACAGCGGCTTGTCGCTGCCGGTGATCGGGGTAGCGGCGTTGGACGTGTTGACGATGGCCAGCGAGCCATCCGGACGCTGCACCAGCCAGGTCCAGCCCGAACCGAAGTTGCCGGCGGCCTGCTTGGCGAACTCTTCCTTGAACTTGTCGACGCCACCGAAGGCCTTGGTCAGCGCGTCGGCGAGCTTGGCCGGCGGCTCGGCGCCGCCGGGGGCGCGCATCGAGTTCCAGTAGAAGGTGTGGTTCCACACCTGGGCGGCGTTGTTGAAGATGCCGCCCGAGGACGACTTGACGATCTCTTCCAGGCTCTTGCCTTCGAACTCGGTGCCCTTGATCAGGTTGTTGAGGTTCGTGACATAGGTCTGGTGGTGCTTGCCGTAATGGAACTCCAGCGTTTCAGCGGAGATGTGCGGCTCCAGGGCATTCTTTTCATAAGGGAGCGGGGGAAGTTCGAACGCCATAGCGGGACTCCTTAGCGGTGGCTGGGGGGAAAGGGCGTGGCGAGGGGCGCGGGGCCCACACTGCTACACTACGCAACTAATCGCATTCTAATGATGAAACCCGACCTATGGACGTCGTAGACGAGATCAAGGCCATCGTGGCGGCCCATCCGATCGTGCTTTTCATGAAAGGCACGCCGGAATTCCCTACCTGCGGCTTCTCCGATCGCGCCGTGAAAGCGCTCGACGCCGCGGGTGCGGTCTTCTTTCCGGTCAACGTCCTGGCCGATCCGCGCATCCGTGCGGGGCTGCCGCATTACTCGAACTGGCCGACCTTCCCGCAGCTGTTCCTGCTGGGCGAATTCATCGGCGGCTGCGACATCGTGGAAGACCTGCATTCGGCCGGTGAACTCAAGCGCATGGCGGCCGACGTCGCCGGAGCCGATTCGTGAGTCCGTTGCCGTCAACGCGTCTTCCTGACGACTGGTCTCCCGCGCCGGGCCTGCTCGCGGGTCGTGTGCTGGTGATCACCGGTGCCACGGGCGGCCTTGGCGGCGAGACGGCGAAGGCGGCGATCCGCGCTGGCGCCTCCGTCGTGATCACGGGCCGCAAGGTGCGTGCGCTCGAGAAGCTTTATGACGAGCTGGTCGCGCTCGGCGGTACCGAGCCGGTGATCCATCCGCTGGATCTCGAAAGCGCCACGCCGGCTGACTACGCGTCGCTGGCCGACGGCGTCGAGAAGGAATTCGGTCGCCTGGACGGCATCGTGCATGCCGCCGCGCACTTCAACGAACTGACGCCGATCGCCATGCACAAGCCGGACGACTGGCTGCGCGCGATGCAGGTCAACGTCTCGGCGCCGTTCGCGCTGACCCAGGCCTGCATGCCCCTGCTGGGCAAGGCCGGGGACAGTGCGGTGGTCTTCGTGCTCGACGACCCGGACCTGCTTTCCCGCGCCCATTGGGGCGGCTACGGCGTGTCCAAGGCGGCGGTCGAGCGCATGGCGTCGGTGCTCCATGCGGAGAACGCGCGCGGCGCCCTGCGCGTGCATGCCGTGCTGCCGCCGCCGATGCGCACGGCCCTGCGCCGCGCCGCGTACTTCGGCGAAAACACCCTCGACAAGCCCATGCCGACCGCGTCGGCGGAGGCCATCGTCTACCTTCTTTCCGGTGCCGGGGCGGAAACCCGCGGCACCGTACTCGATCTTCGCCCGACCCACTGACCGCGTTATAGGAGTTACCCCATGGAAGCGCAGATGACGACGTTGTCCGCGGGCATCCTGCTTTTCCTGATCATGGACCCCCTGGGCAACATCCCGTTGTTCCTGGCCCTGCTCAAGGATGTGCCCCCCCAGCGCCGCCGCAAGGTGATGGTGCGCGAACTGCTCATTGCCCTCGGCGTGCTGATCGGCTTCCTGTTGGGCGGCCAGTACATCCTCAAAGTGCTGCAGCTGCGCCAGGAGTCGGTGAGCATCGGTGGCGGCATCGTGCTGTTCCTGATCGGCATCCGCATGGTCTTCCCGCCGGTGGAAGGTGGCGTATTCGGCAAGCCGGGCGAGGGTGAGCCCTTCATAGTGCCGATGGCGATCCCCGGTGTCGCGGGTCCGTCGGCCATGGCGGCGCTGTTGTTGCTGACCAACTCCCAGCCGGGCCGTACAGCGGAGTGGGGCATCGCTCTGTTCCTGGCCTGGCTCGCCACCTCGGTGATCCTGCTCAGCTCCACCTTCCTGTTCAAGTGGCTGGGCGAGAGCGTCCTGACCGCGCTGGAGCGGCTGATGGGCATGCTGCTGATCGCCTTGTCGGTGCAGATGTTCCTGACCGGGCTGTCCGCCTACCTGCACATTGCCGTGTGACCTTCCGCCCATTGTCGCAGGAACGTACGCGGCGGTAGGGTTGCTGTCATAATTGCCCGCGAGCATGCACGGGACGGGCGCGGTCCGTCCGGGGCATGCGTCGATGGCCCTGACGAGGGGCAGCTGAGGACGTTCGAAGGCTTATGAGAAACCACGACTGCGCACCGGCCCCGTTCGGTTTGATCCGTTCGACGTCAAGGGAGCCTAAGTCATGCTGAGCATCGATCAGACCCTCCAGGAACGTCTGCCCTGGCTGGCCCAGCACCCGCTTATCCGCAAGCCGCTCGTCGGCATGCTGGAAAAGCTGGCGCACGAGACCCGCTTCAACAAGACGCTGGATCACGCCGGCGCCGCCCTGGGCTTCGACTTCTGCGAACGCACCCTCGACTATCTCGGGGTCAGCTGTCGCATCACGGAGCGAGAGCGCGAGAACATTCCGGTCGAAGGCCCGCTGATCGTCGTCGCCAACCATCCGCTGGGCATGGTCGACGCGATCGCGCTGCTGCAGATGATCGGCTCGGTGCGCCGCGATGTCCGCATTCTCGGCAACGACGTACTGGCTGCCGTACCGCAGCTGGGCCCGCTGCTGCTGCCGGTCGACGTCTTCGGCAAGGGCTCGGCGTCGCGCATGCGCAACGTCTTCCGCGCCATCCAGGCCGGCGAAGTGCTGGTCATGTTCCCGGCGGGCGAAGTGTCGCGTGTCGGTCCCTCCGGCGTGCGTGACGGCAAATGGTCGGATGGCTTCGCGCGCATCGCGATGAAGTCCGGCGTGCCCGTGCTGCCGGTGCACATCGCCGCGCGCAACTCCGTCGCTTTCTACGGCCTGTCGATGCTGGCCAAGCCGCTGAGCACCGCCATGCTTCCGCGCGAAGCCACGTCGGGCCACCAGCGCGTGACCTTCCGCATCGGCAAGCTGGTCGATGCCGACGAACTCAAGCAGGTCAGTGGTGGGTCGGCCGAGCAGGCCGCCAAACTCATGCGCCGCCACGTTTACCGTGTCGGCCGCGGCCGCGATCTGGTCTTCGGCGGGCAGACCCCGCTGGCGCATCCGGAGCCCGTCGAGCGCGTCGCGGCGGAGCTGGACAAGGCCGAACTGCTGGCCGAGCTGGCGGATGGCAAACGCATCCTGCTGCTGCAAGGTTCGCCCGACAGTTACGCGCTGCGCGAGATCGGGCGCCTGCGTGAGCTCACCTTCCGTCGCGTGGGCGAGGGCACCGGCAAGCGCCGTGACCTCGATGCCTACGATCCGTACTACGAGCACCTGGTGTTGTGGGACGCCAAGGCGTTGCGCATCGTGGGTGCGTATCGCTTCGGTCACGGCGGTCGCCTGATCGCCGAGCGCGGCATGACCTCGCTCTATACGTCGAGCCTGTTCGATTACTCTCCGGCGCTGGAATCGCGTCTGGCGCAGGGCCTCGAGCTTGGCCGCAGCTTCATCGCTCCCGCTTACTGGCGCTCACGTGCGCTGGATCAGCTGTGGCAGGGCATCGGCCTGTACCTGCAGCGCCATGCCGACGTGCGTTACCTGTTCGGTCCGGTGAGCATGTCGGTCAGCATGCCGCGCGAGGCGCGTGAGTGGATCGCTGCCGCCCACCAGCATTTCTTCGGTGTGCAGGGGCTCGCGGCGGCCCGCCAGCCGTTCGTGATCCCGCAGTCCACCATCGAGTCGGTGCGCGCGGAGCTCGAGGGACTGGATCCGGTGAGCGGCCTGGGCCGCCTCAAGCATCGCCTCGATGCCCTGGGTGTCACCTTGCCGGTGCTCTACCGTCAGTACGTCGATCTGGTGGAGCCGACGGGCGTGCAGTTCCTCGCCTTCGGTGAGGACCCGGACTTCGCCGGTTGCGTGGATGGACTCGTGATGCTGGATCTGGCGTCGCTGAAGCCGGCGAAGCGGTCGAGGTATCTGGGGAAGGGCTGACTGGGTCCTCTTGCGAACGTCGCCTGGAGAACCGCTTGGGAGACTGGGCGGTTTTTTTGTGGCTGCTTCTTTGCTTCGTTGGCTGTCGCCAGCAGGGCTGGCTCCTACAAGGTGGCGCGGGGTAATAGTTAGCCGGGGTTACGGGGTGATGGCCGCGCTGATTTGCCGCGCTGGAAAAATGCCTATTCCCGATCTGTAAAAAAAGGTCAGATAATCGCTAAACTGTCATTATGTGAGGCTAAGGTGAGGCTTAGCGCTCCGGTCGCGGCGCTTGGTGCGCAACGGCTCTGAAGGCTCCCCAATCCGGTCGTTTCCTTTCGTCCCGCTCATTGAAGTGGGCGATTCGCTGTGGCCGGTCAAAACGTTTTTTCTTGCGGCGATCGTAATAAATATCGAAGAGAAATAATCGAACTTATTTACGATCAGGGTATTAACTGCATAAACGCGGAAATTAAATAACGGCCTCATAAGAGGCTCGTCAGGGAAGGCTTTTGGCTTGACTGCCGCGACGCGCACGAGGGGTGTGCGGCGCGAACTCACGATTTCACCCTCAAAACCACGTTCTTTCAGGAAACTGCGATGACCCGTAACTCACTCTCGGCCGCGATCGCCTTGACCCTTCTTGTGGCCACCGGCGCCGCTTCGGCCCAGGACGCCCAGAGCACCCAGGCCAGCAGCACGCAGAGCCAGCGCGCCACGGCGACCAGCACGTCCAACACCTCCAATGACAACGCTACGCGTCGCGCATCACAGGCGATGGAAGCCGTGCAGGTGAAGGCCGACTCGCTGTCGCTCGGCGGTGGTCTGATGTCGATCCAGGACGCACCGAAGGCCGTGTCCACGGTTTCCCGCGATGCCATCATTCAGGCGGCGCCCGGCGTCAACTTCACCCAGGCCATCGACTCGATCCCGGGCGTCGTGTCGTCCACCGATGACTACACCGGTCTGAACGACGGTAACGCCTCGGTCCGCGGCTTCGGTCTCGACGAGGTGGGCGTCACCGTCAACGGTGCGCCGATCAACGACAGCGGCAACTACAAGATCTACGCCTCGGAGTACGGCGACGCCGAGAACATGGGCGACGTGACCGTGCAGCAGGGTTTTCCGGATAACAGCACCCCTATCTCGGGCGCGGCCGGTGGCTCGATCGCGTGGGTGACGGTCGATCCGTCGCACACGGCGGGTCTGGACGTCGCACAGTCGGGCGGCAGCAACAGCTACCACCGCACCTTCATTCGTCTGAACACCGGTGACATCGGTCCGGTGCGTTCTTGGTTGTCGTACTCGGACAACGAGACCAACCTGTGGCGCGGCCGCGGTAAGTCGAAGGTGACCAAGGTCGACGAGAAGTCGGTCTGGCGCATCGACGACAAGAACTCGGTGACCTTCTCGGTGCAGTACAACCGCGAAGTGAAGACCAACTACGAGTCGCTGACCAAGGCACAGGCGGCTGCTGACTATAAGCAGAGCTACCTCGGCACTTACACGCCGGGCAGCACCAGCAGCAACTACTACGCGCTTCACCAGAACCCGTTCCGTAACTACCTGGCCAGCCTGGACGGAGAGTTCACCCTGTCCGACAACCTGCGCCTGTCCGTGGTCCCGTACTTCCAGTACGGCCTGGGCGGCGGCGGTTCCGGCTCCACGTTCACCGAGAACCCGCTCGCCACCGGTAACTACTACAAGTCGGTGCCGTACGACCTCAACGGCGACGGCAAGATCAGCGGCACGCAGCTGGTCAACTCGTACAGCTACTCGACGACCTACCGTCCGGGCATCATCGCCAAGTTCAATCAGGATCTCTCGGACAGCAACAGCCTGGAATACGGCGTGTGGGCCGAGCGTCCGCGTCAGAGCCAGGGTCAGGTCTTCGTCCCGGTCGACTACGCCACCGGCGTGCCGATCGATACGTGGGCCGAGAAGGGCTCGCGCATCAAGTACCCGGACGGCAGCACGCAGAAGGCGTACAGCCAGTACACGACGACCACCAACGCCAAGGCGTTCGTGACGGACAACTGGAACCCGACCGACAAGCTGACCCTGACCGGCAGCGTGGCGTACATCTGGTCCAAGCGTGATGGCGAAGTGGCGGAATTCCCCGGCTCGGCCGGTGCGATCAATGCCGCCGGCAAGGTCACCGTCACCCCGACCAACGTCGGTTACGGTTCGTCACCGGTGGACACCTTCCACAAGTGGACGCCGACGGCGGGCGCCAAGTACCAGCTCAACGACGAGAACCAGCTGTATTTCGGCATCGGCAAGACCTTCCGTGCGCCGATCAACGGCGCGGTACTGAGCAACTCGCTGTACGGCTATGGCACGGCCAACGCCGGCGCGTTGCCGAACAAGCCGGAGTCGTCGACCAGCGCCGACCTCGGCTGGCGTTATTACGGTGAGCGCGCGTCGCTCAGCGTCGACGCGTTCGCGGCCAACTTCAACAACAAGCAGGTGTCGGGCTACGACGAGGTCACCGGCCTCAGCGTTTACACGCAGCTGGGCAAGGTGCACAACCGCGGCATGAGCCTCGAGGGTAGCTTCAAGTTCGACGAAAACTGGTCGGTGTACGCCAACTACACCTACCTGCAGTCGCGCATGGAAGACAACCTCGACTCGCTGGGCGACGGCATCTATTACACCAAGGGCAAGACCCTGCTGAATGCTCCGCGCAATGCGGCCTACGTCGCGCTGAACTACAAGAACGGCCCGTTCTGGGCTGCGCTGAACGCGAAGTACCAGGGCGCGATCTGGGGTGACTGGTCGAACACCGAGAAAGTCGGCGGTTACACCACGCTCAACCTCAACGCGGGCTGGGATTTCCCGGATTTCTCGACCACGTTCCGCAAGCCCTTCATCAAGATCAACGTGTACAACCTGACCAACCGTCAGGCGCTCACGTATGCCAGCAACGCCGGCGCCTTCCTCGCCAGCAACCCCAACAAGATCAAGGACGCGAACGGCACCACGCTGTTCACCTCGGCGCCGTACTACTCGGTGCTGCAGGACCGCACGTTCATGGTCACGGTCGGCGCTTCGTTCTTCTGACGAAAGCCGGGGGAGGGCGATACCGCCCTCCCTTCTCAGCGACACGACGATCGCCCCTCGAAAGAGGGGCGATTTTTTTTGCCCGGCGTTTGCACCGTTCCGGCGTCTCCCCGCTTGCCCGATACGGCTTTTCTCCGATCGCACGATTCGGCTTTCCCCCGGGCGCCGGATTCGGCTTTTTGTAGGAGCGCGCCCTGCGCGCGACCGGTGCCGTCGACACCTCGGTCGCGCGCAGGGCGCGCTCCTACATGGTCCGGTTGGCCTCGTGTTGGGCCGGATACCGCAGCGTTTCGCGATTTGGATCGTGACAATCCACGACGCGCCCACGTGTTGTTGCGACTCACATGACCGCGATTCGTTGCGACCGGCTGTAGTGGTTCTTACACGAAGCTCGCGTAACCTGCCTTTGAAAAATAAATATCGACCAAAAACGGCAAGTTAGACGACAAAACGGCCTGGCTAGGAAAAAGTGGTATTTATCAAACTGGCGTGAAAACGTTACAAATCTGTCATACAATGCCGTTAAAGTTGGCTTAACAACTGTCGCCACCGGTCGCAAGGATGTGAACCGGGTCACACGAGACGACACAGCCACAGATTGGGGAAAGCTCAAGCGAATCGCACCGCCCGGCTCCGGCCGAGCCGCCCTTCGTTTGGCAAAAACTTTTTTCGTTGCAAGCCACAGGGTCGACCATTAGATGAATAGCCGAATCCGCGCCAAACTCCTGCCGCTGGCGATCGCCTCGCTCTTCGCGGCACCTGCATTTGCGCAGGAAACGTCCTCCACGATCAGCGGTCGCGTGCTCGACGCCGCCGGTCAGCCGGTGGCCAACGCTACCGTCGTCATCGTCCACGAGCCGTCGGGCACGACGAAGACGACCACCACGGACGCCAGCGGCCGTTATTCGGCCCAGGGTCTGCGCGTCGGCGGCCCGTTCGACGTCACCGCCACCAAGGACGGCACGCCGTCGGCCCGCCAGGACAACGTCTACCTGCAGCTGGGTTCGGACACCTCGGTCAACCTTAGCGCCGGCGCCGCCGCCAACGCGGCTGACGCGACCGCGCTGGATGCGGTCACCGTGTCGGCCGTGTCGGGCCAGTTCTCTTCGGAGAACAAGGGTCTGGGCACGAACATCTCGCAGCAGCAGCTGAAGAACACCCCGTCGCCGAGCCGCAACATCGCGGACATCGCGCGTCTCGATCCGCGCGTCAATGTCGACCACGGCACCGGCGCGATCTCGGCCAACGGCCAGAACACCCGTCTGAACTCGATCAAGGTCGACGGTCTGGGCGTCGGCGACCCGTTCGGTCTGAACTCCACCGGCATGCCGACCGTCGGCTCGCCGGTGTCGATGGACACGATCGACTCGTTCAACATCTCCACCGCCAACTATGACGTCGGCTCCGACACCATCGGTGCGGAAATCAACGCCGTCACCAAGTCGGGTACCAACGACTTCCACGGTTCGGCGTACTACGGCTTCAAGAACGCGAGCAGCATGGTCGGCGAAGCCGGCTGGCTCGACCGCGGCAAGGACTACACCGAGTTCGACCGCAACTGGACGGCGGGTGCCACCGTCGGCGGTCCGATCATCAAGGACAAGCTCTTCTTCTTCGCCGGTTATGAGAAGGAAGAAGTCACGGGCCTCAGCTCGGGCGCCGTCACCGGCCTCGACCCGACGCTGACCGGCTTTTCCACGGCCAACAAGATCTCGCAGACGGATCTCGACCGCACCATCGCCGCCGCCACCGGTCGTGGTCTTTCGCCCGGCACGACCGGCGCGAACGCCGGTACCCTGACCGACAAGCGTTACATCGCCAAGATCGACTGGAACATCACTGACGGTCACCGCATGAACCTTGCGTACTCGCGTACCAAGGAAGTCAAGCCCAATCCGCAGGGCAACTCGACCAACAGCGTCGGTCTCTCGAGCTACTGGTACACCGTCAATACCGACATCAAGAATTACACGCTGCAGTCGTTCGACGACTGGAACGACGTGTTCTCGTCGGAGGCCAAGGTCGGCTACAGCGATTACTCGCTGAACCGTTCGGTCGATCAGCAGCAGCCGATGGTCCAGGTTCGCCTGAATCAGGGCGTCGGCACGTCGGGTCCGTCGGTCTACCTCGGCGAAGACCAGTTCAGCCACTACAACTCGGCGTCGGTGAAGACGCTGAACGCCATGTGGGCGGGCACCCTGTACCTCGGCGACCACACGATCAAGGGTGGTTTCGAGTGGGAACGTAACCGTATCTACAACCTGTTCGGTCGTACCGAGTTCGGTTCGTACCTCTACGACGGTTACGCCAACCTCGCCGCCGGTCGCTACACCAACTATTCGCTGTACCAGCCGGCGCCGGGCTATTCGCTCAACGACATCGCGGCTCAGTGGGAACTGCGTCGCAACACGTTCTTCCTGCAGGATACCTGGCAGGCGAGCGACAACCTCTCGGTGCAGTTCGGTGTGCGCGTCAACAAGTACCTGACCGACGACAAGCCGCTCTACAACGCGACGTTCGCGTCGAAGTACGGCTTCAGCAATGCCAGCACCATCAATGGCAGCCAGCTCGTCGAGCCGCGTCTGTCGTTCAACTACACCTTCGACAGCGAATACAAGACTCAGCTGCGCGGTGGCGTCGGCCTGTTCCAGTCCGATCCGCCGACCGTGTGGATGACCAACCCGTACCAGAACAACGGTATCAACATCGTTACCTACTCGTACAACCGTCAGGGTAACAACTGCACGCTCGGCAATGGCCCAGCCATTCCCTGCCCGGCGTTCAGCGCGAATCCGCTCGCTCAGAACACGAGCGGCGCGGGCACGGTTCCGCAGATGGCGGTCGATACCGTCGACAAGGACTTCCAGCTTCCGAGCGTGTGGAAGTCGTCGCTGGCGTTCGATCGTGAACTGCCGTGGGATGGCATCATCGCGAGCATCGAATGGCAGCATCTCGATACGCGCGACGGCATCTTCTATCAGAACCTCAACATCGGTAATCCGACGGGTATCCTGCCGGACGGTCGCAACACGTACTTCGGTTGCATCGGCGGTGCGCAGGCCGTCGGCGGCGCCACCGGCCGTAACTGTGCGGCGTTCCCGGCGGGCGCGCCTTCCGCGGGGAGCACGACCAACACGGCTCGCTCGCGTTCGGACAACCGCTTCGCCCAGGCCGTTACCTACCTGACCAACACCTCGAAGGGCAAGGCGGACTCGGTCACCCTGTCGTTCAGCAAGGCGATGGAGAACGGCTGGGCGTGGAGCGTGTCGGCCACCGGCGGCCACGCCACGGAAGTCAATCCGGGCACCTCCAGCCAGGCCAGCTCGAACTACTCGAACAACGCGTGGACCAACCCGAACGAAGACATCGCGTCGACGTCGAACACCAACATCGGCAAGCGCCTCAACGCGTCGCTGACGTGGCAGCACAAGTTCTTCGGCGACTACGCCACGACCATCAGCGCGTTCTACGACGGTCATGACGGCGTGCCGTACAGCTGGGTGTTCTCGAACGATGCCAACGGCGACAGCTACTCGCGTGACCTGGCCTACATCCCGAACCGTGGCGACGTGATTCTGCGTAACGCGGCCGGCACGGCGGGCGCCTCGCAGCAGCTGCAGGACCAGTTCTACCAGTACATCCAGGACGACAACTACCTGCGTAAGCGTCAGGGCAAGATCGCCGGCCGTAATGCCACCAAGGCCGCCTGGGTCAACCAGATCGACCTCGGCATCAGCCAGGAAATCCCGGGCATCTTCAAGGGCAACAAGGGCGAGATCCGTCTCGACGTCTACAACTTCCTGAACCTGGTTAACAAGGACTGGGGCCAGCAGTCGTACGTCGGCTTCCCGTACACCCGTAACTTCGCGGCCTTCGGCGGCGTGGATCCGGCCACGGGCAAGTACATCTACAACCTGCCGACCGACGCCAACGGCAACTACCAGCCGGGCACGAAGGCGGTGTATGACGCCCCGACCGACAACAGCGCGACCAAGGTCAACCCGGTCTCGCGTTGGTCCGCCATGCTGACCGTCAGGTACACGTTCTAAGCGAAGGACTCGCTGCTCGATCCCGAGGCCGGTACCCGTGAGGGTGCCGGCCTTTTTTTGCGCCGCCCGGGCCCGGTCTTGACCCTCCGCCGCCGGACGGTGATCCTAGGCGGTCCGCTCCCGATCCGGAGCGGGGTTCGCCGCTAATTCGCGGTCAGAAGGACGAGTAACTCCATGAATGCCATCCATTTCGGGGATCCGGTCAACGGCAGGACAGTCAGCGCGCGGGTGTCCCCGGCCGGCGGCCTCGATATCCTGTCCCGTAATGAGGTCGCGCGCCTGCGCGACGCCAGCGGCTCCGGCCTGCACCAGCTGCTGCGCCGTTGCGCACTGGCCGTGCTGACCTCGGGCAACCTGTCGGACGATCCCGGCACGCTGTTCGAGCAGTACCCCGATTTCGACATCCAGGTGCTGCAGGAAGACCGCGGCATCAAGATCGAACTGAAGAACGCACCGGAACAGGCGTTTGTCGACGGCCGCATCATCCGCGGCATCAACGAGCTGCTGGTCGCCGTCGTGCGTGACATCGTCTACGTGTCGACCCAGCTCGAAACGGGCGCGTTCGATCTCGATGACACCGTGGGCATCACGCACGCGGTGTTCGAGATCCTGCGCAACTCGCGCATCCTGCGTCCGCAGGTCGATCCCAATCTCGTCGTCTGCTGGGGCGGTCACTCGATCTCGCGCGATGAGTACGAGTACACCAAGCGCGTGGGCTACCAGCTCGGACTGCGTGGGATGGACATCTGCACGGGTTGCGGCCCGGGCGCGATGAAGGGCCCGATGAAAGGCGCGACCATCGCGCATGCCAAGCAGCGTCGCAAGGGCAACCGCTACATCGGTGTGACCGAGCCGGGCATCATCGCGGCCGAGTCGCCCAACCCGATCGTCAACAACCTGGTGATCATGCCGGACATCGAGAAGCGTCTCGAAGCGTTCGTGCGTCTGGGTCACGGCATCATCGTGTTCCCGGGTGGCGTGGGTACGGCGGAAGAGATCCTCTACATGCTCGGCATTCTGTTGCTGCCGAAGAACAAGGGCATTCCGTTCCCGCTGATCTTCACCGGCCCGAAGAATTCCGCCGCGTACTTCGAGCAGATCGATCGCTTCCTTCGTCTGACGCTCGGCGACGACGTGTCCCGGTTGTACAAGATCATCGTCGACGATCCGGCGGCGGTCGCGCATGCCATGGTGTCGGGTATCGAGAAGGTGCGTAACCATCGTCTCGACAACAAGGACGCGTTCTTCTTCAACTGGGCGCTCGACATCCCGCTGCCGTTCCAGCAGCCGTTCCGTCCGACACATGAGGCGATGGCCGGTCTGGCCCTGCATCGCGACCGGCCGAAGCATGAACTCGCGGCGGATCTGCGTCGCGCGTTCTCGGGCATCGTCGCCGGCAACGTCAAGGAAGAGGGCGTGCGTGCGATCGAACAGTTCGGTCCGTTCGTGATCGACGGCGAGCCGGAAATCATGCGCGCACTGGACGAGATGCTGAAGGCGTTCGTCGAGCAGCACCGTATGAAGCTGCCCGGCGGTACGGCGTACGAGCCGTGCTATGTAGTGCGTACCTGAAGTCGCTACTTAAGTACTTTCAGGCCGGATTCGCCCGCGGCGATCCGGCCTGCCATTAGCTGAACGTGACGTGGAAACGGGGCTTCCGCGTCACATGCTCTAGACGGTTCCACAAGCGACGATGGCTCCCACGCACCGCTGCCCGGAGAGTCACCATGCTTGTCACCATCCTGCTCATCGTTCTGGTTCTCGCCCTCATCGGTGGTCTTCCGACCTGGGGTTATTCGAGCTCGTGGGGCTACGGTCCCAGCGGCGGTATCGGCGTCATTCTCGCCATCGTCCTCATTTGCTGGTTGCTCGGCGTATTCTGATCGGGCTTCGCGTCGTCGGTGCCCGCCAGACGCGGGCACCGACCACCGGAGAATGTCATGCATCGAACTCATCGACCCGTTCCCGACACCGACAGCGTGCCACCGGGAACCGCGCCGCCTCCCTACGACCCTGAGCCCGTGAAGCGCCCGGGTCCCGATCCGGATACCGACGGCGCGCCGGTGGAGCCTTAACGTTGGCTCGTCGCCGTCGTTGGCCTGGGGACATCGTTCCGCGATCCTTCTTCCATCGCGATGCACGCGAGGTAGGGCCCCAACTTCTGAACAAACTTCTCGCCAGCGAAGACGGGCGCGCAGGGCGCATCGTCGAGGTCGAGGCTTATGTCGGGGCTATCGATCCCGCCGCGCATACCTTTCGTGGTAAGACCCGACGCAACGCGGTGATGTTCGGCCCCCCGGGCCACATGTATGTGTACTTCACCTATGGCATGCACTGGTGCTGCAACACGGTGTGTGGCGACGAAGGCGAGGGCTCGGGTGTGTTGATTCGTGCGCTCGAACCCGTCAACGGCATCGAACGCATGCGTGCCGCACGACCGCGCATACGCAAGGATCGCGAACTGTGCAGCGGCCCCGCACGACTGACCCAGGCGATGGGCATTACCGGCGAGCAGAACGGTATCGACCTTGTCGCGGCGCGAGACGGTTACACCATCCTGGACGATGGCACGCCGCCTCCCGATGAGGTGCCCGGCTCCGCGCGCATCGGCATCCGTGAGGGTACGGATCTGTTATGGCGCTGGTTCGTCGCGGGGAATGTCAACGTCTCGCGTGCCTGAGCGCAGCGAAGGGCGGCGTGGTATTCGGTTGGCCCGGGTGGTGCGTCGGTATAAGCTCCCGGTACTCATGACAAGGAGGCTCGCATGAAGCGCATCGTCACCACATTCGTTCTCACTGCCCTGTCCATTAGTGCCGCCGCGGCGGATACCTATCGCTTCGGTTCGCAGGTGGTGACCACCGGTGACAGCGAAGGTCGTCTCCGCAGTGTCGCGGGTAAGCCAGATCGCGAAACGCCGATCGAATCGTCTTCCGGCGGGCTCGAAGGCTATCGTCTCGAGTATTTTAAAGGCCGTAAGTCGGTGCAGATCGAGATCGTCAACGGCCGTGTTCGCTCGATCACGCAGATCGACAGCTGATCGTCGCGCCGGTCAGGCGGCGCTGCTACGAAGCTGCTCGACGTCGCGCCGTGGCGGCGCCCCAAACATGCGCGCGTACTCGCGGCTGAACTGCGAAGCGCTTTCGTAGCCGACGCGGTACGCGGTGGTTTCCACATTGCTGTTTTCGGCGAGCATCAGCCGTCGCGCCTCGAACAACCGCAGCTGCTTCTGGTACTGCAACGGTGTCATCGAGGTCATGCGCTTGAACTGCCGATGGAACGCGGACGCGCTCATTCGCGCGATATCGGCGAGGTCGTCGACACTTACCGTTTCCGCGTAGCGGTCGCGCAGTGCGTGGATCGCGCCGATGATCGAGGCCTGATGCTCGTTGGCCAATGCGAGTCGTGCGATGGCACCACCCTGTGGCCCTGCGAGCAGCCAGTAACTGAGCTCGCGCATGATGGCCGGATAGAGCACGGGGATGGCTGCGGGGGTGTCCATGAGGCGGATGAGCCGGGTGACGCAGTCGCCGATTCCGCGGTCCAGGTCGGCAACGAATACGCCTGCTTCCTCGTCGCCGTCATCCGGCGGCTGGACGGCCACGAGGACGTCGCGCAGGATCCCCAGATCGAATTCCACGATGGCGCCCAGATACGGCTCGTCCGGACTGGCGGCGGTCACGCGCCCGAGAGCGGGTGTTTCCACACTGACCACCAGCGCCTGTCCCGCGCCGTACTCGATGTGGCGGTCGCCGAACAGCGCCCATTTGGACCCCTGGGCGACGATGCAGAGCGCGGGCTTGTAGATCAGCAGGGCGGGCATCTTCTCGTGAGGCGAGCGTAGCAACGTAAGGCCCGGTACGCCCGTCGACAGAGGGCTTTGCCCGATGGCGCGATCGGTCTGGTGAAGAATCGCGTCGCGCAGGGCTGCAAGCATGGGGGCTCCGGAATCGTCGTGCAGGATCGGGCAGGAAGCGGGTGGGTTCCGGCATTCAGGGCAACGCCCCGTCTGCCTAAGCTGTGATGACTCTTTCCCTGATGGACATGGCGTCATGACTTCAAAAGACAATAACAGTGCCCGCCGTATCGCGGTGGTGACCGGCGGCAGCCGTGGCCTGGGTCGTGCGACCGTGCTCGCCCTTGCCAGGCGCGGCGTCGACAGCGTGTTCACCTACCAGAGCCGTCGAGCGGATGCCGAGGCCGTGGTCGCCGCTGTCGCCGACCTCGGTTCGCGGGCCATGGCTCTCCCGCTCGACGTGGGAGTGGCGTCGTCCTTCGGCGCCTTCGCAACCGAGCTGGCTTCTACGCTGTCGTCCCTGGGCGCCGATCGCTTCGATTACCTCGTCAACAACGCGGGCATCTCGTTGCACAAGGCGTTTGCCGAGACCACGGAGGCCGAGCTGGATGCGGTGTTCAACGTCCACTTCAAAGGCACGTTCCTGCTCTCGCAGACCTTGCTGCCGCTGATTCGCGACGGTGGACGCATCGTCAACCTGTCGTCCGGTCTGGCACGTGTCTCGGCGGCACCGACGGCCGCCTACGGCGCAATGAAAGCCGCTGTCGAGTCACTGACACGGTACATGGCCAAGGAGCTGGGTCCGCGCGGTATCACCGTGAACGCGGTGGCTCCCGGCGCCATCGCGACGGACTTCAGCGGCGGCATGGTTCGCGACAACCCCGAGGTGCAGAAGATGGTGATCGCGAACACGGCGCTTGCGCGGATCGGGCAGCCGGACGATATCGGCGAGATGATCGCCGCGCTGCTCGGTGACGAGAATCGCTGGGTCAACGGGCAGCGCATCGAGGTCGCTGGCGGGATGGCGCTTTAAGCGCGTAGTGCCCGGTCAGGCACCCATGGGCGAGCAGATCTCGACGATCACGCCGTTGAGGTCACGCAGATGGCCGACGCGCTGACCCCAGGGCTTTTCCTCCATGGGACGAATGGCCGAAGCGCCCTGTGCGCTCGCCTTATCGAAGTCGGCTTCGGGCGCGCCGACGCTTAAGAGACCTTCCGAACGATCGCGGCGACCGGTGGCGTATCTCCGAATGTAACGTGGATGGAGCCGGATGCTGCTTTGTAGAGCCCGAACAGCATGGCCAGAAGTCCGGCGCCACCCAAAATCAGCGATTTCCACGTTTTCAGATCGTCAACGTCTTTTTTCGTCGCCGCTGCCAGGTCTGTCAGGTATCTGAGCTCGGTCTCGATGCGCGGAATCGCATCCTTGATCTGGAGCAGGATGGACGTTGCGGTGTTGTCGGTCAGGAATGGACCTCGGGAGGTGGTCGACTCGCCATTCGCGGCTGCATTCCGGTCGTTGGCAAAGGTGTCCATGTCCGCGCGCTCTCCATGTGTGTGTGCGAGACCCGACTATAGGTGCGCAGCTTTCGCTTGTCCGTAGGCGAACATCGTGCCGACAAAAGAAAAGGGCCTGCATCGCTGCAGACCCTTTCAAAACCTGGCGCCCGAAGTTGGACTCGAACCAACGACCCCCTGATTAACAGTCAAGTGCTCTAACCGGCTGAGCTATTCGGGCGGGGAGCCACGTATTTTGTTGATAACGGTGGGGGCTGTCAAGCGTCTCTAAGCATTTCGTGAAGGACGGCGGGAGCAGGCGGTGGCATCGTCCGACGGAGCGGTGTCGCGCCGGACGCGACCCGCATTGGATATGACGATGCTGAGCGCTGTCTGCGGCTTGCCGCGCAGGCAGAGGGTGATCCGCTGGTTGCCGCCGCCAGCGCTTCCATCCGGCTGAAAGTCGATCACGGGCGGCTTGCCGTGTCGGGCGGATGCGATGCGCGCTGGGACAACGTCGGACGCGTCGAAAAGAGCGAGGACATCCCGGTCGCGTGAAATCCAGCCATGATTCCAGCCCGAAGCGGACGAACAGGTCCGCCCATCCGCACTGGCGCACACACGGGTGGAATGTCCGCGGCGGATGGCGGTGGCCCTGGCCCGCTCCAGAGAACCGAAAAGGGCATCCCCGGTCGCCCTGAGCTGATATCGCCCGATGGCCTCCCCGGCACCGCATACCGCGGCCACGGCAAGCACGGCCGTCACGGCCAGGACGGTCATCAGTTCCGGCAGGGTGAAACCCTTAGGGGGCCAGGGAGGCATGGCGGCTCGCGTCCGGGAGGGGAGGGCGCCTGATCGTGACTGCTGACACCTGCTGTCAGCTGTAGGGGGAAGACGTCACGTCATGTAGGCGCTGGAGCTTTAAACTCGACCTCCGAACCAGCATATCGTCAGCCATGACCGATCGCTTTCAGCTCGTTTCCCCGTACAAGCCCTCCGGCGACCAGCCCGAGGCCATTCGTCGCCTGACCGAGGGTTTCGAGTCCGGCCTGGCCGCGCAGACCCTGCTCGGCGTGACGGGCTCAGGCAAGACCTACACGATCGCCAACGTGGTCGAGCAGATTCAGAAGCCGACCATCGTGCTGGCGCCGAACAAGACGCTGGCGGCGCAGCTGTACGGTGAGTTCAAGGAGTTCTTCCCGCATAACGCCGTGGAGTATTTCGTCAGCTACTACGACTACTACCAGCCGGAAGCCTACGTGGTTGCCTCGGACACCTTCATCGAGAAGGACTCGAGCATCAATGACCACATCGAGCAGATGCGGCTGGCCGCGACGAAGGCGCTGCTTTCACGCCGCGATTCACTGATCGTGGCGACGGTGTCGGCGATCTACGGTCTGGGTGACCCCGAGGACTACATGAGCCTCCGGTTGATCCTGTCGCGTGGTGAGCATATCGCCCAGCGTGCGCTCATCAAGCAGCTGACCGAGCTGCAGTACGTGCGCAATGAAATGGAGTTGCGGCGCGGTACGTATCGCGTGCGCGGCGAGGTGATCGATGTGTTTCCGGCGGAATCGGAAGCGGAGGCACTGCGCATCGAACTGTTCGATGGCGACGTGGAGAACCTCTCGCTTTTCGACCCTCTGACGGGTGAAGTGCTGCGCAAGGTGCCTCGCTACACCGTCTATCCGAAGACGCATTACGCCAGCACCCGCCAGAGCGTGCTCAACGCGATGGAGACGATCAAGATCGAGCTGTCGGAACGTCTGGAGCAGTTGTATCGGGACAACAAGCTCGTCGAGGCGCAGCGGCTGGAGCAGCGCACGCGGTTCGACCTCGAAATGATGGCGGAGGTCGGGTTCTGTCAGGGCATCGAGAACTATTCCAGGCATATGACGCGTCGGGGTGCCGGCGAGCCGCCGCCGACCCTGTTCGACTACCTGCCGCCGGACGCGCTGATGGTCGTGGACGAGTCGCACGTCACCGTGCCGCAGCTGGGCGCCATGTACAAGGGCGACCGCTCGCGGAAGGAAACCCTTGTGGAATTCGGCTTCCGTCTGCCGTCGGCGATGGATAACCGTCCGCTGCGTTTCGAGGAGTGGGAGCGCAGGGCGCCGCGTGCGATCTACGTATCGGCGACACCGGCGAAGTACGAGCTCGATCGCTCCGACGACAACATCGTCGAGTTGGTCGTCCGTCCGACGGGCCTGATCGATCCCGAGGTCGAAGTGCGTCCGGTGCGCACCCAGGTGGACGATCTGCTTGGCGAGATTCACAAGCGCGTGGCGATGGGCGACCGGGTGCTGGTGACCACCCTGACCAAGCGCATGGCGGAAAACCTGACCGACTACCTGTCCGAGCACGACGTGCGCGTGCGCTATCTGCATGCCGATATCGATACGGTCGAGCGCACGGAGATCATCCGTGACCTGCGTCTGGGTGAGTTCGATGTGCTGGTAGGCATCAACCTGCTTCGTGAGGGCCTCGACATGCCCGAGGTCTCGCTGGTGGCGATTCTGGATGCGGACAAGGAGGGTTTTCTGCGCTCGAACCGTTCGCTGATTCAGACCATCGGCCGGGCAGCCCGTAACGTGCGTGGCAAGGCCATCCTCTATGGCGACACCATCACGGGGTCGATGAAGGAGGCGATGGAAGAAACGGCCCGCCGCCGGGAAAAGCAGATCGAGTACAACACGGCCAACGGCATTACCCCGACGACTGTCGTCCGCCGCATCGCGGACATCATGGAGGGGGCTCGCTCGGATCTGGGCTCGCGAGGCGGTAAGGGGCGCAAGGGCAAGGAAGCGAAGAAGGTCGCCGAGGAACAGGCCGACTACAGCTCGCTGACGCCGGAACAGGTGGGCTCCACGATCAAGAAGCTGGAGACCCGCATGTACAAGCACGCTCAGAACCTCGAGTTCGAGGAGGCGGGTAAGCTCCGCGATGAGATCCACAAGCTGCGTGAGCGCGCCCTGCGCTGAGCCGCCGGAAAGGTTCGGGTGAAATATTTCACCCGAACCTCTTGCGGACGCGTGCGGGCGTCGGTAAACTGCGCAGCTCTTCGGGCGGTTAGCTCAGCGGTAGAGCACTACCTTGACATGGTAGGGGTCACAAGTTCGATCCTTGTACCGCCCACCACTTTCTTTTGTGGAAGTGGCACGAAGAAGCTGAAAAAAGGAGCCTGAGGCTCCTTTTTTTGTGCCTGTTTTCCGGATCCTCGCTATCGCGTGCGACGCCTGCGGCACTTCCCGGCGCGGCCCGTAGGTTCCAGGGCTTATGGGCGCAAGTGTCGTGGCATCGATGCGTCCTCACGCCGCCGGTCGCCGCGACGGAGAGTCGCTACACTCACGCTATTTCCGGTGGAGCGGCATCCGTGGGCTACCTGCTGATCAAATCCCTGCACATCGTCTTCGTCATCGCCTGGATGGCGACGGTGTTCTACCTGCCCCGAATCCTGATCAACATCGTCGAGGCGGGCAACGAGCCGGCCGTAAAAGCGCGGCTCGAACTGATGGGTCGGCGGCTCTATAAGTTCGGCCACGGCATGTTTGGCATGGCCGTTCTCTTCGGGCTCGTGCTGTGGTTCTATTTTCATATCTACGGCGCCTGGCTGCACGCCAAGCTCGCGCTGGTCGCCGTCATGCTGGCGTATTACATCTGGTCGGGGCGTCTCCTGAAGCGGAGCATGGCGGGCGGGGCGCTGCCGCCGTCCAGAACGCTGCGCATCTTCAACGAACTGCCTGTGCTCGTCCTGCTTGGCATCGTCTACCTCGTGGTCGGGAAACCGTTCTGAGCTTTCGTGCCGCCCCCTTGTTCACCGGAGTCCGACCTTGAGCGCAGGGAACGACGTCGCCCCGGGCCTCATGGTCCTGCATGGCAACCGACTGGAAGAGCTACGTGACGTTCTGGTCGCGTGGCTTCGCCGTGCACCGTTGCGCCCGCTGGAAGACGAGTGGGTCCTCGTCCAGTCCAACGGTATCGCGCAGTGGTTCCGTCTGGCGCTGGCGCGCGCGGTCGAAGACGGTGGCCTCGGAATCGCCGCCGCCGTCAACGTGCAGTTGCCAGGTCGTTTCCTATGGGTGGCGTATCGCGCCGTGCTCGGCAAGGACGCGGTACCGCCCGAATCCCCCTTCGACAAGTCGCGGCTCGTCTGGCGACTGATGCGGCTGCTACCGTCGCTGGCGGGCGAGGACGGGTTCGCGCCCCTGGCCGCATTCCTTGGTTCGGATGGCGACGCGCGCAAATGCCACCAGCTCGCCGAGCGACTCGCCGATCTCTATGACGGCTATCAGGTGTATCGCGCCGACTGGCTCGACGACTGGGCCGCTGGACGCGATGTGCTGCGTGACGCGCGTGGCGCGGCGCCGGCGATGGCCGAGGGCGATCGGTGGCAGGCCCTGCTCTGGCGCCGCCTGCTCGAGGATGTAGGGCCCGGGGAGGCCGACGGTCATCGCGCCGCGGTGCATGAGCGCTTCCTGCGCGCCGTGGCCGCCGCGAGCGAGAGGCCTTCGGCGCTTCCGCGGCGCATCGTCGTATTCGGCATGTCCACGCTGCCGCGACAGACGCTCGAAGCGCTTTCCGCACTGGCGCGCTGGTCGCAGGTCGTCCTCGTGGTCATGAACCCCTGTCGGCACTACTGGGCCGATATCGTCGACGACCGCGAGCTCCTTCGCGCCGAGCGTCGCCGGCAGGAAGCGAAGCCGGGCATGCCGGCTCTGCCGTCCGACGCCGACATGCATCTCTACGCCAATCCGCTGCTGGCCGCCTGGGGCAAGCAGGGCCGGGATTACATTCGTCTCCTTGATGAATTCGATCATCCCGAAAGTTACCGTGAGCGCTTCACGGCGTGGGATCAGCGGATCGACCTGTTCGCCGAGCCTGCCTCCGACACCTTGCTCGGCCAGGTGCAGGCAGCGATTCTCGACCTCGAGCCGCTACCGGCCGAACCGCGACCCGTCGCGACGGACGACACGTCCATCGTTTTCCATCTCGCTCACGGTCCCCAGCGCGAAGTGGAGATCCTTCACGATCAGCTGCTCGCGCGTTTCGAGGCGTCGGCGGACCGGGGCGATCCCATTCTGCCCCGCGACGTCATCGTGATGGTGCCCGACATCGAAACCTATGGCCCGCATATCGATGCGGTCTTCGGGCGCGTGCCGCGCGACGATCCGCGCTTCATACCCTTCAGCGTCGCCGATCGGGCGGCGCGCGGCACCGTTCCCCTCGTCATGGCGCTCGACATGCTCATGGGCATGACCGAGTCGCGCTTCGCGGCAGGGGAGATGGCCGACCTGCTCGACGTTCCGTCGGTGCGTCGCCGTTTCGGATTGAAGGAAGACCACCTGCCGTTGCTTCACCGCTGGATCGAGGGCGCGGGGATTCGCTGGGGACTGGACGCCGCCCAGCGTGGTTCACTGGGTTTGCCGGCGCTCGGGCAGAACACGTGGACGTTCGGGCTGCGTCGCATGCTCCTGGGCTACGCGGTCGGTGCCGGCGAGGCATGGGGCGACATCGAGCCGTTCGACGAGGTGGGCGGTCTCGACGCGGCGCTCGTGGGCCCGCTTGCCGACCTGCTCGACGCGCTCGGCCGTCACTGGCGTCACATGGCGGATCCCGCACCGCCGACGGTGTGGGCCACACGCCTGCGCCAGCTTCTGGACGACTTCTTCGACCGGTCCGATGCCGACGATGCGAAACTTGTCGAGCGCCTGCTCGACGCCCTGGACGTATGGGAGGGTGCCTGCGCCGAAGCCGCTTTCGACGAGGCGCTCCCGGTGGACGTCGTTCGCGAGGCCTGGCTCGGGCAATTCGACGATGCCGGCCTGTCGAAGCGATTCCTCGCTGGCGCGGTGAGCTTCGGCACCCTGATGCCGATGCGCGCCATTCCGTTTCGCGTGGTCTGTCTGCTCGGCATGAACGACGGCGACTACCCGCGCGCGCGGCCGCCGATGGACTTCGACCTGATGTCGCGCGCCGGCGCCTGGCGCCCCGGCGACCGGTCGCGGCGCGAGGACGATCGTTACCTGTTTCTCGAAGCGTTGCTTTCGGCACGCGATGCGTTGCACATCGGTTGGGTGGCGCGCAGCGCCCGCGACAACAGCGAGCGCGCGCCCTCGGTGCTGGTGGGCCAGCTGCGCGACTACCTGGCCACGGCCTGGCGCGCGTCGTCCGTCGGGGAGACCCTGCTGAACCGGCTCTCCGTCGAGCACCCGCTGCAGCCGTTCAGTCGCGCTTACTTTCGCGAGGGCGATGCGCGGTTGTTCACCTACGCCAGCGAATGGCGTCAGGCGCACGATGCGGCGCCGCATGCGGACCATGTCGAACTTCCCGCTCTGGCGGTCGAGCGTCCGGTCGGCTTGGCGGTGCTTCGCCGGTTTCTTCGTCACCCCGTCAGAGAGTTTTTCCAGGCAAGGCTGGGCGTGCGGTTCGAACTGGCGGACGTCGCGGGCGATGACCTGGAGCCGTTTGCGGTCGATGCGCTCGGGCGCTTCGGCATGACCGATACGTTGCTGCGTGCAGCCCTCCACGATGAGCGTGACGCCACGGGTGCGATCGATGTCGCCGCGTCGCGTCTTCAACGCAGCGGCCTGTTGCCGATGGGCGCCTTTGCCGCCCCCGTGCGCAGGGATCTGACGGCGGCGGCTTCCGCGGTCTTCGGCAGGTTCGTCACCGAGCGCCGCGCATGGCCGGTCGATGCCGGTAAACGCGAGATTCGTGTCGAAGTGGATGGCGTGGTCATCGAGGACTGGCTCGCCGATCTGCGCGCGAACGCGCAGGGCGACCTCGCGTCGTTTCTCCTGTCGCCATCAAACGTGCTGGATGTGGACGGCAGCCCGCGTGCGCATCGGCTGGTCATGCCCTGGATCGATCACCTCGTGGCGCAGGCAGCGGGTCTGGCCGTCGAGACGCGGTATGTCGGACCGGACGCGACGATCGTCCTCGCTCCCGTCCCGCTCGATCCCGCCACCACGATGCTGCACACCCTGGTGAACGCCTGGCGCGAAGGCATGCGCACGCCCTTGCCGGTCGCCGCGCGCACGGCGATCGCGGCGCTTTCCGCGCCGGAGGACGGTGCCCTGCAGGCGGCACGAACCGCCTATGACGGCGTACACGATCGCGCGCGTGGCGAAGTCGACGGCGACCCCTATCTGACACGTGCCTGGCCGAACTTCGATGCCCTGGCGCAGGCGGGCTTCTCTGGCTGGTTGCAGCCCTACCGCGATCTTCTCGGTCTGTTGCGGGTGGATCGGTCGTGAGCATCGATATTCAGCCCCTGCGGCCCCTCTCGATGCCCCTGGACGGGGTACGCCTGATCGAGGCGAGCGCCGGCACCGGCAAGACCTGGACGATCGCTGCGCTTTACGTGCGCGCGGTGCTCGGTCACGGGCTGGCGCAGCCTTTGCTTCCACCACAGATTCTGGTCGTCACCTTTACCGAGGCCGCGACGCAGGAACTGCGTGAGCGTATCCGGGCGCGTCTCGTCGAGGCCGCGGCCGCGTTCCGCACGGGACACGCGGCGGAGCCTTTTCTCGGCGAATTGCTGGAGGCGTACGCGCCGGATCTGCACGGCGCATGCGCGCGTCGGCTCGACCTCGCGGCCCAGTGGATGGACGAGGCGGCGATCTTCACCATCCACGGCTGGAGCCAGCGCATGCTGGTGCAGCACGCGTTCGGCAGCGGTCACGCCTTCGCGCAGACGCTCGAGCCTGACGAAAGCGAGCTGCTCGCCGAGTGCGTTCGCGATTACTGGCGCAAGGCGTTCTATCCTCTCGACGAGGCCCGGCTCGCGCCGATTCTGGAAGAGTGGCGTACCCCCGATGCGCTCGCCCGTGCGCTGCGACCGCTGTTGTTCGGTGGCGAGGCGACCTTGCGCGTCAATGGTGAGGTGCTCGCGCCTGGTGGCGATACCGATGCCGCGCTGGCCGAGCGCGCGGCGTGGGACGAGGAAGACCGGCGTCGGAACGAGGAGGCCGCGCGCAGCTGGCTGGCGGATCGCGAACGCATCGAATCCATCATCGTCGATGCCGTGCGCGACAAGATTCTGCATAACGGCTGGTACAAGCCCGACCGCATGCCTGCCGACCTCGCCGCCATGCGGCGCTGGGCCGAAGGCGCGGAGCGGGCCGACTTCGATATCGCCCGTTATTCGGTAACGCGCCTGGGCCGCGCCACCGGCAAGGGCAAGAGCCGGCCGGAACACCCGGCTTTCGCGGCGCTGGAGCACTGGCAGGAGTGGCAGGCCGGCAAGGTCAGCATCAGACACCTCGTACTGGCGGATGCCCTCGTCTGGGTGCGCGAGCGCTTCGCCGCGCAGAAGCGCCGTCGCGCGCAGATCGGATTCGACGACCTGCTGCTGCGCCTCGATCAGGCACTCGCATCGGACGCCGGCGCCGGTGTCGCCGACACCATCGCCCGCCAGTTTCCCCTGGCGCTGATCGACGAGTTTCAGGATACCGACCCGATGCAATACCGGATATTCCGAGGCATTTACGCTGTCCGGGAAGAGACGGGTCTGCTGCTCATCGGCGACCCCAAACAGGCGATCTATGCATTCCGCGGCGCCGACATCCAGACGTATCTGGCCGCGCGTGCGGAGGCGATCGCGCCACACTACAGCCTGGATACGAACCACCGTTCCAGCGAGGGCATGGTGGCGGCGGTCAACGCCGTGTTCGGCCACGCGGAAGCGCACGCGACGGGCGCTTTCCACTTCGCCGACCGGGGTCTGCCCTTTGTGCCGGTGCGGGCGCGTGGCCGTGCGGAGCGCTTCGTCGTCGATGGTGCGACACCCGCCGCACTCCAGGTCTGGCTGCTCGACGACGAACAACCGGTAGGCGTCCGGATCTATCGCGAGCAGATGGCTGGCGCGTGCGCTACCCGTATCGTCGATCTGCTGACGGCCGCGGAGCGCGGCGACTGCGGGTTCGTCGGTGGCGAGGGTGTGCTCACGCCCTTGAAGCCGGCCGATATCGCCGTCCTCGTGCGCAGTCACAACGAAGCGGCCGAAATCCGCGATGCGCTGTCCGCACGTAACGTTCGCAGCGTGTTCCTTTCCGATCGCGATTCCGTCCTCGAAGGCATCGAAGCCCATGACGTCGTTCTCTGGTTGAGGGCTGTGGCGGAGCCGTCATCGGACACGGCCATGCGCGCCGCGCTGGCCACGCGCAGCCTCGACCTGGGCTATGGCGAACTGGAGCGGCTCAACGTCGACGAGCGGCACTGGGAGCATCGCGGCCAGCAACTGTTCGAGTTGCGGGAGACGTGGCGACGTGGCGGCGTGCTTGCCATGCTGCACCGGTTCCTGCACGTCTTCGACCTGCCGGCACGACTGCTTTCAAAACGGGGCGGCGAGCGAAGTCTGACCAATCTGCTCCACCTGGCGGAGTTGCTCCAGCAGGCGTCGTCGACCATCGACGGCGAGCAGGCACTGATTCGCCACCTGGCCGAACGTATCGCCGATACCTCGACGCATTCCGGGGACGATCAGATCGTGCGGCTGGAAAGCGACGACGATCTGGTCAAGGTCGTCACCATTCACAAGTCGAAAGGTCTCGAGTACCCCCTGGTATTCCTGCCGTTCGCCTCCGCCGCCGCGGGCGTCCGGGCGGGGCAGGGCTACCGCTATCACGACGGCACCGGCGCGCAGCTCGAGTTGCTGTCGGCCAGTCAGGAAGGGGCCGGTGATTCCGTGCATGATGCGAAGGACGCCGCCGAGCGCGCCGCGCTGCAGGAAGACCTTCGCCTGCTCTACGTCGCACTGACGCGTGCCCGCCATGCCTGCTGGGTCGGCGTCGCGCCGGTCAGTCATCAGGCGGCGAAAAAACCCCAGCTGCACAAGGCGGCGCTGGGGCACCTCCTGACGGGCGGCGCCGAAATCGACAACGGCGCCATCGAGGGGCTGTTGCGCCGCCTTGCCGACGGCAAGCCCTTCATCAACGTCGATTATATGCCCGCGCCCGAGGACCGTCCTTACACACCGCCCTCGCGGATCGAGCGTCCCCTGCCTGCACGGACGGCGCGCGCCTCGCGCGCGGAGCGCTGGTGGATCGCAAGCTACAGCGCGCTGCGACACGCGGAAGATGAGATCGTCGCTCCGGAAACGGCCACCGACGACGTCATCGTCGAATACACGGCCGAGCCGATGGCGGTGCCCGCCCCGGTCGCGGGCGGAGGCATTCACGGGTTCGAGCGCGGCGCGGAAGCCGGTACCTTTCTCCACGACCTGCTCGAATGGATGGCTGAAGAAGGATTCGCCACGATTGCCGCCGATCCCGCGCGCCTGCGCGACATGGTCGCGCGTCGTTGCGAGCGGCGTGGCTGGTCGCATGCCATCGACCTTCTGACCGACTGGTTGCTCGTGTTGCTGGCCACGCCGCTTGCGCTGCCGGACGGGGGTTCACAGACGCTGGGTGCGCTTGACGACCCCGCCCGCTATCGCGCGGAACTCGAGTTCCTGTTCGAGGCGAAGGGTGTCGATACCCTCGCACTGGACCGCATCGTCCGGACGCACACGCTGGAAAGCGCGGCCCGTCCCGCGCTCGCCGCCGACCGCGTCAATGGCATGCTCAAGGGCTTTATCGATCTCATCGTCGAACACCAGGGGCGCTGGTACGTCGCGGATTACAAGTCCAACTGGCTGGGGCCGGATGAGGGGTCATACACGCCCGAGGCCATGCGTCGCTCCATTCTCGACGCGCGCTACGAACTGCAATACGCGCTCTATCTCCTTGCCCTGCATCGCCAGCTGCGTGCGCGCCTCGGCGACGTCTACGACTACGACACCCACATCGGCGGAGCGGTCTATCTGTACCTGCGGGGCGTGGATGGCCGAGGTCACGGTGTGCACGTCGAGCGGCCGCCCCGGGCCATGATCGACGCACTGGATGCGCTTTTCGAAGGAGGCGTCGCATGACGACCGAGGTCAGTCTTGTCGACGCCATCGGCTGGCTCGACACCGGGGTGGCGGAAGGCCGCCTCCGGGCGGTCGATCGTGCTTTCGCCCGTTTTCTCCTCACGCTGGACCCGGAGGGTGACCGTCGGGTTCTCCTGGCGGCTGCGCTGCTGAGTCGCGAGCTCGGCGACGGACATATCTGCGTCGACGTACGTGACTGGGCGGAAGACGGCGACGCGCTGGCAGGCGTCGACGCCGCGCTCGCCATGTCGCCGCTGGTGGCGGGGCCCGAAGGCGATCCGGCCGCACCGCTGGTGCTCGATGGACACCTGCTCTACCTGCGCCGTTTCTGGCGTGACGAAGCGCGGGTGGCCGAATCGATCATGAGTCGTCTGACGCGTGTGGCGGTCCCGGACGATCTGGCCGGGGAACTCGACCGGCTGTTCCCCGCCGGTGACGACGGTCCCGACTGGCAGAAAATCGCGTGTGCCATCGCGGCGCGCGCCGCATTTGCCGTCATCACGGGTGGGCCGGGCACCGGCAAGACCACGACGGTCATCCGCTTGCTCGGGCTGCTCCAGACGATCGCGCATCGCGCCGGTCAGCCGCGCCTGCGTATTCGTCTGGCGGCGCCGACAGGCAAGGCGGCGGCGCGACTGAACGCGTCCATTGCCCTGCAGATCGAGCAGTTGCGGGTCGATGAGGCGGTGAAGCAGGCGATCCCCGCGGAAGTGACGACCTTGCATCGTCTGCTGGGCAGTCGTCCGGACAGTCGGCGGTTCCGCCACGACGCCGATAATCCGCTTCACCTCGATGTGCTCGTCATCGACGAGGCATCGATGATCGACCTCGAAATGATGGCGGCAACGCTCGATGCCTTGCCTCCGCAGGCGCGCCTCATTCTTCTGGGCGACAAGGATCAGCTCTCGTCGGTGGAGGCGGGCGCCGTCCTCGGCGACCTCTGCGCACGCGCCGACCGCGGGCACTACGACGAGCGTACGCGCGAGTGGTTGAGCGAGGTGGCCGGTGTGGACGTCACCGCCTGGACCGTCGAAGACGACGCCCGGCCGCTCGACCAGCAGGTCACCATGCTTCGTCGCAGTCGCCGCTTTGGTGCCGACAGTGGCATCGGCGCACTGGCGCTCGGGATAAATCGGGGTGAGATGGCCGGCGCGATGGCCAGTTTTTCCGCCGCGTCGGGTGATGTCGCGATGCTTCCGCCATCGACGTCCGCCATCGCCAGCCTGGCCATCGAGGGGCGCGGGCAGGCACCGGGATACCGGCATTATCTGGACTGGATCGAAAAGCGACGGCCTGCGCTCGATGCGGCGTTCGGTGATTTCGAGGCGTGGGGCGCCGGGGCACTCGCGGCGTACGCGCGCTTTCAGCTGCTGTGCGCTACCCGCCATGGCGACACCGGCGTCGACGCACAAAACGAACGTATCGCCAGAGGACTGCTCGAGCGCGGCCTGATCGATGCCGTCACGGGCTGGTACGAAGGCCGTCCCGTCATGGTGACGCGCAACGACTACGCGCTCGGCCTCATGAACGGCGACGTGGGTGTGACGCTCTGGGTGCCGGACGGGCAGGGCGCTATGGCGTTGCGCGTGGCGTTCTCCGTCGCGGACGAGCAGGCGGGCGAGCGCATCCGTTTCGTGGTTCCGAGCAGGCTCTCCGCCGTCGATACGGTATTCGCCATGACCGTGCACAAATCGCAGGGCTCGGAATTCGAGCACACCGCGCTCGCTTTGCCGCCCGAACCGTCTCCCGTCCTCACGCGCGAACTCGTCTACACCGGTGTGACGCGGGCGCGGAAGGCATTCACCCTGCTGGCATCGGCCGACATCCTCGGTTATGCCATCGCTCGCAAGACCCGCCGCGCCTCCGGACTGTTGCGTCGTCTTATCTGATCATCCGACCTTGTAAAAGTCGTTGTACCACTCGGCGAACTTTCGCAGCCCCTCGTCGATCGACGTCGATGGTGCGTAACCCACATCCCGGCGAATCGCCGATACGTCGGCCCAGGTATCCGGTACATCGCCCGGCTGCATCGGCAACAGTCGCTTCTCCACCGTCCGCCCGAGGTGCTTCTCCAGGAGGCCGATGAAATCGAGCAGCTGCACGGGCTCATCGTTGCCCAGGTTGTACACGCGATACGGAGCCGCCGAACTCCCCGCATGGGGATCCACGGGATCGTAGGCGGGGTCAGGCTGCGCCGGATGGTCCAGCGTACGGATCACCCCCTCGACGATATCGTCGATGTAAGTGAAATCGCGGCTGTGATTTCCGTGATTGAACACGTCGATCGCCTCGCCGCGCACGATGCGGTTGGCGAAGAGGATCGGCGACATGTCCGGACGACCCCATGGGCCATACACGGTGAAGAAGCGCAGGCCCGTCGTGGGCAATCCGAAGAGATGGCTATAGGTATGCGCCATCAGCTCGTTGGATTTTTTGGTCGCGGCGTAAAGGCTGACCGGATGGTCCACGGCGTCCTCGACGGCGAACGGCATCTTCCGGTTCGCGCCGTACACCGAACTGGACGAGGCATAGACCAGATGCCCCACGGCGTGGCGACGGCAGGCCTCGAGGATGTTGACGAAGCCGACCAGGTTGCTCTGCACGTAAGCATGCGGGTGGGTCAGCGAATAACGCACGCCGGCCTGCGCGGCCAGGTTGACCACGCGCTCGGGCTGGAACTCCGCGAAAGCCTTGTCCACGGCCGCCTGCCCGGCGAGGTCGGCGCGAACATGGGTGTAATTCGGGTGATCCACGAAACGGGCGACGCGTGCCTCTTTCAGGCCCGGGTCGTAGTAATCGTTGTGATTGTCGAATCCCAGCACGGTATCGCCGCGCGCAAGGAGGCGCTCGGCGAGGGCCGAGCCGACGAAGCCGGCGGTGCCGGTGACCAGGATGCGCATGGGGATGTCCTGCCAGTGGAGCGAGTTGACCATTGTAGCGGACGCCCGGATTGACACGGCAGCGCCCCTGATCTAGCTTTTACGGGTATCCAACCGACGAGGTGGCCCGCGGCAACGCTGGCCGAGTGTGCGACATGCGGACTACGCGCTCTTCAATCTGACCCCCCGCCACGTCTTCGTCATTGTCGAAGGGCGCATGGCGCCCTTTTTGTTTGTCCGGAATTCGCATTCATGATCCAGATCACGCTACCCGACGGCAGCCAGCGCCCGTTCGATCACCCCGTATCCGTGCAGGACGTCGCCGCCTCGATCGGTGCCGGCCTCGCCAAGGCCACCCTCGCGGGCAAGGTCGACGGCAAGCTGGTCGATGCCAGCTTCACGATCGATCACGACGCCGCCCTCGAGATCGTCACCGAAAAGAGCCCCGAGGCGCTGGATATCCTGCGTCACTCCACGGCCCACCTTCTGGGTCAGGCCGTGCAGCGGCTGTTCCCCGGCGCGCAGGTCACGATCGGCCCGGTCATCGACAACGGTTTCTTCTACGATTTCGCCTACGAGCGCCCGTTTACGCCGGACGACCTGGAGACCATCCAGGCCGAGATGGAAAAGATCGTCAAGGAACAGATTCCGGTCACGCGCTCGGTCAAGAGCCGCGACGAGGCGATCACCTTCTTCCGCGGTCTGGGTGAAGAGTACAAAGCCCAGATCATCGAGAGCATCCCGGCGAACGAAGAGCTTTCGCTCTACACGCAGGGTGAGTTCACCGATCTCTGCCGCGGGCCGCACGTGTCCAACACCGGCAAGCTCCGCGCGTTCAAGCTGATGAAGGTCGCCGGCGCCTACTGGCGCGGCGATTCCAACAACGAGATGCTGACGCGCATCTACGGTACGTCGTGGTTGAACGACAAGGACCTCAAGGCCTACCTGCTGCAACTGGAGGAAGCCGAAAAACGCGACCATCGCCGCATCGGCAAGCAGCTCGACCTCTTCCACATGCAGGAAGAAGCGCCGGGCATGATCTTCTGGCACCCGAAGGGGTGGGCGATCTGGCAGGCCGTCGAGCAGTACGTCCGCGGCGTTTACAAGAAGAGCGGTTACCAGGAGGTCCGTGGTCCGCAGATCATGGACGTCAGCCTGTGGAAGAAGTCCGGTCACTGGGACAACTATCAGGAAAACATGTTCTTCACCGAGTCGGAGAAGCGCACGTACGCCCTGAAGCCCATGAACTGCCCGGGCCACATCCAGATCTTCAACACCAACCTGCACAGCTACCGCGACCTGCCGATCCGCTACGGCGAGTTCGGCGGCTGTCACCGCAATGAGCCCTCGGGCGCGCTGCACGGCATCATGCGCGTGCGTGCCTTCACGCAGGACGACGGCCACATCTTCTGCACCCCGGCGCAGATCGAGGGCGAAGTCGCGGCCTTCCACGCCCAGGCCATGAAGGTCTACGAGGACTTCGGGTTCAGCGACATCGCCATGAAGATCGCCCTGCGTCCCGACAAGCGCATCGGTGCCGACGAGGTCTGGGACAAGGCCGAGCACGCCCTGCGGGCGGCCCTGCAGGCGGCTGGCGTCGAGTGGGAGGAACTGCCGGGTGAGGGCGCCTTCTACGGTCCCAAGATCGAGTACCACATGAAGGACTCCATCGGCCGCGCCTGGCAGGTGGGCACGATGCAGGTCGATTTCATGATGCCCGAGCGTCTGGGCGCCGAGTACGTGGACGAGAACAGCCAGCGCCAGCACCCGGTCATGCTGCACCGGGCCATTGTCGGCTCGATGGAGCGATTCATCGGCATCCTGATCGAGCACCACGCGGGCTTGCTTCCCACCTGGCTCGCCCCCATTCAGGCAGTTGCGTTCAGCATTACGGACGCTCAGGCCGATTACGTGCAGGACGTGGCCCAAGCCCTTGTCGGACAAGGGTTCAGGGTAAACTCCGATTTGCGCAACGAAAAAGTCGGATATAAAATCCGCGAGCACACGTTGCAGAAGGTGCCTTATCTGATCGTGGTCGGTGATCGCGAGAAAGAAACGGGTACCATCTCCGTACGTACCCGCGGCGGCGAGGACCTCGGCAGCATGACCGTGGCCCAGTTCGTCGAACGTTTGGAAGCCGAGACCCGCCGCTGAGCGGGGGTCCGGTATTTGGATCATTCTTCTGGAGGATAGCGGTATCGCTACGACCGATAACAAGGGCAATCGCAAGAACAGAGACATCCGTGTCCCGCAGGTCCGCGTGCTTGGCGCGGAAGGCGAGCAGCTCGGAATCATGCGGACTGATGACGCCATCAAGGCCGCTGAAGAGCTGGGCATGGATCTCGTCGAAATCCAGCCGAACGGCGATCCGCCGGTCTGCAAGATCATGGATTACGGCAAGTTCAAGTTCGAAGCCCAGAAGAAGGCCTCGGCTGCCAAGAAGAAGCAGAAGCAGGTAGAGATCAAGGAAGTGAAGTTCCGTCCCGTCACCGACGAGGGCGACTACCAGATCAAGCTGCGCAAGATGCGCGAATTCCTGGAAGAAGGCGACAAGGTCAAGGTCACGATCCGCTTCCGCGGTCGTGAAATGTCCCATCAGGACCTCGGCCAGAATCTGGCCCGCCGGGTCCAGACGGACATCGGCGAAGACGGTGTGGTGGAGTCCTTCCCCCGCCTCGAAGGCCGCCAGATGGTCATGATGATCGGACCGAAGAAAAAGATCTGATCGAACGAGAAGGGCGCTCCGGCGCCCTTTTTCGTTTGAATTCATGTATGATCGCCGGCTCGGCCCGTATGGATGGGCCGAATCACCGTACCCGGCAGGAAGGAAAGTGCTTGTCCCGCAAGGGCTTGCCGCCGGATCAGTCAGTCACCGAATACGGAGCATTCCGATGCCCAAGATCAAGACCAACCGGGCGGCAGCGAAGCGTTTTCGCAAGACCGCATCCGGCAAGTTCAAAGCCGGTCACGCCTTCAAGTCGCATATCCTGACGAAGAAGTCGACCAAGCGTAAGCGCGGCCTGCGCGCTCCCAACCACGTCAAAGCGTGCGACACCAAGGGTGTAGCTCGCATGTTGCCGTATCTCTAAGGGAGGGTTGAACCATGGCTCGTGTTAAGCGTGGCGTTACCGCCCGTCGTCGTCACAAGAAAATCCTCGGCCGTGCAAAGGGTTATTACAACGCCCGTCGCAAGGTCTTCCGCGTAGCCAACCAGGCCGTCATCAAGGCTGGTCAGTACGCCTACATCGGCCGCAAGCAGCGTAAGCGTCAGTTCCGCGCGCTGTGGATCGTGCGTATCAACGCCGCCGCCCGTCAGTTCGGTCTGTCCTACAGCCGCCTGATCAACGGTCTGGCCAAGGCTGAGATCGCCGTCGACCGTAAGGTCCTCGCCGACCTCGCCGTGCACGACATCAAGGCGTTTGGCGCGATCGCAGAGAAGGCCAAGGCCAGTCTGGCTGCGTAATCCGCTTTAAACGCGCGGTAGTCTTATCGCGCGAAGATGGATGACGTGGGGAGAAGGCCTTGCCTTCTCCCCACACTTTTTTGTGTGCCTCGAAAAAGTCAGGAAAACCGATGGAATCGATCGAGCATATCGACGCCTCCCTGCGCGACATCGAGTCGGCGGCCTCCCTCGAGGCGCTGGATGCCGTGCGTGTCGCCCTGCTGGGAAAGAACGGTGCGGTGACCGCCGCGCTGAAAGCCCTGGGTCAGTTGTCGGGTGACGAGCGCAAGGCGCGTGGCGCCGAAGTGAACCGGGTCAAGGAGCGTCTCACGGACGCCATTGCCGCGCGCAAGCAGGCTCTGGAACAGGCCGAACTGGATCGCCGCCTCGCTTCCGAGCGAATCGACGTCAGCCTCCCGGGGCGCGACGGCGAGTACGGTGGCATCCACCCGATCACCCGCGCGCTCGAGCGCATCGCCGATATCTTCGGTCGTCTCGGTTACCAGCGTGCCGACGGTCCCGAGATCGAGGACGACTGGCATAACTTCGAGGCGCTCAACTTCCCGCCGCATCATCCCGCGCGCGCGATGCACGACACCTTCTATTTCGGTGACGGTCGCCTGCTGCGTACGCATACCTCGCCGGTGCAGATCCGTTCGATGCAGGGGCGCCAGCCGCCGATCCGCATCATCGCCCCGGGCAAGGTCTATCGCAGCGATTCCGACCAGACCCATTCGCCGATGTTCCACCAGATCGAAGGCCTGCTGGTCGATGAGACCTCGAGCTTCGCCGACCTGAAGGGCACCCTGGCCGAATTCATCCGCGCGTTCTTCGAGCGCGATTTCGAGATGCGCTTCCGTCCGAGCTACTTCCCCTTCACCGAGCCCTCGGCCGAAGTGGACATCCGCTGGGACGCCGAAGGCGGCTCCACGCGCTGGCTCGAAGTGCTGGGCTGCGGCATGGTCCACCCGACCGTGCTGAAGAACTGCGGCATCGATCCGGAGCGTTACACGGGTTTCGCCTTCGGCCTTGGCGTCGAGCGTTTCGCGATGCTGCGTTACGGCGTGGGCGATCTGCGCGCGTTCTTCGAGAACGACCTGCGCTTCCTCCGTCAGTTCGCCTGATAGCCCTCCGGATTAGAGAGTCGCTCCCATGAAATTCTCCGAAAACTGGCTGCGCGAGCTGGTCGACATCGACGCGGATCGCGCGGCGCTGGTTCACGCACTCACCATGTCCGGCCTGGAAGTCGAGGAAGTCACCGAGTTGGGTGATGGTCTCGACGGCGTGGTCGTCGCCAGGATCGTCGAAGCCACCAAACATCCCGAAGCCGATCGCCTGCAGGTGTGCAAGGTCGACGCCGGCACGGGCGAGCTGGTGCAGATCGTCTGCGGTGCGCCCAATGCGCGCGTGGGAATCCGCGTGCCGCTGGCAACCGTTGGCAGCACGCTGCCGGGCGAGATCCATATCAAGGCCGCGAAGCTGCGCGGCGTCGAGTCGTTCGGCATGCTCTGCTCGGCGAAAGAGCTTCGCCTCGATGCGGATGCCTCCGGCCTGCTCGAGCTGCCGGTGGATGCACCGGTCGGCAAGCCGCTCGCCGAATACCTCGGTCTTCCCGACGCCAGCATCGAACTCAAGATCACTCCGAACCGTCCGGACGTACTCGGCCTCAACGGTCTGGCGCACGATGTGGCGGCGCTTTTCGGCAGCCGCGTCAAAGCGATCGGTGTGGGCGACGTCGCCGTCACCGCCAGCGCCACGCGTCCGGTCCGTCTCGAAGCCGGTGCCGACGCGCCGCGCTACCTCGGTCGCATCATCGAAGGTATCGACGCGAGCACGGCGTCGCCGTTGTGGATGGCGGAGCGTCTGCGCCGCGCGGGTATCCGGCCGATCAGCGCGGTGGTCGACGTCACTCAGTACGTGATGCTCGAGCTCGGTCATCCGATGCATGCGTTCGACAACGACAAGCTGACGGGCTCGATCGTCGTCCGTCATGCGGGGCAGGGCGAGACTCTGAAGCTGCTGGATGGCAGCGACGCGAAGCTCGATCCGTCGTTCGTCGTCATCGCCGACGAGGCGGCGCCGCTTGCCGTCGCCGGTGTCATGGGCGGTTTCGACTCGCGCGTCACCGATGCCACGCGCAATATTTTTCTCGAGGCTGCGCACTTCGCGCCGTCGGCCATCATGGGTCGCGCACGCAAGCTCGGCCTCCATACGGATGCCTCGCATCGCTACGAACGCGGTGTCGACCCGGCCCTGCCGAAGCGTGCGATGGAACGCGCCACCGAACTGCTGCTGCAGATTGCCGGCGGCCAGGCCGGTCCGGTGACGGTCGCCGAGCGGCTCGAAGACCTGCGCGAGCACGCGCCTGTCGTCCTCCGTCATGCGCGTCTGCGTCGCATCCTCGGTATCGACGTCGCCGCCGCCGAAGTGACCCGCATCTTCACCGCGCTGGGCATGGGCGTCGAGGAAATCGCGGACGGCTGGAAAGTCACGCCGCCGAGCAGCCGCTTCGACATCGAGCGCGAGGAGGACCTGATCGAAGAGGTCGCCCGTATTCATGGTTACGAGCGCATCCCGACCCATATCCCCGCCGGTCAGATCGCCCTGCGGTCCGAGCCGGAAGCGCGCCTGAGCGAGATGGCGCTGCGCGACCAGCTGGCCGCGCGTGGCTATTTCGAGGCGGTCACGCTCTCGTTCCTCAGCGCCGACCTGCTGAAAACCTGGGGCGTGGATCACGCCTGGGTACCGCTCGCCAATCCGCTGTCGGCCGACCTCGCCGTCATGCGTACCTCGCTGTTGCCGGGTCTGGTCGAAGCGCTGCGTCACAATCGTGCCCGCCAGCAGGAGCGCGTTCGTCTGTTCGAAGTGGCGCGCAGCTTCCACGCGACGGGCGGTGCCCCGGACGAGATCGGCCGGGTGGCCGTCGTCGCTTCAGGCAATGCACGGGCGGAGCAGTGGGGCGAAGCGTCCCGCACGGTCGACTTCTTCGACCTCAAGGGTGACCTCGACGCGCTGATCGCTCACACGGGTGAGCCGGCCCGCTGGTCGGTCGACACTGACGATCTGCCGTCCTGGCTGCATCCCGGGCGTGGCGCACGCGTACTTCGCGACGGACTGCCGGCCGGTTACTTAGGTGCCCTGCACCCGGCACTCGCGAAGGCCCTGGATCTCGGTCCGGATGTTCATGTGATGGAGCTGGCCCTCGAGCCGGTACTGGCCCGACGCCTGCCCAGCGCGGCGCGCGTGGCCCGGTTCCCCGCCGTGCGTCGTGATATCGCGGTCGAACTGCCTGACGACGTCTCCTGGTCGGCCGTCGAGGCAGCCGTTCGTGGCGCCCTCGGCGAGGTCCTGCGTGAGATCCGCCTGTTCGACCGATACGCCGGGAAAGGGATCGACGAAGGGCGAAAGAGTCTCGCTATGGGCTTGATTTTACAGGACGCTTCACGCACCCTTACCGACGAAGATGCCGACGCTCGTGTGGCAGAAGCGGTGGGGGCATTGGAGAAGACATGCAAGGCAAGATTGCGAGGATAAGATGGCGCTGACCAAGGCGGAAATGGCCGAGCGGCTTTTCCTCGACGTAGGTCTCAACAAGCGTGAGGCCAAAGAGTTCGTTGACGCGTACTTCGAAGTCGTTCGTGAAGCTCTCGAGCGGGGCGAGCAGGTCAAGTTGTCGGGCTTCGGCAATTTCGATCTGCGTCAGAAAAATCAGCGGCCGGGTCGCAATCCCAAGACCGGCGAAGAAATTCCCATCTCTGCCCGGCGGGTCGTCACCTTCCGTCCTGGCCAGAAACTCAAGGTAAGAGTCGAGGGCTATGCTGGATCCAGGGAATAACACCGAACTTCCGGCGATCCCGGCGAAGCGCTACTTCACCATCGGTGAAGTAAGCGAGCTTTGCGGCGTCAAGCCGCATGTCCTTCGCTACTGGGAGCAGGAATTTCCGGCCCTGAAGCCCGTCAAGCGCCGCGGCAACCGCCGCTACTACCAGCGCCACGACGTGCTGATGATCCGCCAGATCCGCTCGCTGCTGTACGACGAGGGTTTCACCATTACGGGTGCGCGCGCACGCCTCGAGGGCCCCCAGGCCCGTATGGAAGCGAGCATGTCCCACCAGATCGTCCGCCAGGTCCGCCTGGAGCTCGAAGAAGTCCTGACCCTGCTTCGTCGCTGACCCGCTTCCGCAGATCGCGGCGTTGCTGTTACAATCGTTTGCTCGTCGGGGTGTAGCGCAGCCTGGTAGCGCACTACGCTGGGGGTGTAGTGGTCGCGAGTTCGAATCTCGCCACCCCGACCATTATTCGAAAAGGCGTCCCTCACGGGGCGCCTTTTTTCGTTGGGGCCGTACCAGCCACTGGCGCAGCCGTGAACTCCCGGACCACCGGCACCTTTTTCGACTTCCGCTGGAACTCCGTCGTGACCTCCAGACGCGAATGCTCCGTCGCGACGTCGCAGCGCTGCTGGCAACGTGGGCGCGCTGATCTTCAATTCCTTGCGTACGCTGGTAATGTGACCTTCTGAAAAACAGAGGCCCGCGGATGAATTTTCCACGCCGTCCGTCGAATGACGGGCTCGATCACCGGCTGCACTCGCTCGAGCAGAACAACGTACGTCTGCCTTCGACGGCGCATCTGAGGGCGCTGGAAGCCGCCGCACGATTAGGCTCTTTCGAACGCGCGAGTTACGAGCTGGCAGTCACGCCCAGCGCCGTCGCCAAACGCGTCGCCGGACTCGAGTCCCTCCTCGGCGTAAAGATGCTTTCGCGCACAGGCCGCGGCGTCGAGCCCACCGCTATCGGCCGCGAATACCTCGAGCAGGTCAACGTCGCGCTCGGTCTGCTGACGCGCTCCGCGTATCACCGCCGCGATTCATCATCACGTCGACGGCTGCGTGTCGCCACGCCACCGACGTTCGGGCGCGATCTTCTCGTCCCGCACCTGCATGCTTTCACTCAGCGGTATCCGGACATCGAGCTCGAGCTGATGCCGTCCATCCCGTATCTCGACATCACGGCGCCGGGTTGGGATGTGGAAGTGCGCTTCGGTGACGGACGCTTCGAGGGCGTGGACAGTGAGCGCCTCACCAGCGAGACGGTTTTCCCCGTGGCGAGTCCGGCTTACCTCGCGCAGATTCGTTTCGACTCGCCGGCCGACATGATCCGTCGCGCGATCCTGCTGCGCTGTCCGCTCGAGCCTTGGGGGCCATGGATGCGTGCCGCCCGCACCGAGACGGGGCAGGGCGATACCGCCGAACCGACGGACGGCCATCGGCTGATGGACCTCGGCATGTTGATGGAGGCGGCGCTCAATGGACATGGCGTGGCGCTGGTCCGGCGCAGTCTTGCGCGGCGTCATCTGCAGAACGGCAAGCTGATCAAGCTGTTCGCGGTCGAAGCGGAACCGGCGTACGCCTATCACCTGTGCTGGCACCGCGTGGCGGAGCCCGACGAGGCGCGAGGTGCGTTTATCGCGTGGTTGCGGGAGGTCTGTGTGGAGGCGCAGAGGCCTTAATCGCGATGACCCAAATGTAGGAGCGCGCCCCGCGCGCGATGCTTTTCCGTGTGGAAAGGCATCGCGCGCAGGGCTGTAATGGCCGGGTTTTTCAGGACCACCAAGTAGGAGCAAAATCTCCTGCGAGGTGAATCATGGCTCATAGAAAAATTCCGGCAGCGGTCAAAGCCGAGGCAATACGACTGGTGGTCGAGGTGGGATATACCCCGCCTCAAGCCGCTCAGATGATGGGTCTGGGGCCGACGGCCCTGAGGCGATGGGTGGAGGAATGGCGTGAACGGCAAGCGGCGATACCGGACGATCCGGTGGAGCAGCGGCGCCTCATCGCGCAGCTTCAGGGACAGCTGAAAGCCTCTGAAGACGCTCGTGCGGTGTTGGCACAGGAGCGTGACGTCCTAAAAAAACAGTTGCCCTCTCACCTGGCCGCCATCTTGCGAAAGCCGAGATCGTCCAAAAGGTGAGAGGGGATTTGTCGATACGACAGGTCTACGCGATTCTTGGCTGGCCCCGGAGCCGGCACTACGCCCCCGTCAAGGCGGCTCCCGCCATCGACGAAGGGCTTGCCCAGACCGCTCTGGCCATTCATCGGGATAGTCGCCGCAGCTATGGCGCACGCCGCCTTGCGCGCAGCCTGTGCCGGCACGGCTTTCGTGTGGGTCGCGAACGGGCGGCGACACTGATGCGCCGGCTGGACATTCGACTGAGGAAGAAGCGGTTTCATTACGCCAGACGCAACACGAAACCTGCACCGGCCGAAAATATCGTCAACCGACAGTTCGATCCGGCGCGTCCCAACCAGACCTGGGCCGGCGACATCACCTTCATCCGAACGGGCCAGGGCTTCCTCTATCTGGCCATCGTGGTCGATCTGTACTCCCGGCGAATCGTCGGCTGGGCCACAAGCCACACGCCCGATTCACGACTGGCCATCAAGGCCAACGAACTGGCCATCGGCTTGCGCCAGCCGGCTCCCGGGTTAGTCATCCACACCGACCAGGGCGCCTCGTACACCTCCGATCGCTACACCCAACATCTGGCCCGGCACGGCATCGTTCAAAGCATGAGCCGAAAGGGGAACTGCTGGGACAACGCCGTCGTCGAACGCGTCTTCCGAAGCCTTAAACAGGAGTGGTTCGGCGAGGAAACCTTCCCGACCCGAGCTCTGGCATCACAAGACGCGATCGACTATCTGGTTCGCTATTACAACCACGAGCGCCTGCACTCCGCGCTCGACTACCGCCCGCCAGCCGAGTTTGAGAGGATGGCGGCTTAACGCTCCTATGCGTGGTCCTCAAATACCCGGCCACTACAGGCGCGCTCCTACCGATCAAGGGGAATCGCGCGTGGGGCGCGATCCCCGGGATTTATTACGGCTGTTGCGCGGCGCGCGGTTCCCTGGTCGGTGAGTCCTTCAGGTCGTGGGCCCGCTTGATCAGGTACTGATGCACCTCTTCCACCTGCTGCATGGTGAGGCTGTCGGCGAACGAGGGCATGCCGTCCATGACGCGGGCGCCGTAGACGATGGCGGCGAAGCGCGCGTGGTTTTCCTTCGACAGGAGGCGCAGGTCGGGCAGCACGCCGCCGGAGACCGCGTTGATACCGTGGCACTGCGAGCAGTTGGCACCGAACGCCTTCTGCCCTTCGGCGATCTGTTCCGGTGTGCCCGTGAGAGGCGGCGGATCGAGCTTGTGGTCGGCGTGCTTGTACTTGAAGTCCGGCAGTTTGGCGGTGCCGCCGAGCTTATAGGTAAGGACTTGTGCGTTAGGCAGCACACCGGCGTTGAGCGAGATGCCGCCTTCAAAGGTCGAGAACGCGCCGCCCCAGCCGACCATGAAAGTCACGTACTGCTCGCCGTCCACCGTATAGGTGATCGGTGCGGCCATGACGCCCGTGTTGGCCGGCTGCTCCCAGAGTTTTTTACCCTTGTCGGCGGAGTACGCCACGACGCGACCGTCGGCGGTGCCTTCGAAGACGAGGTTGCCCGCGGTGGACAGCACGCCGCCGTTGAAGATCGTCTTGTACGGGACTTCCCAGACCATCTTCTGCGTCTTCGGGTCCCAGGCCGTGAGCTTGCCGCTCCAGGTGTTGGCCAGTTCGCGCAGCTCCTTCTCCGCCTCGGGCACCATGCCGGCATCCGCGCCGAGCTGATAGGCGCTCTTGAACTTGCGACGCGGCGGTTCCTTGGCCAGATCCTGGTAGTACGCCGACATGATGTGCGTCGGGATGTAGACCAGACCCGTATCCGGGCTGTACGACATCGGCTGCCAGTCGTGCGCGCCCCAGAACGCGGGTTGCACCAGATGCGGCTTGTGTTCCGGATCCTTCCAGTATTCGGCGCTTTGATTGACCTTCGGACGACCGGTCTTCATGTCGACGCCACTGGACCAGCTGAGCGGGATGATGTTCTTCGCCGACAGCAGCTTGCCGTTGGTGCGATCGATGACGTAGAAGTAGCCGTTCTTCGGCGACTGCATGGCTACCTTGCGCACCTTGCCGTCGATCTTTATGTCGGCAAGGATGATGTGCGCGGTCGCCGTGAAGTCCCAGGCGTCGCCCGGGGTAGTCTGGTAGTGCCATGCGTACTCGCCGGTGTCCACATGGATCGCCACGATGGACGACAGGAACAGGTTGTCGCCCTTGCCTTCGCTGCGGAACTTCGGATTCCACGACGACGCGTTGCCCACGCCGATGTAGAGCAGCTTCAGCTCGGGATCGTACGACATCGAATCCCATACGGTACCGCCGCCACCCTGCGTGACGAACGCACGACCGGTCCACGTCGGACGGGCGATTTCCATCGCCTTGTTCTCGGCCGGCTTGTCCGGATCGCCCGGCACCGTCCAGAAGCGCCAGTCCTGCTTGCCGGTCTCGGCGTCGTACGCGGTGATGTAGCCGCGCGTGCCGTACTCGGCGCCACCGTTACCGATGATCACCTTGCCTTCGACGATGCGCGGCGCGCCGGTGATCGAGATGCTTCGCGTGGTGTCGTAGCGCGTATCGACCGACCAGACCTTCGTGCCGGTCTTCGCGTCGATCGCCTCGAGACGGCCGTCGAGCACGCCCACGTAGACCTTGCCATTCCACACGGCCACACCGCGGTTCACCGCGTCGCAGCAGGCTTCGCCTGCGCGTGCACGGTCCGACTTCGGGTCGTACTTCCATTTCAGCTGGCCGGTTTTCGCGTCAAGTGCGTAAACGATGGAGAAGGGGCCCGTGGTGTACATCACACCGTCGACGACGATGGGTGTCGCTTCGACGCCGCGATCGATGTCGATCTTGTACGTCCATGCCAGGCCTAGCTTGTCGACGTTCTTGTCGGTGATCTGCTTCAACGGGCTGTAGCGCTGCTCGTCGTACGTGCGTCCGGTGGTCATCCAGTTGCCGGGTTCCTTGTCGGCATTGACGATGCGCGCGCCGTCGACGGCGGCCGGTCCCCTGGCGGCATCCTGGGCAAAAGTGGTGGACCCGCCGACGAGGGCGAGGGCGAGTGCCGTCGTCATCGTCAGGAACCGGGCTGGCTTTCCGCTTGCTGGTTTCATGGTGTCTCCCCTCGTGTGTCGCGCCATCAGTCGTGCTGGATGTAGACGACGTGCGTTTCGGTGTATTCGTAAAGGCCGTGCTTGCCGTCGGCGCCGCCGATGCCCGACTTGCGACGACCGGCGTGGAAGCCCTGCATGGCTTCGAAGTTTTCGCGGTTGACGTACGTTTCGCCGAATTCGAGATCGCGCACACCACGGAAGGCGCTGTTGAGATCGCGCGTATACAGCGACGAGGTAAGGCCGTAGTCGGAGTCGTTGGAGTAGGCGACCGCCTGTTCCAGACCGTCGACCAGCACGATAGGCAGGACCGGACCGAAGGTCTCCTTACGGATGATTTCCTGATCGTTGTTTTTCGCGATCAGCACGGTCGGCTCGTAATGGAAGCCCTGGCCGAGGTCGGCGACCTTGCCGCCCGTGATCACTTCGTTGCCCGCGGCGACGGCTCGCTCGACCGCACCGCGTACCTTGTCCAGGCCTGCCTTGTTGATCAGCGGGCCCATGCCGACGGACGCATCCGCGCCGGGATCGCCATAGGTCGTGGCGGCCATGTTCCGGCGAAGCTTCTCGACGAATTCGTCGGCGACCTTGCGGTCGACGTAGACGCGCTCGGCGCAGTTGCACACCTGCCCGGTGTTGATCACGCGCGAATCGGTGATGGCCTTCGCGGCGAGGTCGAGGTCGGCATCGGCCAGCACGATCGCCGGCGCCTTGCCGCCCAGTTCCAGGTTCACGCGGGTGAGGTGCTTGCCCGCCGTCTGCATGATGCGGCTGCCGGTCTCGACGCTGCCGGTGAAGCTGATCAGGCCGACGCCCGGGTTGTCGGTCAGTGCCGCGCCGGCCTTGGCACCGGTGCCGCCGATGAGGTTGAACACGCCCTCGGGCAGGTCGGTCTCCGCGACCAGCTTCGCGAACTCGAACGCATTGAGCGGCGTTTCTTCGCTGGGCTTGATCACCACGGTATTGCCGGTGACCAGTGCGGGAGCCATCTTGCGGGCGATCAGGAAGAACGGGAAGTTCCACGGCAGGATGCCGGCGACGACGCCGATCGGCTTGCGCAGCAGGAAGATGCTTTCGCCCGGGCGGTCGCTGGTGAGCACCTCGCCTTCGAGACGGCGCGCCCATTCGGCCATGTAATCGATGTAGTCGGCGGTGAAGTCGACCTCGACCGCGGCGAGACCCTGCGTCTTGCCTTGTTCGGCGACGATCAGCGCGGCCAGGCGCTCGCGATGCTGGCGCACCTTGGCCGAGATCGCGCGCAGTGCATTGGCGCGCTGGATGGCGGGCAGCTTCGACCACGCCGGCTGCGCCTTGCGCGCGGCGTCCACGGCGGAGGCCACGGTACCGGCGGAGGCTTCCGGCACATGGCCGAGCACGGCCTGCGTTGCCGGGTTGGTGACCTCGACGCTGCCATCGGACGAGTCGCTGACGAACCGTCCGCCGATGTAATTCTGGTAGCTGCTGCTCATATCGTTTCCTTGGGTACGCGCGCCATGCGGCGCGGGGTGTTCAAGCGGTGGGGCGAAGCGGGAGCCAGGGCTCACCGCGTTCGTCGAGAAGAATGGAACGATCGAGGGCGCGCACCGAGGTGTTGCCGGTCAGCGCCATGCTGACATCCAGCTCGCGCCGCAGGATCTCGATCACCCTGGTCACGCCTTCCTGGCCCATGGCACCGAGGCCGTAGAGGAAGGCCTTGCCGATGAGGCCGGCACGCGCGCCAAGGGCCAGCGATTTCAGAAGCGCCTGGCCGGTCTGGATGCCGCCGTCGAAAAGAACCTCGATGTCGTTGCCGACGGCGTCGACGACACGGGGCAGGGCGTAAGCGGAAGCGACGGCGCCATCGAGCTGCCGCCCGCCATGGTTGGAGACGACGATCGCGTCGACGCCCGCCTTGACCGCTGAGCGTGCGTCATCGGGCTCCATGATCCCTTTGAGGATCAGCTTGCCCGGCCACAGGTCGCGGATCCAGCCGATGTCGTCCCAGGTCAGTCGCGGATCGAACTGGTTGCCGATCCACTGCGCGAGGGTAGTGAGGCCATCCGCCCCGTCGATCTGCCCGGCCAGATTGCCGAACGAGCGACTCGGCGCGGACAGGACGCCGCTCACCCAGCGTGGCTTGCCGAGGATGTCGACGAGATTGCGCATCGTCAGCTTCGGCGGCACCGTCATGCCGTTCTTGATCTCGCGATGGCGCTGACCCTGGATCTGCAGGTCGGCGGTCACCATCAGCGCGGAGCAGCCCGCCTCGCGGGCACGGGTGATCAGCGACCTGGTAAAGCCCCGGTCGCGCATCACGTAGATCTGAAACCAGAACGGGTCCTTCACCGCCGCGGCGACTTGTTCGACCGAGCAGATCGACATGGTGCTCAGGCAGAAGGGGATCCCGGCGGCCGCCGCCGCGCGGGCGGCGAGGATCTCGCCCGAGCCGTGGGTCAGGCCGGTGAGGCCGGTCGGCGCGATCGCCAGCGGCACGGACAGCGGCTGGCCGATCACTTCGGTGGTCAGATCACGGCGATCGACATCGATCATGACGCGCTGGCGCAGGTGGATGCGATCGAAGACGGCGCGGTTGTCGCGCAGCGTCACTTCTTCATAAGAGCCGCGGTCGTCGTAGTCGAAAAACGCGCGAGGCACACGTTTGCGGGCGAGATGCCGAAGGTCGGCGACGCAGGTGATCGGAGTGGGCATGCTGGACCATCGAAACGAAAAACCTGCCGGATGCTAGGCAGGCGGTCGCTGCGCCTGAACGAAATAATTTCCTGTCAGGCAAGCGCTCGTGGCGGGTCTTTATGCTGCGGTGCGGAAGGAATGGCGCAGCGGCTCTGCAGCGCCGCCCGTTCGCCAGAACGCAGCGCAGCATAGGCGTGCTGCGCATAGCTGGTTTTGTTTCGTAAGCGTTTTAACCCCGGAGGGGCGGCAGGGGCGTTGAACAGGAGGTCACCCCGTCGAGGTCGCGAAATCAATGAAGTCTTTCGTAAGCCGCCTGTTGCTTGCAGCCTCTTTCGTCGCCTCTCCGGCGGTGTTCGCCTGCCAGCCCGTGTTCTGGCAGCCCACCGGTTTTTCCGTCGGCTACTCGGCCAGCGGCGCCGAACAGAACCTGCCGTCGAATGCGCGGGGTGCCCTGTATGTGGACGTTCGCGATGGTGTGCCTCACGCGCCCTCGCCGGATGATTTCATCGTCACCGACCGCACGACCACTGAACGCCTTCATACGCATGTCGTGGGCCTGAAACGCCCGGACCGGGATGGCTACTACCTCGTCGCGCCCGAGGGCGGCTTCAGGTCGGGCCATGTATACGAGATCGCCATCTCCGGCTCAGCGCAGCCCGGTTCGACCTTCGCCCCATCGGTCCGCGTTGCCGTCGGTCCGCCGCTATCGCCCATCGAATTGGCCGATGGGGTACGGATCGTGACCCGAAGGGATAGCGGCGGAGGGCAGGCGACGGTGGTGGTTGACGTCGCCTATTCGGGCGAGGCCGAGCGCTACGCGCCGCGTCTGGCGAGGCAGGTCACGGCGCCCCGGACGGGCGACGTCGACGAAATCATCGGCCCCTGTGGGCCCGGGCCGCAGCTCCTGCTCGAGTCACCGGGCGGCTGCCATATCGTTTCGGCGCGCGTGGACTTCCCGGAGCTGACCGACGATCCCGTTACGGTGAAGGGGCTGGCATGCATGGGCTGGTTCGCTATTCCGTTGCCCGCCGCATGACCCGCCGAGAGTTTGCTCCAGCCTTCGGCCAGATGGCATGGAAGACCTGGCCGAGGCGGTCGCGCGGTGTTCTGGCGAGGATCCACTGGCGCCCACGTCGACAGCAGGCGATCATTCCGTCCGTGGCGAGCCTGCCGCATGGGGGGAATGCATGAGTATCCAGGACATCGTTCGCGACGACGACGTCGCGGTCTACAAGACGCTGCTCGAATCGACGCGCGCCATTCCATGGAAGATCGACTGGGCGACGCTGCGTTTTGCCTATGTGGGACCGCAGATCGAGGAGCTGCTCGGCTGGGCACCCGAATCCTGGATGACCGTGCAGGACTGGGCCGATCGCATGCACCCCGAGGACCGCGCGTGGGTTTTCGACTTCTGTGTCTCGCAGTCGATGGCGGGCATCGATCACGAGGCCGATTATCGCGCGCTGCGCAAGGACGGCACCTTCGTCTGGATTCGCGATGTCGTGCATGTGGTGCGCAATGAGGACGGCACCCCGAATGCGCTGGTCGGCTTCATGTTCGACATCAGCGAGCGCAAGCGCACGGAAGAAAAGCTGCTCAACATGCAGCGCGAGCTCGAAGAGCTGTCCTTCAAGGATGGCCTGACCGGCGTGCCCAACCGTCGTCGTTTCGACACGATGATGGAGACGGAATGGCGCGACGCCAAAGACAGTCACAAGTCCATTTCGCTCGTCGTCCTCGATATCGATTTCTTCAAGCAGTACAACGATCACTACGGGCATCTGGAGGGCGACGAGTGCCTGAAGCGTGTTGCTTCAGCGCTGTCCGGCATCGTGCGTCGACCCGCCGACCTCCTGTGCCGCTTCGGTGGTGAGGAGTTCGTGCTGTTGTTGCCGGATACCGATGAGGCCGAAGCGTTGGCGCTGGGATGGCGCTGCCTCGATCTGGTCGACAAGGCATTGATCCCGCACGCGGGCATCGGTTCGGGCAAGCGCATCACCATGAGCGCGGGCGTCAACAGCATCGTGCCGAAGGAGGGCGATGAGCTGTCGGCCTTCATCAAGCGCGCCGACCAGCGGCTCTACATGGCCAAGCAGCGGGGTCGTGCCCGGGTGGTTGCGGATGACCTGACCGTCTGAGAGGCCGGCTGGCTGATCCAGCCGGCTTTTCCAGTCATGGGATTTCAGTAAAGCACGCGTGCCCGAAGCGTACCCTCGATCGCCGCCAGCTCGTTACGCAACGCCACGGCATGCTCCTCGCTGGTGGTCACGTCGATCACGACATAACCGACTTGCGGCGAGGTCTGCAGATACTGGCCGTCGATGTTGACCGCCGCTTTGGAGAACACCTCGTTGACCCGCGACAGCACACCCGGAATGTTCCGATGGATGTGCAGCAGGCGGCGGCTGGTCGGGTGGCCGGGCAGGGACACTTCGGGGAAATTCACCGCCGAGAGCGTGCTGCCGTTGTCGCTATAGCGGACCAGCTTGGACGCTACCTCGATACCGATGTTCTCCTGCGCCTCGGCCGTACTGCCGCCGACGTGCGGGGTCAGGATGACGTTGTCCATGCCGACCAGTGGCGAGACGAACGGATCGGTATTGCCCTTGGGTTCCACCGGGAACACATCGATCGCCGCACCGGCGAGGTGCTTCGTACGCAGGGCGTCGGCCAGTGCGTCGATATCCACCACGGTGCCGCGCGAGGCGTTGATCAGCATCGAGCCGGGACGCATGCGGGCGATCTCGGCGGCGCCGATCAGGTTCTTTGTCTGCGGTGTTTCCGGCACGTGCAGCGTGATGACGTCGGCGCGCTCGAGCAGGTCGTCCAGACTGGCCGCGGGGCGTGCATTGCCCAGCGAAAGCTTCGGCTCGACGTCGTGGAAAATCACGCGCATGCCCAGCGATTCGGCGAGCACGCCGACCTGGGTACCGATGTGGCCGTAACCGACGATGCCGAGCACCTTGTCGCGGACCTCGAAGCTGCCGGCGGCCGACTTGGACCAGCCGCCGCGGTGGCACTCGGCGTTCTTTTCCGGGATGCGGCGGACCAGCATGATCGTTTCGGCGATGACCAGCTCCGCCACGCTGCGCGTGTTGGAGTAGGGCGCGTTGAAGACCGGCACGCCCAGTCGCTCGGCGTCGACCGTATCTACCTGGTTGGTGCCGATGCAGAAGCAGCCAACGGCGATCAGGCGGCGGGCCTCCGCAAGCACGTCGGCGGAGAGATGCGTGCGCGAGCGGATACCGACGATGTGCGCATCGGCGATGCGCTCTTTCAGCTCGTCCTCGGGCAGTGACTTCTCGTGAAACTCGATCTGCGAGTAGCCGGCCTGGCGGAAGGTGTCGAGCGCGCTGCGGCTGACGCCTTCGAGGAGCAGCACCTTGATGTCTTCTTTCGGGTACGACGTGCGCTTCATGGCTGACGCTTCTGCTTCGCGGATTCAGGGCTGACCACTATGCCAGATCGTGACGCCCATGTTGCAGCGCACCCGGCGGACTGGCACCCTCGGTGGATACCCGAGCGAGACTCCCATGACCGACCCGCGCCTGGCCGAACTGGCCCGCCTCCTTCCCGAACTCAGGCTGTCGACCGATCCGGGCGACCTCGAGCACCATGGCCGCGACTGGACCCGTCGCTGGACGCCCGCGCCGCTCGCCATTGCCTACCCGGCGACCGTGGAAGAGGTGCAGGGCATCGTCCGCTGGGCGAGCGGGCAGGGCGTGGCCCTGGTGCCTTCGGGCGGCCGGACGGGCCTTTCCGGCGGTGCCGTGGCGGCCAACGGCGAGCTGGTGGTGACCCTCGACCGGATGAACCGCGTGCTCGACTTCGACCCGATCGACCGCACCCTGACCGTCCAGCCGGGCATCGCCCTGGAGGCCGTGCACAACGCGGCGAAGGAACGCGGATTGCTTTACCCGGTGGATTTCGCCGCGCGGGGCTCCTGCCAGATCGGCGGCAATATCGCGACCAACGCCGGCGGCATCCGCGTGATCCGTTACGGCAACACGCGACAATGGGTCGCGGGTCTTAAGGTCGTTACCGGGACCGGCGAGCTGCTGGATCTCAACCGGGGCCTGATCAAGAACGCGTCCGGCTACGACCTGCGCCATCTGGTGATCGGCTCGGAAGGCACGCTCGGCATCGTCGTCGAAGCCACCCTGAGCCTCACGTCACCGCCGCCGCCCTCGCAAGTGATGCTGCTCGCGGTTCCGGCGATGGACGCACTGATGAAGGTCTTCGCCGAGGCGCGCCACCGTCTCCCACTCGGCGCGTTCGAATTCTTTACCGATCGTGCATTGCTGCACGTGACGGCGCACGGTACGCAGCGCCCGTTCGACGAGGACTACCCGTTCTACGTCGTCACCGAATTCGATACCCCGGACGAGGCCGCCGAAGCCGCGGCACTGGCGTTCTTCGAGTTTTGTCTGGGCGAAGGCTGGGTGGTCGATGGCGCGATCAGCTCCAGCGATGCGCAGGCGGCGTCGTTGTGGCGTCTGCGCGAAGGGATTACCGAGTCGCTGGCGCCGCATAAGCCGTATAAAAACGACGTCTCCGTGCGGATTTCCGCGGTCCCGGCGTTCATGGCGGAGATGCAGGCGTTGCTGTCCGCTGAATACCCCCACTTCGATGTCGTCTGGTTCGGCCACATCGGTGACGGCAATCTGCATATCAACGTGCTGAAGCCGGCCGATCTCGACAATGCGGCCTTTGTCGAACAGTGCGAGCACGTCACCTCGCTGCTGGTCGACACGCTGCAGCGCCACGGGGGCAGTATTTCCGCTGAGCACGGTATCGGCCTGGTCAAGAAGCCCTGGCTAGGTAGTGTCCGCAGCGAAGCCGAGATCGCCCTGATGCGCGGGATCAAGTCGGTGTGGGACCCGAACGGCATCATGAATCCCGGGAAGCTGCTCTAAGGCGCTCCGAGCCAAGCGTCAGGCGACGCGCCGCAACAGCGGTATTTTCCTTGCCAGGTGAATCACGAGAGCCGTCGAAACGAAGACCGCGAGCCAGACGATCGGGATGCGGGCCCACCGCGTGGTCAGATCGTTGTCGACGCGCAAGTGTTCCACATAGAGCCACAGGATCATGGGATGCAGCCCATAGATGCCGAGCGAACCGTCGGCGATCCACCGGATCGGCGTCATCAGCGGTGTCGGTACCCGGGTGATGGTCGTCAGCCATACGAAAGCGGACACGGACGACATCGCGACCAGAGGCGTCTGGTACGCGAAGAAGAACTCGTTCGGCTCGCCCCGGTATCCCGAATACAGGCACGTCGCCACGACGATACCCCCCACCGATGCCACGAAGACCAGCAGACATCGCCATCGGTCGGCCGGCGAGACGACCGAAGCGTAGCGAGTGAGATAGGCTCCCAGCACGAAGTAGCCGACGAATCCTGAGAACAGCTGCACGCCCAGGAACGATGGCGGATCCCAGTCTTCCGACACCAGCAGGCGCACCTGGTTGAGCACGCAGGACACCAGGAACCATAGCATCAGGAAGACCCTTGTCTCCGCTGGCGTCGACGCTCGCAACATCCTGCTCAGGAAGGGTGCGGAAAGATAGAGGCCCAAAGCCACGTAGAAGTACCAAAGGTGTCGGTACGGCTCCATGAGGTAATGGGCGACGTGAGCGGTCCATGAAACGGAGCGGTCACCGAAGACGACGACATACACGACGGTCCAGAACACCAGGGGCGGCACGACGCGCGACGCGCGGCGGCGATAGAACGTCGGGATCGGCTCGTCCTTCCACAGCAGCAATGCCCCGGACAACATGAAGAAGATCGGAACCGCAGCCCTGGCGACGGCGTCGTATGTCACGGATGGCAGCCACATCGGCCCGAACGCATAGAAATAGGTGGCGGCGGTGTGGACCAGCACCACCATGGCGCAGGCGACCGCTCGTGTGACGTCCATGGCGGGCGAGCGACCCGCTTGCGGTGTCATCCGACCGGTCTCGACGTCGAAGGACTCGACCGATGAGCGCGGGAGTCAGCGTGTAAAGCGGCACCGAGTCGATGCACATGCAGTGCCCCCAGGAGCACGCCAAGCGTGATCGCCAGCGACAGGATCAGGGTCGCGGATTCGAAACCCAGCGCGTCCATGAGACCGCCGGTCAGCAAGGCAGCGATGGGCGTGCCACACAACGTGGCCGCCGCAAAACGTGTCATCTCCTGGCCCACATCGCGTGACGGAACATGGCGTTGCAGCCACGACTGCGACTGGACGCCATGGCGGGCGGCGGCGACGGCAAGCAGGAAGAACGCCAGCAGCGTCATCGCCGGACCGCTTGCCTGATGAAGAACCAGGTAGGCGGAAGATGCGACGGCCCAGCAGGCCAGCATCCGGCGCACGGTACCTCGGAAGGAAGGCGCGACGCGCAGGGCGACCGCGCTGGCCACGCCGACACCGATGCACTGCACGACATAGATCAGCAGATAACTCCCGCCTCGATATCTGGCCAGGATCAAGGGCAGCAGGACCTGCACCGGACCGAACACGAGCACCGAGCTGGCGAAGACATAGGCATGGAACACGCGTGGGATGGCTGCGGCCCCGGTCGTGTCCGACGGTGTGACCCGTGGGCTCGATGGCCCGCCGGGCGATCGGCGGATCGGGGCATGGCGGCTCAGCGCAGCCAGCAATGGCAGGGAGCAGAAGACGCAGATCGCGTCGATGCCGAATGCCACGGCCAATCCCGCATCTCCCCGGGTGCCGAAAACCAGCCATCCGGCAACCAGCGGCAGTACCACGGTCGCCGCCGCCGAGACCAGCGCGAAGATCGCGTTGCCGATCGACAGCCAGCCTTTGCGGACATACAAAGTGAACACGGCGCGCCCGGCGGGAAATGCCACGGCCCAGACGACGCCACCGAGTGCGGTCGACACGTATACGGCGACGATCGACATGCCACCCAGCCAGACCAGCGACGCGATCGCCGCATTGGCGACGACGAAGAACCACCGACACAGGCGCAGCGTTCGCAACGGGTCGACGCGATCGAGCAGACGCGGGAAAGCCAGCAACAGACAAAGGCCCGGCGCAGCCTCGATCGCCATCGTGATGCCGAGGTCCCATGCTTTTCCGGTCAGCCGCATGACCAGAAACGGCAAGGCGACCAGCGTGAAGCTGGCTCCGAGCGTGGTCGTCAGATTGTCCAGAAGCAGCAGCTTGAAACGTGGCTCCCTGCGGCCAATGCGCCACACCCGCCGCAACCGGTCCATCGCTCCGATCATGCTCACGATCCGCTGGATCGATCCGCGTGCCGCATGAAGAACACATCGCCGTCGCTGTCCAGTCGCAGGCCGAACGCGGTGGCGACCGTTCGCAGTTTACGCTCGTCGAGCAGCCAGGCGGGCTCGACATCGTCCACGCCGACATCGAGCACCCATCGCATACCGAGCCAATGCGTGAGGATGACGCCATCCTCCGCCAGTGCTTCGGCGATCGCAGCGAAGTAACGCTCGAAGTGCTTCTGGCAGCAGGCAAAGCTGCTCAGGTTGTTGTCGACGATGTAATCGAACGACCCTGCATCGAAAGCGTTGGCGAAGGCTTCGCCATGCTTGTTCATGAGCAGTGGCGTATAGCCGGGCAGGTCGAGCATCTGTGCATGTCGCAATTCATCGACGGAGACCGTGACCGCGACAATGGCGCCGACTTTGTCCGCCAGCAGACTGGCGAGAGACGAATTGCCCGCCCCGACATGCAGGATGCGTTTGCCCGCCAGCGGAGCGTGCGTCAGCCAGCGATTGATGGCGATCTGGTCGTCGGTAGGCGGGCAGGACGAATAATCGATCAGTGGCCATGAAATGGCATCCGCGGCCGCGTTATGGCGTTCGACCGTTGGCTCGATGCCGCAGTCGCCGAGAATGACACCGATGTCAAATCTTCCTGCGGACGACGGCGTGCAAGGCACGTTTTCGGAAAGAAGTTTTTGAGAAGAGGGTGCCATGTCGCCGGACTCCGCGAGGACGGATGATCAATGCAGGTGCAGCTTTCGCCGCCGTAAAAGGTGCCCGGATAAAAGACACTCGTCGGGGGATGGAAACTGTGCGGCTCCTCACAGATTGCCGCAGACCGGAACGACATGCTCGACGCCGACCTCATGACATCGTTGTCAATATGATCAGTCTATCGGTGCTTCTGGGCTTTATCGGCTTTTCGACTTTGCTTCTGGCGCTGTGTCTCTTGTTTCTGCTTGTCTGGTCGGTGGTGAAGGCGTTTCGTCCCGTGCAGGTCGCCACCCCGGGGGCGGCGACCTATCCGTTCGTTTCCATTCTCGTGCCGTTCTTCAACGAACCCGAGGACTCGTTTCTGCGTACGCTCGACGCGATCGAGGCGACCGACTATCGCGGAAAGATGGAAGTCATCCTCATCGACGACGGTTCGAGCAATGCGACACCCGGCTGTCTTGCCGAATGGTTGCGACATCCCCGACGGAAGCACTACGTGCTGTGTTCGCTCGCGCGAAACAGTGGTGCCAAGGGGCGAGCGCTCGATGCGGCGCTCCCCTTGATTTCGGCCGAGTCCGATGTCGTGACGGTGATCGACAGCGACACTGTCATTCTGCCGGGAGCCCTGCGGCTGGCGGTGGAGGCGCTGTACGCGTCGCCCACGCACGCGGCGGCCTGTGGCCTCATCGTGCCAGCCGGTCGCCACGATTCCTGGCTGCACAGCTTCCAGTTTTACGAGCATGTCGGCGCACTGGCGACGATCCGATTCGTTCAGAGCCGCATGGGGATGGTCAACGTCGTCGCCGGCGCGTTCTCCTTGCACAAGACCGCCGTGATTCGGGAGCTGGGTGGCTGGGGCGAGTGGCTGGTGGAGGACATTGCCTGGACCTGGCGAGCACTGGCACACGGCTACACCATCGGCTACGCGCCGGATGCCATCGCCTATACGGTCTGTCCTTCGACCTTGTTCGGACTGTTCCGGCAGCGACGTCGCTGGGCCCGTGGCAGGCTGGAATCGTTCCGTGTCGCCTGGCGGATATCCCGCGCGCATACGATGAAGATGTTGCCCTGGTGGCTGCTCTGGGCGCAGTCGGCCCTTCTGCCGACGCTACTGCTGAGCATCGCCGCCGCCTGGCTCTACGACAGCAGGCTGCTGTTCGGTCTGGCTGTCGCGAACTGGGTGGTGATGGCTCTGCTGAACGGAGTCGCCTGTCTGCAGGCACGCCACAGGCTGAAGCTCGGCTGGCGGGACATGCTGCTGGTTTCGCTCTACAACACCGGCATCGATACCTTGTTGCTGCCGGCCAATGTGATCGGCCTGGTCGACGAACTGCGCGGCGGACGCAAGAGCTGGCTGACCCGCTGATCAGCGCCGGATGCAAGGCGAGACCAGGCTACGCTGCCCTTCTACCTGACGACACGGCATGGATTACCACGCATTTCTCTCCCAGTTTCCGGATACGTACATCGGCCGTGGTCGCACCGATCGACGCGAGATCGCTTTGACGTTCGACGACGGCCCGGGACGGGCGACATCGGCCTTGCTGACGACGCTGCGCGAGTGCGACGTGCAAGCCACCTTCTTCTGTGTGGGCGAGAAGGCACGCCGTGCGACCGACACGGTGCGGGCCATCGCACGTGACGGGCACGAGGTAGGCAATCACGGTTTCACTCATCGCGATCTGCGAGCGCTCGATCCTGGGACGTTCTGGATGACCGAGGTTCTGCCGGCCCGCGCGCTGCTGGAGGATGTGTCGGGCACGCCAGTGACGCTGTTTCGTCCACCCTTCGGCGAGATTTCCGCGGCCCAGACGGGGCGCCTCGCCGAAGAAGGCGTGACGCTCGTCGGCTGGTCGATCGATCCGCGCGACTGGGACGAGGTCGAGGCAAAGGACCACACCGGCCGTGTCGTGCGTCACGTGATCGAGCAGGTGCACCCCGGCGCGATCGTGCTGCTTCACGATGGTGACGAGGGCGAAAGGGCCCGTCCCGCGATCGCCGAGGTCGTCAGGCTCGTCGTACCCGCGCTGCGAACGATGGGTTTCAGCTTCGTCACCGCCGGTCACCTGCGGGACGCCCGGTAGCCGAAGCGCTTCAGGTTGGCAGGCGGCGGTGCGCCCATTAGCCTATTGGGCCCGCCTCTCCACAGGACCCGCCCCCATGGCCCAGGATTCTCCCGACCTCTACCCGTCGATCGAGCCCTTCAACAGCGGCACGCTCGCGGTCTCGCCGCTGCACACGCTCTATTTCGAGGAAAGCGGCAATCCTCAGGGCAAGCCGGTGGTCTTTCTCCACGGCGGCCCGGGTGGCGGCACGAATCCGCGTTGCCGTCGCTTCTTCGATCCGAAGAAGTACCGCATCGTGCTCTTCGACCAGCGTGGCTGTGGCAAGTCCACACCGCATGCCGAACTGACCGATAACACGACGTGGGATCTGGTCGCCGACATCGAGCGCCTTCGCGAGCATCTGGGTATCGACACGTGGCAGGTCTTCGGCGGCTCGTGGGGCTCCACGCTGGCGCTGGCCTATGCCGAGAAGCATCCGGATCGCGTGAGCGAACTCGTCCTGCGCGGCATCTTCATGCTGCGTCGTTCGGAACTGGAGTGGTTCTACCAGGGCGGTTGCGACCAGCTCTATCCCGATGCCTGGGAGACGTATCTGTCGGCCATTCCGCAGGCGGAGCACGGCGACCTGATCAGCGCCTACCATCGCCGGCTGACCAGTGAAGACCCGGCGGTCCGCGTGGCCGCGGCACGGGCGTGGTCGGTGTGGGAGGGCGCGACCAGCTACCTTTACCAGGACGAGGGGCATATCGCGTCAAGCGGCGAGGACGAGTTCGCGCTCGCGTTCGCCCGGATCGAATGCCACTACTTCGTCAATGCCGGCTTCTTCGAGGTCGACGGCCAGCTGTTGCGCGACGTGAGCAAGATTCGCCATATCCCCACGGTGATCGTGCAGGGACGTTACGACGTGGTGTGTCCCGTGCGTAGCGCATGGGATCTGCATCGCGCGTTCCCGGAAGCCGATCTGAAGATCGTGCAGGACGCGGGGCATTCGGCGTTCGAGCCGGGGATCATCAAGGAGCTGGTACGGGCTACGGATCGGTTTGCCGGCTGACAAAACAGGTAGGAGCGCGCCCCGCGCGCGAAAAGCCCGTTCGCGACAGAGCGTCGCACAGAGCCTTTCGCGCGCAGGGCGCGCTCCTACACGGGGTTTAGAACAAACCCAGCGGCAGCGTCACCATGTCGACCACGAAACCATCGTGGTCCGATGAGCCCAGCGCCTTCTTCACATCGGTCGCCGACGCGGAATCGTCCAGCGTCTGTACCGGTGCGTCGAGGTTGCCGCGGCCGTACTGCATCTTGAGGAACAGGCCACGGGCCACCGTGTTGAGCAGCGCATGGTCGAGCACCTGGTGCGTCGGCACCGAGCGCGGGGCCTGGCCCTGGATGTTGCCGAAGTTCTCGGTGAACAGGAACGAATAACGATCGTTCGCCGGTACCGAATCCACGGCGTTCCACAGTGCCGGCCTGACCAGGTTCTTGCCCAGCTTCAGCAGGTTCTGGCTGTCGTCGTAGCGACCGGATATCAGGCCGACTACGTCGGTGAAGCCATCGCTGAACTGATACGCGTTGAAGTCACCGACGACCAGCAGCGGCGCGAGAAGGTTCTTGCGGTCGGTCTGAATCGCCTGGACCTGGGTCGCCAGCGACTTCGCCTGCAGGAAGCGCTTTTCGCGGTCGCGATCGGCGGTGGTGCCGGTCTTGTCCACGTTCTGGCGTGCCTTCGGGTGCACCGAGATCACGTTGATGCGCATCTTGCCGAGGATCGACGGTACTTCGGCGGTCAGCAGCAGCGGCGGATGGTCGTGCACGAAGGCGGTCGAACCCTGATCCTCCCAGGTTTCATCCGCGCCCAGCTGGCGCACGTCGAGCACGCGTACGCGGTCGGTACGCACCAGGAAACCGACGTTGATACCGCTCGGATCGTGGCCTTCCTGCAGGAACGCTTCGTACTGTGCCGGGTAGTCGTCACCCAGTTGCCTGGCGAGGCCCTGCAGCACGGCGAGGCTCTTCACTTCTTCCACAGAGAGGATGTCGGGCAGCTTGAGCACGCCGCCGATGTATGCGGACAGGCGCTGCGTCTTAAGTTTGACCTGATCCGCCGTCGGCTCGGTGTCGCCGCCGCTGCAGGTAAAGGTCGTGTTGAAGTTGGTGTCGCAGAAACGCTCGGTGTTGAGCGCGCCCACCCGCACCGCGTAGAACGCACGCGAGTCCACGGGACGCGGCAGTTCGACCGCTTTCTTCACCGTGACCTTGGTCGGGATCAGCGTATACGCACCGAACGCGTACGACATGACGCCTTCCGCGCGGAACGTGGTGCCCGCGTTGAATGGCGTGTTGGCCGGCACGGCACCGTAGTCGGCGGTGTTCATCTTGAACACTTCCGGGTTGCCCGACCAGTTCGGCAGGTTGACGCCGTCGGGCACGGCTACCGTGTAGCGCACGCCCGGCTTGCGCAGCGAACGCTGGCCATTGGCGGTGATGTACACCTCGGCGAACGGTTCGTTGCTGAAGCGCAGGTTGCCTGTGGTGATCATGCCGTTGTCGATGGCGACACGCATGCCGACATAGCACTGGAAGTTGGTGTCGCCGCAGGAAAGGGCGTTGGGATCCGTGGAGGGGATCTTGTCATCGAAGACGACGGCGGCCGGCAGCTTCGCGCCGTGCATCGTCGTGACGACCGTGGCGCTCTTCAGCTCAGGCAGGTTGTAATAATTGTCGACCGTCGCTTCCACGTTCACCAGGTCACCGATCTTGACCGTCGGTGCCGAACTGGTGAACACATAGATGCCGTTGGAGGTGAGGCGGTCGTCATCCGCACGGTTGTCCGGCGTCTGGATGGTGAAGCCTGCGGGGCCGACGGCGGTCACCACGTTACCCGTCGTGGCGACACGCTTGCCGACCAGTGGCGAGACCTGACCGCGACCGGTGACCTGCCAGATTTCGGCGGCGATGGGGATCTGATTGAGGATGGCGCCGACGGCCGTGTCCTTCGCCAGCGTCACGTCACCCGTCGCGTTGGACAGGTTGACGCGCAGCGCCTTGTCCGGTCCGGCCGCCCTAGCCCCGTGCACGTTCACCGTGAGGGTCGTCGTGGTCGAACCGGCCGGAATCGTGAGCGTCGTATCCACGGCGTCATAGTCGCCGGCCGCCACGGTGGCGGTGTCGTCGGCGGTCCGGGCATGCACGGTGACGTCGGTGTCCGCCGGCTCGCTCAGCGTGACTGAGAACGGCATCGGCACGTCGTCGCCGTTACGCAGGCTCACTGTGGCATCGGCGATCGACAGGCTGGTGCCCTGGACCGTGCACGGCGATGTGCTTGCGCGCGGAGCGGTCGGTGCGACCTTCACCCAGTCCGCCGAGTTGTCGCCGGTGGACTGCGGCAGGCCTGCGCCGTTGACCTTGCGCTGGTAACCCTGGTCCGAATTGCCGGTACCCAGCGTCGTCAGCGCCGTGCCGAGCTTGTACGCCGAACCCGCGCTGAGGCCTACCTGATCGATGACCGAGCCCGAGGCGTCGAGCAGAGCGAGGCCACCGTCGTCGGTGACGCCGGTGGAGTAGCTCAGGTCAGGCGTTACCGTGCCCGAATAGCCCGATGCCGCCTTGTTGGAAAGCAGCAGGAAGCAGCCCGGAGCGACCGATGTCCCGGCAGGGAAGGTGAAGCGTGTGCCGGTCGTGCCGCTCGCGTTGGATGCGTTGAACTTGTAGCCGGACACGTCCAGCGCGGCGGTGCCGGTGTTCTGCACCTCGACGAATTCGTCGTTGCCGCCGGCGGGCCCGCGTACGCGGAACTGGGTGATGGAAAGGTCCGCCGCCTGCAGCGGAAGGACGGCCATGAGGCCTGCCAGCGCCGCCCATGTGGCGCGCTGTGACGTGGTCAAACGCATTCGAATGTCCCCTCGAGTCGTTGGTTGTACGCGACCCACAGCGTCGCCCGGTCCTCGCGCGACGTTCCCCCCGTGAAGGTCCGTACCGGCGAGTCTGACGCAAATTTATGACAGTGGAATGTGACGCACCGGATGTGTGACGAATGTCGCGCTATTCGCCTGCCGTGCTGGCTAATCTCACTCCCAGCACGGTGGCGAAAACACCGTTTTCAGCGCGTTATCGGGGGATTTCGTGAACAGTGATGCGCTTTTCCGGCAGGAACGGCGAGGGCTGACGTTCGAGTGCCGGGACGTCGAGACGCGACATGAAATGGTGCTGCGCTCGCTGATGCGGGTGATCGATGGCCGGCTTCGTCAGCGCTGGATCGCTACGGCGGTCGAAGGCGATCTGGTGGTACGCAGCGAAGACAATCGCATCGCACTGCAGCCTGTCGGAAGGGGTGCCTACGCGGACGCGACCCAACACAGCCGGGTGCTGGCGTTCCCCTTCAACTATCACACGCTCGAAGATACGTTGAACGAACTGGGCGACCTGCTCGAGCAGGCATCGCCGGCGCTGCCCTCACGCATCGACCGTCATGCGATGGCGACCAACAGCTTCCGGCTGCGCCACTGGCCCGAAGCCGGACTGGTCGCGACGCGGGAGCGCATGCGCATGTCCGCGGTCCTGCTGCGTGCGGACGTCAGCGCCGGCGAGCTCACCCGGATGATCGGCTGCACCGCCGGCGAATGCCGCCAGTTGCTCACCGACCTGCATGACGCGGGGTTGCTGTCCAGCGAGCCGCTCACCGCCGGAAAACGCGATATCCAGAATCCGTTTCTGTCGAGCCTGACCGTGCGTGAGCGCGTCGGCGTGATCGGGCGTATCCGTGCACGACTGGGACTCTGATAGCGATGCCTGAATTCAAGCTTGTGTTCACCGGCACCACCGGCGCCGGCAAGACCACCGCGATAGCCGCGGTCAGTGACGTCGCGCCGATGGCCACCGAAGCACGCAACATGGATGCGGGTTTCGCCAAGGCGACCACCACGGTCGGTATGGATTACGGCGAACTGGTGCTCGCCGATGGCGAGACGCTGCGCCTTTACGGTACGCCGGGCCAGGAACGTTTCGACTTCATGTGGAAGATCATCGGCCGCGGCGCGCTCGGTCTGATCATACTCATCGACAACAGCCGGCCGGCGCCGCTGGAGGACTTCTCGCGCTACCTCGCCGGCTTCGCCGATCTGTTGCGCACGGCACCCTGCGTGGTGGGCATCGGCCGCACCGAAGGGCATCCGCTGCCGGGTCTCGATGCCTTCGTCCGCGTGGCGGCACGCCACGGCGTCACCTGTCCGGTGATCGCGGCCAACGCGACGCGCAAGGACGATGTCCTGCAGCTGATCGATCTGCTGCTCTGGCAGCTGACCGCCCATGCGGAGGTCGCGTGCTGACGGTCGACGAGGAATCCCGCACATTATGCGAACGGACGGCCGATCGCCTGCTGCGTGACGTCCGGGGCGTACGCGCCGTGATCGTGACCACGAGCGATGGCTTGCAGCTGGCGTGCCGGGTCGAACCGGGCGACGATCCGGCCCGGCTGGCCGCCGTCGCGGGCTCGCTCGCCGCGCTCGGCGAGCTGGGCAGTCACGAAGCGCATCTGGGGGCGTGCCGGCACGTATGCATCGAAGCGGAAGGAGGGCACGTCGTGCTTTGCCAGGCGCGCGGCGAGCATCTCGATGTCGTCGTCTGCGTCGCCGGTGGTACTCACTCGGGACTCGGGCAGATGCTTTACACGACGCGGCAGCATGCCTCCCGGCTGGCCGCCGCGCTCGACGCCCGCGAAGCCGTCACCGGCTGATTCGCGGTGCGACGTTCGTCAGGACTCAGGTCTTCTGCTTGGTGCCGAAGATCTTGTCGCCCGCGTCGCCTAGGCCGGGCAGGATGTAACCCAGTTCATTGAGATGGTCGTCGATGGAGGCGACGTAGATCTCGATGTCCGGATGTGCGGCCTCGATGCGTTTGAGGCCTTCGGGTGCGGCGACCAGGAACAGGCCCTTGATCCGCTTCGCGCCGGCCGCCTTGAGCATGTCGACGGTGGCGACCAGCGTGCCCGCGGTCGCCAGCATCGGATCGACGATGATCGCCGTGCGCTCGTCCATGCCGCCACTGAGCTTTTCGTAGTAGGCGACAGGCTCGAGCGTTTCCTCGTCGCGCTGGAGGCCGACCACGCTGACCTTCGCCGCCGGGATCATCTCGAGCACGCCGGTGAGCATCCCGAGGCCCGCGCGCAGGATCGGAACGATGGTGACCTTCTTGCCCTTGATGTGGGTGACCTCGACGGGGCCAGCCCAGCCCTGGATGGTCTTGCACTCGGTTTCCATGTCGGCCGTGGCCTCGTACGTCAGCAACGCGGCGACCTCGGAGGCCAGCTCACGGAATTCCTTCGTGCTGATGCCCGCGGCGCGCATGAGGCCGAGCTTGTGCTGGATGAGGGGGTGACGGACTTCGACGATTTTCATGGACGGAAACGGGGCAGTGGGCGACGCGCCATTCTCGCACGCGGCGCCCGGTCTGTTGATCAGCCCTTGAGACAGGTGCTCATGTAGCGCTTGCGTTCGTCGCCCTTGAGGCTCTTTGCCGATGCGTCGGCGTTACACGATTTCATTTTGTCCTGCTGCGTCGCCTTGGCCGGCTGCTCACCCTTCAGGCAGCCGCTCATGAAGGCTCTGCGCTCGTCGCCCTTCTTGCCGGTGGCTTGCGTATTGCAGGTGCTCATCCGCTGTTGTTGCGGCGTGAGGTCCTTTTTGGCGGGCGCTTGTGGCGAGGCGGCGAGGGCGCCTGTGGCGAAGGCGAGAAGCGAAGCTACGGCAAGGACACGAATCTGCGTACGCATGGCGAACCCCTACGTGACGCCGGGCCAATCCGGCGGTCCGAGCTTAACCTGTAGGAGCGCGCCTCGCGCGCGATTTTTCGGGGCTACGCAATGGCGGTCGGGGCTCATCGCGGTCGGGGATCGCGCGCGAGGCGCGCTCCTACAGGGACTGTTACGCCGCCTTGGTTGACGATTCCGCCCGGCGCGGGCCTTCCTTCAGCGCATGGCGGATCTCCTCGATGATGAGGTCCACCTCGGCGCTGGTCACCTGGAAGTGCGGGGTGAAGCGCAGCGAGTTGGCGCCGCCGTGAATCACACCGATGCCGCGCTCGCGCATGTATTCCTCGGTGGAGCCCTCGCCATAGCACTTGAACTCGGGGGCCAGCTCGCAGGAGAACAACAGGCCCGTGCCCTGGACCTTGGTGATCAGGCCGCCGAGTTCGTTCTTGAGGCCCTCGAGCTTCTGCACGAATTCACGGCCACGCGCCACGATGTTGTCGCGCACCGTGTCGGTCAGTTCGGCCAGCGTGGCGACGGCGACGTCGAGGGCGCGCGGGTTGGCGGTCATTGTGTTGCCGTAGATGCCCTTGCGATACAGGCCGGCGGTGCGCTCGGTGACGGCGAGGACGGAGAGGGGGTACTGGCCAGCGTTGAGCGCCTTGGAAAAGGTCTCCATGTCCGGCGCTTCCATCGACTCGAAGCCGGGGTAATCGACGATCGACAGCACGCCGTGCGCACGCAGGCCGGCCTGGATCGAATCGACCAGCAGCAGGGTGCCGTGCTCGCGGGTGAGTTCGCGTGCGGCGGCGTAAAACTCCGGCGTGAGCGCACGGCCCGGATCGCCTTCGCCCATGACCGGCTCGAGGAACATCGCCTCGATGAACCAGCCCTGGCGATCGGCTTCGGCAAACGCGGCCTTCAGACCCGCGACGTTATAGGGCTCGACCGTGATCAGCGAGTCTTCGTTACGGAAGCTGGCCAGGTGCTGCTGGTAGTTGCGACGCGAGGAATCGGAGTAGAGGGCCGGGCGCTCGGTGCGGCCGTGGAAGGCGCCCTTCACGGCGAGACGCTTGATGCTGCGACCCGCGTGACGCGCGCCCGGATCGGTCATGAGGCGTGCGTTGACGTCGGCGATGCGGCCGGCCAGCGTGACCGATTCCGAGCCGGAGTTGAGACAGAGGAAATGCGTATACGGGCTGCCGCCGCGCGTGCGACCGAGTTCCTTGCGCAGCGCGGCGCAAAGACGCGTCTGCGAGACGTTGGCCGTCATCACGTTGGCCATGACCTGCGGACGCGACATCGCTTCGATGATCGCCTCCGGGTTGTGACCGAAGCCGAGCATGCCGTAGCCGCCGTTGTCGTGGACCACGGCACCTTTCAGCGTGACGACCCACGGGCCGCGAGCCGCGGCGGGCACATACGGATTGAGACCGTCGTCGGGATAGAAGTTGACGAGGCTCGACTGCAGCTGGTGGATCTGTTCGGCTTCGTCCAGGCGGAGGAAGTCGGCCATGTCGGTACGCAGCGCGCGGTGATAGGCGACCGCCTCTTCGATGGCACGGACCAGCGCGGGGTCGGAGGAGGCGAAGCGGGCGATGGTCGTATCCGGGAGGCCCCGCGTACGCGCCGAGCCACCGAATTCACGCAGCTCACGCAGATGACCGATAACGTCCATAACGCACTCCTTCGACCGCTAAGTGTTTATATGTAAAGGGTTTAATGACCCAGCATAGCATGCGGTTTTTGGCCCCGTAACCCCCGGGTGACGCTTGTCACATTCGCACAATGACGCAAGCGACTGCCACCAAGGGGTTACGTACGAATATGTTGCGACGCAAGGGAGGGCACTCATGAACAACGACACCTGCATTGCACGTCTGGACCAAGTCGGCAAGCGCTACGGCAACCTCGTCGCGCTCGACGGCATCGATCTTTCCATTCACCGTGGCGAGTTGCTGGCAATGCTCGGGCCTAATGGGGCCGGTAAGAGCACGAGCATCGGTCTGCTGCTGGGTCTCATCCGCGCCGACAGCGGTACCGCCAGCCTTTTCGGCCGCGATCCGCAGGACATCGACGCGCGTCGGCGTATCGGCGTCATGTTGCAGTCGGCGAGTCTGCCGCCCACCTTGAAGGTGCGCGAGTTGCTCACCCTCACGGCGAGCTACTACCCGGAGCCGCGCCCCGTCCCGGAGTCCGCCGCGCTGGCCGGCATCGTCGACTTGCTTGGCCGGAAGTACAGCGATCTGTCGGGCGGTCAGCAACGCCGTGTGCAGTTCGCCATGGCGCTGGCGGGGCGTCCCGAAATCCTCTTTCTCGACGAGCCTACGGTCGGCATGGATATCACGGCCCGGCAGGCGCTGTGGGCCGCCATCCGCACGCTGGTCGCCGGCGGCTGTGCCGTGGTGCTGACCACGCACTACCTGGAAGAAGCCGAAGCGCTGGCCGACCGCGTCTGCGTCATCGCCAAAGGCAAGGTGATCTCCGAAGGGACGGTCGATGCGCTACGCGCGCATGTGGCTGTGCGCCGTGTTCGCTGTGATACCACGACACCGGTGGACATCATCGCGCAGTGGCCCGAAGTCTCCTCGGTCGACACGCATCAGGGGCGTCTGACCGTCGCCACGACGCAGGCGGAAGGCGTCGTGCGCCGCCTGCTCGATGCGGATCCGACACTGTCCGAACTGGAAGTGCAGCGTGCCGGTCTGGCGGAGGCCTTCACCGAAATCACCCGCGAATCCGAAGCCGGCGACGTCGCCCGGGAGGCCGCATGAACACGATCCAAAGTACCGCCGTGCCGGTGATGACCGCCGGGCGCCTGATCAACGCTTATCTCCAGGAAGCCCGGGCGGAATGCCTGCGCTACCTGCGCAATCCAGGGTTCCTGCTGCCGACGCTGCTGTTCCCGTCGGTGTTCTACGTGATGTTCGGCATCTTCCTCGCGCATTCGAACAGCGCCGATGCGCCACGCTATCTACTTGCCTCGTACGGCACGTTCGGCGTCATGGCGCCGGGGCTGTTCGGCTTCGGCGTATCGCTGGCGCTGGAGCGTGATACGGGGCTACTGACACTCAAGCGCGCCTTGCCCATGCCTCCCGGCGCATACCTCATCGGCAAGATGTGCATGGCCGTGCTGGTGGCCGCCATCATCTCGATCATCCTGCTTTGCCTGGCGACCTTCGTCGCCGGCGTATCGTTGCCCGCATCGCGCATCGCCGCCTTTTTCGTACTCCAGGTGCTCGGCGTCCTGCCTTTCTGCGCGCTGGGCCTGCTGATCGGTACGCTGGTGAAGGGGCAGGGCGCGCCCGGGGTGGTCAACCTGATCTACCTGCCGATGGCTTTCCTGTCGGGCCTGTGGATTCCGTTGCCGGTGCTGCCGCCGTTCCTGCAGTCCATCGCGCCGTTGTGGCCTGCGTATCATCTCGACCGGCTGGCGCTCTCGGTGGTAGGTCTCGGAGAGGGCGGTGACGCGATCCACGCGCTTGTCCTGCTCGGGTTCACCGCGGTTTTTCTCCTGATCGCGACGCGCCGCCTGCGCCGCTACGGTTGAAGTAGCATGACGCCACGCCTTTCCTCGGACACCCGTATGGCCCGCTCGTGGTTAACGCCAGCACCGGACTCGCTCTGGAATCGCTTCCGCGACAAGCCGCGCCTGCGCGTTGCCAGCCTGTTTCATCTGGTCTGGACGGTCTACGTCTTCGGCGATCTTGCGTTCGCAAGGACACTTTCGCCGCACTGGTGGCTCGTAACGGCGACTTCGTTTCCGGTGTTCCTCGGCCTGTATGCGCTCTGTTACACGCGGTCGCTGAGATGGTCGCCCTGGCTTGGCGGCGCGGCCGCGCTGCTGGGCTTTGCCGTCATGGGGGTCAATGCGAGCGCCGGGGGGTGTTATGTCATCTATGCCTGCGCGATGGTCGGCTTCGACGGTTCGCCAAAACGGTCATTCAGTGGCATGGGCGGCGTGCTCGGTGCGTTTGTCCTCGTGGGCTGGTACGTCTATTCTTGGCCTCCGGCGATCATCGCCGGCATCACCTTCATTGCGTTGTGCGTCGGCTCGATCAACGTGATCTACCGGTACAACGCGCAGCGTGACGCGGAACTCAAGCTGTCCCACGACGAGGTCCGCCGCCTTGCCGCGATGGCCGAGCGAGAGCGTATCGGCCGCGACCTGCACGATCTGCTCGGTCACACCTTGTCGCTCATCACGCTGAAGCTCGAGCTGTCGCGCCGACTGCTCGACAAAGACGAAGCGGCGGCGCGCCGTGAGATGGAGGAAGCCGAGCGCGTAGCCCGGCATGCCCTCGCCGAGGTGCGTTCCGCGGTCACCGGTATCCGCGCCTCGGGCATCGCCGCCGAACTGGCCTCGGCGCGTCTTCTGCTGAATGCGTCGATGGTCGGCTTCGAGTACACCACCGAACTGCCCGTCCTTTCCGAGCGGATCGAAGCCGAGCTGGCTCTCGTCCTGCGCGAGGCGGTCACCAACGTGCATCGTCACGCGCGTGCGTCGATCGCCGAAGCGCGCGTCGAGGTGCACGGCAAGGAACTGTTACTCACCGTCATCGATGACGGTAAGGGTGGCGTATCGGATGAAGGCAACGGTATCTGTGGCATGCGCGAGCGCGTGCGCAAGCTGGGGGGCACGCTTTCGTTCGAGTCGGCTCGCGGTGCCGGCACGCGCGTGCGCATCACGGTCCCGTTGAACCCCGGCGACCGGCTGGTGACGCCGCCTCGTGGCGAACTGCCGGGCGCGCTGCCCGGTAACCAGCGTCTCGCGTCATGAAGTACTGGCCGGCTACCCACCCGGATTCGCTGCTGGCGAGTTTCCGTTCCCCGACCTACCTGCGCTGGCAGGCGGGCGTGCAGATGTTCTGGCTGATCGGCCTGGTCCAGGGGCCATTGGCCGTCCACGGTTTTCAGTGGTCGTGGATGGCGCCGACACTTGCCTCGATCGTGGTCTACGTGGCTTGTACGGTGGGCGTTTTCATCGGCCCGTTGTGCCGGTTGCCGTTTTACGCCGCTGCCATCGTCGCACTCGGTTTCGTCCTGTGGCTGGTCAATCCCATCTCGTTGGGCTACGTCGTGCTCGGCGTGTCCCTGTTGGCGTACGCCCGTCGACCGTGGTTCTGGCTGGTGGGCACGCTGGCCGCCACGGCGATGACCCTGGCCTGGGCGTTCGCCTTCGGCATCCCTTTTCTCCATGTATCGATCGTGTTCGCCGCCGGGTTGATCTCAGGTTGCGGCAACTACCTCTACGTGCGCGGCGCCCGCCGCGATGCGGCGCTGCGGCTTTCGCAGGACGAGGTGCAGCGTCTCGCCACGCTGGCCGAGCGCGAGCGCATCGGGCGCGACCTCCACGATCTGCTGGGCCATACGTTGTCGCTGATCACCCTCAAGTCCGAGCTGGCCAAGCGTCTCGCGCTGGCCGATCCGGTGCGGGCGCAGCAGGAAATGGAGGAAGTCGAGCGCGTCGCGCGGCATACACTGGCCGAGGTTCGCAGCGCGGTGACCGGTCTTCGTGCCGGTGACCTTGCCGGGGAAATCGTTTCCGCACGCGTCATGCTGGAAGCGTCCGGTATCGCCTTGTCCGCCGAGCTACCCGATCGCTTCGATCTCGCACCCACGGCGGAGGCCGAACTGGCCCTCGTCCTGCGTGAGGCCGTCACCAATATTCACCGACATTCGAGTGCCACCGAGGCACGTGTCGTCATTACCCGGAATGGAGAGGAATTTTCGATGCGCATCACGGACAACGGCTGCGGAGGACTGGCGGCCCATGGCAACGGCGTATCGGGCATGCGCGAACGCATCCGGCGGATCGGTGGCCGGCTGGCCATCGAGTCCCCGGCGCGCCAGGGCACGCTGCTCGCGATCAACCTGCCACGCGCCCGTGGCCTGGTGGAGCGCTCCGCATGATCCGGGTACTTCTTGCGGAAGATCAGGCGATGGTGCGCGGCGCGTTGTCGGCGCTGCTCAACCTGGAGTCCGATATCGAAATGCTCGGTACCGCCGCCGATGGTGAGACGGCCTGGCGCGAGCTCCAGCGTCTGAAGCCCGATGTGCTGGTCACCGACATCGAGATGCCCGGGCTGACCGGGCTGGAGATCGCGCAGCGGGTGCATCGGCATGAGCTGCCGATCAAGGTCGTCATCGTGACGACGTTCGCTCGTCCGGGCTTCCTCCGTCGTGCCCTCGACGCGGGCGTCAGTGGCTATCTGCTCAAGGACGCACCGGCGGAGAATCTGGCCGATGCGTTGCGCACCGTGCATCGCGGCGGTCGCGCCATCGATCCCCAGCTCGCGCTGGAAGCCTGGTCCGATGCCGACCCGCTGAACGATCGCGAACGGCAGGTTCTTCGCCTGGCAGGGGAGGGGCAGTCGGCCAGCGACATCGGTACGCAGCTGAACCTCTCCCATGGCACGGTTCGGAATTACCTGTCAGAAGCCATCGGTAAGCTCGGCGCCGCGAACCGGATCGAGGCCTACCGCCTGGCCCGCCAAAAAGGGTGGCTCTGAGGGGCGATCCGCCGGGTAGAATGCACCTGCCCACGCCAGCCGGCGTCACGGAGATCCACTCGCATGCGGCGGCACTCAGGGCCCAATGTAGGAGCGAGCCCGCTCGCGAACACACGCATGAACAGGTCGCGGCCTCCGCGTCTTCGTCCGGCGATCGCTCTGGCGCTGTGGACGCTTCTGTCCGCCTGCACCCACCCGCCCGCGCCACTCACCCACGACGCCTACATCTGGCAGCGCCAGTGGACTCCATCGCTGCGTGAGTCCGTGGCGTCCTCGTCGGATCTGGTTCGCGACTGGCGCGTACTGGTCGCACAGGCCGACAACGACGGCGGCTATCATGTTTTCACCCCGGACCGCGCCGCGCTGGCCGCCACCGGACGCCCGGTGGTGTTCGTGGTGCGTATCGACGGCCGTCTTTCGCATTTCGACGAGGCGTCTCTGGTGTCGCGCGTGGCCGGACTGGTGCACGACGCGGGGGCAGCCGCGGCGGGCGTCGAGATCGACTACGACTGCCCCACGGCGCGCCTGCCGGCCTATGCCAGCTTTCTGCGCCATCTGAAAGGCGAGCTTGGCGGCGTGCCACTATCGATCACGGCACTTCCCACCTGGATAGGGTCGCCCGATCTCGACACCGTGCTCGCGGTACCCGATGAGTCCGTCCTGCAGGTGCACGCCGTGCAGGCACCGCAAGCGGGTCTGTTCGATCCGGACGTGGCGATCGGCTGGATCGCCGACTTCGCCCGACATACCCATAAGCCGTTCCGGGTCGCCCTGCCTACGTACGGATCCCGGGTGAGCTGGAACGCCGACGGCACCTTGCTCGCGGTCGAAAGCGAGCAGGGTGCACGCGCCGCGGGTGCCGTCGCTTCCGAACTCTACGCCTCACCCGTCGCGGTGCGCGGGGTGGTCGACCGACTCGCTCGCGCCCGGCCGGCAGGTCTGGTCGGCGTGGCCTGGTTCCGCCTTCCGACACCGGAGGACACGCGTGCCTGGAGCCTCGCCACATGGCGCGGCGTGGTGACGGGGAAACTGGACGCACCGGCGCTGCGGGCCACGCTTCGTCCCGGCACCGGCGACGCGGCCGCCGACGTACTCATCGACAACCCCGGCGGTATCGACGCCGTCGCGCCCGTCGCCGTGCGGCTTCCGCATGGCTGCGATGTCGCCGATGGTGTCGACGGATATGTCGTACGTCGCACCGACGACGGCCTCGAACTCGTTTCACGGCAAGCCCGTCCACTGCCCGCACACGTTCAGCGGCCGATCGGCTGGGCGCGCTGCCCGGCGGGTTCGCCCGTCACCTTATCCATCCGCGCTGAAGGAGCGCCGCTTTCATGATGAAGTCCCATTCGCTGGCCGTCGGCACGGCGCTGGCTCTGGCAGGCGCGGTCGCCCTGGCCTGCGGGCCGTGGTTCCCGTCCCAGATGCTGGACGACCGCGCCGCCACCCTGGCGGCCGTGCCGCAGAACACCTTTGCTTTCGAGGCTGCACATCTGCTGCCGTCGACCGATGCGCTGGTCGCCGTCGAAGCCAGCCGCTACGGCGAACGGGATACGAAGCCCGATCTTCCGCCGGATCAGGCGGAGCGGGTGAAAACGCTCATGGCATCGGCGAGCGGCGCGGATGCCTTCGTCGCGGGCGAGGGTCTCCCGGCGGACGTGCGGGGCTACGTGGCCGGCGCGGTCGACTGGAAGCGCGCGGTGGCCGACTGCCCGGAGGCGCCCGAGGTCGACTACCCCGACGTCGCCGGCCGGCCGCTCTGCACCGGTTTTGACGGTGACGCGCTCGCCAAGGCTCAGGGCCAGTTCGAAGCGGCGGCGGCACTGGCACCGGACCAGGCAAAAGCGCGCGGCGCGTGGGCGGCTTACATGCTTGGCGAGGTTCACGCGCTGCGCGCTGGCAAGGCGTTCGGTACGCCCGCGTTTGCCGCCGAACGCGCGGCGGCGGTGAAGGCCTTCCAGGACACGCGTGCCCGCGTGCTCGCCGGCGCCTCGGATGCGCAGGGCCTGGCGGTCGCCAGTTTCGGTGAGGAGGCACGCCAGAGCCTGTACGCCAATGGGAAACCGTGCCTCTGGGCCGAGATGGTCAGCGGCGACGACTGCATCGCCGATATCCCGGCCGCCGATCTCAAACACGCGATCGCGCTGTACGCCGCGCAAGCCGGTCACGGCTCCGGCATCGCGGTTGAATCGCTTGCCGCCCTGGCCGGCGCGGTCCTCGCCGTGCCGGTGCAGGCGCAGGCACTCGTCGACGGTCCGATCTCCCAGCGCCTGCTCGTTACCTACGCGCTGGCTCGGGTCGCTCCTCAGACGACCGACGGCCAGCCCGATCCCACACTCAGCGCGCTCATCGATGCCATCGGCAAGGTGGCGCCGGACAAGGTCGCCGCGGCGGATCGCCTGGCCTCGCTGACTTACTCGCTGGGCAGGTACGACGACGCCGGGAAACTCGTTGCGCACGCGGACGGTCCGCTCGCCGCCTGGGTTCGCGCCAAGCTGGCACTGCGCAAGGGCGATCGCAACGCGGCCGCCGGGGCCTATGCGGAGGCGGCGAAGGCCTTCCCTCGCGCAGACGATCCCAAGGCCGCGCTCGAGCCCGCCAGCGTGCATCAGCTGATGGGCGAACGTGGCGTGCTCGCGCTGGCCCGCGGCGACTACGTCGAAGCGATGACGCGCATGTATGAGGCTTCCACCGCCGTCGGTGGCGACGGCAACGTTTATGGCGAAGATGGCGAGGGCGTCGGCGCAGGCTACGGCAACGACACGATGTACATCGGCGAGCGCGTTCTCACCGTCGATGAACTGAAGAGCTTCGTGGATACGAACGCGCCCACGGCGACGCCTGCGCCGAAGGCCGATGACAAGGATGCTGCGCTCGCGTCGCCGTACTCGCTCACGCTGGGCGATCGCCTGCGCTGGATGCTCGCGCGTCGCCTGATGCGTGCCGGCCGTTTCGACGATGCTTATACGTATTTCCCCAGCGGTGTGGACAAGCGTTACGCGGAGGTCGACCTGCGCGCCACCGCGAAGGCCTACGCCGACGACCTGCATGATGGCGATCGCCGCTGGACCGATATCGGCAAGGCCGAGGCGCGTTTCGCGGCGGCGAGGATCGCCCGCGAGCACGGCATGGAACTGCTCGGTTACGAGCAGGGCCCGGACTATCGCGACGAAGGCGGCAGCTACCCGGGCGGCAGTGGCCAGACGGCGGCGACGCTGAAGGACGACCTGGTAACCGGCGGGGAGCGTCAGCGCTTCGCGGATAGCACGGCGCAACCCGACCAGCGCTTCCACTACCGTTACGTCGCGGCCGATGAAGCCGTATCCGCCGCCGACCTGCTGCCGCCGCGCTCCCAGGCCTTCGCCGCGAGCCTGTGCGTCGCCGCAGGATGGATGCTCGACGGTCCGCCCGGTTACGACGAGCCGGAAGAGGGCGAGGCAGGCAAACCGGTCAGCGAACGTCAGCGTCGCGCCGAGGCTTACTACGCGCGTTACGTGAAGCAGGGCCCGTACGTCGAATGGGCCGACGACTTCGGTCGGACGTGCGAGCAGCCGGATTTCGATCGGGCTCGGGAACTCAAGCGTGCGCAGCAGGTGAGGGCGGTGAAGCACTTCATCCGTAAGCATCTGATCGTCGAAATCATCGTGCTGGCGCTCGTTGCCGCAGGCTTCGGCTGGGTCATCGTCCGGCGTCGACGGAAGCCCCGCGTCTGACGAGGTCGCCCCGGAGGCGGGTGTGGGCGATAATCCCCACCCGTTACCCGATGTTGCCCTTGCCGTGAAGAAATCCGATTTCGACTTCGAACTCCCGCCCGACCTGATCGCCCAGGCCCCGCTGGCCAGGCGCTCAGGCAGTCGGCTGCTCGTGGTCGATGTCGCCGCGCGCAGCAAAAAAGACCGTAAGTTCGACGAACTCCCGGAAATGGTTCGTCCCGGCGACCTTTTGGTGTTCAACGACACCCGTGTCCTGCCGGCGCGTCTTTACGGCCGCAAGGAGTCCGGCGGCGCCGTGGAGATCCTGATCGAGCGCGTCACCGGACCCCATGAGGCCCGTGCGCAACTGGGTGTCAGCAAGAAGCCGAAGGAAGGCGGCAGGATCGAACTGGCCGACGGCAGCATGATCACGGTGCTCGGCCGGGAAGGCGAATTCTTCCTGCTGCGCTTCGAGTCCGAAGAACCGCTGGAGCGCCTGCTGTCCCGTCTCGGCGAGATGCCGCTGCCGCCCTACATCGAGCGCACCGCCGATCAGTCGGATATGGAGCGGTACCAGACCGTGTTCGCTCGTGAGCCCGGCGCGGTTGCTGCGCCTACCGCAGGCCTGCATTTCGACGAGCACCTGTTACAGCGCCTGCGCGACGTGGGCGTCGATATGGGTTACGTCACGCTGCACGTGGGCGCCGGCACGTTTCAGCCGATGCGCGCCGACGACGTGCGTGACCACGTGATGCACCGCGAGTGGCTGAATGTGGGCGCGGCGCTGGTCGAGAAGATCCGTGCGACGCGCGCCGCGGGCGGTCGGGTCATCGCGGTGGGGACGACCGTAGTCCGCGCACTGGAGAGCGCGACGGTGGAAGGGGTGCTTCGCCCCTTCGCCGGTGAGACCCAGATCTTCATCTTCCCCGGCTACAAGATCACCAGCGTCGACGCGCTGATCACCAATTTCCACCTGCCGCAGTCGACCCTGCTGATGCTGGTCTCCGCGCTGGCCGGTAAGGAAACGATTCTCGACGCCTATCGCTACGCGGTGCTCCAGCGGTACCGGTTTTTCTCCTACGGCGACGCGATGCTGATCTACCCGGCAGCGACGCCCGCATAAGCGGCAAGGCAGCCGCCCTGGCCTAAAGCTTTGCCAGGGTGGGCCGATAAGCCCATCGAACGACCCACCCACGGTACGGACGATGGCGAAGAAATCCTCCAAAGACGCGACCAGCGCGCCGCTCACGCTCGATGCCGACCTGCGCATCGCCGCGGCGCCTGCGCTGCGCGATACCCTGTTGGCGGCGCTCGCCACCGGCGGCTCGGTCGAGATCGACGGCGGCGCGGTGGTCCAGGTGGACACCGCCGCCCTGCAGCTGCTCGCCGCGTTTTCCCGCGACGCAAAGGCGGCGGGGCATCCGGTCACCTGGACGGGCGTCAGCGACTCCCTCCAGCGCGGCGTGGCCGTGCTGGGTCTCAACGGCTTGATTGAACTGCCGGCTCGCGCCGGCGTGAACTGAAGGTGCTTCGATGGCTAAGATTCTTGCGGTAGACGACTCGGCCTCCATGCGCAGCATGGTTGCTTTCACCCTGCGTGGCGCCGGCCACGACGTCGAAGAAGCCGATAACGGCCAGGCGGCGCTCGATTCGGCTGCCGTGCACAAGTTCGACCTGATCCTGGCCGACGTGAACATGCCGGTGATGGACGGCATCACGATGGTCCGCGAGATCCGCACCCGTCCGGACTACCGTGGCGTGCCGATCCTCATGCTGACCACCGAGTCCAATCCGGAAAAGAAGATGGAAGGCAAGGCGGCTGGCGCGACCGGCTGGCTGGTCAAGCCGTTCGATCCGGAACAGCTGCTGGCTACCGTCGGCCGCGTGCTCGGCTGATTCTTCGTAAACGGCTCTTCCTCAAGTTCCGGTAATCCAGGGTTACTTCCATGTCCAAAGTCGATCTGGCGCAATTCCACAAGGCGTTTCACGAAGAGAGCCTCGACGGTCTCGACGCCATGGAGCAGGCGCTCCTCGCGCTGGACGAAGGCGCCGAGGATCCGGAACTGATCAACGTCGTGTTCCGTGCCGCCCACTCGATCAAGGGCGGCGCGGCCACGTTCGGCTTCACCGATGTGGCGGCGTTTACCCACGTGGCCGAAAACCTGATGGACGAGGTCCGCAGCGGCCGCCGTCCGATGGAAAAGGCCGTCGTGGAGCTGCTGCTGCGCTCGGGCGATACCGTGCGCGACATGCTGTCGCTGTCGATGGCCGGCCAGCCGGCCGCCACGGCGGAGAGCCAGGCCCTGCTGGCGGAACTCTCGGCGATGGTCTCCGGTGCGCCTGTGGCGGCACCGGTGGCGGTCAAGGCCGCCGCGCCGGTCGAGGCGATCGAAGGCTGGGACATCGCGTTCCGTCCGTTCGATTACCTGCTCAAGACCGGTAACGATCCCGCGCGCATGTTCCGTGAGCTCGAGGCCATGGGCCCGCTCTCGGTCACCTGCGACGCGAGCAAGCTTCCCGCGCTGGCCGATATGGACGCCGAGTCGTCCTACCTCGGCTGGACACTCCATCTCGCCGCCGGTGCCAAACGTGCCGCCGTCGAAGGTGTATTCGACTGGGTCGATGGCGATTGCGAGCTGACGGCGACGCCGCGCATCGCCGCGGCCGCGCCGGTCGCCGCCGCACCGGTTGCCGCCGTGGCCGCGGCCCCGGCCGCCCCCCGTGCCGTGCGCGAGCCCGCCGTCAACAGCGAGTCGAGCTCGGTTCGCGTCGGCATCGAAAAGATCGACACCCTGATCAATCTCGTCGGCGAACTGGTCATCACGCAGTCGATGCTGACCCAGTTCAACGACGGTGTGGACGCCTCGCAGCTGGAAATGTTCCGCCAGGGGCTGGCCCAGCTGGGTCGCCATACGCGCGAACTGCAGGAAAGCGTCATGAGCATCCGCATGCTGCCGATCAGCACGGTGTTCAACCGCTTCCCGCGTCTGGTCCGCGACCTCGCGCAGAAGCTCGACAAGAAAGTCGTGCTCGACATGCGCGGCGAAACCACCGAACTCGACAAGACGGTGCTGGAGAAGATCGGCGACCCGCTGGTGCATCTGGTCCGCAACGCGATCGACCATGGCCTCGAAGTACCGGCTAAACGCCAGGCCGCTGGTAAGGGCGATACGGGCACGCTGCGCATGGAAGCCTTCCACCGCGGCGGTTCCATCGTGGTCGAAGTGGCCGATGACGGCGCGGGTCTGAATCGCGAGGCCATCGTCGCCAAGGCGGTCTCGCGCGGCATCATCGCCTCGGGCGATCACATGTCCGACGACGCCGTGGCCGACCTCATCTTCGAAGCGGGCTTCTCCACCGCCGCCGCCACGACCGACCTCTCGGGCCGCGGCGTGGGCATGGACGTGGTCCGTCGCAACGTCATGGACCTGGGCGGTACGGTCAGTATCCGCAGCGTCGAGGGCAAAGGCACCACCTTCACCATCACCTTGCCGCTGACGCTGGCGATCATCGACGGCCTGACGGCCGCGGTGGGTGAAGAAACCTACATCGTGCCGCTGGTTTCCATCGTCGAATCCGTGCAGGTGAAGCCGGATGCGATTCGCAGCGTGGCGGGCGGCGGCGAGCTGTTCCGCTTCCGCGATCACTGGCTGCCCATCGTGCGGCTGTTCGACGCGTTCGGCTGCGCCGGTCAGCGCCGTGCCATCGACGACGGTATCGTCATCGTGGTGGAAGGCGAGGGCAGTCGCATCGGTCTGTTCGTCGACGAACTCATCGGCCAGCAGCAGGCGGTGGTGAAGTCGCTGGAAGCCAACTATCGCCGGGTCACCGGTATCTCCGGCGCGACGATCCTGGCTGACGGCTCCGTCGCGCTGATCGCCGACGTCGCCGGGCTGGTGCGTCTGCAGGCGCGTCGCAAGGCGGCCTGATCGCCGTGGGTTGAACGGGGTCGCGCGCAAGGCGCGCTCCTACAACCGCCGGCCATCCCCGCCGCGCGGTGCCCCAACCGGTAAGCCCGTGCGGTACCGCCGCGCGGTAGGAGCGCGCCCTGCGCGCGAAAAGCCGACAAAGCAATGAAGCGGCACGCCCCGGTTCCCCATTCCGTCTCCCCATCCCCGCCCATCCCGCCCCATCACGCCCCACACCCCACCGGATGCGGCACCGCAAAATTGCCCCTCAAGTCCCCACCGGAATAGCCGATACCCCAAGGGAAGGGGTCCCGAACCGCCGATCCGATCCGCCGTGGGAACGACATGAATCAAGCAGCCAATACCGCCATCGACGCGTCCGACGAGGCCGCGCAGTACCTGACCGTCAACCTCGGTAACGAGGAATACGCGGTGGATATCCTCGCCGTCCGCGAAATCCGCGGCTGGACACCGGTGACGCGCATCCCGCAGGCACCGTCCTATGTGCTGGGTGTGCTGAACCTGCGCGGCGCGATCGTGCCGGTGCTCGATCTTCGCCTGCGCTTCAATCTGGCGCGCGAGGAATACACCGCCACCACCGTGACCGTCATCGTCATGGTCAACGGTCGCCAGTTCGGCGTGGTGGTCGATGCCGTCTCCGACGTGGTGGAGGTCGCTCCCGGCGGCATCCGTCCGGTTCCCGACATGGGCACCACCGTCGATACCGAATACCTGAAGGGCCTCACGTCCGTCGGCGAGCGCATGGTGTTGCTGCTCGACGTCGACCGTCTCCTGCAGCCGCAGGACGCCCAGATGCTGGAAGCCGCGCTGGCTTCCACCGACGTCAAAGCCGTCGCCTGAGCGTAGAGGCGCCGTGGCGGCTTCGGTCGCCGTGGCGTGAGATGCCCGGTTTGCCACTGCCGCACTTTGCCGATTGGAATCGCAATGAATAAGTTCAAGTTCAAGATGCCCGCCCTGACCGTCCGTGGACGCCTTTACGGTGTGCTCGGTCTTTTGGGCGTCATGCTGATCGGCGGCGCCGCCGTCGGCCTCGGTGCCATGTACTTTCAGAACGAAGGCCTGCGCAAGGTCTACGAGGAAGAACTCGTTCCGTCCGAGATGCTCAGCCAGGTGAGCACGCGCGCCCTGATGGCCTTCGTGGTCATGGGTGAAGCCGCGGCGAAGGTGTCCGAGAAGGATCAGGTCAACCAGAAGCTTGCCGAGTTCCAGAAGCTCCAGGACGAGATGGCCAAGCTGAAGGACGACTACAAAAAGATGCCGATGTCGCCGGAGATCAAGAAGCTCTACGACCGCTGGCAGTCGTCCAACGACGAGTACAACTCGGCCAAGAACGACATGCTCGACGCCCTCAAGCAGGGTGACGAGGGCGCGCTCGACGTCATGGAGATGTCCGTCCGCCCGATCCTCATGGATCGTCAGGCGCAGCTCGCCAAGCTGGTCACCGCCAAGCGCGACGAGGCCGCGGCGATCTACGAAAAGCAGGCAGCCCAGTACAAGACGATCCGTGCCTTCTGCATCATTGCGCTGTCGCTCGGCCTGATCGTCAGCCTGCTGATCGGCGTGCTGGTGATCCGCTCGATCCTCCGCACGCTGTCGGTCACCGTGAACGTCGCCAACCAGATTGCCGAAGGCAAGCTGGGTCACGACGTGCAGGTCACCCGTCAGGACGAACTCGGCCAGCTGCAGGGCGCGTTCCGCGCGATGGACGAGCGCCTCAGCGCCATCGTCACCGAAGTGCGTCACGGTTCCTCGTCGGTCAGCACCGCCGCGCAGCAGATCTCGCGCGGTAACGACGACCTCTCGCAGCGCACGCAGGAACAGGCGTCCAGCCTGGAAGAAACCGCTTCGTCGATGGAAGAAATGACCTCGACCGTCAAGCAGAACGCCGAGAACGCCAGCCACGCCAACCAGCTGGCCCGCGGTGCACGTGAGCAGGCGGAGAAGGGCGGCGAAGTCGTTGCCCAGACCGTTGTCGCCATGCGCGAGATCAACAGCTCCAGCAAGAAGATTTCCGACATCGTCAGCCTCATCGACGAAATCGCTTTCCAGACCAATCTGCTGGCGCTCAACGCCGCGGTGGAAGCCGCGCGTGCGGGTGAGCAGGGTCGCGGCTTCGCCGTGGTCGCTACCGAGGTGCGTAACCTCGCCCAGCGTTCGGCGGGTGCGGCCAAGGAGATCAAGGGCCTCATCAACGACAGCGCGAGCAAGGTCAAGGCCGGTTCCGAGCTGGTCGACCAGTCCGGTAAGGCGCTCGCCGAGATCGTCGAGAGCGTGAAGAAAGTGACCGACATCGTCGCCGAGATCGCCGCCGCCAGCTCCGAGCAGTCGGCCGGTATCGACCAGGTCAACCACGCCGTGCTGCAGATGGACGAGATGACCCAGCAGAACGCCGCACTGGTGGAAGAATCCGCCGCCGCCGCCCGTGCCATGCACGAGCAGGCGACCGAGCTGAGCCGTCAGGTGTCGTTCTTCCAGGTCACCGGTACAGTGGCTTCCGCGCCGGCCGCCAGGGCGCCGCGCAAGGACGCCACGCAGGAAGAGATGGAAACGGTGTTCGCCGCGGTGCGCAGCACGCCGGCCGCCCCCGTGCGACCGTCGCGTCCCGCCGAGTCGGCTGACTCCGGCGTGTGGAAGGAGTTCTGATCGATGAATGCGCTCGTCAACAACGGCGACAGCGTCGTACCGGCGAGCGCAGCGGGCCCGAGCCTGGGCGACGCGGACTTCGCCTTCCTTCGCGACTTCGTGCTTCAGCATTGCGGTATCTCGCTAGGCGAGCACAAGCGCCAGCTCGTCCAGGGGCGTCTGCTCCGCCGGCTGCGCACGCTTCGCCTCGACGGTTTCTCGGCGTACTGCGATCTGCTTCGTCGCGATCCGGACGGCGAACTGGGTGAACTGGCCAGCTGCATCAGCACCAACGTCACCTCGTTCTTCCGTGAGATGCACCATTACGACCTGCTCGTGGACGAGCTCCTGCCACGCTGGCTTGAAGAAAAGCGCAACGGTGGACGCCTGCGCATCTGGTCGGCCGGTTGCTCCACGGGCGAAGAACCGTACGCCATCGCCATGGTGCTGGCCGAGGCCATGGAGCGGATGGGCGTCAACATCGACGCGAAGATTCTCGCGACCGACCTGTCACCGCAGGCGCTGGAATTCGGGCGCAAAGGCGTCTACCCGGTCGACCGCCTGACGGGCGTGAGCGAAGCGCGTCGCAAGCGCTGGTTCCTGCGCGGCGAAGGCTCGTTCGACGGTTTCGCCCAGGTGCACCCGCGCCTGCGCGAGCTCGTCACCATCCAGCCGCTCAACCTGCTTCACGACTGGCCCATGCAGGGCAAGTTCGACGCCATTTTCTGCCGCAACGTCGTCATCTATTTCGATAAGCCGACCAAGCAGCGCCTGTTCTCCCGTTATGCCGGCATGCTGGAAAGCCGCGGCTACCTTTTCCTCGGTCACTCGGAATCCATGTACGGACTGTCCGAAGACTTCGACCTCATCGGTCGAACCGTTTATCGGAAACGCACATGACAGACGCGTTCGCGACCCTGCCACGCACGTTCGTCGGCTTCGATCCAAAGAGTGTGCTGCCGGGATTCGAACACGTCCGCCGGTTCTGGGATCCCGCGCAGGAAGTGGTGACGGTCAAGATTCTGCCTGGCGAATACTACGTCAGCACGCAGGAAGAAATGATCTCCACCGTACTGGGATCGTGCGTGTCGGCCTGCGTGCGCGACACGAAACAGCGCATCGGCGGCATGAACCATTTCATGCTGCCCGAGCCCGCGGGCGAGCGTGACAGCTGGAGTTCCACCGTCGGTCGTGCCGCGCGTTACGGCAACGACGCGATGGAGCAGCTGATCAACTCGATCCTCAAAGCCGGCGGCCGTCGTGACGATCTCGAAGTGAAGATCTTCGGCGGCGGGCGTGTGCTGGCGACCATGACCGATATCGGTCAGCGCAATATCGCCTTCGTGCAGCGCTATATCGCCACCGAGAAGCTGCGCCTCTGCGCGGCCGACGTCGGCGACATCTACCCGCGTCAGGTGCAGTTCTTCCCGGTCAGCGGCAAGGTGCGTGTGCGCCAGCTGCGTGCCGCACACGACAACAATCTTGCCGATCGCGAGAAACGATACCTCAAGCGATTGGCTGACGATCCGATAAAGGGAGAGGTGGAGCTTTTCTGACGCGCCGCGCGGAAAGCTTTCCTCAAGACATTCAGTGCCGGTCGGTCCACCGACAGGGACGTTACGCCACCCGAGTTGCCAGAGCCCATGCAGAAAGTACGCGTTCTCATCGTCGACGATTCGGCCCTGGTGCGTAAGGTGCTGTCGACCATGCTCGAGTCCGATCCGGGCATCGAGGTGGTCGGTACCGCCGCGGACCCGCTGATCGCGCGTGAGAAGATCAAGCAGCTCAATCCCGACGTGCTCACGCTCGACGTCGAGATGCCGCGCATGGATGGCCTGACCTTCCTCGAAAACCTGATGCGCCTGCGTCCGATGCCGGTGGTGATGGTGTCGACGCTGACCGAGAAGGGCGCGGACGTCACGCTGCGCGCGCTCGAACTCGGTGCCATCGACTTCTTCACCAAGCCGTCGGCGGACCTCGCCAACACCTTCATGGAGCACGCGCCGGAGATCTGCGCCAAGGTTCGCCTTGCCGCCGGCGCCAAGCCGCGCGAGCGCTCCGAGGTGATGCAGCTGGATCATCCGCGCCACGAACCGCGTCACGACGCCGCTCGCCTCGAAGTGCCGCCGCGCCTTTCCGCCGACGCGGTGCTGCCGCGCGCACAGACCGCCGGCAGTCGTGGCGGCACGCGCATCATCGCCATCGGTGCCTCCACCGGCGGTACCGAGGCCATTCGTGTGGTGCTCGCGGCCATGCCGCCGACCGCACCACCCATCGTCATTACCCAGCACATCCCGGCCGCGTTCAGCGGTCCGTTCGCCGCGCGCATGGATACCTGCTCGGCGATGCGCGTGTGCGAGGCCCGCGACGGGCAGCCGATCCAGCCTGGCCACGCGTACATCGCGCCGGGCAGCCAGCACCTCCTCGTGATGTGGGACGGGGCCAGGCACGTGTGTCGTCTGCACGACGGCCCCCCGGTCAATCGCCACAAGCCGGCGGTCGACGTGCTGTTCCGCTCCATGGCCGCCAGCGTCGGTGCCGCCACCATCGGCGTGCTGCTGACCGGCATGGGCGATGACGGTGCACGCGGCCTCGGTGAACTCAAAGAAATCGGCGCACCCACGCTGGTCCAGGACGAAGCCAGTTCGGTCGTCTGGGGCATGCCGGGTGCCGCCTGGAAAGCCGGTGCCGCCAGCGAGATGCTGCCGCTGGACGCCATCGCCGCGCGCTTGCTCGCGCTCGCCCAAACCCCCGTTTCCGCCGCCGCGCGCGTCGGCACCTGAAGAACGAGACGTCATCATGGTCAATCCCAAGAACGAACGCAGCATCGGCTTCATCGCCAGTGCCATCGCCCTGGTCACCGTCCTGGTGTTCCACGCCGCCTGGGTCGCCCCGGTCGTCGTGGCGCTGCTGACGGCCACCTGGATCGCGATCAGCCTCGTGCCCGCACCGCTGCCCGACGTCGAGGTCGTGCTCAGCTCGACGGCATCCAACGACGAAGCGTCCGTGCGCGAAGCGATGGAAGACGTTCGCAGCGCCATCGTCGACGAGCTCGGTCACGCCAGCCGCGAACTCCATCAGGCACTCGACCTGGTCCGCGACGCGGTCGCCGAACTGGGCGGCGGCTTCAACGGCCTGTCGCACAAGACCGGCAAGCAGCAGAAGCTGCTCAGCCAGATCATCGAAAGCGGCGGCCAGGGCATCTCGGTGCAGGACTTCGCCGATCGCACCGCCGGACTGCTCGAGCATTTCGTCGGCCTGATCGTCCAGCTGTCGCGCGAGAGCCTGCGCATCGTCTACCGCATCGATGGCATGGCGAAGGAAATGGACGCCGTGTTCGCGCTGCTGAAGAACGTCAACACGATCGCCGAAGAGACCAACCTGCTGGCGCTGAACGCGGCCATCGAAGCGGCACGTGCCGGTGAGTCCGGCCGCGGCTTCGCGGTGGTGGCCGGCGAGATCCGCAACCTCGCCCAGCACAGCAACCAGTTCAACGAAAAGATCGGTACCCACGTGGAGCGTTCGCGCACCGCGATGGAACAGCTGCGCGAGCTGGTCGGCCACATGGCCTCGCAGGACATGAACGTGGCGCTGTCGGCCAAGGGCGACATCGACCAGATGATGTCGACCATCACCGAGTCCAACCAGCGCACCAGCGCCGCGGCGGACGAGGCGGCCATGATCAACCGCGGCCTCGGCACGGACGTCTCGACGACCATCCGCTCCCTGCAGTTCGAGGATATCCTCAGCCAGCTGCTGCACCAGACGCGCTCGCGTCTTGTCGAGCTGCAGGAAATCACCGCCGACTGCACACGTGACATCGAAGAACTCGCCTGCGCGCCGTCCGATCCGTCCGAGCTCGGCGCCCGCGCCCAGCGCGTCCGCTCGCGACTGGCCGAACAGCGTGAACGCGCCCGCCTGCGTGCCCGCGGCCCCGCCCTCCAGCAGTCGATGGCTGCCGGCGACATCGACCTGTTCTGAGGGAAGACACCATGGCCATCAACGTCCACAACGATACCGATCACGGCTGCCTGACCCTGCACCTGGGCGAGCGCTTCGACTTCTCCATCCATCGTGCCTTCCACGATGCCTGCCTGGGCGACGTGGCAGCGGCCCGCAGCTACGTGCTGGACCTTGAGCAGGTCACCAGCATGGACAGCTCCGCGCTGGGCATGCTGATGCTTCTGCGCGAGCACGCCGGCGGCGACCGCGCCGAGATCCGCATCGTCAACGCCGGTGCCGACCTGCGTAATACGCTGCGCATCGCTGGCTTCGATAAGCTTTTCACCGTGCACTAAAAGCGGCTCAAAGACCGGCTTCGGTTTCACGGAAACGCCCTGGCTTGCCGGGGCGTTTTTTTGTGGCCCGGTGAATTGCGACGGCGAAGCCGAGCCCGACGAAGAACACGTCGCTTCTCCCATCCGCCAGCCGATTTTCCGACAGAAAAAACGCCGCTTACACGAATTTCGCGTTTCGCTCGATCCAGCGCGTCGTGGCTTTGGCGCCCGTCGACATTTGGCCGAAATCGCGTTGAAGATGCCCGTTTATCCGCCAATTTTGCGTATTTCAGCGCAGGGCCTGCGAGTCTCATGAATTCACCGGCTGTGACGTGGGTCACATTCGATGTTCAGCTCCCACATGGCAGGGGGCGCTACCCAGAGCGCTGTGCGCTCGAGGAGTGAATCATGAGCGAGCACAAATTCAGCAAGGTTCTTACCCGTACTTTCTTCGTCAGCTGCCTGCTCGCAGGCGCGGTGTCGATGACGGCATGCAGCGGTCATGGTTCGACGCGTTCCGGCGGCGGGTCGGGTACCAGTGTCAATCCGAGCGGGCAAGGTGGAACCGGCGGTGGCGGCGATAACGGTGGCGGCACGGGAGGTACCGGCGGCGCCGGCGACAACGGCGGCGGTACGGGTGGCGCAGGCACCGGGGGTACCGCCGGTGGTGGAGCGGGCGGCGGCGGAGCGGGCGGCACCGGCGGCACCGGTGGCGGCGATGGTGGCGGTACCGGCGGTGGCACCGGCGGCGGAACCGGTGGCGGTGGCGATGGCGGCGGAACGGGTGGCGGCGGTACGGTTCCTCCTCCGGTCGTTCGCACCACCGCGGGCACCGCGGCGTCGGGGCTTGGCGGCATCATTGCCGCCATCGGCAACACGGTATCCGACGTCGGTTCGACCATTCCCGGCGTGAGCGTCCTGGGTGGCGCCACGGGCCTCACCGACGGTCTGGGTAACGCCGTCGATGGCCTTGGTGGAGCGGTCACCACTTTGGGCAACGGCGTGACCAGCGGTCTCGGTCAGATCGGCAATACCTCGGATCCGGTCGGTACGACCACGGATACGCTGGACAACGTCGTGACCCAGGTGGGCGGCGCGGTGAACGATCTGGGTGGCGGTGTCAGCACGGTGGGCGCGGGCACGCCGATCACCCCGATCACGGCGGCGGTCGGCACGGCGGTCTCGATGGTCGGCACGGGCGTCGAGCAGCTCGGTTCGTCGCTGGGTGGCGCGCTCAATTCCAACTCGGCCAATGGGCTGACGCAAACGCTCAGCAATGTCGTCACGCCGGTTGCGATGGCTTTGGGTGACAGCGCGTCGCCGATCAACTCGGGCAACCTGGTCGCGGCGGTCGGTACGGGCGGCGGCAATCTTGTCAGTGGCACGAGCACGGGCATCAGTGCCCTGGGCGCCAGTATCGCCGCGGTGCAGGCACCGGGCGCGGCCGGTGGCCTCACCACGACAGCGGGAACGGCGGTACAGAACGTGGGAGCGGCGCTGGCTCCGATCGGCAGCGGGCTTTCCAACGGCCTGGGCAAGGCGGGCACTGGCGCAGGCGACACGGTCGGCACGACGCTCGCGGGTGTGACCAGTGGCGTATCCGGCGTGGGCGCCACGGTCTCCGGTCTCGGCACCGGCGCGCTCGCTCCGCTGGCACCGGTCACCACGGGTCTGGGCAATACGGTCACCGCCGTCGGCAACGGCGCCACGGCAGCGGTCTCTGGCGGCGGTGCATTGTCAGGCGTGACCGGCGGCGTCAGCACGGTCGTCAACACCGTGGCCGCGGCCACTGGCGTGGGTGCCACCGCAGGTGGCGGCTCGACGGGTTCGGCAGGCCTCGGCAATGCGCTGGCCGGTGTGACCAATACCGTGGGCAGCTCGGTCGGCGGTCTGGTCGGTGGCCTCACCGGTGGCGCTTTGCAGAACAACAACGACAACCCGAAGCTCGGCCTCAAAGGCCTGCTGGGTGGTGGCAACCGCTGAAAACTGAAAGCGTGGGAAAAACGGGCGGCGCACACGCGCCGCCCGTTGTCGTAGCAACATGGAAAAAATCAGGGGAAAGTCCATGAATCGATGGTTTGGGTGCCTTCTTGGCATGACCGTCGTGTGTTCCGCGCAAGGGCAGGTCCGCGCCCCTGCCAATCCGTTGCAGACCCTTCCCCGAACGGAAGCGCCGAAGCAGGCGCCCGTGAAGGTCAACGTGGAGGCGCCCACCCAGGCTGTGGAAGCTCTGCTCGCGAGCCACCTGACACCGACGCGTTTCGACGTGACCGGTGTCAGGTCCATTCCGTTCGCGAAAGTCGCGGCGGAATTCGCGCCCATGCGTGGCAAGGACACCTCGGTGCGCGAACTGATCGCCGCGGCCGACCGTGTCACGGCGATGTACAAGCAGGCCGGCTACGCGTTGTCGTTCGCCTTCGTGCCGAACCAGAGCTTCGCCGGCGGCGTCGTGCACATCGCCGTGGTCGAAGGTTACGTCTCCGAAGTCAGCGTGACCGGCGACACCGGCAACATGGATTCACGCGTCCGGGCCATCGCATCGCACGTCGTCGGCGAGCGTCCGCTGCGGCAGGAGACCTTCGAGCGCTATACCCAGTTGCTCGGGCAACTGCCCGGGCTCACGGTCGGTGCCAACGTCCCCCCGCCGACGACGACGGATGGCGCGACGAAGCTCGAGCTCGTCGCCAAACGCCAGCGCTACGACGTCAACTACGGTATGGACTTCAACCATCCTGGCGCGCAGGGTGTCTTTACCCTGCTGGAAAACGGAGCGACACCGCTCGGTGAGCAGCTCAGCCTGTCCACGCTGTTCCCGAACGGGGGAGGACAGCGACTCTATTCGCTCGGTTATATGGAGCCGTTCGGCTCGGAAGGCTGGCAGGGCAAGATCGATGCGACCCGCTATTGGGGCTCCCCCGATACCGATAACCAGTTGCCGGCGTATCTTGATCACCGGCTGACGCAGGATCGTCTGGCGCTCTCCACCGTCTACCCCGTCGTGCTGACCAATACCCGGCGGCTGAGCCTCACGATGGGCATTTATGCGTCCAGACAGGACGACCGTTATCGCAACACGGACAATGGTGCGATGGTGGCGCTGCAGTCCAGCATCCGGGTACTTAATGCGGAACTGGCATGGCTTCAGGCAGGCACGCAGCGTACCGGGCAGTTCAGCATTGCGGCGACGCATGGCTTCGCCGGCATGGGTGCGTACTCGCGTGCGGTAAGCAACAACGGACCGCTGGCGATATCCACCCCCGACGTCAGCTTCACCCGCTACACCATGAACTTCGCCTGGTCGGAGCAGTGGAAACACAAGTTCGGTACCGTGGTTCGCGGGACCGGCCAGTACAGCGACAACGCCTTGCCCTCGACCGAGCAGATCAACTTCGGCGGCCCGAGTTACGCCTATGCCTACGACCCGGGCGATGCCGCGGGGGACAGCGGCTGGGCGGCGTCGGCCGAGGTCAATCGCGGCTTTGTCTCCGGTACGAAGTGGATCAAGTCCGTGGTGCCTTATCTGGTCTACCAGACCGCTCGCGTCTACCTCAATGGCTCACGTCCGCTGATCGACAAGCTGGATTCGGCGGCCGTTGGCGTACGCGTGTCGGACAACAAGCACTACTCCCTGGATTTCGCTCTGGCCAGGCCGACGGGCGACCGTCCCCCGGAAAGCGACGACCGCAAGACCCGGTGGAACCTCACCTTCAGCTACAAGCTGATGTAGTGGCGGCGATGCGCCTTCACGTGGCGTGCCTCGTGCCGACCGGACGTTCACAGCGGCGGCGGCACGATCCACCGACGCCACCTGACCGGAAGCCGCCCTATGCCCCTCTCGTTGACCCCGCCGCCGATCCTTTTCGACGAATCGCTCGAGCACATCGAGGCGGATGAGCCGGAGACCGCGGAGCAGCTCGTCGAGACACTGACGAAGATCAACCAGACCACGCTGGAGCACGAGAAGCACGCGTTCCGCTCGGTGCACGCGAAAAGCCATGGGTTGCTCACCGGTGAGCTGATCGTCCCGGACGATCTCCCCGTGGAACTGGCGCAGGGCATTTTTTCGAAGCCCGGACGGTATCCGCTGGTCATGCGCCTTTCCACAGTGCCGGGCGACATCCTCGACGACAGCGTTTCGACGCCCCGCGGCATGGCGATCAAGATCCTGGGTGTCGAAGGCGAACGTCTTCCCGGCAGTGTCGGCGACGCCACGCAGGACTTCGTCATGGTCAATGGCCCGGCGTTCTCCGCGCCAAACGCGAAGAAGTTCGCCGGCACGCTGAAGCTCGTGGCTGCCACGACCGATCGTGCCGAGGGCGCGAAAAAAGCCTTGTCAGCCGTGTTGCGCGGTACCGAGCGCGTGATCGAGGCCTTTGGCGGCAAGAGTTCCACGCTGCTTGCCCTGGGCGGTCAGCCGGAAACCCATCCGCTGGGCGACACCTACTACAGCCAGGCGCCGATTCGTTTCGGCGACTACGTGGTGAAGGTGTCGGTCGCACCGCACTCGCCGAACCTGACCGCGCTCACGGGTGCGGAGCTCAACGTCAACGGCAAGCCCAACGGCCTGCGTGACGCGATGGTCGAGCACTTCGCCCGCGAAGGCGGTGAGTGGGATCTGCGCGTCCAGTTCTGTACCGATGTCGAGAGCATGCCGATCGAGGACGCCTCGGTGGCCTGGTCGGAAGAAAAGAGCCCGTACATCGACGTGGCGCGCATCGTGCTTCAGCCACAGGAGGCATGGAACGAAGTGCGCCAGCAGGCGATCGACGACGGTCTGTCTTTCAGTCCGTGGCATGGCGTGGCCGCACATCGCCCACTGGGTTCGGTGATGCGTGCCAGGCGCGTGGCGTACATGGTGATGTCGAAGTTTCGTGCGCACCACAATCACCGCACCATCGGTGAGCCGAACTCGCTGGACGACCTCGGGCTCTAGGACTTACCAGCCCATGTAATGGCCGCCGTTGATCGCGAGATTGGATCCGGTGATCCAGCCGGATTCTTCCGAGGTAAGGAACGCCACGGCGTGGGCGATCTCTTCGGGGCGGCCCAGCCGTCCCACGGGGATCTGCGCAACGATCTTGGCGCGGATGTCTTCCGGCACGGCCATGACCATGTCGGTGCCCACGTAACCCGGCGACACCGTGTTGACCGTGATACCGAAGCGCGCGTTTTCCTGTGCCAGCGAGATGGTGAAACCGTGCATGCCGGCCTTGGCCGCGGCGTAGTTGGCCTGGCCGTACTGGCCTTTCTGGCCATTGATCGAGCTGATCTGCACGATACGGCCCCACTGACGCGAGCGCATGCCTTCGATCACCGGGCGGGTGACGTTGAAGCAGGCATTGAGGTTGGTGTTCACCACCTCGGTCCACTGCTGGTAGTCCATCTTGTGGAAGGTGGTGTCGCGGGTAATGCCGGCATTGTTGATCAGGATCTCGACCGGACCGGCCAGCGCCTCGACCTCGCGGACCATGGCTTCGGCGGTGTGCGGCTCGGAGACGTCCCCGGGCACCATGACCACGTCGATGCCGTCGCGGATCATGTCCTCGCGCCAGGCGGCGGCACGGGCTTCGTCGCGGTAATTGGTCGCCACGCGATGACCCTGGCGGGCAAGGTAGCGCACGAGCGCCGTACCGATGCCGCCGGTGCCTCCGGTGACCAGGGCCGTGCGTTGCGTGATCCCTTGCTTCATTTCTGACCTGTTTCGATGGTGGCCCGTTTTTCGGGCAAACGACTTTTATAGCGTCGGGGCGGGGGTAAGACTACTGCGGCGAAGCGACGCAGGCGAAAATCCATCGAGCGCATCGCGCAGGATCCGCTCCGGACGGGTGGCCGCGGAGCGGATGTCCACGCCCAGCCACGCCAGGGCGCGGCGCAGGGCGGGCAGCGGATCCCCGGCATCGACCGGAAGGGACGCAGCCGACTTCGACAGTTTGCGGCCTTCCGCGTCGAGCACCAGGGGCAAATGCAGATAATCCGGTGTGGGCAGGCCCAGCAGGCACTGGAGATGAATCTGCCGGGCCGTCGAGTCGAGCAGGTCGGCGCCACGCACGACCTGGGTGATGCCCTGGTTGCCGTCGTCCAAGACGCAGGCCAGCTGATACGACCAGAGCCCGTCCACACGGCGGATCACGAAGTCGCCCGCCGTTTCCCGGAGGTTTTCGCGCTGGGGTCCCTGGAGGTCGTCGTGCCACGTGACGGTCCGGTCGGGCGTGCGCAGGCGCCACGCGGGCGGGCGTGACGGGTCCGGCGGCGCGATGCAACGTCCGTCCCGATGAATGCCTCCGTGGGTGGCCAGGTCGGTACGGCTGCACCAGCAGGGGAAGACCCGATCGGCCGCCTGCAGGCGTGCGAAGGCGGACTCATAGAGGTCGTTCCGGCGCGACTGGTACGCCGGGGCTTCGTCGGCGATCAGGCCGAACGCCTCCAGCGTGGCGAGGATCGACATGGCCGATCCGGGAACCTCGCGTGGCGGATCGATGTCCTCCACGCGCACCAGCCAGTCACCGCCCGCGCGCCGCGCCATCAGCCAGCTACCCACGGCTGCCACCAGCGAGCCGAAATGCAGGGCGCCGGTGGGGGAGGGAGCGAAGCGTCCCCGGTAGCGTGGAGGGTTCGATGACACGAAAAGTTGAGCAGTTTCTCAAGGCGTGCGGGACGCGGATGACTCAGTGTAGGCGATGACGCCGACGACGGACCCGCGTCGGGGCGCGGCCCGGCTGAACGCGGCGCACGCGGGCATTGAATCGTTCAGCGTCTGCCCCGAAAACTTCGCCAGGGCGGCGCCACACAGCCAGCCGTCATAAGAGAGAAACCCATGTTCAAACGCATCGCTCTTTTCGTTGCCACCAACCTCGCCGTCATCCTTCTGCTGATGTGCGTGACTCATGTGCTGGGTATCGACCAGTGGGCCGCGCAGCGCGGTATGGGTATCGGCGGCCTGATCGTCTTCGCCTCCGTCTTCGGCATGGGCGGCGCCTTCATTTCGCTGGCCATCTCCAAGTGGACGGCGAAGATGAGCACCGGTGCCAGGGTGATCACGCAGCCAGCCAACGAGACCGAGCGCTGGCTCGTCGAGACCGTCCGCCGTCACGCCGAAAAAGCCGGCATCGGCATGCCCGAGGTGGCGGTCTACGACGCCCCGGAGATGAACGCCTTCGCCACGGGCATGAGCCGCAACAACGCCCTGGTGGCGGTCAGCAGCGGGCTGCTCCAGCAGATGGACCGCGAGCAGGTCTCGGCCGTGCTCGGCCACGAGATCGGGCACGTCGCCAACGGTGACATGGTCACCCTCACCCTGATCCAGGGCGTCCTGAATACGCTGGTGATCGTGCTGGCCCGGATCGTCGGCCGCGTGGTCGACAGCTGGATGAGCGGCGGCCGCGAGCGCGACGGGGAGGGCGGCATCGGGTATTTCGTCGTGGTCATGGTGCTGCAGATCGTTTTCGGCCTGTTCGCCTCGATGATCGTCATGTGGTTCTCCCGCTGGCGCGAATTCCGCGCCGATGCCGCCGGCGCCAGCCTGGCGGGGCGCGCATCGATGGTTTCGGCCTTGCAGCGCCTGTCCGGCAACCATGGCGATACCTCCCTGCCGCAGACGATCCAGGCCTTCGGCATCTCCGGCCATCTGGCCTCGGGCTTCAAGCGGCTGTTCATGAGCCACCCGCCGATCGAGGAGCGGATCGCGGCACTGCAGAGGGCGGCCTAACCTTTTTTCCTCACGGAGCCGCCCCCATAATCCGCTGCCAGTCCATCCCATGAAGGAACGGCATCGTGAGCCAGGAAACCCGTAAGTTCGAAGCCGAGGTCGCCCAGGTCCTGCATCTGGTCACCCACTCCCTATACTCGCACAAGGAAATCTTCCTTCGCGAGCTGATCTCAAACGCCTCCGACGCCTGCGACAAGCTGCGTTTCGAGGCCCTGGCGCAGCCCGACCTGAGCGCCGACGACGCGGACCTGCGCATCCAGATCACCTGGGATCCGGATGCCCGCACCATCAGCATCCGCGACAACGGCATCGGTATGAGCAAGGATGAGGTGGTCGCCAACATCGGCACCATCGCGAGCTCCGGCACCCGTCGCTACCTTGAAGCCCTCTCCGGCGAGCAGAAAGCCGACGCGCGCCTGATCGGCCAGTTCGGCGTCGGTTTCTACTCAGCCTTCGTCGTGGCCGACAAGGTCACCGTGATCACCCGCCGTGCCGGCGCCGCGGACGTCGAAGGCGTGCGCTGGGAGAGCGACGGCAAGGGCGAGTACGTGCTCGAGGACATGACGGTCTCCGAGCGCGGCACCACCGTCGTGCTGCACCTGAAGGCGGATGAGGACGAATTCCTCAAGGCCTGGCAGCTGCGCTCGCTGGTCACCAAGTATTCCGACCACGTGGCGTTCCCGATCAGGATGCCCGTCGAAAAGGACGGCAAGCCGGACCCGACCGAGTGGACCACGATCAACTCGGCGTCCGCGCTGTGGTCACGCCCGAAGAGCGAGATCACGGACGAGGAATACCAGAACTTCTACAAAGCCCTGGGCCACGACTTCAACGACGCGCTGGCCTGGACGCATAACCGCGTCGAGGGCAGCCAGAGCTTCACCACGCTGCTCTACGTGCCGGAACAGCCGCCGTTCGACCTCATGGGCGGTGGCGGTCGCGAAGAGCCGAAGGGTCTCAAGCTGTACATCAAGCGCGTCTTCATCATGGACGCTGCCAAAGAACTCCTGCCCACCTATCTGCGCTTCGTGCGCGGTGTGGTCGACGCCGACGATCTGCCGCTGAACGTCAGCCGCGAGATCCTGCAGCAGAACCGTCAGCTGGAGCGCATCAAAGCGGCCTGCACCAAGCGTGTGCTCGATCTGCTGGAGAAGATCTCGCGCGACGAACCGGAGAAGTTCGCCACGTTCCTCGCCGGTTTCGGCAATACGCTCAAGGAAGGCATCGTCGAAGACACCGCCAACCGCGACCGCATCGCCAAGTTGCTGCGCTTTGCCTCGACCAAGGGCGAGGGCTCGGCCAAGACGGTATCGTTCGACGAGTACATCAACCGCGCCGCGGTCGGTCAGGACACCATCTGGTACGTCACCGCCGACAGTTACGCCGCCGCTGCCGGCAGCCCCCAGCTGGAAGCGCTGAAGTCGAAGGACATCGAAGTCCTGCTGATGTTCGACCGCGTCGACGAGTGGATGCTCGGCTACCTCACCGAATACGACGGCAAGCGCCTGCGTAACGTGGCCAAGGGCGAGTTCCCGCTGGACGAGGCCGACAAGGCGAAGCAGGAAGCCGCCAGCGAAGCCGCCGCGCCGCTGATCGATCGCGCCAAGGCGCTGCTCGGCGACCGCGTCGGCGACGTCCGTGTGTCCGCACGTCTTACCGATTCGCCGTCGTGCCTCGCGCTCGCCGACTTCGACCTCGCCCCGCATCTGGCTCGTCTGCTTCGCGAAGCCGGGCAGGACGTGCCGGAGTCCAAGCCGGTGCTCGAGCTCAACCCCGAGCATCCGCTGGTGAAGCGTCTCGCCGCGGAAGCCGATGACACCAGAGCGGCCGATCTCGCCGGGTTGCTGCTCGAGCAGGCCGAGATCACCGCCGGTGCGCAGCTGTCCGACCCCGCCGCCTTCGTGCAGCGGATGAACCGGGTGCTGCTCGGCTAAACGCGCCGAAAAATGTAGGAGCGCGCCTGCGCGCGACACACCTGGCGACCACGTGCCGATGGTGAGCCATGTCGCGCGCGAGGCGCTCCTACATCTGACGGGGCGGGCTGCTATCGTTCGCCCCATGTCAGCCTTGCTCATCCTCTTCGTCTGTCTGGCGCTCGGCATCCTTTGCCGGCGTTACGCCAGCCTGCCCGAGGGGATAGTGCCGGGGATCAACTGGTGGGTGCTGAACGTCGCGCTGCCAGCGCTGGTTCTCGCGCTGGTGCCGCATGTGACGGTCGATGCGCACCTGTGGTTCCCGGTGTTGGGGATGTACGTCACCTTCTTCGGTGCATGGGCGCTTTTCGCGCTGCTTGGCAGGGTGCTGGGCTGGTCGGCGCAGCGGATCGGCTGCCTCACGCTGGTGAGCGGCCTGGGCAACACCTCGTTCATGGGCTATCCGTTGATGGAAGCCCTGCACGGTAAGCCGGGTCTGTCGATCGCGGTCATCGCCGACCAGTTGGGCTGCTTCCCCCTGCTGGCGGCGGGCGGCATCGTGGTCGCGTCGATCTACTCCGGCAAGGGTGCGAGTGTTCCGACCATCGTCCGGCGGGTACTGACTTTTCCGGCCTTTCTGGCCTTGCTCGTGGGTATCGTCGTGAGCGTGTCTGGGGGCTGGCCGTCGGCGATCGAGAAGGTTCTTCTGCAAGTCGGTCAGACCCTGACGCCGCTGGCCCTCTTTTCTGTCGGTTTGCAGTTCAAGCTGCACCTGCGCAGGGAGGAGGCCGGGCCTCTCGCCGCCAGCCTCGGCTGGAAGCTGCTGCTGGCGCCGTTGATCGTCCTGAGTATCGGCCTCGCCGTTGGGGTAACCGGCCTGATACTCACCGTGGGCGTGCTGCAGGCAGCCATGGCACCGATGATTTCGGCGGCGATTCTCGCCGACCAGCACGGACTGGAGCCGCGTCTGGCGAACACCGTCCTGGGCGCAGGCATTCTGCTGTCACTCGTGACCATTCCGCTGGGCAACCTGTTTCTCCCCGCCGGCTGACCGCTTGGATTTCGGGCGGGCCGTCCGCACACTCTTCGCATGACCGATCAGACCAGTTCCGCAGGTGTGCGTGCCGATGTGTGGCTGTGGGCCGCGCGCTTCTTCAAGACCCGCAGCCTGGCCAAGCAGGCGATTGAAGGCGGGAAGGTTGAGCTCAATGAGGGCACCTGCAAGCCCGCCAAGCTAGTGGCCGTCGGCGACACGTTCAAGATCACCCGCGGGGAAGAACGCCTGACCTGCATCGTCGCCGCGTTGTCGGGCAAACGCGGACCCGCACCAGAGGCGCGCAAGCTCTATACGGAAACCGACGAAAGCGTTGCCGAACGCGAACGTCAGCGCGAGGATCGCCGCCTCACCGGCGGTGCGTTGCTGCGCCCGGACTCGCGCCCTGACAAGCATGCACGGCGCCTGATCCAGGACCTGAAGAAAACCCTGTAAATACCGTTCCCATCGGTCATGGCAGGGTGATAGGGCGGCGGAAAAAACTTCGATGACCCTTGACTGCCCTCTGGGATCGGCGCCGCTTGTTCCCGTGACCCTTTCAGTGTCCAATCGGCGGATGCCGGCTGGCAGGATCATTTTCAGGGAACAAGGACAGCATGATGTTTTACGGTCTACGCGAGCGATCCCCTCGATCCATCGCTTCAACGTGCCTATCGGGCGTGGCGGCGCTAGTTTTTCTGTCACTCTGTCCTGCCGTTCGGGCCGCGGACACGTGTGAGTCCACGTTCAAGTCCTCCGGAAGTCTGTTTTCCGGGAAGGTTTTCGAGGCACATTCGATCGCTCCTGGCGTCACGGCGCAGGGCGCAGTCGCGCAGATGAAGGCCGTCGCACCGAGCGAGGACTTTGAAGTCGGCCAGGATATGCTGACCGGATCGACTGCCACGCTTGCTCTCACCAACAAGGCGCAGGCCAATGCGCGAGGATTTCCTGTCGAGTTTTCAGCTGATGACAAGGGGCAACTCGTACTGAAGGCCAGTCTGCCCGCCGGGATGGGGGCCAGTGAAAAGGACATGCGCGCGTCAATGTGCGGCATTCTTGCGCGGGTAAAGTCCGGCGGATCACAGCCGTCCGTCGCGGCTGCAGGCATTTCCGGCGCACCTGCGCTACAAAGTGGATCGGGCGCGTTACCCGACCCCATTTCCCCAGAGGATTCCACACGCCTCTGCGAGGCGAACTTCACAGACGAAACCGATGTGGTCGGTGGAACCCGTTCCGTCTTCGGTACGTGGACATTGACCTCGTCCGGAGAAGACGCGCGGCAAGCTCTGGCTCGTCTCAAGGCGTTCCTCGCCAAGACCCCGGACGCGCGCATGGTTCGGGAGGAGTATCACGGCAAGAAGGGCGCCATGGACATTGCGCTCACTAGTGCCGCCTACGTTCGCTCGACGATCATGGATGTGCCCGATGTCAGGCCGTTTCCCGTGCGAGTGGAGTTCGATGGCGACATGGGGGCGGCATCTCTCGTGCTTCGTACGTTCTCGAAGCAGCAAGGGTCGCGCGACGTGCTTCGCACTGCGGCTTGCGCCATGGTGGCAGCCGCAGTGGCTGGCGCCGCCCCGTCATCACCCAGCCGCACTGGGAGTGCCTCGCGGTTCCGAAACCCGTTCAAGCAGGCCGAAGATCCTGCGATGGCGAAACGCACGGACGACCTGAAACGCCGCAACGATGGTATCGAAGCGCTTTTCGTGCGTGCGATCCATGCCGGCAAGGCGTTTGTCGCTGTGCCATCCCTGTTCGTATCCAAGAAATACCAGGCCATGGGAGTCGACAAGCTCAGGGAAGAACAACTGGTCAATTACTGGATCGACCTCACGGCTACGACTGAGTGGCGTCGTACGGATGATCCGGCCGATGTACTGCGTACGGGCTCCATGTCGAGCATGATCGAGCAGGGCTTGCATGGGTTTGCGTACAGGTACCCGGGCGGCAGCGGCAACTCGGAGTATGGCCTGTTTATCGTGGATCCCGGCACCTATGACTTGAAAGGCACCAGCGCAGAGTTTCGCCGTTCGCCCATGCCGGACATGTCGGGGAAGGCTGCTTCGGCGAGGTCGCCGTTGGGCACGGCATCGTTTGTGTCCACGCAGGATACCGAGTACTACAAGACCCAGGTGTGGCAGAGCGCCACGTATCAAAACGGCAGTTATACCGGCACCTATTGCGCCCTCATGGATGCCACGACGGGCGGATGCGCCGGCTTCGACGTCGGCACCCGAAGCTATTCGAAGCAGGCGACCGCAGGGGGATACCAGACCGTGCTGCGCGACAAGCAAGTCAGCGGGCTGCTGGTCACGACGCAGCTGTTGCATCCGTTTGCGTCGTTCCGGGTCGGCAAGGGCGATGTGGTTTATGTCGACGGTTTTGTCGTGGACGGCGCCAGTGTCGTCATCGATCACGACGCATGCAGGCAGTCCGATGGCGACATGGCGACCTGCGCCCTGAAGTCGTTCAACCTGTTGCGTATCCCCGCCACGGCTGAGCATGTTGCGGAATGGCAACGAAGCGGTTTGCTTGCTCCATCGCTGGCTGACCTGCTCCGCGCGGCGAAGCCGGCCAGGCTGACGCTCGGTGCCGGCGTTAGCGCCCTGCCTCAGAAGCCAGGTACGTTCGAGTCCGGTTGGGCGACGCGCTACGCTCTGGAAGGCAGGTAGATAAAAACCGCCCCCCGAATTCCAACCCCGGGCTGCTGACTCGGGATGGGAGCGGGGGGCGTCACGGAGCCGAAGATGGAGAGTCGTAAGACTCCGTGAAATGGAACGACCCCACTATAAGAACAGACGTCGCTTAGTGGAATTCGATTGTTCAGATCGATCCCATAGGGTCCTTCAATGGTTCAGCGCAGCATTTTCCGCAGCCTGTAAAGCTGATCCAGCGCCTCCCTGGGTGTGAGGTCATCCGGATCGACCGCCCGCAGTGCCTCCTCGACCGGCGACGGCAACGGAGGCGCGAACAACCCCATCTGCGGCGCCGCGGCAGGCGGTGTCGCGACGGCCGCCGTGACCTCGTGGCCCTGCTCGAGCGCAGCCAGATAACGACGCGCGTCCGCGATCACGGCCTTGGGCAAACCTGCCAGCGCGGCCACCTGCAATCCGAAACTTCGATTGGCCGGGCCATCTTTCACCGTGTGCATGAAAACCAGCTGCTCGCCGTATTCGACCGCGTCGAGATGCACATTGGCGATCGTGCGGTAATCGCCGGCCAGTTCCGTGAGCTCGAAGTAGTGCGTGGCGAAGAGCGTGTACGCACAGCTCGTCGCCGCAAGATGCACCGCTGCCGCGCGCGCCAGCGACAAGCCGTCGTACGTGCTGGTACCGCGACCCACTTCGTCCATCAGTACGAGGCTGCACTCGGTCGCGTTATGCAGGATGTTAGCGGTCTCGCTCATTTCGACCATGAAGGTCGACTGGCCTCGCGACAGGTCGTCACCCGCGCCGATACGCGTGAAGATGCGATCGATCGGTCCGATCGTCGCGCCCGACGCGGGCACGTAACTGCCGACGTGCGCGAGCAGGACGATCAGCGCGTTCTGGCGCATGTAGGTCGACTTACCGCCCATGTTCGGGCCGGTGATCACGAGCATGCGACGATCGCTGTCCAGTGCGAGGTCATTCGGCTCGAAAGGCTCGTCGCGCACCTTCTCCACGACGGGATGGCGGCCGCGGTCAATGCGGATGCCGGGCACGTCGGTGAGTTCGGGCGCGGCCCAGTCGAGCGTCTCCGCGCGATCGGCGAGGTCCGCCAGTACGTCCAGTTCAGCCATCGCCGAGGCGGCGATCTTCAGTTCCGGCAGGCGTTCGGTGAGCTTGTCGAGCAGCAGTTCGTACAGGGCTCGCTCGCGCATCAGCGACCGTTCCTTTGCCGACAGCACCTTGTCTTCGAACTGCTTCAGTTCTTCGGTGATGTAGCGCTCGGCGTTCTTTGTCGTTTGCCGCCGCGTGTAGTGCTGTGGCGCCTTCTCGGACTGCGCCTTGGAGATTTCGATGTAATAGCCGTGTACGCGGTTGTAGCCGACCTTCAGCGTGGCGATGCCGCTGGCCGCTTTCTCGCGCTCCTCCATGTCGACGAGGAACTGGTCGGCATTGGTGGAGAGCTGGCGCAGTTCGTCGAGTTCGTCGTCATAGCCTTCGGCGAGCACGCCGCCGTCGCGCAGGAGCACCGGCGGTTGCGCGATCACCGCACGGGCGAGCAGTGCCGCGGTTTCCGCGTGGTCGCCGATACGCTCGACCAGACTGTGCAGCAAGGGGCTGTCCAGGCCGGCGATGTCTTCGCGCAATGCCGGTGCGGCAGCCAGGCCGTCGCGTAAGGTGGACAGATCGCGCGGACGCGCGGAACGCAGTGCCACGCGCGCCAGGATGCGCTCGAGGTCGCCGATACCGCGAAGGCGTTCGCGCAGCGTCGCATGACGGCGCGTATCGATCAGGCTCCCGATCGCCTGATGGCGTCCGCGCAGGACGGTGCGATCGCGCAGCGGACGATTGAGCCAGCGACGCAGCAGACGCGCACCCATCGGCGTCACCGTCTCGTCGAGCACGCCGAGCAGCGTGTTCTCGACGCGGCCGCTCTGGTGCGTGTCGATTTCCAGGTTACGGCGCGTGGCGGCGTCCATGGCGATCGTCTCGCCCGCGTTTTCCACGGCCATGCCGGTGAGATGGGGCAGGGCGGCCTTCTGGGTTTCTTCGACGTAGCCGAGCAGACAACCCGCGGCGGCAACGGCAAGCGGCATACCGTCGACGCCGAAGCCACGCAGGTCGCGCGTTCTGAAGAAGCGGCAGAGCTCACGCGTGGCGGCATCCCCGTCGAAATGCCACGGCTGGCGCTTGCGCAGGCCCGGCAGCGAGGAGACCAGCTTCGGCCATGCGACGTCCTCACCGACCAGCGTTTCGGCCGGCTGCAGGCGTGCGAGTTCGGCGGCAAGACCTTCGGCGCTGCCCACTTCGGTCAGCAGAAAACGCCCGGTCGACAGGTCGACCCATGCCAGGCCATAGCCTGTCTGGCCAGCGGCGATGGACAGCAGCAGATTGTCGCGGCGCTCTTCCATCAACGCCGCATCGGTCACGGTACCCGGGGTGACGATGCGGACGACCTCGCGCTTCACGGGCCCCTTGGAGGTGGCCGGATCGCCGATCTGTTCGCACAGCGCCACGGACTCACCCAGCCTGACCAGACGCGCCAGGTAATTCTCGACCGCGTGATAGGGCACGCCGGCCATCGGAATGGGGGCGCCCGCCGACTGGCCGCGCTGCGTCAGGGTGATATCGAGCAGCCGCGCCGCCTTGCGGGCGTCGTCGTAGAACAGCTCGTAGAAGTCGCCCATCCGGAAGAACAGCAGGATGTCCGGATACTCCGCCTTGGCCCCGAGGTACTGGCGCATGAAGGGCGTATGCCCGGCGGCCGAGCGGTCGTCGTCTGGTAAAGCCATGATTTTCCGAGGGGTTGCGATGGGGCAGGGCGCCTGTGATGGCGCGCTGGCCGTGCATGATACCGCCCGGCGCGATTCTCTACAGATCACGCGCTGAGTTAGGATTCCGGTCGCCCGACGTCGCGAGGCGTGGACTCAGCGCTGAGTCGTTGCGGAGCGCAAACAAGGAGAAGTGAATGAGCAGGATTCTGATCGGGTGCTTATTGCTGCTGTTCGTCGGCAGTGCGGTAGCGGAGCAGGTACGAAACCCCTATCTGCCCACCCAGGGCGGAGTCACGGAGGGCTATACCGCTTGTCTCCTTGCCGCCGGCAAAGGCGACCATAACGTCTGCCTGGCGTCGGAATTTGACCATCATCAGGCCACGCTGGATATCGAATATTCGGTACTTTTCAGCAAACTCGACCCGGCGGCCCAGCAAGCACTGGATGCCGAGCAGAAGCGGTGGGTAGCCGACCGGGCGAAAAGCTGCGGGGTCGCGGACACACCCGAGGGCGTTGCGAAGAACGCATGCGCGGTCAGCCGGACGCTACAGCGCGCTCATGTCATTGACGGGCGGCTCAACGCTTTCGGACCCGGTGACGCGTCGGTGGTGGGAAAGTGGGGATACCGCAGCCGATGCGACATGGGTCATTTCGTCGAATTCGCGGCTACGCAGCAGGGAACCGACGTCAAAGGCACCTGGTCGGACGGCACGGATACCGGGGGTAACGACGGTGAGTTCAGCGGCGCGTGGCGCAGTGGTCGCTTGTATGTTCGCTTTTGCGCCAACGCGGCAGAGCGAGGCGGCTATCCCGTTTGCTCCGCATATGGCAATGAAGATGCTTACTTCGTGCCGGAGGCCGGCAAGCTTGTCTGGTATCGCTCGAGTGGACCAGCCTCCGACCACGTCTTCGAGAAGTATGTCTCGCTGAATCGCAAGCCGCAGAACGGTGAGATACCGTTCGACATGCACTGTTCGTCATCGAACTAGGCGACGACGAAGCATCTCTGGCGCGCGCGGAACGCCGGGGGCGCCAGAGATGCTTCGTATCGCTGCATCAGATCGCGACAGCCGCCGACACGTCAGCCGTACGGCGACGCGCCAGCGCCAGATTCGACTTGGCGCGGTCGAGCACCACGTACAGGAACAGGCCCGGGTACTTCGCGACCGGATTGATCACGTGGTACTGCTTTTCCAGCGTGATCAGCATGTCTTCGATCGCTTCCTTGATGCCCAGCGACTGCATCGTCTTCATCTTCGCGCGGACCACTTCGGTGTTACCGGCGGCGGCGATGTCGAGGTCGAAGGTGCCGGTGTTGCCTGCGGTGCCGAGGCACATGCCGCTGTTGGAGTCGACCAGCGCGGCGCAGACGGCGCCATCGGTGGTCATCAGTTCGGCGAGCGATTCTTGCAGAGTAGCCATGGTGTTTCCCCTTGTTTGTGTTCGTAGGTTGTTCCGGTCAGGGCCGGAGCGATTCGCGGATCTGGGTGGCGCATTCGCGGATAGCCCACAGGCTGCTGCCCAGGAGCACGTCCGCGCGGGCGACGAGTGCGAGTACGTAGTCGCTTCGTTCGCCACGGATGGAAACGACCTGCATCTGCCGGTCGCTGAACTGGAGGCTGATGATTTCCAGCCCGCCCGCATCGATCTGCGCGCCGGCCGCTTCACCCAGCGCGCAAAGCGAGCTCATCACGGCCGCGACGCGGTTCTGCATGGTCTCGTCCAGCGCACCCGAGAAGGCCGATGGAAACCCGTCAGCCGTGGCCAGCATCGCCCCTTCGGCTCCATTGATCCGTTCGATCATCCCCGACAGGAACTGCTCGAGCACGAAACGCTGGGTACGGGACAACGACGACATCGGCGCAGCAAATGAGGTGTTCATGGGGCGAGTTCCAGGGCAGCGCCGTCCGTGCGGCCTTCCAGCTGCACGAACAGTACGTCGAGAAGCAGGTGGACGTCTGCGCGCTGGCGCACGTCTACGGAAAAAACCGGGGTGGTGTAACCGCGGGAGGCGAGATGTTCGATGAAGTCGTCCGTCGGGACGGCACCGGGCACGTCACCGCGACCCACACCGAGCACGGCTCGCTGATCGCGCAGCAGGTGCCCGAAAGCCTCCAGGAACGGGTCGAGGGCGGCCAGTGCGTCGGGCGCCGCGGCGTCGGCCAGCAGGACCGCCCCCAGCGCGCCCTTGCCGACCATGGGCCACATGAAGGAGAAGCGGGTCTGTCCGGGCACGCCGTAGAGGCGCAACAGACCGCCGCCCTCGATCACGACCTCGCCGTAGTCCAGAGCGACCGTGGTCGACGCCTTGGCGTGCGCCTCGCGGTCCGTATTGCGCACCTCGGTGACGACCGGTGGCTTGCTGCTGATCGCGGTAATCGCGGTCGTCTTGCCAGCCCCCATGGGGCCGATGAAGACGAGCTTGTAATCCTTGCTCATCGGCTCGCTTCCTTCATGCCCAGGGCGCGGCGGATCGCACCGACCGCCGCATACAGGCGGCTCGGTGCGGCAGCGATGACCGGGGGTGGTGTGTCGTCGATGTCGGCGGTGACCTCCAGCCATCCGCACAGTCGGCAGCCGGCGAGGAAAACGAGGAGATCGTCGCGATCTTTCGAAAAGGTCGTGAGCAGGGCATGCAGCGAGGTCGGCTGACGGGTCAGGCGGGACGCCACATGAAGAAAGGTGTCGCGTCGCTCGAGCGAACCGAAGTCCGGCCAGCGCCGCAGCTTGAGGCGGCGGTCGCCGGGAATGCCCAGCGCGTCGGGTTGCCAGTTGCCGGTCAGCGCCAGCGCCCACAACACGTGCGCTAGCGATGAGCGTACGGCCGTCGACGGCGGAATGCCGCGTGGCACGCTGGACAGCATCACCTGACCCTCGCCAAGTACTTCGGCGAGGCGACCTACGGCCGACGGCGCCAGCCAGGCGCAGCGATTGGCCGGGTCGAGCAGAGCGGTCGGGCCCGATGCCGTAGACACGTGGACCATGCGGTCGCGCGTTTCCGCTCGTGCCACTTCGTCCAGCCAGCGATCGAGCGGGCTGGGAGGAAGGGCGGCGGTCATGTGAGGCGAATTCGCGGCGGCGGGCAGGTCGCGCACCGGCGTGCGAAGCAGCGACATCACATCGGACATCTGGCTGATGTTGGGCCAGCGATCCAGGAAGATGGCGGGAACCGACGAGGCGCGACGCGGACCCGCGATGACACAGCGCGGGCCGCCACGGACGGCGGGCGGGAGGTCGCCCAGGCTCACCGCGAAGAACACGTCGCATTTCTCACGTGGCGCGGTGTGCCATGTGATGCCCGCCAGACGGAGTCCCGCACGTAGCAACATGGCGTCGCCCAGCGGCATGGGGCCAAAGGCGATGGCAAGGGCGGCCTCGCTCATGCGGCCCCCGTTCCGACCAGGGTGCGATCGCGACGCTCGCGGACGATACCCACGAGCCAGCGCACCTCGTTGTGATCGTCCGACACCGGCGAGACGTAAAGCTCGTTATCGAACGCTTCGCCATTCTTGCGGTAATTGCGGACCACGACCTGGGTGGCCTGCTTGAGTGAGATCGCACGACGCAGCGCCGAAATCGCCTGGGGATCCGAATCCGGACCCTGCAGGAAGCGGCAGTTGCGCCCGATGCACTCCGCGGCTGTGTAACCGGTCAGCTGTTCGAAGCGACGGTTGACGAAAGCGATGGGCTGATCGACCGCCTGTGCGTCGACCATGATGACGCCCGCACCGATCGCCTCGAGCGTGCTCTGCAGATCGCTGAGACGTCCGCGGCTGACGCCGAAAAGACTGACATCCATGACGCTGATGACGCGGAACCGCTCGCCCCGCTGAGTGACGGTACGCGCCTGGAAGAGAAGAAATTTCTCAATCGCGCCATCGCGGCGAAGCTGGCCTTCGGTGCTCAGCTCCGCACTGTCGATGTCCAGCAAGGGGGCGGCCTGGGGCAGCATGAGGGTGGCCGGCATGCGAAGGCGCAGCTCCGCGCCGAGCAGGTCCTTTTCATTGATGCCCAGCCGATCAGCGAAATCACCGGCCGTCTGTACGACCCGACCCGATGCGTCGGTGATGCAGAGGCCGAGCCGGGTGGCCCGTAATCCCTCACGAAGAAGCGCGTTCTCTGCTTCCAGATAGTCCATGACTCGCGTAACCCCTGTCCGGCGTGCGATTGGATCGATTTAGGTGATTTTGCCGAATTTTACTACTTAAGTGTGATGCAGTGCTCATTGACGGCCGACTTCGGCTCGGCTTTAGGCCGCACATGTGAAGACGCCCCCGGAGGGGGCGTCTGGTTTCGTTCGCTATGCGCGACCAGATGGCACGACTGGTCAACCCAGTCGTGCCATTTATGTGCATTCTGAGGTACGAGCGGATGGCGTGCTGTGACCGGCATCCGCTTATTGAAAATCGTCCCTCGGGTCACCCTCCCGTCATGTCCGGGAGGGGGCGCTCTGCACAGCTTCGTGGTTCTGCGTGATCGACTGCGACGGCTGGGCCTGCTGGCGCGCCAGGTCGCTCGCAACGAATGCCTCGGCGCTGCTCTGCGCCAAGGGTGTATTGGCCGCTTTCACCACATCGACCTCCGCATGCTGCTTGAAGGGCGAGTTCTCGGCGCCCTGCATGGCATAGACCTTGGTCGCGTCCTGGTTGAGCACGACCTGATCGATGCTCCTCATCCCGGCGACGGTCGCTGCCGACGTGAGCGAGCCCGCGATGTTGGTGGTGTGCGGGCCGGACTCGCGGCCATGCTGTGCATCGAGACCCTGCACACGGTCGAGCGCCTGACGGAACATGCCGTTGGCGGGATGGCTTGCGTCGGCGAGTGACGGTACGCCCGCCTGGCGTTGCGCGCTATCGATCGCCTGGAAGGTCTTCGGGCCTGCAATACCGTCGGCCTCGAGGCCATGCGCACGCTGGAAAGACTGCAACGCTTCCCTGGTCTGCGTACCGAAGTGTCCGTCCGCGGCAAGCGGGCGCCCGTTCGAGCCGGTGATGCCCTGATCGCGCAGGTGGGCTTGCAACGCTTCGACCGACGCGCCCGTGGCGCCTTCGCGCAGCGAAGCCGCCGTCGGCGAGTGTGTTGCGGAGGGTGTTGCCGGTGCCGGTGCCGGTGCCGCCGGTGCCGCCGGTGCTGCCGGCGTTGCGGCGGGCTGCGCCTTGTCATGCTGCAGGTTCTGTTCGAGCGCCTTCAGCGTGGCCGGTCCAACGATGCCGTCCGCCTTGAGATGATGGTCCGTCTGGAACCGCTCGATGGCGAGCTTGGTTTCCTTGCCGGCGTGGCCGTCCACGACCAGTGGCTTGCCGTTGGTGTCGGTGTAGCCATGGGCGTTGAGCAGGGTCTGGACGTGCTCGGCTTTCTCTTTGCTCATCCGGTGGCCGCCGCCACCGGCCAGCGGGATCGGATCCGGACCGCCGGGCTTGTATCCCTTGTCGAGCGCGCCTTCCCATGCCTGCGCGGCGTTCTTACGCTCGGCAAGGCCGTTGTGGCCGCCATTGATGTCCTTGCAGGCGCCTGTGACATCGGTCTGATGACCGTGGGGCTGGACGCGATCCTTCCAGTAGTGGATGGCGATCTTTGCGGCGACATCGCGATCGGCGGCCAGCTCGGGGTGGTTGACCAGATCAAGCCCCAGCTCCTTGCCGACGGCCTCGTAGTTCGCACGGCCGGTTAGCTGCACATAGCCGCGACCGTGGAATTTCCAGCCGTCGCCCGGCTCGGTGTTTCCAAGATTTTTCTTGCCCCAGCCACCGCCGTAGATTTCGTTGGCGATCGCCTCCTGACCACCCGCGGCGACCTTGTTGGCTTCAGCGAGCGTGTTCATCCCGTTGCGGCCGGGGAAGACTTCGAGCAGGCGACTGCCGGAGTAGCCCAGGCCTTCGTTCATGCTCGAGTAGCCTCCGCACTCCACCTGCATCTGGCCCATGAAATTGGCCAGTTCCCTGGGGTCGGTAATGCCCGCCTTCGTGGCGGCGTCCATCAGATAGTCGGCGTTTTCTTTCGCGGACATGGTGTAACTCCTGGTTGACTTAAAAGGGAAGGTCGTCCGCGGCTTATTGCCCCGGGACGCCGTTCTTCTCGATCGCCGGATCGCTCTTGAGCTTGAGCGTCGCGTCGATCAGTGCATCGTCATCCGTGTCGGTGACCTTGCCCGCCTGGCAAGCGCTCTGTTTCACCGGTTTGTCCTGGCCGTCCTTGAGCACCACCAACCCGCCGTCTTGCAGGTTGTTCGAGCCTGAAACCGAATAAACGACGTATTTGAACCCAGCGTTGGTGAACGAATAGGCATAACCGCCGGTATTACCAGCGAAGCCCAGGTGCGTACGCGTGAATTCGGCCGGAGCATTGGCAGCGGGATAGGTCAGCTCCGGCTTTGCCGCATCGCGTCCGTAGGCGTAGTAGAAATGGCCGCTGCCGTGCGTAACGTCGCCCGCCGCGCACATGGAGACTGTCTTGCCGCCTCCGGCAAGCGGGCACGAAAACACCGGTTTGTCGCCCCTGGCGCACATCGTCGGCGCGGGCGCGGCAACGCCGATAGCGGGGGCGATGAGTGCGGCGGCGAGCAGAAACGCGTTTGCATAGGTCTTCATGGTGGAACTCGACTCCTGGATGACGTAGTGGCGGGACGTTCGCGCCGGCCTCAGATGTTAAGTGGCTCGACCTTAGCTTTTTCCATCAGCCGCGAGGTGAAGTACTTGTCTTCGTAGTGACGGATGTACGTCACCCTCCTTGCCCTCGATGTGCCCCGCTTCCTTATGCAGGATGAGGATGTCGCGCTGCCTGGTGGCACCGCCGCTTTCATTCTCAAAAACGGCTACGGCATCGGCACCGTCGGCGTCGCCGCTGGATTTGAAGGCGACGAGCTTCGTACCCGCGGGAGCAAAGGCGGCAACCTCCGTTGGCGCAGAGGGCTGCGCGGCCGCCGCTATCAGATTAGCGGGGAGGGCTATCGCTGCGATGGTTACCAGGGCAACGCGCATGCTGCGGACGTCCTGTTCGACGGGATGAATCGTGGTCATTTTATGGCGGATTTTTCGACAGTCGCGCATCTGTGCCTGCGCATATCATTGTTCGCCTGGATTCTGTGCCAGCCGATAAATCGGTGTCCGCGGCGCACATATTTTGCAGGGTCATGCCGCACATAGGTGTAACTCCTGTTGGAACGCCGTAATCGATGGTTCGTTATGGCGTGGGTATGCCCTGATCCTCGAGCACCGGGTCGCTCTCCCACTTCAGGGTCTTTTCTATCAAAGAACGGTCCGGCGCAACGCTGACCTTGCCGGCTTCGCAGCGGGATTGCCTGATGGGCTTCGTCTCGCCGTCTTTCAACACGACCAGCCCCTGGTCTTCCAGATTGTTTGACCCAGAAATCGAGTAGATGACGTACTTGAATCCCCTATTGGTGAAAGCGTATGCAAAGCCGCCGGTATTACCGCCGAACATCAAGTGAGTTCGAGTGAACTTGGCCTCGTCGCCCGCACCGGGATACCGCAACTCCGGTTTCGAAACGTCGCTTCCGTAGGCATAGTAAAACTGACCTCCACCATGGGGTGCACCAGCAGCGGCACAAAGTGAAACGGTCTTCTTGCTTCCGGCCAGGGGACACGAGAAGACCGGCTGGTCGCCCCTTGCGCACATCGTCGGCGCGGGCGCGGCGCCGACAGCGGGAGCGATGAGGGTGGCGGCGACCAGAAGCGCGCTTGCACAGGTCTTCATGATCGAATTCGACTCCTGGATGACGTGGTGGCGGGACGTTCGCGCCGACCTCAGATGTTAAGTGGCTCGACCTTGGCTTTTTCCATCAGCCGCGAGGTGAAGTACTTGTCCTCGTAGTAACGGATCTTCTCGCAGAGGACCGGATGCGGAATGCCTTCGTAGAGGAATACTTCCTTGTCCGTGCCCATCGCCTTGAGTTCCTGCGGCAGCATGAGCGCGCGCTTCTCTTCGGTATGGCTGGTCGAGACGTCACCCTTCTTGCTCTTGGTGATGTTCTCGCGACGCACCGTGGTGTAGCCCAGCATGTCGGAGTAGTCGTTGGCGTCCTGCTGCTCGCGCGGGGCGAAGACGATCTGCAAGGCATGGTTGGTGATGACCGTGCGTGAGACGTCCTTGCCGTAGGTCGCGTCCAGCTGCGCCATGCTCTGGATGATCGGTAGCAGACGGATGTTATAGCCGGCCATGTACGAAACGGCCGAGGCGATGATTTCGACCTTGCCGATAGAAGTGAACTCGTCCATGAGCAACAGGCACTGATGCTTCAGCTCCTTGTTGTTCTGTGGCAGTTCCTTCGTGTTGAGGTTGATCAGCTGGCTGAAGAACAGGTTTACGATCAGTCGGCTTTCGGACAGCTTGTTGGGCTGGATGCCGATATAGATCGTCATCTTCTTCTTGCGGACATCGGTCAGCAGGAAGTCGTCTTCGCTGGTGGCCGCGTCCAGCACCGGGTTGATCCAGGCGTTCAGCGGCTCCTTGAAGGTACCGAGGATCGAGGCGAACGTTTCGGCCGCCTGCGAAAGCATGTTGGCGAAGGCCGACTGGGCATTCGAACTCAGGAACGGCTGCTTCGACAGGGTGGTGTACAGCTCCCGCAGGTCGGTACCGTCGCCCGACGACAGACGATAGATCATGCCGAGCGTGGGCTTGCTGCGCAGCATCAAGGGCAGGTTGTTCTTCTCGTCGAACTCCCACTTCTCGCAGAGGTAAAGCGAGAAGGCCATGAAGGCGTTACGTGCCTGGCTGACCCAGAACTTCTGGTCATCGGAGCCGTCCGGGTACAGCATCGTGGCGATGCTCATCAGATCGGACACGCGGAAGGCGGGGTCCTTTGAGACATAACTCAAAGGATTCCAGCGGTGCGTGCGACGGTCTTCCGCAAACGGGTTGAACAGGTAGATTTCCTGTCCCTGGGATTTACGCCAGCCGCTGGTCAGGTCGAAGTTTTCCTGCTTGATGTCCAGGACCACGATGGATTCCTGGTAGTCGAGCAGGTTGGGGATGACCACGCCCACGCCCTTGCCCGAACGGGTCGGGGCGGCGAGGATGACGAACTGCTGCCCCGGCAGGCGGACGAGGTCTCCCTTGAACTTGCCGACGAGAATGCCGTTGTCCGCGGGGGAGAGCATCTTTTGCTTGCGCAGGTCCGACGCATGGGCGAAGCGTGCGTCGCCGTGCATGGCTTGCTGCTTCTTCTTCATGAGGAAGTAAAGCGCCACGAACCACAGGATCAGCGGCAGGCCGAAGCCCAGGCCACCTGCGGTCTTGATCTTCCACGCATAGGGCGCGACCTGCGGCAGGCCCAGTGCCCGGACGTATTCGTAGTAGGTGGCGAACCTCAGCGGAATCTGCCCCAGGCCGAGAAACAGCAGGGTCAGGTACCCCGAGAGCACCTCACCTGCGAGGAGCGCGATGACGAACAGGCCGGCGGCCCAATATCCCCTGGTCTTACTCATGCTCTATTTACCTTCCTGGCACGGTTGGATTGCGGGCGGAAGTGTAACGTTGCGATTGGTTTTTGGCATGGGCTCATCTCAAAGCCCATGGCTCGGTTGGGAGGGATCGCGCGACGGCGGTTGTTGCTGCGCCACCTGCGCGCTCTGCCGCCCCTGCGCGGCTTGTGCCGCGGCGATCCAGGCGTCGCTGCTCTCGGCCACGCTGGTGCGGGCCGCCTGCTCCGTCGGCAGCTCGGCGACGCGCTTGAGCGGCGACTCCATCGCGCCCTGCACGCCATAGATGCGCGAGGCGTCGTCGCTGAGCACCGCCTTGTCGATCCGCTCAAGCCCGTCCTGCCGCGCCTTGACCACCATGCTACCGGCGATGTTCTCGCTGATGCCGTCCGGCTGACGTCCCTGGGCACGGTCCAGTTCGTGAACGGCGCTGCGCGCCTGCCTGAACATCGGATGGTCGGGGTGATCCGGGTCGTTCAGGGGCACGCTCGGCTTGTCGTGCGCGAACCAGGAACCGGGGTGGGTGAGGGTGTTCCAGGCGCTGTGGGCTTTTTCCTCGACAGCGTGAATGCCCTGGGAGATTTCGTGGCCGACGTGTTGGACACCTTCCTTCAGGTGCTCGAAGCCGTGTTCGACAGCCAATACGCCTGCGCCCACGGCGTCGACGACGCGGTGCTCAACGGCGTCCTTGAACTCGCCGATCGCCTTGGGAATTTCCCACGCGGCCGACAAGCCCATGCGGATGTCGCGGACGTCGTTGCGATAGCGGTCGACCATGCCTTCGTGGGCGCGATACCGAGCCTGGCTTTCCGCATCCATGATGGAGTGACCGAGGCGCGGATTGATCGGCGTGAAGTTGTCGATGGCATGCGCATCGAAATCGATGGCCTTGACCGGGTTGCGAGGACTCAGCAGCGTGCTGTCGTCGCGGTATCCCGCCTTGCTTAGGGTGTCGATGTCCTTCTCGGTCGCGTAGACACGCACTTCCCCAAAGTGCGGACTCGCTGCGGCGACAACGTCGCCGGCGCGAACATGGTCGATGACCTGCGAGCCACCTGACGGAATGCCCTGATTCAGGCCGGCCGCGCCGTAAGCATTGAACGTTTCGCCGTGCAGGCCGAACCGCGACGCGTTGATCTCGGCCAGCGTGCCGCCCAGCGAATGGCCGGTGACGGTGACATTCAGAGGCGTGCCATAGGTCTCTGACTTTTCCTTCGCCGCCGCAAGTACGCGCTTCGTAAATGCTTCGGAGTCCGCGGTTTGAAGGTTGATGCCCGTAAGCACCATGGCGGCATCGACACCACCATCCTGGACCGGTTCGCGATCGAACTCGGTGCCTCGATAAGCAATCACGACCTCGCCGGTGTCCACGCGCTCGTACGCGGTGGCCTGGAAGCCGGTCCGCGGATTGTTCATGGTGTCGATGGCCTTGTACTCGACGCCGTCCAGGATGGTGCTCTTGTCGAGCACCGGGTCGTTATATACGTCCTGCGCGAGTAAGGCGTAATCGGTCGACTTGAATGTCATGGCTTACGCTCCTCAGCCTTCATCGTGACCGAGAACAAACGGCCGGCTCCGTGGAACTGGCTGCGGTCGGCAATACCGGTGTCGATTCGGACCGTCTGCGCCTTCGTGTACGAACCTTCCGCGAAGTAGCGAGGGATGGCATTTCCGGCAAGGACATCGTCATGGAACAGCGATGCGCTGAACGTTACCGTCGCATGGGTAAGTTCGATACCTGCCGCCATCAGCGCCCAGTGACAGGTGCCCTTGCCGAAGTAATCTTCATCTTGGAGCAGGTCGAGATATACCGTCGCGCGATAGATGTTGTCGTGATCGTGGCGGAATTCGATGTCGGCGCGTTTTTCCGGGACGATGCGCGCGCCCATGACCGGCGTCGGCGGGACGCACCGCTCGTTCGTGACGCGATAGTCGGCGATGCCGTGGATTCGGTCGAACGGACCCGGCGCGCCATCGATCGTCGCGGTGATCTCGTACCGCATTTTGGGGGCCGGATTCTGCTTGATGTCGGGCTGGGTCATGTTGGCACCGTAAGCGTTGAGATGGATGGCAAATAAAGAAAGAAAGGGTAGGGCGAGTCGTCGGTTCATGGTTGGCTCGTGCTCCTATCGGCCCATGGCGGAGCCGTGATGAATCGTCGGCGCTTCGGTCTGCGCGGTTTGCTGCATCGTCAGAGGGTTGTGGTGCGCTACCTCGGGCATCTGCGCCGCGACGGACTGAAGCACGGCGGTGCTTCGATCGATGGACGTGGATATGCCTGTTTCTGTCGGCACCTCCACCATCTTTTTAAAAGGGGAGTTCATATCGCCCTGGACGGCGAACGTACGGCTGAAGTCGTCGTTCATCACGACATGGTCAATCCGGCTAAGCCCGCGCAGGCGTGCTTCGGCTGTCAGCGCACCGGCCAGGTTCTCGCTCATGTGATCGGGCTTACGGCCGGTGCTGGCGTCAATCGCATGCACTCGCTTGAGTGCATCGGTATACATGGCATGGTCTGGGTGACTCGCGTCGGTAAGCCTTGGGGGATGGAGCAGGCGATCGAGCTCCGCTGAGCCCGTGTCTGAACCCCACACGCTCCGTGCAACTGACCCGGGGACCATGTCGAACGCGCGGGCGCCGTGGACGGCTGCGGCAGCGACGTGGCTTGCACCTGCGTCAATCGCCCGGGAGGCTTCGATGGCCCCCTGTCCAGCCGCTCGTGCCGCTGGCGCGGAGCGGTCGGCGAGTTCGTGGAGATCCCGTTCAACGCGGTTGGCGTACAACGCCGCGGCGTGCACGGCAAGGGACGGGCCGACGATGGCCGGGTTTTCCAAGGCGTGCGTGTACGTCTCGCGCGCACGAAGGACATCGGACCGGTAACGGTCGATCATCCCGCTGTTGGCCCGGTAACGCGCTTCACCCTCAGGGCCGATCAACGCCGTTTCTCCCTCCCTCGGAACGAAGTTGCTCATGGAATGCGACTTGAGCGCTATCGCGCTTACCGTGTCGCCCAAGGTGGTGTTCTCACGGCCGTAACCGGCACGCTGCAGCGTGCTGATGTCATCGGCTGTCGCGTAGACGCGCACTTCGCCAAAATGACGGTTCGCAGCGCTGACGGGGTCGCCGGCGCGAACATGGTTGATGACCTGGTTGCCACCCTCAGGTGCGCCACCTATCAGACCTGCGGCGCCGTATGCATTGAAGGTCTCGCTTCTGAGGCCGAACTTTGCTGCATTGAGTTCGGCCAGGCCGCCGCCCAGGGAGTGACCGGTCAGGGTGACGTCCGGTTGTTTCCCTGCGGCTTTGGCATCCCGTGCAGCACGAGCTAGCACGTCGCGTGTGAAGAGCTCGGACTCCAGCTGTTGGATATCCAGACGCGATGACGCCATGGTTATATCGACGATGCCGTCCAGCGGATCATCCGTTCCGCGGTAGGCAATGACGACCTGCCCTGTGTCGACGTCGCGATACGCGGTCGCGAAGAAGCCCGTTGCTCCATCCATCGCCGTGTCTTCTATGGAGAACGTTCGGTCGCCATTTGTGATGGTCCGCTCCATCGGGCCTGTCGAGTAAACGTTGTTCGCAAGAAAAGCATAATCACTGGTCGATGGGTTCACGGCTGCATTTCCTTTGCAGTGACACTAATTGAAAACGTTTTATGAGAATCCGGGTACGCGTGACGATCCCTGTTACCCATGTTCCGAGTTTCGAACTCGTCGTTATAGTAGGCATCGAACGAGAAATATCGGGTCTCGCTCTTCCGTTCCGAAAAGGTCCTCGCGGACACCGGGGTGATAAATCTCATGCGTCCTTTGGCGGCCTCAGCAGTAATGCCCGCCAGCTTCCAGTGACACACACCCTTGCCGAAATAGTCTTCGTCCTTGAGTAAGTCGACATATATTTCCGTGGTGTAAGTGGTATCGCTTGCCTTAACGAGCCGCAGCGGGACGTGCTTGCCGGGAAGATGCCGTGCACCCGATACGGGCTGCTCCGGCACACAACCGTAATCTGTCACCCCATAGTCTGCGGACGCGTCGACGCTATCGAACGCTCCAGGCGCGCCGTCGATGACCACGGCCAGGGCGTAATGCATCGCCGGATGCGGATTTAGTTCGATCTTTGGCTCTTCCATGTTTCCACCACATGCAGTCAGTAAGAGAAACAGGCCGGGGACGGCGACCTGCACGATTTTCCGGGCCACCCTTGCGTGGGTAGCCCAGGTAAACGCGCCAGGGACGAATCGCGCGCAACGGTTGATGCGAATGCTGTTCATAGGGCTATCGTGATCGCCGCGCCGAAGTTCCTTCACCTCGGTAGATAGGGTATAGCTGTCGAGAGCCAGTGCCGCGTACTCCCCGGTGCGCGTACTCATCGGCGTGCCTCCCTGGCCGACACTTGCACTGAAAATGTTTCAGAAGGATGCGGGTACGCTGCACGGTTCTCGTTGCCCGTGTTCAGCAATGCAGTATTTGCGTCGTTGTACGAGGCGAAAGAAAAGTAGTTGGCTATCCCGCGTTCTTCGAAGAACCGCGGAACGAATAATGGCGTGACAAACTGCATTCTTCCGTGCGATGCCTTTGCACTTACGGCAACCAGCGACCATCGGCACCGTCCCTTGGAGAAGTAGTTCTCGTCCTTGATTTGATCGATGTACAGATCGGTCTCGTATACCCCCTCATTGACTCGATGAAGGTCTAGCCACAGTTGCTTGCTGGGAAGAATCGTTGCGCCCGAGATGGGCTGCTCAGGAACGCAGTCGCGATTGGTTACCTCGTATTGCGCCGATGCTTTGATGGTATCGAACGCGCCCGGTGCTCCGTTAAAAACAATGGTCACGACGTAATGCATCGCTGGATGCGGATTTAGTTCGATCTTTGGATCTTCCATGTTTCCACCACATGCAGTCAGTAACAGAAACAGGCCGGGGACGGCGACCTTCACGATCTTCCTGGCCACCTTTGCGTGGGTAGCCCAGGTAAACGCGCCAGGGACGAATCGCGCGAAACGGTTGATGCGAATGCTGTTCATAGGACAGGCGCGGTCACGCGCCCGTATCTTCGGGTTTCAGCCCCATCGAGTATTCCTCGAGGTCCTTGCCGTCGATCCATCCTGTCGCGCAATCACCCGCGTAGTGGCCATCAGGTTTGAGCGTGCAAGCGGTGCCGCTCACCGGGCGTTTCCACTCCACATGCGTGTCCGCGCCCTTGCAGGCGTCGTTGCCCTTGCAGTTCTTCACGGTGGCTGTGGGGATCACCTTTACGAGGGCGCGGATGAGTTCGCCTTCTTTGCGCTGGGACGCGACGAGGCATACGAGCTGGTTCTTGCCGACGTGAGCGACCGGTCTGGCCCCGGCGCTCCTGAAGTTGTCCTGCAGTATCGTTCCCTTATCGTTAGCGATGCCACCGAAGGCCAGGTTCGACGTGCAGTCATCGCCGACGTCGACAGCCTCGCCATCGATAGTGCAGGCGACGTTGCCGTACGAATCCTTTCCGCATGCCACCTTGGAACCGTTTGAAGACGACTGGAGCAGCGATTGGTAGTTCTGTGAATCGGCCTCGGCGGCGAAAGCCGGTGCGGCCGTCACTAGCAGTGGTGCGGCGATGCAGAGGCGGAGGGTGAGGCGATGCCTGGCGATAGTCATTGTTACATCCTTGCTGACGGCCGGAAGGCCTCAGGCGGTCTGGCTCGGCGCATGCGAGGGCGTCGCCTGCGTCGGGACGTTAGTTGCGAGCTGCGACTGCTGAGCCGAAGCTTGCAATGCCTGCTTGCCGCTTTCTTCGAGTGACGTGTTTGCCGCTTGCTGTGTCGTCGCTTCGCCAACCTGCTTGAACGGCAAGTTCAGCTCGCCCTGGACAGCGTAGACCTCGCTGGCGTCTTCGTTGAGGACGGCATGGTCGACCCGGGTCATGCCCTGTGCGATGGCTTTGCCGGTAAGGACGCCAGCAATCTGGTCGCTCTGTACATCGGGCGTGCGCTGATGCTGCCCGTCGAGACGATGTACTGCGTCACGCGCCGTCTGGAAGACGGGGTGGGCGGGGTGCGCCGCGCTATCTAGTCGTGGCGTCGCCGTGTGCAGGGCTTGCATGATGGCTTTGCCGACGATGCCATCGGCTTCGAGGCCGTGCGCACGCTGGAACTTCTCCACCGCCGCGTTGGTGTGTTCGCCGAAGTGACCATCGGGTTTGATCGCGTGGCCGTTCTCGTCCTTGTAACCGAGGCGGCTCAGCGATTCCTGCAGAGCCGTGACCTTGGTGCTCTCGTCACCCTTGCGCAGGGTGTCGGGATGATGAGTCGGAGTGTTTGCAGCCTTTGCGGCCGCGTGGGAGGGCTCCGCCTTTGCGTGCGTTGCGACCGGGGCGGCTGTATCGGCCGGGGCTTCGCCGTGAACCGGTTCATGGGTACGGAATTCAGGCTTGGCGCGGAGGGCGCCGACGATCTCCATGTCCTTGCCCCAAAACTTGTCCGGCATGATCGTGACGGGAGCGGGGCCGGTCGAGGTCTGGGAGCCGATAAACTGGATGTGGCCCTCGGCGTCGTCGCCCTTGAATATGGCGACGTGCTGGTCAGAGCCATGCTTGCTCTTCAGCATGAGGACGTCGCCGGGCTGCAGGTCGCCCGGCGTCTTCCCCGCGTCGGCCTTCGAGATCACATCGAAATGCTTTTCCGCATACGCAGTCGTGTGATTGCCGTTGTACAGCGTGTGCGTACTAAAAGGCTGATCACCCACGTCGTAACCGGCGTTCTTCATGCCTCGCCAGACGAACGAGGAGCAGTCGACGCCACGGTACCCGTCGCCATCGAGATCCTGTTCCGTGCGGCTGGAGTCGATCTGATGGTTGCCGCGGCTGTTGCTGTGGCGCATATCCGGTCGTCCGTACTCGAACTTTAGCCCGGAGCGGAAAAAATGTTCTTCGGCGGCGTCGAGGATGTCTTTGCTCATCGCGGTCTTCCTTATGCGTCAATGCATGCCCATGGAGAACTGTTCGACTTTGTCCTCGTCTACCCATCCTGCGGCGCAACTACCTGAAAAATCGCCATCGTGGCCAATCCACTTGCATTCGTCGGCTGGCTTAGGCGCGATCCATTGCACTGCATGCGAGGCGCACAGATGGTTGCCCTTGCACGCCGCGACACGCTCGATGGGAAGCGCCTCAACGTAGAGGCGAGTAGTGGCTCCCTCCTTCTCCGCGGTCGCAGCAATGCACAGGAATTGCCCGTCAGCGAGTTGCGCCACCGGTTTTGCCTTGTCGGGAGAAATTGCGTTGCCGAGGGTCGCTCCCGGCTTACGAAGCACCTGTCCGAAGAAGGTGTCGCCGCGATCGTCGCACCCGGTCACATCGACGTCATAGCCACCGGCTGTGCAGGCGGGATTGCCGTACTTATCCGCGTGACATTCCACAGTGGACGAGGTATCCATTTTTGCCAGTCGTGCCTGGAGCGCGGCGGGTGTGGGCCTGGCGGTGGCGGGAGCGCCGTAAGCCAAGGTCTGCGTCATCGGCAAAAACATGGCCAGTAGGAAGGCAAATGCCGACCTCGGGATGGATCGTGCGGTGGCATGGTGCGGGTTGCGATCTAGCATCATGGATTTCCAGAAAGGTCACTCAATGGAGGAAAGGGAGGGCTCTCAGCGACCGGGTGTTGGTGCGTCTGGCATTTGCTTCGAACGTTGTTCGTCAGCTGTCGGGGAGCTCAGCTTTGCCAACTCGGCGCTCCTCTGTTCGATAGGCGTATTGACGGCCTTCGCCGTATCCACCTCCACCATGCGTTTAAGCGGTGAATTGAGGTCGCCCTGCACGCCATACGCACGGCTGCCATCGTCACTGAGTACGACGTGGTCGATCTTCGTCAGGCCCTGTTTCTTTGCTTCGAGGACGACGGAACCGGCGAGCTGATCGCTCTGCGTATCCGGTATGCGTCCGTAGTGAGCATCGAGGCGATGGACGGCGGCGCGCGTCGTTTCGAAGAGTGCATGGTCTGGGTGAGCGGGGTTGTCCAGGCGGGCGGGTCTGGTCTGGGTCTGTGAGGCAGGTGGCGTCTCCTGGGGCTGGCCCACGTTTCCGTCCGCGAGACGCTGCATCACTTCGGGCGTCAGTCGTCGCTGCCAGTCCTCGAAGCGGTTCTCGCGGTCGTCCAGCCCAGCTGGTCGGCCATTGAGTGCCTGGGTAGCGGCGCGGACATCCTCTCGGGCGTCCTGCGGCACCTGCTTCTCCCAGTGCCACGCGGCGATCTTCGAGGCGTGCTGCGGGTCGGCCGCGACGTCCGGCCGCCTAACCAGATCGAGGTCAAGCGCTTCGCCAGCGGCACGGTAGTTGTCCTTGCCGATGAGGGGGACATAGCCGCGGCCGTGATACTTCCATCCGTCGCCCGGCTCGTCGTTGCAGAGGCGTCCGCCGTACATCTGTTCGGCCAGTTGCTCGGGCTTGCCCATCAGGGCCTGTTTGCGCGCGGCGTCCAGGGCGTCGTTACCCTCGCGCCACGCAGCCGGCAGCGGGATCTGGGAGATATTCCGCGTATAGCGAAAGCTTTCCTCGAGCCGGTTCAGTCCGTTGGATTCATGGATGACCTGGGCCATGAAGTTGGCCAATTCCGTAGGACGAGCAATACCCGCCGCCGTGGCGTCAGTCAGGACCTGGGTTTCGCTGTCGAGCGGCATGTGGCCGGTTGCCTCCGGTCAGGGCGTTGAATGAGCGGGCAGGATCACGGTGAACGGCATCCGCTTGGTCGGATCGTTCATCATGAAATACTTCCCCGAGACCTCGATCTGGCCGCGGTTCTCGTGAAAACCCTCGCTGCCTTTGTCCACCCACGACGAATAGGCTTCCTCGATGCCGGGAACGTCCGCATAGCGATCGGTCAGGATTGTTCCGGTGTCGGGGGAAAGCTCGACGACGTTGAGGACGGTCTGCGAGAGGGAGCTGGCCTGGCTGGTATCGCTCTGCACGAGTACGTACAGGGAGCCGTTCATCGCGAAGCAATGCGTCGCGCGGTTCTGGTAGTAGTGCTCGGGCACCGGGATGGCGGTAATCCATCGCGGTCGCTGGCTGCCGGTGTCTTTGACATAGACGTAGGCGTGGCCATTCATGCCTTCCTTCGTCGTGTCGCCGGCTATGCATTCACCGCCCGGGACGGGCGTCGAACCGTAGGCGCTAAAGGCCTTCGGCACCACGACGGCCGCGTCAGCCGCATGAGTTGCCAGCATGCCGACGGCCACGACGAGGCATGGCATGAACAAGGCGCGGAGTCGCGCCATGCTGGCGGCTGCCAGCGGGGAACGGTCAATCGTCACGTGTAACTCCTGTTTGATTTGCTGCGCTGCCTGGCCTCCTGCTGGCATAACCCACCGTCCTGGCAGGGTATCGCGGTTGGTGCTTCAGTGTAGTGTCACTTCCGGCAGCTGACTCGGATCGAAATCCGCGAAGGCTACGGCGCCCAACTCCCGGGCCGTCAGCTCGATGTGCGTTTCCTTGTCGGTACTGGAGTCGGCCACCCTGTGAACGACCCTGAAGACGAAACAGTCCCTTTTAGCACTGAGTTATATAAAATTGTACTTGTGCGACCATCGCTCTGGGCTGTCCCCTCCGATTACGATGGTGATGTGCCATTTGCAATGCGCGAATAGGCATATGGGTCGCCCGCCAGCCCTCGGCATCGGCAGCACATCGGCGCGGTTTCGCCGGTCAGATCCCCCTTGATGGACTCCTGAACCTTCACGCCACCAGTTGCAAACGACGTCCGGTTGTCCGACGCGGATCCTGGAGCTGTCGCGGCGCGATTCTAGGCCGCACTAATGGCACGTTCCGTGAGTTGTATCGCAATTCTGAGGTGCGGATGATGTTAGCGCATGCCTCCACTCTCCGTCTCTTTTTGGCGGTGCTCCGCTATCATTCGCCTGTGGGCGCGCACCGCCAGAACCGACATCAAGGAACAAGGACAGCACGATGACAGACACTTCCCAGAAGGGCAGGCCGCGCTCGGCCCAATTCGGACGCCTTGCGTTTACCGTTCTGGCCCTTGGCACGGCTCCCTGGATAACGGCACGCGCCGCCGACACGTGCGAATCGACGTTCAAGTCTTCGGGTAGCCCAGCCTCGGGACTAATGTTCGACGCGCGTACCAGCGCGGGCAATGTCAATGCCAACGACGCCATCGAACAGATGAAAGTCATCGGTGCGGCGGAGGAATTCACGGTGGGACCGGCTCACGCCAACGGTGCCAACGCCACCCTCGTTCTCGTACAGGAAGCGACCTCCGTCGCCCGCGGCTTCGAGTTCCAGGTAAGCGCGCAGGATCGGGGACCCGTGACTATGCATGTCGGCATGCCCGCTGGCATGAAGGCCAAGGACGAGGATGTCCGTATTGTCATGTGCCGCATGCTCGGTCAGATCAAGCCCATAGGCCAGGCGTCGGTGGCGCAGGCTAGAACAATACCCGCCGATAGCGCTCCCGTTGTCTCGGTTCCTGCAGCCCTTCTGAGGCCGGCGCTTGCTTCGTCGGGACCGCTACCCGGCCCGGTGACGTCCCAGGCGTCGACGCAGCTGTGCATGGCTAACTGGACCAACACCATGACGGACGTGGCCATGAGGGACACAACGTACGGCACGTGGACTCTCGGGTCCGGATCGGACGAGGCAACCGTTGCCCTCGGTCGCGTAAAGCAGGCACTGGCAGGGATGCCTGATCTCAAACTTCGCAACGAAACGTACCACGACAGGGCAGGGTTGCTGACCATCGATGTCGTGCAGCCTGACGCTTATGTCGTGAGGCCACTGGATAACTCGTTGCCCGACATGCGTCCGTTCCCGCTGGAACTGGAGTACGACGCGTCTATGGGAGCGGTGTCGGTGGTCGTTCGTCCTAACCAGGAGCAGCTCGTCAGGGATCCGCCTTTGCGCTATGTCGCATGCACGCTTGCGGCGGTCGTCAATCACGCAGCGATGCCTGAAGTGCCCAAGGACAACTCCAAACACTCACTTTTCAGCAATCCGTTCAAGAAGGCCAGCGATCCGGCCGCGATACTCGCAGACACAAAACGCCAGCAGGTCGATGCCAAAGCGAGGCTCTATCAACGGGCCTTTTTCGCGAACAAAGCCATCGTGGTCACGCCCAATCTGGACGTGAGTGGCAAGTACTGGCAAATGAGCGAGCGCGACCGGCTCGTCGATGCCATGGTGGACTACTGGATGGATCTGACGGCTGTCGTCCTGTGGCAACGCCAAGGAAGTACGAAAGAGCCCCCGCTGCGAACGGGGTATCACACCGGTATCGCGAGCTCAGGACTCCGGGGTTTCGTAGGATCCCTGGTCGGCCCTGGCAAGATTTACGGCGTGTATATCGTTGAACCCGGCACCTACGAACTGACGGGTGCCGTCAGCCACATGCGCCGTGCCACGTTGCCGCCAACCAGCGGCGAGCGATGGCGTGCGTCGGCATCGCTGGGAACCCTTGCTCTGGCGACTACGCAGGATGTGGGCTTCTTCAAGACACAGGAGTGGCACGATGCCATGTACGACGCGATCCCCTATGAGAACGTCTATTGTGTGGCCGAGCATGTGCCTTCGGGACGGTGCGTGAGCACCGTGACCGAGAAGCTCGTGTACCGACCCAAAGTGATTGAGGAGGGATATCATAATTCGGTAGGGAAGCGGACCGCGCCGGGTTTGACGCTGACGGCATCACTCTCCAAACCATTCGCAACGTTCAAGGTGGGCGCGGGACAAGTCGCTTATGTGGATGGCTTCGCGGTCGACGCAGACTCCGCGACGATCGATCCCAAAGCGTGCATGGGTGCCGGCACCGAGGTTGCAACGTGTGCTCTCGCGCAGTTCAGCATCTGGCGCTATGCGGCGGACGGCAACCTGATCTCGATGGCGCGCCGTGCGTACGGTGACAGTAAAGATCCGTTGGCAAAGGTATGGCGCGACGCTAAGCCTGTACCGGTGAGCCTGAACCCTTCCGCTAAGGTGGTGGAGGGCACGGGCGACCCGCTGACGGGAGAATCTCGTTACGCGCTGAAGGTTCCGTAAGACTGTATCAGGACGCTTTAGATATCAACATGGGGAAGGATCAGATGGTGTCGCGATCTGTTATGTGGGTACGGGCCCTTGTCGCCAGCGCTTCATTGATGGCATTGACCGCTCACGCCGCAACCGAATGTGAGCAAAATTATTCGTCCAGGCCCAGCGCTGACGGTGGGACCATCCATCAGAGCTTCGTCGGTCTCTACGGCGCCGACACTGCTCAGGCCATGACGAGCCTTGAATCCAGCGCACGAAAGATCGGGTTCCAATCGCTCGGCGAGCCCCACGTCGCTACTGACGGGCTCATCACAATGGCGGTCGCCCAAAAGGCATCCGTCACGGCGCGCGGCTTTCCGATCGTCATGGCTGTTTCGCCCCAGACCGACTCGGCAATCATCGCGTTCCAGCTGGCCAAGGGCGTTACCGCGGCGACGGCGATGCGCAACATTTGCTCGTTCTTCGACGCGGCTGGCCTGAAAGGCACCGCTGCAAATGCAAGCGGCGAAAAGAGCGTCGCCAATGCTCAGCTGGCTCTTCCGCTGCTTGGCAGCCTCAACGGGACGCTAAACGAAGCACAGGGGGCGCAGGACACAACGATGGCAAGCCAGGCAGCCAGGGGCCTGGACGCTGCGGAGGCGGCTAACGCGCGTGGCGCGGCACCTGCCATTCCCGACAAGCGCAAGGTACTTACGCCCAGGTCTGTTTTAGATCCGAAGGCGGTCGACGCCAGCGCGCTTGCCGAGGGCACCGCTACCATCAGTGGCTTCACGTGCGGTCTGGTGGGTGGCCAGCAGCAGCCCGCAGCTGATCAGACCATTACCCTGTTCCCCTATAGCCCGTATCTGAAAGAGGCGATCGACCTCGTCGACGCGAATCGCTACAAGGGTGCCAAAGTGAAGGTAGACATCGACAAGCGTGTCTTCGACACCCGACTCGACGGCAAAACCAACAGCAATGGCGATTTCCGTTTTACCCGCTTAAAGCCTGGCCGCTATCTGGTTATGACGGTCTTCAGCGGATCGGCCACCAAGATCCACAACAACCTCCGCTCGTCCTACGACCCGTCCCGAAACACCGTGTACGAGTGGACCGAGCAGGAGGAATCCACCTCATCGGCAACCGATGTCCTGCAGGCCGATGTCACGGTGAAGCAGGACGGTCAGGTAGTCGACGGGGTGGTAGTAAAGCCTATGGGTAACGGTCGGTTCTTCCCTGTGCTCAGCAGTGTCTGCAAGTGGCATCATAAGGACTGATGCTCCGACAGGCGCTACATCGCCTGTGAAGAGAAAAACAACGAAGAGGAAGTGCCCCGGAAGCATCGTGGATTCGCGACATCAGACCGTAACGCTCATCCGCTTACGGGGTGAGCGGAATTTCTGAGTCTTCGGCGCGAGCACGGCGGATGTAAGCAGCGAGTGCCGCGTAGCTATCGTTGCGTGGAACTTCTGTTTGACGCCCCACGCCCTGTGTCGCTGACAAACTCAACAACCGGTGGGCGACCCGCTCGGGCCGCCCACTCCAGCATCAGTCAGCGCACGCCGACTTTGCTGTTAATGTGAATAGGGCGAGTTCTCGCCAGTGCCCGCGCCCTTCCATGGACCGCTGGAACTCGTCATCGGACATACGGTCTCCAACTGTCTTAGCGCGTCCGTGTCCTGGGGCGTCCAGGAACGCCCATCAGGGTAGTTGGGCGGGTCGCAGGCAAGCGTGTACATCCACTGACCGGTGTAAGGCGCAATAGGTATCCAGCACGGATCAGGAATATTCATTCCGTACCGACAAAACACAAACGGATCGTTGTCACGATAACGAATGGTGTCGTATTGCGCCGCCGTGCCAGCTGAAAAGAGCAGCCCGGCGAGTGCTATCCAATATTTCATGTGGCAAGTCCCTGTACGTCCCATGATCGGTCCGGTGCGACTCGGCACCGATCCGGAAATGTCGAAGTCATCACGCCCGGCGCCGGGCTATGCGCTTTTTCACCCTGGACGACCGTTGATTGGTCGACGCATGCCGATTGTATCCAATTCAGCGGCTTACGCGCCCCGACTCGCTTGCTGCTCTCCGCCATGGTCAGGACAAGCCCGGCGTGGCCGGACCCTGTGGCTGACGCGTCGGCTGTTTCTGCGCCTCGTCCTGTGCGGGAGCCTGCAACGCTGTGGCGCTGCTTTGCTCCAACGGTGTGCTGACGGCTTTCTGCGTCTCGACTTCAGCGATTTTCTTCAGCGGCGAGTTCAGGTCGCCTTGCACGGCATAGGCGCGCGCGGCGTCTTCGCTCAAAACGACCTGATCGATTCGGCTAAGCCCTTGTGTCCTGGCTTCCGCAGTCAGTGAGCCGGCGAACTGGCTGCTCTGCTGGTCGGGCGTGCGCCCATGCCGGGCGTCGATGCGGTGTACTCCGTCCAGGGCCTGGGTGAACATGGCATGGTCGGGATGCCTCTTGTCATCGAGCCGGAGGGCGGGTGGGATCTGCCTGGTAGCGTCGACATGTTTCTGCTGGTCGATGGCGGCCAACGACCGTGGGCCGGCAACGCCATCGGCCTCGAGATGGTGGTCGCGCTGGAACGACTTCAGTGCCGCCTCGGTGCCAGGGCCGAATTTGCCGTCGGTATGCAGCGCGTTACCGGCACCGTCCTTGTAGCCGAGCCTTGCAAGATTGGCCTGCAGCATGCGGACATCTTCACCCTGCATGCCTGCCTTCATGGTGTGACGTGCCGCGTCGGCCTGCGCCGGCTGACGCTCGCCTTTTTCCAGGCGATCCATGAGTTCGGGCGTCAGTTTTTTCTGCCACTGCTCGAAACGGGCCTCGCGGTCTTCGAGACCGTTGTACTTGCCGTTGACCGCCTTCGTAGCTGCTCTGACATCCTCACGAGCGTTCTCGGGAACACGGTTTTCCCAGTACCACGTGGCGATCTTGGAGGCGTTCTTCGGGTCGGCGGCCAGTTCGGGATGCTTGACCAGGTCGAGGTCAAGTGCCTCGCCCGCAGCGCGGTAGTTGTCCTTGCCGGTGAGCTGGATATAGCCGCGTCCGTGGTATTTCCATCCGTCGCCGGGCTCGTCGTTGCCGTTACGGCCGCCGTACATCAGTTCGGCCAGGTGCTCGGGCTTGCCTTGCAGGGCTTCCTTCCGCGCGGCTTCGAGCACCTTAGGGCCCTCGCGCCATGCGGACTGCACGGGGATCTGCGAGATGTCGCGGGTATAGCGAAAGCTTTCCTCGAGCCGGTTCAACCCATTGGACTCATGGGTAACCTGTGCCATGAAGTTGGCCAGTTCTTTCGGTGACGTGATGCCCGCCGCCGCTGCGTCGTTCAGCACCTGAGTTTCACGATCAATCGCCATATGTAGCTCCTGTCTGACACCCACTTTCGAGATCGCATCCTGCGAGTACAGCACCCATCGGCCATGACGGGCATGTCATCGCCCCGGTCAGGGCAGGGTCACCTCAGGGAGGTGCGACGGATCGAAGTCGGCGAAGGTCACCTCGCCCAGCGTCTCGGGTGTGAGCACCAGTTGCCGGTGCTCTCCCGATTCATTCTCTTCCACCTGACGAACCACGCGGGCGACCAGCCAGGTGCCGGCCGCGGGCGTGTAGCGAAAAGTGAATTCATCCGACCAGCGCTCACGGCTGCCTCCGCCGTTTGCGATGGTGAAACCGCCCTCGTCGATGCGCGTGTACCCGTAAGGATCGCCGGCGAGTCCACCACTGGTCGAGCTGGGAATCACGGCGAGGCTGGACCCGACCCGTTCAAACCGGCCTTGCGCGTCACGCAGGAGAACCATCAGCTCGCGCGCGGGACCGTCGCCCAGCCTTGGCAGGCCGGAAACGGGAGGATCGAGCACGAGAAGGGCGCCCTGCCTTCCGTCTCCGGTGAGATCGCCGATCAACATGTCGAGGATTTTCGCCCCCTTTGTTGCGAACGCCTTCAGTTCATCCATCTGGCACGTTTCCCGTCCTGTCCGTCCCACGATTCTAATGGACCGGGTTCTCCGCCTGTCCACTCTGGAATGGCATTTACGGTATTCGCCAGTACCTTCCGGTAGCGGGCCTGCCCGGCGTACATCAGACCGACCGCTGCGGTTGCTGCTGTTGCAGGGCCAGATCCTGCTGCTGCATCTGCCCCTGCACGGCGACGGCGGGCTGGCTGGCGGTGTGCTGGGCTAGCGTTGCGGTGCTCTGTTCCAGCGGGGTCGCCATCGCCTGTTGGGTCTGCACCTCGGCGATCTGCTTGAAGGGCGAATTGAGCTGTCCCTGCACCGCGTAGGCCCGGCTGGCGTCATCGCTGAGTGCGATGTGATCGATGCGCGTCATGCCTTCCCTCACCGCGCCCACGGTCACCGAGCCGGCCAGCTGGTGGCTCTGCTGATCGGGCGTCCGCCCGTACTGAGCATCGAGCTTGTGCACAGCATCGCGTGCCTGCAGGAACATGCCGTTATGAGGGTGATCGGCGGAATCCAGGCGAGGGCCCGCGTGATTGAGCTTGTTGAGCGCGCCCAGCGTCTTGTCGCCCGCGACACCGTCTTTTTCCAGGTGGTTTGCCTGCTGGAAACGCTCGAGGGCAGCCTTGGTATGCGCACCGAAATGGCCGTCCGGCTTGAGTTCGTGGCCGTTTTCGTCACGATAGCCGAGTCGCTTGAGCGCTTCCTGCATGTCCTGCACGCGCTTGCCTTCATCACCTTTGCGCAGGACATCGGTCGCGTGTTCCGGTGCGTGTGGCGCCGATGGCGCGGCTGCCTTTTCTGCCGCTGGCGCGGAGGGTGCGGAGCGCACCGGCGCCTGATCCTTCGCCGGTGTGCCATGCATCGGGGCGGGTTCGTGCGTACGGAACTCGGGCTTGGCACGCAGGGCGCCTACGACCTCCATATTGGTGTGCCAGTAGCTGCCTTCTTTCATCGTCACCTTGCCCGGTCCGCCGTGGGTCTGCGAGCCGATGAACTCGAGGTTGCCGTTCGCGTCATAGCCCTTGACGATGCCGACGTGCTGGTCCGAGCCGGTACGATTTTTCAGCATGATGATGTCGCCGGCCTGGAGATTGCCGGGCGGCTTACCGCCTGCGGCGGGTGGGATCACATCGAAATGCTGCTGGCTATAGGGAGTCACGTGATGGCCGTTGTACAGCTTTGACGTAGCGAACGCCTCGTTGCCGACGTCGTACCCGGCGTCCTTGAGGCCGCGCCAGACAAAGGCCGAGCAATCGACGCCGCGAAGACCGTCGTGATCGTTGTCCTGCTCGTTACGGCTACTGTCGGTCGTCCTGTTGCCGACCTTGTTCCAGGTCTGCATGTCGGGCCGGCCATACTCATACCCAACGCCTGAGTTGAAGAAGTGATCGTTGGCGTGTTCGTAGATATCGCGACTCATGGCATTGTCTCCGTCGAGGTCACTTCAGGCCCATGGAATAAACGTCGATCGCGTCCGCGTCGACCCACCCGGCGACGCAGCCTCCGGTGAAGTCACCCGAGGTGCCGATCCACTCGCACTTCGTGGCCGGAGGCGCACCCACCCACTCCACCGGAAAGCTCTGGCACAGATGATTGCCCTTGCAGTCCGGTACGCGATCCGCCGGGAATGCCTCAACATAGTAGCGCTGCACTTCACCCGACTTCTTCGCCACGCCGACAATGCAAAGAAACTGATGTGCCTTGAGTTTCGCCACCGGCTTCGAGTGGTCGGCGTCGAGTCGCGTGCCGAGCGTGGCGCCTGCGGCGTCGATCACCTGGCCGAACAGCATGTCGTTGTCGCAACCGGAGATCTCAACGGCATGACTGCCTGACGTACAGGCGGCATTGCCATAGCTGTCCTTGTGGCACTCCGCCTGCGCGCCCGGATCCATTTTCAGAAGCAGCGCCTGCTGGGCAGCGACGGTCGGGACCTGCGGCGTCGCCGCGAGGGCGGTGCCGGCGAACACACACAGTGCGAGCAGGCCCGAGATGCGTGGAGAGATCATGGATGTTCCCTGAAGTTGAAAGTATCAAGCCGTGTGGCAAGCCCCGGACCCCGGAGCTTGTCGAAAAAAGACGCTTCGCCGCGACCCGGAGGCCGCCGCCGTCACATACCGTGCCCCGTTCCCGGTAGATGGGGCAACGGTTGATGAGCGTGTTCCGTGCCTTGCTGCGGAGCTTTCACAATGCGGTCGAGTACCTCGGTACTTTTCTCCACGGGGGTCGCCACGGCTTGCTCAGTGGGAACTTCGGCGACGCGTTTAAGGGGTGAGGCGGGATCGCCCTGCACGACGAAGGCGCGGCTGGCATCGTCGCTAAGCGCCGCGTGATCGATGCGCTGCATGCCCTCCCTGTGTGCGGCGACGGTCAGCGCGGCCGCGAGATTCTCGCTCTGCGTATCAGGGGCGCGTCGGTGTTGCTTGTCCAGGCGGTGCACGGCATCGCGCGCCTGCGAGAACAGGGCGTGGTGCGGGTGTTCCGGCTGGCTCATCATCGGGGCCTGGCACATGCCCGGCATTTCGCCGACGGCGTACCCATAGCCGGGGGCTTGACGGTGACGGTGGTGCGGCTTCACGGGCTCGGGCGTGAACTCACCCGATTCCTCCATGACGCTGCGCTGTTGCTCCATCTCGATCAGGGGGTCGTTGTCAGGGCCAGTGTTATCGTCGGGCAGGAGACGGCGCTTCGATGCCTTGGCCATTTCGCGAGCGGCGCGACCTTTCGCGTCGTGGCCGGGCGAGGGCAGGGGATGACCCACCTCGCCACTGGCCAGGCGATCCATCACTTCAGGCGTGAGCCGTTTTTCCCAAGCGCTGAAGCGGTCGGCACGATCCTGCAGGCCGTTGAGCTTGCCGTTGACGGCGCGGGTCGCTGCCCGGACATCGGTGCGCGCGTCTTCGGGCACGCGGTTTTGCCAGTACCAGACGGCGATCTTCGACGCGTGCGTCGGATCCGCGGCCAGTTCGGGCTGGGTAGTGAGGTCCATATTGAGGGCATTGCCAGCCGCCAGGTAATTGGCCTTGCCAGTCAGCGGAATATAGCCGCGTCCGTGATAACGAAACCCGTCACCGGGCTCATCGTTACCGTTGCGGCCGCCGTACATCAGTTCGGCAAGTTTCTCAGGCTGGCCGCGCAAGGCGTCCTTGCGAGCCGCATCGAGCGCATGCGCACCCTGACGCCACGCAGCCTCCACGGGAATCTGGGTGATCCCCTTGGTATAGCGGAAGCTCTCCTGAAGGCGATTCAACCCATTGGACTCATGGGTAACCTGGGCCATAAAGTTGGCCAGTTCCTTCGGAGAGCGTATACCCGCCGCATAAGCGTCGGACAACACTTGTGTTTCGCGGTCAATCGTCATGTGTAGCTCCTGTTTGACTCTCGGCCGGCCTTGCTCCCTGCGTTGCCGTTACCCGCCGTCCAGGCGAGGTGTCACGAGGGATCAGGGAAGCGTCACCTCCGGCAGCTTCGACGGATCGAACTCCTGAAAACTCACGGAGCCCAGATCCTTTGCCGACAGCTGGATGGCCTTCTGCCTGCCAGTTACGCTGTCTTCGACTTTTCGCGCTACCTGGGTGACGAACCAATCTCTCTTTTCTGCCGAATACGTGAACGTGTATTCGTCCGACCAGTGTTCACGACCACCACCGCCGTTGACAATGGTGAAGCTGCCCGGGGCGACCTTGCTGTAGCCGAAGGGATCGCCCGAGCTGCCGCCGCACTGCTCGCATGGCACGAGGTGCGCATTGGACGCGACTTTCTGCAACTGCCCAGAGGCATCGCGCACCAGTACTACCACCTCGCGTGCCGGGCCTTCACCGAGTTTGGCGTCCGCGGGTGCCGGTGGGTCGAGCACCAACAACTCATCGGCGTGGCCATCGCCATTGAGATCGCCTTTTTGCGACTCAAGGATGCGGGCACCACCGGTCGCGAACGCCTTGAGATCGTCCGCCGGAGCAGGCGCGCCCACGGCCCAGCCCGTCCACGACAACGCGGCGACCCAGAGCAAACCGTAATGAGGGGAAAGCTTCACGTTCATCCTTTTCGCGTCGGAGCCGGACCAACCGCATTAGGACGTGAGTTTAGCCGGAAGAGGTTGCGGAGGGACGTCTTCCGGTCCGTGCATTGTGCGTTGGGTCACATTGTGACCGTGGTGCCTGTGTGAACGACTATGGGCAATTCGGCTTCATCGCCAAGGCAATGGCTGTAGGCGGTATGCAACCGGCATTGCCTGCCCCGGGAATACCGGGTGCGCACTGGGCAGCAGCAGTCGACGCATGAACCAGCAAAATCAGGAGCACGAACTTAATACGTTTCCATCGATCATCATAATTGGCCGTTATTTTGCGTGGTTACATATTTCATTGCATCTGCTTGCGCGGCACTATTCGCGCCACCAGTGTTCATCGAGCGGGTTTCTGGCGCCTGCGCGGAGCCTGCGCCTGCCAGCCCTGCCCACCCCTAGCTGCGAACCTACGTCACCGAACGAATGCGGCAGCCATCGGTGGCGCCATGACATGAGAGTGGAAAGCAAGAGAACGTCGCGAGGTATCTCGCGGCGGCGATGGCCTTCATCATTTGCATCTCTGTAGTGACTATCTTGGACCGTACGACGAGCGCGAACATGGTTCCTATCCTGATAATCGACGACAGTGATCCGAACACATCGTACGACGTTAGCGTAGGTTCTAGGGGTACTGCACTTGCTATAGAGCACGTGGAAAGTATTTTCTGATCTGCAACCACGCAATGCGCGGCGCCCCGGCCGCGCGAGAGAATCCAGTGGTCCAGACGGTTACGCTATTAGTTTACTCGCCGGGGTACCGTGCATTTACTGTAAATAACCTGGCAGGTCCCCCGGCAGGCAGAAAGTGCTCGCTGTTCCGCAACTCCGGTGGATTCACCAGTGTCCCAGTTCAGGCCGCCCCCGTTTATCTTTTGGGTGAACGCCGCGCATTGGTTGTGAAAAGCAAATATCACTTCGCACTTTACGCCGCCTCCGCGGGCGCACGTTTCAACGGCCAATCGCTCAGCTTCACTGCGGGATTGCCTGTTTTCTACAGTTCCCGCTTCACCGGTGACGTCATCCATAGCGAACGCCCCCCATGTCTCCTCCCATACCGGTTGGGGGCCGACGGACTGGATACCTGACGCACCGCTGTCAGAACCTTGTGAATACGGCGAATTCGGCGCCGTTGGCGGAATGCAGCCTGGGTTACCAGCGCCCGGGATTCCTGGCGCGCATTGCGACCAGGCTGACGAGGCATAGGCGCAAGCAAATAGCAAGAAGGGCAGAGCCTGTTTCATCACGCGATTTCCCAAATTACGTGGAGCTGCCGGTTTTCACCGTATCTGAATTGGTGGGTCGATTATTCCCACATGACCCAACGTGAGTCACCGGCCGCGCTTGATCCCGCTGCGCGGGCTGCGTGTTACCGCTCAAACCCGGCGCACGCGTACTCATTGCATCCGGCCGACGCTGAGCATTGGCACTTGATCTTGCCACCGAGCTAGGATTGCTCACGGTATCAAACGACGAGTACGCTGCAAATGGCCCCAGCTTACCCTGGAAGAGTGCGGCAGCCATCGGCGGCGCCATGACGATGAAAGTGGAAAGCAAGAGATCGACGCCGCCCTGCTGTAGTGCTTCGACGATAGTTATCCGACCTGGATCTCAGGCTTTTAGCGTACGGGGTGGGGGACACTGCACTTGCTTAAGATCACGTGGCAGTCGTTCCTGATTTGCGGAGAACCCGGTACTGTTGGATGGATGCATCCTGGATTGCCAGAGCCAGGAATGCCGGCGCCGCACTGTGCCCATGGTGCCAGAGGTGAAAGCAGTACGAATAACAGCGCGGCTTGGCAACCGTTCGGAATCATTCGATGTCCCATCGGATGTGTTCGTCCGTTGGCCGTCGGTTTGACCACGATCTGTCGTGTGGAGCATGCGAGAAGTGCTTGTTCATGCTTGATCCGAATCCCCGAGTGCTTCCGAATTCTGCGTAACAAGCGTTCGCTACCCGAAAAGCCAATATCCTGACGTTCATATCCACGTCGATACGCATGGGCACGAACTGTCGGATGCGACGACTTGCCAGGCAAAGCTGTGACGCGAACGCAGTCGGTTAGTTCACTCGTTCCGGCATGCTGCAGTCACTATAAACAACGCGGCAAGATGAATCGCCGCATTCGGTCAGTGCGTTCGATTTTGCCATGCTGACGGTTGGCGCAGTTGATGTGCCCATGATTCCGCCGGATGGCTTCTGCGCGATCGCCGCGCACTGGTTGTAATACGACACTGCGATGTCGCACGACGTCCCGCCACTTGAACTGCACTTCTGGAGCGCGTCGTGTTCGGCGGAAGACTTACTCACTGCCCCGGTAACGATACCTACGTGTCCCCGTGGGTCGACCGAGACCGCCCCCCATCTGTCTTCCCATCTGGCAGTCGGAGCAGGTTGGGCCGGAAGCTGATCGCTCCCCTGATAATAAGGCGATCCCTGTTGGGTAGGAGGTACGCAGCCCGGGTTGCCAGCGCCTGGGATTCCAGCGCCCACACCGCGCAAGTCATCAGTGTCGCGCTAACGAATGCCAGGACCTGTTTCATCATTGTGGAGTCTTTCCGGTTCCGGTGAGTGACGTAAATTTACTGCCGTCCTGGACGAATCGGGAGCTACTCGCTCCGGAACATGCGGCGGAATCGAGCGAATCATAGCTAGACTGCCCATCGTGCCTATTTTCCACAATGGTATTTGCAGGCTGAGGTGGCGGCGTAGTCACCGCAGCCTGCTTACCGTGAGCAATGGCCGCCTGATCCTGCCCACCAAGCTGGGATCCGACGCCACTGAACGACGAATACGACGCAAACTGCCCCAGCGTGCCCTGGAAAAATGCTGCGGCCATCGGCGGCGCCATGACAATCAGCGTCGACAACAGAAGGCCTGCGCCTCCTGCTGCAAGGCCACGCTGTTGATACCGTCTGTGCTGCCGATATTGTCGAACGTCGCGAGGTACTTTAGCGCGCTTACGAGCACGACGGTCAGGAGGTGCGAGTGAGCGCGCGGTGTCTATGCCGCATACCAACTATCTCCCAATAGTACCTTGGCCTGCTCAAAGAGCAGGCGGATTGATGAGATAGGACCTAAGCCGGCGACGAAGGCCAAGTTGGCCTTATTTAGTAGCAGCGCGTCGGCTGTGGCAACGTTCTCCATCTGGGCGAGGTCGTCGTATGGACTGGAACGGGCTGGTACGGTCTGCCGCTTGGTTTACTGCTCGATACGGCGCGCGAGGTATCTTGGCGGCACTCCATCACGAAAGGCGGAGTGGTATGACCGTGCGTTGAGCGCCCATATCAGTTCACTCGAACGGCATATGTACACACGTTGTACAGGACGCTGCAGTGACTTCTTCCGCATCGGTTTAGTACCCGAGCGGTCGCCTCAGTAGCGTCGGCGGCGGTGGCGCTGCTAATCACACTGCTGCCCGGTTCCTGAGCGACCGCTGCGCATTGGTTAACGAAGCTGACGACTATTGTGCAGTGGTCGCTGCTTCCACCAGATTCGACGCATCGCTGCGTCGCAACCTTTACCGCTTCGCTCTTTGAGGTGCCGTCGATGTCGCCACCAGCAGCTCCATTCATACGATCTATCGCGATAGCTCCCCATCGATCCTCCCAGATAGCTGGCGGCGCGGGTGGCGCAACAGCTCCGGTCTCGCCCGGTTGACCGTACGGTGATCCGGGGGCACTCGGAGGTACACATCCTGGATTGCCGGCCCCGGGAATTCCCGGGGCACACTGTCCAAAACTCAGCGGGGAGTAAGCGATCATAAGAATCGCAAATAACCTAAGAGATGTCATGAACGGAATGATCCATCACTATTTGGCGAACGATATTTAATAGAGTCGGCTTGCGCAACCTGTGAGCTGTTTCCCAGATTATTTCCGACATTCAGATTCTGCGCTGCATTCGCACGATATCCACTGGAGTCACCCCCTGCGTCGCCCGAAGTGCGCACAGACGGCATATACCCGGACTCCCGACACCCATCCTACCCTGAGCTATCGCCTGCTGATCCTGCCCCCCCCCCCCCCGAGCTGGGATCCGACGTTACCGAATGACGAATACGACGCAAACTGCCCCAGCGTGCCCTGGAAGAACGCGGCGGCCATCGGTGGCGGCATGACAAGCAGTGTCGACAACAAGAGACCGACTCCGCCCTGCTGCAGTAATTCGACGATAGTTATCCGACCTGGATCTCAGGCTTTTAGCGTACGGGGTGGGGGACACTGCACTTGCTATAGATCACGTGGCAAGTCGTTCCTGATTTGCAACCATCCAATGCGCGGCGCTCCGCCCGTTCCTGGGTCGCACCAGTGTTACCGTTTATTGCACCGCCACCAGCCTCCTGGACCATGGCGGCGCACTGATTATTAAAAGTCGCCAACACTTTACAGTTGCTTCCACCGTTCCTCCGGCACATATCCAGTGCGATACGTTCTGCTTCGCTCTTCGTATCCCGGTCCTCTACCGTTCCACCTCTGTTTTCTGCGTCCATAGCTATCGCGCCCCAACCGCCAACCCAGTGCACGGCAGGCGGGGCGTTAATGCCCGGCGCGTCTCCAGCTTGATGGTAAGGAGAACCCGGTGCTGTTGGAGGCATGCACCCCGGATTGCCGGCGCCAGGAATTCCGGCGCCGCATTGTGCCCATGCTGCCAGAGGTGAAAGCAGTACGAATAACAGCGCGGCTCGGCAACCGTTCCGCATCATTTCATGTCCCATTTGATGTTTTCTTCCGTTGACCGTTGAGATCTACTGAACGCGGACGGGCAGTGCGCACGGACTGTAAGGAAATCTGCATGTTCGCTCGTCCCCACATTTCGTCACGACTCGCGATTCCGCACGAGATCTTGTAGCTGCTGTCGCGCTGCTTAAGATACCCTTGGCTAACTGCGTGATAGCGGCACACTGGCTGTAATACGTGAGTACGACCTCGCAATGAGTTCCGCCTTGCTCCTCACATTGTAAAAGCGCCCTCCGGCACAAGATATGCGGGAAGCACACTGCGACCATGCCAACGAGCGTAAGCAAGATAGACGAGGGTATTTATGAAGTTTTTCTTGCCAGCTCGCGATCCGTCGTGCGGTACCTAGTCGACTCTGATGCGGCCAACTTGTTGCAACCTCTTGACGGACGAGGCGCGGCGGACACTGCGAGGCGTTAGTCGACTCTCTCAGCGAGGCTGCAGGCACTGTAGACGATTTGGCACGAAGCCGTATCTCCACACTCTTCCTTGGCAGCAGCCTTGGCGACTTCAAGGGTCGGACCGCTAGCACTTCCCATCACTCCTCCCGTGGATCGCTGAGCGACGGCGGCACATTGATTGCGATACGCGACGGAAATGGCGCAGGCCTGGCCTCGGTTCTCGCGGCATTGGTCCAAAGCCTCACGCTTTGCCTCGGCCTGCGTCTTCATGTCTGTCGATACGCCGGCACTTCCTGTGCTGGCATCCAGGGCCACGGCGCCCCAGCGTTCTGCCCATCGCGCTGCGGGAGGTGGAGAGCTATACGAGGACGAATTGGCATCTCCCTGTTGGCCGTAAGGGGAGCCAGGTTGCGTCGGCGGAATGCATCCCGGGTTCCCGGCGCCGGGAATTCCCGGCGCGCACTGCGACCAGACTGCATTGCTAAAAAATAGTGTGATCGTCAGTAGCAGGATTTTTGTAAGCTTCACTCGACTGCGACTCACCCTGTTGGAACTCCTTGAGCAGGTGTACTGCCTGCAAGCGCTTTATAAAAGCTGGCATTGTCCTCAAGGGTTGCAGGACGACGCTGTTGATGCCGCCGGTGTTGCCGATGCTGGCGAAAGCTCTCGTTCAGTTCACTAGCTCTGCCAAGCGTCGGAAAATAAGCCACTACAATTATTAGCAAAGGATCTTACTGAACGCGTACAGGATGTGCACATAGCGTAGATGTCACTTCGCAATCTTTGCTGTTACCGCATTTGCGAAGAGCTCGCGCAGATGCTTCATTAGTATCTGCCGCTGTGGCTGGATAGACCAATCCACCGCTTGTTTTCTGAGCGATTGCGGCGCACTGGTTAACGAACGACACGGTGACCTCACACTGTGTTCCACCGGAATGTTCGCATCTTTGCATCGCCAGTTGGATAGCATCGTCTTTCGACGCTCCCTTGTAGGCACCGCCCGCCGCCCCGTTTTGATAGTCAATGGCGATCGCACCCCAACGGTCCTCCCACACTGGAGCAGGACCTGCGTTGGGAGGCGGAAGATTCGGATCGCCTGGTTGCGCGTACGGGGAGCCCGGTGCTGTTGGAGGGATGCACCCTGGATTGCCGGCGCCAGGGATTCCGGCGCCGCACTGTGCCCACCCAAGCGGTGTGTAAGCGACTGCCAGAAACCACAGTAGGATCTTGGACTTCATACTCTAAGCTCGGTTGGAGTTCTGAGTGCCCATCTTCACCGAGTCGGTGTTCGCAGTGGGGTTCCCGCTCCCAAGCTCTAATGGGCTAACATGGATGTTTCGATTTGAACCGCCTGGATTCCTTGCTACATCCTGGCCACCCATTGGGGGTGGGGTGTACCCCGAATTCCCCACGCCCATTCTCCCCTGAGCCATCGCCTGCTGATCCTGCCCCCCGAGCTGGGATCCGACGTTACCGAACGACGAATACGACGCAAACTGCCCCAGCGTGCCCTGGAAGAATGCGGCGGCCATCGGTGGCGCCATGACAATCAGTGTCGACAACAAGAGACCGACGCCGCCCTGCTGCAAGGCCATACTGTTGATGCCATCTGTGCTGCCGATGTCGGCGAATGTCGCGAGGTATTTCGCGGCGAAGGCGGCGGTGATGGCTTTCATCATCTTCATTGCGATGGCGACCATGACGGACAGAACGGCAAGAGAAAACACCGTACCTATGCCGTATAGCAACCACTTGCTGAACAGTTGCTTGGTCTGCTCGAACAGCAGGCACATGATAAAAATGGGCCCGAAGCCTATGAAAAGCGCGAGAGCAATCTTGTTCAGCAAGAGCATCGAGCCAGCGATGACGCTGGGGCCGGCGATGCCGATGCCCGTAAACCAGCGGTTGCGATCCTTGGACGCCTGTTCCTCGTCGTTCTTCCCCGAGTTGCCAGGATCGACGCTGTCAATGATGGCCAGTGCGACTTCCATCTGGGCGAGGTTGTCGTCGATGGACTGAAATGGGCTGCTGCTATCGGCTGTAACGTAGCTGGCGATTGTCGACGACATGCCGTCACTGAGTTTCCAGTAGACCGAGCTCGACGAGTAAGCGGCAGTGGTAGCGATGAAGACGATGAGCGTCGCGCGAAGCGCGTCGCCTACCAGCACCATCATGGGCTGGCGGGACTGACCCGTAACGATGCGGAAGCCCTGGAACATGATCCATACGGTAAGCACGACCACGGCGACGAGGCCGATGATGGACGCTGCGCTGGAAAGCAGGCGCCACTGCATGTAGTCGATCTCATCGCGCAAGAAATTGTTGATCTGCGTGAAGAAGACGAAGTTGGTAGCACCGCCGAGCGGGTCGGCAAGCGCCACGGCCGACTTACTCACAAGATTTCCCATCATGCCGATCATGTGAGCGAGTTCCTTTCCGGATGAAGTGTCGCGTCGCGGTGATGCAACGAACAGGTTTGAGTTGCACCGATGTGGTGCTGGCGAGTCTTATAGGCCATTGGAGTCGCCGATGGACAGCCTCTGCATGCCGCTGGGCGCGGTCGACTTGACGCTCTGCAGCGCGGCCTGGAGGGCGGCGCCACTGATCAGTCCGCTGATCGCCGGACCGAGATCGATCGTGTCGCCAGTCGGGAGCGAGATGTTCGTCCAGGAGTCGGCCTTCTTGCCCGTATTCGCGCCCCGTGCCATCAGCGCCTGGGTTTTACGGAGGTACTCGATGTTGGCATCGTATGCATAGTTGACCGTGGCCATCTGTTGCTGGTCGAGCGAGATCAGGTTGTAGAGGGCCGTGAGCTTGTTGGTGTTGTCCTCGAGCTTGCCGTACTGATTGGCATCGCTCCCCGTAATCTTCGAGCGCTCGAGCAGGAGCTCGCGGAGCATGTCGTCTCGCTTCTTGTTGGTTTCGTACATCAGAAGCATGTACTTGTACTTCGCGTTCTGGATAGCAACGATCTTGTTACAGGTCGCCTGCTGCGCATCAGCTACGGCCTTGCAACCCGCGCCGTCGTCCAGCGCCGTGGACGTTGATGCCGGCAGCACCTCATCGGGATCGACCACGCGTGCTCCCGGTTGGCTGTCCTTGTAGGGCTGGTTGTTTTCACTGTTGCCGATGATCAGCTTCTTGTTGATCGCATCGAGGTTGGCGTTGACGGTGTTGCCGCCGCCAGCGTTCGTATCACCGATGGCGGTCTTCAGTGCGGTAGTGTCGGTGTTCGTGCCCTTAGTGTTGTCCTTGATGTCGGACAACTTATCATTGGCATCCTTATCTCGCACCGACCATGCGTCCTGCGCGTGCACGGAGGGTGTGATCGCACAGGCAAGGAACACGGCCACCACGGCGCCGCAAAAGCGGCGGCCAGGGGCCTGTGACAGCAGCGAGGCGGAATTGATCGTTGGCATGAGAGTCTCCATCGTCAAAGGGAATGTCAGATGGCAGCGCTGCGCGCGGGGCGCGTGGACTGCGGGCCGGAGGGCCTGGGCTTCTTGCCGCTGCCCTTGCGGTGCTCGTAAAACGATTCGAGCCATTGATCGGGGGTGAGATCGTCGGACGAGATGCCTTCATCAGCGGCACGCTGCGCGAGAATCTCGTGCATGATCTCGATGTTGTCGGTCGACGCGGAAATGACGGCCAGCGAATCGTCCATGCCGCGCAGATTGAGCTGGCAGACGGCCGATGCGTGACCCTGCTTGACCAGGAACCGACGCGAACGCTCGTCGAGGCTGACGACCACCTGGTATTCGGCTTCGGTCAGCTTCAGGCCGTTGACGTAGTCCTCGCGGCTCGCGTTCGGGTTCGGCAGCAGGATCATCGTTGCGGTCTGTTCGATCAGGGCGGCGGAGATGTCGCTGGCCAGGGCGTCTTCCGGGCTCTGCGTCGCGAAGATGCCCATGCCGTTCTGTTTACGGATGGTCTTCTGCTTGTTCTTCGCGAACTCTTTCAGGCCGCCCTTGCCGTCGAGGATCTTCCAGAACTCGTCCATCACGTAAATGAGGCGGCGACCGTCGATCAGCGCTTCGAGACGATGCAACAAGTAATTGATGACCGGCGCGCGAACTTCCGGATTGTCGATGATGTCGGTGTAGTCGAAGCCGATGATGTTGGACCGGGTGAGGTCGACCGTGTCCTTCGGGTTGTCGAATACCCAGCCCAGCGAGTTGCCAGCCGTCCACTTGCGCATGCGGATGAATAGGCCGTCGTCGCCGAGGTTAGGCAGGCTCTTCTGGAAGTTGGTCATGTTACGCAGGTGCATCGGGGTGTCGAGCATGTTCTCGACTGCCCGGAAGATATCTTCTTCCTCGCGCGAACTGTAGATGCTCTTCGCCGCCAGAACCTTGATCAGATCGGCAAGGAACTGGACGTTTTCTTCGGTACGCTCGCAATGGAATGGGTTGAAGCCGGTGGGCTTGCCGTTCTCGAGGGCGAGATAGTTGCCGCCACAGGCACGCACGAAAATCTCGGCGCCGCGGTCCTTGTCGAAGAAAAAGATCGTCGGTGACGGATCGAGCTTCTGCACCTGGCTCAGCAGGAAGTTGATCAGTGCCGTCTTACCCGTACCCGACTTACCGATCACCATGGTATTGGCGATAGCTTTTTCGCCGAACGAATTCTCGGCGGGATGGGTGGCGTGGAAGTTGAAGTAATACGGCTGGCCATTGGTCGTCTGCAACGTGGTGACGGCGTCACCCCACGGGTTGTTTTCCTTCTTGCCGGTGGCGAAGTTGTGCAGCGGTGACAGGCCGAGGAAGTTCAGTGAACTGATGTTCGCCAGCCGGGTGCGGTACTTCCAGTTGCCCGGGAACTGCGCGTAGAAGGCTGCCGTGACGGCCAGGTCTTCCTTCACTGAAACGAAGCCTGCGTTCGACAGTTCCGCGCGCGTGGCGGCAATCTGCTGCGACAGGGCTTCCTGGGAAGGCGCGTAGATGGTCATCGAGAAGTGGTATTCACCCAGCACGAAATTGCCGGAGGCCAGTTGGTCCATCGCCTGGTCCATCTCGACGATCTGGCTTACCGCCTTATCGCCGGAGGAGATCATCATGCCCTTGGTGCGTTCGAGTGCCTTCAGCGCATCCTGGCGTCCCATCGGGCTGAACGAGTGGGTGACGATATATTCGAAGTCAAGGTATTTCAGGCCATTGAGGATGCCAGGGAACGTCCCGTCAACGAATTCCTTGATGTTGAGGATGGCGCCGAAATGGTTGATGCCACTGGGTGTGGTCAGAACGAAGTCACCCGTCTTTGCCGAAAAGCGCTGGCGGCTCACCGGCAGGTAATCCTTCACGGGGGCGCTGAGCACCGGAACGGGCTCGTCGATGCGATTGAGCACGTAGCCGAAGAGCTCCAGCACCTCGGAGAACACGATACCGTTCGGGGCCTCGTACATACCAAGGCGCGATGGCGCGTAGTCTTTCAGCACAGCCTCGACGTTACCGGCGAGCTCGAGAATGGTGGCGATCGCCTGATTCTGCTCCGAGAGCAGGCGGGCGGCGTCGCTGGATTTTTCCGCGAAACGCTTGCCCGAGACGACCGGGCGGTAGAGCATCGTAAGGTAGAGCTCATTCTGCATGAGCTTCTGGGAGGACAGCGCCTCATAGTACGCGTCCGACATGGTCTGATTGAACGCGTGGTTGAACTTGTCCTTCTGCTTCAGACTGCGACGGCGGCGAATGTCATGGACCCAGAAAGCCACATTGACGAAGTCCGGCGCGCGCAGGGTCTGCAGCATGCGGTTGAATGTATTGTGGCGGTGCTCGAGGTCCCACTCTTCGCGACCTACGAACGGCAATCCGGCCAGTCGCCAGACCAGCATGTAATCGCCCCCGGTCGTCTTGAGGACGGTCGGCGAGACGTGGGTGGATAGTGGAATGTGTTCGCCGATCGGAGCGTCTGGAGTGAACATGGCTGGTTACCGTAGGGAAACTCGAAAAGGCCCTGGCAGGAAATCTGCCAGGGCGTCTGTGTCGCTTATCGCTTCGCCTTCCCGGGCTCGCGATAGTTGTTCGGCGTGAACACCCACATGCCGTCGTGCTCCTGCACGTTCCGGATTTTCGTGCGGAACTGCAGGCGCAGCCCCAGCAGCCGGAAGATCATTTCGTCACGACGCGCCATCTGACGCATGATGAAGACGTTGACCGGAATCAGCAGGAGAAACCACATGTTGAAGTACATCGCCATCAGCAGTCCACCGCCCGCACCGACAAAGAACGGCACGTAAGGAACGCCCATGAACATGGGCGGGCGCGTGCAGCCGCGAAAAAGCGCGTTCTTATACACTGAGGTGCAGCAGGCTCATGGCGGCGTTGGCGGCATCGAGGATCATGCCGACCTTACCGCTGGACGAGGTGCAGGCGGTGGTGCCGGTGCCGGAACCGGTGCCGCCTACGACCATGCTGGCGACCTGCGCCGCGGCACCGATCAGCACGCCACCGATCAGGGCGGGGGCCACGTCGGCGATGCGCTTATGCGCAAAGGCGATCTGGTAACCGGAGAAGATCACGGCGATCGTCACGACGACGATGGATGCCGCATTCAGCAGGCCGTTGATGCTCTGGAAGAAGCCGCAGACCTTCGTGCCGGTTTCGCCGGTACCGTCGCCGTCGGCACCGAAAACGATGGTCGGCAGCATCATGGCGAGCACGATGGCGAAGAAGGCGATCTTGCGGGACAGCGACGTTTTCGACGGATCGTAAATGGTGTTGAGGGAGGGCAGGGCCATCTCAAAAGTTCCTTAGTGGACAGTGTAAACGTGAATGCGGAAGTCGGATGACCGCCGCGCGGTGGTGGCGGCGCGAAGGCCACCGGCTGACGAAACGACATGCGGGAAAAACCTCTTCCCGCACGGGGCGGCCCAAAGGCCATCGCGACTACCGGACATGCCGATAACCGTGCGACACATGGTGGACATCCTTTGCATGGATGATCCGGAGTACTCAGAAGACGAAAGCGCCATCGCCCCCTCCTTGTCGAAGGTCGGCCTGATCCCGCCTCTGCCCCGGTGCTCCGCTACCGGATGACGGACTGATCGCCGGTGCAGGATCGTTGGGACCGTGGACTTCGGGCACGAAGACCGAATTGGGATCGTCCGCGGCGGCGGCGGGAGCATTGCCCACCTGATTGGCCGAAATGCCGATCTGCGCCATCGCGGCAGCGGTCGCCGCGTCGGTGGGGATCCGTCCCGGCTGCGGGGCAGGGAGATTGGTGGGCAAGGCTGCGCCGACCTGCGCCATGGCTGCCGCGGTGGCCGAATCGGCTGGAATCCGCCCGTTACCTTGCGGGTAGACGACAGCCGCTGGGTCGGCACTGACCATCGGCATCTGCACCTGACCGTTGACGCCGGCGGCGGACGCGACGGCAGGAGCGACCGTGGTGGAAAGCGCCGCATCGACCACACTCCGCATCGCGACGCGATAGGCGCCGTCGTCAGCGCGGATCACCGGTGTTCCGCGCGTGGCGGCTTTGCTCGCACCGTTGTTCACCAACTGGATCGGGATTGCGCTGGCATTGGTCGCCATGGCCTGGCGGGACATGGAGGCGAACACTTTCTGGACGTAACCATCCTGGTAGCCGGTCGTGAAGTTGCCGGAGTAGTAGCAGCTGAATGCCTTGCCCCAGTCGCCACCGGCGCTCGTGTAGCACTGAGCGAGGATTTTTGAACCGGCAACGAGGTTGGGGCAGAGTTCAAAGGCTTTTTCGTAGCTATCGAGGCCATACTTGCCGAAATTGGCACGATTGACCTGGGCCACTCCCAGGGAATAGTTGTAGCCCTTTTCTTCGAGCATGCGGACGGTCGCCACGGCCTCATCGAGATTCTGAGGCTGGCGAACGAGCTGCGCGCCGACGACGCCGATCGCAAACGGGTTGCGCGACGACTCGACATTGACCACGTGCTGCATCACCTCCGCCGGTACGGCAAGGTTGGGACACGCCATCATTTCCATTCCTGGTACCACCGTTACAACTCCTGATTAATCACCGGTTGTCCGAGCGTTACCCCCCGTCCGCCGATAGTGCGCGAGCCGGGTTGAAGTCAATGCCGGTGATGTGTCGACGCCCGGCATGGGCTTTGATGTGTACGACGATGTCGATAGTCATCATCAACAAACGTTTGATGGTCGAAAACTCAAGTCCCGACCCTTCATTGGATGCCTTGACCATGAGGGCCAGCTGGTCCCAGGTCTGCTCCACACTTCCTGCGTGACAGCTTGTGATCGAACCGGGATGCCCCGATGCGCAGTTTCGGATGAAGTAAAACGACTCGTCGCCGCGAAGCTCGGCAAGGATGATCCGGTCCGGCTTCATGCGCAGGCAGGCCTCCATGCAACTCTTCGCGGTGATGTTACTGGTGCTCTGGCCCCCCTTGGAATAGAGCAGGTGGACCACGTTGGGCTGGTCGATGAAGAGTTCTCGGGCGTCTTCAATGGTGACGAGCCGCTCATCGACAGGAATATGCCCGACCAGCGACTTCATGAATGTCGTTTTACCGCTACCCGTGGCGCCGGCGACGACGATGTTCTTCTTGCTGACGACGGCATGGCGGAAGAAATCCGCGTAACGACGCTCCGCACGAAGCTCGAGCAGCTCGCGATCGACCTGGCTGATCGCGTTGCCACCCTCCAGAATCTCGTCGAAGAAACCGTCTTCCTGGTACTGGGCGAGCGATTTGCTGTGCTTGGAAGGCAGGCGGATGGTGATCGACACACGTCCGGCTTCGACGGCCGGGGGAATGACGAACTGGGCACGCTGGCCGGTCGGGAAGGTCAGTGACACGACCGGATCGGTATCCGTGATGCGCTGACCGGTGTTGCTCTCGTTGACCACCGCGGTGCAGAACTGACGCGCACGCTCGAAGGTCAGCGACGGAATGTCGACCCGCTCCCATGCACCGCGCCGCTCCAGGTAAAGCTCACCTGGGCGGTTGATGCAGATTTCAGTCACATCCGGCGAGGCAAGGAAGTCCCGGACGCCCAGTACTTCGTACTGATAGTCCAGGAATTCGTTACCAACAGCGGCGAGGGCGGATTCGTTCATGCTCTATCGAATCCGCATCAATACCGGGCGACCACGCCGCTGAAATCGACGTCCTTCGCGACATAGATCGCCAGGACCGTACCCTGGTTGATCGTCACGGTGGCCGGGCGATTCGCTGCGCGTTGTACTGCGCTGTTGGCGATCTGTTGGATGGTCATGGCGGTGTTGCTCTCGAACGGGTTCTGCGTCACGACGCCATTGCTGATCGTCGTCTGCTTGGGACCATGCTCGGCGGCCTCGTACTTGAACGCGTCGCTGAACAGCGAAATGAGCAGGGCTGAGCCGATGCGGCTACCCCAGTGCGCGTTGTAGTAACCGGGGTGACCGGCGCCACCCAGCGTATCGATACCCGGGCTGGCCATCTTGACGTCGATCCCCGTCGGAGTGACGACACGATCCCAGATCACCGCGACGCGCGGGCCGTTCGGTTCCATCTCATACTTGCCCAGCACCTTCGAGCCCTTCGGGAGCAACAGGCGCTTACCCGTAAAGGAGTACACCGGCTCGGTGACCACGCAGGACGTGAAGCCCGGGATGTCGGTGATGATGCGGGTCTCGAGCACGCAACGAATGAACGTGCCCCGCAGCATCAGCGTGTCCGGATGCGTCAACGGTTCGGCACTCGAGACGTCGGCGAGTTCCTTGGCGCCATAGGCACTGTTGACCGGTACGCCGTTGTTCGGAAGCGGGCCGCCTGGAAAGCCTGGAATGCCAGCACCTCCCATGAAGCCCTGCGGGCCACCGCCGGCCTGACCGCCACCGCCGCCATTCGCATTGCCGGCGATCTGTGCTGCGTCGTTTGCGGCCATGATGCGACGCTCGAGCAGGGTCGGACCGCGCGACGCCTCGGGCATGGAGGCGGGGCGCAACTGTTCGGGGGTCGGCAGAGGCGGGGGCGGAGCCAGCGCGATAGGCTGCGCACGGTTCTCTGTGTTGGGAAGGGCGGGCGTCGGCATGACGCGTGGCGCTTCGGGAACGTTGACCTGTTCCTCGCGCGGCTTCTCCACGACCTGCTGCTTGGAGCTACCTCCGCTGAGAAGCAGGTATCCCGCGGTAAGCAGCAGAACGATGATGCCGGCGAGGAATACCAGCGCCCGCCTGTTCATCCGCCGAACGTCGTTCGCGGCAAGTGTCGGCGCGCCCGCGTCCAGGTCCGGCTGCGGCGCTTGCTGGCGCTGTTGTGAATAGGGGTTGCTGGCCAGAGGATCGGGACGGTCGCCCACGCCCTCGTGCGGCGGGACATGACCGGCCTGGTTCTCGTCGTCCGGATGATAAGGATTGTTCGGGGTCACTTCTTTGTGTTCCTTCGCAGGCCCACGACGTTCGAGTCGTGTCGGATGACAAGGTAGTTGTACGTGCCATGGACGACGAGCGTATTGCCCTCGACCGTGGTGTTAACGACCTGATCTTCACCGTGTTCCTTTTCGCGCATGTACACCGTGGGGAAATTGCCCGTCGGGAACTGCTTTAGGTCTGGCATCTTGATGTACGTAAAGCGCCCGTCATCGTACACATTGACTGGCACGATCCACGGTGCGGTCTTGCGTGTCTTGGCGTAGTCGTAGTCGAAGTTGTAGTCGCGACCCTTGACCAGCGACGTATCCAGTTCCGGGGTCTCGGATACCTTTTTGGTCTCCGCGATGAAGCTGGTGTCCGACGGATAGGTGAACGTCACCTTGTACTGCACGCCGGCGCGGCGCGCCTGTTCAAGCGTCTTCCAGTCCGTCGCTACTACCTTGAGCTCGAAGATATAGGAGTGCGTCGCCGTACGAATCATCATGTTCGTATCGACGTCGACGTTCTTCGGCTTGATATAGAACACGTTGTCGCGGCGCGTCAGTTCCCAGCCGCTGCTGAAACCGGTGCTGAAATCCAGCACCTTCTCGTTCGGGTTCAGCTCGATCTGCGTGGTGATGCCAAGGCCTGTACGCACGGTGTAGATGTGGTCGGGCTGGTATTCATACGGGGTCACGACCTGAGGGGTGACGACCTGGGCGCTGACGGCGCCTGCCAGCGAGGTAATCGCGAGGCAGGTGAGCATGGCCAGTCGGAGTGTGCTGGAACCTTTCATCAACGGCGCCCTCCATTGGCGGCGTTTTGCGGGACGGCCTGCGGCGCGACCGGCGCGGCAGATTCGGGAATGGGCGGTGCCGAGAGAGGCGCAGCCTGCGCGCCCTGCGGGATGGCGGAGGGTGCGCCCGACGTTTCTGGAGCGGTCGACGGCGCGCCAGTCGGCGCAGCGGAAGGATCCTGCGTGGCGGGTACCTCCGGCGGCGGGCCTTCGGCGTAATCGTTGTCGACGCGATATGTGGTGACCTGGAATCCGAGCGGATTCTCGACGCGATACTGATCGTCCATCTTCAGGTTCGGCTTATAGGTGAATTCCATTGTCGCGATCTTGCTGTCGAGAGGCACCGTCACACCAGTCTGCTTGTTGAAAACAGACCGCTGGAAGCGAACGGTCGCGCCCTTGGGCGTCGCACCGTTCCCACCGCCGATCAATACGATGCTGAGGATCTTGACGCGGATCGCGCGCTCGCGACCATAAGTCTTGAACGGGGCGTCGGGATTCGACTGGGCGTGCAGGTTGACATAGACCTGCGCGACGGAAGGCGACGACATGGTCAGCACCGTGGCCCAGTCACGCATATTGATGATCGCGACGTCGAACGATTCACGCGCGAGAATGAAGTGCGCAATGTTGCTGCGGTTCACGGCCTCGCTGGCCGTGACGCGGCGGCTGAACACGTCGTCCGTCAGCTGGGCGACTGAGCTAAGGCCCGAATTCGCGTCCGCCATGACGATGTACGGCACTTTTTCCTTCAGCGGAAGCATGTAGAAATAGCCGCCGAGGAGGATCAGCGACATGATGATGGAGGCGAACGCCACCATCCATGCGCGACGTTCGCTGCGCCGGGCGAGGTCGCCTACCGCGATTTCGAAATCGACGGATTTCGCTACCGCGGCGTCGATCTTCGGAGATTCTTTTTTGTTACGCATTTAACGAATGCCTGCCTTGGTCACAACGCTGGATCGGATCAGTTAGCGGCCGTCTTCGCACCAGGAACCGGTGCGGCGGAAGTGTGGTTCGTCTGCGGAGCATCTGGCGTGGCGTTGTCGGCACTGGCCTTGCGTTCAGAGGCCGACGCGGGGGTGCCGGCGGCCGGGACGATGGCACTCGCTTCCTCGACCACGATGACCGGGCCGTCGATAAGTACGACGACACCCTGCGGCGCGTAGATGGCGCTCAGCTGAGAGGCAGCGTCGCGTCCTTCGGTCGTATGGATCGACGAGGTGCTTTTCGGCAGCGTGAAGTCGGACCGAAGTTTGTAGTTGAGCTTCATGCCGGTGTCCGAAGACCAGCGCGTCAGCATCACCTTCAGCGTGCCGTCCATCGGCGCCGCGTAGTACGTGTACGGCACGGCGAGCGGGATCTCGACCACCTTGTCGTCGTACTTGTTGACCGGACGCCAGCGACCGCCGAAGTCCTTCGCCGGCGGCGTGCCGCATGCGGACAGCAGCAGGACAAACCCGGAGACGAGGAAGAGAGTAAGGGCAGGGTGCAGGATTTTTTTCACGCGTGGCTCGTAAGTCATGAAAAGCAAACAGAAAACATCAGCGGCCCTCGTCGCGGAAGCCCGGACGCGGGGTCGAGAAACCGTTTACATCGCTACGAAAATGACGACGGAACGTGCGGCCTGGCGACTTGCCAGGCCGGTATCGGTCGATGAGCCGTGGCGCGACGCGCGCCAACGGCAAAGGACTCCCCTGGAGGAGCTGGAACCTCGGGCCAACCGGCCCCGAGCGATATGCAAATCATCCATAGAACATCCTGTATCGAGCGCCTGCGCGCCCTTGCATTACGTGCCAGCAAAGAATGGCCGCACGACCCCCGGAGCGATAGAGATATCGCCACTCGCAGTTGCCGCACCGAACCAGTGATTCCCCAAAACGTTTCTGCGGATCTCAGTCCACGTTGTTAAGATAGCGCAACGTCGCATTCCTGGCTAGTGGGCTGTATAACCGTTTTCTGTGGCGAATATCACACAAATTCAGCCCTTATCATGTCTTGAACTAACCGAAAGTTGACGCAGATCACATTCTTGCCGTGCGTTACGGCTTACGAGAATGTTTGGAATGTGTATGTCTCGTGAAGGTTGCGCTTGAAACCAAGGCGCACGCTTCCACGCGGATGCAAACGTTGTCACTTTGCGATGTCACTCGTGCGACAGCCGTGTCTCTGGCTGAGTTTTTGCCGCATTCAAAAACGGGGGTGCCATGCTGAAGGAGGAGCGCCGGTGATGGCAATGTGCGCCGCCCTGAAAAACATGTGAGCAACGGCCAACCGTTGCCCTCAGTGGCCCAGGCGGTGCCAGCGTTTACCGACGTAGACGCACACGCCGCCTTCAGGGCAGGGTTGCAGGCGCCCGTGCGCGCGCGCTTCCTGAACCTCGTCGAACCACGCGGCTTCGTCCATACGCTTGTAAATAGTCCAGCTGAGCACGCAAGCGCCACAGATCGCGAAGACCGCCGCCGCGCCCGCGGCGGCCAGCGCCTTCCACGCGCTGATGGCGTGCAGGCGTCTCAGGGCGTGGACGTTCGCTTCCAGCGCCGTACTTGCACGTGTCAGCCGGGTCGACGCCTGCGTCATCGCACGCTCGAGATCGCCGGCGGCAGCGGCGGCGCTGGCGACGATCGCGTCGCCAGCGCGCATGGCAAGTTCGGCGGTCGCGTCGCGTGCGCTTGTCTCCGCGGTCAGTGCGAGCGACTCCGCCGCGCGGACGAGTTCGGCGTGCGACAACTCCGCCTGTCGCGTCAGGCGCTCGCCCAGGCCCTGCAGGCCGGAAGCGAACATGCCGAGTTTGACCGTGATCTCTTCAGCGTCGGTCCGGGTCATCGGCAGCATGTCAGAGCGCCATCGCTGGAGCGCTTTGCTCCGCGACCTGAGTAGGTACCTGTTCCGCTGTGGGCTGCACCGGGAGCGAATCGGTCAGGGCCTGCTGGTTGCTCCGTTCACCCTGAAGCAGCCAGGTCTGCCCGTCCAACGTTTCGCCATAGGTCCGACCGACCCGGCACAAGGCGTCCACGTCGCCCTCGGCGCCCGAACGGCACAATGCCTCGAACATGTCGTGCGTCGACGTCTGCCGCGTGACATTTCCATCAGGTCTGTCGGGTGCGCTGACATATGGGCCCCTGTTCTGCATGAGCGTTTCATGCGCCGTCCTGGCTTGATCGACGGTCCGCACTCCCGCGATCCCGTCGACGACCAGGTCGTGGTTCTGCTGAAACGCCATGACGGCGAGGCGCGTGGCGTTGCCGTAAGCGCCATCCGGGCGCACCGCGTAGCCGAGGTCATGCAGTTGCGTCTGGAGTTCACGCACCCGATCCCCACGAGCGCCTTCGCGCAGCGTGGAAGAAGCCGGCGCCTGGTGCGACGCACTCATCGCCATGAGGTCTTCGGTGCCGATGGTCTGGTTACGGATCCCTTCGACGAGTTCGGGCGTGATGACGGTCGACCAGTGATTCACCGCCGCGACGCGCTCGGCGTAGCCATTGCTGCCGCCATTGATGGCCTTGGTCGCCGCGCGTACATCCGAAGGATCGATGTCTCTGCATCGTTCCTTCCAGTAGGCGATGGCGACATCGGCGGAAACGTCGGGATCGCTCGCAAGGTGCGGGTGCTCGACCAGGTCCACGCCCACGAGTCGCCCGAACTTTTCGTAATTGGAGCGTCCGGTCAGCTGGATTACGCCGCGACCGTGAAATCGCCAGCCATCCCCGGGCTCCCGGTTACCAAGCGTGGGGTGGGTGTCGTAAAGGAGGTTTGCGATGGTCTCGGGATCTCGGGTAGCCAGTGCCGCGTCGACCTCCTCGCGGGTGTGTCTGGAGCTAAGGCCTTTGATCTGGCTGAGCGCGCGATCCGCGCTCGAATACATCATGCTTTCGTTCACGCGATGAAAGTTCATCGACTCCACCGAGGCCTGGCCCATGAGATTGGCCAGCTCGGCGGGCGAGGTGATTCCTTTGTCGATCGCGCGCTTCAGCAGTGTCGTCGAGTGTTGGTTGAATGTGCTCAAGGTTCCCTCCGCTCAGAACGTGGTTATGGTGTGTTTGACGAGCAGAGGCCAGAGGCGGTCGGGATCGAGGTCTTCCATCGGAGTGACGGGAAAGTCGCGAGGCGAGACGATTTCGCCATGGGCGGCGCCCAGCGGCGCGTCGGGGTCGGCTGAGCGCTCAACAGGGAAGTCCTGGGTCATCGCATGGACGATCCACCGCTTTCTGGTGCCGTCGTAAGTGAACTCGAACGTGTGATGTTGGCGATGGGTCGCGTTTGCCCAGCGGATGGTGCCGGCGGCGATTTCCAGGTCGTAAATGCCCATCATTTCCTGCGGGCGACTCATGTAAGGGTTGTTGACGCAGTCAACCGCGCTGTCGCTGCGAGCCGTTTCCTTCCACGTGCCCTCGTGATCGGTGAACACGATCAGCTTGCATGGGTTGTTTCCGCCATGACGGGGCTCTTCCACGTAACGTGCGCCGGGGTAGACGGCAACGACGAGCCCTTTCGTGCCGTTGCCGGTCAACTCGCCGGTTTTGAAGGCGAGCACCAGGTCGTCGGGCGCGAGAGCGGCGCGGACGTCGTCGGGGACAGTTGGCAGCGGCGGCGCGGGCAGCGCGAACGGCCGCGTGCTGACGAACAGGGCGGTGGCGACAGCGACGCGAAGCCGCGCCACGTTGCGAGTGACGTTCCTTTTCATGAGGGTGCTTCTTCCTGCGCCTGCCGAAGCAGACGGTTTGATGGGCAGTACGCGTTGGTAGGGGAGGGCGGCGCTCTGGACCGGCTTGCGACGACGAGTCGGCAACTCAGGATCGTCGTTGCATGCCAATCATGGGTTGCCATCGTAGCGGCGTTGGCCGGACGCGACAATGCGTCGTACATAGAACTTTTCTGAAAAATCGTCCGGATTGGGGTTGGCTTCGCATCGACAGCCCGCCACCTTCCGGGTTAGAAGTTCTCTCTTTGCCCGACAGGATCCCCGGATGGCCGTTGACCTCATGCCCACCGATGCCGAACTCATGGCGCTGGCCCAGGAGGTCGCCGCCGCCGCGCAGGAGCGCCGGGTGATGGTCGCGACCGCCGAGTCCTGCACGGGCGGCTGGATCGCCAAGACGCTGACCGACCTGGCCGGCAGTTCCGCGTGGTTCGAAGCCGGCGTCGTGACCTACAGCTATAGCGCGAAAGAGTCGCTGCTCGGGGTCAACCCGCGCACACTGGAGCGGACGGGCGCCGTCAGCGAGGAGACCGTGCTGGAAATGGTGTCCGGTGCATTGGCCCGGTACGGCGCCGGTGTCGCGGTGGCGGTGACCGGCATCGCGGGCCCGTCCGGCGGCACGCCAGACAAACCTGTCGGCACCGTTTGGATCGGCTGGAAGCGCCGCGGGGGCTATGCCCACGCCACGCTTCACCATTTCGATGGTGACCGCGAGGCGGTGCGGCGGCAGACGGTCGCGGCCGCACTTGCTGGAATGACCGCGGAACTGAAGGGCTGAACCGTCCGGGCTATGGCAAACTTGGGGATTGCGGATCGCAGTCCCTGAGACGACGGTCCGGCAAGATACTCACCTACACACGAGACCGGATACCACGATGGACGACAATAAGCGCAAGGCGCTGGCGAGTGCCCTCGGCCAGATTGAAAAGCAGTTCGGCAAGGGTGCGGTCATGCGTCTGGGCGACCGTGTCGACGACAACATCGATACCGTGTCCACCGGCTCGCTCGGCCTCGATATCGCCCTGGGCATCGGCGGCCTGCCGCGTGGCCGTGTCGTCGAAATCTATGGCCCGGAATCCTCCGGTAAGACGACCCTGACCCTGCAGGCCATCGCGTCCTGCCAGCGCAACGGCGGCACGGCGGCCTTCGTCGACGCCGAGCACGCGCTCGATCCGAGCTACGCCGAGAAGCTGGGCGTCAACGTCGCCGATCTCCTCGTCAGCCAGCCGGATACCGGTGAGCAGGCGCTCGAAATCGCCGACATGCTGGTTCGCTCGGGCGCCGTGGACATGGTCGTGGTCGATTCGGTGGCCGCGCTGACCCCCAAGGCGGAAATCGAGGGCGAAATGGGCGACTCCCACGTCGGCCTGCACGCCCGTCTGATGAGCCAGGCCCTGCGTAAGCTCACGGCCAACATCAAGAAGACCAACTGCCTCGTCATCTTCATCAACCAGATCCGTATGAAGATCGGCGTGATGTTCGGCAGCCCGGAAACCACCACCGGTGGTAACGCGCTGAAGTTCTACGCCTCGGTTCGTCTGGACATTCGCCGTATCGGCGCGGTCAAGAAGGGTGACGAAGTCATCGGTTCGGAGACCCGCGTCAAGGTCGTCAAGAACAAGGTGGCTCCGCCGTTCCGCCAGGCCGAGTTCGAGATCCTCTACGGCGAGGGCACCTCGCGCGAAGGCGAGATCATCGAGCTGGGCGTGCGGGAGAACCTGATCGACAAGTCGGGCGCCTGGTATAGCTACAAGGGCGATCGCATCGGCCAGGGCAAGGAAAACGTCCGCCAGTTCCTGCGCGACAACCCGGCCATGGCCAACGAAGTCGACGCGGAACTGCGCGCGCGCCTGCTGGTCAAGGCCGGTCCGAAGTCCGAAGCCTCGACCGAGGCCGACGAGCTTGAGGAAGTCTGATAAAGGCGCGGGGAAGGGCGACGGCAAGGCCGATCGCCCCACCCGTACCGCGTACGACAAGGCGCTTGGGCTGCTTGCCCGGCGCGAACACTCCCGCCGCGAACTCAGGCAGAAGCTTGATCGCGGCGGTTTTACGCGTGACGAGTCGACTGCCGCCGTCGAGCGGCTGGGCGACCAGGGGTACCAGGACGACGATCGCTTCGCCGCCTCGTTGTTTCGCAGTCGGGCCGGGCAGGGCTACGGGCCGGCACGGATCCGGGCCGAACTTCGCAGTCAGGGCGTCAGCGATGCCACGATCCGCCAGTTGATGGAGGAAACGGACATCGATTGGGACGATCTGGCCGCCGGTCAGCTGCGTCGGCGCTATGGCGGATCCTCGGCCGACCCCGCTGAACGGGCGCGGCGGGCGCAATTCCTCTTGCGTCGCGGCTTCGCCGCCGCCACAGTACGTGGTCTAACCCACGCCGATGCGGAAGACGCCGACGACGATTGAAGGCAACGAGCCTTGATTCTGGACGGGGCGTCGACGTAACGCGTCTCGCAGCTTCCAAGCCACGATCGCTCATGAAAACCGCCGAAATCCGTTCGACCTTCCTCGAATTCTTCCGTTCCAAGGACCACACCATCGTGCCTTCGGCATCGCTGGTGCCGTCGAACGACCCCACGTTGCTGTTCACGAACTCGGGCATGGTGCCGTTCAAGAACGTGTTCCTCGGCAGCGAAAAGCCAGGCTACGTCCGTGCGGCCGACGTCCAGCGCTGCCTGCGGGCGGGCGGCAAGCACAACGACCTCGACGCGGTGGGCTACACCGCCCGCCACCACACCTTCTTCGAAATGCTGGGCAACTGGTCGTTCGGCGACTACTTCAAGCGCGACGCCATCCGCTTCGCCTGGGAGCTGCTCACCGACGTCTACAAGCTGCCGGCCGAGCGCCTCTGGGTCACCGTGTACCACACGGACGACGAGGCCTTCGATATCTGGAACAAGGAGGTCGGTGTCCCGGTGGACCGCATCGTCCGCATCGGCGACAACAAGGGCGCGCCGTTCGCCTCCGATAACTTCTGGCAGATGGCTGACACAGGCCCCTGCGGTCCGTGTACGGAGATCTTCTTCGACCACGGTGCCGACGTGGCCGGTGGCCCCCCGGGCTCGCCCGACGAGGATGGCGACCGCTACATCGAGATCTGGAACCTGGTCTTCATGCAGTTCGACCGTGCCCCGGACGGCACGCTGACGCCGCTGCCGGCGCCCTGCGTCGACACCGGCATGGGTCTCGAGCGCCTGGCCGCCGTGCTGCAGCACGTGCATTCCAACTACGAAATCGACCTGTTCGCCCACCTGATCGCCGAGGCCGGTCGTCTGACCGCCACCGCCGATCTGTCGAACAAGTCGCTGCGCGTCATCGCCGACCATATCCGTGCCTGCTCGTTCCTCATCGTCGACGGCGTGCTGCCTTCCAACGAAGGTCGTGGCTACGTGCTCCGCCGCATCATCCGTCGCGCCCTGCGCCACGGCTGGATGCTGGGCGTGCGCGGCGATTTCTTCTGGAAGATGGTCGCGCCGCTGGTCGCCGAGATGGGTGAGGCCTATCCGGATATCGCGAAGAAGCAGGCGTTCGTTGAGCAGGCGCTCAAGAACGAAGAAGAGCGCTTCGGCGAAACCCTCGAGCACGGCATGCGTCTGTTCGACGACATCGCATCTCGGGCGGAAAAGGTGATTCCCGGCGTCGACGCTTTCCGTCTGTACGACACGTATGGCTTCCCGGTGGATCTCACGGCCGACATCGCCCGCGAGCGCGGCATGAGCGTCGACATGGACGGCTTCGAGCAGGCCATGGGCGAGCAGCGCACGCGTGCTCGCGCCGCCAGCAACTTCTCGACCAGGGCCCAGTTGCCGGCGGAAGTCGCCAGTGCGGTGTCGCCGACGGTTTTCACCGGCTACGACAGCCTCGAGCTGAGCGATGCCCGGGTGCTCGCGATCGTCCGTGACGGCAAGTCGGTGGATCGCCTCTCCGACGGCGAAGAAGCTTTCCTGTTGCTCGACCGTACACCGTTCTACGCGGAGTCGGGCGGCCAGGTGGGCGATACCGGCGTCCTGCGCAATCCTTCGGGCGCGCTGGCCGTGGCCGATACGCAGAAGGTCGGTGGCGCGTTCTTCGCGCACTTCGGAACCTGGCAGGGGTCCGCGCCGCTGAACAAGGGCGACATCGTCGGCGCCGCGGTGGACGCCTCGCAGCGTCAGGCCACGGTGCTGAATCATTCGGCGACCCATCTGCTGCACGCTGCGCTGCGTACCGTCCTGGGCGACCACGTTTCGCAGAAGGGCTCGCTGGTGGCTCCTGAGCGCCTGCGTTTCGATTTCTCCCACTTCAAGGCGCTGACCGCCGACGAGCTCGCGCTGATCGAGCGCATGGTCAACGACGAGATTCGCCACAACGACGCCGCCGAAGTGCACAACATGGCGTACGACGAAGCCATCGAGTTCGGCGCCATGGCGCTGTTCGGCGAAAAATACGGTGCCGAAGTGCGCGTGCTGAAGATGGGCGACTTCTCGACGGAGCTTTGCGGCGGCACGCACGTGTCCCGGACGGGCGACATCGGTCTGTTCAAGATCGTGGCGGAATCCGGCGTCGCCGCTGGCGTACGACGCATCGAGGCTGTCACCGGCGCGGGAGCCATGGCACGTGTTTCGGATGAAGAACGCGTCCTCGGCGAGGTCTCCGGACTGCTTGCCGCGACCGGTGACGAAGTTGTCGAAAAACTCCGTCAGCTGTTCGATCGACAGAAGAAGCTCGAGCGCGAAATCGAATCCTACAAGGCCAAGGCGGCCAGCTCCGCCTCGGCCGATCTCGCCGCCTCGGCGGTGAATGTCGCCGGTATCAAAGTCGTCGCCGCCCGTATTGAAGGTCTCGATGCCAAGTCGCTGCGCGACAGCGTCGATGTGCTCAAGCAGCAGCTCGGCGATTGCGCCATCGTGCTGGCAGGTGCGGTCGATGGTCGCGTTGCACTCGTGGCAGGCGTCGGCGGCGCCGCGCTGGGCCGGGTCAAGGCCGGCGATCTGGTGGGCGAAGTGGCCTCGAAGATCGACGGCAAGGGCGGTGGCCGCCCTGACATGGCCCAGGGTGGCGGCGTCGACAGCCCGGCGCTTCCCGGTATTCTCGAAAGCATCCCTGCGTGGGTGGAAGCTCGTCTGCGCTGAACGGGAGATAGATGGACCCGTACCAAAGTGCCGTAAAGGCGCTTTGGTACACGTCTTCACGGCTGTGTGCGTTGCTTACGCTGGATTGGCTCAGCTAGTATGATCCGAATGCCGAACGTAATTTTCGGTGTCGGTCCTTCGGATCGGAATGGCAGGACAGCTGGTCAGCGACACACACAACTAGAGCCGGGGAAGGCAGTTCGGCCTTCGATGGTCGAAACGTCAATCCATCGACGGCAAGCACTCGGGGTGAGGTTGTCGTTGGTGGGGAAGCCAATACCTGATTTTATGGAGTATCAATCATGCTGATTCTGACCCGCCGGGTCGGTGAAACCCTGATGATCGGCGACGAGGTGACCGTCACCGTTCTGGGTGTCAAAGGTAACCAGGTGCGCATCGGCATCAATGCACCGAAAAATGTCGCAGTCCATCGCGAAGAGATTTACCAGCGCATCAAGAACGAAGGCGACGCCGGCGGCCATTCCGGGGACGACCACGACCAGTAAGGTCTGAGGCTTTACGAGTCGACCAAGGTTAAGTATCCTTGCCGGCTCGTGAAGGCAGGTCCTTTACGAAACATCCCGGAGAGTTGCCCGAGTGGCCGAAGGGGCTCCCCTGCTAAGGGAGTATAGGGTCAAAAGCCTTATCGAGGGTTCGAATCCCTCACTCTCCGCCAGTTTGCAAAAAGCCCTGTTTTTACAGGGCTTTTTTGTGGGCGGCGCATCAACCCATCGGGTCACGGCCCGGGTCACATTGAGGACCCGATGCGCCTGCCTTCCTATCTGCAACTTGCACCGTCAGGTGTTTGGCACTTTCGCCAACGTGTGCCCGCCGACCTCTTACCCGTCTTCAACAGGCGGTTTCTCAAACATTCCCTCAGGACCCGGGATGTGTTGGCGGCGCAGCGTCTCGCCTTGGCATTCGCCGACCGGTATGCTCGGCTCATCGAACAGGCAAGGGGAATGCACGTGTCGGACAAGGATGTGCCATCGATTGAATCCATCCTCCGGTCAACGGGGAAGAAGAAGTACAAACTCATCCGCCACGCGGACGGCACCGTCGAATTTGAAGCCAAGGGCAAGGCGGACCATGACCTCGGCATGGCCGCCATCGAGCGCATCGGCATCCTCGCCAACGAGCCCTTTGTCCAGAAAACGATGCGGGAGGCGGCGGAACGTGAAGCCGCCGCCAAGCCATTGGTCCCCGTGTTGCCCATCGGCAAGGTGGTGACCCAGTGGCTGGCCGACATCAAGTCCTCGACCTTGCCCAAGACGCTCAGCATCAAGGCGGCGGCGGTCGAGAGCTTCGCCCGGCATTACGGTGAAAAGAAGCCTCTGCATGAGGCAGGGCGCCTGGATGTCGGTCGCTGGATTGAAGCACTGCGCGCATCGGGTCTGTCGACACCGACCATCGTCAACAAGGCCGGTTACCTGCGTGGTTTTTTCGATTGGGTCAAGGCACGCGGGTACTACCCGCCGTTCTCGAAGGACGATAACCCGGCGGCCGGGCAAATCCTGTTCCGGGCAAAAGAGAAGCGGGCACGCCGGGTGCTCGGCTTCAAAGCGTTTAGCGTCGACCAAATCCGGATTCTTTTCTCGCCTGAAGCGCTCGAAGGCCTGTCCGAAGCCGCTCAATGGGGTGCATGGATTGGGCTATACACGGGCGCCCGTGTGGCGGAGGTGGGCCAACTGGCGTTGGCTGACTTTGTTGTTCAGGACGGCACCCCTTCGATTCGAATCACGAACGAGGGCATCGGGCAGAGCGTCAAGAATGACGCCAGCATCCGGACGATTCCCATCCACCCGGCGCTGATTGAGCGCGGATTGTTGGACCGTGTGGCAATGCTAAGAGCATCGGGCGAAACCAGGCTGTTTCCCAAAGTGAAGCTCGATGGCGTCAACGGCGCCGGCAACTGGCTGTCGAAGGCCTTCACCCGGCATGTGGAGAAAAACCTGGCCTTGCCGGCGAAGGGCAAGTTTGGGTTCCACAGTCTGCGAAAGTCTGTTGTTCAGGGCCTTCAAACAGTGGGTGTCGCGTCAGAACTGCGTGCGGCGTATGTCGGGCATGAGTTGGGGGACGAGCATCATGGCTCGTACAGCCGGAAGCCGACGATGGGAGAGCTGCTGGCGGAGGTGTCACAACTACGTTGGTGAGGGAGCAAATGTTGTTCTTGGACTTTCAACCCGATTTGTAAAAGGGCTTAGAAAATGACGAAATCCGCAAAGTTTCTCACGAGAGTTGTCGTTGTAGGAGAGGGCACAATTGAGGTCAAGAAGACAACTGGTTTTTTGGGAAGAACGGTCAAGATAGAAGTCAAAAACGCACCCGAGCTTGCTGATTACGATACGCTCGGAGCCGAAGTCGAGGCTGCTTATGAAGACTTCGACGTTGACGGGTATGATGTGATTCAACTCATGCCGCTAAGCATTGGCAATTCGCGTCCGGAATATTCGCAGTCCGGAAGCAAAGTCAGCTACTTGGGAGAGACGGGGTTCTCTGTCACCAGAGGAGTGATGCTTGTTGCCAAAAGGCGTACGCCATGAGCGCGAGGTTTTTCTCATTCAACACGTCGGCTTCCAATAAATGACCTTAGGGTTAATGTGAGAGCACACAAGGCAATGATGCCAAGCAAGGCGTTCGTGAGAATAATTGATTCCATGGTTGCTCCTTGTCGGGATTGATAATCTGTTTTAGCGAGCTTCTGGCAACTGTCAAGCCTTGAAACAATAGAATCAAAAGCGCGTCTTAGTGTTTGGCTTTGCCCAACACGACACTAAGAGCATCGCAGACCCGTCCGGTCCCGCTCCTTTGGTCCGCACAAGAGCAGAAAAAGCCTTCAAAGCAGGGGTGCCCTTAAAACCGGCGCCCTTTCTCTTGAGAAAAGGGCAGGCGCTCCGCGGTCGTCCCATTGATTCATTTGGACGTCCAAACGCTTGACAGCTGTCGGTTCTCTGCTTTGATGGCTGCGACAGGTCGCGCATTGGTGCGACACATTGCCCACTCCGAGACAGGGCGGGTCCGACGTCGACCAGACAAGGAAGGCCGTGCCCGCGATTCCAGTCCCACCTCTCGCCCATTTGGCGTGCAGTACCCAGGCGCAAAAATTTCCTGTGTCTGCTCCACGGGCGGTGCGACGCAGTCGTGGGTTTCGTGAGAAAATACTCAAAATCCGTTGCAGACGTCTTGTGTCGCCTGCTATGGTTTTTGCTGCTGCGAGCGAACGCCCGGTCAGCCTAAGGACGAGCACACAGCATTATGTGTCCCCAAGGTGGGGATGACCCGAAATCCTTTTGTCAGGAGATGAGCGTGCGCAAGCTGGAATCCCATGAACTCGCCCTGGTCGCCGGTGGTGTAACAACCGGCCTTGGTGTCGGCGTCGACGGCATCGTCAATGCCACCCCAAAACTTGCAACAGATGTGGCCAATCTCATGAACGGCCCGAACCACTGGACTTTCCAGTACGCGCCGGCGAACTCGCCCTACAACGGCAGCGTTACGGTCTTTGGCAGCACACACACCGTTTACATCGACAATCGCTACACCGACAACGCGAGTGTTGCTACAGGCCAGTTTCTTCATGAGCTCGGTCACATTGAAGCAGGCGCTCCGCCTGATGTGACAAAGTTGAGCGAAGCTGACTACATGCGCCTGTCAGTGCTCAATGAGGCGTCCGCCCAGACGACCGCCATGCAGTATGCGTCCGTGCTCAGCGGAGCGGGGCTGCAAGTGCATCTGCCCGGCAGCCAGGAAGCGCTGACCAACGAGATGCATTCGTACCTGAGCATCCTTTCCCAGGTCCAGTCCGGCAACATGCAGATGCCCCAGGCGATGGGTCTACTGCAGCAGCAGTTTTCCAAGTTCATGGCCAACGAAAAGCTGGCTAACGGCATGACCTACATGCAGTATTACGACCAGTTTTGGCACGATAACCATTCATTTCCGGTCAATGGGGGAAATACGGTGGGCGCCACCGGTGGCGGTGGCGGAAGCTTTGTTCACAGCGGTACCGGCGGCGTCAGCGTCAACCCGTTCGATGGCTGGCAACTGTCTCCCTGGTCACCCGTGATGAATCCGACGGTGACCGTCGGCGAAATCAGGCCCTGACCATGAGACGGCTTGTGCTTTGCCTGCTGGCAACCACTCTCTCGGTGTCGGCGACGGATGCGCCCGTGACCGACAAAGGGCGTGCCAGCCCATCGATGAAATCAGTCTTGTCCGAGGTGCAAGCCGTGGGAGAGCGCTCTTCAAGGCTCGACATCACGCAGCTGCTTGCCGTTTTTCCCTCTCTCTCGCCACCTGCTGAGAGCACAAAGGTCAACGGGCGGGGCAAGTGGGTCGGTCAGGGCTTCGTCATGCAAGACAATACCAAGGTGGTGACGGTGGATGCGGACGTCCTCGCTGACGGCACTGTCGTCAGCGCCGACCTGGTTCTCGCCCCTGAGCCCTGCTTTGACCAGTCAAAGGTCGATGCGCTGTACACGGGCCTGCTTGATACCGAGTCCAATGCAAATGTTCCGCCCGACATGGAGAGCATGTACCGGATTCACAGGACGCCGAGGGTCGAGAGCTTCTTTGGAACCGGAGCTCTCCACCGGGGGTGTGTCACTCGCGTCGGATTCCGTTTCATCCCCGCTGCCTGACGAATCACCCGACTGACCCATGCCCAATGCATCAGGGCATCCGTCCGGCACGCGCCGGACGGATGCTTGCAAGGACCGCTGCCGTGCTGTTTCGCAAAGAAGTATTCCAAAGCCGTCAGCACCGCTGGCTCGGTTCCCCCCGCATTGTTGCACCAGTACCTCAACGGTACGCCGCCCTCGCCGCCGTGGCGTTTGCCCTAGGGGTGTTGCTCTGGCTTTGTATCGGGACCTATACCCGCCGTGTTCCCGCCGTTGGTCGCCTGGTCCCGAGCAAGGGGTTGCTCAGTGTCTCGGCACAAACCCCAGGGACCGTTGTCGATGTGTTTGTTTCCGTCGGTCAGGTTGTCTCCAAGGGCTCGCCTCTCGTCGTCGTCTCCGGTGAGCGCAAAAGCAGTGCGCTCGGAAACACGTCCGCCGGCATCGTTGCCACCCTGACCGCCGACCAGTCGCGCTTGACCGCCGACCTCGATTCGGCAAAGGAGCTCAGCGCATCTCAGGCAGCGGCATTGCGTCTGCAGTTGCAAACAAATGCCGACCAGCTCTCCCGCCTCGATGCGCAGGTCGACCTGCAAAAAAGCCAGATAGAGCTGCAAAAGACCATGCTCGACAAGATTGCTCCCTTGCTCGACAAGGGGTATGTGTCTGCCCTCCAGGTCCAGCAGCAAAAAGCCCAGCTCCTGACGTCGCGAACCGACCTTGAATCGCTGTACCGTCAACGGTCGGATGTGGTCCAGCAGCGAAACACGGCCAGTGCACAGCTCGCCCAGCTGTCGATGCAATTGTCCGAGAAACTGTCCGATGTCGGAGGCCGCCTGTCGTCGAGTCGTCAGGCGCTTGCCGCAGCCGAGGTCGACCGGTCAACTGTCCTGCCGGCCCCTGGTGAGGGCGTTGTTTCCTCGGTGCTCATCAAGCCCGGCGAGACGGCGGGGCCGAACCAGGCGCTGGTGACAATTGTGCCAAAAGGCGCACGGCTGCAGGCCCAGCTTCTGGTGGCCAGTGAAGCAGTGGGGTTCGTCAGGAAAGGCACGCCGGTGATGCTCCGCGTTCGCGCTTTCCCCTTCCAGAAGTTTGGTGTGGTCAAGGGGATGGTCGACCAGGTCTCCACCAGTGCCCTGTCTCCCGAAGATGCGGCCATGCTGCTCCATCAGCCACAGGTCCAGCAAGAACCGATGTATCTCATTGACGTAAACGTCCCCCAGCAGGACATCGAAGCCTATGGCGAGCGGCGGGCCATGCACGCGGGCATGGTGGTTGATGCGGACCTCCTTCTCGACAAGCGACGCATAATCGAATGGATATTCGAGCCCCTAATGGGTGCAAAGAGCCGGTATGGGAATGACCAATGAGCGATGCTTCCTCGTTTGAAACCCTTGGGGACGATTTCTCAGGGCATCTTCTGTGGCGCCGGCGCCGTCACCTCCCGGACGTCCGCCAGGTCGAGGCCTCCGAGTGCGGCCTCGCATGCCTTGCCATGGTTCTCGCATGGTGGGGCCGGCATGAATCCCTGAGCGAACTCCGCCGCCGATTTTCCGTGTCGGCCAAGGGCACGACGCTCGAAGACCTCGTTGGCTGGAGCGATGCACTGGGCCTCGTCTCGCGCCCGGTCCGCCTTGAGCTCGATGAGCTCGGCGAATTGGTCACCCCCTGCATTGTCCATTGGGACCTCGACCACTTTGTGGTTTTGAAGTCTGTTTCTGGACGAAAGGTTACGATTCACGACCCTGCCCATGGCCCCCGGACCCTGGACGTCGCCGAAGTCGGCCGACGGTTTACCGGTGTCGCGCTTGAGCTGGCCGCAGGTCCCACGTTCACGACCAAGAAAGCCAGTCCCACCCTTTCGCTCAGGAAACTTGCCGGGTCGGTCAAGGGCCTTCGTGGCGCACTGGGCAACATCTTCGGCTTTGCGCTTGCCCTGGAGGTGGTGGCTTTGCTGATGCCGCAGTTCCTCCAGGTGGTCGTCGACCAGGTGCTCGCGGATTCAGACCGCGACCTTTTGACCTTGCTCGGCACCGGGTTTGTGCTGCTCGTCATCGTCCAGGTCGTCATCACCGCTTTCCGGACGTGGTCGGTGGTGTGGCTGGGTACGCATTTCACAATGAACTGGACGGGCAATGTCTTCCAGCACCTGATGCGGTTGCCGCAAATCTATTTCATGAACCGCCATCTCGGGGACGTGGTCTCCCGGATGGGAGCTATCAACGTCATCCAGCAGAACCTGACCACACAGTTGGTCGGAGCGGTGCTCGATGGTCTGATGGCAGTGGCAACGCTTGTCGTGCTCCTCCTCTACAGCCCCATGCTGACCACCATCATCGTCAGTGGTGTCGTCGTCTACACCCTTTTGCGTCTTGCCTACTTCAAGGCATTCCAGGAGGCCAACCTCAGCCAAATCATGGTCAACGCACACCAGCAGAGCGCACTGATGGAATCGGTGCGTGGCGTGCAGACCATCCGGCTGAACAACAAGGGCGCAGCAAGGTCGGCGCGGTATCTCAACCAGACAGGCGAGGCATTGGGCACCCAGGTCGAGGTCCAGCGGCTCGGCATGGTCTTTGGCATGATGCAGGGGCTTACCGGTGGACTCCAGCGGGTCGGGGTCCTTTGGCTCGGTGCGTGGCTCGCCCTGAAAGGACAGATGACGGCCGGCATGTTGATGGCGTTTGCTGCCTACGGTGAGCAGTTTGCCTCGAGGTCGATGGCGCTGGCCGATTACCTCATCCAGGTCAGGCTTCTGCGGCTGCAGGGGGAGCGTTTGTCGGACATTGTGCTGACACCTGCTGAGCCGTTTGCAAGAGGGGCCTATCAAGGACCACCACCCGAGGCGTCCGTTGCCTTCAAGGGCGTGCGCTTTCGCTACTCCGATTCCGAGCCCTGGGTCATCGATGGCTGCAATTTCGAGGTGAGACGGGGCGAGGCCGTGGCGATTGTTGGACCCTCGGGGTGCGGCAAGAGCACGTTGCTGAGGCTCCTTCTTGGCCTGCTCGACCCCCAGTCCGGGCAGGTGGCCGTGGGCGGGGTGGAGCTCACCCGGCTCGGCAAGGTGGCCTACCGGGAACGGGTAGGCTGCGTCCTTCAAGACGACAAGCTCTTCGCCGGTTCGATTGCCGACAACATCGCCTTTTTCGATGACAACGCCCTTCCGAAGGCTGTCCAAGCCGCAGCAGAGGCTGCCGGACTCCATGACGACATCTGTGCCATGCCGATGGGCTACAACACGCTCGTCGGCGACATGGGCTCGTCTTTGTCCGGTGGCCAGCAGCAGCGGCTCTTTTTAGCCCGCGCACTGTATCGCAAGCCCGATATCCTCGTTCTTGACGAGGCGACCAGCCATCTGGACATCGCCCGGGAGCAGCAGATTGCAACAACCATCGGCCGGATGAACATCACACGAATCATGGTGGCCCACCGGCCAGAGACCATCGCCCTGGCAGACCGCGTCTTTTTCCTCAGCAGCGGGCAGCTCCATGAGGTTCCGGGCCCTCGTCTGGCGGTTCGCCCCATCGATTAGTGTGAAAACAGCAGCCATGTATTGACAGTCTCTAGTTTTGTGCTTTTGTGTATGGACGTCCAAATGGAATCGAGGACGCAACCAGCCAAGGAAGGCCATGACCAGTACCCCCACCTCTGTTGCTCCCACCCCCTTCAAACACGCACGACCCCACCTCACCACCCACAACCGGGCCCAGGGCCATTCCTCGGTGGCCGGTGCCGCCTACCGGCTGGGTCTGAAGCTGACGGACGAGCGCACAGGGGAAACCCACGATTTCCGAAAGCGAAAAGCAGGGGAGGAAATCGTCCGCGCGGTCACGGTGGCGCCCTCAGGTGCCCCGGCCTGGGCGAGTGACCCCCAGGCCCTGTGGAACCGCGTGGAAGCCTCCGAGCACCGGAAGGACGCGCAGGTCGCCCGGGACTACCGCGTGCCCATCCCCATTGGCCTGACCGACGAGCAAGCCGGGGATCTCGCTGAGGACATCGCCCGATACATCAGTGACGCGCTGTTGGTGCCGGTGTCCATCGGTTTGCACCGCGATGCGGACCGCGACGCTCTGGGAAACCTGAAGCCGAACGACAAACAGGGCTTTCACGCACATCTTTTTTTCCCAACCCGCGCCGTCGATATGGGGCAGGCGGACGGGTCAGCCGCCGGTGGAAGCACGGGGTTCGGCCCCAAGCTTTCCATGCTCTCGAACAAGAGAACCTCGGCCGAGTGGGTCGAGCAGCTCAATGCGAGGTGGGCAGAGCTGTCCAACGTCTACCTTGCCGCCGCAAACAAGCCTGAGGTCATTGACCACCGTAGTTACGTCCGCCAGGGCGCCGTCGTCATCCCCCAGCCAAAAATGGGTGTCGCTGCAACGGCGATGGAACGGAAGGGCATGACGACCGCACGCGGTGATGTGCTCCGGGAAGCCTTGGTCATGGCTGAAGTCCAGCGCCGCGTGCAGGACGCCACGAGGACCGCCATACAGGCCGGGCGGGATGTGCGGGTTGTCAGCCTTGCCAACAGCGTCGAGCGGACCGCCACCGCCGCAGTCGGAGCCGCCAAGGGCCGGCCCGCCGGTGCCATCCCCATCGTTGCCAATCCAAGAATCATCATGGCCCGGCCGCAACGGATGGTCCGGACAAGTGCCGTCCAGCGGGAAACCCTGGCTCAGAAAGTGGCTGCTGCTGGGCCGAAGCCAACAAACGCAGCCGAGCAGTTTGCCTTGGAGCGGGCTGTCGCCTTGGTCAACATTCTGGAAGGCTTTCTCCAGACGGCGGCGGCTCAGATGAAAGAGCATGCAAACCTGGCCGAGCAGGTCCGGCGTGCACAGTCTTCCGCGCTGGATGTGCTCCATGAGATTGACCGAAGCCGAACCGCGCGGGAATCTGCCCGCCGTGTTGTTCGTGACCTGACAGCGCTGCATCCCATCCGCATCCGCCTCGCCGATTCGGGTTTACCAGTAAGGGACCCGAGGCAATCGAAGTTAGCTCTGCTCGCGCGCCACGACAACCATGTGCAAGAGGGCAAGAAGGTCGTTCGTACCCTGAAGGCGACGGAGGCCCAGGCACTTCGAGAAGCCAAGGTTGCCAAGGCGGAGCTCGACCGCCGGAAGGCATCGCTGCAGGAGGCGGTGGTCAACCTCGCCAACGAGAATGCCGGCCTGCTTCAACAGGTGCTGTCGTTCCTTCCCCAGGACTCGGCAGAGCTCGTCCGGGAGGCGATGAAAGCAGCGGGCGCGGTCGAAGATGAGCTGGCAGGGGGGACGTCGCTCCCACAGCTGGACGCCGGTTACCAACCCGCCCAGCCAAAGCCAGCCGCTCCCTGATTCAGTCGAAGCGGAGCTTGCCCTTGCGGACCAGCTTCTGGAGGGCCGCAACCTCGACCTCATTGAGGTCAAAGGCCATCTCGTCGGCATTGCCCCTGGACACCGTGAGCTTTCCGGCATCCCACCGGGTCAGTCGGGTAACGTCGACCAGCAGTGGTGCGTCGCCCTTGGCTGCATGGAGGGTCCCGTCGTCTTCGACGCACAGATACCGGATGCCGGCACTGCCAAATCCGTGCGCTTCAATCACCGGTTTTCCCTTGTGGGTCCGCTGGCGGCGGCACGTGGCAAGCCAGTTGGCACAGGTCGATGCCCATTGTTTCCGAAGGCCGTCGACATCAGGCCGCAGCACCTTGGCATGACGCGAGAGCCAGCGCTCAAACGCCTGGGACTCACGGCCGCCCAAGTGTCCCGAGAAGACCTCCGCCTTCGTGCCCTTCGTGTCTTCACCACACCATTTCCGGTGCAAATAACCCGGCACATCGATGGCCGAGAGGGTGACGGTGGAAAGGCCCGTGTATTCCTTCTCGAAGACCGTTTCCATCTGGCCTTGGGTCCCGGAAAACACGGTGCTGTTGATGACGCCGCCCGGCAGCACCCGTCCTACGACCCGGTCCGGGCTGCCTGCGTGATAGACATTCCGGGCTGCAACATAAGACTGGTCGCGAAACGCCATGTCCATCCGGCCAAAGGGAATGGAGCGGACATTCACATCCCCCCTCGGCATCAGGCAAAGGACACGCTTGTCGGTGTCGAGCCACGCCTGGAGCGTTTTTCCTTCAAACTCGTGCCGGTTGGGCAGGGTGACAAGAGTCCGCCAGGCATAGGCGAGCAGCAGCACGCCACCGACCGCAATGGCGGACGCAACATAAAAGAGCACGGGCATGGCGAGGTCCTTTTGGCCTGAAAAGCCGGGCCCGGTCAGTCCAGGCCCTTACTGGTTATGGCTCAGGGTCAGGGAAGGTCAGCAGTGACCAACACTTGTCGGGGCTTGCCGATGGGCTCCCAGATGAGCTCGACGTGGCGGTGCATCATGGTCCCGTGGCCTCGCCCCTGGCCCTCATCAACGCTGTCGACACGGAAGTAATCTTTCGACTCGACGCGCATCTCACCCTTGTTTCGCCGTTCCTCTATCTGGCGGGCAAGGCCTTCGTCCGGAACCGCCACGGCACACATGGATTTGGGGGTTCGGACGACCAGGTTCGTATTGTGTTTGTCGCTGGCGGCGACCCAGCCGTTGTGGGTGCAGCTGTAGAGCGGAAATGACTTTGGTGCCATGACGTAGGAGTCAACGGAATCGAGCATCACCGCCGGGCCGGTGACAAAGAAGGAGGCGGCTCTGGCTCGGCCAAGCAACTCATTGATGCGGGGCAGTTCCTTCTCTTTGATATCCGCTTTCTTGAAAGTGTCCATCTCGGCGAAGTAGCCGGGGGCAAGCGTGTTGAGCTTGTCTTCGTCGGTCGCCGTCTTGGCGCGGGACAGATAGACGATGGTGAAAAAGTCTTTGCCGCCCACACTGGCAGCATCGGTGTACTGGTCGAGCGGGACGTCAGCGGGTGGTTCCGGTGTGGTGTCAGAAGTCTTTTCCGGGCTGGTTGCCCCGGCAACGGGGTGGGGTGATTCGGCCGGACCTGCCGCCTCTCCGGGCTTTCTATCAGTGCATGCGGCAAGCAGTGACACGATTGCCGTGACCACAAAAAGCCTGAACGTCTTCATGGAATCTCCCTGTTTTCCAGATTCTATAACAACACCGAATATTCTCAGACGGAATATTCGAAACTGGCATTTAGCTTGGCTTCACCCTCAGGTGAACCCCATGCCCAAACGCCAGACCGGTCCCAAGTCCATCCACAGCGCCGAGTACGCGGCGTTCTGTGTGTGGCTGACTGAGACCCGGACGGAGCAGGGTGTCACCCAGGTGGCGCTGGCGAAGGCACTGGGGGTCTCCCAGCCCTACATCTCCCACGTCGAAAATGGGGATGTCCGCGTCGACGCGGTCCAGCTCTACCGCTGGCTCCAGGCGCTCGATGTGGACCCCGTCGGGTGGCACGGTGAGCTCTATGCACGGATGGACCGTGCTGCAAAAGCTGGGCGGCGCAAGCGCCAAGGCTGAGCCCGGACCCCGCATGGGGCCAGGTGCCCTAATGGGCCCCCGGTCCCGGCGGGCTCTCCTGCCGCCCAATTTCCATCACCGGGTTCTTGCAGGCGTTCCACGCCTTGACCGTGACCATGACCTGGTCTTTGAACCGGAAGTGGAAGTCATACACACAGGCAGAAGGCGGCAGGGCTATCGATGCTTTTCCACCGTTGTCGATGGCGTCCCCGGCCATGGCAAACCAACGGTCGGTGCCACTCGGTGCATAGGCAACATCTGTCATCCGGCTGTCGCCGGCATTGATGAGAGTCAGCGTCGGCGTGGCCGCGAGAACAGGCGCACTCGAAAACAACAAGACCGGAAAGAAGAGATGCGCAATTTGTCGCATGAAAGCCCCCTGTGGCTTTTGAAATTCCTTGCCAAAGCCTAGGGCGCGGGATTACGGTCTTCATCCTCAAAAGTGTGGATGACAGGGGTGTCAGCGTGCGGCAGGGATGGCGTGAGAAGGCAGGGATAAAGGACGGGCTGATTGCGGACCTCTATGAGTCGGTCCTGTCACCCGGAGACGTTCCGGCAGTCATTGCCCGCATCAACACCTATCTGGATTGCGACGGCGTCCACATGGTCGGCTGGGATGAGTCGAAGAACGAAATCCTGATGAGCATGGTGTCGGGCAACCACATCCAGGGCGCGGAAGCTGCCTACCTGTCGCACTTCCAGGCCATCGACCCACGCAGAAAGATGGGCCTGAAGTCCCCGACAGGCATTGTCATCGCCTGCCATGACGAGCTCGATGACAAGTACGTGTCGGGGTCGGAGTTCTATCAGGATTTCCTGATTCCCCATGGGCCGAGATACGTGGCTGGCGGAAACATTTATCGGGAGCAGGGCCGGAATGTCCACATCGCCTTCAATCATCTGGTCGGCCGGTCCCGCTTCGAGGGGGCCAAGCGCGAGGCACTGGGCGGGGTGATGTTGCACCTTGCCCGGTGGATGCGGATGATGGTGCGGGCTGATTGGCTCAGGGACGCAGCGGCGGGTAGTCAGGCGGGCATCGACATGCTCGACAAGGGACTGGTTTTTCTCGATGACGCAGGCAGGGTTCTTCATGCGAACCCATCTGCTGTCCAGCTGCTCGGTGACCAGATGGGCCGGGTCAATCTCGGCTTGTCGGGGACGGTCGCCGGTTCCAGCCTTGACGCCATTGCAAGGGCTGTGGCCCTCACTCGGGTTCCCTCGACGCTGTCTGTTCGGCGCGGTGGGCGAACCCTCGCCTTGACCTTGTCCCCGCTGCCACGGAGCTCGTCAGGCGTCGCGGGTGGTCTCGGGAAGATGGCGGCGGCGTCCGGAGACCTGTCGGGACTGCATCATCGGGCCAGCGTGGTCCTTTCCGTCACCGACATGGGCGGCGAGGGAAGGAAGGACGTGGCGGGCGTCGCGCGGGCGTGGGGCCTGACGCCAGCCGAGGAAGCCTTGCTGCGGTCACTGGCGGCCGGGACCAGTCCGGCGGCCCATGCCGAGGGGCGCGGGGTCAAAATCAGCACGGTCAGGAGCCAGGTTCGGGCGTTGCTGGAGAAGTCGGGGGCGGGGTCACTGCGTGATCTGATTTTGCATGTGTTGCCACGAAACTAGGAGCCTGCAATGAACGAAAAGGCCTGTGCCAGGGAAAGCCAAGACGCCTTCGACCTGTCGTCGGTCGCACCCGCTGCGAGGGAGGAACTGGATCCATCAGGGGATGAGGTAGAGGTCATCCGGAAGGTGGAAAGCTTTCACCCCTACAACGCCATTAAAAACACCATCCCCTTCGAGCGGCGCGTAATGGTCTTCATCTGGGCTGCCCTCATCGTCGGCGTGGGTGGGGTGGTCGTTGCCTTTGCCTGCACGTTTGCGCTGTGGATAGCCGACTCGTCCCCCTTGGGCTGGCCGCGTGCGGGTGACGTGCTGGTCAACACGTCGATGTTGTTCGCCGGCCTTTGCATGGGGGCCTATCCGGTTTTGTATTTCGCCCGGTACCGAAAACGGCATGACGACAGGACACGCCATGTAGGAGGTGAATACAGACACCGGGACAAACAAATCCGGTTGCTTCTAAAACATCCGTTGTCCGCGCTGCAATCGGTGGACCGCTTTTACGAGAGTCGCCCGGCGGGGCTTCCGGGGTTCCTGGGCTCGCTGTTCGGGACTGGCGTCGTCACCATGACCACGCTTGGTGCAGTGGCTGGCGTGGCCAAAATTCTGATGGATGCAAAGCCCGGCCACAGTTCAAACTCGGAAGCCGTGGAGATTCTCTTCGCCTTCGCGGTCTTTATTGTGGTCGCGGCCGCCATGAGCCGTCACGCCGTGTCTCGGGCCAGTTACCGGCGGGCAGTGTTGAGTGATGCCATCAAGTCGGTGGTGGCTGAAGAGAAGGAGGAAAAGGGCGCTGTTTGAACTCGCGCCTCAGCTCATACAGACGACAACGTCAGACGCCATTCTCCCAAAGAGGCCACGGGCCCTAGCGGCGCTATTGCGGATACCCGGTGTGCGCCATAAAACTCCATGTTCACTGTCACGAAGTTCTGCCTTTCAAGAACCTGGTACACGAATATTTCCGGATGACCGCCGAGCTTGGGCTCTCTCTCAAAGTCTAAAGTCGCCCACTTGCGCATGTTTTCGACCACCGGCGCGAGCCTTGGATGGGCGAGCGGCTCGATGGGAAGAAAGAGGGGACAAGCGACCACTTTTCCCAATAGCTTCCGCCTTCCGCAGTGATGGTGAAAATATAGAGCTCTGGTCATCTTCTCCAAAGACATGGCGAGAAGGTCATCTCGGAGTGGAAATGTTCCGTTCGTGACCACCGTTTCTCCGTCAAGTGAAAGTCCGTACATGGAAAGGGTGTGGCTTTTTTTCAAAGCCATTCTGACGGCTCCTCTGGCGGCACTCGCCCTGACGTCAATGGGGATTTTTGGAGCAATCGCACTCAAAAGAAATTTCAGATAGTCGTCGGCGTCAGACGTCTTATTGTTATGGAGCTCGCACGACGGGACCTTCAGCCGTCTATTCCAATCCTTGCCTTTCGGAAACAGGCACTTGGGGGGCACGTGTTCTTGCCCTGTCGCTTCAGCACTGCACTGGTAACAAGTGTTCGTTTCGTATTTCATCGACGATTCCCTGGAAAGAACGGGGGCAAGCTCAACTTTTATCTTCACCCGGCCAGTGAAAGGCTGACTCCCGTGCTGGACTTCTCGTTGCTGCTAAGCCCTGCTATTGGGTGCGGGTTTCTCCTTAGCCGCTCAACGCCCATTTGAATGGTCCGGGCGTCATCAGCCAGCCATCCGGTTCGCGATAACGTCCAGTTCGTCCTTCGAAAGCCTGTCCATGCTCCAACCCTTCGCAAATCGGGCATTCCGCGATTGAGGCAACTGGGCCTCGGTCAGGTCGTTGATTCGTACGCGGGCGGGGAGGGCCGCGCCCTCGCCGACAAAGATGGCTTCCTGCTGTCCGAGGTTCGGCAGGGACTTGGTCATGCCGGACAAGCCGTCAGGCAGGAACCGGGCCACATGTTGCTGGTCTGCCTGGTTGGTCAACCGGAGTACAAGCCAGGTGCCGCACTGGGCAATGACCGTACTCTCGACGTCGGCGGGTCGTTGGCTGACCAACATCAATCCCAAGCCATATTTTCGGCCCTCACGTGCAATCCGACGGATGGCACCCTGCGCGGCGGCATATTCGGCCTCGCCCCGGTCGGGGACATACCGGTGGGCTTCCTCGCACACGAGAAGGACAGGGTCCCTCTCCCGCTCCTCGGGTGCCTGAAAGACCTTGTACCGGAACAGCAATTGGGCGAGCGACGCTGTGAGAGGGCCGGCGACCTCGTTGGGCAGCCCGGAGATGTCCAGTACCTTGATGTCAGCATCGTCTTCCCTGACACCGACAAACTGACCGATGATGTCCCCCAAAGACGGGTCGCCCGGTTGCCAGTCCTTCATCATGAACCGGATGCGGGGGTCTTGCCGCAACACGGAAATCTTGTCGAGGATAGACTTGAACTCGTCGGCGAATTGTCCGGCAGGGACGCTCTCCAGAACATTTGTCTTCGTCGGCCGCGCGGCCTGAAGGTAGACGATGTGATTAACCAGTTCATTCAAGCTGAATGGACGCGGCTTGTCGCGGTCAAAATTGTCCAGTTCTTCCTGCGTGTGCCCGTTTGCGGGACGGGGATAATCGTGGGGAAGGCCATCGGTCGGGGCGGGACCTCCATGCGTCGTTGGAGATGCGGCGACCAGCCCGGCAGCCTGCATCCGGGCATGCGTCAGTGCCTTGTAAATGACGTTATGCTGGCTTGTGGCTTCCCGTTCCGTTTTCCCAATGGTCAGCAGCCGAAACTCCTCGGCAGACATGAGCCAATAAGGCAGCGCAACCGAAGTGCCTGCTGCATTTTCATTGCCGACGGGGTCATAGGCGCGGTAACGGACTCCCCGATTCCCGAACGCGGTGCCGTACTCGCCATGCGGGTCGACGACGATGATGCAGGGGCGACATTCATCCAGCCCGTTGGCTCTGTGAATCAGGGTTGCGTGCAGGAGTGCAGATACGGCGCCAGATTTTCCCGAGCCAGTAGAGCCTAGGACCGCACAGTGCATGCTGAACATCTTGTCGATGTTGGCCCGGCAGGAAACGCCTTCCGCACCGACGTATGTGCCGAATCCAACCAGCGCATCAATGCCATCTTCTGCTAGCTTGCCTTCGGCGGCCGAATAGAGTGCGACGCCCTCATCCCTTGTCAGGAGATACACGCCCTGGCGAGGCAGGGGGTAGGTCGTTACGCCGCGCTTGAAGTTGAGCTTGTCAGTCGCCGACAGCCACGTGCCTTCGGCGAAAAGCTCGACTTCCATGATGCGCTGGTCGGCCTCCGGAGGAATGACCTTCCCTTGCTCAATGAGGTCTTCCGAGCGCATGCGAAGCAGCGACACAAATCCGAACACCAGACTCCGACCGAAATGAACCTTGACGATGCTCCCCATCTGTCCGATGGGATAGACACGACCTGCATGGCTTCTGCTCAGTTCTGCAACATCCCCATCGAGTTCGACCCGGATGGTCGTTCCTGACACCTCGATGATATGTCCGATGCGCAGTTCCTTGACGACGTCGAAATTGTTCATGCTGTCGCACTCCCCGTGCGAAGGAACGCGGTGGTTCCTGTGAACTTCCACCATCCAAACACGGTGCCGTTGCCGTCATCAATTCTTGCCCGACGACCCCAATGAACACCGTGCTCCGTCAGGACGAACACGCGGTCTGCGGCGTCCGACCTCAGCCACTCCCTCAAGATTTCCGGCAATGCGGCTCCCTCCATGCAGAACGCAATCAGGGTCAGCTTGCTGTCGGCCGAGAGCAAGGCACGTTCAATTTCCTCGTTGACGTGTTCATCCCCGAAGCTGTAGCCGGCCACGCCGAGCACAAGTTCGTCGCGCGCGCCGATGGTTCTGCGGAAAAGGTCAAATTGGGAGGCAAACGGGTCCCGCTGCGTCGACAGGTACTTGGTCGACTGGGGATGGATGAGAACGCGGCCTTTCTTTTCGGGATAGACATCGCTGTCCCGCACTCGCCACACGCCGCCGTCTTCGCCGAGCACCCAGTCAATGGAGCCGTGGAGCTTGATGACCAGGGCGCGGGACCCGCCAACCTTCGGCTCCTGTCCGTACTGGTGCGCCCGATATGCAACGGCACCCCCCGCGAAACCGTCCCATGCGGGAATGCGGGCCAATGCCAGGGCGTCTTCGAGAAGCGTGTCGTAATTCGTCGTGAAAAAATGGGTTGGCTTGAACCGGTTGGCACGGCCGGCCTGCCGCTTCTCAAAAAGAGCGCGCACAAATTCCCGGTGGTGCGTGGCCACGGGAAGCGGCTTTTCTGGCGTACCAATCTGTTCGGCTACTTCGCCCTTTGCCTCAACATATCCCCACCGGATGGTGGTTGCGATGTCATCGAGGATGGCGGTATGGGCAGCATGCAGGGCATCGGTGGTGAATTCCTCACCGCCGACTGAAATGGCCTTGGCCTCCAGCCGCGTTGCAATCGCCGAGTAATCTGCGAGTTGGCTGAGCACCTGCTCGATGTGGGCACTTTCCGGGAGCTCTCCGATGAGAAGCTCCAGCAGTGCGCCGTGGTCGCCTTCAGCTCCAAGAGCCCTGACCCTGGTGGTCAGGGCTCCCATCAGCGGCAATCCGGCTTCGACACTGATACCCGCACCCAGCAGCCATGCCTGGTTGGCGGTACTGAAGTGACTGTCGAGCTGGTGCACGACATCCTCGAACGCATTCCCCGCCATGTCCTTCCCCTGGATTTGTGGAATCACGATGGTACGGCGAAGGTGGGCTGCCGGGAATCCGCCCAGCACGTCGCGCTGGCCTGTGCGCTTATTCGGCAATAGGACGAAACATGGATACCGAAAACGCGACACCCGTCGTCGGCTGGACTTCCCGTTCAGCGCGGGTGCGACACGCTGCCCATGTCAGACGTCCCGATGACGGTGATGAAGCTGCCACCCGTGTCAGGCGTCCGGCGTGGCCGGCCAGGCTTCTTTTTCTGAGCAGGTTTCCAGGCTGTCCTGCGTCGGCTTCTTCTTGCTTCCCGTCGCTGGCTTCGGATTCGGTCCCCGTTTCGCTTTAGGCTCCTTTCCCGCCGCCACCAAGACCGCATTGGACCGGCCACGCACACTCTCACACATGAGGTAATGGTCAAAACGGCCGCGCTCGTAGGGGACGACGTCGAGCTCAGGGAAGGGCAGGCGATTGAGTTCCATGAGGATGTCGAGCGGTGTGATTTCGTCCTCGTAGAAGTTCTCCGCCACCTCATTGCCGCTGGGCACCGTGCCAGGACGCGATTTGCCGCTGTGCCCGAGCAGGGCACGGCGAACGGTGGCAGGCGTCCGGGCATTTCGCATCAAGGTAGCGATGGTGTGGCGGAAGCAGTGGAAGGTCACCTTCGGGTCCAGGATGTTCCAAATCGTCCGCAGGTTGCCGTTGAACCAGCTTTCGATGGTGCCTCCGGGCCGGCCTTGGGATTTCCGCAGGCCCGGAAAGAGGTCCTTCTCGCCGAAGGCGTCGAGGTCTTGGAGGTATCGCTCGAACCCGAGGTCCAGAACACGTTTCGGAATGGGAACCACGCGAACCGCATTCTTGCCCTTGCGCTTCTTGCCCCGACCTAAGTACATGCAAAGAACATCGTGAATGACCCCGTCGCGGTCGGGCATTTTCTCGATGCGCACATCCGCCCGCTTGAGCTGTCCGATTTCGTTCGAACGCGCTCCTGTAAAAGCTGGAATGAGATGGCCAAAGAACTTCCACGGCGCATCGGCTTCTGCCATTTCATCCTTGTCGAAAGGGCGCTGCCACTCCGGGTTGTTGTACGACCGCTTCGAATGGATGACCTGGGGGCCAAAGTGTTTGCGCCGGTTGATGAGCAAGACGGGATTGGCGGGGGACCTGTCCCATGGTTTGAGCCGGTTGAAGAATGCGGAAAGATGCTGGACGTATTTTTCCTGGGTGCTCACCGCGATGGGTTCGCACTTGTGCTTCCGGGAATAGGCGAGCAACTCGGTCATGCTCATGTCCTTGTAACCCACGATGTTTTGGCGATTCTTCGGCCAGACCGCGAGCGCATCGAGGAACCGCTCCATGTCGAGGACATTGACCCGCGACGAGTCCTTGTTGCCGTTGGCAGCAATGAAGAGGTCAAGACAGATGCGGATGGCCTGCGACGTCGAGTCCTCTTTGCCGCCCCGGCTGTATTGCATCATGTGGATGTCGGAGAGCCCCTGAAGGTCGTAGGGCAGCTCGTCCGCATCGGGTTCTGCCGTGCCGCTGACGGGGGTGGACCTGTCTTCCTGAGGTACAAGAGCGGCCACGGGCGGAGCGGCAAGCTCCAGAGCGGACGGAGACGCCGGTACCTCGACCATCGTCGGGAGCACCGCCGCAGGCGGGATGGTCGGTGCGGGCGAGGGAGGGGCCGGAGTGGACACTCCGGAACGGGGCATGCCATTGCCAGCGACCGCAGCATTCCTCGCCACATGGTCGAGTACCGGCAGCAGGTGGTCCAGCAAATGGGCCAGCGTGTCGGCACTGTCCGTTTCTGACGCCGTCAGACGGAAGCCGTGATATTCGAGTTCCCAGCGCGGCGCATTTTTTGCCGCATTAAGAACAGAGGTAATGGAGGGGGAGTGCATGGCAGCGGAACCTTGTTGAATTGGCCGCTGGTTTATAGAAAAAAATAGGCCTGTCAAGCATTTTCCAGTCCGATCAAAATAACATTTATTTAACGAAATATTCGGCTCTGGGCCTTGTTTGACGCCATTTTGGCGATCAAGGTTTTTGGGATTTGGTCCGCGTCAGGAAACGGCCGTTCACGAATATAGGCAAATTCGGCAAGATAATTCGAGGCAATTGACCTGTTTTGGTCAAATAATCGCCAATTGCTGGCTTGACAAAAACCACTTCGTTGGCAGATTGGGGAAGTCAATTCAGAAAGGTCCACTCCAGTGCCGCAACTGAGAAAAAATCTCGAAAATCGCGACTAGAAAAGGAGTCGGGCAGTATTCGCAGTCTAACGTATACATGCTACTTCTCCAACCTAACTCACTGATTTGACTAATCCAACCAAAAAGCTAATAAAAATGCCAATTGGCTAAACTCTATCCAAATCGGAATAAGGACTTTCCATTGAACGTACCATCCACCCCCGACCTTGCCCGCTACTTCGCCAAGGTCCGCCTGACCCTCCATTCCGCTGCCAGCTTCACCCCCGATGGCGTCGCCCACACCGCGTGGGCCCTGAGCCATACAGAGAACGGAAAGCCCTACTGGATAGGCGAGCGGAAGCGCTTTGTCTCGACCACCGAGCTCTGGTCGGCCTGGCAGGCCCATCAGCTCTCCTTGCACCTCCAGCATGCCCAGGCCCTCCGGCTTGTCCGCTTCTACCTCCGGAACGAGCCCGACCATGTCGAACCCTTCAACGCCTGGCTCGACTACAAGGCGACGGCCCGCGCTGCGCAGTTCGACGAGGTGGACGTCGATTGCTGGCCGTGGACCTCCGCCACCACGTCCATGGACCGTCGCGACCGCCTGAGTACGCCGGGCTGGCCCTGGTCCGATGCGCCGACGCCTGCGGTCATCCGCCGTTGCACCAAGCGGTCCGATGGCAATGGCTGGGCACGGCGTGCGCTGAAGGTTGCCGAGTTCGACAGACAGTCGGCCACCCGGTACACCGCTGCCATCCGGGCCTTGGTCGAATCCGAGCGCCGCCGAATGTTCGACCGGAAGATGCCAAGGGCAGGCGCTCCGGTGACAGCGCGGGCAAGGCGGCTCTGATTTTTCTCATGGATGACCGTTGGGCAAGGAGGCCCTTTTCAATGAACCACGACCTGCAACGAACGCTCGAAGACGCATGTTGGGATGGCGATGCCAATCTCGTCGCTCATCTTCTCCAGCACCCTGACATCGACCCTGCTGCCCACCATTCCACGGCACTGCTGCATGCAGCCCATCGAGGACATTGGCGCATCGTGGGCATGCTGATTCCCGTCAGCAACCCAATGGAGCGCAAGTCCGAGGCGCTCTACCGGGCAGCAAAGGGAAGGACGGCCGGGCATCGCCGGTGCCTGCGCCTGCTCGCCCCGGTGTCAGATACCCGGGAATGGGAGGCGTGGGAGTGGGCAGAACTCCCTGCGTCGTCGACAGCCATGCTCCTCCGTGTGTAGGCCTTCCCTGACAGACGTTACCTGCATAGCCCGGCATCATCGGCAAACCACAACAGGGGATTTGATGATGAAGATGGAAGTGTCATTCAAGATTGAGGGGCGTGCCTTCGACCAGGCGGTAAAGCCGGTCGGCGATGAGCTTGCGCGCATTTTCCGCAGGCTTGCCGACCAAGTCGAGGGGATGGACATCGCTGAACTTCCCCAAAGCCGGTGGGCCATTTATGCGGAAGACGGTCCCAACCTCGGCGAAGCCCGGATTATTGAATAGAGTCAGGGAGGGCGGGACATGTACTTTTACATCGACGAAAGTGGGCAGACCGGGTTGAATCTTCTCGACCCATCGCAGCCGGAAATTTTCTACGGCACGGTCAGCAGCCCGAGAGATTTGGACGTAGAAGCCCGGCCATTCGTTGAAAAGATGCGGGCCTCCCTTGGCGTCAGCCGGCTCCATGCTTCCGAACTCGGACAGGGGCGACTGGGAGAGTTCGCAAGAGAGCTCCAGACACTGGTCAGGACCTTGTCCATTCGCTTTGACGTCTACAAGCTCGTCAAACGTGATTGTGCAGTCATCCAGATTTTCGACAGCCTGTTCGATTCTTTCGACAACCCTGCCGTCCCGAAGACTGCATACCTTATCCCTCTGCGTTAACGTGCCTGGCACGCGCCCGGCACTGGATTCGGGATGGCGTTCTTTACAAGAAGGTATGTCTTGACAGGTAAGACTGACGACAGCGGCATGCGGGATGACTGGGTCGTGCTGGCCATGCTCGGCACGCTCGTGACAATTGTCGGCTCGGTGGCCCATGAAGCCATCGGTCATGGGCTGGGGTGTGCACTCGATGGCGGGACCGTCACCCTTCTGACCTTTCTGGTTTTCAGGTGCGATGGGGCGGGGTGGGTTGCCGATGGGGGCGGTCCAGTCGGAGCTCTGATTGTTGGAGGCTTGGCACTGGTTTCGCTCAACCGAAGCCGGGCTAAAAACCCGCTGTATAGGCTGGCCCTGTTTACGGTCGCAAGCATGCTTCTTTTCTGGTTTTTCGCCCAGATGGTCAAGGAGGCCTTCGACGGGAGCGACGACTGGGGTCATGTCGCAAGAGATTTGAGCTGGGCGAGCCAATGGCACATGGTCGCTGCTACCGTCGGAATTTCAGGGTATTGGCTGACACTTCGTTTCCTCAGGCATGCAGCCGTTTCAGTGATTGACGGCCGCAGGCTGCGTTTAATTGTTCCCTACCTTGGTGCTGCGCTCACTGCGCCGCTTCTTGGTGCGCTCTGGCACGGCGGGGTTCTTGCTTCGGCGGTTGATGGGTTGATGACCTTTGCCGTTGCACCCTTCGGGCATCTCCTGCTTCTTTTTTTCATAAAGCGCAATGACGTGGTGGGTGAACTCATTCGGCGAAGTCATGCGTTCATCGGCACGACCCTTGTCCTGCTCGTGCTTTTCGCAGCCGTGGTGGCGCCCGGTCTTGGGCGTCTTTCATAGGCGAATCGGCGAGGTCCACGAACACTGCACTGACGTCCCGGCAATGAGCTCGTCGCGTCCGTTGCCGCATTGTCGGTTCGGTCAGCGGCGCGGGCACCGGTGGCCTTCAGGGCAATCGATAGACGGTCGCAGGCTGAACCGGACAGGCCGGCTGTACGTGTGCGACTAAATCGTGCATGAACGGAATCGTCAATTTTGTCATTTTTGCTTCAGTCGAGCGCGTTACCGCCGATAGGGGAATATCCGTCAGGAGTTACCTATGACCGTTCGCCAACGCATTACCTTCCTAATTGTTTCCGCCGTGGTCACTGCCTTGGCCGTGGGCGCGGCAGGGCTGTTCGCGCTTCGCCAGACCGGCCAGCAGCTCGATGACCTGTATAAGACCTCCCTCGTCCCCATCGTCGAGGTCACAGCCATCCGTGACCTGTTCAACGACAACCGCACCGGCCTCAACCGCGCGTTGTTGAAAGGGACTGTCGAAGCAGCTGCCGAGGAGAAGGCAAGCAGTGCCGAGTCGGTGAGCCGGATGGACGCCCTCTGGGACCATTACTATCCGGCGCTGGTGTCGTCGGGTGCGGAACGCGCGGCCGCCGAAGCTTTCCTCAAGACCCGTCAGCACGCTCGTGCCGTAAAGGCAGAGCTTGAACCACTCATGGCCAGCGGGCGGCACGAGGAGGCCGTGGCGTTCATGCTGGGGACTGTAGGCCCGGCTTTCACCGAGGAATCCAGGGCTATCCAGGCCATCGTCAAGGCCAATGTGGATGAGGCAGCCGTCGCCTACACCGAGACCCAGCGCCGGGAAAAGACGGCCGTCGTCTTGGTCGCCCTCGTCGTCGTGCTGGGCGGTATCGGCCTTGTCGTTTCCGGTTTCTTCCTTGCCCGTTCCGTCATGCGTCCACTGATGCAGGCCCGCGAGCTGGCAGCGTCCATCAGCGATGGCGAACTGGGGCACGCCATCGCGGTGAGTGGCAAAGACGAGGTCAGTGACACCCTCCGCTCGCTGGTGGCCATGGACACGACGCTTGCCGGCATCGTCCGAAAGGTCCGTGACAACGCCGGGCAAGTCAGTGCTGCGGCCCGGGATATTGCCGCAGGCAATGATGAACTGTCCTCGAGAACACAAGAGCAGGCGTCGAGTCTTGAAGAGACGGCCGCATCCATGGAGGAGATGACAGCATCGGTCCGTCAGAATGCTGATTCTGCAGTGGCCGCCCGGGGGCTCGCCGAACATCTCGCCACTCAGGCTTCGACCACCAGCGGGCTGGCCGGCGAAACCTCCGAGGCCATGGGGCGGGTAAGTGCCGCCAGCCGGGAAATCAGCGGTATCGTGTCGGTCATTGACGAGATTGCTTTCCAGACCAATCTGCTTGCCCTCAACGCGGCGGTCGAGGCTGCGCGGGCAGGGGAGCAGGGCCGGGGGTTTGCAGTGGTTGCAGGCGAGGTCCGACGCCTTGCACACCAAAGTGCCGTGGCAGCGAAGGACATCAAGAACCTGATTGCGTCGAGCAGTGAGCGGGTTGAGGAAGGCGTGGTCCTGCTTGAGCGGACGACTGCTGCGCTGTCTGAAATGCAGGGCGCGGCCGTGAAGGTCGCCAGTTTTGTCGGGGAGATTGCCACCGCCAGTGCCGAGCAGGCGGCCGGCATTGACCAGGTCAACATGGCGGTCACCGAACTCGACGCCGTTACCCAGCAGAACGCAGCCCTGGTCGAAGAAGCCAGTGCCGCCAGCCAGCAAGCGAGCGAACTGGCGGACGGGTTGATGACCCAGGTTGCGGTCTTCCGCTTTGCTGGCAACACCGATGCGAGCATCGCGCCAGCCACGGCTCCTTTGGTACACCCCGTCCCCGCCCCGGCGGTCAGGTCGACCACCCCCCCGGCCACTTTGGCCCTGGCCGCCTCGGTGTGGCGGGAGTTCTGAGCGTGCTGGATGAATTCCTCCTGGAGCTGCGCAAAGATGGCGGCAAGGGCTCCATCCCGGGTACGCGAGTCCCGGACGGGCTTGTGCGATTTGCCCAGCAGGGGGCTGCCATGGCGGAGGCGACAATGGAGCGAGGAGATGGGATGGCGGACGCCGCCGCTGGGCGCGTCGATGAGAACGAGCGGGCGCGCCTGAGCGCCCTCGGCAGTCTGAGGGTCTGGGACAGCCGACCGCTGCCCGGCCTCGACCGGCTTACCTCGATGGTGGCCGAGGCCTTTGATATGCCAACCGTCCTCGTGTCGCTCGTTGGCGAAGCCGAACAGCGGTTCGTCTCCCGGGTGGGCATGGAGGAGTCCGGCACGGAGCGGGGCGCTTCCATCTGTTCGGTGGCCATCGAACAAGACAACGTCTTCGTCGTCGCCGACCTGACGAAAGACACCCGTTTTGCATCCAACCGCCTCGTCTGCGGCGCGCCGGGTTTTCGCTTCTATGCAGGAGCGCCCCTCGTGACCAGCTCCGGTCATGCCGTGGGCACCCTTTGCGTTCTCGACCATCGACCGCGCCGCTTCACCGACCGAGACAAGCAGCGGTTGACCGATTTCGCCGCTCTGGTTCTCGACCAGATTGCCCTGGCCCAGATGGTCGGACGCCGTGACCCCATCACCGGGCTGCCGAACCGGCAGCAGTACTATGCCGACATCCACGCCATGGCCGGCGCCGGCTTTTCCGGTACCTTCGACCTTGCGCTTGTCGATGTTATCGATTTGCCACTTGCCCACCGACTTGCCCAGGCACTCGGAATGGGCCCTGTCGAGTCGGTCATCCGCCAAGTCGCCCAGAGGCTTGAATCCATCGTCCGCCCGTTCGGAACGCTCTACCATGTGGCCGTGGCACGGTTTGCATTTTTTCTCCGGCCCCTGCCCGGCGCTTCCTGCGAATGGCTGCTCGATGAAATTGCCCGTGCCGTTGCCATGCCGCTTGATGCGGAAGGCATTGCCCTGCACCCCACGTGCCACGCCGGATTTGTATCGTTTGATGCAAGGGACGCCGCTGACGCGCTCCGTCGGGCCGTCTCGGCCACCCAGGATGCCATCGATGACCGTGCCACATGGCGGGTGTACGACGCTGTCCGCGACGAGCGTATGCGTCGCCAGTACCGCCTCGCAGCGGATGTGCCAAAGGCGCTTGAAGACCATCAGCTCCATCTTCTCTTCCAGCCCCGTGTCGACCTTGCCTCCGGAGACGTTCGCGGATGCGAAGCCCTGCTTCGGTGGAAGCACCCGGAGCTTGGCGACCTCTCCCCGGGCGAGTTCATCCCCATCGTGGCCCGCACCGCCCTCATGCGAAAAGTGACGGACTGGGTTCTCACTTCGTCTTGCCGCCAGTTGGCGTCCTGGCAAGCCGAGGGCGTGGTCACAACGGTGTCGGTCAATGTCACTGCGGCTGATTTCGACGGCGGCGACTTGCCGGACCGGGTGTTTCTGGCTTGCGTTGCAAGCGGGGTCTCCCCAAGCTGCATCGAGCTCGAAATCATCGAAGGAGACTGGCTCGAGCACAGTCCCGGCGTGCTTGAGCAATTGGCGAAGCTTCGGCGGGAAGGCGTGCGGATTGCCATCGATGATTTCGGCGTGGGATACAGCAACTTCTCGTACCTGTACACCATCCCCTTCGACATCCTCAAAATCGACCAGGCGCTGGTGCGCGGATTCTTGTCCAATGCGAGGCAGGAGGCGATGCTCACCGGCATCATCCGGCTGTGTTCGAGGCTTGGCATCGTCTCGGTGGCTGAGGGGGTCGAGACGGTCGAGGAGCACTCCGCGTTGTTCGTGGCCGGTTGCCAGGAAGGCCAGGGGTATTTTTACGCCGAGCCTTTGAGCGCTCGCGCCTTTGAAGTGATGGCGGCGGGTCCAGTTTCGACATTCCGATGTGACCCGGCGACACGGTCCTGAAGCCCCACTGGTGTTTTCCGGAACAGGGACCTCGCTGCAACGATGAAAATGCACGCGGTGACCCCGCTGGATGAAGCCACGCGCCAAGCCAATCAAAGCCGGCGGCCACGGTGGTCTTCCCGCCAAGAAGTCAGCCCGACTTTGCGTCGCGAAACGGGTAGCGTGGATGCACACATGGCACGAAGGGCAATCATGGGTGGCCGGTTGAAGTCACCAGGCCTTGAGCCGGTGACGTTCTTCCAGGGTCAAACGGCGGCCCGTATGAGGAAGATGTAGACCAGGTCGGCCGTCGGGACTGGCAAGGGCGTCGACCGGTAAGCGTTGTCCCCCGCCTGATAAACCACAGTGCCAGTGGGGTGGGCTTTGCAAGATATCTGCTGCTGCAAACTCGACGCAGAGCTTGGCTTGGGTGACAAGGATGGATGACGAAACGAGAAAAGATGCGGTACATTTGTACAATGTCCGTCCGGTTTACATGTGGATACTCCGTCCTCGCCACATCAGGCGAGGGGTTCCGAGGCGCTTTCGAGGTGTTTGACCAGAAAGGGGCCATCGTTGATTCCGGGACGGATTCCGCGGCTCACGCGACCCTGCAAAAGGCATGGGTCAGTGTCTGGAGCCTTGGTCAGATGGCGGTTGCGCGCCTGAGCTGACGTCGGTTGCCCGGCCCGGGTCGCTCGACTGGGGTCGGCGGTCACGGTCTGTTTGCCATGCCGAAGCCGGGGGGGGATTGAACTTCGGAGAGCCCGCAATCACCTTCTCAGCGCGCATTTCCCTGAGGGCAAGGGTTGAACATTCCAAGAAAGCCGCGAATCACCGGATTCGACATGCCCAGCGCGGGACCGTCGGTCGAGAAGCGTGAACCCAGTGTTGCCGTGCTTGATGTGGAGCCTGATTCGGCGTGGGTCCAGGCGTTCCGGATAAGGGTGGACCTGACACAATGAGACAGTCTTTCAACATCGACGTTTCTTACCGCCAGCTTGCAATTTTCTCGCCGGACCTGGACAACCCGTTCAAGGACTGGACGGAAGAAGCATTCGCCGTTGGCTTCTCGTGGCGACCGGAAAGCTGCTCATTCAGCGCGGATGAGGATGGGGCCCATCAAGTCGATGTCATCGTGGATGACACCTTTCCAGAGCCGGCACCGGACGCTGTCCGGTCTATCGAAGTGATGCTTGACATCGGCAGAATTGCGGAGCTTGAAGTTGCCAGCATTTCCGAGTCCCGAGTGATGCCGCTTCGTCCGGGCCGGTACCGGGTCAGGTCGGAGTACATACCGGCCGCCAGCGTGGCGGTCCCTCGATTCATCCTCGCCTTGGTGCCGGTGCTTACACCTGTGCCCTGACTTCCTTGCAGCGGGTGCGGCATGGGCGAAGGTCAGCACCTGATGATGCATTGCTCACTCATTGCTGACCCGAGCCTGCCGTCCCCGTCACGGCGGTCGGCGCCCCATCGAGCTCCCAACCGGTGGAAAAGACCATGAGCGATGAAGCCAGAATGAGCGAAACAGGCGTCGTGGATCCAGGCAAGGAGCCCGCACAGCCCGGCGACGGCAAGCCGAGGTAACCCGACAGCGACCCGGGCCAAGTGCCCCCGGCTCGGGGGGTGGGCCGGAAGAGGGCGACCCCGACCAAGTCGGCCAGCAGGACCCTGATGGCGGCTTTAACCGTTAAGCCTCCGATTTCGCCGGCCCTCAGGGGCGGGGCCGGCGAGTTAAGGACCGAAGGCGTGCCCGCCCATGGGCCCACCCAGGATGGGGAGGGACGCGAGGTCCATATACGAGGCGCTCGCCTCATCGAGCGTTCGAATCGGCACCATGCGGGCAATCACGGCCACCTGCGCGTCGATGTCCTGAAAGACAGGGTCTTCCCAAAGAAGGTCAACGTTGGCTCCCGCCGCCAGCTTGACGACATACAGTATCTCGCCGTGAACGCCCTCGCCCAGCAGCGGAGGGGTGGTGCCAATCAACCCGAGCTCGCGCCCCCGTATGTGTTGTTTGGCGAGTAGCCCCAACAGCTCCTCGCGTCGCCCGGTCTGGGGACGATAAGTAACTATGATGATGCGTTCCAAGATGCCTCCCCTCGCTCTGGCTGAGGGCATTTTTAACGGGTATACCCGACAGCGGCAACGGCCGGCATGCATCGGGCCGGCTCCAGTCGAAAGTGCGGCGCTACAACATGCGCAAAACACGATTTGGCAGACGCCCGGATACTCTGAAACGCCATCCGTGGCCGACATTCGTCAATGACTCGGGGGAGGAAGGCGAAGGAACCCGGAAACCAACGCCTGACGCCGGAAATGCCAATCAAAGAGGCGCTTTGAGGTCAGGCGTAAACAGCCTCCACTTCCCGTCTTCCCCTTCAATACTCAGATAGGCGCCTCCACTCATCGTGTCAATCTGGGCGGCAACTTTGGCGGCGTAGACCACGGCCTCGTGCCGCGCACCGAATTGCCTGCGCTCGCCGTTGGGAATTGAAACAGCCCAGGTATGGTCTGGTGGGGCGAGCGGAATGTCGAAGACCCGCATGGACGCAAACTTGTAAAGGGTGGTGCGACTATGGCCGGAGTCGACATTTCTTGCGTCAAAGTCTCTTACACGTCCGTGAACTCGCTCGCGGGGCGTATGGCATGGATGCGGAAGAAGGTCCTCCCCGAGACGACGTGACCATTGGCAGGCGTCCTTGGCGTTCCCGGACGCCATCATCACCCGTCGGTCCTTACGGTGAGACGCGTCGTGACTCCCCAACGCACATGGCAGCCCATCGGCTGGTTTCTTTTCTGGCTGGTGGTCCTGAGCGCGCCGGTCGACCTCCTTAGCATCCATGCCGGCGTCACCCCACCGATGCTCTCGCGCATCAGCATGTGGTGCCCGGGAGTGGCGGCGGTCATCACCACCGTCCAACTGCGCCTGCCGTGGGGCGCTCTCGGTTTGCGGGCGCCAGAACGACGATTCTGGCTGGCGGGCTATTTCATTCCATGGGTCTATGCCATCCCTGTGTATCTTCTGGTCTGGACGTTCGTCGCGGGCGGATGGGGCTGGATGTCTTACGTGGCGTCCCAATCGGGCATGTACCACATCGCGACCCATCAGGCCCTCTTTTCGGCCCTCTTTGGCATTCCCTCCACCTTGACCTTCGGCGTGTTGTCGACCGTGGTCTGGACGCTTGGGGAAGAGCTCGGCTGGCGCGGATTTCTCTCGCCCCGTCTGGCGGACCACATGGGGGTGACGGGTGCCGGGCTGGTTGTCGGCCTTGTGTGGGCGGTCTGGCATTATCCGATTCTGCTGGGCGCCGACTACAACGCAGGAACGCCGCCGCTGTACGCGGTCAGCTGCTTTACGGTCATGGTGGTGGCAATGGGGGTATCCATGGCGTGGCTGCGGGAAGTGTCCGGCAGTGTGTGGCCCTGTGTGCTCCTCCATGCCAGCCACAACATCCTGGTGCAGGGGGTTCTTGATGCCATGACGGCGAGAGAGGGGCAGGCGGTATATGTAACCACGGAGTTTGGGTGGGGCATGGCACTGACCGAGACACTGATGGCGGTGTACCTTGCGGTCCAGGCCAAGCGGAGCGTCGCCTTTATGCGGCCCCTGGCCAGCGGACTGCCGGATTAAGATCCCGGGACTGGGTTGCGTGCTGGCGCCCATCGGGCACATCTGTGTGGGAACGTTCGACACAGGATGAGCTGCGGGCAGTGACACCACCCTCTATTTGCGCCGCACTGGTTGTCGGACTTCCGTTGGACTGTCTTCTTGCCGGGCAACGCGACACACTTGTCAGCAGCGAAGACGGGTCAGGTTTTGCTGAGTTCCACGGAGAGGTCCTGCACTGCTTTGGCGTATCCGTTTTTGGGCGTCTCGCCCTCTTTTCCCAGGCGATTGATGACCGCCTGGGCGGCCTTCTGCAAAGCGGGAAGACCACCGGCGCGTGCAACCGCTTCGATGAGGTTCGCGCGAAACCGGCTTTCCTGCAGGTCGCCGTCGAGCAATGCCTCGTTCAAGGCAACTGCATCGAGGACAAGTGCTTCGACATCGAGGGCGAAACCTTCGTCTGACATCGCTGGTCTCCGAAAGAAAAGCGCATCGTAGCGGTCAATGCGCTCGCCGTTTGCCTGCAAACCGGCAAGAAAACGGTGCACCTGACTGTGATGTCGTCGAGGCAATGCCCACCGCCCCACGGTCTACGGGGGCACCTAGAAGGGAACACCTGCTCGCGTGATTTCCCGCTGGGCACCGTGCCGGTGCAGTCGTGGCCGGCGCGGCCCGGCAAGGAAAGCACTCGCCGGCCCCCGCCGACCTTCAATGTTGAAGTGGGGGCTGGTCATGATGCGCAACCAGGACCATATCGAGGGTGGCATGACTGGCATGACCGACACCGCTCCCGCCGCTGACTTGATGGAAGAATCCGACAGGGGATGCGTCCTCGTAGGCGCAGCGATGCTCGAAGACAGCCTTGCCGAACTGTTCAAAGCGGTTTTCAAGAAGAACGCCATCGTGGGCAAGGTCGAAAAAGCCTTGTTTGACGCCAACGGCCCTTTGTCGACCTTTTCGGCCAAAATAAAGATGGCGTACGGGATGGGCTTTATTGACCGCGCAGTGTTCGACGACCTTGAGCTCATCCGCCGCATCCGAAACGAATTTGCGCATTCCCAGGCGAAGGTCGACTTCGTGGATGACCGATTCAAACCGCTGGTCGAGAGCCTCAATTCCATCCAGGACATTCTTCATGTCATGCCCACCTATGGCGTGGCGGAGGGAGAGACACCGGACGACTACGACCTGAGAAGGGCGGGCTACATCAAGCGAACGAAGGCACTCTTTGCCCTTGGCGTGAAAAGCCTGGTTGTGACGCTGGGGCGGGCTCAGCTACGCGCACTTGGCATTTCCCTGCCAGAGCTCTCGGCGGCGATGCCTTGCAGGTGAGATTTTACTGCCTCTTGGCTTCAGGCCTGCCGAGGGCCCGGCCTTGATGCTTCAAAGCGGCTCGAAGCCCAATGCATCGAGCTCATCGGCAACGCGCAAAATGCCCGCGCCGTATCCCGGGCCTGGCGTAGTCCCAACTGGCCCGAGGACCGCGACGAGGTGAGCGGCGGCAATGGCGAGGTCGACATAACCCGCCAAGTCTGCCTTGGCGGCAATCAGCTGCGCCCGGAAGCGTGCTTCGTCCATGTCTTTTTCCAACGCGGCATCACCCATGGCAGCCGCCTCACTGACGAGGACGGCAACATCGAGGATGGGGCTTTCCCGGGATTCCATGTCGAGAGTATATCGGCGAATGGTACGTGGAGTTTTGCGCCGCGCTGAAAAGGCACGCGGTCAAGGTTGGCCCGGACCTGTATCACCACTGTTACAGGCTTTTTATGCGTGCCGACTCGGCCTAGAGTGGGTAGATTGACCGTCGAACGGCCGCACGGTGACATGCCCGTGTTTATCCGACCGAGAACCGCATCCACCGCCCAGCCCGTCATCGTCGCGGCCTACATGCGCATGTCGACGGACATGCAACGCTACTCGCTGGAAAACCAGACGCGCGCCATCGATGCTTATGCCGCCGGCCATGGCATGAACATCGTGCGTGTGTATCAAGACGCGGGGCGGAGCGGGCTGACCATCGAGCGACGGCCGGGGCTCACGTCGCTCATGGACGACGTCCGGGGCGGCCGTGCGGGATTCGATGGCGTGTTGGTGCTCGATGTCACGCGATGGGGACGGTTCCAGAACACGGATGAGGCAGCCTTCCATGAATTCATGTGCTGGCGCTCCGGCATCCAGGTCATCTACGTTGGTGAGCCCTTTGAGAATGACCAGTCGCCCTTTTCGATGGTGTTCAAAGGACTGAAAAGGGCCATGGCCGCCGAGTACAGCCGGGAGCTCTCAGCCAAGACCTCGGCGGGCCAGCGGCACTTGGCAAGCCTCGGCTACCGCCAGGGCGCAATTGCGGGTTATGGGCTCCGGCGTCTGCTTGTCAGTGCCGACGGCGAGGCGAAGTTCCTCCTTGGCGACGGCGACCACAAGAGCATCCTCACCGACCGCATCATTCTCGTCCCGGGCCCACCGGAGGAAGTCAAAACCGTTCGCTGGATGTTCCAGCGCTACTTGGAGGGACTGGGCTGCAGTGCCATTGCCCGGGAGCTCAATGACCGTGGCGTGCCGACGCACAGGGGGAAGCCTTGGGTCTATGGCACGGTGCGGACCATTCTCGACGGCGAGAAATATGTCGGGCACGCCGTGTACTGCCGGGCGAGCAAGAAGCTCGCAGGGCCCCTTGTCCAGAATCCGGAGTCCGATTGGGTCAGGAAGGAAGGCGCTTACGAGGCAGTGATTGCACCAGAGCTGTTCCGAGCGGTCGCGGCCAGGCGGGTTGCCCTGAGAAAAAGGGATACGAGGACCGAACTGCTCGACCAAGCGCGGCGGTTGCTCAAGAGGGAAGGCAGGCTGAGTGCTCCGCTCCTTGATGCGGAGCCAGGCATCCTGTCGAGTCACGGCTTTGCCCGCCGCTTCGGTGGCCTGACCGCGCTGTATCGTGAAGTAGGGTTTGTCCCTGGAAGGAACCCGCGATACGCCGACATCCGACTGTGGCTCACCCGGTGGCGGGAAAGCCTGACGGCCTTCGCCGTTGGGCAACTGGAAGAGGCGGGTTCGACAGTGACGCGGGAAGGGTGGTGCCTGACAGTCGATGACGCTTGGTCACTGTCTTTCATGGTGGTGCACGGGGCGCGGCCGAGAGAGTCACGCCAGCAGTGGTTCAACCACCGGAAACCCGAAGACACCGACGTTGTCGTCTTTGCGCGCTCCGAATTTGGGGAGCCCGGCCCCAAGGACTACTTTGTTCTTCCAAGAGTTATGTTCCCGACCTGGCCTTCTTGCATCTATACAAGAAACGGTCCGTTGCTCGAAAGCTGCCGGTACCCATCCCTGGCCGTTCTCGAAGACTTGGCGCGTCTGTCACGGCAGGACACGCAACTGTGTGGGTGACCCGGTCCGAGCGCGAGTGGACGCGGAAGCTGGAGGCGGAGGGGCTTGCGGCCGCTGCCCGAGACGCCGAGGCCCGTTTTGCCAGCGTGACCGCTGCGCTTAGGGTGCTTCTGGCCGACACCCGGGCTGCGCCCATGCTCGCCCAGCATGATATTTCCCGGGTCGCGCTGGGCCGTTCGACGAGGCTCGCGGAGAACGGGCGGGCAGAAGGTCTCGCGGTTCTCGAAGGCGTGGTGCTGGCTGGGGTTGTGCGGGCATTGCTCGACGATGCTGAACTTGTCCGCTGGATGTCCGGCCATCACTCCAGGGAGCTCGCCGCTCTTCATGAGGCTTGCAGGCGAGACCGCTAGGCCTGCGGCCGGGTCCCCCACAACCGGTAAGGGGGGCTTCGCCGGTCGTCGCCGACCTCAATGTTAGGCAAGACGGATATCGGTCGAGGCGGCGGCATGTACTTTTTCTCTGCGCGGCGTTGGGCAAAAAAAGGGGCCGGAAGGCCGGCCCCGCTTGCGTATGAAAGGGGTTCAGCTTACGGAGCCAGGGTTAGGCACGACGCCGCCCATAGGACTGCTGTGCCCATTGTGAGAACGGACAACAACGCGAACAGTCCCTGCCACGCAGAGGACCTCACCAGCAATCGGCCGACCAAAGACAGGGAATACTGATGGGTCCAACAAAACTTTTTAAGCCCATATTTTCAAAGCTAATTTAGCTCTGTACATCCAGACGCTTCCCCTGCAAAGCCCGTCTGGTTGTCCACTTGACGGGTCGAAAATCCAGGGTAGACAGAATGTCGCGCTGACGTTTTTTTGTCAGGCAGAAGCCAGGGCAGGGAGGCCCGTTCAATGAACTACCAAATGCAACGAGCCTTGGCGGACGCCGCATGGGACGGGGACCACGTCACCGTGTCCGCCCTCATCAACCATCCCGGGGTCGACCCCGCCGCGCATCACTACGCCGCGCTGCTCCACGCCCCCCACCGGGGCCATTGGCGGTGTGTCGAGCTGCTCCTGCCTGTCAGTGACCCGAATGCCCATAACGCCGAAGCCCTTTGGCGCGCGGCAAAGCACGGGCACCGCAGGGTGGCCCGAGTGCTGGCGCCTGTATCTGACATAAGCCGATAGGAGGATTGGATGAGGAATGGGTTGGGTGTCCGGATGAAGTGGGTCGAACAAGGCTCACCCCAACAACAAGGATTGTCACCGAGGGTCCTTGGTAATCTGTAAGAGTTCAAAGGGGAAATCCATGGGTGCTGCAACCAAACACAAACAGGCGCTTCTCAAGACCAATCCCAACTGCATCTTTTGTGGTGGGGCCGCCTTGGCGACCACGGTGGAGCATTGTCCACCACGTGCCCTTTTCCAGAACCGCCAATGGCCCGAAGGGTTCGAATTTGCGGCATGTCATGGATGCAATGGCGGTACGTCGAATGAAGACCTCCTGCTTTCCATGCTAGCGAGAATGAATCCGTTTGATGATTCCAGTGACTCGGATGGGAAAACGGAAGGTATTGTGCGTAGGGTGGTCAAGCAGTTCCCGGGCATCTTCAGCCGCATGGAACTCTCTGCGGCCGAGGCAAGGCGCAATAACCGCAAGCTTGGTATCACGCCGACACCGGGGCAACTCCATCAGGAGGCCGGAGTGGTCCGGGTTCCTCCCGAGATGACCAACGCTGTCTGCACCTTTTCCTCCAAGCTGGCGAAGGCCGTTTATTTCCTCCACTCACAACGGATTTTTCCGGTGGAGGGCTGCCTGTTGCTCCACTGGTTCACCAACGTCCATCTCTATGAGAAGGGGCACTATCCGATGCTCAAGCAGATGGAGCATTTCGATGGGCTGGTGCCTGACCTTGTAAGGACCGGACGGCACCTCAATGACCAGTTTTCCTACAAGCTCACCATGGACAGGACTCATGAGGTCTTTGCCTTGCAGACGGTCTTCGGCAAGGCATTCGGGACGGTCGTTTTCGGCTCCAGGGAGCCTGGCAAGCTTGAGGCCACCTTCGCCGAACTGAAGCGCAAGTTTCCGAACAAACCGGAACCCTTTTCAGTCCTCCAGTCATCCGTGTTGCCCGTCACCCGGACCACTCCCGAAACGGCGCCCTATACCGCTGCCTGATTTCCGGATGCCTCTGGTTGTGCCGGGCCTGCACGGCCGACAGTCCTTCAGTACACGTGCCTAAACCGCGAGGAGTTGAACATGCAGTACGCAGACGGGCCGGACAGGTTTGCCGAAGTCATGGGCGACGACCTTGGCGAGGTTATGGCTGTCCTCGACAACAAGCTGGTTGAACTGCAAGTGGTGTGGCTCCAGTACCGGCAACTCTTTGGCACGAACGAAGACACGGTCCATCTCCTGAACCGTGCAGCAGGGCTGTTTTTCCAGATTGTCCAGGACCAGCTATGGGATGGGGTCCTGCTCGGGATTGCCCGGATGACGGACCCGGCCAAAAGCGGAAGCAACAGGAACCTCACCATCCACTCCCTTGGTCCGTTGATTGCCGATATGGCTTTCCGGTCCCGAGTCGATGCCCTGTGTGCGGACGCATTGGATGAATGTGAATTCGCCAGGGAACACCGGAACAAGCGAATCGCCCACCGTGACCATCGTCACGCAGTAGACCAAAAGGCCCATCCGCTTTCCGGCATCAGTCGGGCTAAGGTGGAACGCATGCTCGATTCACTGCGCAAGGTTCTCAACGCCCTCCATCACCATTACCGGGACACCACAGTCCTGTATGAGGACTTTGTCGACCACTCAGGAGCGGAGCTGCTGGTGCATCGACTGGAAAAACTGGAGCGGCTGCAAAAGCCGGGCCTGACCGTCTAAGAAAGACTTTCCTTTCTTGGCGTGCCCTTCGTGCCTCTCGACTGGTCATTGGTGTCCAGTCGCTTATGGTTCTGTGGTCCTGCTAACCGTGGTGGGTAGTGGGGTAATGCTTACCGGGCGTTTTTGCCCCCTCCTAGAAGGAGGCTTTAAGGTCTGGTCGGAGGAGGCATGGTTGCCTCCTCCCAAATCCTTGCGGCGGCGTCTCCACAGCCCTAGATTGAAGGTGTGACGCAAGGATAACTGTATGGCGACGACTCTAAAAAAGAAAACATCGGCATCTTCCAAACCGAAAAAGGCCGCCTCTTCCAACTCGGCAGAGGCCAAGTGGGGCAAGGCGGTCATGAGAAGGGGATTTGTCATCGTCCCCTCCATCCTGCTCCGTGCCCAAGGACGCCTTGGCCTCTCCGGGACCCAGCTTGCCATTCTTCTCCAGCTCATCGACTGGTGGATGGATGCAAAAAAGCATCCCTGGTCCAGCAAAGAAACGCTGGCCGTCCGTATCGGCATTTCCGAACGGCAGCTCCAACGGCAGGTGGCCCAATTGGAAAAGGCAAAACTGGTTCAGCGGGTGGAGAAAATAACCAACCACGGCAAACGGCCCAACGGCTACGACCTCTCCGGTCTGGTCTCTAGGCTCAAGGCTCTTGCCCCGGAATTTAAGGCGGCTGCGAAGGCGTCGACCGACGTGGAGAAGAAGGGCGGACTTGCGGGCAAGAAGGCGCTCTAGTTGTTCAGGTTTCGCTCAGCCTTCACGATGTGGGAAGGTTCTTGTTTTTTGAGCTCACCTTCAAAGAGCGAAAAAACAAGAACTAAGTAGCATTTTTTTGAAGAAAAATCAAGCTGCTGTCAAGTCTTTACGAGACCGGCCAGCGGGCATAAGGTTCAGGTGAAGGAACGGGCCGCCGGTTCGGGGCAAAAAAAAGGAGGGTTGAGCCTAGGAACTCAACCCTCCGGTGCGCACCCGGAGGCGCGCGGCGCAGCCAGTCTTGGGAACGGCATGCCCCTGCAAATTAGTCCTATTGTGTATCGATAGGCAAGCGCAGGGCATGAAAGACAGGTTGTCGCTTCATGGATTCCGGGACCTCCATCCCAAAAGGAAAACACCATGATTAGCTTTACGACCAGCAATCCCCAGGGGCTTCTCGCCGCGATGAAGAAGGCCATCGACCAGGGCCACGTCACGACGTGGAAGTACGATTCGGACGGTGATTTCACCCATACCCCCGACCAGTGGCGCGGCAAGGCATGGCTCCGTCCTAAGGTTGTGGCTGGGGAACTCCAGCTCGGAATCCTGTTCCCGCGCGGGCATCAGGCGACCAAGGAGGTCTATGCCGTCTACCACGGTCGTTTCATCGAGATGGCGATGGCGCACTTTGACACCTCCTTCGGAAAGGCGGTGGGAACGGCCTTGGCCATGACTCCTGACGTCATCGCTGCATAACCAACAGGCCGCCCCGTAGGGGGCGGCTTTCTCGTTTGTATCTATGAGAGCGGGTCTTCGTTCTTCAAGAAAGCGATGCTGCCAGTGGGCCGTGACTCGCACGAGAAGCAGCCCGATTTTTGCGGCTAGTCTAGGCCATGCTGGACGCATGCGTTGCGACCTTCCAACCTGCCAAGACGAATGCAGAATGTGTCCAATTACATCCTTTAGAACTGCCAGGTTTTGAAGGTAAGCCTGAAAGTAAGGAGTGCCCTTGAACAGACCAGTGATTCCCAGCGTGAGGATGTGGCCGCGCAACCTGAGCACCTCGCAGGGCGGCGGTTTGTCCACTTCGCAATACGGTGGGATGTCGACCTCGCAATATGGAGGCATGTCAACATCCCAATATGGCGGAATGTCGACCTCGCAATACGGGGGTATGTCGACGTCCCAGTACGGTGGTTTATCAACCTCGCAATATGGTGGATTGTCCACGTCACAGTATGGAGGACTGTCGACTTCACAATATGGGGGGCTTTCGACGTCCCAATATGGCGGATTATCAACGTCACAAGGCGGGGGCATGTCTACGTCGTCAGGGAATGTCTACATGAGCAACATCCCGCCTTGGCCGGTTTTCTTGAGAGAGCTCGACGCTAGGGGCTACCACGGCCAAGCGAAGCTAATCAGGCAGTACTTGCCGGAAGCCTTGTGGCCGGAAAATTTCTTCAAGAGATAGATTGGTAGTCGAAAAATTTTTGTGCCTTGACGTTAGGGTCTTATCCGCTCAAAAATCCGGGACACCACCCGGAACACCCGGGCTGGGCTTGGACGGGTTGGGAGAGAAGGGGGAAATGATGTCCCTCACTCTCCGCCAGTTACGCAAGACGCCCCTAACGGGGCGTTTTGCGTTTCCAGACCACCGTTTCCGGAGTCATGTAGGAGCGCGCCCCGCGCGCGACCCGTGACGCTCGCGCCCCATAATTTGACCGAGGTCGGGGCAGCCCGCACCGCACCTTTCTAAGCTCGCAGCTTTTGTCCAAAGCGAGCCTCCCATGTCCTCCGGATACGACGACCTTCAGGTCAGCTACGGTCGCTGCCTGCGCACGCGCGGTTTCATCGGGCGCTTCTACGAGATCCTCCTGTCCCGCGACCCTGGTCTCGCGCTCCTGTTCGCCACGACCGACTTCCAGAAGCAACACATGGCCCTGCGCCGCGGCATCAGCCTGGCGATCTCCTGGGCCGCCGGCGACGGTATGGCGCAACGCCCGGTCGACGAGATGATCCGCGTCCATGCCCGCACGGGCAGGGCGCCGGTACCGCCGGAGTACTACACGTACTGGCTCGACAGTCTGCTGCAGGCGGTGCGTGAGCGCGACGAGCAGCTCACGCCGGAACTGGAGGCGCGCTGGCGTGAGGCGATGAGCGCCGTGACCCACGCCTTCGCCGTCGCCTACTGACGCGGATCGCCAGGCGGCTGTGCCTGCGGGTCGTTCGCAGGCCGGATCCCGCGCAAACAAAAACGCCGGCACTAGGCCGGCGTTTTCATAATGAACGAATTCATTGGTCGGGGAGACAGGATTCGAACCTGCGACTTCTACGTCCCGAACGTAGCGCTCTACCAGGCTGAGCTACACCCCGACGGGAGCCGCGTATATTAGCCATGCTCCCGATCAATGGCAACAGGTCGCTTCAACTTTTTTCACGCATTGCCTACCGGGGCGGGCTGTGGCCATCTGCTAATCTATGCGGCTGCCGCGTGGCGGCCTCCGTATAAGCCTGTCCGAAGAGGAATTGCATGGCACTCACCCCGGCCCGCACCATGCCCGGTGTCCTCGAGCTCCTGCCGCTCGATCAGATCGCGTTTCAGCGCATGCTGGACACGATCCGCCGTAACTATGAGAAATTCGGCTTCCTGCCGATCGAGACGCCGGTGATCGAGCACAGCGATGTGCTGCTGACCAAGACCGGCGGCGAGACGGAGCGCCAGGTTTACTTCGTGCAGTCCACCGGTGCGCTGGGCGCGGCGGCGGAGAAGGACAAGGGCGGCGTACCCGAGCTGGCGCTGCGTTTCGACCTCACCGTGCCGCTGGCGCGCTACGTGGCCGAGCACGAGCACGACCTCAGCTTCCCGTTCCGTCGCTACCAGATGCAGCGCGTCTATCGCGGCGAGCGCGCGCAGCGCGGACGCTTCCGCGAGTTCTACCAGTGCGACATCGACGTGATCGGCAAGGACTCGCTGTCGGTGCGTTACGACGCCGAGATTCCGGCGGTCATCTACAGCGTGTTCCGCGACCTCAACATCGGTCCGTTCACCATCCAGCTGAATAACCGCAAGCTGATGCGCGGTTACTTCGAAAACCTCGGCATCGCCGACGCCGAGCAGCAGATGCTCGTGCTGCGCGAAGTCGACAAGCTCGACAAGCGCGGTCCGGACTATGTGCGCGACACGCTGACCGGTGAGGCGTTCGGCCTGTCGGCCGACGTGGCGGCGAAGATTCTCGCCTTCGTGCAGGTACGTTCCACCTCGGTCGATAACGCCTTCGCGCATCTCGACGCGCTGGGTGCCGGTTCGGAAACCTTCGAGCAGGGCAGGGCCGAGCTGAAGGAAGTCCTGACCATGATCCGCGACTTCGGCGTGCCGGAGACGCATTTCGCACTGAACCTGTCGATCGCCCGCGGCCTCGATTACTACACGGGGACGGTCTACGAGACCACGCTCAACGATCATCCCGGCATCGGTTCGATCTGCTCGGGTGGCCGCTACGAGAATCTGGCCGGTCAGTACACGAAGTCGCATCTGCCGGGCGTCGGCATCTCGATCGGCCTGACGCGCCTTTACTGGCAGCTGCGTGACGCCGGCCTGATCTCGACCGCGCAGAGCACGGTGGACGTGCTGGTGACGCAGATGGACGCGGCGCAGTTGCCGACCTATCTCGCCGTCGCGACGGAACTGCGCAACGCAGGCATCGCCACCGAGGTCGTGCTCGAGGGCGGCAAGCTCGGCAAGCAGTTCAAGTACGCGGACAGGGCGGGCATTCGCTTCGTCGTGGTGCTGGGCGAAGACGAGATCGCGAAGGGCGTGGTCACCGTGAAGGATCTTCGTCGCGAAGATCAGTTCGAGGTGGCTCGCGCCGACCTGGTCAAGACGTTGCGCGTCGAACTGGCCCAGGCCGAAATCGGTCGCTGAGCTTTCTCTTACCCCCACCGCACGGCATCCCCATGACCAGCAGCATTCTTCTCGACGGACGTAGCCTCACGCGCGCCCAGGTCGCCGCTATCGCTCGCCACGGCGCTTCGATTCGTCTCGACGACGCGCAGCTGGTGAAGGTCAGGCGCGCGGCCGACTTTCTCGCCGAGAAGGTCGGTGGCGGCGAGCCGATCTACGGCGTGACCACGGGCTTCGGCAGCAATGCCGACAAGCTGCTCGGCGCGCATCGCGTGCGCGACGAGTTGCCCGGCGGTAATCCGGAGCCGCGCGAAGGCACGTTGCTGGAAGAACTGCAGCACAACCTGATCATCACCCATGCGGTGTGCGTGGGTAAGCCCTTCGCTGAAGACGTCGTACGCGCGATGCTCGCCATCCGCGTCAACACGCTGATGAAGGGACACTCCGGCATTCGCGTGGAAACCCTGGGTGCGCTGGCCGAGCTGCTCAACCGCAACGTCATCCCGGTGATTCCGGAGAAGGGCTCCGTCGGCGCCAGTGGCGACCTGGCTCCGTTGTCGCATCTGGCCATCGTGCTGCTGGGTGGTGGCGAAGCCTTTTATCAGGGCGAGCGCCTGCCCGGTGCCGAGGCGCTGAAGCGTGCCGGTCTCGAGCCGGTGCGCCTGTCCTTCAAGGAAGGTCTTGCGCTCAACAACGGCACGACGCAGATGCTGGCCACGGGCGTGCTCGCGCTCGACACGATGGACATGCTGATCCGCACGGCGGACTTGGCGGCCGCGATGACGCTCGACGCGTTCGCTGGACGTACGGGCGCTTACGCCGAACAGGTGCATGCGCTGCGCCCCCATCCGGGGCAGGTGGCGGCGGCACGCAACATACGCGGTCTGCTCGAAGGTTCGACGCTGGCGGACATCGCGTACCACATGGTGCCGCGCTTCCGTCCGTGGCTGTCGGACTCGTGGGCGGATCCCGCCGACCAGGCCTATCGCTTCGACATCGGCTGGGACTGGGTGCCGGCCACGCAGCGGCATGGCAAGGAGGCGTTCTACTCCCGCTTCCTCCCGTTCAAGGGCGGCAAGAAGCATCAGCCGCAGGACGCGTACTGCCTGCGCTGCGCGCCGCAGGTGCATGGTGCCGTGCGCGACGCGTGGGAGCAGGCGTGTCGCGTGTTCGACGTCGAGCTCAACGCCGTCACCGACAATCCGCTGGTCTTCCCCGATGCCGAGAACGCCGAGGTCATCGAGGATCAGGTGATTTCCGCCGGTCACTTCCATGGCATGCCACTCGCGCTGGCGATGAGCTACGTCAAGGCGTCGATTCCGGTACTCGCCTCGATCTCGGAGCGTCGGACCGCCAAGCTGGTGGATCCCGCGAATAACGACGGCCTGCCGGCCTTCCTGATCGGCAATGAAGACGCCACGGATTCCGGTTTCATGATCGTGCAGTACACCGCGGCGGCGCTGGTCAACGACCTCGCCACGCGCGCGCACCCGGCCTCCGTCTATTCGGTGCCGACCAGCGCCAACGCGGAAGACCACGTGTCCATGGGTGCCAACGAGGCCCGTCACGTGCTGGAGATGACCGAGGACCTCGGCCACGTGCTGGCGATGGAGCTGTATACCGCCGCGCAGGCGCTCGAATACCGCCAGGACATGCTCAACGCCGCGCGTACCCTTGCGATGCGCGGTGACTGGCAGGCGCTGGCGTCGAAAATCGCCGGAGCGCCGCGTACCGACTCGCCGCACTACGCGCGCTTCGAAACCGAAGTGCGCGCGCTGATGGACGCCCTCGCTGTCGCCGAGGATTTCCATGGCGGTGTCGCCGTGCGCGAGGCACTGGCGGCTCTTCGCCAGCACATCGCCTTCATGCAGCGCGATCGTGCGATGGATGGCGAAGTCCGCCTGATGTGCGAACTGGTGGCCTCCGGGCGTCTCGTCGCCGCGGCCTGATCACGGCGGGAAAAAGTTGAGGCTGGCGGCGGCCTCGTCTGTCGGGGACCAGTCGTCGAGTTTGTCGGCGCGGATGCCGGCCAGGTAATGATAGAGCTGGGCGTCGTTGACGAGGCCCAGCTTGCTCATGGCCGAGCGCTTCTGCCGGCTGATCGTCTTGATGCTGCGCCCCATGGCCGAGGCGATCTCGGGTAGCTGGTAGCCCTGCGCGTACCCGCGCAGGACCTCGATTTCACGGGGGGACAGCCGGGTAGCGAGTTCTTCTTCCTGCGCCGCCGCGCAGTCCGCCTCGTGGAAGAGGCGGCGGATGGCCGGGCTGAGGTAGGAGCGCCCGACGTTGGCCGCATGCACGGCGACCGGGATGTCGCGCAGATTGGTGCGCTTGTCGAAGATGGCCGCCACGCCCGCGTCGAGCAGGCTGCGCAGCATGGCCGTGTTCGACAGCATGGTGAGTACGACGATGCCGGTGTCCGGACGCATCGCACGGATGCGCCGGATCATGGGCATGCCATCCGGGCGGCTGCCTTCGGGCATGGAGAAGTCCGTCACGACGACGTCGCACGGGTAATCGGCCAGGGCGTGGAAGAGGGCGTCGGTGTTGTGGACGCGCGCGACGATGTCGTAGCGATGCGACTTCAGCACGGTTTCGACCCCCGCGACCACGACCGGGTGGTCGTCCGCGATGATCACGGTACTACGCATGGATAAGGCTCACAGCTTGGAGATGGCCGCCATGTTGGCCGGGTGCTGCGATGCGGTATATGGAAGAAAAGCGCAATTCTCTGTCGGCGCTTGCCACGAACCGGTTGCTCAAGTTAGGATGCGTTATCGTATTAACGCATTAGTACACTATGAAGCGTCGCTCACTCGACCCTGAGACGCCCGCCGATTCGGCGGAAACCAGTCTGTGCGAAGCCCTGGCCGGCCTGGCCACGATCGAGGAGATGCGAGCCTTTCTGCATGACCTCTGCACGCCGGCCGAGATCGAAGTCATGGTCGATCGCTGGCGCGTGGTGCCATTCCTGCTCGAGGGCCGTTCGTACCGCGAAATCCATGAGCGTACGGCCGTCAGCATCACCACCATTGGCCGGGTTGCCCGGTACCTCAACCAGGGCAGCGGGGGCTACATGGCCGCCGCCGCCCGCCGCAATGCCGGGAGTGCCGTATGAAGCCGCGTGATCGACTGCGCATCGCCATGCAGAAATCGGGGCGCCTCACGGAGCCCGCGCAGGAGTTGCTGGCCCGTTGCGGCCTCAAGTTCCGCCAGAGCCGCGACAAGCTGTTCTGCTTCGGCGAAGGCGAGCCGGTGGACCTCCTGCTCGTTCGCGATGACGACATTCCCGGCCTGATCGCCGAAGGCGTGTGCGACCTCGGTATCGTCGGTCGCAATGTCCTGCGCGAATTTCAGCTGTCCAATCCCGAGGCCGGCACGGGCATCGACGAACTGCGCTCACTGGGTTTCGGTCACTGCCGTCTGTCCATCGCCGTGCCGCAGGAAGACGCATACGAAAGCCCGGCGCAGCTCGAAGGACAGCGCATCGCGACGTCATACCCCGGACTGACCGGCGAATGGCTGCGCGCGCACGGCGTGGATGCGAAAGTCGTCATGCTCAATGGCTCGGTGGAAATCGCGCCGCGCCTCGGCACCGCCGACGCCATCTGCGATCTCGTCTCCAGTGGCGCGACGCTGGTCGCGAACCAGTTGCGCGAGACCGCCGTGGTGATCGAGAGCGAAGCCGTCCTCGCCGGCCACGCGGAATTGCCGCTGGACGAGCGCGGTGAAATCGCCGAACTGCTGCTGCGTCGCCTGGATGGCGTCATCCAGGTGCGCGACTCGCGCCTGATCCTGATGCAGGCGCCGCGCGCCGCGCTGGCGGAGATCACCCGCCTCCTGCCAGGGACGCCGGTGCCCACGCTCACGCAGGTCGACGGCTCGCCCGATCAGGTCGTGCTGCAGGCGCTGTGTGCCGGCTCGGTGAGCTGGCGCCAGCTGGAAGACATGAAACGCGCCGGTGCCCGCGACATGCTGGTGCTGCCGGTGGAGAAGATGCTGGCATGAAACGGATCGACTGGAAAACCCTCGACGAAAATGGCCGCGACGCCGCGCTCGCCCGCCCGGCGCAGTCCCGCGCGGCGGAACTGCGTGATGGCGTGGAGGCGATCATCGCCGACGTGCGTGCGCGCGGTGACGATGCGCTGCGCGAACTCACCGCACGCTACGATGGCACGACGCTCGAGGACCTCGCGGTCACCGAGGCGGAGTTCGCCGCGGCGGAAGCGCGTCTGTCGCCTGAACTGAAAGCGGCGGTGCGCGAAGCCGCGGAACGTATCGATACCTTCCACCGTGCCGCCGCTCCGACCGAAGTCGGTGTGGATACGGCGCCGGGCGTACGCGTCGAACGCGTGCTTCGTCCCATTCGCCGCGTTGGCCTGTACGTTCCGGCCGGTGGCGCGCCGCTGCCGTCGACGGCGATCATGCTCGGCGTCCCCGCCGCCATCGCCGGTTGCCGCGATGTGGTGCTGTGCACGCCGGTGCAGGCGAACGGCCGCTGCGACGATGCCGTGCTGTTCGCGGCGAAAACGACGGGCGTGCACCGCGTCTACAAGCTCGGCGGCGCGCAGGCGATCGCCGCGATGGCCTATGGCACGGCGTCCGTTCCGCGTTGCGACAAGTTGTTCGGTCCCGGCAATGCCTGGGTGACCGAAGCCAAATTGCAGGCGGCCGGCGATCCTTCCGGTGCCGCCATCGATATGCCCGCTGGCCCGTCGGAAGTACTGGTGATCGCCGACGCCGGCGCCGACCCGCGCTTCGTTGCCGCCGACCTGCTGTCGCAGGCAGAGCATGGGCCGGACTCTCAGGTCTTGCTGGTCAGTCCGTCGGCCGGTCTTCTCGACCGCGTCGAGGCGGAGGTGGAGCGTCAACGCCGGGAACTCCCGCGCGCCGATGTCGCCGCCATGGCGCTGTACGAGAGCCGCCTGATCCTCGTGAGCGATCTCGCGGAAGCCGTCGAGGTAAGCAACCGCTACGCCCCTGAGCACCTGATCATCCAGACGGCCGAACCGCGCGCGCTGCTCGACGACGTCGAATCCGCCGGCTCGGTCTTTCTCGGCGAATGGACGCCCGAATCCGTCGGTGACTACTGCAGTGGCAGCAACCATGTCCTGCCGACCTACGGCTACGCGCGCAGCTACAGCGGTGTCTCCGTGGGCAGCTTCCAGAAACAGGTCACCGTGCAGGAAGTCACCGCCGAAGGCCTGCGCAACATCGGTCCGTGCGCGGCGATCCTCGCCGAAGCGGAACAACTCGAAGCCCATCGTCGCGCGGTGACCCTGCGCCTTGCCGTTATGGATGCCGTCGCATGAGCGTGCTCGATCTCGCCCGTCCCGATATCCGTGCCATCACGCCGTATTCCAGCGCCCGCATGGAAGCGCAGGGAGGTACGGTGCTGCTCAACGCCAATGAGTCGGCCCGTTCGCCGAACGTGCCAGGCGGCGAAGGCCTGAATCGTTATCCCGACCCGCAGCCGCGCGGTCTCGTCGAAACGCTGGCCGATCTTTACGGCAGCACCAGCGAGCGCCTCCTGGTCACCCGGGGCAGCGACGAAGCGATCGACCTGCTGGTCCGCGCGTTCTGCCGGGCAGGTCAGGACTCGATCGCGATCTCGCCGCCGACGTTCGGCATGTATGCCGTCTGCGCACGTGTGCAGGCGGCCGGGGTGATCGAATCGCCGCTGGATGCGTCCGGCAAGCTCGATCCCGACGCCTTGCTCGCCGCCGTCACCGACACGACGAAGCTCGTCTTCGTCTGCTCGCCGAACAACCCCACCGGCAACCTGGTCGAACTCGCCACCATCGAACGCCTGGCCCGCGAGCTGCAGGGCAGGGCGTTACTGGTGGTCGATGAGGCCTATCTCGAGTTCAGCGGCACGCGCAGCGCCGCCTCGCTGATCGACGACTTCGACAATATCGCCGTGCTGCGAACCCTGTCCAAGGCCTGGTCGCTGGCAGGTGCGCGAGTCGGGACCCTGATCGCACGGGCCGAGGTCGTGGCCTTGCTTCGCCGGATCATTCCGCCGTATCCGCTGCCGTCCCCGTGCGTGGACGCGGCGCTGGCGGCGCTGTCGTACGAAGGACGCCGCGTGCAGCGCCATCACGTACACGAACTGCTCAACGAGCGCGCCCGGATGGCCAGGGCGCTCGCCGCGCAGCCGGGTGTGCGTGAAGTCCTCCCGTCGCACGCGAACTTCCTCGCCGTACGCTTCGACGATGCGGCGGGTACGTATCGCCGACTGCTCGCCGCCGGTGTCGTGGTGCGCGACATCACGAGATACCCGGGCCTCGGCGACGCGTTGCGCATCACCATCGGCACGGGCAACGAGAACGACCGCGTGCTTGCCGTGCTGGGAGCCGGGGCATGAGCCGCAAGATCCTCTTCGTCGACCGCGATGGCTGCCTCATCGAAGAGCCCGCGGACCAGCAGATCGACAGCTATGAAAAGCTGGCGCTGTTGCCGGGCGTGATCGCGGCGCTTCAGCGCTGTGTCGCGGCCGGCTACGAACTGGTGATGGTCACCAACCAGGACGGCCTCGGAACCGATGCCTTCCCACAGGCCTCGTTCGATGGTCCGCATGCGTTGCTGCTACGTATTCTCGCTTCGCAGGGCATTACCTTTCGCGAGCAGCTGATCGACCGCAGCTTCGCTCATGAAAATCTCGATACGCGCAAGCCGGGTGTCGGTCTCGCACGGCACTGGCTGGCGGACGACGGCTGGATCCGTGCGCAGTCGGCCATGGTCGGGGATCGGGAGACCGATCTGGCGTTCGCCGCGAACATGGGCGTGCGGGGTCTCCGCGTCGGTCCCGAGGGCATGAGCTGGGCCGAGCTGGCGCACGCGTTGCTCGATGCGCCGCGTACCGCCGAGGTCGTGCGCAAGACGAAAGAAACGTCGATTCGCGTGTCGGTCGATCTCGACCGCGTGGCGGATCCGGAGATTCACACGGGTCTGGGCTTCTTCGATCACATGCTCGAACAGATCGGCAAGCATGGCGGCTTCGCCCTGCAGCTACGCTGCGATGGCGACACCCACATCGACGAACACCACACCATCGAAGACTCCGCGCTGGCGCTGGGGCAGGCTCTGAAGCAGGCCCTGGGCGACAAGCGTGGCATCGGCCGCTACGGCTTCGCGTTGCCGATGGACGAGAGCGCGGCGCGCGCTGAGCTGGATCTGTCGGGGCGTCCGTATTTCGTGTTCGAAGGCGAGTTCCCGCGTGAGCGCGTCGGCGATGTCCCCACTGAGCTCGTGCCGCATTTCTTCCGTTCGCTGTGCGAGACGCTGGGCGCCAACCTGCACCTCACCGTGCACGGCGATAACGCGCACCATATGGTCGAAGGCTGCTTCAAGGTGGTCGCGCGTACCCTGCGCCAGGCGATCCGTCGCGAGGGTGCGGACCTGCCGAGTACCAAGGGGAGTCTCTGATGCGCGTGGTCCTCGTCGACGCGGGCGGTACCAATATCGGTTCGGTGCGGTACGCGCTCCAGCGTCTCGGCACCGATGCCGAACTGACCTCCGACGCGAATCGCATCCGTAACGCCACGCACGTGATCCTGCCGGGCGTGGGTGCGGCGGCTCCCGGCATGCGCATGCTGCGCGAGGCGGGCCTGGTCGATGTCATGCGCGGGCTGACTCAGCCGGTGCTTGGCGTGTGCCTCGGCATGCAGCTGCTGTGTGCCCGTTCGGAGGAAAGCGACACGGAGTGCCTGGGCATGATTCCCGCGACGGTGCGTCGCTTCGCGGAGCAGCCGGGTTTACGTGTCCCGCACATGGGCTGGAACACTCTGGTGGCGACCGGCGATCATCGTCTGACGGCCGGTCTGAGGCAAGGCGACACCGCGTATTTCGTCCACAGCTACGCCGTGCCCACGGGCGATTACACGCTGGCGTCGAGCGAGCACGGGACCCCGTTCTCCGCCGTCGTCGCGTCCGGTAATTTCATGGGTATGCAGTTCCATCCCGAGCGTTCGGCCGGTGTCGGCGCGCAGCTCCTGCGGAATTTTCTCTCGCTATGACACTTCCCATTCCTGCCATCGATCTGCGCGAAGGCAAAGTCGTGCGTCTGTTCAAGGGTGACTATGCCCAGCAGACGACCTTCGCCTTCGAGCCTGAAGCGCTTGCCGCGCATTACGCCGACGAGGGCGCTTCGTGGCTGCACGTGGTCGACCTCGATGGTGCCCGCACGGGCCGCTTCGAGAACCTTTCAACCCTCGCGGGTATCGCTTCCAGCGGACGTCTACGCGTACAGGCCGGTGGTGGCGTGCGTGATGAAGACGGTGTCCGTCGCCTGATCGACGCCGGCGTACAGCGCGTCGTGGTCGGCAGCATCGCCATGCGCGATCCTGAAACCGTCGCCGCATGGATCGGTCGCTACGGCGCGGAACGCATCGTGCTGGCGCTGGATACGCGTTTCCGCGATGGCCTGTGGAAGCTGCCGAGTGCGGGCTGGACCGCCGACGAGGAGCGCACGCTTGACGACCTGGTGCCCTGGTATCGCGCCGCCGGTGCGCGCCACCTGCTGTGCACGGACATCGACCGCGACGGCACGATGACCGGGCCCAATCTCGCGCTGTATCGCCACCTGGCGAAGCTGGCGCCGGGCATGGATGTTCAGGCCTCCGGCGGAGTCCGTTCGCTGGAAGATATCGCCACGCTCGCGCTGCAGGACGTCGCCGGCGTGATTCTCGGGCGTGCGCTGCTGGAAGGGGCGTTCGCCCTGTCCGATGCCTTCGTGACCGCCGAGAAGGCGAACGCATCATGCTGAGCCGTCGTATCGTTCCTTGTCTCGATGTGCGCGACGGGCAGGTGGTCAAGGGTGTGCGATTCCGCGATCACGTGGTGGTCGGCGAGATCGTCGAGCTCGCACTGCGTTACCGCGATGAGGGCGCCGACGAGCTTGTGTTTTACGACATCACCGCGAGCCCGGAAGGCCGCCGTGTGGATCGCGACTGGGTCGAACGCGTGGCGCGCGAAATCGATATTCCCTTCTGCGTGGCCGGAGGCATCCGCAGCGTCGATGACGCGCGTGACGTGCTGCATGCGGGTGCCGACAAGATTTCCATCAACTCGCCGGCACTGGAGCGTCCTGAACTGGTCGCCGAAATCGCCGACGCCTTTGGCGTGCAGTGCGTGGTCGTCGGCGTGGACAGCCTGCGCGATGACGACGGGGAGTGGCGTGTGCGCCAGTACACGGGCGATCCGTCGCGTACGAAAGCGCTGCGCAAACGCACTCTCGACTGGATCGAGGAAGTGCAGGCGCTGGGTGCGGGTGAAATCGTGCTGAACTGCATGGGCACCGACGGGGTGCGCCGGGGTTATGACATCGAACAACTGGCAGCCGCGCGCGCACTGAGTCGCGTGCCACTGGTCGCGTCGGGTGGCGCGGGCGCGCCGGATCATTTCACCGAGGTGTTCCGCCTCGCGGACGTCGATGCGGCACTCGCCGCCAGCGTCTTCCACAGTGGCGACATCGGCATTCCCGCGCTCAAGCGCGAACTGCGTGCGCAGGGTATCGAGGTAAGACTATGAGCGAGACGACGACACCGGATTTCGCCAAGGGCGACGGTTTGCTCCCGGCCATCGTGCAGCATGCGCGGACCGGCGAGGTGCTGATGCTGGGTTACATGGATGAGGCCGCCCTGGCGAAGACGCGCGAGGTGGGTCTCGTGACGTTCTTCAGCCGCAGCAAGCAGCGTCTGTGGACGAAAGGCGAGACGTCAGGCGATACGCTGACGTTGGTCGACGTGCGTCTGGACTGCGACGCGGACACGTTTCTCGTGCGTGCGGTGCCGGCCGGGCCCACCTGCCACAACGGCACGACAAGCTGTTTCGGCGATGACGTGGCGCCGTCGCTCGGTTTTCTGGGAGAGCTCGACGCGCTGGTCGCGTCGCGGCATGCCGAGCGGCCCCAGGGCAGCTACACGACGAAGCTGTTCGAGGGTGGCATCCGGCGTATCGCGCAGAAGGTCGGCGAGGAAGGTGTGGAAACCGCGCTCGCCGCCGTCGCCGAAGACGACGACGCATTGATCGGCGAAGCGGCCGACCTGGTGTTTCATCTGATGGTGGTACTGCGTGCCCGCGGTATCGGCTTCGACGCGGTGGCGAAGAAGCTGATCGAGAGACACCGCTGACCCGATGCGGGAGGGTAAAACCCTCCGGTAGTCGGCTTCTGTAGGAGCCAGCCCTGCTGGCGATTCGATCTCTCGGGAGACCTGAATCGCCAGCAGGGCTGGCTCCTACACGGGCGTTCGGCGTTTACCGCTTAGCGATTGCCGCCGCGGTTACCGCCACCGCCGCCGCTGCGATTACCGCCGCTGCCACCCGGACGCGGACCGCGATTGCCGCCGCCACCGGGGCGCTGACCGCCGCCGGTACGATTGCCGCCGCCGGCACGGTTGCCCGCGTTGCCGCCGCCACCAGGACGACCGCCGCGGTTGCCGCCGCCTTCGAAGCGGGCGCCGCCGCCCGGAGCGGCGCGATTACCGCCACCCTCGAAGCGCGAACCGCCGGACGAAGCGCGGTTGCCGTCGGCACGACCGCCGCCAGCGGCACGATTACCGTCGGTGCGCGGACCGCCCGTGCGGCTGCCGCCCGGACCGGCCGAACGGTTGCCGTAGCCACCGCCGCCACCGGCGTTGCCGGTATTGCCGCCAGCGCGGCCACCCGGACGCGGACCACGGTTGCCCGTGCTGTTGCCTGCGGCGTTGCCCTGGCCGCCACCGGTGCGCGAGTCGCCCGCGAACCACGTGCGCACGCCCGGCAGTTCCTGGCCCGGGGCGACGCGACGCTTACGCTGGCCACCCGCGGCGTTGCCGCGCTCCGGACGATCGACGTTGCCGTTGACCTCGCGACGCGGAGCGCCGCCACGGCCACCGGCACCGCCGGCACGACCACCACGGCCGCCGCGCGGATTGTCATCGCGCAGACGATCGAAAGCGGTCAGCTCACGGGCTTCGTCATGACGTGCCGAGCTCCACGCGCTGGCACCGCCGGCGTTGGGCTTGTACTCGGTGACGTGGCGCGGCGCGCGGCGCTGGTGCACCACGGCGCTCAGCGTCAGCACCGGGGCGGGTGCGCCCAGGCCCGAACGCTCGCGCAGTTCCTTGATGGCGGTTTCGTCGAGCGACTCGCAGTCGCCACGGCGCAGGGCGCGCGGCAGTTCGACGGTGCCGTAGCGAATGCGCTTCAGGCGGCTGACGAGGAAGCCGGCCGAGTCCCACAGGCGACGGACTTCGCGGTTGCGGCCCTCGCGGATGGTGACGCGGAACCAGCTGTGGCTGCCGCCACGGCTGATCGTGGCGATTTCGTCGAAGCGGGCGGGGCCGTCTTCCAGCTCCACGCCGGCCTTCAGGCGCTCGATCGTCTCGTCCGGCACTTCGCCGTGGACGCGGCAGAGGTATTCGCGCTCGAGGCCGCTCTTCGGATGCATCAGCGCGTTGGCGAGTTCGCCGTCGGTCGTGAGCAGCAGCAGGCCGGTGGTGTTGATGTCGAGGCGACCCACGGCGACCCAGCGCGCGCCCTTCAGGCGCGGCAGCTGTTCGAACACGGTGGGGCGGCCTTCGGTGTCTTCGCGGGTGGTCACCACGCCTTCCGGCTTGTGGTAGACGAGCACTTCGGCGTCGTTGCGGTTGTCGGTGGCGACGACGAACTGCTTGCCGTCCAGGACCACGCGGTCACCGGCATGCACGCTGGCGCCGATGGTGGCGACGGTGCCGTTGACTTCGACTTCGCCGGCCTGGATGCGTTGTTCGAGCATCCGGCGGGAGCCAAGGCCGGCGTTGGCCAGGACCTTGTGCAGGCGCTCTTCGAGCTGCGGACCGTCTTCGGTGGTGCGGCTCTCGCCGCGCTTCAGGCTGAGTAGGGAACGTTGCGGCGCATTCATGCGCGTGACTCCTCGGTATCTTTGCCGGCGTCGTCGTCTTCGACGTCGCCTTCGGGGTTCTCTGCCTCTTCGGCAGTGGGGGAAGCCGCGGCGACGTCATCGTCGCCGGCTGGCAGCTGGGTCGCGACTTCGACGTCGTCGCCCTCGGGGGGCGCGGTCTCCGCGGCGGTGTCTTCGATCGTCGTGGCTTCGGCCACGACATCATCGTTGTCTTCGGTATTCGTCAGGCTTTCGTCGTCTTCCACGTCGACGGGCAGATCGGTCGGCATCGCCGCCTTGGCGGGAACGCCGTCCGCATCGCCCAGGCGAAGCTGGGGGTTGAGCTCCTCCAGATCGCGGATCTCGGAGAGCGGGGGCAGGGCATCGAGCGACTTCAGGTTGAAGTAGTCGAGGAACAGCCGGGTGGTGCCGAACAAGGCCGGCTTGCCGGGAACGTCGCGGTGTCCGACGACACGGATCCATTCGCGCTCTTCGAGCGTCTTGATGATGTTCGAGGAAACCACCACGCCGCGGATCTGTTCGATCTCCGGGCGGGTAATGGGCTGGCGGTAAGCGATCAGTGCCAGCGTCTCGAGCAGTGCGCGGGAGTAGCGGCTCGGCTTTTCGGCCCACATCCGCGAAACCCAGGGATGAACGTCGCGGCGGACCTGGTAGCGCCAGCCGGTGGCGACCTCCATCAGTTCCACGCCGCGACCGTCGGTGTCATGCGTCAGCGACTTAAGCGCCACGACCAGGTCGTCGTCGGTCACTTCATCCTCGTCGACGAAGATCGCCTTCAACTGCGCGACCGTCATCGGCTGGGTCGACGCGAGAAGCGCCGCTTCCACGATGGGTTTGAGTTGTTCGGGTTGCATAGGCCTTTCGGATGCGTGCTTGGGTCAGGCGAGCGCTTCGTCGCGCGCGGCCTCCGTCTGTACCTTCGTTTTCAGGTAGATCGGCCCGAGGGCCTCTTCCTGAACGATCTCGACGAGCATTTCCTTTGCGAGCTCGAGCATGGCCAGAAAGGTGACCACGACTCCGAGTCGGCCTTCGCTGACGTCGAACAGCGTTTCGAACCGGCGGAAACCGCCGCCTTCACTCAGCGTGCCGAGCAGGTCACCCATGCGCTGACGAACGCTGAGCGGTTCGCGCTGGATCGCATGGTGGGTGAACAGGTCGGCACGGCCGAGCACATCCTTGAGCGCGAGCAACATCTCCCTGAGGTCCAGCGGCGGCGGCACACGTACCACGTTTTGCTCGCCGACGAAGGCGTGGACCACCGCCGTATCGCGTTCCAGCCGGGGCAGTTCGTCGATATCCGCCGCGGCCTTCTTGAAGCGTTCATATTCCTGCAGCCGACGGACCAGTTCGGCGCGGGGATCCTCCTCCAGTCCTTCCTCGGCGGGCGGCCGTGGCAACAGCAGTCTGGATTTGATTTCCGCCAGGATCGCGGCCATCAGCAGGTATTCCGCCGCCAGCTCGAGCCGCATCACCTCGCGCATCATCTCGATGTAGTCCATGTACTGCCGGGTGATCTCGGCGACAGGGATGTCGAGGATGTCCAGGTTCTGCCGGCGGATCAGGTAGAGCAAGAGATCCAGCGGGCCTTCGAACGATTCGAGAATGACCTCGAGCGCGTCCGGCGGAATGTACAGGTCCTGAGGCATCTGCAGCACCGGCTGCCCGCGCACGAGCGCAAGGGGCATTTCCTGTTGCTGCGGAATGCCCGCGAAGGCACCCTGAATGTTTTCGACCACCTGGACGTCGGTTGTCTCGTTAGTCATCGGCACACGTCAGAAGGGCCGCGAGTGCGACCGGGAACGCAACAATCGATGCCGTCCGGCGGCTTTACCGCCACCTCGCCCGGCCATGCCTCGCATCGTCGCCGACGAGCGGAAGGCTTTGCCGCTGGACACCCCAGGAGGGTCACCGCCTGTGAAGAATCGTCGGAAGCTGTCCGCCGCCGGTCCCGTCTGTCGGACCGGTGAGGGCGTGACGCCCGAATAAGTTCACCCGAATGGACACAGGGTATCGCCTGTTTCCGCGCAAGTCCAGCGGGCGTAGACGCCCGTCCTTCATCGTTTTGGCACAATACGCGTTATGCCAGCTCCCGATCGCGCCATCATCCACGTCGACATGGACGCCTTTTACGCGTCCGTGGAGGAACTGGACGACCCGACGCTCATCGGCAAGCCGGTGGTCGTCGCCGGTCTGGGGCGCCGCGGCGTCGTTTCGACCTGTAATTACGAGGCGCGCAAGTACGGCGTGCGGTCGGCCATGGCTACCGCCGAGGCCCGTCGGCGCTGCCCGGACGCGGTCTACATCTTCCCCAGGCACGAACGTTACGCGGAAATTTCCGCGATCGTCTTCGGTGTCTTTGCCGAAGTCACGCCGGTGATCGAGGGCCTGTCCCTCGATGAGGCATTCCTCGATGTCACCGCCAGCCTGAGACTTTTCGCATCGATCGAGGCCATCGGTCGCAGGGTGAAGGAAACCATCAAGGCGCGGACCGGTCTGAATGCCTCGGTCGGAATGGCGCACAACAAGCTGCTCGCCAAGCTGGCCAGCGAGCTGTCCAAGCCGGACGGGTTTCTCGTCATCCCGCCCGATCAGGTGCGCGGTTACCTCGACCCCCTGCCGATAGGGCGCATGTGGACCGTGGGCAAGGTGGCGGAAGAGTCGCTGCAGAAGGTCGGCATCCGCACCATCGGCGACCTGATCCGCTCCGACGCCTGGCGTCTGAACAAGGCCGTGGGCGAGCGACATGCCGCTCAGCTGCGGCTGCTGTGCCAGGGCGAGGACCGCCGCCCGGTGGTTACGGACGCACCCGAAGTGTCGATCGGCTCGGAGTGGACCTTCGAGTACGACGTCGAGGAGTTCGGTGTGGCGGAAGCCTGGTTGCTGCGCCAGTGCGAGCGGGTGGGCGCCCGCGCCAGGAGCAGGGCGGTCGAGGCGCGGACCGTCTCGGTAAAACTGCGAGAGCCACCGTTCGTGACGCACAGCCGACAGGCCCAGCTTCCCGTGCCCGGCAACGGAACCCCCGAAATCTTTGAGGTGGCACGCCGCTTGCTTCACATTTGGTGGGACCAGCACCCCCGTCCGCGTTTGCGGCTGCTCGGGGTGACGCTTTCGGGGTTCGATGCACGGCGCGGCGACGAGCAACAGGATATGTTCGCGGCTCCGGCTTCTAAAAAGCCTTCGGATGGCGTACAGGATTTGATAAACGGCCGCTTTGGCGCCGGGGCGCTGGTCCGCGCTGGTGTGTTGAAAACGCGTGGTAGCGAGTGAACGCCGACAGTATGGGCGGAACCTACGACTGCGCTAATGTGTCCGTTTGTGACACGCAAGGTAAGTCGGTCGAGGTGCGCTCATGCACGTTGCCACGAGTACAGACGTTAAACCGGTATGGACAAATACGTTGATGTCGTCTGACAAGGAAGGAACGCGCTATCGCCACGCGCGCATGAAAGTCCACAGTGCCGTCCTCATGAGTCGCGGCGGTGAAGCGCACCCGACCGATCTTGTCGACATCTCGGCCACCGGCGCACTGCTTCGTCGCCCGATGGGCTGGCGGGGCGAGGCCGGCCAGACCTGGGTGCTGGACATGATCTTCGGCCACGACCTCCACATTCATATGGAAGCGTGCGTCGCGCGGGTGTCCGCCCGCCAGATCGGCCTGGAATACACGCTGATCCCGGAAGACAAGCAGGCCCCCCTGTGGGAGCTGCTGGGCGGCTACGCCGACACCCTTGAGGCCTGGCAAGACGAGTAGCTGGGAGGACGAGTAGGAGCGCGCCCTGCGCGCGACATGTTTCAGGGCCATGTCCGGGAGCTCGCGCGTAGTCTTGAAGGCAGCGCCAGCGTCAGAAGGCGTCGCGCGCAGGGCGCGCTCCTACACTTGTCAGGCTTTTGCGGCAGCGCGTTTCTTTCGGTCCTCGTCGCGCAACTCGCGACGGAGAATCTTGCCGACATTCGTCTTCGGCAGGCTGTCGCGGAATTCGATCTGCTTGGGACGCTTGTAACCGGTGAGGTTCTCGCGGCAGTACTCGCTGAGGGCTGCTTCGGTCAGTGAGGGGTCCTTGCGGACGACGAAGAGCTTCACCACTTCGCCCGAATGCTCGTCGTCGATACCGACGGCGGCCACTTCGTTCACGCCGGGGTGGCGAGCGACGATGTCTTCGATCTCGTTCGGATACACGTTGAAACCGGAGACCAGGATCATGTCCTTCTTACGATCGACGATGTAGACGTAGCCGTTTTCGTCCATCTTCGCGATGTCGCCGGTGCGCAGCCAGCCGTTGGCGTCGAGCACCTTGGCGGTTTCGTCGGGACGGTTCCAGTAGCCCTTCATCACCTGCGGGCCCTTGATGCAGAGTTCGCCGACTTCGCCGAATCCGAGCACGTCACCGTCATCGGACCAGATCTGCACGTAGGTGGACGAGATGGGCAGGCCGATCGAGCCGTTGTATTCCTTCAGATCCAGCGGGTTGATGCAGGCGGCCGGAGACGTCTCGGTGAGACCGTAGGCTTCCGCCAGCGTCACGCCCGTCGTCTTCTTCCAGCGCTCCGCCACCGCGCGCTGCACGGCCATGCCGCCGCCGAGCGAGAGATGCAGGGCCGAGAAGTCGAGGTCGGCGAAGCCCGGCGTGTTGAGCAGGCCGTTGAAGAGCGTGTTCACGCCGGTGATGGCGGTGAAGCGCTCTTTCGAGAGCTCCTTGACGAAGCCCTTCATGTCGCGTGGGTTGGTGATCAGCAGGTTCATCGCTCCCATGCGCGTAAAGACCAGGCCGTTCGCCGTCAACGAAAAGATGTGATACAGCGGCAGCGCGGTGACGATGATCTCTTCGCCGGCCTTGGCCGAGCCGCTGATCCAGGCATCCGCCTGCAGCATGTTCGCCACCATGTTCCGGTGGGTGAGCATCGCGCCCTTGGCCACGCCGGTGGTGCCGCCGGTGTACTGCAGAAAGGCGATGTCGTCGTGACCGACTTCCACGGGCGGCAGAGCGTGCGACTTGCCGCGCTCGAGCGCGTCTTTGAAGCGGATGCTGGACGGCAACTTGTACGCAGGCACTTCCTTGCGGATGTGCTTGACGACGAAGTTGATGATGTTGCCCTTGGGAAACCCGATCAGGTCGCCGACGCCGGTGGTGATGACGTGGTGCACCTTGGTGCCGTCAAGGGCCTGCTGCACCGTCGCCGCGAAGTTGTCGAGGACGACCAGCGCCTTCGCGCCCGAGTCTTCCAGTTGGTGATGGAGTTCGCGGGCCGTGTAGAGCGGATTGGTGTTCACTACCGTCAGGCCGAGGCGCAGTGCGCCGAACAGCACGATGGGGTACTGCAGGAGGTTGGGCAGCATGATCGCGATGCGATCGCCCTTGACCAGACCGAGTTCGCCGGAAAGGTAGCCGGCAAACGCGGTCGAGAGTTCGTCGATCTGCCCGTAGGTCAGAACCTTGCCGAAGTTTTTGTAGGCGGGACGGTCACGAAATTTCTTAAAGGATTCTTCGAAGACGGCCGCCACGGAGCGGTAGGCGTTGACGTCGATATCGGCGGGGATGCCGGCCGGGTAGTGGGCAAGCCAGGGACGTTCAATGCTCATGAATCGGACGCGCTCCGTAAAATGACTGTCGCACGGCACACGTCCCGTACGATGCGGCATTGGAGCATACGCGTGCGTATAGCGGCAAGCCGCAACGCAGCGTGAAATCAACCGGAGAAGCCATGAGATTGCCGTCGATCCTCGCCTTCGTTTTCGCCCTTGTCATCGCGCTGTCCGGGTGTCATCGCACCCCGGATGACGAGCGGATTCGTGAGGCCATCGCGACGACGGCAGCGGGAGCCGAAGCGGGCAAGGCGTCCGACACGGTCGCCGCGCTTAGCGATGACTTCGACGGTAACGCCGGACAATTCGACAAGCGGGCGTTGTCGAACATGGTTCGCCTGTTCGCACTGCGCGGGCAGGGCATCCACGTGCTGATGGGGCCGGTGACGGTCGAGCCGCGTGGCGAGCGGAGAGTGGCGAGGTTCACCGTGACGCTTACCTCCGGTAGCGGCGTGTTGCCGGATAACGCGGGGGCGTATGACGTCGAGACGGGATGGCGTAAGGACGGTGGGGAGTGGCGGTGTTTTACGGCTAGCTGGAAGCGGGCGTTGTAAATGAGATCGCCAGCGGGGCTGGCTCCTGCCAGAGCGGCGCGATGCCTGCTCTGGCAGGAGCCAGCCTCCTGGTGGTGCTTTAAGCGGCCTTGGCCAGCTGACGCAGCACGTACTGCAGGATGCCGCCGTGGCGGAAGAACTCGCGCTCCTTCGGGGTCAGCAGCAGCACCTTCACGGTGAACTCCTTGACCGAACCGTCCGGACGCACGGCCTTCACCGTCGCCGTCTTCGACTCGCCGCGATTCAGGCCGGTGATGTCGAACACTTCGTCGCCCTTCAGACCGAGCGTCTGCGCGTTCTCGCCGTCCTGGAACTGGCAGGGCAGCACGCCCATGCCAACCAGGTTGGACCGGTGGATGCGCTCGAAGCTCTCGGTGATCACCGCCTTGACGCCCAGCAGCAGCGTGCCCTTGGCCGCCCAGTCACGCGACGAGCCGGTGCCGTACTCCTTGCCGGCAAGCACGACCAGCGGCGTACCGTCGGCCTTGTACTTCATGGCGGCGTCGTAGATCGCCATTTCTTCGCCGGTCGGGATGTACCGGGTGAAGCCACCCTCGACGCCGTCGAGCATCAGGTTCTTGATGCGGATGTTGGCGAAGGTGCCGCGCACCATTACGTCGTCGTTGCCGCGACGCGAACCGTAGGAGTTGAAGTCCTTCGGCTCGACGCCACGCGAGATCAGGAAACGGCCTGCCGGGCTGTCCTTCTTGATCGAGCCGGCCGGCGAGATGTGGTCGGTGGTGATCGAGTCACCGAAGATGCCCATGGCGCGCGCACCGTGGATGTCTTCGATGGTGCCGGCTTCGGCGGACATGCCGTCGAAGTAAGGCGGGTTCTTGATGTAGGTGGAGTCATCCCACGCGTAGGTCTGGCCATCCGGCGAGGCGATCTGGTTCCAGCGGCTGTCGCCCTTGAAGACGTCGGCGTAGCTGTCCTTGAACATCTGCGGATTGATGGCGCCCGCGATGGCGTCGGAGATTTCCTGGTTGCTCGGCCAGATGTCCTTGAGGTACACGGGCTGACCGTCGCTGCCGTTGGCGATGGGATCCCTGGTCAGGTCGATGTTGAGCGTGCCGGCGAGGGCGTACGCGACCACCAGCGGCGGCGACGCCAGGTAGTTCATCTTGACTTCGGGATGCACGCGGCCTTCGAAGTTGCGGTTGCCCGACAGCACGGACGCCACGGCGAGGTCACCCTCGGCGATGCCCTTGCTGATCTCGGCCGGCAGCGGACCGGAGTTGCCGATGCAGGTGGTGCAGCCGTAGCCGACCACGTAGAAATTGACCTTTTCGAGCTCTTCGAGCAGACCGGTCTTCTTCAGGTATTCGGTGACCACGAGCGAGCCCGGGCCGAGCGAGGGCTTCACCCACGGCTTGGAGGTCAGGCCGCGCGCGGCCGCCTTCTTCGCCACGAGGCCGGCGGCCAGCATGACGGCCGGGTTGGACGTGTTGGTGCACGAGGTGATCGCGGCGATCACGACGGAGCCGTCGTTGATGCGGAACGACTTGCCGTCCTTCTCGACCAGCACGCCGCCGTCTTCGCCGACGTTGTTGGCTTCGTTGCCGACCGCGGTGCCGCCGCCTTCATTGCTGAAGCTGGCTTCGCCGTGGCTCTTCGGCTTGCGGTTGGCGGTGAGCGGGCCGACCACGTCGAGGAAACTCTGCTGCACGCCTTCGAGCAGCACGCGGTCCTGCGGACGCTTCGGGCCGGCCATCGACGGACGCACGTCGGCCAGGTCGAGTTCGAGCACGGTGGTGAACTCGGCTTCCGGCGTGTTCGCGTCGTGCCAGAGGTTCTGAGCCTTGGCGTAGGTCTCGACCAGCGCGATCTGCGCTTCGTCGCGGCCCGACAGGCGCATGTAGTTCAGGGCTTCCTGGTCGATCGGGAAGATGCCGCAGGTCGCGCCGTATTCCGGCGCCATGTTGGCGATGGTCGCGCGGTCGGCCAGCGGCAGGTTCTGCAGGCCGCTGCCGAAGAACTCGACGAACTTGCCGACGACGCCGAGCTTGCGGAGCATCTGGGTCACGGTCAGGACGAGGTCGGTGGCGGTGACGCCTTCCGGCAGCTTGCCCTTCAGGCGGAAACCGACGACCTGCGGGATCAGCATGGACGACGGCTGGCCGAGCATGGCGGCTTCGGCTTCGATACCGCCCACGCCCCAGCCCAGAACGCCGATGCCGTTGATCATCGTGGTGTGCGAATCGGTACCGAAGACGGTATCCGGATAGGCGAACGACTCGCCGTCGACTTCATTGGTGAAGACGACGCGGGCGAGGTTCTCCAGGTTGACCTGGTGGACGATGCCCGTGCGCGGCGGCACGACCTTGAAGTTGTTGAAGGCCTTCTGGCCCCAGCGCAGGAACGAGTAACGCTCCTGGTTGCGCTCGAATTCGATGGCGACGTTCTCTTCCAGCGCGCTTTCCGAACCGAACGCGTCGACCTGCACCGAATGGTCGATGACCAGTTCGGCCGGCGCCAGCGGGTTGATCTTGTTCGGGTCGCCGCCGAGCTTGGCGACGGCGTCACGCATGGCGGCCAGATCGACCACGCAGGGCACGCCGGTGAAGTCCTGCAGCACCACGCGGGCGGGCATGAAGGAGATCTCGGTGTCCGGCTCGGCCTTGGCGTCCCATTTGGCCACGGCCTCGATTTCCTTCGAGGTGACGTTCACGCCGTCTTCCTGGCGGAGCAGGTTTTCCAGCAGGATCTTCATGGAGTACGGCAGGCGCTTGATGTCGTGCTGCGCGCCGAACTTGGCGAGGCTGGCGATCGTGTGGCGCTTGCCGTTGACTTCGATGCTGTCTCGTACCGAGAACGAATCTTTCATGCTGTACTCCTGGCGTGACGTTCTTTAGCTGGGGAGGCCTGGAGAAACCCCGCAGGGGTTCCGCCAAAGCGTCGATTATCGCGCAGTCCGCCGCCCCTGTGCGACCGCCACGAGTCTGGCGTCGGGCTAGAATGGCGGGCTTCGGGGCAGGGCCGGGCGATGATTCGGCGGCGAAAGGATGGAGCGGTAAGCGGATGGGCGCAAACGTATTTGATGGCACGCAGCGTTCGATGATTTCGATGGCCCTGTCGTCGGTGTCGCTGCGCGACCTCGCGCTGGTCCAGGCGGTGGCGCGCGAAGGCAGCTTCACCAGCGCCGCGCGGGCCATGTACATCAGCCCGTCGGGGCTCTCGCATCAGGTGCAGAAGGTCGAGCAGGCCCTCGGCGTCCCCTTGTTCGAGCGCGGTGGCCGGCGGGTCGTTCCGACCGTCGGCGGCCAGCGCCTGCTGGGTTATATCGAGGCCGTGCTGGGGTCGGCCGAACACCTGGAGCACGCCGCGCGTGCCGGGGACGTGGCGTTTGGCGGGGAACTGCGCCTCGGCGTGCCGTCCACACTGGGACCGTATCTGCTGCCGCATTTCATCGAGCCGTTCCCGCAGCGTTTTCCTGGCGCGCGGCTGACGATCTCCGAGGGCAAGCCACGCGGGTTGCTGCGCCGCCTTCACGAAGGCGAGCTCGATGCCGTGCTGGCGCCGCCGAGCACGACTGCCACCGGACTCGAATCCGCGGCGTTGTTCTTCGAGCCGTACGAGTTGATGCTGAACGCGTCGCATCCGCTGGCGGGAAGGGCCTCCGTGGCGCTCACCGAGCTGGATGCCGCCGATGCCACCCTGATGGCCGAGAGCCATGGCAATGGCGTGTCGGATCTTGGCATGGCCGGCGCGGCGCGGCCGGAGCGGATTCAGGACCTGAGCCTGGAAAGCCTGGCGTCGCTGGTGGCGATGCGCGGCGGCTACACCCTGGTGCCGATTCTTGCGCACGAGCGGCTGGGGTCGATCCGCAACGTGGTGCTGGCGCAGGTCGAGGGTGCGCGGCCGGGGCGTCACATCGCGCTTTACTGGCGGAGTGCCACGCCATGGCGTGAGGATCTGGGCCGGTTCGGGGACTTGTTGCGGGAGCTGGCGGGGTCGATTCCGGGCCTGGATGCGGCCGCTTCGTAGCCCTTAACCCCCGTCGTCCAGCGTGGACCCCGTCAGCAACCCCCTCGCCAGCATCGCGCATTGCTTGCGATAGATCAGCAGATGCCACTGCCGCCCGCCGATCTGGTGGTACAGCACCGCCGACCGCACAGCCGCCAGTAACGACGCCCGCACCCGATCCACGTTCGGCTTCTGCTGCAGGTGCGTCGGGTTGCCGGTCACCATCACGCGCGGCTTCAGCGTCGACAGCGTGGTCGAATAGATCTCCGCAAGCCGCGCCGCGACATTCGGGTGCTCGATCCCGAAATGCTCCACCTGCCGCTGCGTGGCGACGATGCCCTCGCGCAGGCGATCGAGCAGACCGCGATGGCGCGACAACGAGCGCTCCAGCCGCAGCACGGTGATCGCCATCCGCATCACCGCGATATCGCGGGTCTCGTCCTCGAACTGAGCCACGAGGGTGCGCAGGCCACGGCGCACGCCGCTGACGCCGCCATAGACGGACGCGACGGAATCCGCGTCGATACGGAACACGCTACCCACGCTCGCCTCGAATGCGGCATCTTCGCAACGGCCTTCGGTAGCCAGTTGCTGGGCCAGTGAGGCACCCTGGAAAACCCCCGCGAGGGCGAGGACGCGTTCTTCGTTCATGGGTAAAGCCTGGAAAAAATGAGAGGGGATCGCGCGCAAGGCGCGCTCCTACAGCGTAGAGGGGGCGTGTAAGGGCGCGGGGTCATGTCAGGCCGCCGTAGGTGGCGTCCGTGGCGGCGATCACCGCGCCGCCGAGGCAGGCCTCGCCGTCGTAGAGCACCACGGACTGACCGGGGGTGACGGCGCGCTGGGGCTCGTCGAACGACACATATAAGGTGTCGCCACGGATCTCGACGGCGCAGGCCTGATCGGCCTGCCGGTAGCGCGTCTTCGCGGTGCAGCGGAAGGCGGGGGCGGGTGGCTCGCCCGCCACCCACGTCAGATCGGTGGCCGTGAGCCGGGTGGACTGCAGCCAGCGGTTCTCGCCGCCCTGGGCGACGATCAGCGTGTTGGCCGCGACGTCCTTGCCGACCACGTACCAGGGCTCGTTAGGCGCGTCGGCGCGGCCGCCGATGCCCAGGCCGTTGCGCTGGCCCAGCGTGTAATACATCACGCCCTGATGCTCACCGATGACGCGCCCGTCGGGATCGACCATCGGACCTGGCCTGGCCGGCAGGTAGGCGGACAGGAAGGCGCGGAAGTCGCGCTCCCCGATGAAGCAGATGCCGGTGGAGTCTTTCTTCGCATGCGTGGGCAGCGCGGCTTCGCGCGCCATCTCGCGCACCAGCGGCTTTTCGATCTCGCCGACCGGGAACAGCGTGGCGGCGAGTTGCTTCTGCCCAAGCGCATGCAGGAAGTAGCTCTGGTCCTTGGCGGCGTCCACCGCGCGGAGCAACCGGTAGCGCCCTTCGTGAAAATCCACGCGCGCGTAGTGGCCCGTCGCGATCTTCTCCGCGCCGAGGGCCTGCGCATGTTCGAGAAAGGTCTTGAACTTGATCTCGCGATTGCACAGCACGTCGGGATTAGGCGTGCGGCCCGCCGCGTACTCGGCAAGGAAGTAGGCAAAGACGCCGTCCCAGTACTCGCCGGCGAAATTTCTTGCGTGAAACGGAATGCCCAGCCGGCCGCAGACGGCCACGGCATCCTTGCGGTCGTCGTCGGTGGTGCAGGGGCCGGAGCGGTCGTCCTCCTCCCAGTTCTGCATGAACATGCCTTCGACCTCGTGTCCGGCCTGCTGGAGCAGGAGGGCCGCGACCGACGAGTCAACGCCGCCGGAAACACCAAGGATCACCTTCACGCGGAGGGCTCGGGCAGGCGGCTGGTGACGGCGTCCAGCGGAAAACGGCGTCCGTCCAGCCAGGCGTCGATCGTCTCGAGCACGAGCGGGCTGCGCAGGCGCGAGCCCAGCGCCTCGATCTCGTCGCGTCGCAGCCAGATGGCCCTGCGAATCCCCTCATCCAGGGGGCGATGCTCATCGTATGAGGTGACATGACCCGCAAAACCGAAACGCAGCACTTGTTCGCCGTGCTCCGGGCTGGCCCACTGCCAGACGCCGAGGAAAGCGTCGAGCGCGATGGTGTGGCCGGTTTCTTCCAGGGTTTCTCGGATCGCCGCGGCCTGCAGGCTTTCGCCCGGATCGAGATGACCGGCCGGCTGGTTGTAAGCGACTTCGCCAAAGACGTCCTCTTCGACGATCAGGTAGCGATCGCCGCGCGCGACGACGCACGCCACCGTGGCACGGGGGCGCCAGACGTTTTCAGGCTGGTTGGAAGTCGGCGGCATCGGCGGAAAGGTCGGGTGGGCTCTGGAAAAAGGCATATTGTGCCATCACCTGTGGAAATCGAGCCGGAGGACGACGGAATTCCGGTGTATATAATCGAATCGCGTACCGACAGGTTGTCAATTAATGTCCCAGGAACACGAACACGATCAGGAAAGCGATCGCGGCCACGGGCTGGCGATCGAGACCGTTCGTCCGGAAACGGCAAAGCCACCGCTCTTCCAGGTGGTTTTGCTGAATGACGATTTCACCCCCATGGATTTCGTGATCGAGGTTTTACGTACGTTTTTCGGCATGGATCAGGAGCGGGCGGTCCAGGTGATGCTCCATGTGCACACGCGAGGGAAGGGCGTGTGCGGCGTGTTCACTCGCGAGGTGGCAGAAACCAAGGTGACTCAGGTCAACGAGTACTCACGGTCGAATCAGCACCCGCTCTTGTGCACTATGGAAAAAATGTAGGCGCTCCCCCATCTGGTGTTCATGCGGCAATGAAACATGGGGCTGGTCCCCGCCGCCCACAGCTATCGGAGACGGTCCGTATGTTCAGCAAGGATCTCGAAGTCACCATCGGGCACTGCTACAAGCAGGCCCGTGAGCAGCGCCACGAATTCATGACCGTCGAGCACCTGCTCCTCGCGCTCACTGAAAACACCTCAGCCCTGGCCGCCCTGCGCGCCTGCGGCGTCGATCTTCCGCGACTTTCGGCCGATCTTCAGCGAATCATCGCTGAAACGGTGCCGGTACTGCCGGCCGGTGACGAGCGTGACACGCAGCCCACGCTGGGTTTCCAGCGCGTGCTCCAGCGTGCCGTCTACCACGTGCAGTCGTCGGGCCGTAAGGAAGTCACCGGTGCCAACGTGCTGGTCGCTATTTTCGGCGAAAAGGACTCCCACGCCGTGTACTTCCTGCATCAGCAGGAAATCACCCGGCTGGACGTGGTCAATTACATCTCGCACGGCATCGCCAAGATTGGCGACGAGTCGGCAGCGGCCGCTCAGAACCCGGAGCGTGACGGCGAGGAAGGCGGCGAAGGCAAGGGCAACCCCCTGAGCGAATACGCCGCTAACCTCAACGAACTGGCGATCCAGGGCAAGATCGACCCCCTGATCGGCCGCCAGGACGAAGTTGAGCGCACGATCCAGGTGCTCTGCCGCCGTCGCAAGAACAACCCGCTCTACGTCGGCGAAGCCGGCGTGGGTAAGACCGCCCTGGCCGAAGGTCTGGCCAAGCGCATCGTCGAGGGTCAGGTGCCGGAAGTGCTTGAAGACTGCACGATCTGGTCGCTGGACCTGGGTGCCCTTGTCGCCGGCACCAAGTACCGCGGCGATTTCGAAAAGCGCCTGAAGGCGGTCATCGGTCAGCTGAAGAAGCAGCCCAACGCGATCCTCTTCATCGACGAGATCCACACCATCATCGGGGCGGGCTCGGCCTCGGGCGGCACGATGGATGCCTCGAACCTGATCAAGCCGATGCTTGCCTCCGGCGAGCTGCGCTGCATCGGCTCGACGACGTTCCAGGAATTCCGGGGCGTGTTCGAGAAGGACCGTGCACTTGCTCGTCGCTTCCAGAAGATCGACGTGGTCGAGCCCACCGTGGCCGACTCCATCGAGATTCTGAAGGGCCTGAAGACCCGCTTCGAAGAGCATCACTCGGTGGAATATACCGGTGAAGCCCTGCGTGCGGCCGTGGACCTCTCCGTCAAGCACATCCCGGATCGCCTGCTGCCGGACAAGGCCATCGACATCATCGATGAAGCCGGCGCCCGCCAGCGGCTGCTCCCGGAAGACGAGCGCACGGGAAAGGTCGACGTGCCGGAAATCGAGTACATCGTGGCCAAGATGGCGCGCATCCCGGCCAAGCAGGTCTCGGCCTCGGATCGTGACGTTCTGCGCAATCTCGAGCGCAACCTGAAAATGGTCGTGTTCGGGCAGGACGGTGCGATCGAAGCCCTGTCCTCGTCGATCAAGATGGCGCGTTCCGGCCTGGGCGATCCGTCCAAGCCGATCGGCAGCTTCCTGCTCGCCGGGCCCACGGGTGTCGGTAAGACGGAGGTGACCAAGCAGCTTGCCATGCAGCTGGGCATCGAGATGGTGCGCTTCGACATGTCCGAGTACATGGAGGCGCATTCGGTCTCGCGCCTGGTCGGTGCGCCTCCGGGATACGTCGGCTTCGACCAGGGCGGTCTGCTCACCGAGCAGATCACCAAGCATCCGCACTGTGTGCTGCTGCTGGACGAAATCGAGAAGGCCCACCCGGACGTCTACAACATCCTGCTCCAGGTCATGGATCGCGGTGTGCTGACGGATACGAACGGTCGCGAGGCGAACTTCAAGAACGTGGTGATCGTCATGACCACGAACGCGGGTGCGCAGCTGGCTTCGCGCCGCGGTATCGGCTTCGTGAAGCAGAACCACGCGACCGACGCCATGGAGACCATCCGTCGGATGTTCACGCCCGAATTCCGCAACCGTCTCGATGCGGTCATCCAGTTCAACGCACTGGACTTCGACCATATCCTGCGCGTGGTGGACAAGTTCCTGATCGAGCTCGAGGCCCAGCTGACCGAGAAGAAGGTGAGCGTGGACGTGACCCCGGAGGCCCGTCGCTGGCTGGCGGAACACGGCTTCGATCCGCAGATGGGTGCCCGCCCGATGGCTCGCGTGATCCAGGACAAGGTGAAGCGTGCGCTGGCCGACGAGTTGCTGTTCGGCAAGCTCGCCGATGGCGGCAAGGTGACGCTGTCGGTGGACGGCGACGAGCTTCACGTGGAAACTGAGTCGGCTGAGCCGGCGGCTCTGACGGCTTGAGTTGGAATGATGGTTTGAAAGACATGCTGGCTTGAGAGAAAGGGCGGCCTGCGGGCCGCCCTTTTTTGCCGCCAGAAGTAAATACTGCCCCATGGAGATAACGCACATGTTCAGCAACGAAACCGAGCCCAAGCCGACCGCCGGTCAGGGCCAGGGCAGCACGTTCCTCGAAGAGAAAGCGTTCCGCGCGCGTACCGTGCTGGTGTTCGGCACGATCACCGACTCGGTCGCCGCCGATACCGTCCGTCGCCTGCTGGCGCTGGATGCCGAATCCGACGCCCCGATCGACATGATCGTGTCCTCGCCGGGTGGTCACCTGGAGTCGGGCGATGTGATCCACGACGTGGTCCGCTTCATCACGGCGCCCGTCAACATGATCGGCACCGGCTGGGTCGGCAGCGCCGCCACGCATCTGTACCTCGGTGCGCCGCGCGAGCGTCGTGTCTGCCTGCCGCAGACGCGCTTCCTCATCCATCAGCCGAGCGGCGGCGCGGGTGGTCAGGCCAGCGACATCGCGATTCAGGCCAAGGAGATCATGAAGGCGCGCGAGCGCATCGCTGGCGTCATCTCCCGTGAGAGCGGCCAGCCGATCGAGCGCGTGCGCGAAGACATCGAGCGCGATCTCTGGATGTCGGCCGAAGACGCGGTGAAGTACGGCCTGGTCTCGCGCATCGTCGAGCATCGCAAAGACGTGCGCCGCGACTGATTCCCTCAGGAATCGCGACAACAAAAAAGCCGCGGCGAAAGCTGCGGCTTTTTTTCGGCACCTACCCGGTGCAGCGCGAGACGCGCTTACTTCATACGGTAGGTGATACGACCCTTGGTCAGGTCGTAGGGGGTCATCTCGACCTTCACCTTGTCGCCGGTGAGGATGCGGATGTAATGCTTGCGCATACGGCCGGAGATATGGGCAGTAATGACATGCCCGTTCTCGAGCTGCACGCGGAACATGGTGTTGGGCAGGGTCTCCTGGACCGTGCCTTCCATTTCGATGACGTCGTCTTTTGCCATGTGTTCCGGGTCGATGAACGGCCGGAATGGCCGCATAAGTCCCTTAGTATGCCATGCCCGCCCGCCCGAGTCACCCCACGGGGCGGTCTCAGGCGAAGTGCTCGTCCAGCTTCCTGCGGATTTCTTCCTCGATGGTGCCCTTGAGCGGCGAGAGCAACATGCCCAGCTCGGCGGTCACGTGCACGTCGGTATCCGAGACGGCGATGGCGCCCTTAACGCCGGACCGGGCGAAGCTCATGGTGTCGCCGTTCCAGCTGCCTTCGGTGCCGAACTTCTCGCTCATGCGGGCGGCCACTTTCTCGACCACGGCGCGCGCCTCGGCCACGGTCCTGCCGTGCGGGCGGCGGATGTCGATCTTCGCCATGGGAGTCTCCTGTGTGTGGAAAGCGACGGAGTCTAGCAGGACCGGCATCACGCTACGTCGACACCTTTAAGTTCAAACAGATACCGCACTCTGCTAAAGTCGCTTCGTCAACGTCCCGGTTCCTCCATGCGCATCGAATTCGTCAGCTCGGCTCGCGGTGATTTCCACTGGTCACGGCCCGTGCTCACGATCGGCCGTGGTGAGGACAACGACCTGGTCGTGTCCGAAACCCAGGTGGCCGCGCGTCACGTCACCATCCATCGCGACCGCCGCGGCCTCGTCCTCGAGGTGGCCCCGGAGACGGGCCGTGTCTACGTCAATGCCCGTCCCGTGCGCGAGCGTGCGCTGCTGCGTCCGGGCGACAGCCTGTCGCTTGGCGACTGCCGCATGTTGTTGCGCGACGATGCCGACCTCGATGCCCGCGAGACGGTCGAGCCCACCGAAGCCCGCTGCACCGTCGCCTTGCGCCCGGTGGCGGGGCCGTTGTCCGGCCGCGTCATCGCCGTGGGCGACCGGCTCGAGCTCGGTGCCACCCATGGCGCGCTGCCGCTCGAGCTGCCCGGCAACGATGCCGCCTTGCTCGTACTCGCCTGGGAAGGCGGTGAACTCATCCTCGACGGGTCCCGTGTGCCTGCGAGGCATGCGGTCAGGGTCAATGGCGTCAAGCTCGTCCGCGCCGTGCTGCAGCCAGGCGACCAGATCGGCCTGGCCGCGCATCGCTTCGTCGTCGACGGTCCCGGCTGGTCGGCCGAACCGGTTGTCGTCATGCCGGAGCCGGAAGTCGAAGCCGACGCGGCGAACGACGAGTCCGGCGGCGCCCGCGGGGATGTCTGGTGGCTGATCGTCACCGCCGCGCTGCTCGCGCTCGGCATCGCGCTGGTGCTCTTCGTCAAGCTCTGACCCGTCGTGTCGTAGCGTCCTCCTGGATCGTGTACCTCACATGCAGGATGGCGTCGGTGATACTCAGCAGCATCTCCCGTTGCGGCCGGTCGGCAGGGTCGGGGAAACTCAGGCGGATCTCGCCTGGGTCGTCGACCGGGATGCCTTCGAACGGAAGGTAGCGCGCATCGTTGAAATCGAGGACAAATTGCCCGCTGTCGGCCAGCCCCCGCGAGATAGCCACCGCCTGGCATCCACGCGGCATGTCGCTGGCGTAAGCGCCGTCATAGCCGAGCAGTGCGCGGATATCTTCGTAAGGACCGAGGAGGGCGGGCAGGGTCAGTGCCATCGACTTGATCCGTCGTGCGGTGCCCAGGTTCATCGAGGCCGGGTAATCCGTCGCGATGCCCGCATCCTTGAGCGAGAATGAGATATCGAGTCCCTGCTTGCCGTACTCCACCTTGAGCGCTCCACTGTCGCGAATGCTCATGCCCTCGCCCGCGTCTGCCCCCATGACCTCTGCGATCAGGTCGGCCAGTGGCTGGTCGGCGAGCGCCGCCAGCGATACCGTCCGTTCCACTTCCAGTGGGCGGATGTTCTGCTGCTGGAATGCCTGTTCCATACGTTGCAGACCAAGCAGCAATCCCTCTCCAGCCAGCAGGCCCTGATGCAGGTCATCCCAGACCCCGGGAAGAATGAACCCCTCCGGCTGCCTCGTTTCATAGGCGTAGGCACTTTGCGCCTCACCACACAGACCAAGTGCCATGTCGTACAACTGGTAATAAAGCGTGCTGGCGCGGCTCGCCTGCCAGCCGAACAGCTCCTGCGAACTGAAACGGGTGGCGAGCAGGTCGCGCGTTGCCCTGGCATGCTCGTATTGCAGGTCGAGCAGTTCGCTCGCATCGATGGCTTGTCGCTGTTCGCTGGCGTTGATTTCCAACTGGATGTCGATTTGTTCGATGTCGCCTTCGGCCAGTGTCTTTTGCGTGTTCCATTCGTCGCGGCGTACGGCGTAGGCCGCTTTCTGTTCAAGGCCGGCTGCGACCGACTCCATGCCGGCCGCTTCGAGCTGCATGCCCTGGACGACGGCGTTGCCGACGGCCGACCATTTGCTGCCGCCGACACCGAACGACATTCCCCCGGTGTACGAATTCGGTACGGTGTCCAGGAATGCCGCCGCGGCGCCTGCGCCGGCCGTCAGATGGTAGAGCGGGGGCAATGCGTAACGAATGATCTGCGCCGCCGTCTCCTCGGACAGAAGGTTGCGATCGATCAGGGACTGGTAGTGGTCCCGTCGCTGTTCGGCGCGAGCCCGGCTCTGTTTCAGCCCTCGCTCGGTCGTTTGCAGTTGCCGCTGACGATCGAGGTAGTCGTCTTTGACCAGCGCCTGGATAGCGACCGCCTGATCCTCGCGCAACGCGCCCATGGCATCGCCGTCTTTTCGTTCCATCAGTGACTGCAAGGTCATGCCGAATTGCATGACCTCGCGAACGATCGAGCGCGCGCGTTCGAGCGCATAAAGGAAGCGGTAGACAGGCATGGCCGGCACTGGTCCACCGAGGTTGCGGCCATTCGCACCGGCCGCCAGGCGCCGTTGCTGTAGCTCGCGTGGCGACACGGGCGTCTCATAGAGAGGCAGAACCAGTGGCCGGCCATCGAGCGACAGACCGGCACGCAAATAACGCAGGCGCATGGCGATTCGTGGCCACCACTGCAAGGTGTCGTCGTCCAGGGGTGAGAGAAACATGCCGTCGATGAGATCGATCTGGCCACGAGGGCCCGGGTCGGCAGGCAGTTCCTCGCCGGGTTCGACCGTGCCCTCGAGAACATCCAGCGCGCCGAGGGTCGATGTGGCAGCTCTCGAGAGCGAGGGGTTGGGCCATAGCGATCCGGGCACCTCGTGAAAGTATGGCTGCTCACCCAGCAGCTGCGACGCCTGCACGTACCACATCTTCGCTTCGGTCAGCGTGTCGCGCGTCTGTTGCCGGTAGGCGCGATCGCCGCGGTCGAGGTAGAGCTTCAGCCAGCGCTGGAAGATGGCCAGCTTGTAGTGCATGGGGTCGAGCATCGCGATGATGTCGGGGTCGTCGGTGCTTTCCGTCCCCGTTGAACCCCAGCTGACGTCGTCTTGCAGCGGGAGTGGATTCCAGTAGAGCGGCTTGTTGGCACTGTCGAGCAGCGGGGCGCCGTTGGTGCCGATATACCCGGACGGAGAAAAAAGCCGGCTTAGCCAGGTAGTGGCTTCGTCGAAATCCTGTTCGTCGATCAGGCGGCTCGCGATGAGCAGCGGGGCGTGGAGGAAGAGCTCCCACAGATAGTACCCATATCCAGTATGCCAGGCAGGCCAGTCGGACGGCATGTCGTGCTGAGTACGATAAGCCAGAAACGTCTCGATGCCTCGGGATAGCGCTGCAATGAGGTGGCTGGAAACCGAGCGATGGGCGATGACAATGTTCGTACCGATCAGGTCAAGAGTTACTTTGCCAAAGGCTTTTCCTGGGTACTCGAAAACAAGGCTCGCATGGGGAAAGTCATCGTGGTAATTCGATACTTTCATTGAATTGACTTCGTCGTCTGCTACGACTCCGTCGTCGTCACTACTATTTTCAAGCTCTCTGTAATGAAGCGTTTGCCTTACGTGGATTCGCCCGGGGACGTCACGTACGGTGAGTGAGAAATTATTATGTAAAGGCCATTCGCTCTCGGGTTTCTTCGTCATGTCGGGGGAGACGATAAGAAAGCGTGTCATCACCGTTCCCGTGAACAAGGCCGCTACGATGCCGAAGCTGTAATCTCCGGCGACGCCTACGGTCCCGTCCGTGTAGAGCGTGAACTTCTCTCCGCGCACCACGTCATAGGTGTAGGACGTCCATCCGCTATCCGTCGTTTGGACGGCAATCATCAGGGTTATGTCGTAAAGGGGTGTCGGCTCAGTGCTGGCCTCGCTGCTGGGACGGATGCACCACCACGCAACGTGAAGCCGTGACCGATATACGAAGATGCTTGGTCGCACCAGTTCCCTGGTGCCCGGTTGAAACGTAACTTCGTGCCAGTCAGACCATTTCCACGCCGAAACGTAGGGATTGTCCACGCGCTGCCAGAAGTACCGCCGTGGGTTCTGTTCCATGTGACCTAACATGAATATGTGAGTATTTTTTCCGTCCTCCACGAGGAACGCCGAGTCGTACCGCATGTCGAGACGATCGCACGTAGCGGCAACGAATTCGCGAAACACCTTTTCGGTGTGCTCCTTGCTCAGCCTGGCTGATGCCAATGCATTCTCCAGCTTGCTGAATGCTTCGGTTTTTCGGTATCGCAGTGCGGGATCGAGAAAACTGCCTGGGTACCTGAGAAGCCGCTGGAGGCCCGCCCATGTGCCGTAGCGCTTGTGATAGGCGTCCCAGTAGTCAAAATAGCCTCCAGGCCGCTTCAGCTCGGCGAGTGCCGATGCGATCACGTCCGGTTCCATGCCCTCCCTGCAGCGATGCAAATAGAGCTGCACGCTGGCGATCGCTTCGGCCAGCCGGGAAGTGGTGGGCTTCGCGGTGACGAGCGGATCGAGCAGGAGATACTCGTAGAGGTCGTCCGGCGTGTTGATGCGGCCTTTCAATGTGCCCCAGTCGTTCAGTCGGATGTAGCAGGCGAGCCGCGCATCGCGCAGACGCTCGGCGCAGGCCTCACTCACCCCGCGCTGCACGGAGGCTGGCGCGTGGTTGAGAGCGGCACGCGCGATGGCTGCGTGCTGGCCGCGATCGGTGAAAGTCGGCTCGGCTGAGTCCTTCAACGCGAACGTCGACTCGAAAACGGTGAGTTGCGGATGGTCGATTCTCAGCAGGTCGCACTGAGCCAGTCGCGCCTGAATTCGGCGTATATCGGACAAGGTGCTTATTTTCGATTCGAGTTCGCCGGTGAAAATATGTCGCGTATCGTCGACGGGCCACGCGTTCAGGATGGCGAACTCGGTGATGTCGTATTCGCCTTCCATCGCCTGTACCGCCTCGACGAGCTTCAGTCTGGCCTGGCTGATATCCCCTTTAATGCCGTCTCGCCATGCTGCGTACCAGGCCAGATGAAAAAGCGTGGGCAGGCGCAGTGCGGGTGTCTGTCCCTTGTAAATCGGTGAGCTATATCCGTTCGGTGCGATGATGAGGCGTATGTCCTGTTCCTCGAATCCATAGCGGCAGCAGACTTCGGCGAACTGGGTGAGCACGCGCACGTACCGGATCAGGTTTGGAGGCAGGTCCTCGCGGCCCAGCGGATGCTTGGTCTGCGGGTTGGCGAATGCGTCTTTCCAGAACGTCGCGGAACCGTATCCCTCCAGCTCCGGATCCGCTTCCACGATCACTTCGTCGACCCAGGAGAGCATGGCTGCTGCCGCTTCGGCCTTCATGCCGAAATGCGTGGCGACGTGTCGGGACAGCTGCGAGATCATCCTGGCCTGCGTAAGCGCGCCAGTCAAACCGTGCGCTTCCGCGTCGGTTCCCTCCTGCGCACTCTGATGCAGATTGGCGACAAACTTCAGGATGTTGTCGTCGACGGTCGTCGCGTGCGTCTGCGCCGTCAGGCGGACGAGAGTGTCCACGTCCATTTTTTGTTCGCGAAGCCAGCAGGCGACGGTGTACGTGCATTTGAGGATGCGAATGGACCGTTCCGCGAGATTGGATGCGCGTGTTTCGAAGAGCTGCTGAAGGAGAGTCGTTTCCATCTGGTCCCACAACGCCAGGGTTTCACCCATGGTCAGGCCGACGAGCCTGGCAATAAGGGAGGCGCGGTAGAGACCACTGAGCAGGTGCACATTGACTTCGACCTGTCTGGTCGTCGCAAAGCCCTCTCGTATGCAACGTTCGACCTGGTCCGGGAGCATGCCCAGTGCCTCGCAAATGCACTTCATGGGACTGTTCTCTGCCAAACCGGCACTTGCCAGGAAATCGTACTTCTTGCCGAGCATGGGAAGAATGGCAGGTGAATAGACGGTGCACAGGAACGACGCTTCTCTCGGACGACCGTAACTGTTCAGGTCGCCCACGAGTCCGGCGAATGCGTTTGCGGAAAGGCCGTGGAGATCGCGAATCTGGCTGAAGGCCGTATAGAGCCTTGCATGTGCACGGAGGTCGGTGACGTCATAATCGATTTGTCGACCTATCCAGTCGATGTCTTCGAACGAGATGCCGAGAGATCGCTGGATGGCGATCGACCATAGCATGCGGTCCCAGTTGCCACTGCCTCCGTTGACGATCTTGCCAGGGTCGCCGGGTTTGTCATGCACGATTTCGAACGCGGCGTGCGGGAGGGGGTGGTTGCCATCGTGGATGAAATAGGCGCCGTAGGTTTTCGGGTTCGTGCGCAACCCGTCGGGTCCGAACGCTGGCTCGACTGCCAGGAGATCGTGCACTTGCCCGACAGATAACCCGGTCTGTCGCGTCAGGTCGGTCACCCTATCGGGAGTCGGCGTCCGCCAGGGCGTCGCGCCCTTGGCCAAGGTTGCCATACGCGCGGGGGCCCAGCGCAGCGTCGCCCGGCAAAGTTCCGGCGTTACGCGCCAGGGCGCACTGTCGTTGTAAGACACCGCCGGTTCAAATGCGTCGGCAACATCATCGAACAAAGCATCCAGTATGGATGCCTCCGTGGTTCCGAGGCCCCGGATCCACTCGTCGACGAGATCGGCGTCGGCATCGTACGGAAGCTCGAAGGGCGGGGACTTTTCTTCCTTGAGATTCCATTTGGCGTCGACGGCGGTAGCGAGGATCTCATTGACCAGGGTCAGGTTGGGTACCTCGTCATCCATATTGGCCTGGCTGAGTACGAACGTCGCCAGATCCGGTCGGCGTTTGTCGATGTGAAACACGCTGCTCACAAGGTGCAGCTTTTTCGCCTGCCGATAGAGGTCGACGAGGTAACTCGCAGGCGAGAACAGGCTGGCCACCGAGTCCGTGGCGGCGTAATTCCCGGCGCGTGCGAACCAGTCGTCGTATTGCGTGCCATCGCCGATGGTGGCGACGGTTCGCTGTCTCGCGTCCCCCGCGTCCAGCTTGCGGAGGGCGCGAGTGGTCGGGGACTGGCGGGCAATGAGGCGGTTGTGCCACTGGGCCAGCGATGAGGCACGGCTCAGTGCGGCGTCGTAGAGCGCATCGGCGTCGGTCGGGGTGTCGGCGCCCGCAGGCGTGTCGATCGTTCGGGCGTGTTCGAGAAAGGCTTGTCGTCCCTGGCGGACGACGTCCAGGCAGGAGATGAATCCGAGGCGGCTAAGGCCCGAGGCCAGGTCACTCGCGGAGATCCCGGTGCTCGGGATGGCATGGGTCGGCATGTTCGCTTCCTTGCGTCGAGGGCGGCATCCTTTACCGCTTACGGTCTGGATTACAGTCCTTAAAGCATTCAGCCGTCGTGAAATTCGCTAATGTCCTGACGCAAAGTCAGGCGCGATCGAGGGCACTTTTCGGCATAATCGAGGCCTCCCTTCTGAGTGGACTCACAATGTCGCGAGCATGGAATTTCAGTGCCGGTCCGGCAGCGCTTCCCGAAGCGGTGCTGCGACGGGCGCAAGCGGAGATGCTGGACTGGAACGGTTCCGGGGCATCGGTCATGGAGCTCTCGCATCGCGGCAAGGCCTTTATGATCCTCGCAGCGGAGGCCGAAGCGCGTCTTCGCCGGCTGATGAGCGTGCCGGCCGGGTACAAGGTGCTTTTCCTGCAGGGTGGGGCGACCCAGCATTTCGCGCAGATACCGATGAACCTGGCACCCGGGGGCGCGTCGGCCGACTATGTCGTTACAGGGCACTGGGGCGAGAAGGCCGTACGTGAGGCGTCGCCGTACATCACGGCACGCGTGGCAGCGACGTCGGAATCGGCGAATTATCTTGCGCTGCCTGCACGTGACACGTGGGATCTCGATCCGGGAGCGGCCTACCTGCACTACACGCCAAACGAGACGATCCATGGGGTCGAATTTCATGACGTGCCGGATGCCGGTGGTGTTCCCCTGGTGGCGGACATGTCATCGAACATCCTCAGCGAGCCGGTGGACGTCTCGCGCTTTGGAATGATCTACGCTGGCGCGCAGAAAAACATCGGGCCGTCGGGGCTGGTGGTGATGATCGTGCGGGACGACCTGCTGGCACGCGCGGGCCGTCCGATGGCGAAGATTTTTCGCTACGCGGAGCATGCAGCGAACGACTCCATGCTCAACACGCCGAACACCTGGGGCTGGTATCTCGCCGGGCTCACGTTCGAATGGCTGGAAGAGCAGGGCGGTCTCGTCGCAATGGGCGAACGCAATGCGCGCAAGGCCTCGACGCTGTATGACGCGATCGATGGCTCGGACGGTTTTTATCGCAGCCCGGTCGAAGTGAGCGCTCGTTCGCGCATGAATGTGCCATTCACTCTTCACGACAGCGCACTGGATGCGGCTTTCCTCGCCGAATCCGAGGCAGCCGGCCTGCTGGCGCTCAAGGGCCACAAGGCCGTCGGTGGCATGCGTGCGTCGCTTTACAACGCGGTGCCGCAGGAGGCTGTCGACGTCCTCGTGAATTTCATGCGGGACTTTATGGCGCGGCACGGTTAAAGTCGGGAGTCACCGCACTGCAGCATGCCGTTTGCGGTGATAACCGTTTCATTTGCAACCACTTAGCCGCCTGGAAGTCCATGAGCAAGACCCCCACCGATAAGCAAGCCACGCTCGTCGAAGCGCGTACGCGCATCGACAGCATCGACCAGCAACTGCAGTCGCTCATCAGCGAGCGCGCCCGTTGGGCACAGCAGGTCGGCCGGGCCAAAGGCCCGTTGAAGGCTGCGGTGGAGTATTACCGACCCGAACGGGAGGCCCAGGTCCTGCGCGGCGTGATCGACCGTAACGACGGCCCGCTGCCCAATGCCGAGCTGGTCCGTCTGTTCCGTGAAATCATGTCGTCGTGTCTGTCGCAGCAGCAGCCGCTGAAGATCGGCTTCCTCGGCCCGGAGGGGACCTTCAGCGAGCAGGCCGTGCGCAAGCATTTCGGTCACGCCGCCTACGGTCTGCCCCTGGGCAGCATCGAGGAAGTCTTTCAGGAAGTCGCCGCGGGCAATGCCGATTTCGGCGTCGTCCCGGTCGAAAATTCCGGTCAGGGCATGATTCAGATGACGCTGGACATGTTCCTCGTGTCCAAAGCCACCATCTGCGGCGAAGTGGAGCTGCGCGTCCACCAGAACCTGCTCTCGCTCACGGGCGAGCTCAAAGACGTCAAGCGCATCTACTCGCACCCGCAGTCGCTGCAGCAGTGCCAGGGCTGGTTGCGTGTCAACCTGCCCAACGCCGAGCGCATCGCGGTGTCGAGCAATGCGGAGGCTGCGCGCACGGCGAAGCTGTCGCCGGAGTCCGCGGCCATCGCTGGCGAGACGGCGGGGCGTGTGTACGGTCTGAAGACCGTGGCCGGCCCCATCGAGGACCGCTCGGACAACACGACTCGCTTTCTCGTCATCGGTCGTTCGATCTTCCCGCCGTCGGGTAACGATCGCACGTCGCTGCTGGTGTCCGTGCGTGACAAGCCAGGTGCGTTGTACGACGTCCTCAGCCCGCTGGCGCATCACGGCATCAGCATGAACCGCATCGAGTCGCGTCCGGCGCACACGGGCAAGTGGCAGTACGCGTTCTTCATCGACGTCTCCGGCCATGTCGAAGACGAGTCGATGAAGGCCGCCCTCGAGGAAATGAAGCCCGCGGCTGCCGACGTGCGCGTGCTCGGTTCCTACCCGGTCGCCTTGCCGTGACCGGCGTGTTCGACGCGGCGGCGCTCGCCAACCGGGCGACGTCGGCACTGCGTGCCTACGATCCCGGTCATGACCTGCCCGCGCTGCGCCGTCGTTTCGGTGCGGTGATTTCCGAGCTCGGGTCCAATGAGAATCCGCTCGGCCCGAGCCGCCTCGCCACGCAGGCGGCGACGCGCGTGCTCGAGGAGATGTGGCGCTATCCCGATCCCAGCGGCAAGTCGCTCAAAGAGCGTCTGTCGTCGGAACTGGGCGTCCCGCTGGCCGGCATAACCCTGGGCAACGGTTCGCATGAACTGCTGATGTTGCTGGCGCAGTGCTTCGCCGATGCGGATCACCCGGTGGTGTTCTCGCAGTATGGCTTCGCGGTGTTTCCCATCGCGGCGGCTGCCGCCGGCGCGCCGGGTATCGCCGTGCCGGCGTTGCCGGCCGATCATCCGGAGGCGCCGTACGGTCATGACCTCGATGCCATCGCCGCGGCGGTCACGCCGACGACGCGGCTGATCTATCTGGCCAACCCGAACAACCCGACCGGCACCTGGTTCACCGACGCCGCGCTCGAAGCCTTTCTCGAGCGCGTGCCAGACGAAACGATCGTGGTGGTCGACGAGGCCTACCACGAGTACGTCGACGCGGCGGGCCTCAGCACGGCGCTGCACCTGCTGGGTCGCTTCCCCAATCTGGTCGTGACGCGCACCTTCTCCAAGGCGCATGGTCTGGCCGGGCTGCGTATCGGCTACATGTCGAGTCATCCGTCCGTGGCCGCGGTGTGCGAACGCCTGCGTGAGTCTTTCAACGTGAATGTCGTGGCGCTCGCCGCGGCCGAAGCGGCGCTGGGCGATCACGAGCATCGCGCCCGCGTGCGCGAGGTCAATCGTCGCGATCGCGCGTGGCTGACCGGGGAGCTCACGGCGCACGGCATGCGCGTGCTCCCATCGCAGACCAACTTCCTGCTCGTCGATCTCGGTCGCGACGCCGCCTCGTTCGAGGCGCACCTCTTCGAGCGCGCCGTCATCGTGCGCCCCATGGGTGGCTATCGCCTGCCCGACACGGTACGCATCAGCATCGGCAGTCGCGCTGAATTACAACGTCTTCTGGAGAACCTGCCATGAGCCGCATGGACTGGCAAAGCCGCGCAGGCACCGGCCTGCACGGCGACATCGTCGTACCCGGTGACAAATCCGTATCCCATCGCGCCTTGATGTTCGGCGCCCTGGCTGACGGTGTGACCCATATCCGCGGCTTCCTGGAAGGTGAGGACACCCGCGCCACGGCGGCGATCCTCGGCAAGCTCGGCGTGCGCTTCGAAACGCCGGCGCCGGGCGAGCGTGTCGTTCACGGCGTGGGCCTGCACGGCCTGCGCGGCACGGCGGACCATCTGGACTGCGGTAACGCGGGCACGGGGATGCGTCTTCTTGCCGGCCTGCTTGCCGGTCAGGCGTTCGGCAGCACGCTGGTCGGTGATGAATCGCTGTCGCGCCGGCCGATGCGGCGCGTAACGGATCCGCTCGCTCTGATGGGCGCGACCATCGACACCGAGGACGGCAAGCCGCCGCTACGCATCCACGCCGGCGCGAAGCTCAGGGGCATCAGCTACCGGCCGCCCGTGGCGAGTGCCCAGATCAAGTCGGCGTTATTGCTGGCCGGCCTGTACGCCGAAGGCACGACGGAGGTCATCGAGCCGCATCCGACCCGCGACTACACCGAGAGCATGCTCAAGGCGTTCGGCTGGCCCATCGAGTATTCGCCGGGCAAGGCGAAACTGGAGGGCGGTCACCGCCTGACCGCGGTCGACGTGGACGTCCCGGCCGACTTCTCCTCGGCGGCGTTCTTCATCGTCGCAGCCTGCGTGGTGCCCGGTTCGTATGTACGGATCAAGGGTGTGGGCCTCAATCCACGTCGTACCGGCCTGCTGGCTGCGCTCGAACTCATGGGTGCGGACATCGCGGTCGAGAACGAGCGCAGCAGCGGCGGTGAAGACATTGGCGACCTCGTCGTTCGCTATCGGAAGCTGCACGGGGTGGCGCTGCCGCTCGATATCGTGCCGGACATGATCGACGAGTTCCCGGCGTTGTTCGTCGCGGCGGCGGTGGCCGAGGGCATGACCACGATCCGTGGCGCGGCCGAACTCCGGGTCAAGGAGTCCGACCGCATCGCCAGCATGGCCAACGGCCTGAAGGCCTGCGGCGTGCTGATCGACGAACTGCCGGACGGCGCGATGATCCGTGGCGGCACGATCGGTGGCGGCAACGTCGACAGCCACGGCGATCACCGCATCGCGATGAGTTTCGCCATCGCCGGCCTCGTCGCTTCCGCGCCGATCTCGATCGGCGACTGTACGAATGTCGCCACGTCATTCCCGGGGTTCATGGAGCTGGCCAACGGTCTGGGCTTCAATCTCTCGGTCGTCTGATTCCGCCGTGCGGTCATAGGGGGTACGCTTCCGTCTCCCCGAGACCGGAAGCCCTCATGGCCGAGAAGATTCCCCCGTTCGTCGTCGTCGTACCCGCACGTTTCGGGTCGACCCGCCTGCCGGGCAAGCCCCTGCTGAAGATCGCCGGCGAGTCCATGATTCGTCGGGTGGCGGCGCGGGCAGGGCAGGCGGGTGCCGCCCAGGTCGTGGTGGCCACCGACGACGAGCGCGTGGCGAAGGAGCTGCGCGGCTGCGGCGACATCCTCGTCTGCATGACGCGCGAGGACCACGCGTCCGGCAGCGACCGCATCGCGGAGACGGTCAACCATTTCGGCTGGCCGGAAGACACCATCGTGGTGAACCTGCAGGGCGACGAGCCGTTCGCGCCCGCCGCGGGTATCCGTGCCGTGGTGGCCACCCTGGCCGGGGACGACGCGCCGATGGCCACCCTGGCGACCCCGATCGAGCACGCCGAGGAATTCTTCGACCCGAACATCGTCAAGGTGGTCCGGTCCGGGAACGGCCGGGCGCTGTATTTCACCCGGGCGCCCGCGCCCTGGGCCCGGGACGAGTTCGCGAAGGACCGCGGCGTCCTGCCGCCTCATGTCCCGTTCCTGCGCCACATCGGGATCTACGCCTACCGTGCGGGCTTCCTGCGTCGTCTGGCGGCTCTGCCGCGTACGCCGCTGGAGCGGATCGAGTCCCTGGAGCAGCTGCGGGCGCTGGAGCACGGCTATGCCATCTCGGTCCGGCCGACGCCGGAGCCGTTCCCGCCGGGGATCGACACGGCGGAGGATCTGGAGCGGGCCGAGCGCTGGGTGGCGGCGCAGCTGAAGGGCTGAGCCGGCGCGATTGGCCCGCCGAGGCCTTGGTATTGCGTAAGAATCGATCCCGTCGCGCCGGCGTGTAGGGGATCGCTGACGCTGGGCCGAGGCGCTTGCCTAGGCCCGGCGTCGGCCTCCGCCGGGCGCGCCGCATAGGGCGGCGACGTAACCTATCCCTGTCGCCAAGCTCTCCCCCTAAGGACGGCGACGCTCCCACGGAAGGTCCGGCGCCGGCATGATTCATCCCATGCCGGCGTTTTCGCGTCCGGCGTACACGGACGCGGTAAAATGACCGGTATGGAGCACACCGAGTCGCATCCGTTCGACGGCAAGGCCTTCGTTCGTCATCTCACCACCTCGCCTGGCGTCTACCGCTATTTCGACGCGGAGGACGAGCTGCTGTACGTGGGTAAGGCCGCCAACCTCAAGAAGCGGACCAGTAACTATTTCCTCAAGCCGCCGATGGATCCGCGCATCGCCTCGATGGTGTCGCAGATCGCGCGCGCGGAAGTGACGCTGACCCGCACCGCGGGCGAGGCGCTGCTGCTCGAATCGCAGCTGATCAAGTCGCTGAAACCGCGCTACAACATCGTCCTGCGCGACGACAAGAGCTATCCCTACATCTACCTGTCGAGCACCGACGAATACCCGCGACTGGCTTTCCATCGGGGCGCGAAGACGGGCCCCGGCCGTTATTTCGGGCCGTACCCGAGCACGTTCGCCGTGCGCGAGAGCCTCGGCCTCATGCAGAAGCTGTTCAAGGTGCGCCAGTGCGAGGACAGCTATTTCAGGAATCGTTCCCGGCCCTGCCTGCAGCATCAGATCGGCCGCTGCAGCGCACCGTGTGTGCGCCTGATCGACGTGCCGGATTACGCGAATGACGTGCGCCACGCCGAGATGTTCCTCGAAGGGCGCAGCAGTGCGGTGATCGATGAACTGGCCGTGGCCATGGAAACCGCCAGTCAGTCGCTCAATTTCGAGCGCGCGGCGACGCTACGCGATCAGGTCGCCGCCCTCCGCCGGCTCCAGGCACAGCACTTCGTGCAAGGCGCGAGCGCCGATATGGATGTGATCGCCTGCAGCATGGAGGGCGGCATGGCGTGCGTCAGCGTGCTGTTCTTCCGTAATGGCGTCAGCCTGGGATCGCGCGATTTCTTCCCGCGACTGGGTACCGATGCGTCGCTGGGCGACGTCCTCGCGCAGTTCATCGCGCAGTACTACCTCGAGCGGCAGGTGCCGCGTGAGCTGATTCTCAGCGACACCGTCGAGGACATCGACGTGCTCGCGTCCGTCCTCTCCGAGCATGCGGGTTATACGGTTTCGCTGAAGCCGAGCGTGCGCGGTGAGCGTGCGCGCTTCCTGGAGATGGCCCAGCGTAACGCGGGCGCCGCGCTCACGTCGCGGCTCGCCAGTCGGCACACCCTGCTGGCGCGCTTCGACGATCTGCAGAAGGTGTTGGCACTGGACGTCATGCCGCGTCGCATCGAGTGCTTCGATATCAGCCATACGATGGGTGAGGCGACCGTGGCCTCGTGTGTGGTCTTCGGCCCCGAAGGTCCTGAAAAATCCCATTACCGTCGTTTCAATATCGCAGGCATCACCCCGGGCGACGATTACGCCGCCATGCACCAGGCGCTGACGCGCCGGTTCAAGAAGGTCGTCGAAGGCGGCGTCAGGCCTGACATCCTGCTGATCGATGGTGGCACGGGGCAGGTGGCGCAGGCGGTGGACGTCCTTCGCGAGCTGGGCGTGGAAGGCATTCGCGTCGTGGGTGTGGCCAAAGGGCCGGGTCGCCGCGCGGGCGAAGAAACGCTGGTTCTCGCGGAAAGCGGGAAGACCCTGCATCCCGGCACATCGTCGCCCGCACTGCATCTGGTTGCCGCGGTTCGTGACGAAGCGCACCGTTTTGCGATCAGCGGGCATCGCCGTCGGCGTGAGGCGGCCCGCGAACGCAGTACGCTGGAAGACGTGGCCGGTGTCGGCGCACGTCGTCGCGCGGCGCTGCTGAAGGCTTTCGGCGGGCTCGCCGGCGTGGAAGCGGCAGGCGTCGAAGAACTGATGAGCGTAAAGGGCATTGATCGCGGGCTCGCCGAACGCATCTATGCCATGCTGCATCCCTGATCGAACGGAGGTGTCGGCTCGCACCGACCTCTCCCGTACTGGCTGACCTATGCGCATCAACCTCCCGACCTGGCTGACCCTCTTCCGCGTGCTGCTGTTGCCGGTGATGGTTGTCGTCTTCTACCTGCCGTTCCGCGGGGCGAGCCTGACCGCCGCGCTGGTTTTCGTCCTGGCCGGTTTCACCGACTGGCTCGACGGCTACCTCGCGCGTCGCATGAATCTGACCTCGGCCTTCGGCGCCTTCCTCGACCCGGTCGCGGACAAGCTGATGGTGGCGGTGACGCTGTTCCTGCTGGTGCAGTCGCACCCCGGCGGCTGGCAGGGCATCCTGCTGGCGGTCACGGCGTCGGTGATTGTGGGGCGTGAGATCAGTGTCTCGGCCTTGCGCGAGTGGATGGCCGAGATCGGTGCGCGCTCACGGGTGAAGGTCGCCTTCCTGGGCAAGCTGAAGACCGCCATGCAGATGGTCGCCCTCGTCGTCCTGCTTCTGCAGCACGACGCCGAAACCCTGCGCCTGTACCACATCGGCGAGGCCCTCCTGGTCATCGCGGGCATCCTGACCATCTGGTCCGGTCTGGACTACCTGCGCGCCGCGTGGCCCGCGCTGCGGGGCGATGCGGAGGATGAGAACGAAAATGAAAAAAAACCCGTGCAAGGTGGTTGACACATTGCCGTCGTGATTTAGAATAGCTGGACAACGACGCGGGAATAGCTCAGTTGGTAGAGCACGACCTTGCCAAGGTCGGGGTCGCGAGTTCGAGTCTCGTTTCCCGCTCCAAAGATTTTACGAAGCCTCGGTCACCCGAGGTTTTGTTTTTTAAGCGCCACGCGATACTCTTCGCGCTGCGCAAGCGATGGCCGGGTGGCAGAGTGGTCATGCAGCGGACTGCAAATCCGCGTACGCCGGTTCGATTCCGACCTCGGCCTCCATCGCATTCCAGGGCGCATCCGCTAACGCGGTTGCGCCTTTTTTCTTTGTGACGCCCGGATGGCGAAATCGGTAGACGCAAGGGACTTAAAATCCCTCATCCTTACGGGTATGTGGGTTCGAGTCCCACTCCGGGCACCAGTCCTACCAACGGGTTTCGCGCATCGCAACGACCGCCGTAAGTCACACCCGTAAAAATCACCGTAAAAGTCATGGCTTCTCGGATGTGCCGACGACCGGCACGTCGAAGTCGTAAACGTCCAGCATCTGCTGGGATTTATGGCCGCTGGCCTGCTGCTTCTCGCCGCGCGTTCCCTTCGTGTCCGTGATGCCCTTGCGCTTCAGGTCGTGCGGGCCGAAGCGCTGCTCGGCAGTGAGCACGCCCTCGGCGATCGCGAGCTTCATCAGTCGTTGGAAAGCGCTGTCAAAGCTGCTCTTTGCAAGCGGACCGCCCGTCTGGTTGACGAAGACCACACGATCCTTTGCCTGCATGGGCACTGGCATGCGCCGCGCGCCGAGGATCTCGTCTCGCCTGGCCTTCGCTGCGTCCCACGCCGCCCGGAGCCGCGGCGTCCACTCCACGATGTTGTCTCGCGAGCCCTTTCGGCGGTTGGTCATCAGTCCGTTGGGCAGCTCGGCATCATCGGCGAGGGTGATCACCTCGATGCCCCGCAGTCGGCACAGATACATGAGTTCGACGGCTGGCCACAGGTAAGGCGCCACGGCGCCCTCGCGGTGCGCCGTGTAGGCGCCCCGCGCCATGGCGAAACCGAGCAGGCTGGCCAGCGCGCGGTCATCGGGGAGGCGGCGCTGCTTCCGTTCGGTCGCCTGCTCGAGGCCGGCGCAGGGATTAATCTCGCAGTAGCCGCGGTTCTTCGCCCACCGGAACATGCGCCTTAGGTAGCGGAGCAGCGCGTTCGCCTTCGTCGGTGTGCCCTGGTCGGCGATTTTGTCGACGATCTTTTGCATCAGCGGCGCGGTCATGCCGCGCACGGCGAGCGTACCGAGCTTGCCGGCCGCCGTGGGGAAAGCGCTGGCGATCCGCTGGCACTTCTCGTATCCGGCCTGGGTGGATGGCGCGAGGCTCCGGAACTTCTCGCTGCCGGCGAACTGCTCCATGACGTAGTCCAGCGACCGGCGATCGATGCCGGATAGCTGCTCCATGACGCGGTGCAGGTCGGACATCAGCGCCGAGGCGTCGGCCACCTTCCGGCGTGACGCCTTCGCCCCGGGCAGGACCGTGTACCAGACCCGGTCACGTCGATCCCAGTAGCAGCCCTTCGGCAGCTTCGCCTGGTCGATGTGGTCCGGAATGGTGGCGTCCGGCCGCCGGGGACGTCCTCGGGGCATTTACACGATATCCGCTGAATAGGTTCGGTCGTTGGCAGCCGAGGATACCCCCAGCGCCTTGTTGATCGCCTCGAGCGTCGTCCACGGACCGTCGGCGCCGTCGGCTAGCGGGATGCCCTGATTGCTGGCCCAGCGTTTCAGCGCAGCCGACTGCGTCAGCCCGGATATGCGTCGCAGCTCGGCGGTGTCGATGATGTGGTGATTCACGGGTTGCCGGCCTCCGCGTGGTCGCGCACCATGGCGCCATTCATCAGGATGGGGAGTTTACGCATGGTCACGGCCACGAATACAACGATCTTGAAGGACGGCACGACGGTCACGTGGACGGCGGAGTACCGGATTGACGGGGAAAACGTGGTGCTGGAGTGGATTCGTGCCAGAACCCCGGACAACGAGTGGAATGTTCATTGGCAGGTCGGATCCACCATCTTCAAGGCTGTGGAGGGAGGCGAGGTAACGGGCGCGCTCCGGGCCTCGATCGACGACAAGATTGAGTCCAAGCATGCGGAGCGTCCTCTGGATAGGCGTCAACGTTGACCCTCCCCGTTATTCGCTATACCGATATCTGCCGGATATTCGGCATGCAGATGATCGCGCTCGGCACGGCCAGCATCGACACCTGCCGCATAGGCTTCGCGCGCCTCCCGCTCAGCGTCTTCCCGAAGGACGAGCGCGCGGCCCGGGCCGGGTTTGACGCTGGCGCGGCGATATCGGCCCTGCGTGTACAGCCGGGCGACCGTGGGCATGGAGCGTGAGAGGTCAGCCACGGGGCACCTCCGGCGCGGTTGCGTCCAGGAAGCGGATTGACCATGTCGGATGGTATAGACCCGGCTTGCAGTCGCCATCCATCAGGATTTTCAGGTACTGCTGGCGTGCGCCCACCACCGTCCCGTACCTCGGAGCCCCTATACCGCCTTCATAAGCGATGCGCGCGCCGCGACGCGCCGGCACGATGTAATTGCGCCTGATCCAGTCGAGGCTCACGGCTGCACCTCCGGCACGGAGCCAGGCAGCGGCGTGTCGAAGTGCAGAGCGTTCTTCGCCTCCTGCTTCGCACGGATTTTTGCCATGACCTCGGGCTGGTTGATGCGGTCCAGTTCGCGCTCGCCGTCAGCGTGCATGTCGAGCCCTGCGATCCAGCAGTAGCCGGCAAGGGTGACCATGACGCCACCGACTTCCTGCGAAGGCTCGCCTGCAGGGCGACTGAAGACGTAGTCCACCAGCGTGGCCACGCGTACGCGGTCGTAACCCTTCGACTGGAGCAGTTCGAGCACTTCCTCGAGCAGTCGATCGCCGCGCTCGGTCATGTTGCTGTAGAGGGACGGCAGGAAGCACTGGTCCATCCACATCGACACGCGAGCCTGGAAGGGCTCGGCCTGCTCCCGCTCGTCGGCCAGCGAGTAAAGCAGGGCGTCCATGAGTTCCTCGCGATGATGCTGGCGCCACTGTGCCGGCGTCAGGTCCGCCCGGTCGACGGTGGTCCCGTACTTGGCCAGGCCGACCTGCTCGCGCTGGCGGAACATGGCGATCAGCTGGGTGAGGGTGGCGCTGTCGGTGCTCATGCCTCACCACCCTTACCCGGAGCGGGCGCGGCGGCCCACAGATCCGCATAGGCGCCTTTGCGATCGAAGTCGCGCACGTCCGGATAGGGCCAGCCAGCATCCAGCATCGACTCGGTAGGCGTCTCCGGCACGAGCTTCCAACCATCCGGCACGCCCACGGGGCGCGGCATTGGCCCTACGGGGACATACCCAGGGAGGGGCCTAACGCTCTCTGTATGCCAGGCGTACCCCTGCACCGAAAGGAAGTCGCCAGTGTCATTACAGAAGTAGCCCACCACCTCCCCAGCCTGCTCGACCGTGGGGGCGGCGTTCGAAAGCGCGTGCAGTACGGCCGTGTACGCCATCGACATGATGACGCCCGGAGCCGAGCGGCGGTTCATGTGCTCCCTGACCGCGAGCGCAATCTCGTGGTGCTGGCCCGGTGCGGACGCGTGTAGATCAGAGTCGCGAAGCTCGGGCGTCACCGTGGGGCGGGGATGGGCGAGGGCTTCCGCGAGCCACGATTGCAGCGACTCTTCGGTCACCTTCTCGCCCTCGTGGTTGTCGATCAGGTGGCAGATGAACGTCGTCGCCGCGAGGCCATCCACCGCCTCTACAGGCTGCGCAGGCTCGGCGTTCGGAAGGGCTGCGTAAAGCTTCGCGCCGACCGGTATTTCAGCAAGCGGGCAAAGAAAGGAGACGACGTGCTTCGTGGTTCCGTCATCCTCCTCCCACTCGACCACTTCGGCGACCGGCTCACCCGCCATGGACTGGTGGGCATCGAGCGCCGCCTTCATCGCGCGAGCGTTGGCGCGACCCTCGTCGCCCTGGTCGAGCAGACTGTCGTTGTAGGCGCGCATGACGTGAAGCATGCGGCGCTCGGGCGAGGGCTCGGCATTCGGCACATCCGCTTTGCCGTGTACGGCATTCGTTGCATCGTTCATGGGTTACCTCAGAACTTGCCGAGCAGCGGGACGACCTTCCCCGACTGGTAGGCGATGGCTACGGTGGGCGAGACCTCGTCGTGCACGGTGCGGCCGTTGGGCAGCACGATGTGCGCGAGGAACTCGGCCTCGAAGGTGGTGATGCCAGCATCCACTGCTTCGAGCTTGGCCTTGACGCATAGGGCCAGCGCGCGCCATTTCTGGCGTACGGCTTGCTCGTAGGCTTTAGCTGCTGCCGCGGGGCTGCGAACGTCGCCACGGCCTGGGGTCCGGGAGAATTCCTGCGCCTTGGGGTCAGGCATCGGCAGCTCGAACTTCACACGGCGATCGAACGCCTCGAAGGCGATCACTGCGCGGTCCGGCGCCGAGCCGTACATGAACGACGTCGCGCCATAGCGGCGCAGCGTCGCCTCGATCTCCGCGCGGCTCTTGTCGCTGCTGACGGTGGTTCCCTGGGCGTACTTGGTCATGCCTTCTGTTCCTCGCTGGCGCTGGCCTTCGCCTGGGCGACGGCGTCGGAAATTTTGGTGGTGAGGGTTTCGGCAGCTTCGACGGACATCACCTGGTGGTAGCCGCCGACGAAGACGTGGACCTTGCCGTCGATCGCGCAGGCTTCGGGGCGTTCGGTGGTCGGCTTCATGGGGACACCGGAAAAACGAAGTAGGCGACCGGGCCGAACTCGCATTCCCAGATCCCTGCGAGCAGGCAGCGGTCGGTCGGCGGCGTGGGCCCCCAGGAGGGAGCGCCTGCCGCGGGATTCGCGTCATAGGCGTCACGCACCGCGTCGGGCGCGTCGGATTCGAACTCGACCCACATGTAGGTCAGCCCGGCTTCCTTGAGACGCTGCGCGTCCACGAAGCCCTCATCGTCTCGCAACGGCACCGCGTGGAAGCGGGCGAGGTCCGGGTGTTCGACCCAGCCCTTTGCATCGCGTGCAGGGAGGCGAGCTTGCTCGAACAAGTGGATCGGCTGGATGGGGGTATCCATGGTCAGTCCTCCCTTTCTTTGGCGGCAGTGGGGTACTCGGCTTCGTCCGGGAAAACAATTCCCGCAGCGCCTGCGTCGGCGGCTGCGCTGAATGCGGCGTCGAACATATCCGTGACCATGGTCGAGCCGTCCTCACTTTCCTTGTTGAGGCAGTGCACCAGTTCCTTGGCGAAGGCTTCCCGGTCGGTGATGAGGGGCATCAGGTAGCCGGATGCTTCCTCGGAATAGGATTCGAGGGCAGGCGACCGCTCTGCGGCGAACGCCATGGTGTCCAAGGACAGGCGGATGACGATTTCGCCATCGATAATCTTTGCGTCGGCATCGGGTCGCATGCTCACTCCTCGATCTGGATTTCGTGGTCGCGGCAGCACGCATCGATGGCGTCACGCACGCGGCGGCTCTGGTTGGGATAGTCCGGGTCGGCCTGGTCAAGGGCTGCGACGGCGGACCGGAAAGCAGCGCGGGCTTCGCTCGTCGAGCAGTCGAACGGCACGCCGAGGACGTCGCTCCAGTGCTGGCGCGCGGCGACCGGGGCCGTGAGGGCCTGACGGACCGGCGGCGCAACAGCGGCGACCGCCGCCGGGGCGACCGGGCGCTGGGCATCGGCCAGGCCCACGAGCCACCAAGCCGTCGTGCCGCCGCGGCGGTCGTCGCGAATCACCTTGCCGGCGAGCTGCAGCGCCTGGAGCCTGCGCCGCGTCTGTGGAACCGAGAGGTCGGCCTCGTCAGCGATCTCGCGGATCAGCGGTCCGTACTGGACTGCCGTCTGGTCGCCGCCGCGCAGTGGTTCGTAGCGCTCGGCCTTCGTGATCGCGCGCACGCACGCCCGGGCCATGGCCTTCTCGAACTCGGCGGGGCTGATGGTGGGGTAGTAGACGGTCATGCTGCGCTCCCGGCCAAGCCGAGACGAGTGTTCGACATGCCTACATACTTCGGATTGAGCTCGATCAGGACCGAGTCACGGCCAAGCTCCTCGGACGCGACACCGGTCGTTCCGGCACCGCCGAACGGGTCAAGCACCGTGCCGCCGGCGGGACATCCGGCGAGGATGCAGTCGCGGATGAGCTCCTTCGGGAAAGTGGCGAAGTGCGCTCCCTTGTAGGGTTTAGTGGCAACGTTCCAGACACTTCGCTTGTTACGCATCGGGACAACCGCGCGGAACGCATTGCGGCCACTCGAAGCCATGGCTTCGGTCTTGCCATTGAAGCCGCCACGCTTAACGGACGGTCGCGGACGATGCTGCGCGGCGTTCTGCCCAGGCAGGACGTGTTCTGAGACCGGGTTGCCAACGCGATCGAAGGTGGCTGCGCGACCGCTCCACTCCTTCGCCGGCTCTTTGATGGCCTCCGCATCGAAGTAGTAGCGCTCCGACTTGCTCAGCAGGAAAAGGTACTCGTGCGCCTTTGTGCACCGATCGGTGACGCTCTCCGGCATGGCGTTAGGTTTGTTCCAGATGATGTCCTGGCGCACGTACCAGCCGTCGGCCTGAAGCGCGATTGCGACCCGAGCCGGCAGGAGCATGAGGTTCTTGGGCTTAAGGCCCGTAACGACCTTTCGGCGACCGACACCGGTATCGCCGTGCAGTGCCTTCGCGTGCTTTCCGCCGCTGGCGCCGCCCCACTTCCCGTCGTTGGCGTAGCTATCGCCGATGTTCAGCCAGAGCGTGCCGTCGTCACGCAGGACACGCCGAACCTCGCGGAACACATCCACCAGCTCGGCAATGAACGCCTCCGGCGTCTGCTCAAGGCCAATCTGTCCATGCACGTCGTAGTCGCGCAGGCCGAAGTAAGGCGGGCTGGTGACACACGTATTCACCGAGCAGTCCGCCAAGGACCGGAGCACGTCGCGGCAGTCGCCTGTGTGGATAGTGACGGTCATACGTTCTCCGGGATCTCAGCGAGGTCGTCCCACAGCACTTCGTGCCGTGACGCCTTCTCGCGAATGGTTTCGAGGGTGTTGCAGCTGCCCGAGCTGTCGGCGATGCGCCAACCGGGCAGTTCGCAGCCGCGGAAAAACTCGCCATAGGTGCGGAAGGCGCCGACGCATGCGGCCGTGAAGCCCTTATGGGTGATCACCGGCCCGATGCTCATGCGCGTGCCGTCGTCCCGCTCGAGGAACAGGTCGTAGACCTTGGCCTTCGTCACGCGTCGGCAGGCGGCGCGCACGGCGCCGGGCGAAATGTTGAACTGGTTGGCGACTTCGGCCGTGGTGGCGCTGGAGCGCGCGGCGACGATCGCCTGGTCACGCTCGTGGTCACGGACGTTCGCGTAGATCGGCGCCGCGGCCATTACTCGGGCCTCGGCAGTTTGAAGAGGTCGGCCAGCTTCGAGAGCAGACGCGCATACTCGGCGGCCATGAGCGCGAAGTTGGCGTCAGCCTCGGCGGCGGCGCTCTCGGGCGAGTCCGGCTGCTCGTCCAGCACGACGTCGGTAAAGCGCAGCTTGCGGATGACTAGGTCTTCGCCCAGCACGAAGCTGATGCGGTCCTCGAACACCAGGCCGATCTTGAAGACCTGCTTGCCGGTGCGGAGGTGCTCGCGGACCTCGTCGGTATCCAGATCCTGCCGGCGGCAACGTGCGATCGCGCCGGACGCGGTGGCCGGGTCGCGCAGCTCCACCTCGTCACCGAGGACAAACCCGGGCGACAGCTCGCCGGTGGCGACCCAGTGGGTCAGCAGCACGCGCGGCGATTCTTCGGGGGCGAGCGGTACGGCGGGGAAGCTGCCTAGCGCTTCGCGGACCATGGATAGGAGGTTCTCGGCAGCCTTGCGGCTCGCCGTGTCGACTACCAGCCAGCCGCCGCGCACGTCGACGTAGGCGGCCATGCGACTGCTACGGACGAAGGCGCGCGGCAACAGCTCGTTGAGCAGGTCGTCCTTCATGCGCTTCCGCTCGCGCCCGGAGACCTTGCGGCCCTCGTCGTCCACGATCTTCTGCACGCGCTCGGCCAGCTTGTCGTTGACCACCGAGGTCGGGAGCATCTTGTCCTGGAAGCCCGCCATGAACTGCGTGCGCCCGGCGATCGACTGCGTCAGAGCCACCTCGGAACGGCCAAAGGGCGAGACGAAACCACGCGTGGACCATTCCATCGGGCCAACGGCGCGCAGGCGGTGCTCGGCAAGCACACCGTCAAGGCGTGACAGGTCGTCAGCGACCGGCGGCGAGAAGCGGAACAGGGTGAGGTTGCGGTAGAACATGGGCTGTCCTCAGTGAATGTCGGCGAGGGCGAAGGACGGCAGATAGGTGCCGGTCTTGCGAGCGATCTCGTTGATGGCGTCGGCCGCTCCGGAGAAGTCGCGGCGCCGGATGCGTGCCGCGACTTCGTCCCAGCCGAGGGCGTCCATCCGGACCACGCCGTGCTTGCGAAGGTCTGACGCTTCCATCGCGTCGATGACTTCCTCGGGGTCGATGTCCACGGTCACGTACACGTGCGGAATCCTTGCCGGCTCGGCCGGCGGTTACTCAGAAAGGGATGTCGTCTCGGTCGAAGTCGTCGTTGACCGGGGCTCCGTTGGACGGTGGCGGGGTGTCGTGGCTGCGCTGCTGGTCGTGGTCGCGCTGCGCACGGCCCTTGCCAGACTTGCCGCTGGCGCGCTCACCGCCGCCGAACTTCGATTCGCCGTAACGGTCTGCCGGACGGTCCGAAGGCTGGCCGCCGAGCATCTGCATCTCGTTGGCCATGATGTTGGTGGTGTAGCGTTCGATGCCGTCGCGGTCGGTGTACTTGTCCGTGCGCAGCGAGCCCTCGATGTAGACCTGGCGACCTTTCTTCAGGTACTCGCCTGCGATCTCGGCGAGCTTCCCGAACAGCTTCACGCGGTGCCACTCGGTGCGTTCCTGCTTCTCGCCGGTCTGCTTGTCGGTCCAGGCTTCGGACGTGGCGATGCTGAGCGTGGTGATCGCCGTGCCGCTGCCGGTGTAGCGCGTCTCGGGATCCTGTCCGAGGTTGCCGACGACGATCACCTTGTTGATGCCACGAGCCATCAGGCGGGCTCGCTCTCGGTCGTCACGGAGGCGGTCTCCACTTCGGCGCCGTCGTGCAACGCGATGACCAGGTCATCCTGCGAGGCGACGCGGATCTGGTACTCATCCATAGCGACGTGGCGCAGCGCGGCAGCCTGCGAGGTGGCGCGCACCAGGCGCGGGCCTTTCTCGCTCTGGTGCTTCACGGCGTAGATGCGGGTCGGGGTCTTGCTCATGGTGCGAATTCCTTTGCCGGCGAGGCCGGCGTGTTGAAAAAAGTTGCCCGTCTTTCCGGGCCGTCAGCGGCAGCAGGGGGGGGGGGATACAGCCGCGGTTCCCGCAGCCACTCAGGGGGAGGAGTGGGAAGCGGCGGGATCGATGACCCAGGCGAGAGCGCCGAGGGTCCAGATGGTCAGGACGAGAAGGGCGGCGGTGCGCTCGTCAAACGGCGCGGACATCCACCAGGCGATTGCGCGCTTCATCGGCGGCGCCCCTCGCACGGCTCGTCGGTCACCTCGACAACAGGCGTCCCGTACGCACCGATAGAGCCGGTCTGCCGCGTCTTGAACCCGTGCGAACAGTTGGCGTGGATGTTCGGCAGCGTCATCGTGGACGCCGGGTGCGTGGTGCTCGGGCGGAAGTTGCCGCAGGCGGCGAGGGCGAAGATCGCCAGGCCGATCATGAGCATCAGGAAGATGCCGACCGGGCTCTCGCCGTACCGCTGCAGGGTGGGCGTGGACGATTCCGAGTGCATGAGCTGCTGGGCGGCGCGGACTTCGCGATCGCCCTCGGTCTTCAAGGTGGCGTAGCGGAGCGCGCGGCGCTGCTGGACGGTCTGGGTGCTCATGCGACGCCCTCCACTCGAGCCAGGGCGGAGCGCAGGCGCGTCACGTCCTTCGAATTCAGCGTGACAGAAACCGTCGCCTCGCTGCTGTTGTGACGAGCGAATGGCTCGATCGCCAGAAGAAGCTCCGCCAGATCAGCCTGCGCCTGCGCGTATGCCCTCTGGTGCGCCTTGACGACGCCCGGCTTGAATTGCTCGGGGAACTGCGCGGCGTCGTCGACGTAGGACTGGCAGATTTCCAGCACCATCAGCGAGCTAGGCACCTTCATGCCGTTGAAGAAGCTCATGCCGCCGCCTGCTGCGCATTACGTGCCATGGCTTCGTAGTGGTAGACGCGGACTTCGGAGATGGCATCCAGCAGTGCGTGATGCACGCGGCAGAGGCCCGCGAACGCGTCCTTGGCATGGAAAGCTGCATCAGCCGGAGCGGCGATGTCGGACTCGATATCCGCGATCAGCTGGTTGGTCATCGTGACCAGCGCCTGCGCCCTCTCGGCGAGCGCCTGGTACTTCGCGTTGCGTTCGTTGGTGCCCATCGTCCTCTCCCATCGCCGTCAAGCCGGCTTGTCAGGAACGATAAGACAACTAATCACATCGTGTCAAGCACTCTAATCACTCGATACGTAAAAATCCCTGCTCATGAATGGAGGCAGCGTGGAAATTCTGGTTTGTGATCGGTGCGACAGCGTGCTCAATGTTTCGGGCAAGTGCCCTGCCTGCGACGACAAGCAGGGGTTGGAAGACGTGGTGATTGAGCCCACCAACTTCTCGGAAATCGGGCCGCGGGTCGACGTCCTAGAGGGTGACTTCCTCACTGGAGCCGCCGCGCTGCTGCAGGGCGGGTGGCTGCGGCTGCCGGGCTATGCAGGAAAGCTTGATCCGGGGTCGGTCTACAGCATCGACGAAGTGAATACGGCGACTGTGCCTCAGTTGCGCACGCAAGTGGCTTGGGCGCTGGGCGGCCTTGCCATATTCGGCCCCGCAGGATTGATCGCAGGTGCGGTCATCGGAGCCGCGCGCAACACCGTAGACGTCACCTTCCTGATGATCCTCCACGACCGGCGACGCATTGTAGCGAAGGCTCCTGCCAAGACACTTGCAGTCCTACGGATGGCGGTCGCGACCTCTCAACGCTAGCGTCGGCGGCGACGCCGGTGCTCCATCATCGTGCCAATGATCAGGCCCGGATTCGATGGCGAGACGCTGATTGTAGGCCAGTCCGGATTGAGCGGCACCAAGTCAAATAACTCGACACCTGTGGCTTGGTCGATGCCACGGGATCGGTACTTTTTGAACGTGGCCGACTCGTCGTCGTCTACCTTCGCGACGACGAAGTCCCCAGGCCGCGGCTTCACTGCAGGATCGATAATGACCACGTCGCCCTCGCGAAACTCATCCATCATCGACTCACCGTCGATGACCAGGGCGAAGGCCAAACGCCCGAGTTCTGCGGCCATATCTCGATCCACGCCTATCTGCTCCGATCCTTGGCCTAGGGCGTACGGATCCACGGCACCCTTGCCGTAACCAGCCTGCACATAGCTGATCACAGGAACCATCCTCACCGCGTCTTCCGCCAGCGTGAGGCCAGGAGGCGCGTCAGCGGCTTCTCGCCGGTCCTTTCCGGTTCGCAGGAACGCGACCGGTTTCCCTAACACCCCGGCAGCCAGCTCGAGCAGCGCGCTGCGAATATTGTCAGGGTCCGTAACCCCTGACTCCCAGTTGCTGATGGTCGCGCCTGTTACGCCAATACGCTTGGCGAACGCGCGTTGCGACAAGCCTGTCTCTTCACGAGCTGCGCGAAATCTGTCGGCGAACGTATTCATGTTGCTAAGAATACTTGGCAAAGTGATTATGTCGCTTGACAGGGCAGTGATTAGTGGACTTATCATGTGCCACCATGACCAAGTCCGAATTGCTCACCCTTCTGTGCATGCGCCAGTCCCAGTTGGCCCGTCTTCTCGGCGTGTCTCGGTCGGCCGTAGCCCAGTGGGCTGACGACCAGCCCATCCCCGAGAAGCAGGAACTGCGGCTGCGATACGAGCTCCGCCCCGATGTCTTCGGCGAGAAGGTGGCCTGACGTGCTCCGCGACGTCCTCGCCTTGGCATTCATTACCCCGTTCGCGCTGGCGCCGCTGGTCTGGCAGGCGTGGCGCGAGAGGGCAGGGCGCTCCTGACGCCCACCGTGTTTCACCCCTGATTCCCTACTCGTCGTGATCTCCATGGCGAGAGTGTCGCAACCAGTGAGATTTACGACCATGACGAAGCGTTTTCACGAAACCCGTATCGAGCTGGTGCGCCGCATCGCCCGGGAAGCCCAGGCTGATCGCGTGTTGGTCGTCACGGCCTTCGCCGACGCATTCGTCGGGCTGGCGCACACGATGTCCGCCGCGGCATTCGATGAGTCGAACCTGCGCCTTCCGCACCCGACCGACGGCGTGCAGCACGAGAAGGACCGCGCACATAACCGCCAGATCGTCGATCGCTGGCTGCGCGGCGCGGTAAACGAGTTCCCGGCCGAGTTCGAGGAGCCGTGGGTCATGGCGCTGCCCGAGTCCGTGCGCGAGCGTGCCTTGCTGGCGCTGTTCGATCGCTACGACCGCCTGCCGGCGAAGAAGCTTCGCCCGGATGAGGGCCTGTCGTGCTTCAGCGAGGTGCTCCAGCACGCCGCTCGGATGACCGACACCATGGCGCCGATCGTTGCCGACGGTCGTGTCGACGAGCGCGACCAGCCGTACCTGAAGCCCGCGCTCGAGGCGGTCTCTCACCTCATGGCCAGCCTGGCGAGCATGCAAGCCCAGCTGGCAGCCGCGCTGCCCGACGAGCACGACAACGTGCTGCGCATGCGGAGCGCTGGCTGATGGTTTCGCCGTACACGGCCGCTGAGTGGAACCTCTGGTTCGCCACGCTGCGCGCGCTAAAGGCCTTCACCCCATGAACCGCCAGTCGTCCCGTGGCTATCAGCTCGCGCGCGCCCTCGTGCCCGCCGTGCTGGCGCATGGGCCGACACCCGAGCAGCTGGTCGCTGCCGAAATGCACCTTGCCTCGCTGCGGCTCTCGCTGCAGTTGCCCTTGTTCGACACCGTACCGCCTAACGCCGGCTTGATCACCGGCGGACAGCCCGAGCCTACCGGGTTGGCGGAGACGGCTTCTGTAGGCCTGTAGAGGACGTATGGCAACCGAACACTGGTTCCGCTGGCACCACAGCACGGTCACAGATCCCAAGCTGCGCACCATCGCTTCTCGTGCATCTGCGCGCTTGTCACGCAATGTCACGGTCGGTCACGTCGTCGCCGTATGGGCGGCGATGATGGAGAACGCGTCACAGGCTTCGCCTCGCGGCGAGCTGTCCAACTGGTCGGACGAAGACGTCGGCGTCGCCCTGGACATCCCGGAGGATGAGGTCAAAGCAATCTTCGATTCGATGCAGGGAAAGACGCTCGATGGCGATGAGCTGATGGCGTGGAAACGTAGGCAGCCCAAGGCCGAAGACGCTTCTGCCGCTGCACGTAAGCGCGCTCAGCGCGAGCGAGATAAGTCACATGACGATACGGCGCGAGCGATTGAGTCACGACTTGTCACGGCAAGTCACGACAGAGGAGAGGAGAGGAGAGAAGAAGAGAAAGAGCAAGAGCAGGTGCCGCCAGCTTCGCCGTCGGCCGCTGCACCGGCAGTTGCTCCGGTCGAGCAGGGCACGGGCAAAGCTCCTCGTCGTCAGGGCACGCGCTTGCCGGACGACTGGCGTCCGAGCCAGGACCTGGTCGCCGCTGTCCGCGAGGAGCGTCCCGATGTAGACCTGCGCACCGAGACGGCGAAGTTCCGCGACCACTGGCACGCGAAGGCAGGAAAGGATGCGACGAAGCTCGACTGGGACGCGACCTACCGGAACTGGATTCGCAACGCCCGGAAGCCCAACGGGTTCGGGCAGCGCAATGAGCCTGAGCGCCATCGCCAGGAGCTGCGCCGATGAACATGCGCGAATCCATCGCGACGGGCCTACGCGTTCCGCCTTCCTCCGTGGAAGCCGAGCAGAGCGTGCTGGGTGGCCTGATGCTGGCCCCGGATCGCATCGACGCCGTGTCGGCGCGGCTCGAGGAGGACGACTTCTACCGCCGCGACCACCGGATGATCTACCGCGCCATGGTCCAGCTGGCCGCCCGTGGCACGCCGTGCGACGCGATCACCCTGGGTGAGTGGTTCGTCCGGAACAACTTCGACTCGGTCGACCCGTCGTACCTCATGACGCTGGCGAACGACACGCCGAGCGCGGCGAACATCGAGGCGTATGCCCGCATCGTTCGCGAGAAGTCCATGCGCCGCCGCGTGATCGACGTGGCCACCCAGATGGTCGAGCAGGCCTTCGGTGTCGAGCAGGACGCGACCGAGCTCGTGGACGGTGGCATCGCTCAGCTGATGGGCATGCAGCACATCGAGCAGAACACCGAGTACACGCTGCGTCAGGCCCTGACGATCGCCTACGAGGCGGCGGAAGCGGCCAAGGCGCGCGGCGGCAAGATCCCCGGTATCCCGACCGGCCTTACCGAGCTCGACGACGTGCTCGGCGGCCTGCACAACTCCGACCTGATCGTGATCGGCGCGCGGCCGTCGATGGGCAAGACCGCGCTTCTGCTGAACATCGGCCTGGGCGATTCCAGCGGTGCGGGCCTGTTCTCGACCGAGCAGCCGGTGGTGCAGATCGGCTCGCGCATCCTTGCGATCGAGGGTGGCGTCAATGCCTCACGGCTGCGCAACGGCTCCCACGACGAGGAAGACCTCGGCCGCATGGCGAACGCGGTGGGCCGTCTGGTTGAGCGCGAGCTGCTGATCTGCGACCGCGCCGGACTGACCATCGGCGAGCTGCAGCGCACGGCCCGCCGATGGAAACAGAAGTACGGCATCAAGCGCCTGCTGGTCGATTACGTGCAGCGCGTGAAGGGCAACGACCCGCGCATGTCTCGCATCGACCAGGTGGGCGAGGTTGCCGTCGGCCTGAAAGACATTGCGCGGGAGCTGAATATCCCTGTCGTGGCGCTGGCTCAGGTGAACCGTGAAGTGGAGAAGCGCGAGAACAAGCGTCCCAATATGGGCGATCTGGCCAACTCCAGCGAGATCGAGAAGGAAGCCGACCAGGTCCTGATGCTGTACCGCGACGAGGTTTACCACCCCAACTCGCAAGACAAGGGCATCGCCGAGATCAGCGTCGAGAAGAACCGCCACGGCCCGACCGGCTTCATAAAGGCCGCGTGGCAGGCCGAGACGATGCGCTTCCGCGACTTCGCGCCGTACGGGGGCTGGGATGACTGACCCGCTGCTCGCGCGCATCGAGGCCGACCGCCGGCGCTATGACAGGGAGCGCGAGGACAACCGTGCCCGCTTTCCGTTTGCGATGTCGATGGTCGATCCGCTGCGCGAGGCAGGGCTTTCGCCGAAGTTGAAGCATGCCGTGAACGCTGCCGGCGAAGAGATCGGCGCGCCGCCGAAGCCCATCGGCCTGCCCGTGGACGGCGACAAGCTGGCGCGCCTCCCCGAATACGAAGCCTTCTGGCGGCGTTTCTACGGCAAGCAGAAGGACAGCCCAGCCGCATACCGCGAGCGCATGCAGCGCGCCATCAAACCCGGAATGGGAGATCACTGAATCCATGGCAAAGAAGAACAACGCGAAGTCGCTCGCCCCGTCGGCCAACGCCGAGTGGGACGTCTGGGGAGCCTTGTGTGGCTTCACGAGCTGGGCAGCCGCCGCGTCCGCCCTGGGTATCACCACGCAGGCGATCATTACCGCGCGCAAGAAGCCGGTGCGGAGGACGATGCGCCTGGCCATGGACGCCGTCCTATCGGCCCGTGCTCGCATCTCCGATGGGGTCATTCGCGGCTGGATCGAACGGCACGACCTTGAGGGCTGCCTGTGCATTACCGATGCGCGCGCCGCCGTCTCCGACGCCGCATCGCTCCACTCTCTGCTCGCCGATTCGAGTGCGTCCTCGTGAAGCGCACGACGCCGCTCCGCAGGACACCTTTCCCAGCACGCCGCTTCGCGGCGATGTCCACTGTCCGCCAGGCCGCCAAGGCCGCGCAGGAGAATGGAAAGGCCGTGGCCATCAAGCCCGCACTGAAGCGCGGCCGCAGCACCGGCACGCCCACGAAGGCCCAGAAAGCCCGCTGGGATGACATGCGCACCCGAGGCTGCGTGGCCTGCCACCTGAACACCGTCGACCACGGCATGGCCCGCGCGAGCTACGCGAACGACCTGGAGATCCACCACCTACTGTCCGGTGGCCGTCGCCGCGGGCACGACTTCACCGTGTGCCTCTGTCACTACCACCACCAGGGCAAGCGCATGCCTTATGCCGATCACGGGTATGAGGAACACGCCAAGGTGTTCGGCCCGAGCTTTGGCCGCGAGCCGCGCCGCTACCGTCAGTTCTACGGGACTGACGACCAGCTGCTGGCATACCAGCAGGTCATGCTCGAGCGCGCGCCTGTGTTCGGGCCGGAGGCGTCATGGTGAAACGACTCTCCGACGCCGCTCGCGTCCAGGCATACATGCGCCGGGGCGGCCGCATCGACCAGCGCGATGGCGTTGTACTGGTGACGTTGGACGGGATGCGTCTCAAGGGTGGGCAAAACGCGCGCGAGCACTGGCGAGCCCGCGCGAGTCGCACAAAGCGAGAGCGGGACGCGGCAAAGTTGATGCTCGTAGTTGCACGGCGGCCGGCGCTCCCGGTCGTGGTGCGTCTGGTGCGCATCGCTCCGCGTAAGTTTGACGACGACAACCTATCTGGCGCGTTCAAGGCCATCCGTGACGGCGTAGCTGATGCCTACGGGATTGCCGACAACGACAAGACGGTGATCCGCTTCGAGTACGACCAGGAGCGCGGCGCTCCGCACGAATACGGCATCCGGATCGAGGTATCGCCGGCATGAAGGACGATCGCCCGCTGGCGGAGCAGGCGCGAGATTCAATCCTCGGCCTGGCCGTGCTCGCCGTGCGTGCGCCCACGATCCACCGCATGAGCCTGCAGGAGCTGGAAGCCTACGCACTCCTGCTGAAGGCCGGTGCGTCAGACCTTAACGGTGCGATCCATCGGCTGGACCGACTGATCAGGCAACAGAAAAAGAGCGGTGCCGCTGGCGCCGTGCACGACACGCGGAAGTAACGAAGGGGAACACCATGCGACGCAGTAGCGACCTTGAGGCAAGGCTCACCGAGTGGGCAAATGAGTACGGCGGTGGACGCCACGAGAACATCGGCTGGCAGGGAGTCTCGCCGCTCGCCAGCGTCATCAAGTATCACGGTCGAGCTCCTGAGGGACTAAACCCGGCGCGCGTGGTAACGAATGGCGCAGCCGATGAGGTCGAGGAAGCTGTGCGCGCCCTTGGGTCGCAGCGATCAGGCGTCATTCCCGCCGCTGTGTTGCGCTGCGAGTACAACGCCAGAGAAGTTGGTCGCGAGGTTCGTATTCAGCGGCTTGCTCGCGTCGGGTGCCGGATCACGGGCACGGGGCGCGGGCGAGAGGCAAGATATTGCCAGCATCTGCGCACGGCCAAGGTATACGTTGCTGGACGGCTGAGGCTGCCGTTCGATGAGATGCTCGCGGATGAGGATGCGATCGACATGCTCGAGTACATCGTGCAAACGGGCTCTTGATTAATTAACAAAATTCGATTTTTATGTAAGCGTCGAACATCAACTATCACACGAAGCCCTGGCACCCGCTGGGGCTTTTTCGTTTTCGTCCCGCCGCGGGGACGATCGGCCGGAACGCTGCCTCCCCTCAGCGTTTCGGCCAACCTATTCCGGAGCATCCCATGGACGTCGCCACCTTCAGCCGTGCAGCGGGTATTCCGCTCGTAAGGGCCAATGTGTGGGCACCGCCGGTGTTGGCAGCCATGGCACGCTTCGATATCACGACGCCCACCCGCCAGGCCGCCTTCATCGCCGAATGCGGTCACGAGTCGGCCGGCTACATGTACACCCGTGAGGTGTGGGGACCGACGAAGGCGCAGGCTGGCTACGAAGGTCGCGCCGACCTTGGCAATACGAAGAAGGGCGACGGCTCGCTGTTCCGTGGGCGAGGGCTGATTCAGATTACCGGACGCGGCAATTACGCCGCCGTTGGCCGTGGGCTTGGTGCCGATTTGCTGTCGAACCCGGCGCTGCTGGAGCGCGAGGACTACGCCGCGCTCTCCGCCGCTTGGTGGTGGAAGGCGAACGGCTGCAACGCCCTTGCCGACCGCGGCGACTTTCTGGCGCTGTCCATCCGTATCAACGGAAAAAATAAGGATGGCTTGCCGAACGGATGGGAGGATCGGCAGCGCCGCTGGACGATCGCGAAGCGCGAACTGGGTGTGCAGTGAACGAGATGCCGCCGGCCCAGTCGGCGATCGAATGGATCAGGCTGCTGGCCGTATCGGCATTCGCTGCCGTCGGCGGTGTCACCGGCGCGGTGCTGCGTGCCATGGATGCAAAACAGCCGATCTCGATCACAGGCGCTCTCATCGAATTTATGGCAGCGGGGTTCGTTGGAGCCCTGAGCGGCCTTCTCTGCTCGGCGTGGGGACTGAGCATCGTGTGGACCGCCTTCATCGCCGGCACCTTCGGCATGCTGGGCGCCCGGGCAACCATCCAGGTGATGCAGCGATTCGTCTGGCAGAAGCTCGGGCTCAACCGGAGTTCGCAAGATGACAAACCTGCTGAGTAGCGGATGGTCGATCGTCAAGGACAAGGCTCGTCTGATCATCGAGTACGTGCTGATCCTCTTCATCATCGTGCTGGGCGTGTATGGCACGGTCGCGTATTTCCGTACCAAGGCGCTCACCGAGTCCACGCTGTCTCTCAGCGAGAAGCTTGGGAGGGTGAGCGGGACGCTCGACCAGCAGGTGCAAGCCAATGCCGACCAGGACGTTGCCATCGCCGACCTGGCACGCCTGCGCAAGATCGACAGCCAGGCGCTCGAAGGCCTGCATCAGGAACTGGACAAGGCCGACACCAAGGGTGACACGTTGCGCCAGAAGGTGCGGCAGCTGGAGAAAACGAATGCTGATGCGAAAGCCCTTCTGGACACTGCCGTGCCTCCTGCTCTTGGCTGCGTGCTCGATGGCACCCCGTGCCCCGGCTCCGGTAGTGACAAGCCGAACGGTGGTGCAGCAGGCCCGCCCCGCTGACGAGCTCCTGAAGCTCTGCGATGCGCCCGTGCTGGTTCCCTCACGCAGCGTGCGGGACATCACGGACAACAGCACCGCGAAGGGCGTGGCATTCGATAAGTGTGCGGCGCGCTTCCGCTGCTTGGTGTGGTGGATCACGACTGCAAACCGCGAGACCGCACCAGTCGAGTGCCGGACCGACTGATGGGCGGCACGCGAAGACCGGCCACGGCCTCACGTGGCTACGGTGCGAAGTGGCAGACGGCGCGAGCGGCGTTCCTCGCGACCCATCGCTTCTGCGTGATGTGCCACCCAACCGGCGCACCGACGACCGAGGACATTGAGCGGGGCCACGTGGTTGAGGCAACGGTGGTCGATCACATCAAGCGTCACGGCCTGCGTGCTGCACAGGAGAGTGGCGACCCGGCACGCATCGCGCAGGCCCAGCACCTCATGTGGTCGAGGTCGAACTGGCAGCCGCTGTGCGAGACGCACCACAACGCGACGAAGCAGAGGATGGAGAGCCGGGGCTACGAGGTAGGCGCACGCGACGACGGTCTGCCACTCGATCCTGGGCACCATTGGAATCGATGACGCCCTGCATCAGCCCGGGCGCGAAACTGAATGAAATGTTAAGCTCCGTTCAGGTTCGGCCGCCGACCGACGCCCGGGGTGGGGTAGGGGGTCCGAAAGTTCAGACGACCTCGCTGCTGACCGCCTGCCCTCCTTTTTCCGCAGCGAGCCAGAATTCAGGACTTTTTTTGTGAGGGGTCGAACCGCCACACCCGATGCCTTGAAGAAGGCTCGCGGCACCGCGCGCAAGAGTCGGGCGAAGGCTGCCGTACCAGCGCTGCCGGTAGCCGGGAGCCAGCCGCCGCCGAAGCATTTGAGCAAGCTCGCCGCCGCGGCCTGGCAGGTTTACTGCCCGCTGGCCACCAGCATGCGCGTGCTCACGCAGGGCGACCTGCTGACGCTGGAGCGCTTATGCGAATGCTCGGCTGAGGTGCGCGAACTGACCGCCGACGTGAAGAAGTCCGGCCGCACGTACATGACCGAGAACGGGCTGATCAAGGCCAACCCCGCGGTTGCCATGCTGGCCGACGCCGACCGACGCCTGCTGGCCTATCTCACCAACTTCGGAATGACTCCAGCGGCCCGATCAAAGGTCGCGCCCACTGGCGATGGTGAAGAAAAGAACCCCAACGACGAGTTCTTCGGCGGCGTCCACTGACCGGGCGACCGAGTACGCGAAGAAGGTCGCCGCCGGTAAGATTCTGGCCGGGCCCGACATCCGCAACGCCTGCGCGAGGCACCTGCGCGACCTGAAGAGCGGCGCGAAACGCGGCCTCACATGGGACGCGGAGAAGGCCGGGCGCGCAATCCGTTACTTCGAGAAGGTGCTGAAGCTCAACGGCGGCGAGTTCGAGGGCAAGCCCTTCATCCTGCTGGCCTGGCAGGCATTCATCGTCGGCAGCATCTTTGGCTGGATGGGCGCGAACGGCTTTCGCCGGTTCCGCGAGGTCTATGTCGAGTCCGGCAAGGGCTCGGGCAAGTCGCCACTGGCCGCTGGCGTGGGCATGTACTGCCTGACGGCGGACAACGAGCCGCGCGCCGAGGTGTATGCGGCGGCGACGAAGAAAGACCAGGCCATGATCTTGTTCCGCGACGCTGTCGCGATGCGGGAGCTGTCGCCGGACCTGCGCACGCGGCTCAAGCCGTCGGGCACGGGCGAGAAGGTCTGGAATCTCTCGTACGAGGCGGCCGGCGCGTTCTTCCGGCCCATCTCGGCCGACGATGGGCAGTCCGGTCCTCGCCCGCACTGCAGCCTGATCGACGAGGTGCACGAGCACAAGAACGGCAACGTCATCAAGATGATGCGTGCCGGTACGAAGGGGCGCCGACAGGCGCTCATGTTCATGATCACCAACTCGGGCCACGACCGGACGTCGGTCTGCTACGACTACCACGACTACGGCCGCAAGGTATGCGCTGGCCTAGCCGAGGACGACGCGTTTTTCGCGTTTATCTGCTCCCTGGACGAGGGTGACGATCCGTTCAAGGATGAAAGTTGCTGGGGCAAGGCGAACCCTTCGCTGGGTGAGACCTTCTCGCCGCAGTACCTGCGCGAGCTGGTGGTCAAGGCCCGCGGCATGCCCTCACAAGAGAGCGTGGTCCGTCGGCTCAACTTCTGCCAGTGGGTCGAATCGGACACGCCGTGGATCGGCGCGGACGCATGGCTGGCCTGCGAAAAGGATTTTGCCGTCGAGGCCATGCGGGGCGAGGAGTGCTACGGCGGACTCGATCTTTCCGGCACGCGCGACCTCACGGCACTGGCGCTGTACTTCCCACGCATGAGGCGGGCGGCCGTCGAGTTCTGGACGCCAGGCGACACGCTGGAGGAGCGCGCGAAGCGGGACCGGGTGAATTACGGGCTCTGGCGTGACCAGGGACACCTGCATGCGCCGCGTGGCAAGGCCGTTGATTACACCGTAGTCGCTGAGCGCCTGGGTGAGTTGGCGGCGCTGTTCGACATCAAGGCGATCGCGTTCGATCCGTACCGCATCAAGTACCTCGAGCCTGAGCTGGAGCGTCTGGGCATCGACGTGAAGCTGGTTTCGCACGGGCAGGGCTTCGCCAAGTCCAGCGAGTCCGGCCTGTGGATGCCGCACAGCATCGAAACGCTGGAAAGCGACCTGGGCGACAAAGATATCCAGATCAAGCCGAACCCGTGCCTTCGCTGGAACGCCGCGAGCGCGGTCCTCGAAGCCGACAACAAAGACAACCGCATCTTCGCCAAGAAGAAGGCAACCGGCCGCATCGACGGCGTGGTCGCGCTGGCGATGGCGCGCGGCGCTGCCGAGGATCTTGCCGACGATGGCGACCTCGATGGCTTTTTCAGCAACCCGATCATGGTGGGTACGTAATGCACGCAGTCGTGGCCTTCCTCATTTTGGTGGTAGCGGCCCTGGCGTGCCTCGTCGGCGGGGTTTTCCTGCTGGCCGGTGCGGGTTGGGCGCTGATCACGATGGCTGTGGGCCTCCTCGGCATCGCTGGCGTGCTTCGCCGCGGTATGGGGACGTAAGCGATGGCTGATGGTTCCTTCCTGGGCGCGCTGGCGCGCGGCGCCGCGCCGACGCCGTTCAGCCATACCGACCTTGTCGATCAACGTCCCAAGCGCGGCATCTTCGCCGCGCTGAGCGACTGGCTCGGCAAGAGCATTGGTCTGTCCGACACGGCGTTCTGGCGCGAGTGGGCCGGGACGTCGGCCAGTGGCGAGCCGGTGACGATCAATCGATCGCTGCAGCTGTCCACGGTGTGGGCCTGCGTGCGGCTGATCTCCGAGACGGTGTCGACGCTGCCGTTGCGGGTCTACCAGCGCATGCCGGATGGCACGCGGCAGCCGGCGACGTCGCACCCGCTCTACCGCCTACTCAGCCTGTCGCCGAACGCGGAGATGACACCGGCGCGCTTCATGCTGCTGGTGGTGGCGAGCATTTGCCTCTGGGGCAACGCATTCGTCGAAAAGCGCTATATCGGCACCCGGCTGGTGGCACTCGATCCACTGCTGCCACAGAACATGACGGTCAAGCGCCTGGCCGACGGCTCGCTGGAATACACCTACACCGCGGCCGGTAAGCAGCGCGTCATTCCCGAGCGCACGCTCATGCATATCCGCGGCTTCGGGCTGGACGGTATCTGTGGCTTGCAGCCCATCCAGCAGGGGCGCGAAATCTTCGGCTCCGCCGCCTCGGCCAACAACGCCGCCGCGGCGATCTTCGCCCAGGGCATGCAGGCGTCCGGCTTCCTGAGCGCCGAGAACGCGCTGGGGAAGGAGCAACGCGAGCAGATCCGCGACAGCCTGGCGAAGTTCGTCGGCTCCAAAAGCGCCGGCAAGCTGATGGTTCTGGAAGCGGGGATGAAGTACCAGGGCATCACGATGAACCCGGAAGCGGCGCAGATGCTGCAGACCCGCGGCTTCAACGTCGAGGAAATCTGCCGCTGGTTCCGTGTTCCGCCCTTCAAGGTCGGGCACATGGACAAGGCGTCCAGCTGGGCCAGCAGTTCGGAAGCGCAGAACTTGTTGTTTCTGACCGACTGCCTCCGTCCGGTGCTGGAGAACATCGAGCAGGAGGTCCAACGGTGTCTGATGACGCCGGCAGACCAGGGCGTCTACTACGTCGAATTCTCGGTCGAGGGACTGCTCCGAGCCGACAGCGCCGGCCGCGCGGCCTACTACCACGCCGGGCTCAACGACGGCTGGATGAACCGCGACACGGTGTGCACGAAGGAAAACCTGCCGAAGCCGCCAGGCGGTGAGATCTACACGGTGGCAGCGAACCTTGTTCCGCTAGACCAGCTCGGCAAGCAGCCCAGCGGCAGCGAGCAGGCCCGCGGCGCCGTCGCGTCATGGCTGGGCATGGACCGCATCGAGAGTGCGCTGGCCAAGCTAACCGCGGCCGCTGACTCGACTCACCGCGACGTCTCGTCGCTTCACTGACCGGAGACACCATGAAGAACCGCCACCTTCCGGCCGCGCCGGAGGGCGCCGTGCGCTCGGGCGTCCGAAGCGAGCTGTCGCCCCTCGCGCTCGAGCGTTGGAACGCCCGGGTGTTCGCCGCGTCCGACGACGCCAACACCATTTCTATCTTCGACCCCATCGGCTACGACCCGTGGACGGGCGACGGCGTCACGGCCAAGCGGATCTCCGCGGCCCTGCGCAGCCTCAACGGCGCCGACGTGACGGTAAGCGTCAACTCGCCCGGTGGCGACATGTTCGAAGGCCTGGCGATCTACAACCTGTTCCGCGAGTACGAGGGCCAGGTGACCATGAAGGTGCTGGGTGTGGCCGCCTCGGCGGCTTCCATCATCACCATGGCCGGCGACGAAGTGCAGATCGCCCGCTCGGCCTTCCTGATGATCCACAACGCCTGGGTCGTGGCCGTCGGCAACCGCAACGACCTGCGGGATATGGCCGACACCCTCGAGCCCTTCGACCGGGCCATGGCGGACATTTACGCCGCGCGCACGGGTCAGGACATCAAGGCCATCCAGAAGCTCCTGGACAACGAGACCTGGATCGGCGGCAGCGATGCTGTGTCCCAGCGATTCGCCGACGACCTGCTCGCTTCGGATGCCGCGAAGACTGGCGACAAGACGAAGGCTTCGGCGCGCATGGCGCTGCACCGGATCGACGCCGCCCTGATCAGCGCCGGCCTTTCGCGGGCCGAGCGCCGCAGCCTGATCAACGAGTTCAAGTCCGGCATGCCCAGCGCTGCCGGATCGGATGACACGCCTGGCGCTGTCGTCTCCGGTACGCCGAGCGCTACCGATCAACCGGGGCATTCGCCCAACCAGCAAGCCAGTTTCGAAGCCGCTTTGTTCGGCCTCGTCGTGGCGCCCAGCACCGTCCACACCGGAGAGACCCACGCATGACCACCATGACCAACGAGCAGCTGCTCGAAAAGGTGACCGCCGCCCTGACGACGGCGACCACCGGCTTCCAGAGCCAGGCCGAAAACGCCCTGAAGGAAGCCAAAAACGCCGGTAGCCTGTCCCAGTCCACCAAGGACGCCGTCGACAAGGCGCTGACCGAGATCGGCACGCTGACCACCGCTCAGAACGCGCTCACCGAGCAGCTGTCGCAGGTCGAGCAGAACATCGTGCGCAGCCAGAACGGTGGCGGCGAGAAGAAGGTGAAGAGCTTCGGCGAGCAGGTGCTGGCCTACGACGGCCTGGCCGACTTCGCCGCGCGGGTGAAGAGCAACGAGCGATGCCGTGTGAGCGTGCCCGTGCGGGCCGCGTTGCTGACCGGCGGCCTCGGTGCCGGCGTGATCGAGCCCGATCGCCAGTCCGGCACGCTGGCCACGCCCAAGCAGCGCCTGTTCCTGCGTGACTTGGTGTCCAGCGGCCGCACGACGTCGAACGCGATCAGCTGGATCCAGCAGACCGGGTTCGTCAACAACGCTGGAGTGGTCGTCGAGAGCACGCGCAAGCCGACGTCGACGATCAATTACGCCCTGAAGATGACACCGGTGGCTACGATCGCGCACATCTTCAAGGCCGCCAAGCAGGTAATGGACGACCTGCCGCAGCTCGCCAGCGACATCGACGTCGAGATGCGTTACGGGCTGAAGTACGCGGAGGAGCAGCAGCTGCTGTTCGGCGACGGCACCGGGGCCAATCTGCACGGCATCGTGCCGCAGGCCACCGCGTTTGCGCCCGGCTTCACCGTGGCCGAGCAGACCCCGATCGATGACATCCGCCTGGCGATGCTGCAGGCCCAGCTGGCCCGCCTGCCGGCCAGCGGCACGGTGCTCCACTTCATCGACTGGGCGAAGATCGAGCTGACCAAGGACAGCCTCGGACGCTACATCCTGGCCAATCCGCTGGGCCTGCTCGGCCCGGTCCTGTGGGGCGTGCCGGTGGTTGCCACCGAGATCGCCGCTTTCGTCGGCAAGTTCCTCACCGGCGCCTTCCAGGGCGGTGCGCAGATCTATGACCGCGAGGACGCCAACGTGGTGATCGCGACCGAGAACGAAGACGACTTCGTCAACAACCTGATCGCCGTCCGTTGCGAAGAGCGGCTCGGCTTCGCGGTCAAGCGCCCCGAGGCCTTCATCTACGGCGCGCTGACCCAGTCGGCCGCTGCTGGCGCTTAACCCTTCACCCACCATGAGCGGTCGGCCATCGCGCTGACCGCTCCGCGAGGACACCATGGAACTGATTGCGAAGAAGCCGATCCTGCTCGGCAAGAACGTTATCTCGGACGGCGAGAGCTTCGAGACCCACGACCAGCACGGCAAGGAGCTGATCGACAAGGGCTACGCCGCGCTCAAGGGCGCGACCACTGCCGCACCGCCGGTTGGTAATGGCGAGGCCGAACTGAAGCCCGGCGAGAAGTTCGTCGCGGGCAAGGCGACCGACGTCATCGCCTCGATCGAAGGCACCGACAAGGAACTGCTGACGGAGGCGCTGGAGGCCGAGAAGGCCAAGGGCGACAAGCAGCGCAAGGGCGTCGTCGAAGCACTGACGGCAGCCTTGGAAGCCTGACGTGCTGCTCACCGATGACCAGGCCCGGGCACATGTTCGGGCCAGCAGCGACGAGGACGTCGCGGTCTACCTCGGCGCCGCCGAGCAGGCCGCGGCGGACTTCCTCGGGCGGCAGGTTTACCCGACGCCTGAGGACATGGCTGCCGCCGTTCTGGCCGGCACGTCGGGCGACGATCCCATGGTGGTCAATGACGCGATCAAGGCGGCCGTGCTGCTGATCTTCGGCCACCTGTACCGCAACCGCGAAGACGTCATCACCGGCGCCTCCGCGGCGGCAGTCGTCATTCCGATGGGCTCGCGCACACTCCTGTGGCCCCATCGCGTGGGCCTTGGCGTATGAGCCTGGCCGCTGGGGAAATGGTGCATCGGCTCCGTGTCGAGGAGCTTGTACAGGCGACCGATCCGGACTACGGCGGCCGTGTTGGCAATCCCGAATGGACGCTGGTCGCCGAGGTGTGGGCGAAGCGCACGAACACGCTTCGCGCCACAGCGGAGGCGCTGGCCAGCGGCACGACCATCGCGCCCGTGCAGGTCCGGTTCGACATGCGCACGCGTCGCCTCACTGCCGCGATGCGCCTGGTGGGAGTCAAGGGCGACCACGACGGTGTGATCTACGACATCCAGAACATCGGTATCAGCAACGACCGCAGCGAGATGGCCGTGCTCTGCACATCTGGAGCGTCCAATGGCTGACCTTGATCTCGAAATCGACGGACTCGCCGACCTCGAACGTCGCCTCACCGAGATCGCAGGCCCGGGCGCTCGCCGGGCCCTCTCGAAGGGTCTTCGGCAGGGGACCAACGTCGTCCTGAAGGAGGCCCGGCGTCGGGTTCGTAAGAAGACCGGCGCTACGGCGAAGGCCACGCGCACGAAGAGCCAAGGTCAGCAGGGTCAGGACATCACTTATTCGGTGACCACTAATTACGTCGGCCGCTTCCTCGAGCTGGGTACCTCACAGATGCCGGCCTACCCATTTCTCAGGCCGGCGACGGAGGCTTCGGCTCAGTTGGCCGTTCAGATCATGCGTGACGTGACCCTTGCGGCGATCGAGATCGAGGCATCGCGGAAATGAGTGTCGAAACCGCGCTTTACGCCGCGCTCAAAAACCTCGCGCCGACTTTTCCGACCCTCGCACCGCAGGGCACGACAGCGCTTCCCCGGATCACCTATCAGCGCGTAGCCGGCGGTGACGCTAGCACCTATGCGGGCGACGGTATGGGCGCGACGAACGTGCGCGTGCAGGTCGACGTGTGGGCATCCGACTACCCGGCTGCCAGGAAGCTCTCTGATCAGGCGCGCGCCGCCCTGTATGCGGCGCTGGCCGTTGGGCAGGTCACAGACAACCCGTCCGATTACGAGTCGGACACCAAATTGCACCGGGCGTCGTTCGACGTCGAAGCCTGGGAATAACCACCGCTACCGCGGGACCTCGCCGGCCATGCCGGTACTTTGAAGCCACCTCCGGGTGGCTTCTTCTTTTTGGAGACCAACATGGCAGTCAATAAGGCCAAGAGCACCCAGTTCCGCAAGGTCGAGGTGAGTGAGACGGGCACCGCGCAGGGCACCTGGACGAAGATCAGCCAGACCAGCGACGTGACCCTTTCGACCGGCTCCGCGCAGTTCCTGGACGCCACCAACTACGACAGCACGACGAAGGAATACATCGCCGGCCTCGACGACGTTGGCGACCTGAATATCCCATTCCAGCGCGTGGTCGACGATGAGGGCCAGAACATGGCGCGCGACGCGTCGTTCGAGCGCCCGCGCCCGACGCTGTATTTCCGCTTGACCACCGGCCAGGGCGAAGTGATGACCTTCGAGAGCGAGGTCGGCGGATGGCAGGTCGGCGGCGCCGCGAACACGGTCGAAACCGGCCAGTTCACCGTGCGCCCGCGCAACATCGTCTGGACCGGACCGGTGACGCCGTAATGGGAAAGCTGCTCACGAAAGACCAGATCCTCACGGCCGACCGGAAGAAGTTCGAGGACGTCGAAGTGAAGGAATGGGGCGGCACCGTTCGCCTGCAGGAGCTGTCGGCGAGCGACCGCGATCAATGGGAGGCCGAGCAGATCATCGTCAGCGCCGACGGTGCCGGCGCGAAGTTCAATCCGAAGCATGCTCGCGCCCGCCTTGTCGTTCGGTCCCTGGTGGATGAAAACGGGCTCCGGCTTTTCAAGGACGATGAGGTTGCATCGCTCGGCAGCCTGGCCGCGTCGACGATGCAAAAGCTGTTCAACAAGGCGCGCAAGCTGAACGCTATCAGCGCCGAGGATATGAAGGAACTGGAGGGAAACTCCGAAGCCGCCCCGAGCGCAGGCGGCTCTTCGACCTCTGCGAGCGCTTCGGCGTAGCTCACCCCTCGATCCTTCTCCGACAGCTCACATCGAGCGAGCTGTCGGAGTTGATCGCCTACAGCGAGCTCCATCCCGTTTCACCCGGCCTCGAAAAGATGCTGGCCCGGGTAGTCCAGGTGTCGGCGATTGCCGGCGGCGTGAAGGTGGGCGACGAGCCCATCCCCTTCGCGGACCATCTCATCCGTAAGTACCCCAACGAGAACTGACCTTGGCGACCATCGCGCAAATCCGTGCCGACCTGGTCGGCTCGAGTGCAAGCTTTCGTGCGGAGATGATCGCCGGCCAGCGGCAGGCCAACCAGTCGCTGGCCGCAATCCGCACTGACGTGAAGGCGACGGCAGATAGCCTGCTGACCCTGAATAAGGCGGCGGCCGGCTTCGTGGGCTTCGAGGCCATCAAGGCGGGCGTACAGAACCTTCTGGACGCGCAGAAGGCTGCTCAGCAGATCCATTATTCGCTCTTGAGCGCCACCGGTTCCACGACGGCGGCCGATGCCGCGTACCAGCAGGTTGCGGCGACGGTCGAACACCTGGGCCTGGACCTGCAATCCTCGGCGCTGGGCTTCAGCTCCATGTCGGCAGCGGCGAGTGCCAATGGCGTCGCCATGAAGGATCAGGTTGCGCTGTTCGACGGCTTGGCCCGCTCGTCCACCGTCCTGCACCTGTCGTCGGATCAGACGGGTCGCGCGATCACCGCGCTGAGCCAGATTTTCGGCAAGGGCAAGATCCAGGCCGAAGAGCTCCGTCAGCAGTTGGGTGACGCCATTCCCGGCGTAGTTCCGCGTTTCCAGGCCGCCGTGCTGGCGATGACGAAGGGCACGGACCTGGCGGGCAAGTCGTTCGACCAGTTGCTGCAGTCCGGCGATCTGACCGTGCAACGGTTCCTGCCGGCGCTCGTGCAGGCTCTCAACGACACGGGGAAGGGCGCCGAGCAGGCGGCCGGCGGGCTCAACGCGTCGATCAACCGCCTCTCGACCGAATGGTTCAAGCTGAAGACCGACCTGTCCGGCGGGCTTTTCTCCGACGTGGCCATCGGCAGCATCGACCTCGTCGCGCATAACCTGGAGAACTTGGCGGATATCGCCGGGATCACTGGCGGCGTGATCGTCGCTCGCTTGGCCGGTGGAGGCCTAGGCAAGGCCGCGGCAGGCGCCTCGGCGCTCGTGCAGCAACAGCAGGAGGCGCGCGCTGCGGCGCTCGCCGCCACAGAACTGGCTGCCGCCGAGACGGAAGCGGCCGGGGCCGAGATCAAGCAGAACGAAGTCGCGCTTCGCGGCGTCACCGTGGCGCGGGAGCAAGCCCTTGCCGCACGAGACGCGGCGTCGGCCGCCCTGCAAAAAGCGATCGCTGACAACGAGGCCGCGCAGGCCACGCTCAACCACCAGCGCACGGCGGCAACGCTTTCGGCCAACCTTCGGGCCCAACGCATCGCCACTGCGGATGCCGCTGCAGCGCAGGCGGCGCTTACGCGAGCGCAGGTGCAGTACAACGCATCGGCGCAGGCCAGCATCGCCCTGAAGGATCAGCAGATCGCCCTTGAGGGGGCTCTGTTCCGCGCACGTGGCGCGGCGACGATCGCCACCGAGGCCGAGGTGGCCGCCGAGCGGCAGCTTGCCGCAACGGGCGCTGGAGGGCTTCTCGCGCGTGGGGCTGCGGGCCTTGGGAGCGTCGCCCTGGGCCTCGTGGGAGGGCCGTGGGGTGCCGCCGCGCTGGCCATCGGTGCCGTCGGTTATGCCATCTACGACACCCAGAAGCGGTCGGAGGACTACCGCCGGGAAACGCAGGAGCAGGTGCAGTCGCTTCAGCAGCTGCGCGAGCAAGCCGAGCAGGCGGCCAAGTCGTTTGGCACCCTCGACAGTTCCATGACCATTCGCCAAGGCATTGAGCAGTATCAGCAGGACAGCCAGGCGATCGCGGGCCAGAGGAAGGAACTGGAGGCCCTGGGCGAGCAGGCCGATGCAATTCGCGCCCGGATTGCCAGCCGAAGCAACGGCACGGCCGGCGGCGCGTTCGCTAACCTTTTCGACCAGCGCGAGCTCGAGCAGGTCACCGACCGCATCTCGCAACTACAGGGCCAGATTGGCCCAGCTGCGTCCGCCGTCGACGCGCTCGGAAACAAGATGTCCGGGGTGCTCGCGCCGTCCATCGACTCGGTGAAGCACGCGATCGACCAGCTCGCGAAAGGGAAGCCGCTGCTGGACGTGATCTTCGACCTGTCGGCCGGCGCCGACAAGGGCATTGCCGCGGCCGATACGGCGCTGGCCAGCGTCCGCGCTGGCATCGCCCAGTTCCAGACGGGCACCAAAGCGCTGACGGACAAGGCCGCGACCGATGGGCTCAACAACGTCCAGAAGGCGCAATACGAGTACCGGCAGCGTCTGGCCGACATCGCGAAGCTGCCGGCGGGGTTGCAGGACAAGAACCGGGCGGAGCTGACGTCTGCCTACGCGACCAACGTACAGGCAGCACAGCAGTTAGACGCCGCCGACGCCGCGAAGAAGGCAGCGGCAGCAGCCGAAGCGCAGGCACGCCAGTGGAAGACGCAGGCGGATAGCCTCAATCAGTCGCTGCAGCAGACCCACAACGAGCTGACGGCCCAGCTCGGCAGCACGCAGCGCCTGACCCCGGCCGAGAAGCAGTTGCAGGACATCGTTGGCGGCACGAGCGACGCATACAACCACGCTGGCGCCGCGCTCAAGGCGAAGATGCTGGCGCAGGCCCAGGCCAACGCCGAGCTGTCCAAGTCAATCGTGCTTCAGCAGCAGGAGGCGGCGGCTACGGCACGCAGCACAGCGTTGCAGGAGCAGCTGGCGGCGCGTATCCAGCGACAGACCGAGGCCAACGACGTCGCCTCGACGAGCGTTGGCCATGGTCAGGAACTCACCCAGCAGTTGCAAGACGAGCTCCGCATCCGGCAGGAATACGACCGGCAGCGGCAGCAGTACGACAAGGAGGCCGGACGTCTCCCGGCGGGCACGGCAGGCGCGATCGGTTCGAGCCAGTACGACAACGACATTGCACGCATGCAGGCCAGTCAGCTGCAAGAGCTGGCGATCTACCGCGCCGGTGTCCAGCAGCGACTGGACGCTGAGCACGACTGGCGCAACGGTGCTCAGGCGGCGTTGGAGGACTACGCCGCATCCGCCGAAAACGCTGCCGGCCAGACGCAACAGGCATTCTCCAATGCCTTCGGCTCGCTGGAAGATGACCTCGTCAAGGGCAAGCTAAACTTCACCAGTTTCACAAACTCGGTGATCGAGGACATTTTGCGCATCCAGGTGCGCGGAGGACTCGGCCAACTCGCTCAGTACGGAACCCAGGCGCTGGGTTCACTCTTCGGGTACGACGCCTCGGGTGGCGCAGGACAGTCGAGCTACAACGCAATCGGCGCCGTGACACACGTGGCGTTTGGCGGTGGGCGCGCGACCGGCGGACCGACAGCCGGCGGTACGCTGTACGAGGTGGCGGAAAACGGCCGCCCTGAAATTTACCAGTCGGGCGGCCGCACTTATCTCCTGTCCGGTCAAGATGGCCACGTCACTCCGGCTGGCTCGGCCTCGGGCGCTTCGTCGTCTGCAGCGGCTGCCCCGGTAATGAACTTCACCTTTGTGGACAACGTAGGCGTGAAGGTGACGCCGCGGCAGTCCAGCGGACCAGGCGGAGGCTTGAACATGGAATTCATCATCGACGCGGTGGACGCTGGCATGGCCGACCGTGTAGCGAGCGGGCGCAGTCGAACGGGTAACGCACTGGCTACGCGCATGAACACTAGTTTGGCGGCGGGTCTTTGATGGCAACCATTCCCTCATGGCCGGCGACGCTGCCGGCTCCAGCGATCGACGGCTATAGCGCCAAGCCGAAGCCGACCTTCATTCGGACGGACATGGACAGCGGCCGCGCGCGCAATCGGCGCCGCTTCGTGACGGGCACTACTGAGTTCCAACAGCGGTTCCGGATGACTCAGGATCAACTGGCAATCTTCGAGGCATGGTTCGAAAACGAGGCATTCGGCGGCGCGGCCTCGGTCTTGATGCCGGTTATCACTGGGCAGGGCAAGATCATGGTGCAGTGCGATTTCACCGACACCTACCAGCGCGCGGCCGTCCCTGGCTCGAAGTTGCACGACGTGACGCTCTCCTTGTCGACCTACGCGAAGCTGGTGCCCAATGGCTGATTTCTCCGAAGCCATGAAGGAGGCGTTCGCCTCCAACCCGCGCGGCGAGGTGATTCTCGAAACCATCGAGTTCGTGCATCCGTCGTTCGTCGACGACGACAGCAGCCCGACTGCGATACGCTTCGTGCGTGACGGCTCCGACCTGTTCGCAGCGCTTGAAGCTACCGCGCCCGTCCAGGCAGGACAGACCGTCCAGTTCACGGCCTTCCCTTTCGACGTCGTGCTGCCCGGGTTCGAGGAAGGGCAGACCCCGACCCTTACCATCACTGTCGACAATGTCGGTCGCGAGATGACGGCGCAGCTGGAGGCCGCCACGCAATCGTCCGACCCGATCATCGTGATCTACCGTCCCTATCTCCTGACCGACCTGTCCGGACCACAGATGGATCCGCCGATACAGATGACCGTCCTGAAGGCCACGGCCGACCTGATGAAGGTCAGCTTCACCGCCACCTTGGACGACGTGACCAACGTGCCATTCCCGCGGCGCCTGTACACGCCCGACGACTTTCCGGGGCTAGTGCGATGACGCCGGCAGAGGTACGCCGATATGTCGGCTTGCCCTATCTGGCGGGAGCGGACGGCCCAGACGACTACGACTGCCGTGGGCTCGTGCGTGCGGTCCTCCGGGAGCATTTCGGCAAGGACGTGCCAGCCTTGCCCGTCGGTGGCGATCTCGGCGCGCTGTGGGCGGTCTCGGTGGCCTCTGGCGAATGGGAGACCGTCCACACCCCGCAGTCTGGCGATGCCGTCGTCATGCGCGGCGGGGATGATCCTCACGTAGGCATCTACATCGAGGCCGGCCGCGCTGGTGTTCTCCACGCTTTCGAGGCGGCTGGCCAGGTTGTTTGGACGCCCATGGACCGGCTACGGCTGCTCGGGTTCTCGCGCCTTTCCTTCGTCCGGTGTCACGCGACCGTGGCATAATCTCGCGACAGAAACAGGGGAGTTTCATGCGCATAATCACGGTTGTTGGCCTTTCCATCGTGTGCACAGCCTGCGCGACGCCTGAAAAGGTGGCGAGGACTGATCCAGGCGGCGTCATCCTGGTACAGCGGTCCGTCGATGAGTTCGTCGCATGCGCGATCCCGAAGCTCGTCGATGTCTGGCCGAAAATGCATATCGAAGATATCCGCGATGGAAAGCGGATCGTTGCGGAAGGGGAGGGTTTCGGTCCCGTCCCCGCGGTCGCTGACGTGTACGCGTCCCCGGTAGGAACGATGGTGGAGGTCCGATGGGGGCCTGGGAAATCTAACGGCGTGGTCAGGAAGCTGGCTTCCTGCGGATAACAAAACAAGCAGTTTTTGAAATTGAGGCCCGCCATGTGCGGGCCTTTTCTTTTGGAGTTTCGATGCACGCAACGTTCGTCCACGTTCGCGATCCGTTCCGGCACCACGTGAATCGTCACGCGCACCGGGTGAGTCGGCGTACGCGCATCGACACGCTTCTGCGTCAGCAGGGGCTGATCGTGGGTCGCGGTCGGAATATGCGCCGTATCTCGCCCTTCGTCGTGGCGAGCGGCTCGAGCGATTTCTTGCTCGAGAAGGAGTGGAGCCGGTGCATCGCTGACGGGGAACTGATTACCGTGGTGGCTTTGCCGAAAGGCGGAAGCGCGCTCCGGACAGTCGCGCTTGTCGTCGTCGCGATCGTGGCCACGTATGTCAGCGGCGGCGCGCTGGCTGGAACTTTCGGCTCAGCTTTTGCCGCTGGCGGCGCGGGCGCGATTGCAGCGGGTGCGTTTGTAACCATCGCGGGCGCGGTGCTCGTGAACGCGGTCCTGCCTCTGCCCAAGCCTCCGGCGGGAACCACCGACAACAAGAGCGGTGCCTACGGCATCGGCGCAAAGAACAACTCCGCTCGCCTTCTTCAAAGCATCCCGGTCATGTACGGTCGCTTTAACGTGACGCCTGACTATGCGGCGTTGCCCTACACCGAGTTCCAGGGCAACAACCAGACCCTCTATTCCCTTCTTGCCATCACGCAGGGTCAGATCGCAGACCCGCAGATTCGCATCGGCGACACGCCGATCGATAGCTTCGACGAGGTCGCCTACGAGATCATCCCGCCTGGCGGGACCGTGACCCTGTTCCCCGACAACGTGGTGACCAGCGACGCGGTGCAGGGCCTGGAGCTGAAGCGGCCCAGCGAGGGCGGCGACTGGATGGGCCCGTACGTCACCAACCCGGCTGGAACGGTTACTCGGCAGCTCGCCGTCGATATCGGGTTTGCCAGCGGACTCTATCGGATCAACAGCGACGGCAAGGAAAGAACGGCGCTCGCCCGGTTCGAGGTTCAATATCAGCAGATCGACGACAACGGCAACGCGGTCGGCGCATGGACATCCGTGCTCAGCCGAACGGTGGAAAGGGATGACCGAACGCCGGGCCTCTTCGACAGCTACCCGCTTACCGTTCCGGAGGGGCGATACCAAGTCCGCGCGCGTTCCTATGACACTGACCAGGGCGGCGGAACGGTCGTCAACGCAGTGTCGTGGGTGGGCCTGCGCGCCTACCTCCCCAGCAAGCGGACCTATGGGGACATCACGCTTCTTGCCGTTCGGATCAAGGCCACCAACAACCTCAACTCGACCACGGCCAAGGCGATCAACGTCACGGCGACCCGCATGCTTCCGGTGTGGACGGGTGCTGCGTGGACCGCGCCGCAGGCAACGCAGAGCCCGGCGTGGGCCATTGCCGATATCCTGCGAAACACCAGCTACGGACGCGGCTGGGCCGACAATCGGCTGAACCTCGTTGAGCTCACCAGGCTGGCTGGCGTGTGGGCCGCTCGCGGCGACACCTTCAACGGCGTGTTCGATACCAAGACGTCGCTTTGGGACGCGCTGTCGGCGGTCGCGCGTGTCGGCCGCGCCGTGCCCATGTACTACGCCGGTGTCGTGGACATTATCCGCGATGAGCCGCGAGACGAGGTGCCGCTGGTCATTACCCCGGACAAGATCGTCGCCGGCAGCTTCTCGATCGATTACGCTTTCCCGACGCAAGACACGCCAGACCACGTGGTCGTCACCTACATTGACGACCAGACCTGGCAGGCGCAGACCGTGGTGTGCGCGCTCGGCGGCAGCCCTAAGCTAAAACCGAAAAACGTCACGTTGATGGGCGTGACCTCGCGTGATCAGGCGTTCCGAGAAGGCATCTACATGGCCGCGTGCAATCGCGACCAGCGGAAATTCCCTTCACTCAGCACCGAGATGGAAGGCTACATTGCCAAGTACGGCGACCTTGTCAGCGTAGCCCATGACGTCCCCGCCTGGGGGGAGTCGGGCGTGATCGAGGCCTACGATCCCGATACCCTCACGCTGACCACGAGCGAGCCCACGCAGTGGTTCGTGGGACAGCAGCACTATGTGCGCCTGGCACGGCGCAACGGGTCACAGGACGGGCCATACCTGGTCACCAAGGGCGCCGACGACTTCGCGCTCGTGCTGCACGGCCTCACGGACGCGCAGAAGGCTGCATTGTGGGTTGGTGACGGCTTCAGCGAAGACCGCACGACGTATCAGTTCGGACCCGCGAGTAAGGAGAGCCAGGAGTGCCTGGTCATCAAGTCCCGGCCAGACGGCACCGGTAAGGTCCAGCTGTCGCTGGTGAACTACGCGTACAGCGTTCACGTCGCCGAGAACGACGTGAACGTGCCGCCGCCGGGATCCGGCTCGCTCCTGCTCGACCAGCCTGCTGCTCCAGCTGTCGGTGGCGTGGGCGTCAAGCAGGACCCCGATACGCAGCTGGTATGGCTGTACGTCGACCCAGTGCCAGGCGCCGTGATCTACGAGTTCCAGGTTTCGTACGACAACGGGTTGACCTGGATCAGCGTCGGTATCGTCAGGACCAACAGCATCCAGGCACGCATCCCGGGCGGTACATGGATCGTCAGGGCGCGAGCCTACGGCGCAGGCGGGATCGGTGGACCGTGGAATCAGAGCCCGGTGAACGTCCCGGGGCTGCCTCCCGTCCTCGGCACGCTGACGAACTTCGTCGCGACGCCCATGGTCATGTCGATTCTGCTCACTTGGCAGCTGCCCGACCGCTTGAATCTCATTGGCGCCGACGCCGTCGAGATTTATTTCGGGACCAGTCCCAACCGCGCACAGGCGGCGCCCCTGGCTACGGTCGCCATCCCAACCAACAGCTACACGCTGAACAACCTCAAGGCAGGCGTCGAGCTATATTTCTGGGCTAGGGTTCGCGGCAGCGACACCGGCAACTACGGTCCGGAAATAGGACCGATTCACGGCGAGAGTAGCAGCGATGCCGCGCAGATCCTCGACTACCTGACGGGAAAGATCACCAGCTCGCAGCTGGCGCAGGATCTTCTCGCTAAATTCGATTCGCTCGACCAGCTGCAGGCCTTCATCCAGGCGCCGGAGTGGGCCTCTGGCACGGCGTATGCCATCGCCAAGATCGTCGGTCATGGCGATCGCCTGTATCGCGCCGTCCAGGCGGTGCCCGCGAACGGTCCCGAGCCAGGCACCGACCCTACCTACTGGCGAGACATTGGCGCGCGAGTTCAGACGGCGGCGGGGTTGGTCGGCTCGATCTACGACACGAATCTGCAGGTGCAGAACCTTGGCACCACCGTGCAGGCTACGGCGTCGCGCACCGATGCCGTGTTTGCCCAGCTCAACCCGAAGTCGATTGGCGAGCTCACGGACGCATCGGACGGCTATGCCGGCAACATGACGACCATGCCGAGCGCCGGGTACTACAGCTATGTCATCGCGCAGGTTCAGAACGATCGTGCTCTCGGGGACCGGATCGATACGGTCAGCGCGACAATCGGCGGGTACACGGCGCAGATCCAGACGATCGCTCAGGCCACGGCGACGCTGGACGGAAAGGTGTCGGCGAGCTACTCGATCAAAACGGAGGTCGCTGCCAACGGCCAGCGTTATCTCGCCGGTATCGCCATTGGCGTCGACTACGCTGGTGGCGTAGTGAACTCGCAGGTCCTGGTCAACGCCGGGACATTCGCAGTATTCGACGCAACGAGCGGCTCGTCGAGCGCGCGCATCCCGTTCGTCATTACCGGCGGACAGGCCTTCATCGACGATGCTTTTATCCGAAACGCATCGATCACAACTGCGAAGATTGCGTACCTTCGATCGGCCGCAACTGACTCGTCAGGCAACCCGCTGTGGGAGATCGATCCTAATGGCCAGCTCATCATGCGCGGCTCAGGCAATGGCTGGAGAATTGAGCGCGACTCCACCGGAGCGCGGCTGTACGGCGCGAACGGTGTCCTTCGCATGCGCTGGGGCGCCTGGTAATGCCAGTCGGATTTGAGACCTACAGTGCGACGGGCGTGCCGGTCATCTCCTTCACGGACCGAATCGGGAGAGTCATGGGCCTGGTCGCTGGCAACCAGGCCGGCGGCAGTATCACCGACCCGTCGCTGGCGCAGGGCACGCCATTTGCCTTCGTGATGATGACGGGGTCCATCACGCTGGCCAGCCAGTGCCCGCAGGTGACCATCAACGGGACCACGATCAGCTACACCGCCTCGAACTTGCCTTTCCTCATCGTTTACGGAACTTACTGATGGGCCTAGGAGCCGAGATCTACAACGACGCCGGCCAGCTGATCGCCGATACAAACTTCGCCAGCCTGGCCCTGGTGAAACGAGGAACCGCCACGCTGGGACAGGACAGCGTCGCCCCACCAAACCAAGCAACTTCCGCGTCGGTGACAGTGCAGGGGGAGTTTCCCTTTATCGCCTACCGGTCGCCGGTACCGCTCGCGCTATGGTTCGTAGAGCGAAGCGGTAATACCTGGACGTTCCACTTCTTGTCGACCTCCGGCAACGCCGGCACGCCATTCACCTGGTACGTCTTCGACCGGCCGACCGCCGTCTCGAACCTCGGCATGCAGCTCTTCGATGACCAAGGTCGGCTGACGTTCGATCTCGGCTGGCCGTACATGCGCGTCCGCGGCATCCACGACTTCGACGCGAATACGAACAAGACGATCAACGGATATCCGGCGGCTACCTACGCGGTTGCGATGGTGCAAACCGGCGTGGCGACGCCTTACTTCACCACGCCTCCCAACCCACCTCCGGCAGGCCAGAACTGGCACTGGGACGCGGTAATGGTGCTCGGTGGCTTGGTCGCAAATAGCGATGGCTTTACCTGCACCTCCATGAACTGCGCGCGCACGTCATTCCAGGGATCGCAATTACCGCAGTACCCGCAGTCGCCGATTGGCAAGGCGATGCTGATCGACGTCACCAACCTGTAGGAACTCTCATGGCTCAGAGCCCACTCGATTTCCGCCCCGTCGCCCAGGGCGGCGATAACCCGACTGCCGCTTTCGTAAAGCTGGATGGCAACGATAAGGACCTCGATACCCGGGTGACCGCGGCGAAGACGGCTGCCGACAACGCTCAGACAGCGGCGGGTAACGCCAGTACAGCTGCTGGCAACGCGGCCAACACGGCAAATGCCGCTATGCCGAAGACAGGTGGCACATTCACGGGATCGGTCGGTGTGACGGGCAGTCTATCCGTTACTGCTGGCAGCTTGGGCACGGCGGCAGGATCCTCTCTCTCCCCGTTCACCATCACAGCAAACGACTCGAATGTCGATCGCGTGACATCGGTTCTCTACCGAGGTCCTACTGGAACAAATTTCGCCAGCGCATTCTGGCGGCAGCAGCGCGTGGTAGATGCCACCGGCTTCGGTTTCCTCCAGATGGGCGACGGCACCAACGCCGGCACGATCCTTCTGAATTCCGTCGCCGGGTCGTTCACGATGTCAGGGAGCACCGGCAACGCTGTTCTGTCCGGCACGCTAACGCAAAACTCGGATTATCGGATCAAGGACGATGTCGTAGAGATTGACGCCGCCACGGCGGCCGAGGCTCTCAGGCAAGTGCGACCGGTGGAGTACACGGACAACCGGATGCCCACAAATGGGCGGCTTGCTGGTTTCATCGCGCACGAACTACAGGAACATCTTCCTCTGCTCGTGCAGGGCCAAAAGGACGCAACGCAGGAAACGACGTCTTGGGAGACTGATCCCAACGGGGAGGCTCAGGAGGATGGGTCGTGGCCGCCGCTGATCCCCGTTACGGCCGTCACGCCGGTCCTGCAGAGCGTCGCTTACGATCGCCAGGTCGTTTATCTGACGGCGGCATGGAAGTGGATGGATGCCCAGCTCACGGCCACACAAACGGAGCTGGTTGAGGCAAAGGCTGCGCTTGCAGCGCTCACAGACCGTATCGCGGCACTAGAGAGCCGCTGACGCCCACGTCACGCGGCGGCGCTATCCTGCGTCCATGTGCGGACGCTATGCCACCTTCGGACCTGTCTCCCTGAGCCGCGAGGCCAGGGATGTGCTCGACCAGCTCGAGATCGACATCGTCAGCGAGATCCATCAGCGGGACGACCAGTTCAATATCGCGCCGACCCAGAAGGCGCTTGTCATGGCCAGCGGCGAGCACGGCTACGCCATCAAGCCGTACCAGTGGGGCCTGATCCCGTCCTGGGCGAAAGACCCGAAGATCGGCTCGCGGATGATCAACGCCCGGGCCGAGGGCCTGATCGAAGGGACGACGAAGGCCTACGCCGGGGCGTTCAAGAAGCGCCGCTGCCTGGTGCCGGCGTCCGGCTACTTCGAGTGGAAAGGCGAGGCCGGTGCCAAGCAGCCGTACTTCATCCACGACCCCGCCGGGCACCTGCTCATGTTCGCCGGGCTCTGGGAGGCCTGGCGGCCGTCGCCGGACGACGAGTGGGTGCGGACCTTCACCATCGTCACTGGCGAGCCTGGCAAGGTCTCCGGCGACATCCACGACCGGCAGCCCGTCATCGTTCCGCCCGACCTCTGGGCCGTCTGGTGCGATGGCATGCCTGAGGAGGCCGTAGCCGCGCTTGGCGTCATCCCGGAGGCGGACCTGGTCTATCACCCCGTACCGAAGGCTGTGGGGTCGCCGAGGAACAAGGGCCCGGAGCTGGTCGAGCCTATCACCCTCGCCTGATTTCGACGGTGAGTCGACATTCCCCTCGGCACCCTCAAGGTTCACCTGGAGGGAAGCAACCATGAGCGACGACAAGAAAAATCGTGGCCCGGCGGATGCGCAGCGCATCAATGTGAACGAGGACTACGAGGTTCGGTATTGGACCGAGACCCTCGGGGTGTCCGAGGAAAAGCTGCGCGAGATCGTGAAGAAAGTCGGCGTGATGGCCGCCGACGTGCGTAAGGAGCTGCGCAAAGGATGACGGACGAAGTCGTAATCTACGTGTCACCGCCCTCGACCGACCGTGGACCATGGCGCATCCGGTGGGGGCACCGTCAGGCAGACGAAAGGGCCACCGAGCAAGAGGCGCTTAAGCTGGCTGCGAAGTACGCACAGGCCGCCGAGGCCAGCGGTGCCACGGCCGTCGTGAAGTTGGAACGTCCAGACGGCACGTGGGAAGCGTACCGCGCCTGATCAAATTGGTTTGAAGCCAATCCTGTCGAGTTCGTCAGCCACGCGGAGCATGCCGGCGCCGTATCCGTCCTTGGGCACGCTGTCTATCGGCCCCAACCGGTCACAGATATAGGCTGCGGCCAGGGTTAGGTTAAGCAGTCCGGCGGCATCAGCCTTCGCAACGATCAGCTGCGCCCGAAAGCGCGCCTCGTCGAAGTCCCCGGCCAGAGCAGCATCAACCATGGCGGCCGAATCTTGAGCCATTTCGGCGATAGCGAGGCCAGATTTTTCCAACTGGTTCATGTTTCTTTAGCAGCCGCGGTCATAACATCCAGAGTCCATAACACGGCTATCGGCCAGGGGCTCCCATGGCGAAGCGCGAATGCACAGCTAATCTGGATGTCCATGCGCTTCCGGATGGCGGATTCAGATCATCGTTCGAAATCGTCGGGCGCGACGGCGCGGTCGTACAGTCCGGCGAGGACGGCGCTCATCATGCTACCGCATCCAAGGCGCTTGCTCATGCCAGAAGCCTGGCCGATGCGGCCATGGCGGTCATCGCTGAGTCGATACCAGTCGTCTAGAATCAAGGCGTTGCCCGCTAGGCCTCTGGATCGACGCAAGGTCCGTCCACAAATCTGAGATCCGGCCCGCGTATCGTCCGCGGCCTATGACCACCGTGATCTGGCTCGAACGAGACAATGTGATGGGCGCGCCACTGCCGCAGCAGTACGGCGCGACCGAGCACGGTCAGCGGTTCGTGATGGTTCGCGAGCATGCCTGCGGGCGGGGCACCTGGCGGGTCAGCGTGTTCCCCCATGGCAACCAGGACAAGGCGATCGAGGTGGTCGCCGGGTCCGAGCGGCAGGCGAAGCGCTGGGTCGAGCGGTGGGCGGCGAAGCGGACGATCAGCTATCCGGTCCCAGAGCGGAAGCGCATGCCCCACGAGGGCGAGCTCAAACCCCGGAAGCCGAAGGGAGCCGAGGACCGCTCGTGACTGGCTGACTGCCCGGCGTGTATGTCTACTCATCGGAACACGCGTGGAACTCCCGCGGCGCAGACAGCTTTGCATGCGACTCGCTCATCCACCCTCGCGGCTTGAAGAGCACGTGCTCAATATGCGCGGCGACTAGGGTAGGTATGTCGGCGCCCGCCAGCATGGAATCCAGTCGGGCGGGAGTGACGACGCGGCCCAGGTAAAGCGCCTGGGCTTCGCGAGTCGTGTAACCCTCGCGCTCGAGTTCCGTCAGAATTGTGCGCAGGTTCGCGTGCCTGTGGAGTTGGGTCGTCATGTCCGGTCCTCATGTGGCCTTACCGGACTACGAACATCAAATTTCGAGAGATGCGCCCAAGCGCAAAGCCTGCCGGTTTTGCACACACGTCGGCCGGCTACGGGCCGGCGGCGGGCGTCGTAAAGCTAGCCTCGTAAGCGGCCTGGGCGCACCTGGGACAGCCCTGCCGCGTCCATCCGAACCGACCCCGCACGTTCGGGCTGTAGCCGCCATGCTTCGGGCAAATCAACCATTCGTTGGCCAGTCGGTTCTGGGAGTCTCGCGATTCCTGTCGCGAGCGGCGATCGCGCGGGTAGGGCATCAGCGGACCCTCCGAACGACTCGGCGAGGCGAGCACACCGGGCAACCGACCGCAATCGCGAATCTGTGCTGGTGGCGGTTGCAGAAGAGGTAGCCGGTGCCGGCGGGGGAATTGCGCGAACGAAGCGCGCGGCGTTCCTCTGTCGAGTCGCGCATGAGCTTGCGGAAGGACGTCATGCGTCCATTTTCGCGGCTCGACATCTCACCAGCCGCGACGGCAAACGACCGGATTATTTTAGACAACCCGGAAAATATTAGACAAAAGAAAAGGGCCTGCATCGCTGCAGACCCTTTCAAAACCTGGCGCCCGAAGTTGGACTCGAACCAACGACCCCCTGATTAACAGTCAAGTGCTCGTGTGGATCAGGAGCTTTTCAGCCCGAGGATCAGGACGAGTCCGGCGATCGCTGTCAGCAAGGTCTGCAGGAGCACGAGGCGCATCTGCATCGTTGCACGATCTCGGGCAATGCGGCCTAGACCGGAAGTATCGCCTTCTCGGGCCAAGACCATGGACTTATGATTTACCCAGGTCAGGGGCCACCGCGTGCCTCCGCTGATCTCCCGGTGAAGCCGCTCTGTATCGACTGGCCCCCATGCACCGATTTTCTCCCCGATCGCCATTCCATCGGTCGCTCCTGCAGCGCTGGCGGCCACAGCGGCGGCGATTACCTTGGCTACAAAAGCCGGGATTACGGACGTCACGTAGATGATCCCGGCCCATCTGACCGTGCTGGGCGGAAGAATTGACGAAAGGCCCTGAAGCTGACTAATTGTCAGGCCAAGAACCGCCCCGAAGCCAGCGAGCATCCAGCCCGAAAGCGAGTCTAGAGTAGCGCTGGCGTTCTTGGCCGCCCCCGTCATGATGTGCATGGCCAAGAAGCTAGTCGGGTCCGGAGCCTCCATGCGCGGGACGTCTTCCGCACCTGACAATTTCATCGGATCATCCATGCAAGACCTCGGTTCTGCCCCGTAAAATTAGCGGAAGGATATTAGGACCGCCAGTAAGTTACAGGCAGCACTTCCGTAAAATCAATTAACCTAAGGCATTGATCTTAAAGCACGGTGCAAGGGACTTAAAATCCCTCATCCGCAAGGGTATGTCGGTTCGAGTCCGACTCCGGGCACCAGGGATACCGACGGCTTTCGTGCGTCGCAACGACGTCAGTGCATCCGACTCGTAAACGTCACGGCAGGCGCCTGGCGGATTGCCTTTCGACCAGAGCGCCGATCTGCTCCGCGATATTGAGAATGCCGTAGCCGAAGCCGGCTTCCGGCGTAGTGCCCACCGCGCCCAGACTTCGGTGTGCCGTGGCCGCCGCCGACGCAAGCGCGTCGTAACCCGCTGTCATGGCCTTCTCGGTAATCATCTGAGCGCGAAAGCGCGCCTCGTCGTAGTCGCCAGCAAGGGCCGCCTTGTTCAGGGCTAGTGCGTCGTTCGCCAGGTCCGCGAGGGTGAGCACTTTTTCGTCTGATAGTCGCATATCGAACGCATTGTGCCGACCCGAAATTGCGCTGTGAAGCTCGCCAGTAGTGGCATCGGTTCGTTTGTGCGACCACGTCACGCTATCAGCGGTCGGCGCTTCAAAGCGTGCACCCCATCGCCTCATAAGCCTGCGCCAACCGTCGATCCAATCCGTAGCCGGCCGTCTGCCGCTTCATCTGGATCTGGCTGCATGTCAGGAAGTCGCCGATACGTTCGATGGACTTCCGGATGCTGGATGGGGGCGCAAGATCGACGCCGCGTACTTTCGAGCCGTTCGCATAGCCGGGCAAGGTGGCCGCATGTTTCGTGCTGTCGGAAGACAAGGCATGCGTGATGTCCGGATCGCCATAAGGCTGACTGCCCGTGCTTGTACCCGACCGCGCGTCCGCTTCCATCTCGTGCTCCCCAGGCAGGTCGGTTTCGGCAGAAAGGACTGGCGCGTCTTCGCGGTTCACGTGCACCGCGGGCGCGTGGCGCGACATGCGCTTGACGGGTAGCGGGGCGGCGATATGCATGCTCGGCGGAGGGACGGGAAGGTCCCGCCGAAGGTCCAGCGACGCGTGCAGGACCGAAGACGATTTGTCTTCCGTGACCGCATTCGATTCGATGCGCTCAGCACGATATGCAATCAGGCAGAGCAGCAGCATGAGGTGTCCGGCGAATACCAGGCCCAGGCTGATTCCGTTCCTGAAAACGCGACGCCATTCGATCGGCTTCACCTGATGCTCCCTTGCCATGCATGAGTTCTCGACCGGGAGCGCGCAGGAAAGTTCGGCATGTCACATACGCATAACTCCCCATGTGCGACACGTAGGAATTCCGGAGGTAGCCCATGCCCGGTTCCAACCGTACCGCGCAGAAAGGACCGGTGACGGAACACGTCAAACCGCTACGTGTCTACGTCTTCTACCCTTCGATCAATCACCGCTCGTGGTGGGTCTTGCTCCCGGGCTCCGTGAAACAAGTGTTCGGCTCCGAAGGCGCGGCGGTCGATTTCGCGTTCACGCGTGCTCGCGAACTGAGCGGCCATGGTCGCCCGGTCGAAGTGCTGCAGGAGAAGATTTCCGGATCGTGGATGTCCGTGCGCGTCTCCTGATCGAAGGGCTTGCAATGCCCCGGCATCTTCCATAGAATTGCCGGCTCGATGCGGGAATAGCTCAGTTGGTAGAGCACGACCTTGCCAAGGTCGGGGTCGCGAGTTCGAGTCTCGTTTCCCGCTCCAGATTTTTAAAGCCCCGGTGAAAACCGGGGCTTTTTTTGTGTCCGATCCGGAAGGGGGAGCTAGTCCTCGGCCACGACCCACAGGGCCGGCATGTGCAGTTCCGTGCAGCCATGCCGGCAGGCGAAGGTGCTGTGGTCCCCGACGAGGAATACGTGCTTGCCACCCGCAAGGGTCAGGTCGACGGTGCCGGACACCCCCGTGGGCCCATGCGTGGTCGTTCGGCTGATCGCCGTGACGGCTTCCGCAAACGACTTCGGTCCCCACTGCCAGGTGACGGTTCCGCGTTTCCCGGACAACGTGATGTCCGCCGGATCGGCGCCCTTGCCGGCAAGATGGAGGTCGTTGCTCCCGCAGCCGGCGAGCAGTAGCAGAGAAAGCAGGGCGATGCCCGGTGCGCTATGGCGTTTCACATGATGTCCAGCCGGAGGGTCGCCTGATGTAACGGCCGAGCGGCCACGCGCTTGATGGGCCATGCCGAATGTGCGCACGCTGATGTTCAGGCTTCCGCTTCTGCCACCCGTTCCTCGGCGGCGACCGGCTTGCCCGTCACGACCGGCGCAGCCGGGTGGGAGGCGCGACGCAGCGGCATGTCCTTCATCCACCAGGCGAAGAAGAACGCGACCGCGATGACGCACGCGCCCACGTCGTACACGGTATGCAGCGACGCGCCGAACGCCTCGAGATAGCGGGCGTGGACGTCCGGCGGCAATGCGTTGACGGCGTCCGGGCGCAGCGAGTGCGGCGCGGGCACGCCGGCCGGCATCATGTCGGCCAGCCGCGACTGCAACCCGTTACTGAACACCGCGCCGAACACGGACACGCCGACAGAGCCGCCGATCGACCGAAACAGCGTGACGCCGGACGTCGCCACGCCCATGTGCTTCATGTCGACGCTGTTCTGCGTGGCGAGGATGAGGACCTGGAGGACCATGCCGAGGCCCAGACCGAGCAGGCCGGCGTAGGCATAGAGCAGGGCGATGGGGCTGTCGTTGTGCAGGGTGCCTAGCAGGGTCAGTGCGACCGTGGCGATGAAGGTGCCGACGATCGGAAAGATCCGGTAGCGGCCGATACGACTGATCACCCGCCCGCTGACGATGGAGCTGACCAGCACGCCGCCCATCAGCGGAAGCAGCTGCATGCCCGCGCCGGTGGGTGAGACCCCCTTCACGACCTGCAGGTACAGCGGCATGAAGGTGGTCGACCCGAACAGGGCGGCACCCACGAAGAGAGCGATGATGCAGCTGAGCAGGAACGTGCGGTGACGAAACAGGCCGAGCGGGATGATCGGTTCGCTGGCGACCGACTCTTCGTAGATGAAGCCGATGACGCCGACGACGGCAAAGGTGAGGATGAACCACAGTTCCGCCGCGTTCCAGGGCAGGATCGTGCCGCCCTCCGTGGTGAACAGGATCAGACAGCTCAATGCGAGGGTGAGCCAGCCGGCGCCCCAGTAGTCGATGGTGTGCTTTACGTGTCGAACGTGAGGATGAAACGCCGCGGCGATCACCGCAACGGCGATCAGACCCAGCGGCAGGTTCACGTAGAAGATCCAGCGCCACGAAAGGTGGTCGACCATGAAGCCGCCGACCAGAGGCCCGAGCACGGTGGCCAGCCCGTATACGCCACCGAAGAGGCCCTGGTACTTGCCGCGCTCGGCCGGTGGGATGACATCGCCGATCGACGCCATGGCGACCACCAGTAATCCGCCACCGCCGAGGCCCTGCAGAGCGCGCATGGCGATCAGCTGATCCATATTCTGGGCGAGCCCGCACAGTACCGAGCCCAGCAGGAAGAGGGCGATGGCTGTCTGCAGGACGATCTTGCGCCCGAACAGGTCGCCGAATTTACCGTAGAGCGGGACCACGACGGTCGAACTCAGCAGATAAGCGGTGACCACCCAGGACAGCTGGTTGAAACCGCCCAGTTCCGTGACGATGGTCGGTAGCGCCGTCGATACGATGGTCTGGTCCAGCGCCGCCAGCAGCATGACCAGCATCAGGGCGGGGAACAGGACGCGCAGGGACGGCGATGAAGTGGGTGAGCTGGCCGTTTCCGGAGGGGAGGAGGCGGTCACGAGGCGTCCAATGAATTTAATTAATGGGTAAGTTAATATAAATGCGACACCGTGGCCGGTCAATCGGTCCGGCGGTCGTGGTATTCAGGTCGTCGTCTTCGACGCTGTCAGGAGTTTGCTTGGTTACTTCCGCTCCCCGCCGTGGCCGTCGGCCCGGCCGGCCACCCCTACAGCCCGATGGACCCGATCAGCGTCAGCGTCTGGTCGACATCGCGCTGGAGCTGATCGCCCGTAAGGGTTACGCAGAAACCACGTTGGCCGGCATCGCACGGGCGGCGGGCATGACCTCGGCCGCGGTGCATTACTACTTCAAGACCCGTGAGCAGTTGTTCGACGTCCTGTTCGACGAGCGCATCGCTCCGATGCGGAAGCGACTCGAAGGCATTTTCCTCGACAACGCGGAGGATCCGGTCGCCGCATTCAGTGAACTAGCCCGGCGCTTCGTCACGATCGCCGGCGACTCGCCGTGGATGGGCCCCGTGTTTTTCGGCGAGATGCTGAGCGACAACGATCTGTTCAAGCAACACATGCAGAAACGTCTGGGCGACTCGCGCCAGATCGTCGTGATCGACACGATTCGACGCTGGCAGGAAGAGGGCCGTCTGAGCAAGGGGCTCGATCCGGCGTTGCTGATGACCACGGTGCTGAGCCTGACCGTGCTGCCGATGTCCGCGATTCGCAAATGGAAAGACGATCCGCTGCGCGGGCACATCGACGCCGAGGTCATTACCCGTCATGCGATCGCCGTATTGTCAGCTGGCATCGCCACGCCGCCAGGCTGAATGCAGAGGTAAATACCGCCTAGTCGCTGGCTTCACGCGCCTGCCATGTCGCAGCGGTAAGTCTGTGTTTCAGCGCAGTCATCGCACCGATGAAACGGGGAAGGCATCATGGCCAGCACGACGGGTTCACACGTCAATACGATCGGTTCACTGGCGGCAGGCAGGTTGCTCGCGCAGGCAGCCGGAGGGCGATGGGGCCCGGTTATTCTCATTCTTGCGGGCATTGTCCTGTTGAGGAAGCGTGCCGCCAATCGCGCGGCGCGCCGGTTGCGGGCTGATCTGAAGTCCAGCGATCACCGCATCGACGCGCTGCGCTAAGAGCGACTACTTACTGCTCTGATTGTCTTCGCCCGTGTCATCGACCGGGTCGCCGGAAGAATTCGTTTCGGGCTGCTCCGTCGGACCGCGCTTCTCTGACGGCGCATCGTTCTGTCCAGGATGCTGCGGCGGGCGATTTTTCTCATTAGCCATGGTCATCTCCTCGAGTGAGCGACCAGCTTCGCGCCATCCCGTTGACGGTGGCGTGCCCCCTGCGTGACGGGTATGTCGCCTCGGATAAGCGGAGCCAGGGGCGGCCACGTCCATTCCGTCCCAGTGCGCTTCTTCCGGCAATAACCGCGTCATCCCTATCGTCCATCTTTGAGTGTAGGGGAAACCCTATAGATCAGCGCGGACGGCGCCTACACGACCATCGGGTCGCATCGCCTCACGACGGTGGGAGATTACCGCTACAGGCCTCGAAGGCATTCCATGATCATACCGTCACGCTGGTTGTCTCGCCTGCACATCTGGCATTGTATGCATTCGCAGGCAGCGTGCGGGCCACACCGCGCGCATAGAAGTACAGTCGGCCCAGGGAGGGCAAAGAATGATTAATGTTGTTTTGGTCGACGACCACGAACTGGTCAGGACCGGCTTTCGGATGATCCTGCAGCAGCAGGCGGACATCCGTATCAGGGGTGAAGCCGGTTCAGCGGAGGAAGGCCTGCGTCTTATCCGTTCCCAGTCGCCGGATATCGCGCTTGTCGACGTCCACATGCCAGGTATGAGTGGCGTGGAACTGACGGAACGGGTGATCCGTGCGAAATTGCGCACCAACATCGTGATTCTCACGGTGGTGGACGACGCGCGCTTTCCCAAGCGCCTGCTCGACGCGGGTGCGCTGGGCTATCTCACCAAGGGTTGCTCGTCGGACGAGCTGCTCAGCGCCGTGCGTCAGGTCGCATCCGGCCGGCGATACCTCGCGCCCACGGTGGCGCAGCAGCTGGCCCTCGCGACCCTCGACGGCTCGGATTCGCCGTTCGATACGCTGTCTACGCGTGAGATGGAGGTATCGATGATGCTGGTGCGCGGCATGCCGCTCACGTCCATCGGCGAGCGTCTGAATCTCAGTCCGAAGACCGTATCGACCTATAAGCAGCGCCTGATGGAGAAGCTGCACGTGGAGCACGTGGTCGGGTTGGCCCACCTCATGACCGTTCACGGCCTGCTCGATACGCACAATCACCAGGTCGGCACCTGATCGGTCCCACGACCGGCTCGCTGTAACGAAAAACGCCGGGCTTCTCAGCCCGGCGTTTTTTCGTTTGGAACGACGAGTCAGTCAGCTTTCGGGGAGGCCGAAGCCTCCCCGCAGGCTTACGCGTCGTCGCGTGGCGTATCGCCGGAGGACGGCTCCTGACGCGGACGCGTCAGCAGGTCGCCCTGGGCCGGCAGCGGCGTCGACGCAGGCCTGGGTGCGGCAGGCGGGGTGTGCGACACCGGCGACACGTTGGAAGCCTCAGGCGACTTCGGGGTTACCGCCGTCGGATCCGCAGGCAGTGCCGAAGACGCTTTTCCGTGCTCGATCGCATCCTCGTCGGCCTTGACCGCCGGGCTCTCGACGACCGGTGCGCTGGCCGTCGGGGCAGGGGTGGGGGCTGGCGTCGGAGCCTGAGCTGGCGCCGGAGCCGGAGCCGGAACAGGCGTCGCGGCCGGAGCTGGCGTCGGAACCGGAGCAGGCGCCGGTGCCGCGACCGGCGCGGGAGCAGGAGCAGGAGCCAGAACTTCCGCCGGGGCAGCAGCTTCGACCGACGTCTTCACAGGAGACGAGGCTGGCGTTTCTGCCGGAGCCGGAGCCTTAGCCGGAGCCGATACGGCGGCCTCAGTCACAGCCGCCGGGGCCGGCGTCGTCGCCTTGACGCCTGCGCGGGCCTCGTCAGTTTCGGTCGGCAGCATGCCGCGTGCCGGGGCGTCGAGCACAGACGGCTGGCTCGCGGGCGAGGCCGCGGGCTGGATGGCGTCTTCCGCTGTGACGACCGGAGCGGCGGGCTGAGCCCGCACCGCAGCGGGCACCGAAGCCGAGCCCGTGGCCGGGGCGGAGCTCAGCGGAGCATCCGACTCGGTCTGGCGACGCTCGGTCGTCCGGGTCTGTGCCGAGTCGGCCGGCGTGGCCGGGTCGACGACGGAGCGCGACGGCGCGGGTGCCGGGGACTGACCCGGGATCGGCGGCAACTTCGGCAGCGACGACAGCGTCAGTGCCGACGGCACGTTCTCATCGTCCGCGTTGCCCGCAGCCGAGGCTGCCGGAGCAGACGGAGCAGACGGAGCAGGGCGAGTCGCCTCGTGGCGGGGAGCCTCGACCGCGAACGCGTTCTCGGCGGCCGCGGCGGTGTCGAGCATCGGCGGGACGCTGGGGCTGGAACGGCTGGTATCGGCCTGGCCCTCGTCGTCACCGTCTTCGTCGTCGAGGTCGTCGGCACCCGCGGCACCTTCGACGCCACCGGCTGCCGTGCCTTCTTCCTGGCGACGACGGCGGCGGCCACCACGACGGCCGCGACGGCGGCGCTGGCCACCTTCGGTGTCCTTGCCGGCATCGGTCGACGGCGCGTCGCCGTTGACTTCACCCGTGGCGGTCGCGTCGACACCCAGTGCCTCGGCGTCGAGAATCAGCTTCTCGTCATCGCTGAGGACCGGCGCAGTCACCGGCTTCTCAGCCGGATTGCGCGGAGCGGCGACCGGAGCGACGTTGACGTTCGCCGCCTTCTCGACCTTCTCGCCCTGCGGCTGGCGCTCGCCACGCGGCTGCCTCTCGCGGCGGCCGGTGCTCTCGCCGCCCTGCGGCTGTTCCTGACGGCCACCCTGGCGACCCTGCTGCTGGGCGTTGTCTTTCTGGCGCGGAGCTTTCTCGTCGCGGACCTGGGCCTGCTTGCCGCCCTTGGGCTGCTGCTGACCCTTGCCCTGCGCGGGCAAGGCATCGCGGTCCTTGCGCTGGCCCTGCGGCTGGCGCTGCTCGTTGTTGCGACCACGGCCCTCGTTGCCACGACGATCGTCGCGGTCACGGCGGTTGCCGCGATCGTTGCGGTCGTTGCGGCCGCCGGAGCGCGATTCCTCGCGACGTGCGGGTGCGGCCGGCTGCGGCGCCGCTGCCGGCTGGGCGTTGCCGCCGCCGAACAGGCTGCCGAAGAGGCGCGAGAAGAAGCCGCCGGTGGGAGCGGCCGGGGCGGAAACGCGCGGCGCGGGTGCCGCGACGGCGACCGGCTCGGCCACTTCCTCACGGATGGGAGCGGGCGACGCCGGCACGACGCCGGTCACCAGCGGCTGCTCGCCACTGCCAAGGGCCTGGCCCATCTTCGGCAGGGCCTGGGCGACCACCGGGGTGGTGCGCTCGTAGCTCGGCTTGCTGTGCTCGCCCATGTCCGCTTCGCGGATGCGGGTGATCTCGAGGTGAGGCGTTTCCAGTTTCTCGTCGGCGACCACGACCACGTGAACGCTATGGCGCAGCTCGATCTCGACGACGCTGGCGCGCTTCTCGTTGAGCATGAAGTTGGCGACCGCGGACGGCGCCTGCACCAGGACCTGCCCGGTGTTTTCCTTCATCGCGTGTTCTTCGATCAGGCGCAGGGTCGACAGCGCCAGCGACTCCACGCTGCGGATGTGGCCGTGGCCTTCGCAACGCGGGCAAACGTTCTGGGTGGCTTCGCCGAGGCTCGGGCGCAGGCGCTGGCGGGACATCTCCAGCAGGCCGAAGCGCGAGATACGACCGATCTGGACGCGGGCGCGGTCCGCCTTCAGGGCGTCCTTCAGGCGCTCTTCGACCTCGCGCTGATGGCGCGGGCTGTCCATGTCGATGAAGTCGATGACGATCAGTCCGCCGGCATCGCGGATGCGCAGCTGACGGGCGATCTCGGTGGCGGCTTCGAGGTTGGTGTTGAACGCCGTCTCTTCGATGTCGCTGCCCTTGGTGGCCTTCGAAGAGTTGATGTCGATGGCGGTCAGGGCTTCGGTCTGGTCGATGACGATGGAGCCGCCCGAGGGCAGGCGCACGTTACGCTCGAAGATGCTCTCGATCTGGGTTTCGATCTGGTACCGCGAGAACAGCGGGGTCGGATCCTGGTAAAGCTTGAGCTTGCGCAGGTTGTTCGGCATCACCTGCTGGACGAAATCGCGGGCGTCCTGGTACAGCGACTCCTCGTCGATGAGGATTTCGCCGATGTCGTTACGCAGGTAATCGCGCAGGGCGCGGATGAACAGCTTCGATTCCTGGTAGATCAGGAACGGCGCCTTCTGCGAGTTGGCGGCGCCGGAGATCGACTTCCAGAGCTGCAGGAGGTAGTCCAGATCCCACTGGAGTTCTTCGGCGTCGCGGCCCATGCCGGCGGTGCGCACGATGAGACCCATTTCGTCGGGCACCTCCAGGTGCTCCATGGCTTCCTTCAGGGCCTGGCGGTCCTCACCCTCGATGCGGCGCGAGACGCCGCCGGCACGGGGGTTGTTCGGCATCAGGACCATGTACCGGCCGGCGAGGCTGATGAACGTGGTGAGGGCGGCGCCCTTGTTACCGCGTTCTTCCTTCTCGACCTGGACGATGATCTCCTGGCCTTCCTTGAGGAGATCGCGGATGTTCGACTTACCTTCCGCATTCGGATTGAAGTAGTCGCGGGAGATTTCCTTCAGGGGAAGGAACCCGTGGCGCTCGGCGCCGTAGTCGACGAAGCAGGCTTCGAGGGAGGGCTCGACGCGAGTGATACGGCCTTTGTAGATATTGGCCTTTTTCTGCTCGCGGGACGGGATTTCGATATCGAGATCGTAAAGGTTCTGACCATCGACGATGGCCACACGCAACTCTTCGCGCTGAGTCGCGTTGATAAGCATACGCTTCATTGTAATTTCCTCGGCCTTGCCGCGCGGCCGCGGGCCGCGGTGGCGCCTGATTGGCGGCCTGCCGGGGATCGCGCCGCAGCGGTGAGGCTTCAAGCGGCATGGGATCCGGGACCGATACCTGGACCCGGCGTGATTCGTGATAAGCGCCTTGCAACCGGTCCGCGTCCCTACGGATTAGCCGGACAACCGCAACCCGAACCGTTACGATGTGGGGTGTCTTCGCGTTCCGTCCCCTCGGACGGACCCGCGCGACACTCGCCTTACGTGACGGTACAGGCACCCCGCGAGAGATAAGTCTTCAGCGGAGCCTGGCGCTGGCCGAGTATCCTATCAATTTCGAGTTTTATCAATGCAGACGGCAACTTCCCTCGACGGCGGCCAAGGTGTGCGCATCGTCGAAATCGGACCCGAAAGGGACGGTCAGCGCGTGGACAACGCTCTGATGACCCTCCTGAAGGGAGTGCCGCGCAGCCTGGTCTACCGCATCCTGAGAACCGGACAGGTTCGCATCAATGGCAAACGGGCCAAGCCGGAAACGCGCCTCGCCGCCGGCGATATGCTGCGGATTCCACCGGTACGCGTCGCGGAGCGCGATGAGACGGTGGCACCCTCGGGTATGGTCCGTGCGGTAGCCGACTCGGTCATTTTCGAAGACAAGCACTTTCTGGTAATCGACAAACCCGTGGGCATCGCGGCGCATGGCGGCAGCGGCGTGAGCCACGGCGCCATCGAGCTGCTGCGCGCGGCGCGTCCGAACGAGCACCTCGAACTGGTCCACCGGCTGGATCGCGACACCAGCGGCGTCCTGGTCCTGGCTCGCTCGCGTCCGGGTCTGACCGGCCTGCAGGCCTTGATCCGCGACAACGAGGTGGTCAAGCAATACCTCTGCCTGATGACCGGTACGCCGCGTAAGGCGAAGTTCGACGTCAATCAGCCGCTGCTGAAGTCGGTGATGCACGGCGGCGAGCGGATGGTACGTGTCGACGACGCAGGCAAGCCCTCGCTTACGTTCTTCCAGGAACTGGAGCAGTACCCGGCCTCCCGCCTGATGCAGGCGACACTGGGTACGGGTCGTACCCACCAGATCCGCGTTCACGCTCAGTATGTCGGCCATCCGCTCGCGGGCGACCCGAAATACGGCGATGAGGAGGCCAACAAGCGGTTCCGCGCAAAGGGCCTGAAGCGGATGTTCCTGCACGCGGCCCGAATGAGCTTCGATCTTGGCGGCAAGAACTACGACTTTTCGGCGCCGTTGCCCGACGATCTGAAGGCGTTCCTCGACAAACTGCGCGATTGATCAGACGAGGAACCTCGCGCTGACCTCGAGCGAACGCAACAGGCCGCTCGCGACACAGGCCTGGAGGATCACGGCGCTTAGCGCGTGTGCCACGGCCACGGGCAACAGGGCACGGTGGCGCAGGTACCACCAGGCCCAGCCCAGTTCGGCGACGAAGCAGAGCTGCATCAGCAGCCCGTTGGGTGTGTGCAGCAGCGCGAAGGCGAGGGCGGCCAGCAGGACGGCGACCGCTCGGGGGACCGCCCGGTCGAGCAGGGCGGCCACGACGGCCAGAATCAGCCACTGCTGAAAAAGCGCCCACCCTATATAGAGGACGGTGCGCCCGGCAGGAGGCCATGCGGGCGAATGCCCCGCCGCGAGGGCGATGCCGCCGGCGACTGCGACAGCCAGCAAGGGCCAGCCCGCCTGGCGCCACGCGCCTGCCCAGTGCCACGACGGCAACTGCCGCCGCGCGCCCAGCGTCACCGCGTAGCCCACGCCGATAACGAACGCCGCGATGCCAGGCGGCGCCGGCCGCAACGAGAGCCCCAGCCCCGCGATGAACCACAACGGGCCCGCCAGGACGAGCGCCACGTCGAGTCCGGCGCCGGCCAGAGCTCGCCAGCCCGCGTGGGAGCCGGTCCCTTCGTCGACAGGTCGACGTGCGCGATCGCCCTGGCGGCGCCACCTGACGACCGACACCAGAGCCAGATAAACCCCGGCCTCCACCCAGCCAGGCCAGGCCGGTGAAGGGTAAGACTCCACCGACGTGGCACGTACCCGCCCCGGAGCCTCACCGAACGCCACCAGCGGATCCGCCGCACGCTCCCGGTCCCGGAGTGCCAGCAGGCCCTCCGCCGACAGGCCATCGGGCAGCATCACCGGAGGTGGCAAGGAGGCCCCCTCCGCCAACGCCAGCCGCGCGCTGCGTAGACTCAGCGTCGCGCCCACCGGCAACACAGCCCGAATGCGCAGCATGGCGGCCCGACGCGGTGGATCGACGGCGCGGCCCTGATCGTCGGTCCAGGACAGCCTGTCGAGCCTTACGGGCCGGCCAACCTCCGCGGGCGTCAGCGTACCTAGGTCGGCATGTCGTCCCGGACTCGTCAGCGTTTCCCTCACCGCAAGCGCGTAGCGTCCCGTCGCCGATGCCGTGGCGTCCAGATAGAACGTGTCGAGGCGGACGAGGTCGGCATCACGCCGCAACACCAGGCCGATCTCGAAGCCGCCCGCGTCTGTCGCCTGGACGCTCAGTCCAGGAGGCGACGTCGCGAGTCGGCCGCCGCCAAACGCACGACCGGCCACCACGTCCTCGACGTCAGAGAAGCGCCACGACCACGGCGAGCGGCCTTCGGCGAACGCGACGCGATCGTTTGCGCTTTCACGCTCGATCGCACCCTGCACCACCGTGGCGGCGAACCGGGGGAGGGCGAACAGCAAGGCGACCGCCGCGGCGAGCGTCGCCGCGACCATCCAGCGGGAGGCGCGGGGTGACACGTCAGCGATCGAGCAGGGCCTCGACGCGTGCGGCGCAGATCACGTCGTTGAGTGAGAGGCCGCCGACGTCATGCGTGGACCAGAGCACCTGGCAATGGCCGTAGCCGGCTTCGAGATCCGGATGATGATCTTCCTGGTTAGCCATGAAGCCGACCGCATTGATGAAGCCCAGCGTGTGATGGAAGTCCCTGAAGGAAAAGTCCTTCACGATGGCCTTGCCGTCCGCGGTCACCGTCCAGCCCGGCAGACCGGCAAGGTGCTGGTCGAGCGTCGCCCGGTCGAGCGCATTCTCCGGGCCTTTGCGTGGCTGGCAATGCTGGGTCGCGAGCGGGGAGAGGGTCATGGCGGGCATCCGGCAGAGGAAAGCGCGAAGCGTCGACGCTTCCGCCTGAATTGTCAAAAGGCGGCATCCCGGAGGAAACAGTACTAGAATGGTGCTGTATTCCGGCGCTCCCCACGCCGGACCCGATACCGGAGCCCCCATGATCGACATCACGGAACGCGCGCAGGCGCATTTCCAGCGCCTGATCGCCCAGCAGGGTGATGATGGCCTCGGCGTTCGCTTGCGCGTCGTCGAGGCCGGGACGCCTGCCGCCCAGTGCGAACTCGAATTCTGCGAAGCCTCGGAGCTGACCGGCGACGAGTGGACGATCGAGTGCACCGGCTTCAATCTCTACGTCGACGGCGAGAGCATGCGCTGGCTCGATCCAGCCAACATCGACTACGAGATGACGCCTACCGGCAGCCAGCTCAACATCCGTGCGCCGCGCATCAAGGGCGACGCCCCGGGTGAGGGTGCTGGCGTGGTCGAACGGGTCAAATACGTCCTCGAGTCCGAAGTCGCCCCGCAGATCGCCTCGCACGGCGGTCGCATCTCGCTCGTCGAGGTCACCGCCGACGGCATCGTCGTGCTGCGTTTCGGTGGCGGTTGCCACGGCTGCGGCATGGTCGACGTCACGCTGAAGAACGGCGTGGAGAAGACCCTGCGCGAGCGCGTGCCGGAGATTACGGAAGTGCGCGACGTCACCGATCACGAAACCGGCGACGCCCCCTATTTCGCCAAAGCAGCGGGCTAAATGTAGGAGCGCGCCCCGCGCGCGAATGACGCGCGAGAATGAAAAACATCGCGCGCAGGGCGCGCTCCTGCAGGGCGGTCAGTCGCCCTGGATGTGGTGCTCGAGCCCCTGCAGTTTCGACGGCATCGTCGCGAAATACGCCGACACGTCGTCGATGTCCTGATCGGACAACGTGGCCGCGAAGCCCTTCATGATGGCGTTGCCGCGGCGTCCGTCCTTGTACTCGTGCAGGGCCTGCGCGAGGTAGTCGGCGTACTGGCCGGCCAGGCGGGGATACTGCGGGTCGACGGAATTGCCGTCCTGCCCATGGCAGGCGACGCAGGTGGCGATCTTGGTTTTGCCGCGCGCCGGGTCACCGGCGGCGAAGGTCTGGGTGGCGGTCAGCGCGAGCAGCGCGCCCATGGCAATCAGGGAGAAACCACGGATCATCATTCGTCCTCGGCGGCTTACTTGGCGATACTGGAGAGGTAGGCGGCGATGTCCTCGATTTCCTGATCGGACATGCTCTGCGCCTGGGCGCCCATCGTCGGGTGCGTGCGCTCGCCACTCTTGTACGCCTTCAGGGCGTTGACGATGTACTGCTCGTTCTGGCCGACGATGTGCGGCACATGGTATTCGGGGTAGGCGTTGGCATAGCCGGGCACGCCGTGGCAGCCATTGCAGGTGTAGACGAGCGTCCGTCCCCGGGCCTTATCCCCTTCGGCATGCGCCGCGGATGCGGCACACAGAGCTACAGCGATCAGACCAACCAGATGCAGACGCTTCATTAAGAGTTCCCTGGGTGCCGGGCGGGGCCGGGGTTGAACAGCCGTCGAAGTATAGAGGGCTGTCGCAACGGGGAACAACTCAGGCGTAAGTCCGCGTCAGAGAAGACTTTTGATGATGTGGAAGCCCGCGATGTACTCGCCGGCGATGGTGCCGACGCAGACCAGGAAGAAGTTGAGCAGGGTGCGGGCCACCCGATTCTTCCACCATCCGGTCCAGTGCGTGATGTCGTCACGCAGGTGTTCGAAGTCGAGCACGCGCGGCTTGCGGACCCACGCTTCGGCCATGGCGCTGAAGGCGCCGGACGGGATGCCGGGCCGGAAAGGCTTGAGCGGACCGGCGATGAACGCGGCGATGATCGACAGCGGATGACCGCCCGCGATCAGGGCGCCGAGCGCGGAAAGGCCGCCTGTCAGCAGAATCCAGCTCTTCACGGCGTCGGCGCCCAGGCTCGGGCTGCGGTAGAAGGCGAAGCCGATGGCGGCGAAGATCGCGAGCACCACGCCTACGGCGACGATCTTCGGCCAGTGCGAGGCGGGTGGCGTGACAGCGAGGTCATCCGCCGTCGAACGGGCATCGCCCTGCTGATCGGCAAGCTGCCTGCTCATGCCCTTCAGGTGGCCGGCACCGATGACGACGAGCACCTTGCGCGATGGCGCGGCAGCATCCATCCGCTGGCCGTTTTCGCGCAGGCGCGCGGCCATGTATTCGTCGCGCTCGGCGATCAGTGCGCGGTAAAGCGGTGCCGAGCCCTGGGCGAAATCGCTGAAGGCGCTTTCGAGCAGATCCGCCTGCTTCAGTTTCTCGATGTCTTCCTCGGGGATCTCCTCACGCTCGAACACGCTGCCGAGCATGCCGGCCATCAGGCCGAAGCGCTGGAAGAAACCGACGCTGCGCCAGGCGCGCTTGAGCGTGGTGCCGACTTCGCGATCCACCAGCCACACCGGAAGGTTGCGCGCGTCGGCGCCGTCCATCGCGGCCTTCATTTCCGCGCCCGGCTCGATGCCGTATTGCGCGGCGAGACGTTTCTGGAAGCCGCCGAGCACGAGGCTCGCGGCGACCATGCCGGCCTTGCCCTGACGGATGACCTGGAACAGATCCATCTGCTTGAACGCTTCCGGATCGCGGATGCCATGCGCACGACTGGCGCACAGTTCCACCGCCACCGCGTCGAAGTGCTCCGTTTCCAGTAGCGCATCCACCGCCTGCACGCTGGCGCGTGACACGTGCGCCGTGCCGAGAATGACGTAGTCGACGCCGTCGCGCGTCATGCGCTCGATGGGTTGGCCTTCCAGGGCGGCGGGCAGGGTGACGTCGTTCTCGGCAGGAATCATGCGCTCGGGTGTCCGTTGGATGTCTTAATCGCGAAAGCGCTTGGTGAGATCGGCATAGGCGTCGATACGACGGTCGCGCAGGAACGGCCAGATGCGGCGCACGTGCTCGCTGCGTTCCATGTCGACATCGACGATCAGCAGTTCACGACCGTCCGTACCGGCCTGGGCGAGGAACTCCCCCTGCGGACCGGCGACGAAGCTGGAGCCCCAGAACTGGATGCCGTTGCCGACGCTGGTCGGGTCCGCCTCGTAGCCCGTGCGGTTGCACGAGAGCAGGGGCAGGCCGTTGGCGACGGCATGGCCGCGCTGCACGGTGATCCATGCCTCGCGCTGACGCGCTTTTTCTTCGTCGGAGTCCTTCGGATCCCAGCCGATCGCAGTCGGGTAGAACAGGATATCGGCGCCGGCCAGCGCCATCAGGCGCGCGGCTTCGGGATACCACTGGTCCCAGCAGACGAGCACGCCGAGCTTGCCGACCGACGTCTGGATCGGATCGAAGCCCAGGTCGCCCGGCGTGAAGTAGAACTTCTCGTAGAACGCCGGATCGTCGGGGATGTGCATCTTGCGGTACTTGCCCGCGATGGCGGCCGAGCGATCGAAGACCACCGCGGTGTTGTGATACAGGCCGGTGGCGCGCTTCTCGAAGATCGAGGCGACGACGACGAGCCTGAGCTCTTCAGCAAGCTTGCCCAGGCGCTCGGTGCTCGGGCCGGGAATGGTCTCGGCGAGGTCGAACAGGTCGACGCTTTCGTGCTGGCAGAAGTACGGGCCGTTGTGCAGTTCCTGCAGCAGCACCAGCTCGACGCCGGCTCCGGCCGCGTCGCGCAGGGCCTGCTCGATCGCGTCGAGGTTGGCGTCGCGGCTGCCGCGGTCGGTTTCCTGGAGGAGGGCGACCTTGAGAGTCTTGCGGGACATGACTTCTTCCTTACTTGGCGATGGCGGCGGGCAGCTGCATGGTGATGCAATGCAGGCTTCCGTTCTGCCAGATCAACGGACGGCAAGGTACCTGGACGATCTCGCGGCCCGGATGGGCGAGGCCGATGATCCGTGCCGCTTCCGCGTCCACCGGATCGCCATACGCCGGCACGAGCACCGCGCCGTTGACGATCAGGTAGTTCGCATAGGACGCGGCCAGTCGACGACCATCGTCGAGGATCGGCTGCGCCCAGGGCAGCGGGTGCAACGGGTACGGCTTGCCATCCGGAGTGCGCAGTTCGGCGAGTTCCGAGGCCATCTGGCCCAGTTCCTCGAAGTGCGGGTCGCTGGCGTCGTCGCACGCCTGATACACGATGCCGCCGTCTTCGGAGAAGCGGGCCAGCGTGTCGATATGGGCGTCGGTGTCGTCGCCTTCAAGGTAACCGTGGTCCAGCCAGAGCACGCGGTTGGCGTGCAGCGTGGTGGCCAGCGTTTCGGTCATGGTTTCGCGCGACAGGTCCGGGTGACGCTGGTTGAGGCACTTCCACGTGGTGAGGATGGTGCCGCGACCGTCGCTCTCGATGCCGCCGCCTTCCAGCGCCCAGTCGATCCGCTTGTGCGGCAGACCGGACAGCACGCCACGCTCGAGCAGGCCGGAGATCAGCGCGTCGTCCTGCTCGGCGCCGAACTTGCCGCCCCAGCCGGTGAAACGGTAATCGTTGAGCAGCACACCGTCGGGGCCGGTCAGCGTGATCGGGCCGGAGTCGCGCAGCCAGGTATCGTCGTAGGGCAGTTCGATGAAGTGCAGGCGCGACATGTCGGCGCCGGCCTGCCCGGTGAGCAGCCGTGCGCGTTCACGCAGCTCGTCATCGGCGACGATGACGTGCAGCGGTTCGAAGCGGGTCACGGCGGCGGCCAGCGCCACATAGGTGCTCTCGACCTCGGCCAGACGGTCGGCCCAGTCGGTATCCGCGTGCGGCCAGGCGATCAGAACGCCGGCCTGCGGCTCCCATTCGGCGGGCAGGCGATACGAAGTGCGGTCGGTCATGGCGGACAACGGGGCAGCAAAGGAAGCCGGCTATTGTAGGGCTTCCTCGTTACCGCTGCTGTAATCCGCCGGTTACCTGGCGGCTTGCGGATTCAGGTTGTTGCCGGCAGGCGTATTGAGCACCGTGTGGACCACGTGGCTGCGCTCGAAATAGACGATGTAGCCCGGGTACATCCAGCGGTTGATGACCGGCTGCTTCGCACTGCCGCCGCCGCGCGAGTCGAGTCTGGACGTCGGCGCGCCGAACTGGCGTTCCACCTGGGCCATGCTCATGCCCTTCCTGGGCAGGTTCATGGCCTGCTCCTGCTGGACGCGGTTGACCAGCAGGCTGTCGCCCGCGTGAGCGGCCGGGACCATGGCGGCGGACACGAGCGCCAGGGCGATCGCGGTGAAAACAGGCTTGAAGGTGTTCATGATGGCTCCGTCGCGCTCCCCATGCGGCGCAGGACGTCGTTTTAACAGATCGCCTTCACCCACGCCATGGGGCGCGCCGCGCCGCCTTCACGGCTGTGTGCTGCGTCGCGTTTCCGGACGCGGGCAGGGCGGGGCAGTTATCATGGACGGTCGCTAGCCGCCAGTCTTCCCAATCCATGATCTCGTTTCGCAATCTTGCCCTTCGCCGGGGCAGCCGCACCCTGCTGTCGCAGATGGACCTCACCATCCAGAGTGGATGGAGCCTGGGTGTCATCGGCCGTAACGGCTGTGGCAAATCCACCCTGTTCGCCGCCCTCAAGGGCGAGCTGGAGCCGGAGGTGGGCGAGCTGGACATGCCTTCCAGGGTCCGGCTGGCGTCCGTCTCGCAGGAGACTCCGTCGCTGCCCGATCCCGCCATCGACTACGTGCTGGGTGGCGACGTCGAGGTCGCCGCGGCACTCAAGGCCGAAGCCGAGGCCTATGACCGCGAAGACTACGAGGCCGCCGCCGTGGCCAACCACCGTATCGAGGAACTCAACGGCTACGACGCACGTGCCCGCGCCGGTCGCCTTATGCATGGCCTGGGTTTCAGTCCGGAAACCCACGAGCGCGCCGTGTCCTCCTTCTCCGGCGGCTGGCGCGTGCGCCTCAACCTGGCTCGCGCGCTGATGGCGCCGTCCGACCTGCTGCTGCTCGATGAGCCGACCAACCATCTGGATCTGGACGCGGTGCTGTGGCTGGAAGAATGGCTGCGCCGCTACCCGGGCACGCTGCTGATCATCTCGCACGATCGCGAATTCCTCGACGGCGTGATCTCGCACACCATGCATCTGCATGACGGCACGGCCAAGCTCTACACCGGCAACTACACCGCGTTCGAACGCCAGCGTGCCGAGCATCTGCGTCAGCAGCAGATCGCGCATGTGCGCGAACAGGCCGAGCGCGCTCACCTGCAATCCTTCATCGACCGCTTCAAGGCCAAGGCCAGCAAGGCCAAGCAGGCGCAGTCGCGCATGAAGCGCCTTGAAAAGCTGGCCGGTACCGAAGCGGTGCGCGCCGAGCGCAGCTTCAGCTTCTCGTTCCCGGCGCCGGATCGTCTGCCCACGTCGATGCTTCAGCTCGATCACATCGACGCAGGCTACGGCGATCACGTGGTGTTGCGCGACGTCGCCTTCGGTCTCGAGTCGGGCGACCGCATCGGCCTGCTCGGTCCGAACGGCGCCGGTAAATCCACGATGGTGAAGTCGCTGGTCGGCGAACTGGAACCGTTGAAGGGCGAGCGGTCCTTCCACAAGGACATGAAGATCGGCTACTTCGCCCAGCACACGGTCGAAAGCCTGCACGAAGGCTGGAGCGCGTTCGATCACCTGCAGGAAAAGGCACCCACTGCCGGTCAGCAGGCATTGCGCGATTACCTGGGTACGTGGAACTTCCCCGCCGACCGCGTCTTCGAGCCGGTAGATGCGTTCTCCGGTGGCGAGCGCGCGCGTCTCGCGCTTGCGCTGATCGCGTGGGACAAGCCGAACCTGCTGCTGCTCGACGAACCGACCAACCATCTCGACCTCGACATGCGCGAAGCGCTGGCCGATGCGCTGTCTGGCTTCGACGGTGCGCTGGTGCTGGTGTCCCATGACCGCCATCTGCTCGGCATGGTCTGCGACGAGTTCTGGCGCGTGGCCGACGGCGACGTCGAAGCCTTCGATGGCGATCTCGACGATTACGCCAAATGGTTGCGCACGCGCGCCACCACGCGCAAGACCGCCGCCGTCGCCTCGGCCGCACCGGAAGCGCCGATCCAGGCCTCGGCCAAGGAAAAGCGCAAGCTCAGCGCCGAAGAGCGCGAGAAGGAAAAGCCGCTGCGCGCCCGGGTGAAGAAGATCGAGACCCTCATCGCCACGATGGACAAGGAGCTCACCGCGATCGAAAGCCAGCTCGCCGACCCCAGGGTCTACGACGGCCCGACCGCGGAGATGATGAAGCTCAGCCAGCGGCAGTCCGCGTTGCGCGGCGAAAAGGAAACCCTCGAGCTCGAATGGCTCGGCATCCTGGAACAGATCGAGGAGTAAGCATGGCCGCCGTCCTCAACGTCCTGTTGCCGGGACGCGACAAACTCGCCCACATCGCGCCGTTCGCCGCCTGGATGGCGCGCGGCACGACGTTGCCGGCGGCGTTGCCCGGTTATATGGTCGCGATGGCCGAGCACTTCCGCTGGCCCGGCGGCGCACTTCCGGCTGCGGCGGTCATCCGTCAGTCGGTCGCGGGCGACTCGGGCGACGCGCTGTGGTTGTCCGCCGATCCCGCCTGGGTGCAGCCCGAACTGAGCGGGGCGCGGCTGCTCGCCTGCGGCAACCTCGGCCTCACGGTGGAGGAGTCCGCGAGCCTCGTCGCCGCGCTGGCCGAGACCTTCGAAGCGGAAGGCATGAGCCTGCACGTCGGTGACGCACAGCACTGGCAGCTGCGTCTGCCCAGCTATATCGACGTACCCGCCTTCCCCGAGCCGGAAGAAGCCCTCGGCGCCGACCTGTTCGAGCAACTGCCCAAAGGCGAGGCTGGTCGTCGCTGGCGCGCCCTGATCAACGAAGCGCAGGTCGTCCTGCACAACCACCCGGTCAACCGGTCGCGTGCCTCGCGCCACCTGCCGCCCGTCAACAGCGTCTGGCTGTGGGGCGCCGGCGTCCTCCCCGACTGGGTCGAATGCGGCCTCAGCCGCATCTACAGCGACGACCTCCTGCCCTGGGCCCTCGGCCACAAAGCCAACGTCGACGTCCAGGCCCGCACTGCCTTTCCTGCAGGTCCCGGGCCCGCTCCTGCAGGAGCCAGCCTGCTGGCGAAGGGTGCTGGCGACGGCACAACCCACGCAGCACTTTCCCCCTATACCCTGCTGGACCTCCAGGACACCCAGCCCCACGACTTCGACCAGACCTGGTGGCCCGCCCTGGAAACCCACCTGACCGAAGGCACCGAACTCCGCCTCGCCTTCGCCGACGGCCTCCGCGTGGTCCTGAAGAAGAACCACCGCCTGCGCTTCTGGCGCAAGGCATGACGACCCGCGTCTGGCGACAACGCATCGCCACCGCCGCACCCAGCGGCTGGCCCGCGCACATCCATCCCGTGATCCAGCGTATCTACGCCGCACGCGGCGTAAGCACCCCTGACGGCGCCGAGCATCGCCTCGCGCGGCTCCTGTCGCCCAGCCTGCTCGGTGGCATGGATCGCGCCGTCGCCGTACTGATGGACGCCATCGCCAGCGACAAGCGCATTGTCGTCGCCGGCGATTACGACTGCGATGGCGCGACGGGCACGGCGGTCGCCGTGCGCGGCCTCCACCTGCTCGGTGCGAAACACGTCGCCCATGTCGTGCCCAATCGCTTCGTCCACGGTTATGGCCTCAGCGAAGCGCTGGTCGAATCGTTGCAACCGTCACCGGACCTGATCGTTACCGTCGATAACGGCGTGGCCAGTGTCGCCGGTGTCGCGGCCGCGCGAGCGCGTGGTATCGGCGTACTGATCACCGACCATCACCTGCCGGGCGATACCTTGCCCGATGCCGATGCGATGGTGAATCCGAACCTCGATGGCGATGGTTTTCCGAGCAAGGCCCTGGCGGGCGTCGGCGTCATGTTCTACCTGCTGCTGGCGTTACGCGCATCGATGCGTGACGCCGGGCAGTTTCCGAACGGCGAACCCGACCTCAGCGCGCTGCTCGATCTGGTCGCGCTCGGCACGGTGGCCGATCTGGTGCCGCTGGATTTCAATAACCGCGTACTGGTCGAAGCCGGCCTGAAGCGCATGCGCGCGGGCAAGGCATGCGCGGGTGTCACCGCGTTGATCGAAGCCAGTGGCCGATCGCTGTCCACCATCGCCGCGACCGATCTCGCGTTCGCCATCGGCCCGCGCCTCAACGCCGCCGGCCGACTGGAAGACATGTCGCTAGGCGTCGCCTGTCTGCTCACCGATGACGTCGGCATCGCGCGTCGTTACGCGGAACAGCTTTCGGCCATCAATCAGGAACGCCGCGAGATGCAGGCGGGCATGGTCGACGAAGCCGAGCGCATGGTCTCGCTGGCGAAACATGTCGATGCGGTGGGCGTGGCGTTGTTCGACGAAGGCTGGCATCCCGGCATCGTCGGTCTCGTCGCCTCGAAGTTGAAAGAGAAGCTGCATCGCCCCGTGCTGGCGTTCGCGCCGGCCGGCGACGACACGGATGAGCTGCGCGGTTCGGCACGATCGATTCCCGGGTTCCACATCCGCGATGCGCTGGCCGAGATCGACGCGAAGCATCCGGGTCTGATCCTGCGCTTCGGCGGCCATGCGATGGCGGCAGGCCTGAGCATGCAGGCGCGCGACTTCGAGCGCTTCGCCGCCGCGTTCGACGCGATCGCCCGCAAGCATCTCGACGACGATCATCTGCAGGCACTCGTGCACACCGATGGTGAACTCGACTACCGTGACCACACACTCGATCTGGCGAAGCAGCTTCGGCACGCCGGGCCGTGGGGGCAGGCGTTTCCGCCGCCGGTGTTCGAGGCGCGCTTCGAATGCGCGTCATGGAAGCCGATGGGCAGCCGGCATCTGCGTTTGCAGCTGCGCCACACGCAGGGCGGTGCACCGCTGGATGCGGTGATGTTCAACTGCTATGACGGTACGCCGCCACCCGCGCGGATGCGTGTCGCCTACGAACTGTCCGTCAACGACTGGCAGGGCAGGGAGAGTGTTCGGTTGCTGGTGACGCATCTCGAGGCGATTTGACGGCAACGTCGCGACCATTTGCCTGCCTTTGGCTGCGTCTGGCTGCGTCGACCGGAAGAGCACGTCGCCATGTTCCGGCAGACTGACCCGGGACCTCGCGCACTCAACCACTTGCCTGAACAACCTCAGGCAAACCTGCCGTCCCGTCCACATCTATGCGACGGCCCCCACCTAATCTCGGCCCCATGGCCAAGGTGAACTGGGTACAGATGGGCGAACGGCAGTACGCGATCCTGGAAGGGACCTCGCGGGCCTTCGCACGGGTCAGCCCGAAGGATGGCCGCTGGGTGGTCCGCTGGCGCTACGGGCCTCGCGGCGGGCAGGGCGCGACGCTACGGGGCGTCTCCCTCATGCAGCGCATGGTGATGCGCTGGGCCGAACATAACGAGGCCCGGCTGCGGAAACTGATCCCGCCGCCGGTCCGGGCCTACGGGCCGCCCAGCGAGGCGGAACGGTATTTCTACGACGCCATCTGGCCCGGCTACGTGCCGGCTTCACGCCGGCCGAGGCGGGAGGGGCGGGAGCACTATTGAGCCAGGGCCCCATCCCCCACACATAGGGTGCATCCCCAACCCGTCTTTCGAGCAGGTGGCACCCATGTCCCCCGAGCGTTTCGTACTCGCTCTCCAGAACACCGTGGTCCGCGACAACCTCGCGGTCTACTCCGAGCTGTTCCGCAGCACCCCCGTGGAGATGGCGGTGGACCCGCACTGGGTGCGCGCGCTCGAACTGTTCAACGGGCTGGACGAGGACAACAAGGAGGTCTTCCTTCAGGTGATCTGCCACACGATGATCGATACGACGGCTAACCTGCTGGGTATCGTCGACGGGTGTTGCCCGGTTTCCGGGATCGAGGGGGACGTGACGCTTTGTGTGGACGGGAAGCCGATCGGCGGGGAGTTGCAGGAGTTGTTTCTGGAGCTTAACGAAGCGGGCTGACGCGCCTTTCCATCACTGGCACACTCGGACCTCGTTCGAATCAAGGTCCACCATGCGTTCCCGTGCACTCCAGGCCGTCGCGATCGCGCTGCTCTCCGCGCTGTTCTTCACGCTGACCTATGTCCTCAACCGCGCCGTCGTCAGTGGGGGTGGGCACTGGCAGTGGGCGGTGATCCTTCGTTACCTGATCACGCTGCCGCTGCTCGCGGCGGTTCTGCCGTTTCGGGGCGGGCTGGGTTCGCTTCCTCGCGAACTTCGCTCGCATACGCGCACGTGGCTCATCTGGAGCAGCATCGGCTTCGTGCTGTTCGGCCTGCCGCTCACCTGGGCGGCCAGCAGCGGTCCGTCGTGGCTCGTGGCGGGAAGCTTCCAGACGACCGTTCTCGCCGGACCCTTGCTTGCCCCCTTCATCTATCGCGATGAGCGTGCTCGCTGGCACGTCGGCGCCTTGTCGATTGGCGCCCTGATCGTCATCGGCGTGATGTTGCTGCAGCTCGGCAATGCCCGCGGATCGCTCGACGCGTCGGCGTGGCTGGCCGTCGGCGCGGTCGTCCTGGCTGCCTTCGCCTATCCGCTGGGCAACCGGAAAATCCTGTTGCATCTCGAGCGCACCGGCACGCGCCTCGGTGCCGTGCAGCGGGTGTTCGGGATGACGCTGGCGAGCTGGCCCCTCTGGATCGTCCTTGCGGTCGCCACGTGGTTCAGCATCGGGCCGCCGTCCTGGCGGGAGATCTGGCTGGCCGGTGGCGTGGCGTTGTCGTCCGGTGTCATTGCGACGGTGCTGTTTTTCCACGCGACCGAGATGGTCGGTCGCCAGCCGACCGCGCTGGCCGGCGTGGAAGCCATGCAGGCCGCCGAGCTGCTGTTCGCGACGGTCATCGGCGTGATCTTCCTGCACGAAGCCGTGCCGGGCCCGATGGCCGCCATCGGCGCGGTCGCCATCATCGTGGGCATCGCCTTGTTTGCCTGGGTCAGCGGCAGGGAAGGGCACGTCGCCCCGGACGAGGTCGCCGCCGACCGGGGCGCTTGACGCCATCGCGACACGGGAAGCGTACGCTGCTCCCATCGTCCGGAGGTATGCCATGAAACCTGTCGCTATCGCTTTCCTGCTGCTCGGTTTCAGCGTCGCCGCGTCCGCCGCCCAGACGCCTCCCGGTACCCACGGCGAGCGCGCGCCGGCAGCTGAGCCTATGAAGCGTTTTGCCTGGCGTGACGAAGCCGCGGGTTACACCTTCGTCGCTCCGCCACGCTGGACGGGCAAGGTAACGGCGGTGCCACTGGATTCCGCGGCACTCGCGAAGTCGGGTGCGACCAGCGGCGTGCGTTTCGTCGCGGGTTCGAAGACGTTGCTGGTGCTGCTGTCGTCCGATGACGAGCGGGCGCATGCGATGGCGACGTCCGGGGCACGCGAGTTGTCGCGTAACGACGGGCACGTGCTCTCGGTCAAAACCGAGGCCGAATCCGGCTCTCTGGCGCTGACCGAGCAGGAGCTCGCGGATGCGGTGCAGTGGGACGGTGCCGCTTCGGGCACCGCAGTGCGCTAGCGCCTACGCGCTGGCACGTCGCCGGATACGCGGTCACCGAACTGCCAGTCACGTTGCACGTCTCGCAACGGGTCTCTTATTGATACGCAGGACATATCGAAGCGGACGCGTTCGGGTATCGATTCGACTTAATTCAGGGTCTAGCCTTATTCCCATGGCTCATTCCCTGGAGGTTCCCGTGGACGGCTCGTCCCCCGCCGCGTCGGCGGTCATCGTCGATCGACGCATCCGTCATGGCACGCCGGCATTCCGGCGCACCAATCTGGCCTTGTTCTCATCGGGTTTCGCCACCTTCGGCCTGCTCTACTGCGTCCAGCCGCTCATGCCCGCGTTCTCTCACGGGTTCGGGGTGGACGCGGCGAGCAGCAGTCTGTCGTTGTCGCTGACGACCGGCGTACTGGCGGTGGCCATGCTGTTCGCGGGGGCGATCTCGGATGCGTTCGGTCGAAAGCCGATCATGCTGGCGTCGTTGCTGGGTTCGTCGATTCTCGTGTTGCTTTCCGCCATGGCGCCGACCTGGGGCTCGTTCCTGGTAATCCGAGCGTTGCTCGGCATCACGCTGGCAGGGCTACCCGCGGTCGCCATGACGTATGTGAGCGAGGAGATTCACGGCGATTCGCTGGGCTTCGCGATGGGTCTCTACATCGGCGGTAACGCCATTGGCGGCATGGGTGGGCGACTGATCTCCGGTTTCGCCGCGGATCATTCGTCGTGGCGTGTCGCCGTGGCGGTGATCGGCGTGCTTGGTCTCCTTGCGTCGTATCTCGTATTCCGCGGCCTGCCCGCCTCCGTGCATTTCGAGAAGCGTCGCGCCCATCCGCGTGCGTTGCTCGCGTCGTTCGGTTCGCTGTGGCGCGACAAGGGTCTGCCGTGGCTGTTCGCTGAGGGCTTCCTGCTGATGGGCGCCTTCGTCACGATCTACAACTACGTGTCGTATCGCCTGCTTGCGCCGCCGTTCTCACTGTCGCAGTCGCACGTGGGTGCGATCTTCATGGTGTACCTGATCGGTGTGGGCAGCTCGGCGTGGATGGGCTCACTGGCTGGCAAGCTGGGACGTCGCCGTGTGCTTTGGACGACCTTCGTGATCATGCTGGCAGGCGTGGCGCTGACCGCGAGCTCATCGCTGCGGGCCATCGTCGCCGGTATCGCGATGCTGACCTTCGGTTTCTTCGGTGGGCACTCGATCGCCAGCAGCTGGGTGGGCAGGCGCGCGGTGTATGCCAAGGCGCACGCCTCGTCCTTTTACCTGTTTTCGTACTACATGGGTTCGAGCATCGCCGGATCGGTCGGTGGTCTCGCCTGGACGCATGGAGGCTGGAATGGCGTAGCGGGTTACGCGGCTCTGCTCGTGCTCGGTGGCCTCGCCATCGCCTTGAAGCTGCGCACGCTTACGCCTTCAGCATCAGCTTCGTAAAGGCTCTGACCAGCGGCGAGGTGTCGTCGCGGCGATGCGTGACGTGGATCGCGCTCGCCGCGTCAGGCGAATCGATGGCGACATAGGCGACGCCGTCGACGCGGACGTGGCGCAGGGAGTCAGGCAATACGGCGACGCCCATGCCCGCGGCGACGAGGCCGATCATCGTCGATGATTCACCGGCCTCCTGTGCGATGCGCGGCGCGAAGCCCGCATTGCGACACATCGTCAGCAACTGATCGTGTACGCCGGTACCGGCGGCACGGCTGAACACGACGAAGCGTTCGTCGGCGAGTTCTTCCATGCGCAGCTTGCGACGTTTGCGCTTCGCCAGGGGATGGTCCGCACGAAGCACGGCTACCAGCGGGTCGTCGACGAGCTTGTGCGAAACCAGCGGGGCGGGCAGCTTGCCGCCGCGAAGCAAACCGATCTGCTGGCGATCGTCGAGCAGGCACTCGACCTGCTGCAGCGTATTCCGCTCGACAAGCACCAGCCGCACGGCGGGATACGCATCGCGAAACGCGCGGATGGCCTGAGGAAATTTTTCGATGAGCGGCGTGGACCGGGTGAAGGCGACATGCAGTTCGCCGATCTCGCCGCGCTCGGCACGACGTGCCATGTCGGCGGCGTCGACGACGCGCGTGACGATGTCGCGGGCGGCATCCAGGTAAACCCGGCCTGCGTCGGTCAGCTCGACGCGGCGGTTGGTACGGCGCAGCAGTCGCAGGCCCAGCATGGTCTCCAGATCGCGGATCTGCTGACTGAGCGGCGGCTGGGACATGCCCAGCCGCTCGGCGGCGCGGCTGAAATGGAGCTCGTCGGCGACGGCGATGAAGTAGCGCAGATGCCGCAGCTCGATGCTCATGGGGTCAGTCCGGACGGACGCGGATCAGGCCTTCCTGCGCGGTGGAAGCCACGAGCACGCCGTCGCGCGTGTAGATCATGCCGCGTGCCAGGCCGCGTGCTCCCTGCGACGTCGGGCTGTCGAAGGAATAGAGCAGCCAGTCGTCGATGCGGAACGGGCGGTGGAACCACAGCGCGTGATCCAGGCTCGCCATCTGCATGTTGCGCGTCAGGTAAGAGATCCCGTGGGGCAGGGTGGCGGTGCCGATCAGATGGAAGTCCGACGCATAGGCGAGCAAGGCCTGGTGCAGGCCGAGCGCGTCCCCGATCGGCGCGGTCAGGCGAAACCAGATGTGCTGATAAGGCGGGCGCTTGGCCGGACGCAGTTCGTCGCGCGGCCAGACGTGGCGGAACTCGAAAGGTCCGTCGATGCCGAGCCAGCGCTGAGTTTTCTCCGGCAGACGGCTGAGCTGTTCGGCGGTCATCGCCGGCATGGGCTCGACGTCTTCCGGCGCGGGAACCTCGGGCATCGACATCTGGTGTTCGTAGCCGGTCTCCGGCACCTGAAACGAGATGGAGCCGTTGAGGATGGGCTGGCCGTGCTGGATGGCGACGACGCGGCGGGCCGAGAACGAACCACCGTCGCGTGTGCGCTCGACGCTGTAGACGATCGGCGCGTTGATGTCGCCGGCACGCAGGAAGTAGGCGTGCAGCGAGTGGGCCTCACGGCTCGGGTCCACGGTGCGCTGAGCGGCGGACAGCGCCTGGCCCAGCACCTGGCCGCCGAAGACGAATTTGGTGCCGATGTCCCGGCTCTGGCCGCGGAAGAGGTTGTCTTCGAGACGTTCGAGCTCGAGCAGCTCGACGAGTTCGCCGACGTGGTTGTCCGTCATGGGGTTACCTGGTGTGCGGGGTGGCGACATGGTCGGAAAGTATAACGGGCCTCAGCCTTCGAGCCGTCCGAGGCGGCCGGCGTCGTACGCGCGCGACCACGGGAATTGCGGGCCCGGATCGCGCTTGCGCGGCACGCTGTTTTCCTCATCGTCGCTGGCCGGCACCAGCGCGGTATCGAGGTCTTCGTGGCCGGCGATGTGGCGCAGCGACGGAAAGCGGACGACCAGTTCGTCCAGCAGGTCGCGCAGGGCGGCGATCTGCTCGGGCGGGTAGGGCTCGGTCATTTCCTGCTTCGCGGAGTGGAACCAGTCCGGGTACCGGCCGAGGTTGACGAGCTCGATGCCGATCGATCGCGGGTTGTAGCCGCGGGTGTGATTGGCCACGCGGTTCGGGTCGACGTAGCAGAGGATCGAGCCGTCGCGGTCGATGTAGTAATGCCCGCTGGCGCCGGTGCCGCGATCTTCGTACAGCACGCGCTCGCCGTATTCCCTTGCCATGGCCAGGTCGGGCAGCTCGGTGCAGTGGATGACCACCAGGTCGACGGTGTCGGGCGCCCGCTCGGGGAGCAGGCGTTCATAGGGCAGGGGGGCGTAAAGTATGTCGATCATGGCGCTTTGATAACATAGGCGGTCATTCCGCGTACGGAGTCCGCCATGCGCGGCAACATCATTCTTTCCCACGGGTCCGATTCCGGTCCCGACGCCACCAAGGTGAGCGCGCTGGCCGCCGTGGCCGAATCGCTCGGCTGGACCACGGTCCGCCCCGATTACCGCGACGACGACGCCCTCGGCCATGCCGGTTGCGTCGATCCGCGTCTGGCACGCCTGGCCGAGGCGGTCGCCGCGTCGCCCGCGCCGCCGGTCCTCGTCGGGTCCAGCATGGGTGCGTTCGTCTCCGGCCTGGCCTCGCTGGACGCCCCGGTCGCCGGTCTGTTCCTGCTGGCCCTGCCGGCACGCATCCCCGGCTACGGTCGCGCGTTCGCCACCGCCACCGGCGTGCCGTCGTTCCTCATCCATGGCTATGCGGACGACGTCTGCCCCGTCGATGAGGCCATCGGCTACGCCCGTGCCCACGCGTCGCCGCTGCTGCTGGTGCAGGACGACCATCGCCTGAGCGATTCGCTGCCCGATATCGAGGCCGAGTTCCGCCGTTTCCTCGGAGGCCTGGCATGAGCCACTTCTTCGCAACCTGTCCCAAGGGCCTGGAATACCTGCTCAAGGACGAACTGATCGCCCTCGGCGCTGGCGACGTGCGCGAGGCGCTGGCTGGCGTGTCGTTCACCGGCAGCATCGAGACGGCCTACCGGGCCTGCCTGTGGTCGCGTATGGCCAGCCGCGTGCTCCTGCCGCTGGCCGAGTTCGACGCCGCCGACCAGGACGCTCTGTACGCGGGCGTGCAGGACATCGACTGGTCCGAGCACCTGGCGCCGCACGGCACCATGGCCGTGGACGCCAACACGGCGCAGAGCAAGCTCAACCACAGCCAGTTCATCGCGTTGAAGACCAAGGACGCCATCGTCGACCAGTTCCGCGCCGCCAGCGGTGCGCGCCCCGATGTGGACCCGGAAGAACCCGATCTGCGCGTCAACGTGCGCCTGCGCCGCGACCGCGCCACCCTGTCCATCGACCTTTCGGGTCTGCCGCTGCATCGCCGTAACTGGCGCGAGCAGCAGGGCGAGGCTCCGCTGAAGGAGAATCTCGCCGCCGCCATGCTCGTCCGTGCCCAGTGGCCGCGGATCTACGCCGAAGGCGGCGCGCTGGTCGACCCGATGTGCGGCTCGGGCACTCTCCTGATCGAGGGCGCCCTGATGGCTGCCGACGTGGCGCCGGGCTTGCGTCGCGACTACTTCGGTTTCCTGGGCTGGGCAAAGCACGACTATTCGCTGTGGCGCACGATTTACGACGAGGCCAGGGCTCGCGCCGAGGAAGGCCTGCGCGCCCTGCGTCCGGTGTTCTTCGGCAGCGATTCGGATGCGCACATGGTCCAGACCGCGAAGCGCAATGCGCAGAGCGCGGGCGTCGCCGGTTTCGTTCATCTGGACAAGCGCGACGCCGTGCATGTCGCGCCGCCGCCGGAGACCGCGCTGGGTCTGGTCATCACTAACCCGCCTTACGGCGAGCGTCTGGGCGACCGCGCCGAGTTGCCGGTGCTCTACCGCGACCTCGGCCAGGCGCTGAAGGATCGTTTTCAGGGCTGGCGTGCCGCCATTCTGGCCGGTGACGAGGAGCTGGGCCGCGCCCTCCGCCTCAGCCCGGACAAGCGCTACGTGCTGTTCAACGGCGCGCTCGAGACGCCGCTGCTGACCTTCGCGCTGCGTCCGCGCGATGCGGCGCCCCGCGAGGCCAGGCCGCTGTCGGCCGGCGCGGAGATGCTGAAGAACCGTCTCGAGAAGAACGTCCGCCATTTGCGCAAGCGGCTGACCCGCGAGGGCATCACCTGCTGGCGCGCATACGACCAGGACCTGCCGGAGTACGCGGCGGCGATTGACGTCTACGAGGACTGGCTGCACATTCAGGAATACAAGGCGCCACAGGACGTGCCGGTCGATGTGGCACGCATCCGCATGCGCGAGATCGGTCGCGTGGCCAGCGAAGTCTTCGGGATTCCCCGCGAGCGGATCGCCGTGAAGACGCGCGAGCGCGGCAAGGGCGGCTCCAAATACGGTCAGTTCGACCACAAGGGCGAATTTGTCGAAGTGGGTGAGGGCGGCCTGCGCTTCCTGATCAACCCGACCGACTACCTCGACACGGGCCTGTTCCTCGATCACCGCCTGGTCCGGGCCAAGATCCGTGAGCTTGCCCCCGGTAAGCATTTTCTCAACCTGTTTGCGTATACGGGTACGGCCAGCGTCTACGCGGCGGCCGGCGACGCGCGCGACACGACGACGGTCGACCTGTCGGGCACCTACCTCGACTGGGCATCGCGTAATCTCGCGCTGAACGGCTTTGAGGGCGCACGTCACCGGCTGGTGCAGGAAGATTCCCTCACCTTCCTCGAGAAGCGCTCGATGCAGTACGGGCTGATCTACGTCGACCCGCCGACGTTCTCCAATTCCAAGCGGGCCGACGACTTCGACGTCCAGCGCGATCACGTCAAGCTGCTGATGCTCTGCCTGGACCGCCTGTTGCCGGACGGGGTCATTGTTTTTTCGAACAATTTCCGCCGGTTCCAGCTTGACAAAGCCGCCCTCGAACCCCATTTCTCCATTGAAGACTGGAGTGCTCCAAGCATCCCGTTCGACTTCGCCCGCCGCCACAACATCCATGGCTGCTGGCTGCTTCGGAAGCCGTACGTGAATCCGTGGAAAACGTGAATTGAGAGTGTAGAAAACTTCAGATTGGATTCAGTGGCAGAGCGCGAATCTGCGCTCAACACCCGGAGGTAACTGTCATGAAAGGTAAGTTCGTAAAGTCCGCCCTCGTCCTCGCCGCTGCGGGTCTGATGGCGTTCGCTCCCGGCGCGTTCGCGCGTGGTGGGTATTACGGCGGCTACCATGGTGGCGGTTACGGCTACCACGGCGGTGGTTACTATGGCGGTCGTGGCGGTTATTACGGTCGCGGTCACTACGACCACGCCGGCCGCTGGATCGCTGGCGCGATCGTCGCCGGTGCGGTGGTGGGTCTGGTCGCGAACGCGACGGCACCGCGCACCGTCGTGTACGACAACGGCCCGACGTATTACGCGCCGCGCCGCACGGTGGTTTACGAGGACGCGCCGCCGGTGGTGACCCGCCGCGTGACCACCACGACCACCTATGTGGACGATGGTTACGGTGGCACGCGCTACATCCGCGACGACGGGTATTGATCGTCGGCAGTCGCTGAATCAGCAGTCGCTGAAACGTTAAGAGAGAGGCCCGGCATTGCCGGGCCTCTTTTTTTGGTCCGCTCTGGAAGACGGTCGCGCTGGAGACAGCTGAGGGCCAGTGAGCGGACCGGGTCACGTCAGCGCACGGCCCCATTCGGCTCCGCGCCCGACCCACGCCGCTTCGCCTTCTTCTTCAGTGTCTCGAACTGCGCCTTGTCGATGGTCTCCACCGACTGGATCTGGCACGGTGGATCGTCTCGTCGCACGATCTTCTCGTCGATCCCGCCGCAGATGCGCATCTCGCCCATGGCCTTGTCGCTGTTGGACGATTTGAAGTGGATGCCTCCCCCAAGATCCATGCGCGGGCAGTCCGTGCTGGTCTTGACGAGGAAGTGATTGGGCCCATTGCGCACGGCCACCGTACGGGCGTCGGCGACGGCCCATTCGTTGATACGGTCGGTACGCATGCAGTCGTTGAATGGAAGCTCGTTGCGCGGCACTGGCGGGGCGTTCTGGGCATGCGCGGACGAGGCACAGGCAAGCAGCACGGAAGCGGCGATCAGGGTGCGGACATTCACGGCGTGGTCCTCCGGGGGAATGTCTCACGTTAAGCCCGAAACGGCCTGGAAGCGAGAGGGGACAGGGCCGGGTGCACCTTTCGTTAAGGTCGTGAAGAGGTGTGCTCACATTCGTTGAACGTTTGCTCGGCCATCCTTTCCGTCATGACTGACGCTCTTTCGGCCGCACAGGAGGCCAGCGCATGATGGTCCGCCCGCTTGGCCTCGAAACCCCCTCATCGGCCCCCGCGGATCTCGCACAGCGCTACCTTGGCGTCCGCCATCGCACTATGGCACTGGCGGCCCGGCTGCGACCCGAAGATACCGTGATCCAGTCCATGCCGGATGCGAGCCCCACGAAGTGGCATCTCGCCCATACGACCTGGTTCTTCGAGCAGTTCATCCTGGCTCGTGACCCGGCGTATGTTTCGCCCCATCCGGAATGGCACTATCTGTTCAATTCGTACTACCAGTCGGTCGGTCCGATGCACGCGCGTCCGCGCCGCGGCATGATCACCCGGCCGGGTCTGGACGAGGTGCTGGATTATCGATCCCGCGTAGACGAGGCCATTGCCGGACGCATCCAGCGCGGTGACGACGAAGCCCTGTCGATGCTGGTCGAGCTCGGCTGCCAGCACGAGCAGCAGCATCAGGAACTGCTGCTCACCGATATCAAACATGCGTTCTCGCAGAACCCCCTGGAGCCAGCCTTCGCTCCGGATGCGCCGCGCGCGCTTTCCGTCGCGGCTCCCGCCCTGCGCTACATTCCCTTCGACGAAGGCGTCGTCAAGATCGGCTACGAGGGCGAGGGCTTCCATTTCGACAATGAGGGCCCGCGCCATCGCGCGTACCGGCAGGCCGGTTCGCTGGCGAATCGTCCTGTCACCAACGCCGAGTACCTCGCTTTCATTCAGGACGGCGGTTATCGCGACGCCATGCTGTGGCTGTCCGATGGTTGGGCGACGGTCAATGCGGAAGGCTGGCAGCATCCGTTGTACTGGGACGAGGCCTGCGAGACCGAATTCACCCTGCAGGGCCGACGCGCGATCGACCCGCACGCGCCTGTGTGTCACATCAGCTATTTCGAGGCCGATGCCTTCGCACGCTGGGCCAGCGCTCGCCTGCCGACGGAAGTCGAGTGGGAGACGATGGCTGCCGACGTACCCGTGCGCGGAAACCTTCAGGACAGCGGGGTGTTCCAGCCACGTGCCTCGTCGTTCGAGACCGATCTTGGACAGATGTACGGCGACGTTTGGGAATGGACCATGAGCCCTTATGTCAGTTACCCGGGCTTCCGTCCGCTGGACGGAGCGCTGGGCGAATACAACGGAAAGTTCATGAACGGGCAGTGGATCCTTCGCGGGGGCTCCTGCGCTACGCCCGCCGATCATGTTCGCGCCTCTTACCGCAACTTTTTTCCTCCCCATGCCCGCTGGCAGTTCACGGGGATACGACTGGGAAACGATCGATGAGCGCTCAACCGAAAGACATCCGTGTCGACGACCGCCACCCGGATGTCGAGGACACCCTCGAGACCGTACGCCGTGGCCTCGGGGCGAAGATCAAGAAGCTGCCGTCGCGCCTCTTTTACGACGAACGTGGTTCGGCTCTGTTCGAGGCGATCTGCGAACAGCCCGAGTACTACCTCACCCGCACGGAAATCGCGATCATGCGCGATCATGCGGGCGATATCGCCGATGTCATCGGGCCGGACGTGCGTCTGGTCGAGTACGGCAGCGGCAGCGGCATCAAGACGCGCATGCTGCTCGAACACCTCGAGACGCCGGTGGCTTACGTCCCGGTGGAGATCTCTCGCACCGCGCTGATGGAAAGCGTCGCCGAACTTGCGACCCGCTTCCCGAACGTGCCGATGCAGCCGGTGTGTGCCGACTTTACGCAGCCGCTTCGCCTGCCGGTCGCGTCGCGCTCGCCACGTCGCACAGTGATCTATTTTCCGGGGTCGACCATCGGCAATTTTGAGGCAAAGGACGCGGTGAAGATTCTTCGCCAGATGCGTACCGAGATGAGCGACGGCGGCGGCGTGCTGATCGGTGTCGACCTGAAGAAGGACGTCGCGGAGATCGAAGCGGCCTACAACGACGAGGCAGGCATCACGCGCGACTTCACCCTCAACATGCTGGTTCGTCTCAATCGGGAAATCGGGACCGACTTCGATGTCGACGCTTTCCGTCATCGCGCGCGCTACAACGTGCTGGCAGGTCGGATCGAGACGTCGCTGGTGAGCACGAAGCAGCAAGTGGTGCACGTGCGCGACGAGGCCTTCAGCTTCCGCGCGGACGAAGCGATGCATGTGGAATACAGCTGCAAGTATTCGCTGGACGATTTCGCGCAGATGGCGAACAAAGCCGGGCTGTCCGTGGCGCAGGTCTGGATGGACGAGGACCGCCGTTTCAGTGTGCAGTATCTGGTCCGGTCGACACCGGTGGTGGCCTGAAGCCAGCCGTAGCATTGTAGGAGCGCGCCCCGCGCGCGAAAACGGTCGGCGTCGCCGTGTGATGGTGGCGCACGCCGGATGTCGCGCGCGAGGCGCGCTCCTACAGTGGTGACGCTAGGTTGGTGGGTTAGCCGGGGCGCCTCGCCCCCAGGGATACCAGCAAGTCCTGCGCCGTGCGAATTCGCTCGGCCGAACCCGGCAGCTCCAGAATGACGCGCAGCTTGTCCTGCCCGTCCATCTTGAAAACCCGGGGCTGCTGCTGGATCAGCTTGATCAGCGCCATCGGGTCGATATCCGGTTTATCGCGGAACGTGATACGTCCGCCATTGGCGCCGAAGTCCACCTTGCGGATACCCAGCGGCGTCGCCATCAGTTTCAGCTGGGCGACCGCGAACAGGCACTTGATCTGATCCGGCAGAAGGCCGAAGCGATCGATCATTTCCACCTGCAACTCGCGCAGCCCATGTTCGTCGCGCGCGCTGGCGATGCGTTTGTATAGGGTTAGTCGTGCATGGACATCCGGCAGGTAGTCCTCCGGAATCAGCGCGGGAAGATGCAGTTCGACCTCGGTCTCGTGCTCCGAGGTGAGATCGAAGTCCGGCACTTTGCCCGACTTCAGTGCACGTACGGCGCGGTCGAGCAGTTCCGTGTACAGACCGAAACCGATTTCCTGGATCTGGCCCGATTGTTCTTCGCCGAGCATCTCGCCCGCGCCGCGAATTTCGAGATCGTGCGTGGCGAGCGTGAAGCCGGCGCCGAGTTCTTCCAGCGAGGCCAGCGCTTCGAGACGCTTTTCCGCATCGGCGGTCATCGCCTTGCGGTCGGGCACGATCAGGTACGCGTAAGCGCGGTGATGCGAACGACCGACGCGTCCGCGCAGCTGGTGCAGCTGCGCGAGACCGAAGCGATCGGCGCGGTTGACCACGATGGTGTTGGCGGTCGGGATATCGATGCCGGATTCGATGATGGTCGTCGACACCAGCACGTTGAATCGCTGGCGGTGGAAGTCCGCCATGACCTGTTCGAGGTCGCGCTCCGGCATCTGCCCATGGGCGACGCGAATGCGCGCTTCAGGTACCAGTTCGCCCAGCTCGCGTGCGATGCGCTCGATGGATTCGACTTCGTTGTGCAGGAAGTAGACCTGTCCGCCACGGGCCAGCTCGCGCTGGATCGCTTCGCGGATCAGGGCGGGCTGGTACGTGGAGATCAGTGTGCGCACGGCGGTCCGGTGGGCCGGCGGCGTCGCGATGATCGACAGGTCGCGCAGCCCGCTCATCGCCATGTTGAGCGTGCGCGGGATCGGCGTGGCGGTCAGGGTCAGCAGGTCGACCTCCGCACGCAGTTTTTTCAGCTGCTCTTTCTGGCGGACGCCGAAACGCTGCTCCTCGTCGACGATGACCAGGCCCAGATCCTTGAACCGGATCTCGGGGCCAAGCAGCTTGTGGGTGCCGACGATGACATCGATCTGCCCTTCGGCGAGGCGCTCCAGCGCGCCGTCCACTTCCTTCTTCGACTTGAAGCGCGAGATGACGTCCACCCGGACCGGCCAGTCGGCGAAGCGATCGGCGAAGTTGCGGTAATGCTGCTGGGCGAGCAGGGTGGTAGGCACCAGGACGGCCACCTGTTTGCCGGCCGTCGCGGCGGCGAAAGCGGCGCGGAGTGCCACCTCGGTCTTGCCGAAGCCGACATCGCCGCAGACGACGCGATCCATTGCACGGGGTGCGGCGAGGTCGACGATCACGGAATCGATGGCGGCCTGCTGATCGGGCGTTTCCTCGAAGGGGAAGGTCGCCGCGAATTCCTCGATCATCTGCCGGTCGACGGACAGTGACTGGCCCTGACGGGCTTCGCGCTGCGCGTAGATGCCAAGCAGCTCGGCCGCCACGTCGCGGACCTTTTCGGCGGCCTTCTTGCGCGCACGTTCCCAGGCATCGCCGCCCAGGGAGTGCAGCGGCGCCAGTTCGGGCGCGGTGCCGGTGTAGCGGCTGACCAGGCCCAGCTGGGCCACGGGCACGTAGAGCTTGTCGCCCTTGGCGTACTCGATGGTCAGGAATTCGCCCGGCATATCGCCGACATCGAGCGAAAGCAGGCCCTGATAGCGGCCCACACCGTGGTCGATATGGACGATGGGCGAGCCGATGGACAGCTCCGTCAGATCCTTGATGATGCTTTCGGGATCGCGGGCGGCACCGGCACGGCGCTTGCGATCGGTGCGCACACGCTCGCCGAACAGCTCGCGCTCGGTGAGCACGGTGAACGCGGGCCTGGTGATCGCGAAGCCTTGCTCGAGCGAGGCGACGGTGATCGCCAGCTTCTCGTCGCGGGCGAGGAAGTCTTTCCAGCCGTCGAGGATGGCCGGCTTCAGCCCCGCGCCCGCGAGCTGTTCGATCAGGGCTTCGCGGCGGCCGGCGGAATCCGCGGCGATCAGCACGCTGCCCTTGTAGCTGGCGAGGAAGTGCCGTAGCGCGGTGCCCGGCTCTTCGCCCTTGCGGTTGAGCGGCACCTCGGGTGCGGGCTGCGTGCCCAGGTCCACGGCGTGCTCGTGATCGCTGGCCACGACATCCACGCGCACCTGCTTGTTCAGGCGCTCGCGCAGTTGCTCGGGCGGCAGGTAGATCTCGGCCGGCGGAAGCACCGGACGCTCGATGTCGTGCGCGCGCTGGTCATAGCGCTCGGCGGTATGGGTCCAGAACTGCTCCGCCGACGCCAGCGCACCTTCGCCCAGGACGAACATCGCATCGCCAGCGATGTAGTCGAACAGGGTTTCGGTGGCGGGGAAGAAAAGCGGCAGGTAGTACTCGATGCCGCCCGGCGTGACGCCTTCCTTCATATCCTGGTAGAGCGGGCAGCGACGGATGTCGATCGGAAAACGTTCGCGCAGGTTGGCACGAAAGTTTTTGGCGGCGTCTTCGGTCAACGGGAATTCGCGGGCGGGGAGCAGGTCCACGCTGTCGACCTGGTGCGTGGAGCGCTGGGTTTCGGTGTCGAAGCTGCGGATCGACTCGATCTCGTCGTCGAACAGTTCGACGCGATACGGCTCGCTCGCGCCCATGGCATAGATGTCGATCAGCGCGCCACGCACGGCGAAGTCGCCCGGCTCGGCGACCTGCGGCACGTTGCGGTAGCCGGCGGCTTCGAGGCGACGCTGCTCGGCGCCCAGGTCCAGCTTCTGACCCTTGCGCAGCACCAGCCCGGAACCGGTGATGTGCGTACGCGGGGCGATGCGCTGCATCAGGGTCGCCACCGGCACGACCAGCACACCGCGCCGGGTGCTGGGTAGCCGGTAGAGGGTCGCGATGCGCTGGGAAACGACTTCCGGGTGCGGGCTGAAGACGTCGTACGGCAGCGTTTCCCAGTCCGGGAAGTGCAGCACGGGCAGTTCGCCCGCGAACACCGCCAGCTCGCTTTCGAGGTTATCGGCGCTGCGGGTGTCGCGGGTGACCACGACCAGCAGGCCTTCGTGCGCGCGCGCCGCCTCGGCGACTTCGAGCGCCCAGGCCGAGCCATGGGGCGTGGCCCAGTAGCGGCGTGTCTTGGCGGTGGTGGGCAGCGGCGGGCGGGTCAGAGCTAGAGGCATGAAGTCGGCTTGGTCGCTTGCGGACAAGCCGACGATTGTACTACCCCGGGGTGAAGCGGCTGGCTAGGCCAGCCTCAGTCCGCGATATCCGGCTCGAAGAAGCTCCACCGCACGTCCTTGAACTCCGACTTGAAGTCCGCCTCCACGATGTTGATCGCTTCGACCATGGCGCGCGCGGTCGGCGCCGCGGCCATCTTCGCCTTGATCGCCACCATCACCTCGTTGCCCATCTGCACGGTCAGCAGGTTGTAGACCGTGTCGATTTCAGGGCGGCCCTGGAGGAAAGCCATCATCTGCACACGGCGCCTCGGCTCCACGCCCTGGCCGATCAGCAGCGCCTTGACCTCGCGGGCGACCGCGACGGCTACCACGATAAGCAGCACGCCAATGGCGATCGTGCCGATAGCGTCGAATATCAGGTTGCCGGTCAGCATGGTCAGCAACACGGCGATCAGTGCCAGGCAGAGGCCGAGCAGAGCGGCCAGGTCTTCACCGAAGATCACCAGCAGCTCGCTCGCCCGCGTCTCGCGAAACCACTGCCACAGAGGCTGGTCGCCGCGCGCCTTGTTCACTTCCTGCATGCAGCCATGCATGGAAACGCCTTCGGTGATGATGGAAAACACCAGCACGCCGACGGCCAGCCATGCCCATTTGAGCGGCTCGGGATGGGTGAGCTTATGGACGCCCTCGTAAACCGAGAACATGCCGCCCACGCTGAAAAGCAGGATGGCGACGAGAAAAGACCAGAAATACAGCGCACGCCCCCAGCCCAGTGGGTACTCGGACGACGGCGGCCGCTTGGCCTGCTTCATGCCGAGCAGCAACAGGCCCTGGTTGCCGCAGTCGGCGAGCGAATGCACCGCTTCCGCGAGCATCGCACCGGATCCGGTAAAGAGGGCCGCGACGAGCTTGGCGACGAAAATGGCGAAGTTGGCGCCAAGCGCGAGAAAAATCGCGCGCTTCGAATCGGAATGTCCCGACATGTGATCCCTGTCCCGGTAAGTGATCGAAAGATCTTACCGTATGACGCCGACACCCACGCCGAAACTGATGTTCGGGTGGCCACCCGACATTTCCTTGGCCGTCCACACGTGCGACTGGTTCACCGAAACCAGCGGGAAGGTGTACGACGCCTGCCCGACATTGGACGCGCGCGTGCCATTCAGGCGGCCCGCGACTGTCACCAGGCCGCCGGCCGGGTAGTCGAGGCTTTCGACGTAGCCAGGCATGGCGGCGATAAACCGGCCGTTGCCGGTGTCGTTCGCCTGCGGCCGCTGCGAACCATCGAGCGGATAGGCGAGGATCTCGATCTCGCTGTGGTCGGCAAAGTTGCTGACCCTGACGATGCGGCCACCCCAGATCACGTCCGAGTTGCCGTAGCGTTCCGGCTCGCGCGCCACCTGGGAGGGCGGCACGGCGGCGTTGTTTGCGGTGGCCTTGTAAATCGGCGCCGGCGCGCAGGCGGACAGCGCGAGGGTGAGCAGGGCGGCAGGAACGGCTAAACGAACGATGGTCGGGCGCATGGGTCGGCTCCTGGCATGTATCGCCAATTTAGCGCCGACGGACTGAACGGGGCGCGTGCGGACTGTGGGCAGGCTCTTCATCCTTGCCTTCTTCCACGAGCCAGGTCAGCCGGTATTCGGATTCGCCCGGCTTTCCCAAAAGCTTCGGCAGCAGCTTGAGCGAATCGCGGATCGTTTCATCGAGTTTCCACGGCGCATTCACGATCGCGATGCCCGTGCCGTTGAGACGTAGCGGGGAGTCGTCGGGACGCAGCAGCAGTTCGGCGACCAGGACGCGTTTAGCGCCACACTTGGTCAGCCAGCGATGGAACGGCTGCACGTGGCTGCGCAGCTTGATCGGGTACCAGACCGCGTAGACGCCGGTCGGCCACTTTTCCAGCGCGGCCTTGAGCGTCTTCTCGATGATGCGGAACTCGGCTTCCTGAGCCTCGAACGGCGGATCGATCAGGACCAGGCCGCGCTTTTCTTTTGGCGGAACGAAGGCTTTCATCGCCTCGTAGCCATCACGCTCGTGCACATGGATGCGCTTGTCGTGGTGGAACAGCTGGCGGAGTGCGCCTGACTCGTCATTGCGTACGTCGACCATCTGCGCCGAGTCGGTCTCGCGCATCAGATGGACGGCGATCCACGGCGAGCCGGGATAGAAGCGCAGCGAGTCGCTGCCTTCGTTCAACGCGCGGACGATCTCGAGGTACTTCCACAGCAGGGGCGGCAGGCCGGAGGCGGTCTTGAGGACGCCGAAGCCTTCGTCGGCCTCGGCGGTCTTGCGCGCCTCGTTGCCTTGCAGGTCGTATCGACCGCTGCCGGCGTGAGTGTCGATGTAGCAGAAGGGCGAGGCCTTCTGCTTCAGCGAGTCGATCAGGGCCACGAGCACCATGTGCTTGAGGACATCGGCAAAGTTGCCGGCATGGTAGGCGTGGCGATAATTCATTGGGAGATTATAGCGGCCAAAAGCCGCCAATCCCCATGTAGGAGCGCGCCTGTAATGGCCGGGTTTTTCAGGACCACCAAGTAGGAGCAAAATCTCCTGCGAGGTGAATCATGGCTCATAGAAAAATTCCGGCAGCGGTCAAAGCCGAGGCAATACGACTGGTGGTCGAGGTGGGATATACCCCGCCTCAAGCCGCTCAGATGATGGGTCTGGGGCCGACGGCCCTGAGGCGATGGGTGGAGGAATGGCGTGAACGGCAAGCGGCGATACCGGACGATCCGGTGGAGCAGCGGCGCCTCATCGCGCAGCTTCAGGGACAGCTGAAAGCCTCTGAAGACGCTCGTGCGGTGTTGGCACAGGAGCGTGACGTCCTAAAAAAACAGTTGCCCTCTCACCTGGCCGCCATCTTGCGAAAGCCGAGATCGTCCAAAAGGTGAGAGGGGATTTGTCGATACGACAGGTCTACGCGATTCTTGGCTGGCCCCGGAGCCGGCACTACGCCCCCGTCAAGGCGGCTCCCGCCATCGACGAAGGGCTTGCCCAGACCGCTCTGGCCATTCATCGGGATAGTCGCCGCAGCTATGGCGCACGCCGCCTTGCGCGCAGCCTGTGCCGGCACGGCTTTCGTGTGGGTCGCGAACGGGCGGCGACACTGATGCGCCGGCTGGACATTCGACTGAGGAAGAAGCGGTTTCATTACGCCAGACGCAACACGAAACCTGCACCGGCCGAAAATATCGTCAACCGACAGTTCGATCCGGCGCGTCCCAACCAGACCTGGGCCGGCGACATCACCTTCATCCGAACGGGCCAGGGCTTCCTCTATCTGGCCATCGTGGTCGATCTGTACTCCCGGCGAATCGTCGGCTGGGCCACAAGCCACACGCCCGATTCACGACTGGCCATCAAGGCCAACGAACTGGCCATCGGCTTGCGCCAGCCGGCTCCCGGGTTAGTCATGCACACCGATCAGGGCGCCTCGTACACCTCCGATCGCTACACCCAACATCTGGCCCGGCACGGCATCGTTCAAAGCATGAGCCGAAAGGGGAACTGCTGGGACAACGCCGTCGTCGAACGCGTCTTCCGAAGCCTTAAACAGGAGTGGTTCGGCGAGGAAACCTTCCCGACCCGAGCTCTGGCATCACAAGACGCGATCGACTATCTGGTTCGCTATTACAACCACGAGCGCCTGCACTCCGCGCTCGACTACCGCCCGCCAGCCGAGTTTGAGAGGATGGCGGCTTAACGCTCCTATGCGTGGTCCTCAAATACCCGGCCACTACAGCCCTGCGCGCGACTCCTCGTGCGCGCGATTCCTCATGCGCGCGATGCCCCTCAATACGCGAAGGTCACCCGCTTCTTCACCGCATCGCCCTTCTCAATCCGGTCCAGCACGCCGATGGCAAAGTCAGCGGTCGAAATCCGGCTGTGCCCGTCACCATCCATAAGCAACTGATCGCCACCCACCCGGAAGCTCCCCTTACGTTCACCGGGCGCGATCTCCGCCGCCGGGCTGATGTAGGTCCAGTCCACACGGGCATCGCTGCCGCTGAACGCCTTCAGCGCCTCGATCTGCGAGTTCGCCGAGGCCTTCCAGGCTTCCGGAAAGTTCGGGTCGTCGATCACGCGCACGCCCGGTGCGGTCTCCAGGCTGCCCGCGCCACCGACCCAGGCGAAGCGCTTCACACCGGCCGCCGCGAGTGCGTCGAGCAACGCGGTCGCCTGCTTCGGCACATTGGCCGGCGTGGCATGGTCGTTCAGGCTGGCGATGGCGGCATCGGCCCCGGCAAGGGCGGGGGCAAACGAGGTGGCGTCGGCCACGTCACCTTTGACGACCTCGAGCTTCGGGTTCTTCGTGGCCAGTTTCGCAGGATCGCGAACGACGGCGGTGACCTCATGCCCGCGGGCCAGAGCCTCGTCGAGGATCACGTTGCCGATGTTGCCGGTGGCGCCGAACAGAACGATCTTCATGGGAATGGCCTTGGTGTCGGAAGTCAGGCAGCTAGGATGCGCCGGCGATCGTTTCCGAAAAACGCCTCATGGCGCAATTCATCGTAAAGTATCGCTTTACGACAGGGACCGACTCTTGGCCGCCGCAGACGTCAATCTGAACCGCCTGGCCGTCTTCGTCGCCCTCGTCAGGGCGGGGTCCTTCACTGCCGCAGCCGGGCAGCTGGGGACGACCAAGGCTATGGTCAGCCAGCACCTGGCAAAGCTGGAAGACGAACTCGGCGTCGCGTTGATGGTGCGCAGTACACGGCGGATGGCGCTGACCGATGCCGGTGAGCGCTTTCACGAAGACTGCGCCCGCATTCTCGCCGATGCCGAAGATGCGATCACCCGGCTGGGCGAGTGCCGTGACACGCCGATGGGCGTGCTTCGCGTCACGGCTGCCAGCGACCATGGCACCACCGTCGTCGCCCCGGCGCTCGCCGAGTTCGCCGAGCGCTATCCGCAGGTGAGGGTGGAACTGGTCGTCACCGACACCGTGTCCGATCTGATCGCCGAGCGGTTCGATCTGGCCATCCGTATCGGCTGGCTGCGCGACTCGAGCCTGCGTGCCGCCCGGCTGGCCGCCTTCCGCGAATGCCTCGTCGCCTCGCCGGCCTATCTGGAAAAACACGGTACGCCATCGGTCCCCGGCGACCTCGCCACGCATCGCTGGATCGCCGTCACGGTGCTGGCTTCGCCGACGCGATGGACCTTCACCGATGGCCACGGCGATGAGCACTCGGTACAGACCCGTGTCATCGCCAGTGCCAACAGCGCGACCGTCGCCTATCGTTTCGTGCTTGAGGGTATGGGCATATCGGTGCTGCCCGACTACGTCGTCAGTGCCGATATCGCATCGGGGCGACTGGTCGCGTTGCTTCCTGGCTTCACGCTTCCCGAAGGCGGCGTGCATGCGGTCTATCCAGGTCGCCAGCCGCCGGTGAAAGTGCGTGCGTTCATCGACCTGCTGAAGGAGCGCCTGGCATCGGATCGGCCCGGTGCCGGATAGCGGATTCAGCGGTAAAGCTTGCCCAGTTCGACGGTTTTTGCGCGAATGACCTGCATGTCCGCATCGACCAGGTCCGATGGGGTGAGATCGTGACCGAAGAACCGTCGCAGGATTTCCCTGGGCGGCGCATCGAAACCCACTGCCATCATCGCCGCATAGCGTTTCTGAAAGTCGTGCGGGTCCTTTGTCGCCATGGCGAACATCTTCGTCGCGACGAGGCCGGCGTAGAGGTAGTTGGCGAGGTAAAGCGGGTCCTGAAACATCAGGCGTTTTCCGATCCATGCATGTTTCAGTTCCGGGTCGATGCCGGGCCAGATCTCGAAGCGGCTGGTAACGGCGAGCGTCAGGGCATCGAGATCGGCTGCGCCACGGACCTTTCCGCTCGTCACGCCGTCATAGATCGACTCTTCCAGCTGCGCTTCCTCAGCGGACGTGAAAATCTCAAAGGTCATCTCGTCGAGCTGAGCTTGCAGGAAGTACGCCCCGGTCGATGTATCGGGTGCATGTCTGTAGAGATACTCGTAGAACAGCATCTCGTTGAGAATGGCCAGGGCTTCGTGCATCCAGCTGGGGCCGTGGTTGTAGAAGGCGGACACGCCGTGCGCGCTCATCAGCTCGCTATGCAGTGCATGCCCGCCTTCGTGCGCGACCACACTCGCGCCCTTGAGGCTCGAGTCCCATTGCCCCAGAAACAGGCCCGGCGGGACGCCAGAGGCCGCGATCGAAAACGCATCGTTTACGCGGTTTCCGCTCGCGGCGGCAAGATCGGTACGATGCGCGGCCGGGTCGAGTAAGGCGGTAAAGCGCGCCACGTAGTCACGCCCCAGGGGCGCGAGCGCGGCCGGGACGGTGAGACGGATTCGTTCGTAATCGAAGGTCGGAATCGTGAAGCCCTGGGGCGGCAAGCTCATGTCCCAGCTATGCACATCGGCGATCGCTGCGCTGCGACCGATCTGGGCGGCACGCAGGCGCTGATAATCCATAAGGACCGACGCGTTTCGCTGCACGGCGAGCGCTGTCGCATCGACGTCCGCACGATCGAACTGGCGCGAAAAATAGGCGGCGTCCGGTGCATCGGCGAAGTGCTCCAGGTGCGCGGTGCGGTCATTGATTCGCACCACGCCGATAAGCAAGGCCGCATACGTCTCCGCGTTGGCTGCGATCGCTGCCTGCCGCTGCCGCCAGGCTTGTTGCCGGATCTCGCGACTGGCATTCGCGCCGAGCCGATCCGCGTCCTTGCCTGCATCAAGGTCGCCGTCGGCCGTGTGCACGCTGCCGTAGACGGTGGCACGCCGCGTCTTCTGGTAGGTGTTCCACAGCGCGGTGCTTCCCTCGTCGGCGAGGTCGTCCACGATCGTTTGCTCCGCGGGTGGCAACTCGTGGGGCAGCCCGCGGACGGCGCGGTCCAGAACGTAGGCATAGTGCGTGAGCGCTGGCTCCGACTTCGCTGCGTTATCGAATCCCGCTTTGCCAACGCTTCGCAGTGAGCTCTTGACCTTGGCCATGAGCGTGTTCCCGTCGTTCTGCGATGAGCGGTAGGCATCGGCGGCGTCATGATCGTCGATATCGAGCGAAGCACGAAGATGAAGGTAGGCCATGTGCCGCTGGTTATCGGCCAGCAGGTTCTCCGTGCGCCTGAGGTACGCGAGCAGATCGCCAGGCGACGGTGAGGCGAGTACGGGCAACTCGGCAATCTCCGTTTCGAGCGCGCTGCGTGCGGCCGTCTCGGTCGTGGGCGACGCAAAATAGAGCGTCGGATCGATCCGATACGTCTCGGCGACGGCGAGGCCGGGCACCGAGAGGAGGAGGGCGGTGATCAGGTGGTATGAGCGCATGGCCGCACCGTAGCAAGCGCTGCCGGCCAATGCTTTACTCTGATTAGCGTCGTTTCCCTGGGTTAGCGGACGGCCTGTCGCCAGGCGGTGGGCGTGGTCGCGTATACCGCACGAAACGAGCGCGAAAACTGGGCTGCCCCGGCAAAACCGCACTCCAGGGCGATATCCAGTAGCGGCCGGCGCGTGCTGCGTAGAAGCGCGGCAGCGCGATCGACACGAAGGCGGCGCAGATAGTCGCCCATCGTGCATTGATGGACGATGCGAAAGGTGCGCGCGAGGTGCACCGGATGGCGTTCCGCGATCGCTGCCAGTTGCTCGAGCGTGCTCTCGCGCGACGGATCTTCATGGAGGAAGTCGCGTACCCGCCGAAGCCATACGGGCTCGTGGCGTAGGCGCAGGTCCAGCCCTCGCCCGGCGAGCGCCAGAGCCTCGAGCGTCAGTCCCTGGGCCGACAGGGTGGAGAACGCATCGCCAACACTGAGTTCGGCGGCAATCCGCTGGCCCAGGCGGAGCAGGTCCGCAGATCGGCGCAACAGCGGCCGGCCGTCGAGCCTGGCCGCGTGTTCGGTGAGCACGTCCGTGGTCGCCGTGTCGGGCGAGAAAATGACCTTCCGAGCCCCTTCGCGACCAAATCGCTGCGCGTGCACGGCGTGGGCCGGGCAGAAGAGCAGGTCGCCGGGATCGTGCTCGTTGGTTTCACCCAGGATGCGCTCTTCATACCGGCCGTCGATGACAAGGCAGAACCAGCCCTCATCATGGGCGTGCAGGTCCATCGATCCATGCGGGGCGTAATACGACACGTGCAGGTCGTTGATCCCACTCACCAAGCCTCTCCTGGCCAGAATCTCGCCGAAGAATATGCGCGCACGGAGTGGGCCGGAGCAAGACCCCTCCGTGCGTTGCTCTCCGAATCAGGTCACCTGACTGCCCAGCCGGAGGTTGATCCCCAGCGTCGCCGCCAGCTGGCGCATGTGCTCGTCGTCGCGGGAGGAGGTGATCCAGCCGGCGTACACGTCGTCTTCCTCGGCCTCGCGCGCCCAAAGGGTATAGCCGTACTGATTGAGCTGGTCGAAGGCGCGGCTGAAGATTTCCGGACCGTCGATGTCCTCGTGAAACTCGTCTTCGCTCGGGTCGCCGTCCCAGTCGATGGTGACATCGCTCCAGCGCGACACCAGCTCCATGATGGCATCGACGAGGGTGCGGGTGTCGTCGGCATCCACCTCGAAACTCGACTGCCAGTCGGTGACTTGCGCCACGATGCGGATGGGGTCGTCGTCGCCCTGGTCCTCGATCTCCGCGCGATACACGGTGAACTGGCGCAGCGCATTCTCCTCGTCGCCGGGATTGATCAGCAGCAACAGCTGCCAGACCTGGGACTCGACGGTGTCCTCGCCTTCTTCATCGTCGTACTCGCGTTCTTCGGGGTAATCGTCGTCGTAGCTCATGGGGAATGGCCTGTGGGATCGGGTGGAATCATCGCACGATGCGCGTCATAGCGCCGCAGGTCTTGAAATGGACGTCCAATCGCACAGGTTGACAAACTTGCGACGCGGTGCAACAAATGACATCCGGGCCACTGCCAACCATGCCGTTCCGGCGGCTTACTTCAGGTGTAACACGCTCCCAGTGAACGCATACGACTTCCACGCGCACACCCTCCCGATGACGTCGCCGGCCATGCCGCGATGTTCGGTGGCGGCATGCGCGTGTCGTTCGTGTCGACTGGTCTGAGCGACCCACACCGCGCGTACTGCGCGTTCCGCTAAACCCGCGGAGCACATCTCGCCATTTTCTCCGTCACGTCGACGGGTGACGCCCCGGAGCGTTGCCGCGACCTGCCGTCACTCATTTCCGTCGCCCCCGGGGCGTCGGCGCACTTTCCGTTTCCAGGGGAATTCCGTACCCATGTTGTCTTTCGCTCATCGCCGCAAGCCGTTGTTTGTTGCACTCGCCGTCGCGCTCAGCGCCTCGACCGTCCATGCGCAACAGGCCGCGCCGGCCGACACGACCGAGCCCGCCAAACCCAGCAACCTCGACACCGTCATCGTCACCGGTACGCGCAGCACCGAGCGCACCGTATCGAGCTCGCTGCAACCGATTGACGTGATCACCCCGCAGCAGCTGCAGCAGAGTGGGGCCACCCAGCTCGCGGCGGCGCTGGCGCGTCTGGTGCCCTCCCTCAACTTCCCGCAGCCGACCACCATCAGCGGGGCAGAAGTGGCCCGGCCGGTGACACTGCGCGGTCTCAGCCCGGATCAGGTCCTGGTGCTGATCGACGGCAAGCGGCAGCATTCGGGCGCCTTTCTCAACCTCGGTGGCGCCATCGGCCGCGGTTCGAACCCCGTCGACCTGAACGCCATTCCCGTGTCGGCGATCGAGCGTATCGAGGTGCTGCGAGACGGCCAGTCGGCACGTTACGGTTCCGACGCCATCGGCGGTGTGATCAACGTGATCCTGAAAAAGTCGGGTACGGGTGGCCAGGTGACGGCCAAGTTCGGCGGCTATGACGCGGGCGATGGCCTGCAGCGACAGCTCTCGGCGGATACCGGTTTCAAGCTGGGCGACAAGGGCTCGATCCATGTGGCGATCGATACCCAGAACAACGATGGCAGCAATCGCGCAGGGCGCGATCAGACCGCGGCGTCGGTCGGTACCACGTACGGCAAGAAGGTGTACTGGCTCGGCGATCCGGCCGTGCAGTCGAACAAGGTGTCCGTGGTCGGGCAGTACGAGTTCAGCAAGGCGGCCGAGGTCTATTTCGAAGCGCTTTACCGGCGTGACCGCGACGAAACCGCCAGCCTCTATCGTCACCGCGGCGATTCGACCAATGTCGCCTCGATCTATCCCAGCGGCTACCTGCCGGTGAGCATTCCGATCGTCAACGACACCACGCTGACCGCGGGCCTGCGCGGTGAGCTGGGCGACGGCTGGCATTACGATGCCTCGGTCAGCCATGGTTCGAACGAGTACGACCAGCGCAGTCATTCGATCAACGCCGACTATTACAGGGCGTTCGGTGAGACGCCGTTCTTCATCCAGGGGGCCGATTACAAGACCAATCAGCAGGTCGCCAACCTCGATATCAGCAAGGAAATCACGACATCGTGGCTGCCCAATCCCGTCAGCGTGTCGTTTGGCGCGGAGTATCTGCGTCAGGCGTACAAGGTGACGCCGGGCGATGCCGTCTCGCAGTACGGTGCGAACGGAGGTATCACGGGCGACCTGCAGGGCAACTGGCAGCGGCATGACACGTCCGAGTACATCGATCTCGAGACGAACCTGACCGACCGTTTCGCCGTGTCGCTGGCGGGACGCCACGAGAACTACAGCGATTTCGGCGGCACGACGTCCGGATCGTTGTCCGGTCGTTTCGACTTCACGCCGCGCGTCGCCGTCCGCGGCAGCGTCGGCACCGGATTCCGTGCGCCGACGCTGGTGCAGCAGCACTATGCGGATATCTCCTCGCAGTTGCAGGACCTGGGGCAGGGACAGGTGCTGGTGCAATCCGGTACGTTCCCGGTGGATGCGGAGGCCGCCAGTCTGCTGGGTGCCGAGAAGCTGAAGCCCGAGAAGTCGCGCAGCGCCACGCTTGGCCTCGTGCTCGAGCCGCTCAACGGCTGGAACGTCAGCGTCGATGCGTACTACATCAAGATCAACAATCGCATCAATCTGTCGTCGAACATTCCGGTCAGCACACCCGCCGTCAACGCCTACCTCGCCGCCAACGGTGTGGACGCGAACTATCAGTCGATTCGTTACTTCACCAATGCGGTGGACACGCGCACGCGCGGCCTCGATGTCGTGAGCCAGTACGGCTTCGATTTCGCCAACGGCGATCGCCTCAACACCACCGTGGGCTGGGCGTACAACGAAAACGAGGTGACCCGGGTCAAGCCGAATCCGGCCATCCTCGATGAGCTCGGCGTGGCGGTGCAGCGCGTGGAGCGTCGCGAGCGTCTCGGCCTGCTGGGCGATACCAATCCGCGCACCAAGCTCGACGTCGGCTTCGATTACCTGCACGGCCGCTGGGCGGGCCACGCCAACGTTCAGCGCTACGGCAGCTATACCGTCTACAGCAACAGTGGCAATGCGCTCGATCAGAATTTCGATCATCGCTGGACGCTGGATCTCTCGGCCGATTACAACATCGACCACTGGACCCTGAGCGCCGGTGCGGACAACGCGTTCAATGCGCGCCCCGAGCAGGTGAAGTATGCCAATTCCACCAGCGGCAACTTCAAGTACAGCCTGTTCTCACCGCTGAGCTGGAACGGGCGTTACTACTACGCCAGCGCCACGTACCGGTGGGACTGATGCGCATGCGTACGCTCTTTATCGCCCTTTCCCTCACCGTCGCCGCTGGCGCCCATGCCGCTCCCGCCGAACCGATCGCCGGCTTCGGCGGCGCCTCGACGCAGGCGGAGCGCGACGTGGAGCAGCGTGTCGACGCGTCCATCGGCAGCGCCGATCTCGACGGCTGGTTACGGCGGTTGACGTCGGCGCCCAACCAGGTCGGGTCGCCGCATAACGACGACAACGCGCGCTTCATCGCGGACAGCCTGCGTCAGTGGGGCTGGGACGTGAAGGTTGAAGCGACCCGTGTGCTTGTCGCCTATCCCACCGTGCAGAAGCTTTCGTTGCTGGGCGGCGAGCACTATGCGGCGGACTTCACCGAGCCCGCGGTCGCCGGCGATCCGGACACGGCGAAGCGGGATGGCGTGCTGCCGGGCATGGAGTCGTACAGCCCGGACGGCGCGGTCGATGCGCCGCTGATCTACGTCAATGAGGGCCTGGCCAAGGACTACGCCGAGCTCGAACGCGCGGGCGAGTCCGTGAAAGGCAAGGTGGTCCTGGTCAAGTCGAGCGGCGCCGGGCGCTGGGTGAAGCCACGTCTTGCGCAGGAGCACGGCGCGGTCGGCGTGGTGATCTACTCCGATCCGGAAGCCGACGGCTTCGTGAAGGGCGACGTGTACCCGGACGGCGCGTGGCGCACGCCGCGTACCGTGCAGCGCGGCACGCTCGGCATCGACAGCGTGCTGGATGCGGCAAGTGCGAAGACGATCCAGGACGCGAAGCACACGGCGGACCTGACGATTCCTGTGGTTACCATCGGCTATGGCGACGCCGAACACTTCCTGCGGGCGCTCGGCGGGCAGGCCGTGCCGGACCGCTGGCAGGGCGGTCTGCCGCTGACCTATCACGTGGGGGGCAATGCACGTGTTCATCTGGAAGTCCGTTCGCCGTGGGAATGGCGCACGCTGCACAACGTGATTGCCACGTTGCGCGGCAGCGAGCATCCCGACGAGTGGGTGATTCGCGGCGTGCATCACGACGCCTGGGTCTATGGCGCGTGGGATCCTCTCGCGGGCACGACGGCCCTGCTGGCCGAGGCCAGGGCTATCGGCGAGCTGGCCAGGGCAGGCGTGCGACCGAAGCGCACCCTGGTGTTCGCCAGCTGGGATGGCGAAGAGCTGGGCATCCTGGGCTCCAAGGCCTGGACTGCGCAGCACGCCGCCGAGCTGTCGAAAAAGGCCGTGTTCTACCTCAATAACGACACCACCGGGCGGGGCTTCCTCGCCGCGCAGGGTGACCCGTCGCTTTCCACTCTGATCGACGGCGTGGCCGCCGATCTGCAGGATCCGGAAACCGGCGCCACCGTGCAGGCACGTCGCCTGGCCAAGCGTGCGGTGGATGCGGCGGAGAAGGGAAAGGATGTTTCCGGTCCGATCATCCCGTCGCGTGTGGGTACGGGCTCCGATTACCTGTCGTTTGCGCATCGTCTCGCCGTGCCGTCGCTGCACGTTCGCTATGGCTATGACCGCGACGGGGACGACGAGAGTGTGCCGGTGTACCACTCGCTCTATGACACGTACACGCATTACCAGCGCTTCGGCGATCCCGGCCTTGCGTATGTCGGCTTGCTGGCGAAAACCAACGCGCGACTCGTCCTGCGTGTCGCCAATGCGGACGTGCTGCCGTGGCGATACACCGGCTTTGCCACGGCGCTCGGCAAGGACATCGACCGCTTGCAGGCGAGCTCGGAAACGGCGCACAAGGAAGCGCAGCGCCATAACGCCCTGGTGGACGACGGTTCGTACCACCTGGCCGATGTGGCCTATCGGAAGCTGCAGCCGCCCACGCGCGTGGACGATGCGTGGCAGGCGGTGAATCTCGATGCCCTGCGGGACGCCCAGCGCGATCTCCTGGCCGCCGCTGGCGCCTTCGACGCGGCCGCGTCCACCGCTGAAGCAACGGGTGCGCCCGCACTGTCGTCGTCCCGCGCCGCGAAGGTCAACCGTGCGTTGCGCGATGTCGCTCCGGCGTTCCTCCAGGCGTCCGGCTTGCCCCAGCGCACCTGGTATCGGCACCTGCTGCAGGCCCCGGGTCGCAAGGAGGGCGAAGACGTCGCGCCGCTTCCGGGTATCGGTGACGCCATCGACGCGAAAGCCTGGGATCAGGCGAGTGCGGAAGTGACCCTCACCGCCAACGCGACCCGAAAGGCCGCCGAGGCTTTGCGTCGGGCGACGGTGACGCTGACGCAGCCGTAAGAGGTTATAGTCCGCCGCATTCGCCGGGTGGACAGCTTCTTTCATGACCGAAACGCCGCAAAAATCAGCGCCTCATCGCAGGAAAGTGTGGGGTCCGATCCGCTACGCCCACGCCCGCCCACGCCTGCTGGTGGGCGCCGCCGTGGCGGTGGTTGCCGCGGCGGCGCTGGAATTCAGCGGCATTCCACGGTCGTTGCCGCTGCTGCTGGGATTCGATCTGGGTGCCGTCGTGTACTTCGTCCTGCTTTTGCGGATATTCGTCGGTGCGAGTCCGGCCACCATGCGACGGCAGGCGAAGCAGCAGGACACCGGCCGGTGGACCACGCTGCTCAGTGGTGTGGTCCTCTCCGCCGTCGTGCTCGGCGCGGTCACGACGGAGCTGAACTCCAGCGACAAGGGCGGGGCACTGGCCATCGCGGTGGCCGCGACCACCATCATCCTGGCGTGGACCTTCATGAATACCCTGTTCTCCCTGCATTACGCCCACGGGTATTACGGGGAGTTCGGCAAGCCACACCAGGGGCTCGATTTCCCCGGTGATGAGGAACCCGATTACTGGGATTTCGCCTATTTCGCCTTCACCATCGGCATGACTTTCCAGGTCTCCGATGTCCAGATCACCACCCGGTACCTGCGCCGGATCGGGCTGATGCACAGCGCGATCGCGTTCTTCTTCAACGTCTTCATCATCGCCATCAGCGTGAACATCGCCGCCGGCAAGGCCTGATCGGCATTAACTTCACCCCCTACTGCCCATTTTTCTTATTGACGCGACGCCGCAAACGCGGTGTCCTTCGATTAGCCGTCCATACGGCAGGGGCCCTGACGGGCTTGAGAAGAGAAGGGGGGAAGCCAAATGACAATCCAGACGTTCGCACGGGCGGCGGGGGTCGCCCTGGTCCTCGTTATCGCCAGTAACGCGGCGGTCGCTCGCTCCGAGGACGACACACCACCCGAGTCGATCTGCTCGGTGCTCGGCACCGCCGCCCGCTACCTCAACACGACGGTGACCGTCCGTGGCGTGGCCAGTAGCGAGGGCAAGACGACGACGCTGTCCGATGCGCAGTGCAAGGGCGCGGTGGACCTCGCCATGGACGACAAGTCCGCGGGTAAGCGGGATGTGTCCTCATTCCGACGCACGGTGAGCAATAAAGGCACCCGTGCCGATGCCACGGTGTTCGGACGCTTCAAGGCGACTGGCGACGCGCAGCATCCGTATGCCATCGATGTATACAGCGTGCGTGACGTGAGCGAGCTGCCGGCGGTTGCCGAGGGGAGCTGAGGGCAGCTCCCACGAGGGCAGCGCCCGGTCGTCGATGGGGCCTGTTCCTGTCGGCGACGCCGTTTACCCGAGTACCCGAGCCAGATAAGGCGCCGTACGGCTCGTCGTCTCGCTGGCGACCAGCCGCGGCGGCCCGCAGGCGACAATCTTGCCGCCCTCGTCACCCGCGCCGGGACCGACGTCGATCACCCAGTCGGCTCCGGCGACCACGCGCATCTCGTGTTCGACGACGACCACCGTATTGCCGGCCGCCACCAGCCCCTGCAACTGCGCCACCAGCTTGTCCACATCCGACGGATGCAGCCCGGTGGTCGGCTCGTCCAGCACGTAAAGATTGCTCCCGCGCTGCGACCGCTGCAGTTCCGTCGCCAGCTTGATCCGCTGCGCCTCGCCGCCGGATAGTTCCGTGGCGGGTTGTCCGAGGCGCAGGTAGCCAAGCCCGATGTCATAGAGAAGCGACAGCGGCTTCATCACCGCTGGCTCGTCGACGAAAAACTCGCAGGCTTCCTCGACCGTCAGTCGCAGCACGTCGGCGATGTTCTTGCCGTTCCACTGCACTTTCAGCGTGGCCTCGTTGTAGCGCGCACCGTGGCACGTGGGGCAGGGGGCATAGACGCTGGGCATGAAGAGCAGCTCGACGCTGACGAATCCCTCGCCCTCGCAGGTTTCGCAGCGCCCCTTCGCCACGTTGAACGAAAAGCGCCCGGCGTCGTAACGTTTCGCCCTGGCCGCCTTTGTCGCGGCAAACAACTTGCGCACGTGGTCGAAGAGTCCGGTATACGTCGCGAGGTTGGAGCGCGGCGTGCGCCCGATCGGCTTCTGGTCGACCTGGACCAGTCGCGTGATGGCGTCGGCGCCCTTGTGGATACGACCGCCGGTCTTCGTGATGACGCTGGGTGCCGTGTCATCGCCTTCGTCCTCCGGGGCGGGCAGCTCATGGCCCAAATGCTCACTGACCAGCTCCACCAGCGCCTGGCTGACCAGACTGGACTTGCCCGAGCCGGAAATGCCGGTGACCGCGGTAAACAGACCGATGGGGAAGGCGGCATCCAGATCATGGAGGTTGTTGCGCGTGATGCCGCGGAGCTCGAGCCAGCGCGATGCCGGGCGAGGTGACCGCTCAAGAGGCCGCTCGTGACCGAACAGATAACGCGCGGTACGCGACAGCGCCACGTCGGCGAGACCATCGGGAGGACCGCTGTAGAGAATCTCGCCGCCGCGCTCGCCTGCATCCGGGCCGACGTCGACCAGCCAGTCAGCGCGACGCATGACGTCCATGTCGTGCTCGACGACGAAGATCGTGTTGCCCGATCGCTTCAGTTGCTCCAGTGCGGTAAGCAAGGCTTCCCCATCCGCCGGGTGAAGGCCGGCCGACGGTTCGTCGAGCACGTAGACGACGCCGAACAGGTTCGATCGGATCTGCGTGGCCAGGCGCAGCCGCTGCAACTCGCCCGGTGACAGTGTGGGACTCGATCGGTCCATCGACAGGTAGCCAAGGCCGAGTGCCTGGAGCGTACCCACGCGGGCAACAAGATCCTGTGCGATGCGCTGAGCAGCGATACGTTTTTCCTCGGACAGGTTGGGGGTGCGCCGCACGTCCGATGACCCGTCGTGCGCGGCGCCGCCGGCGGCTACGCGCTTCGCATTCGCGCGCTTGCCCGCGGCGCGGCTGCGTGTCGTCGACTCGGCCAAATCGTCGAACCGCCCCTCGGCTGCCGGTTTCAACGTATCGACCAGTGCATCGAATGACAACGCGGACAGGCTTCCGATGTCCAGCCCTGCAAAAGTCACGGACAACGACTCGCGCTTCAGGCGCTTGCCATCGCAGACAGGACAGACGCTGCCGATCATGTAGCGCGACACGCGTTTCTTCATGAGCGGACTTTGCGTCGTGCTGAAGGTGTGCAGCACGTAACGCCGCGCACCCATGTACGTGCCCATGTAGCTGGGTTCGGTCTTTCGCTTCAGTGCCGCACGGGTTTCCGCCGGCGTGAAGCCGGCATAGACCGGGACCGTCGGGGTTTCCTCGGTGAACAGAATCCAGTCGCGCTGCTTCTTTGGCAGGTCCTTCCAGGGCACGTCCACGTCGTAGCCGAGAGTGACCAGAATGTCGCGCAGATTCTGACCGTGCCATGCCGGTGGCCATGACGCGATGGCGCGTTCGCGCAGAGTCAGCGTGGGATCCGGCACCATCGATGCCTCCGTCACCTCGTACACGCGGCCCAGGCCGTGGCAGTGCGGGCAGGCACCTTGCGGCGTGTTGGGCGAGAAATCCTCGGCGAACAACATGGCCTGGCCGGCGGGGTACGAGCCCGCACGCGAGTAGAGCATGCGCACGAGACTCGACAGCGTGGTGACGCTACCCACCGATGAGCGTGCTCCGGGCGTGCCGCGCTGCTGCTGCAATGCCACCGCGGGCGGCAGCCCCTCGATTTCGTCGACGTCCGGCACGCCGACCTGGTCGATCAGGCGTCGCGCATAAGGCGCCACCGACTCGAAGTAGCGTCGCTGCGCTTCCGCGTACAGCGTCCCGAAAGCGAGTGACGACTTGCCCGATCCCGACACCCCGGAGAACACGACGAGCGAGTCGCGAGGGATCACGACGTCGATGTTCTTGAGGTTATGCTCGCGTGCGCCACGTACACGCACGAAGCCATGGAGGTCGGTCGAAGAGGGCGGGGATCTACGCTTGGTCATCCAGGGATTATCGCAGCCCCGGCTTGCGGTTCCCGTGAAATCACGTGTGCAGGGGCACGCCCTTCGTGGCTTTCTCGATCGCCTTGCGAGGCCCGCGTAACGCGATGCCGACGAGGTTGGGTGCATCGGCATCTTCCGCGAGGAAGGCTTCGCGGTTGGCCGCGTCGTGTCCAGTGGAGAACATCGCCTCGACATAGATCGCGCGGGTCACGTCGCGTTCGATGGCGACGCGATGCGCATGGGCGAGCTGCGTCGCATCGGCACCGAACACGAGCATCGGCTGCCCGAGCAGGCGCGCGTAGTGACGTCCGGCCGCATCGATGTATGGCTCGCCCATGGCATCCGCCGCCGCTCCGGCGATGCCGGTGGCCAGGAAGGCGGTGACGTTGAGCTTCTGCCATGTCAGCAGATCGCTGCGGACAAGGATGGCGACGCGGGTGTCGAAGGTGGTCATGTCGAAGGTTCTTCGCAGTCTGTTAGGCTGATTCAGTAAAACGCCGAATGTCATTCGGCGAAAGGGCGACAGGCTGCCATGACGAAAAAAACGAAAGCCATTCCGGGCGAGACCCCCGACGCGGTCCGGCTCGACGCGATCGACCGAAAATTATTAGGCGCGCTCTCCGCCGATGCCACGCTGAGCTACGCGGAGCTGGCCGAACGGCTGCATCTCTCCGCACCCGCGCTGCATGAGCGGGTGAAGCGGCTGCGCAGGGATGGGGTCATCAAGGCCACCGTAGCTGTGCTCGATGGGGTGAAGGTCGGGCGTCCGTTGCTGACCTTCGTCCACGTGGACACGACCAGCTGGGCGGTGACACGCCAGCTGCTGGCGCTGCAGGCCTTTCCCGAGGTGGAGGAAATCCACACCGTGACGGGAGAGAGCGCGATGTTGCTGAAGGTGCGGACGGCCGATACGCGGGGGCTCGAGCACCTGCTGGAGCGGATTCACGCGATGGAGGGATTCAAGGGGACGCGGAGCTATATCGCTCTGTCGACGTATCTGGAGCGGGGACCGAGTGCGGAGGAGGCTTCCGGGGCGACATAAAAAAACCCCGCGGTGCGGGGTTTCTGACGCCGACTTACGGGAGGCTCAGCGATCGCGTCGCGCGCGAACCTTGATCCGCTGCATCCGGCGCTGCTGCATCATGTTGAACCAGAAGGCCGTCTCCGTCACCACGCCAGCGGCGACGAGCAGCAACGTCCCTGTGACCGAACCGGCGAGAAAGAACACGACGGCCAGGGCGAACAAGGCGGCGAGGACGAGATGACGTTGGCTCATGGGTGACTCCTGCTTGCTGCGCGGCCCCGGGACCCGGGCGCGGCCTGATTCGATCCTCGGCTACCTACGAGATGGTGTCAATCGCGGAAACGTCAAGGGATTGTGGGCGATTCAGCCACGATAACGTCGCGCATCCACCAGCAGGGTCAGTGCGGGGGAGGTCTGCCGCCGGTTCGGGTCTACGCGGTGCTGATAGAGCAGATCGATCTGCTCGATGCCCAGACGCTTGAGCGATCCCTCGGCGGCCTTGCGGATGTTTTCCGGGAGGCTGTCCAGACCCGTCTGCTTGTTCGTTTCCGGATCGAACGCGAAGCCGAACTTCGTCACGATGACGACGCGGTCGCGCATCGGCGCGGGGGCTTTACCGACGATTTCCTCGTTGGTGAACGGGCCATAGACCTCGGCCGTGTCGAAGAAATCGACGCCCAGGTCCACCGCCTCGCGCATGAGCTTGACTGACTCGTCGCTGCTCAGCGCGTGGCTATAGCTGAAATTGAGGCCCATGCAGCCAAAGCCGAGGGCTGAGACTTCCAGGCCGCTTTTACCGAGAACGCGCTTTTTCATGGTGATCTCCAGAAGGTAGCCATGACGCCATGCTACCGACCGGGGGTCCAGTGATTAAGTGGGATAAACCGCTTGAGCCTATGCGGGCAGTTCATCAATGATCTTCCATCAGCTGGCGTGAAACACCGCCTCGATGTTGTGGCCATCCGGATCCAGCACGAAACCGCCGTAATAGCCTTCGTGATAGTGCGAACGCGGGCCCGGCGGACCGTTGTCCCTCGCGCCCGCATCCAGCGCCGTCTGATGAAATAGCCGCACCAGCTGCTGCGAACTCACTCGAAAGGCGACGTGTACCGGCGGCTGATTGGGTGTGCCCTGGTAGATCCAGAAATCCGGCTTGCCGTTCTCGCCGAACCCCGCCACATCGGTGCGCCCCGTTTTCGACGCGGGGAAGTGCACGATCAGTTCGTAGCCGATGGACGCCAGTACGGTGGTGTAGAACTGCTTGCTGCGCTCGAAGTCGCTGACGGTGGCGCCGGTGTGGTCGATCATCGGGATCTCCTGGGCGTGGAACGGCTGGTCCGCGCAGCTTAGTCGGAATCCGTGGCGGCATCCAAGGCGCCTTTACTGCATCGCAGCGTGTCGCTCGCCGCGTCGCCGCCTACACTTCCGCTGGCCACAGGTGTCCTGCCGCCGCCATTCCGGTGCGCAGGGTGAAACGGGAAGCCGGTCCGATGCCGGCGCTGCCCCCGCAACGGTAGGCGAGAAAACCCGACTCAGAACCACTGCGGCAACGCGGGAAGGTGTCGGGGTGATGCGGATCGCATCGCTCGCAAGCCCGGAGACCGGCCCGTGGTGGGCACCGCTTGCGGTGTCTTCCTCGGGTGTTGCGGTGGGCAACCGGACGAGCTGGCTCGATGCGGCGTCCGCGGCCTCGAACCGACTTGTCTCGCTCACGCACGCCCGGTTTCGCGGGTGAGCGATATGGAGACAGGCATCATGAACGAGATGAATCGTGCCGCGACCGACGTCGCGACCGTCAAACTGCTGATCGACGGCGAGTTCGTCGAGTCCGCGACCACACAATGGCGCGATGTGATCAACCCGGCGACGCAGGTCGTGCTGGCACGTGTGCCCTTCGCCACGTCCCGGGAGGTGGATGCGGCCGTCGCCGCCGCCCGGCGCGCGTTCGCCACCTGGCGCAAGACGCCCATCGGGACGCGGGCCCGCATCTTCCTCAGATACCAGCAGCTGATCCGCGAACACATGGCGGAGCTGGCGGCGATCCTCACGGCGGAACAGGGCAAGACACTGCCGGACGCGGAAGGCGACGTGTTCCGTGGCCTCGAGGTGGTGGAGCACGCGGCGGCCATCGGCAATCTGCAACTCGGCGAGCTGGCCAACAACGTGGCCGGTGGCGTGGACACGTACACACTGCTGCAGCCGCTGGGTGTCTGCGCCGGCATCACGCCGTTTAACTTTCCGGCGATGATCCCCCTTTGGATGTTTCCGATGGCCATCGCCACGGGAAACACCTTCGTGCTGAAGCCGTCGGAGCAGGACCCGATGGTCACCATGCGGCTGGTCGAGCTGGCGCAGGAGGCGGGCATTCCCAGAGGCGTGCTCAACGTCGTGCACGGGGGCGAGGAGGTGGTCAACGCCATCTGCGATCACGTCGACATCAAGGCGGTGTCTTTCGTCGGATCGACGAAGGTCGGTACGCACGTTTATCACCGTGCATCGCAAGCCGGTAAGCGCGTGCAGTGCATGATGGGAGCGAAAAATCACGCTGTCGTTCTGCCCGACGCCAACAAGGAGCAGACGCTCAATGCCATGGTCGGTGCCGCCTTCGGTGCGGCCGGGCAGCGTTGCATGGCGGCATCGACGGCGGTGCTGGTCGGTAACGCGCGGGAGTGGATTCCCGACATCGTCGCCAGAGCGCAGGCGCTGAGGGTGAACGCAGGCATCGAAGCGGGCACCGATGTCGGTCCACTGATCTCATCCGCAGCGCGTGAGCGCGTGGAGAGCCTGATCGACGCCGGGGTAGCGCAGGGGGCGACACTGGAGCTCGACGGTCGCGGCTTTCGCGTGCCGGGTTACGACGAAGGCAACTTCGTCGGGCCGACGATTTTCTCGGGCGTGAAGCCTGGCATGCGTATCTACGACGAAGAGATCTTCGGGCCCGTGCTGGTCGTCCTCACGGTCGACACGCTGGACGAAGCGATCGACCTGGTCAACGCCAATCCCAACGGAAACGGTACGGCCGTGTTTACGCAGAGCGGTGCGGCTGCCCGTCGCTTTCAGGAAGACATCGATGTGGGGCAGGTCGGTATCAACGTACCGATCCCGGTGCCGGTGCCGCTGTTCTCGTTCACGGGATCGCGTGCGTCCAAACTCGGCGACCTGGGCCCTTACGGCAAGCAGGCGGTCATGTTCTACACGCAGACCAAGACGATCACGTCGCGCTGGTTCGACGATGACACGCGTGGCCACGGCGTCAATACGACGATCAGCCTCAAGTGATGGCGGCCGTCATGGATATTCCTGTGATGGGGCAAGGTTTCGGCTTCAGCGACGAGCAGATGGCATTTCGCGAGGCGGCGCGCGATTTCGCGGCATCCGAACTGGCGCCGCGTGCGGCGCACTGGGACGCCGAGAGCATCTTTCCGCGTGAGGCCATCGGCAAGGCGGGCGAACTGGGTTTCTGCGGCCTGTATGTCGACGAAGCGGCCGGCGGCAGCGGGCTGACCCGGCTGGATGCGGCGATTGTGTTTGAAGAACTCGCCGCCGCCGATCCATCCACCGCGGCGTTCATCAGTATCCACAACATGGCGACGTGGATGCTGGCGACGCATGCACGTTCTTCGTTGCGTGCCGAATGGGGTCCGACGCTGTGCAGCGGGGCGAAGCTTGCGTCGTACTGCCTGACCGAGCCGGGCGCCGGTTCCGATGCGGCGTCTCTGCAGACGCGCGCCGTGCGTGATGGTGACGCATACGTGCTCCACGGCAGCAAGGCCTTCATCTCGGGAGCCGGTGCCACCGACATGCTCGTGGTCATGGCCCGCACGGGGGGCGAGGGTGCGCGTGGTATCAGTCCATTCGCCGTACCCGCCGACGCCGAAGGCATTACGTATGGGCGTAAGGAGGACAAGCTCGGCTGGAACAGTCAGCCCACGCGGGGCATCACGTTCGACGGCGTTCGTGTGCCGGCGTCGAACCTTCTGGGCGAAGAGGGTGAAGGGTTTCGGATTGCCATGAAGGGTCTGGACGGTGGGCGGATCAACATCAGCGCCTGTTCACTCGGTGCCGCACAGGGCGCCCTGGACGCCGCGCGGCGTTATCTCGGTGAGCGGCGGCAGTTCGGGCGCAAGCTGGGCGAGTTCCAGGCCTTGCAGTTCAAGCTGGCCGATATGGCGACCCAGCTGGTCGCCGCTCGACAGATGGTGCACACGGCGGCGCGCAAGCTCGACGCACGCAGTCACGACGCCACGGTGTGGTGCGCCATGGCCAAGCGCTTCGCCACCGATGCGGGATTCAACATCTGCAACGACGCCCTGCAGCTCCATGGCGGCTATGGCTATATTCGCGAGTACCCGATCGAACGGTTGCTGCGCGACAGCCGTGTGCATCAGATACTGGAAGGCACCAACGAAATCATGCGCGTGATCGTGGCGCGCCACTTGCTCAACACTGAAGAGGAGTTGCGATGACCGGTTACAAGGACACCGACTGGACGGGGCTCAGGCTGGCGTTCGAAGGCCACACGGCCATCGTGACGCTGATCAACCCGCCAGCCAACACCTGGACGGTACGTAGCCTTTCCGCGCTTCGCGATCTCGTCGCGGCGCTGAATGCGGATCGTGATGTCTACGCCCTGGTGGTGACGGGCGAGGGGGAGAAATTCTTCTCGGCCGGCGCCGATCTCAAGCAGTTCGCGGATGGCGACCGCGCGCTGGCGCGTGAAGCCGCCCGTCGGTTCGGTGAGGCCTTCGAGGCGTTGTCGGCGTTCCGTGGCGTGAGCATCGCGGCCATCAACGGCTATGCGATGGGTGGCGGCCTCGAATGTGCACTCGCATGCGACCTTCGCATCGCCGAGGAACACGCGCAGATGGCCTTGCCGGAAGCGGGTGTGGGACTGCTGCCGTGTGCCGGCGGTACGCAGAACCTGCCGCGCCTGGTCGGCGAGGGCTGGGCGAAGCGGATGATCCTGCTCGGCGAGCGAGTCGACGCCGCGACGGCCTTGCGCATCGGGCTGGTGGAAGACGTGGTTCCCCGAGGCGAAGGGTTGAATACCGCGCTCGCATGGGCAGCGCGTGCCGCGAAGCAGAGCCCCACCAGCGTGACGGCCTGCAAGCGCCTGGTGCAGGCGACGCGCACTCAGACGCACGCCGCCGCGCTCGTCGCCGAGCGCGAAGCCTTCGTCGACCTGTTCGACAGCGCCGATCAGACGGAGGGCGTACACGCCTTTCTCGAGAAGCGCCCGGCCGAGTGGAAGAACGCATGAGCGACGTGCTGTTCGAAGAGCGCGACGGGCGGGATGGCCGACGTATCGGCATCGCGACACTCCATGCGCCGAAGACCCTCAACGGGCTCTCACTGACGATGGCGAGCCTGCTGGATGCCCAGCTTCGCGCATGGGCCGACGACGACGCGATCGCGGTGGTCGTCCTGCAGGGAGCCGGCGAGAAGGCCCTTTGCGCGGGCGGCGACTTGCATGGCTTGTATCGAAGCATGGTCGACTACCGGGAAGCAGGCGGCGGTGAGATCACGCGCAACGCGTATGCCAGTGAGTTCTTTTCGACCGAGTACCGGCTGGACTATCGCATCCACACCTATGCCAAACCGATCCTCTGCTGGGGGCACGGCATCGTCATGGGTGGCGGCATCGGACTGATGGCGGGAGCAAGCCACCGTGTGGTCACCGAGCGGTCGAAGCTCGCCTTCCCGGAAATTACCGTGGGACTCTATCCGGACGTGGGAGGCAGCTGGCTGTTGTCGCGTGTGCCCGATCGCGGCGGCATGTTCCTGGCCCTCACCGGCGCGCCGCTCGGCGCGGGCGATGCCATCCATGCGGGTCTCGCCGACCACTTCATTCCCGAGAATGCGCATCCGGAGGTCATGAACGCGCTGTCCAACGCGAACTGGTCGAGCTCGGCGAGCGCCAACCACGACACGCTGACCGCGCTTCTACGCTCCATCGAGCAGCCGGTGTCACCCGGTCCGCTGCAAGGGCACGCGGGTCTGATCCGCGAGGTCTGCGGCAACGAGCGGCTCGACGATATCGTTGGCGCCATCGATGCGATCCAGGATGACGATACCTGGCTGCAGAACGCAAGGACGGCGCCGCTTGGCGGTGCGCCTGGCTCCGCGCGGCTCGGCTTCGAGCTGCAGCGCCGCGCGTCGACGCTTTCTCTCGCCGATACCTTTCGCCTCGAATACATCGTGTCGCTGCATTGCGCCGCACACGGCGATTTTGCGGAGGGCATCCGTGCGCTGCTGATCGACAAGGACCGCCAACCGCGCTGGAACCCGGCAACGCTGGCCGAGGCGACATCGAGCTGGGCCGAATCTTTCTTCAATGCACCGTTCAGCGCGGAAGCGCATCCGCTTGCCGATCTGGGCAGTCAACCGGAGTCGTACGCATGAGTCGCATCGCTTTTATCGGGCTGGGCAACATGGGTGGCCCGATGGCCGCGAATCTGCTCAAGGCAGGGCATGCCCTGCGGGTCTTCGACCTCGTTCAGTCGGCGGTCGATACGGCGGTTGCCGCAGGAGCCTCCGCGTCGGCGAGCGCTGCCGATGCGGTGAGCGACGCTGAGATCGTCATCTCGATGCTTCCCGCCAGCCGACATGTGGAAGCGCTTTACCTGGGTGACGCGGGGCTGCTGGCCGCCATTCCCGATGGTGCACTCGTCGTCGATTGCAGCACGATCGCACCGGCATCGGCGAAAAAAGTTGCACAAGCCGCCACTGGTCGCGGCCTCGCGATGCTTGACGCGCCTGTTTCTGGCGGCACCGCGGGTGCAGCGGCGGGAACGTTGACGTTCATCGTGGGAGGCGACGCGGCGGTGCTGGATATTGCACGGCCCGTATTGGAAGCGATGGGGAAGAATATTTTTCATGTCGGCGCTAGCGGTGCGGGACAGGTGGCCAAGCTGTGCAACAACATGGCGCTCGGCGTCATCATGGCCGTCACCGGCGAAGCGCTGGCCCTGGGCGTCGCGCACGGTCTCGACGCGGGCGTGCTGTCGCAGATGATGGCGGTGAGCACGGGGCGCAGCTGGGCTACGGAGGTGTGCAATCCGTGGCCGGGTGTGCTGCCGAACGCGCCGGCATCGCGTGGCTACACCGGTGGCTTCGGCAACGATCTGATGTTGAAGGATCTCGGGCTGGTCACCGAGGCGGCGGTCGGTGTGGGGGCCTCGATTCCACTCGGGGAGCTGGCGCGCAATCTTTATGCGTTGAATAGTAAGGCGGGGAATGGGGAGCTGGATTTCTCCAGCGTGATCAGGCTGATGTCAGCTGCGCAAGACGATCCTGGCAAGCCTCGCGCACCAGTTGTCTGAGCCAGCGATGTCCAGCCTCGTTCTCCAGCCTTGGATGCCACATCTGCGACACCGTGATGGCCGGCGTTTCGACCGGCAGGTCGAAGACGCGCACGGTATCGGGCGGGCTGGCAAGAAACGAGGCCGGAACCAGCCCGATCAGGTCGGATGCCAGCGTCACCGCCAGAGCCGCCTGAAAGCTCGGCACGACCGAAACGACGTCGCGCTGAAGACCCTTTGCGGTCAGGGCGGCATCGACCGGACCCTCGCTGCGGCCTGCACGTGAGGCGACAACGTGGCCGTACGCCACGTACGACTCGGGCGTCATCGGATCGACATCGGCCAGCGGATGGCCGCGCCGGATCACACCGACGAAACGGTCGCGAAACAACGCCTGCACGCGGACTTCGGGTCCCATGCCGCCGAGGACGCCGATCTCGAGATCGGCCAGTCCTTCGCGGAGCGGCACCGCGGACTTCTCCGCTTTCGGGGCGAAACGCAAGCGGACGCCAGGCGCTGCGCGGCTGGCCGCGCCGATGAGTTCGGCCGCAAACACCTCGACAAATCCATCGTTGGCGCGGATCGTAAACGTGCGCCGGAGGGAGGCGATCCCGTCTTCGGTGACCGCCGGGCGGAGAACGCTTCGCGTGTCCTGGAGCAGGCCGTGGGCGCGTTCGCGCAGAGCTTCGGCGTGCGGCGTCAGCACCATACGCCTCCCGGCCCGGACCAGCAGTTCGTCCTGTGTGGCGGCGCGCAAGCGCGTCAGCGTGCGACTCATGGCCGACGCGCTGAGCCCCAGGCGCCGTGACGCGCCCGCGACGCTCGCTTCGGCCAGCAGGGCGTCAAGGGCAACGAGGAGGTTGAGGTCGGGTTCGTCCATGACCCATCGTATCGCGATCGGATCAGATAAGGCGTTTGGTGCAGGTATGGACTGACGGTCGCGCGTCTTCCGCCCCGGTTGCGTCGTCGCTACGTTGGGAGGACCGGCCCGGAGTGCGGGCCCCTCGTAACCGGAGTAGCTCATGCAAGCACCGTCCTCACAGAAAACCATTCTCCTGATTGGCGCGTCGCGCGGCCTCGGATTCGCGATGGTCGAGGAATACCTTGGGCGTGGCTGGCACGTCATCGCTACGGGGCGGGCCAGCTCAACCGGAAAGCTGCGTGAACTGGCAGCGTCGTCCGACGGCGCACTTGAAGTCGAGGTCCTCGATATGACCGTGGTCGAGGATGTCGCCGCCCTCAAGGCCCGACTGTCATCGCGGACGGTGGACGTGCTTTTCGTCAACGCGGGGGTGACCAACGATGACGCGGAGACGATAGCCGACGTGTCCACCGACGAGTTCATCCGCGTGATGGTCACCAATGCGCTCAGTCCCATGCGCGTGATCGAGTCCCTGCAGGATCTTGTGACGGTCGACGGGACGATCGGCGTCATGTCGTCAGGGCAGGGCAGCCTCACCAACAACACCAACGGCAATCACGAGGTTTACCGAGGCAGCAAGGCCGCACTCAACATGTTCATGCGCAGCTTCGCCGCACGTCACAAGGACGACCCGCGCACGCTCTTGCTCATGGCGCCGGGCTGGGTTCGCACCGACATGGGCGGCCCTGAGGCGCGTCTGACCATTCAGGAGAGCATTCCGAACCTGGTCGACACCATGACGACGTATGCGGGGCGCCAGGGGCTGCATTACCTCGACTATCTGGGGCGTGTCGTGCCCTGGTGAGCGGGCGAAGCAGCGCGACGCTCCGGTCAAGGTATCCCGCTCTAGCGTTAGATGCCCTTGCGAACCTCCTTTCGCGCGAGCATTTGCATCCGTATGCTCGGCGTTCTCCTGCGGGGGCGGGAGCTGATATCGACTGAAGGGTATTCATTCGTGAATGATTTGTCCGCACGCGCTCCAGATGCCATCCACGTCGTGCGCTCAGGGCCACCGGGTGCGTCGCCGATCGTGTTTCTTCACGCACTGGGGCTCGATCTCGGTATCTGGGATGCGCAGTTCGCGGAGTTCGCGGGCGATCGAGATGTCGTAGCGCTCGACCTTCCGGGTCACGGTCTGTCCGGCGCTCCCGACAGCGCGCCGACATTCGAGGCCATCGCGACGCAGGTGGCGGAGACGTTAGCCTCGCTGGATATCGCATCCGCCCATGTCGTCGGCATCTCGTTCGGTGGCATGGTCGCTCAGGCCCTGGCGATCGAGCAGCCATCGATGGTCCGGAGCCTGACACTCGTTGCCACATCCTGCACGTTCCCCGAGACGGTCAGGCAGATGCTGCGTGATCGTGCGCGCGCTACGCGTGACGGCGGCATGGCGATCATGGCAGAGGCGCATCTGGCGCGATGGTTCCCCGAAGCGTTTCGTGCACAACATCCCGAAGTGTCCGACCGGTTCCGGAAGCTGCTGCATAGACAAGACCCGAGCTTTCACGCTTCGCTATGGGATCTCGTTGCGACGCTCGACCTCAAAGACCGGCTGGCGGCACGATTCGCCGAGACGGCTATCCCATTGATGGTGATCGTGGGAGAAGACGACGCGAGTGCACCGTTTGCCGCGGGTCAGCTCATGTGCGATCAGGCATGCGATGCCGTTCTGCATGTCGTTCCGAAGTGCGGACATTTTCCGCCTGTCGAATATCCCGAGCGCTTCAATGCCTTTTTGCGTGAGTTTCTGCGCGACTAACATGTCGCCGACGCCACGTTAACGGCGGTCGCACGAATGGGAGTGAAGTCCCGTCACAGTACGGGCCATTGCGCCGGTCATGCGGTCCGCTTATCCGAAATAAGGCAGACATTCCTGCCTGCCATGCGCATGCTCTCGTTTCGTTAACGCAAGGAGATGCTTCATGGTGACAACGAATATTCAAACCGCTCGTTCCGCCGGCCGCCGCCGTATGCTGGCTTTGGTCCTTCCACTGGCCACGCTGGCGGCGGGTGTATGTGCAGCGCTTCCGGCTTACGCCGACGTGCCGACAATCGTGCAGAACAACACGGCCGGTGCCTTTGCCGATGATCAGGTCTACGTGACGATCCTGGGCAAGGATCCCGTCACGGGAAATCTTTCCTGGGTATCCGCCGACGGCCAGCTTGTGGCGGCCTCGGTGGGCGACAACGATGCGGACGGCCATTTGAGCAAGAATGGACAGAACTATCCGAATCATGGCTTCACCCTGGCTCAGGCGCAGAACCTGAAGCTGCCAAAAATGTCGTCAGGCCGCATCTACGTGTCGGTCGGTGAGCCGGTCTATCTGAAGATTCTTGTCGCGGCGGATGGCCTGACGGGTTTCGCCGGTCCCAATCCACAGAACCCGACCGACGCGAACAACGACGTCAAACTGGACTGGTACGAGTTCACCTATAACGACAGCGGTCTCTGGATCAACACCACGCAGGTCGACCAGTTCGGTTTTCCGCTCACGCTGAACGTCACCGGTGAAGGTGGATTTCAGAAGCGCGTCGGCATCGAGCAGTCGCGTGCTTCGATTTACGCGGCTTTCAAGGCCGAAGTCCCGCCGGAGTTCGTCTCCGAGGCGGACAGCGGCACGCGCATCCTGGCGCCCGGAAAGTCGACATTCGACACGGGGCAGCCCAACGAGCATTACTTCGACAGCTACATCGACCAGGCGTGGGCGGACTACAGCACGCGGCCGCTCGTGATCGATCTGTGGGGCGGCGCGCGTCGCTTCAGCGGGCAAGTGCAGGGAACCACGCTGGTTTTCAACGAGGTCGACCTTGGCAACGGTGCGTATGTCGGTGGTCAGTATCTGGTCCAGAAGCCGACGACGCAGGATGTCCTGGAGGCCAAGGGTAGCCTTGCGCAGGGCAACGACGCCGAGAAAGCGCTGGAAACGCAGATCTCCGCCGCGTTCAATCGGCACGTCATTTCCGACGTAAGCAAGTGGAGCGACCCGACTGCATGGTATCAGGCGGCGCCGGCCAACTATTACGCCAGGTTCTGGCACGACCATTCCATTGATCGGCTGGCGTACGGGTTCGCTTATGACGACGCGCAGGAGCAGAGCTCGACGGTGAATACCGCTGCGCCGACGCAGATTACGTTGGGCGTGGGCTGGTAAGCAGTTTGCTAACACGCTGATCGCGGCCTGGCTCGGGTAGGAGCCAGCCCTGCTGGCGACAGGGTGCTTGCCGCGACCTGCCATCGCCAACAGGTTTGGCTCCTACCCGAGCCAAGCCACTACCTGAGTTGTTGGCTTATATACAGTTAGACTGTACATATAACCTGTACGCATGCTACCGTGGGTGCATGGCCAAACCCTCGTCCACTCCCGATACCGCCCCCTCCGTGGCCCTCGCCGGTGACCTGCGCATCACGCTTGGCAAGCTCATCCGCCGGGTACGTGAGCAAACCCAGGCACACGACCTGACGGCCGCCCAGAAATCGGTGCTGCTCCGCCTTGAGCGCGACGGCCCGGCCACGGTGTCCGCTCTGGCCCGGGCCGAAAGCGTGCGCCCGCAGTCCATGCGGGTGACCGTGGGCACGCTGGAAACGATGAAAGCCGTGACGGGCACGCCGGATCCGACCGATGGGCGGCAAACGCTTATCGAGCTGACGGCGGGGTTTCGCAAGAAAGTCACCGAGGTCAGAGCCGCCAAGGAAGACTGGCTGTTTCGCGCGCTTGAGGCGCAGCTGTCGCCACAGGAACGTCGCGAATTGGCGGCCGCCGTGACACTGTTGCAGCGGCTGGCGGACTTCTGATGGCGCTTACGAAGCTTGATCCGCAGACGGCGCTGATCGTCGTCGACCTGCAAAAGGGCATTGTCGGCTCCGTGCTGGCCCATCCCATCGAGGATGTCATTGAACGCGCACGCGCGCTGCTCGCGGCATTCCGCCAGCGAGCCTTGCCTGTGGTGCTGGTGAACGTGGCAGGTGCCGCGCCCGGGCGTACGGAACGCCCACCTCGCATGACGACGAGGCCGCCTGGCTGGACCGATCTCATTCCGGAGCTGGATCAGCAACCCGGCGATATCGTCGTGACGAAGCGAACCTGGGGTGCTTTCGCCAGCACTCACCTCGAAAGCACATTACGAGTGCGCGGTGTGACCCAGATAGTCGTGGCCGGCGTGGCGACGGGGACCGGGGTCGAATCCACGGCGCGGCAGGCCTACGAGCAAGGCTTCAACGTCACCCTGGCGATCGACGCGATGACGGATGCACGGGCCGAAGCACACGAATACAGCATCAATCACGTTTTCCCACGGCTGGGCGAGACGGGAGCGACGAAGGAAATCATCGATCTACTCGATACGAGGAGTGTCTGACATGCCCTGGCAGCATCTGGTTTCGTTGTTTTTCGGGGGTGCATTTCTGTCCAATGCCGTGCCGCATTTTGTCGGCGGCGTGATGGGTGAGTCGTTCCAGAGTCCGTTCGCCAAGCCGCCGGGCAAGGGGCTGTCTTCTTCGACGGTGAACGTGGTGTGGGGTATTGCCAATCTGGTGATCGGCTACGTGCTGGTCTGCCGTACCGGCGACATCGACATGAAGAAGACGGTAGATGTCGTGGTTCTCGGTCTTGGCGTGCTCGTCATGAGCCTGCACTCGGCCCGGCACTTCGGGCAGTTTCACGGTGGCCGTGTGCCTGAGCGCTCGTGAGTGCCGCGATAACACGTGTTTTTCGTTCACTGAAAAGCCCTAACTACCGCATGTGGGCGGCCGGTGCGCTGGTGTCGAACATTGGAACGTGGATGCAGCGCACCGCCCAGGACTGGCTGGTTCTCGCGCAACTCACTCACCATGACGCCGCAGCGGTCGGTACCGTCATGGCGCTGCAGTTCGGACCGCAGTTGCTCCTGTTGCCGTGGACGGGTTTCGCCGCCGATCACTACGACCGCCGTACCCTGTTGATGGCGACACAGGCGACGATGGGTCTGCTCGCCCTGGCACTCGGGCTGATGACCGTGCTCGGCGTCGTGCAACTGTGGCACGTGTATTTGTTCGCTTTCGCCTCCGGCTGTGCCTCGGCTTTCGATGCCCCGGTACGCCAGACCTTCGTGGCCGACCTCGTGGGTGATGACGACTTGCCGAATGCTGTGGCGCTGAACTCGACCTCATTCAATGCGGCGCGCGTGATCGGGCCCGCCGTCGCGGGTCTGGTGATTGCATGGGTCGGTAGCGGCTGGGCGTTCCTGCTCAATGGCATCAGCTTCTTCGCGGTGCTGGGGTCGTTGTTTTTCCTTCACGTGGATGGCTTGCACGCGAGGACGCGTGCCGTACGCACCAAGGGCAGTCTTACCGATGGGCTGCGTTACGTGTGGGGCAGACCCGATCTCAAGGCGATTCTGGTCATGCTGTTCCTCATTGGAACGTTCGGTATGAACTTCCCGATCTTTATTTCGACGATGGCCGTCGGAGTGTTCCATACCGACGCGCGGGGTTATGGGCTTCTGTCGTCGATCATGGCTGTCGGCACGCTGGCCGGCGCCTTGCTGGCGGCCGGGCGCGACAAGCCGCGCTTTGCGTCGTTGCTGGTCGGTTCGGCGGTCTTCGGTCTGGGCTGCGCACTGGCCGCAGTGGCGCCGGGCTACTGGTTTTTCGCCGCGGCCCTTGTCGTCATCGGTGTGGCCGCCCTGACTTTCACCAATACGACCAACAGCCTCATGCAACTGACTACCGCCGCCGCGATGCGGGGCAGGGTCATGGCGCTGCGTCTGGGTATCGCGCTGGGCGGGACACCGATCGGGGCACCTATGGTCGGATGGGTGGCCAATCATATGGGGCCGCGCTGGGCGCTGGGCGTGGGGGCGGCTTCGGGGCTGATGGCCGCTGGCGTCGGGATTTATACGATGCTGTCTGACGCGCACCATGAAGCCAGCTTTCGCAGGTCTGGTTAAATATCTCAACTCAATCGGTCAGCGCCTTACTGCGTCACACGTCCTCCATACGGCGTGATCCCGGTCGCCTTTTCTCATTTCTACCCACGCATTTCCGGCAGCAGGCCACGTTGGTGCGCTGCGTCACAGTTGGCCCACATCCGTCGCAGCATGCTGGAGGCGTCCACTTCCCCCTGTGTGGACCGAGAGGCGCCGGCGCACGATGCGCTGGCGCCTTTCACTTTTCCGGGGGTTGATCGTCGGCCCCGCGTGGCTTTTGCACGGCATAAATGCTTCGTATATGATCCATATACGTTACGTATGCTCTGCAGAACCTCAGGAGGCTCCATGGGAATCGTCAACATCGACGACGACACACACGATCAGCTTCGCCGCGCCTGCACGGTTTCCGGCCGGTCGATCAATGCCCAGGCCAGTTTCTGGATCCGGATCGGTGCGCTCTGTGAGCTCAACCCGTCCCTCAGCTTCCAGGAGCTGGTGGCGAACGAGCTACGCGGGGCCGGGGTCCACGCCTTGCCGGTGAGGTCAGCGCGAGCGTGATCAAGACGAGCGAAGAAGTCGCCGTGATGGCGGAAGCGGGGCGTCTGCTTGCGTCCGTGTTCCACCATCTGGACCAGCTTCCGCTGGCAGGCAAAAGTACCCTCGAGATCAACGACCTCGTCGAGCGGATGATCGTCGACGACCTGCAATCCCGTCCCGCCAGCAAGGGCCAGTACGGCTTCGCTTACGTACTCAATGCTTCGATCGACAACGTGGTGTGCCATGGCGTGCCGGCCGCGGACGATGTGCTTCGCGACGGACAGATCGTCAATCTCGATATCACGCTCGAGAAGAACGGTTACATCGCTGATTCCAGCACCACCTATCTCGTGGGCGAAGCGTCCTACGCGGCACGACGCCTTGTCCGGGCGACCTATGAGGCCATGTGGAAGGGCATCGCGGAAGTCCGCCCGGGGGCGCATCTGGGGGACATCGGTCATGCCATCTCCCGCCACGCGCGGGACCATGGTTACAGCGTGGTGAAGGAATACTGCGGGCATGGCATCGGCCGGGAGATGCACGAGGATCCCCAGATCCTCCATTACGGCCGTCGCGGTACCGGCCTGGAGCTACGCGAGGGCATGGTGTTCACGATCGAGCCGATGTTGAATCAGGGCCGCTCCGCCATTCTCTCGCGCGACGGCGAATGGCCCGTGTATACGCGCGATGGCAGTCTTTCCGCCCAGTTCGAACATACGGTAGCGGTCACGCGAAAGGGCGTGCGGGTGCTGACACTTCGCCCGGGTGAAGTACCTCTGTGCCTGTTGGACGAGGCCTAACGCGCAGGGTGAGAGGCATCCATCAGCCGCGCCACGTCCCGGGCCAGACTCGTAAGCAACGCGGAGGTGTCGGTGACGGCCTCCGCCAGCGACATCGGCCGCGCGACCAGCGAGAACGCGGCAGTGAGGCCGTGTTTGTAGAGGTCCCGATAGCCTTCGCCGAGACTGCCGACCAGGGCCACCACCGGCACGTTCCGGCCCTTCGCCAGACGCGCGACACCGAACGGCACCTTGCCCCTCACCGTCTGGGCGTCCATACGGCCTTCGCCGGTGATGACGAGGTCAGCGCCATCGATGGCGTCTTCCAGGCCGTTCATCTCCGCAATCAGCGCCACGCCGGTGCGCAGCGTCGCCCGAAGCACGGCGAGCATCGCCCAGCCGGCTCCGCCAGCGGCACCTGCACCGGGCGTGCCGCTCCAGTCCTTGCCGGTTTGCACTGCGTGCACGGAAGCCAGTCGAGCCAACGCGGCGTTGAGCTGCGGTACCAATGCGGCATGGGCGCCTTTCTGCGGCCCGAACACCGCCGACGCACCCGACGCGCCGCACAGCGGGTTGTCGACGTCGCTCGCGATGATCAGCTCAACGTCACACAGACGTGGGTCGAGGTCATCGAGGATGAGCCGGTGCAGTGCGCCCAGCGCGAGGCCGCCGGGCGGCAGGGCACTCCCCGTGTCATCGAGAAAGCGCACGCCAAGCGCACGAAGCAAACCGGCGCCACCGTCGTTGGTCGCGCTACCGCCCAGTCCGACGACGATGCGCCGTGCACCGTGATCGAGTGCGGCACGCATGAGTTCGCCGGTGCCGTAGCTGTCGGCCCGCGCGGCATCGCGGCGATCCGGCGGCACACGCATCAAGCCGCTGGCTTCGGCGATCTCAAGGGTCGCCGTCCTCGTGTCGGCGTGCCAGGCCCATGTAGCGTCCACGAGATCCCCCAGCGGCCCGCGCACTTTCCGGGAAAGACGTTGCGTACCCGTCGATGCGATCACGGCGTCGACGGTTCCTTCGCCACCATCGGCCATCGGCTTCAGCACGTAGTCGGCACCGGGCCACACATCGGCGAGGCCATCACGAATGGCCCGCGCGACCGATAAGGCGTCGAGGCTTTCCTTGAAGGAGTCCGGGGCGATGACGATCTTCACGCATCGTCCTGTGGCGTCAGTTCGGCGGCGAAGCGCGCGGCATTGGCGACGTAGTGGGCCGCATTCTCTTCGAGACCCTGGCGTTGCTCGTCGCTGAGTTCGCGTAAAACCTTTGCCGGGGAGCCCACGACCAGCGAGCCATCGGGAATCTGCTTGCCCTCGGTCACCAGTGCATTCGCACCGATGATGCAGTGCTTGCCTATGACGGCGCCGTTGAGCACCACGGCGTTGATCCCGATCAGCGTGTGATCGCCCACGGTGCAGCCGTGGAGCATGGCGTGATGACCGATGGTGACGCCCTTGCCGATGGTCAGCGGTGATCCGGGATCGCTATGCAGGACGGCGGCATCCTGTACGTTGCTGCCTTCGCCGATGACGATGGGCTCGTTGTCGCCGCGTACCACCGCGTTGAACCACACGCTGGCGCCCGCGTGCAGGTGAACGTTGCCGACAACCACAGCCTGAGGTGCGATCCAGCTGTCCGGATGTGCGTTTACTCGAGTGTCGCCGAGCTGGTATTTCATCGTGTATTTCCATCTGGGGCGTGCACGGTACAGCCGGTGGCTTCACGGAATTCATCGAGGGTGACATCGGGCGCGAGCTCGACCAGTCGCAGGCCATCGGCCGTGACATCGAGTACGCCCAGATCGGTGATGATCCGGTCGACGACCGCGACGCCGGTCAAGGGCAGGCTGCACTCGTGGAGAATTTTATGCGCCCCCTTCGCCGTGTGTTCCATCAATACCACGACACGCTCGACGCCCGCGACGAGGTCCATGGCGCCTCCCATCCCTTTGACCATCTTCCCCGGGATCATCCAGTTGGCGAGGTCGCCCCGTTCGGACACCTGCATCGCGCCGAGGATGGCGAGGTTCACGTGGCCACCGCGGATCATGCCGAAGCTGAGTGCGCTGTCGAAGAAGCTCGAGCCGGGCAGGGCGGTTACGGTCTGCTTGCCTGCGTTGATGAGATCGGGATCGACGGTGCTCCTCGTGGGGAACGGGCCGATGCCCAGCAGGCCGTTCTCCGACTGAAGCCACACGTCCATGCCCTCGGGAATGTAGTTGGCCACCAGCGTCGGCAAGCCGATGCCCAGATTGACGTAGAAACCGTCGGCCAGTTCGGCGGCGGCGCGGCGCGCCATATCGTCGCGATCCCAAGCCATCAGTTTGCCTCCGTCACGGTGAGCTTCTCGATACGCTTTTCAGGCGTCGCGTTCAGCACCAGGCGCTGGACGAAGATGCCCGGCAGATGGATATCGTCGGGATGCAATTCGCCGTTTTCCACGATGCGCTCCACCTCGGCTACGCATCGCTTGCCGGCCATCGCGCACAACGGGTTGAAGTTGCGCGCGGTGCTGGCGAAGCGCAGGTTGCCCGAGCGATCGGCGACGGCGGCTTTCACCAGCGCGACGTCGGCGCGGATCGACTCTTCCATCAGATACGTTTCGCCCGCGAAGTCGCGGGTATCCTTGCCTCTCGCCACTTCGGTGCCAACGCCGGTGCGGGTAAAGAAGGCGGGGATGCCGCAACCGCCCGCGCGAAGCTTCTCGGCAAGCGTACCCTGCGGCGTGAACTCGAGCTCGAGTTCGCCGGCAAGGTACTGACGCTCGAACTCCTTGTTCTCGCCCACGTAGCTGGACACCATCTTGCGCACCTGCCGCGACTCGAGCAGGACACCCAGGCCGAAGCCGTCGACACCGGCATTGTTGGAGACGACGGTGAGGTTGGTTGCGCCATGCTCGCGCACGGCGTCGATCAACGCTTCGGGAATGCCGCACAGGCCGAAGCCACCGACGGCCAGGGTCTGTCCGTCGGAGAGCAGATCGGCCAGTGCCGCCTTGGCGCTGGGGTAGAGCTTGTTCATCGGTTCACCTTGAGAAGATCGGGGGAAGGAATCGCGCGTTCCTCGCTGCCATGGCGCAGTCGCGTCGCGGCGATAGCGGAAAGCAGGAGCAGTCCGGCGATGACGATCAGTCCGTCATGCGTGCTGCCTGTATGCGCTTCCACAGCGCCCATCAGGGAGGGGCCGAGGAAGCCACCCAGCAAGCCGCAGGTGTTGATAAACGCCAGACCGCCCGCGAGTCCGCGGCCGGTCAGTCGCGACGTGGCGTAGGTGAAGATCAGCGACTGCACGACGAAGAACAGGAAGGCCGCCAGACAGAAGCCGAGCATCGCCACGAGCGGACCGGTCCATGCGGCGATCAGAAGCCCGGCGGCCATCAGCACGAGTCCGCCGCGCAACAGCCACGCACTGCGTGCGGGCGTGTTCGCCAGCCGGGGTATGGTCATCGTACCGATCGCCGAGGCGAGCCAGGGCAGGGCGCTGAGGCAGCCTACCTGCAGGTCGCTCAGTTTGCCGTAGCCGGCGATGATGCCGGGCAGGAAGAAGATCACGGTGTAGATGGCTATCTGATGGCAGAAGTAGACCAGGATCGCCAGCAGGATCTGTGGGTCGGTGAAGCACCGGGCCAGCCCACCCGCGCCCTTGCCGCGCGTGGCTTCGACCGCAGCGGCTTCATCGGCGACCCGCCGTTCCAGCGCATCGCGTTGCGCAGGTGTCAGCCAGCTTGCACGGGCGGGGCGGTCCGGCAGGGTAATGAAGACCACGGCCGCGAAAGCCGTCGCCAGGAGGCCCTCCACCGCGAACATCCACTGCCAGCCATGAAGCCCGAGCTTGCCTTCCAGCCCCAGCAAGGCACCGCCCAACGGGCCGCCGATGACATTGGCCAGACTCACGCCGACCAGGAAGTAACCCGTGGCCCGGGCGCGCGATGCTTCGCCGAACCAGTAGGTCAGGTAGAGCATCACGCCCGGGAATAATCCGGCCTCCGTGGCGCCGAGCAACAGCCGCAGCACGTAGAACGAGGTCTCGCCCTGGACGAGCGCCATGGCGGCGGAGACCAGTCCCCACGTCGCCATGATCCGCGTGATCCAGAAACGCGCGCCCACGCGGTGCAGGATCAGGTTGCTGGGTATCTCCGCCAGCGCGTAGGTGAGGAAGAACAGACCTGCACCTACTCCGTAGGCCACGGTCGACAGGCCAAGGTCGACCTGAAGATGCGTCTTGGCCAGCGCGATGTTGCTGCGATCCAGGAAACTGATGATGTAAGCCACCACCAGTACCGGCATCAACTTGCGCATGACCAGGCGTTCGGTGTCTTGTGACGGGCTGAGGATGCTCATGGCTGTTCTCCGGGGATCCGGTCAGGCGGCCGCCTGTGGGTTGTGGTGCTGGCTGCCGTATCGCGTAAACAGCTGCAGCAGCACACCGGCGAGCGCGCATCCGGCCATCACGAAGAAGCAGACGATGTACCCGCTGAGGTTCTTCCAGCCGCCGCCCATGGAGATGAGTCCGCCCATCAGTACCGGTGCGATACCGCCACCGATGAACATTGCCGTGGTGATGATGCCGTTGGCCGTCGACGTGGCACGCGGCTCGGCGGAGTCGGAAGCCACCGCGTAGTAGATCGGCCATACCGCGTTGGCCACAAGGCCGAACAGCAACTGCGTCGTGATCAGCATCGCCATGTTCTGGGCGAAGTAGAACGCCGCTACCGACGCGGCCATCCACGCGCCGCAGATCACCAGCGTGATTTTCCGGCCGATGATGTCCGACAGGCTGGGCCAGATCAGCTGACCGAGAATGCCGGTGATGGTGAAGACCACGCTCATGCCCGCGGACTCCGCCAGCGACAGGCCGGAGATGTTGTACAGGTACGCCGGCAGCACCACGTTCACGCCCATGTAGACCACCTGCGTGAGCATCGTGTTGCCCGCGGTGAGCGCGATGTTGCGGTTGGTCAGCGTGGCGACAAAGGTCTTCCAGGTTTCGCCCTTGGCGACCTTCACGCCATCACCCAGATCCGGGGGCGTCATACCCTTCTCGGCGATATCGGCGTACAGCGTGTCGACGCGTGCGGCGGTCGAATAGCGAGCCCAGAAGATCATCAGCGGAATGGCGACGATCAGGGCGAGGAAGAACACATAGCGCCAGTGACCCTCGCCGAAGGTGCTGATGACGAAGCTGGCGATCAGGCCGCTGAGCATCGCCCCGACGGGGTAGCCCGTGTGATGCGCACCCAGCGCGAAGCCACGGCGCTGCACCGGCCACCATTCGGCGGTGTTGCTGACGCCGACCGGTTCACCCCAGCCCGCGCCGAGGTTCACACCGACGCGCAGCGCGACGAACGACCAGAGCTTGCCGGTCAGTGCCTGGAAACCCGAAAGGAACGAGATGAAGGTGTAACCGAGGACCAGCGGCACCTGAAAGCGTGCACGCTTCCAGCCGGCGCCATAGCGGTCGCTCATGATCGAGCCGGGGATATCCAGCAGCGCCAGAGCCAGCATGACCACCGTGACCACGGTGCCCCACTGATCGGGGCTGAGGTTGAATTCCTTGGAGATGGTAGGGCCGAGTCGAAGGATGATTTCCCGGTCATAGGCATTCAGGACCCAGATCAACCAACAGACCAGCAGGGAGACCCACGAGAAGCGATGGATATTCTTCAACGGTGCTTCGGTTTTTTTGAACATGACACTCCCCCCCGGCGCGTCACGGCACCGTTAGTGAGATGGATCGGATCCTGTGGAAATCCCGTGCGCGAGGCTCAGGAGGCGAAGCGGCGCTCCGGCACGCCTCGTATACCCAGACCGGTGATGGCGAACAGCGAACCGCGCTGCTGGCCGTCGCCGGGGAACCTCGGCAAGGGCGGCTTGCCCATCGAGGTGACGTACAGGACGTCCATGTCCGGGCCACCGAACGCCACGCTGGTGACCTTGCGCACCGGCATCTCGATCACGCGGTCCACCTCGCCATCGGGCGTGTAGCGAATCAGCTTGCTGTCGTAGACCAGCGCCTGCCAGACGCAGCCTTCGGCGTCCACCGTGGCACCGTCCGCGGCGCCGCCGCCCGACGTATCGACCCGGGCGAACGTGCGACGGTTGCTTACCTTGCCGCTGGCGTTGTCGTAGTCGTATGCCCAGATCTCGCCTGTCCACGTATCGGCGAAGTAGAAGGTCTTGCCGTCCGGGCTCCAGCACGGACCGTTCGAACAGATGATGTCTTCCTCCAGCACGTGCAGCGAAAGATCGGGGTCGAGACGAAACAGTTTTCCCGAGCCCTTTTCTTCCTGCATGTCCATGGAGCCGACCAGAAAGCGCCCGTGGCGATCGACCTTGCCGTCATTAAGCCGGTTGGTGGTCATGCCCGGCTCGGGATCGACGATGAGTTGCAGGTCGCCGTTGCCCAGATCGAGGTCGTGGATGCCGTTCTCCATGGCGACCAGCGCATGGTCGCCATGTTTGCGCAGCGCCATGGAACCGATCTTCTGGCCGACTTCCCAGCCGCGTAATTCGCTGCCTTCCGCGGTGCAACGCAGGATACGGCCGTCCATGCTGTCCACCCAGTACAGCCGCTGCTGCTCGACGTCCCACTGCGGGCCTTCGCCCAGGGTGGTCTTGATGTCGACGAGTACTTCGATCTTCACGACGCTCTCCCGGATGCTTAGAAATCGACCTGGTTGCGGCCCTTGAGCTGCAGGATCTCGCGGGCTTCGTCAGGTGTCGCCACGCGGTGGCCCAGTGCTTCGATCACGGTGCGGATGCGGCGGACCTGGTGAGCGTTGCTCGCGGCGAGCTGGCCGGGGCCGTCCCACAGCGAGTCTTCGAGGCCGACGCGTGCGTTGGATCCGATCGCCAGGCCCATCGTCGCCAGCGGAATCTGGTTGCGCCCGGCGCCGAGGATCGACCAGACATAGTCCTTGCCGAGCAGACGATCTGCCGTACGGCGCATATGCATCAGGTCCTCCGGATCGCCACCGATACCGCCGCGCAGACCGAACACCGACTGCAGGAACACAGGAGTCTTGAGCAAACCACGCTGCACGAAGTGCTGCGCCGCGTAGATGTGGCCGATGTCGTAGCACTCGACCTCGAAGCGCGTGCCGTTCTTCGTGCAGCTTTCGAGAATGTAGGTGATGTCACGAAACGTGTTGCGGAAGATGCGGTCGTCGCTCTCTTCGAGGTACGGGCGTTCCCAGTCGTATTTGAAATCCTGGAAGCGTTGCAGCATTTCGTACAGACCGAAGTTCATCGAGCCCATGTTGAGCGATGCCAGTTCGGGCTTCAGCAACAGGGTGGGCTGCAGGCGCTCTTCCACGCCCATGTTGGGCGCGCCACCGGTGGTGATATTGATCACCACGTCGCTCTGCTTCTTGATCTGCGGGAGGAACTGGCGGAACAGGTTCACGTCCTGGCTGGGCTGGCCGTTTTCCGGATTGCGCGCGTGCAGGTGGACGATGGCGGCACCTGCTTCTGCCGCGCCGAGCGCCGCATCACGGATTTCATCGGGCGTGACCGGCAGATGGGGCGACATCGATGGCGTGTGGATCGCACCGGTGACGGCGCAGGTGATGATGACGGGCTTGGCCTTGGTCATGGGGAGACTCCGGAACGAAAAGGGAGGAAGGGGGCTCAGAGGTATTCGACGTTGCCGTCGACGCTGATGGCCTGGCCGGTCACGTTGCGCGCGGCGGGCGAGCAGAGGAACAGCGCCATGGCGGCTACGTCCTCCGCAGTGACCATGCGGCCCAGCGAGATCTTCTTCAGGTATTCCTTTTCCATTTCCGGATAGGGCAGGCCCAGCTGGGTGGCGCGATCGCGGATCACGCCTTCCATGCGGGGCCCTTCGACGATGCCCGGCAGCAGGGCATTCACGCGGATATCGTCAGGGCCGAGTTCAGACGCCAGCGATTTCATGAGACCGATCACGGCCCACTTGGTCGCCGCATAGGGTGTGCGCCACGCATATCCGAGACGCCCGGCCACCGACGACATGCACAGCAGCTGCGCCCGGTCGGACTGCTTGAGCAGCGGCACGGCGTGGTGGGCAAAGCGGTACTGCGCATTGAGGTTGATATCGACGGTGGCCTTCCACGCGTCAGGCGAGATAGCGTCGATGCCGCCGGTGGGTCCTGCGATACCCGCGTTGTTGATCAGGACGTCGAGACCGCCGAAGCGCTCTTCCTGCACACGGAAGACATTCGCTACCTGGTTGGCATCGGAGACATCGGCCAGCGTGGCGAGCGCATGGGGACGCGCCGCGTTGAAGGCGTCGACGGCCTTGGCGCTGACGTCGCACACGTGCACGGTGGCGCCCGCTTCGATATAGGCATCCGCCAACACCGCACCGATGCCGGACGCGCCGCCCGAGATCAGCACACGCAAGCCAGGCTGGGGCACCATCCGATCGAGAATCGTCATGCTTTGGTTCCTTTCTTCTTTTGTGTGGGGGCGCGACCGCTGCTGTCGGCCAGCAAATGCGTGAGGGAGTCGGCGGCCTGCATGATGTCGTCGGCGACGGCGGCCCTCGCGGCGGGGCCATCACGATCCACCAGTGCCTCGACGATGCGGCGATGCGCCTCCATCGAGCGGCGCAGATGCGCCTTGTCCGGCGCGACGAGCCCGAAGCACGGGCCCATGTGCAGCCAGAACGTCTCGACGGCGGCGATCACCAGTTCGGTGCGGGCGACGGCATAGATGCGGCGGTGGAAGGCGAAGTTGGCCCAGAGGTAATCCGGAACGTTCACGCTCGTGACGGCGGCCTGCATCTGCTTGTAGATCGCGCGGATCTCGGCGAGATCGTTCTTGTCGATGAGAGCCGCGGCTTTCTCCGCCAACAAGCCTTCGAGGGCGACGCGGGCATCGCGGATTTCACGAAGGCGGGCGACGGTCATCACCGGAACGCGGATGCGCGCGGTCTGCGTCACTTCAAACGCGCGCTCCGCGTGCAACCGATGCAACGCTTCGCGCACCGGCATCGGGCTGGAGCCCAGCGCCTCGGCCAGACCTCGGATCGTCAGCGGCTGGCCGGGCTCGAACCGGCCGCTCATCAGAGCGTCCCGCAACTGCCGATACACCTGGTCCACGAGAGTGGAGCGGGTGACTTCGGTCAGCGAGGGGAGGGCTTTGGCATCGACGCTCATCGTGAGACCTTATTTGCGACCTTTGATATGTGATCACAAAAATGGCGGCGTCGAAAAGCTGCAGCGCAACATGCGCGTTTTCGGTACCACGGAGGTTTGGCGCTACGTAACCCGGCGAAGGGTCGAGCAGTCTGGCCTGGATCGATTCGGTAACGTTGGCGGGTGGTCCCGGCGATGGAGCCAGCGCATCACCACGGAAGGCGGCGGGCTGCGCTTCTGCTCAGAGACGGCGCAGGGCCGCTGCACCTTGGCAGCGCGCTCACTTAAGGACGGGTTGCTGAGGCACGGAGGGAGATCTCCTGTCGGGATTGATGTCGTTCGCCTACATCCAGGTGAGGGTCGATACAGCGATCATTTCCCGGGCACAACACCAACCTTTCGGTACGTGCGCCACCAGCCAACCTTCTTCCCAGGGTCTCACATGAAAATGATTATTCTTGCTGGAGCATTCGCTCTGGCACTGAGCTTCGATGCGTGCGCGTCGAGTTATCAACTACAGAACGAAGCAGCCTCTTCTGAAGAGGTCCTCGACGCGATAAGTGCTCCTATTCGGACCCGGGCGCAATTGGACGCTTATCTGGCCGTCACGCCAAATTCCCCCATTCATCGGCTTGGAGAGGCGAAGATGAAGACATTTCTCGCATCGCTGATGTTCTCTCCGCGAGGACTGGGTTCGTATTCGAGCGTAGAGCTTGAGGGTATGCATTCTTCGGAGGTCTACAGCATCCTGGCGCTCTTTGGATTGCAGACGACGACACGAGCCGTTCGGACGCGTCGCGCAACAACCGAGGATGACAATCGAGTCGAGCGTCGTTTGAGGCGGTCACTTCCACCTACCCGTGGGGGCGCAGCGTGCCTCGTACACAAGGGCGGTAGCAGCCATGTTTGCGAGCGGCTCGAAGGTGCGGTCTGCTCGTATCTTTGTCGGACTCACTAGGTGAAAAACCGTCCTGATTCGCGAACATGTCGGAGCGGCGCCCTTTGGGTTCTTTCGTTTCTGGCATTTTACGCGTCGCCCGTACTCAGCGGCGTGCGTCATTCGGGCGATGTGCTGTGGGCCGAGGTTTCATCGATCCGTCTCTCGGCGATTACTCCCAAAGAGAAGTCGTTGGCACTGAAGCGGCTCTATAAAAGGTCGCTGGCGGAGTGGATTGCCAGCCTGGAAGTACAGCAGGAAGCGGATCTTCGCATGCTCTTCCGCATGCTGAAGACCTCGAGTTTCTTCGCGCAAGCGGGAGACTACGACGCGAGAAGTTTGTATCTGCATGGCATGCGCGACGTACTGAAAGAGCTTCGGCGGCGAAACATTGCAGCCGAAAGTGAAGTCCAGGCGTACTACGAAGCTCTGATTACGGCCAGGGATTTTGTCGCATCGGCCCAGCTGAGACAGGCATACCCCGAGGATGATTTCTACGACTATCGCCATTTTGAAGTCACTACGGCGCCAGGGCCGGGCCATCCGATGGGATATGTCGAGCATGACGGCGGCCTGAGTCTGGTGGAGCCGACCACACCGGCAAAGGGCACGTACGTGGTCGTCGTCATTGGGTGTCACTTCGCCGAGGATGCGGCCTCGAAAGTGCTACGCGATGCCGAGCTGGCCGGGATGTTCAACAAATCCAACGTTACCTGGCTGATCAGTGGCGCGGAACTGGACCGCGAGGTTCTGACCGAGTGGAACCGACGGTTTCCGATGTTCCCGGCGATGATCGCTTTTGATAACGCGGCCTGGAAGGGCGTCGACTTCACTGCCTCGCCTACGTTCAATGTCTTCCGTGACGGGAAGGTCGTGGAATCGATCTCAGGGCTTGATTCTGCTGAGAATGTTGAACGTCTTCGGCGAATACTGGCCTCACATGACGAAGAGGCGGAAAAATAAAAAAAGAGCCCCGGATCGCTCCGGGGCTTTGGGAAAAAGGAACAACTGTTGAAACTCAGAGGGACGGGCTACCCGCCTCGATGGTCGCCTCATTGATCGCGCGGACTTCGGCTTCGTCGACCTTTTCGATTTTCCGGTCGTACGTATACAAGCCGTTGTGCTCGCCTTCGACATCCGTAATCTGCGTGTAGACCGAACCGGAGACTCCGATACCGGGGCCCTTGTCACGAAGCACAGCAGTGTTTGCCACATAGCCGGCGTTCAATGCGGCGTTGTCCTTCACCTCGCCGTACGGATTGATCGGTGTGTTCGGCCACACGTGACCCGGTACGCCGAGCGTCAAGCCGCCATGCTCGCCATCCATGGATGCACGGGTCGCATCTGGCGCCGGCAGGCCGGGACCCTGATAATCATGGATGTCGTAAACGTCACCCGCATGCGGGTCGCCCTTGGTGTCGCAGCAATTTGCGCCGCTGCGCGCATTGACCAGGCGCGAAGGATCGAGCTGCTTGATCTGCGTCGCGAGTTCACCAGCGGCGGGGATGCTCCACTGGCCCCAGCCTTCGTTGAACGGGATCCAGCCGATGATCGAGGTCTCACCCTTCAGCTGTTCGACGATGGCGGTGACATCGGTCTTGAAGCCGGCCTTGGCGGCATCGCTCAGCTTTTCATTGTGGCCGTTGGGCAGGGCGGGCATGTCCTGCCACACCATCAGGCCGATGTGATCGGCCCAGTAGTACCAGCGCGCCGGCTCGACCTTGATGTGCTTGCGGATGGCGTTGAAGCCGAGGTCCTTCGTCTTCTGGATGTCGAACTTCAGTGCCGCGTCGGTCGGAGCGGTATGGATGCCGTCGGGCCAGTAGCCCTGGTCGAGCGTGGCGAGCAGGAAGGTCGGTTTACCGTTCAAGACGATCCGGTTGAGCCCGCCGACCTTTGCGAGGCCGATGGTGCGCAGGCCCGCGTAGCTGGTGACATCGTCGTGCTGGTCGCCCTTGGCGAGCGTCGCCTTGAACGTGTACAGGAACGGGTCCTTCGGGCTCCATAGGCGCGGATGGGCGATCCCCAGATGAAGCGGAGCATTGGCGGGTCCGGTCGCTTCGCCGACGGGCTTGCCGTCTGCGTAGGCCGTGACATGCAGGGTGGCATCGGTCGTGTCACCCTGAAGCTTCGGGGTCACCGTAAAGGCGTCCAGGCTGGGGGCCGGGGTGAAGGTCAGCTGTGCGAGGCTGGTCGCACCGACGGGTTCGATCCACACGGACTGCCAGATGCCCGAGGCCGGGGTATAGAAAATGCCTTCGGGCTTGAGGCGCTGCTTGCCGACCATTACGTCTTCGCCGTCGACGGGCGCGTGTACCGTGACGACGATTTCCTGAGGGCCTTTGGCCTTCAGCGCCGAGGTGATGTCCGCAGCGAACGAGGTATAGCCGCCCGTGTGCTTCGCGACCTGCGTGCCGTTGACATAGACGACGGCGTCCTGCGCGACCGCTCCGAAGTTCAGCATGACGTGTTGACCATGGGCGGTGAAGTCGGCGGGGACATCGACCGTGCGGCGGTATGTCATGAAGTCGGCATGTTTCTGCACGCCCGAGAGCACGGACTCGACCGGGTAGGGCACGAGCACCTTGTCCTTCAGTGCCTGGCCGAAGGTCGGCTTCGTCTCGGTGTCGCTCGCCGCGTACTGCCAAAGCCCGTTGAGACTCAGCCACTGCGGGTGTTCCAGCGAGGGGCGCGCGAGCTGCGGGCGCGGGTATTCCGGCAGCGCGTTGGTGGGCGACACCTTGCCCGTCCAGGGCGTGGCCAGCGGAGCGGCTTTACCGCTCCAGGTCGAGGCCTTGTCCGTGGATGCCGCCATGGCGACCGGAGCGAAGGCGGCAGCCATCCCAATGGCGAGGCAGGCGTGCCGCAGGTGGGTCGTACGCATCATTGAGGATCCTTTTTTGCGGCCGACATGGAGGGCGGCGCGTCGTTCGGGTCGGTGCCCCAGGTCTTGCTGGGTGCGGGACCCATCGTGAGCACCAGTGTGGCGCCCTCGGCGATATCGGAATGACTGAACCACGGTTTGGTCCACGGCTTCCCGTTGAGCGTGGCGGACTGAATGTACGGATTACGGTCCGAGTTGTTCCGGGCAACGATCTCAAAAACCTTGCCGTTGCCAAGACGCAGGCGGACACGGTCGAAGATCGGGCTACCGATGATGTAATCGGGCGTCGCCGGGTCGACGGGATAGAAACCCATCGCACTCAGGGCGTACCACGACGACGTCGATCCCTGATCGTCCATCCCCGGGTAGCCGTAGCCCGAGGCGTCGCTGCCGTACAGATCGGCGAGAATGCGACGTACCAGCGCCTGCGTCTTCCACGGCTGACCACTCCACGCATACAGATACGGCGCCTGCTGGTCCGGCTGATTACCCTGCACGTATTGCCCGATCACTCCGGTGCAGTCACGGCAGATGCCTTTGGGCTGGTAAGGTGTGGAGAAGAACGTATCCAGCTTGGCGTTGAACGCGTCTCGGCCGCCCAGCAGGTTCATCAGTCCCTGCACGTCATGCGGCACGAGCCACAGCGTCGACCAGCCCGAACCTTCCTTCATCATGAAGTTGTAGTAAGGCTCGGCGGGATCGAACGGCGAGATCCATTTGCCGTCGTCGGTGCGCCCGCGGAAGAAACCTGTCGACGGATCGAACACGTTTCGATAGTTCACGGAACGGCGCTCAAAGAGGTCGGCATCGTCTTTCTTACCCAGGCGTCGTGCCACGTCGGCCAGCGCATGGTCGTCCCACGCATATTCCAGCGTGGTGGCCACGCCGGCCTTCCCGCCGGCGTAGGGCGGACTCGGGTTGCCGGCAGGGACGATGTCGGAGATCCAGCCGTTCTTGTCGTATTCCGCGAGATAACCACGCGGGCCCCTGGGATCCGTGGCGTTCTTGCGTAACGCGTCGTAGGCGGCTGCATAATCGAACGGAATATCGCGCTGCATGGCACCGTCGTACAGGAACACGGCATGGTCGCCGTGGAACGAGGTGTTCATGTAACCGCGTTCGTGCGCGCGATCCAGCTCCGAGCGCATGATGTCCTGGACGACGCCAGGCTCGAGCAGCATCAGCAGCGTGATCTGGTTCCGGCCGGTGTCCCAGAAGGGCACCGGTCCGTAATGATCGTATGCCGCCACCTGATCCTTGCCCGCGGCGTCCGTGTAGTGCTCACCCTTGCGGGCGATCATGCGCGGGCTGGCGAACGAGTGGTAGAGCGTCGAATAGAACAGTGTGCGCTGCTTCGGGGTGCCGCCACTCACTTCCACGCGATCGAACAGCTTTGCCCAGGCCGCGCGTGCGCTGGCGTGTACGCGGTCGAAGTCCGTATCGCTGTCCTGCGCATGCAGCCGCTGATCCGCTTCTTCGGCGCTGTGTCCGTGAGCGATGCGTACGACCACCTGATCGCCCGCCTTCGTGTCGAAGGTGACATAGCCACCCGCGTAGCTACCCGACACGTTGCGTCGTCCGGCGTGTACATCTTCGCCACCCAGGCCTTCGCCCTTATCGCTCAGGTTCGCGTGAAACGTGCCGAAGCTGGCGAAAGGCCGGGAGAACTCCGCGACAAAATAGGGACCATCCGCGTCATGGTCGCGACGTCCCGCGGTGGCGACACCGCGAATCGTGTGGTCGTTGACCACTTCCACGTCGCCGCCGTCCCGGCGCAGGTTGATCACCACGTTCGAACGGTGGCTTTCCGGGAAGGTGAAACGCATCAGGCTGGTCCACTGCGACGCCGTCAGCTCCACCTTCGTGTGGAATGTGGCGAGATCGACGGCGTAGTAGCCGGGCGACGCTTTCTCGGTGGCTTTGTCGTAGTACGAGGTGGCGTAGTCGGGCGGTACGGTCCAGTCGCCGACGACCGGCATGACCATGGGTGCGCCACGTGCGCCATAGGTCGATCCGCCGCCGGTGAAACCCACCATGGCGGGACGTCGGTAGTCATAGGCGACGGGCACGCCCGTGGGGAAGCTGAGGTCGGCGTTGATGTTGACCGGCGCCGCTTCGGTCGCGCTTTGCGGCAGGCTGGCGCCGGGCGTGGTCATGCCGGTGTAAAGCGGCTCACCCGGGGGCGGGGCATTCCCGATCAGTTCCTTCCGATCCAGCGAAGCGGTGCCGACCAGCGGGTTCGCCAGATCGAGCGACGATCCGGGCGGCGTGGCGGCTGTCTTCTCTCTGGCTTGCCCGTCGCCGATGGCGCCGAACAGCAGCAGCGACAGCGCGACGGCGAGAGCACGGCCAGGAAGGCGTGCCTTATGTGAATTCATGGTGTTTTTCCTTCGACGGAGTGGGGAGGCATCCGTTGAAACGGAAACGGGGTCAGGCGATGCGCCTGACCCCGTCTGTTTTTACTCAGGTACCGTCGCCGAACTTGTACGTCACACCGACGTAGTACTGGCGGCCGGCGTACTCGAGCGAGACCAGGCGTGCCCGGGTGTCGCCACCGAGGTACTGGTGAGGCGTCGCCTTGTTCAGGTTGATCACCGAGGCGGTCACCATGACGTGCTTGTTGAACTCGTAGTCGCCATTCAGATCGATCTGGTGGTACGGCTGCGAGTAGATCGGGAGACCTGACGCCAGACCCTGCATGGTACGGCCCGTCCAGTTGTCGCTGGCGCGTAGCAGCAGGCCGTTCTTTTCGTAGAACACCGAAACGTTGGCGGCGTACTTGGCGCTGCCGATCAGCTCGGCCTTGCCCACCGCGGTGTCGCCCAGGGTCACGGCCGTTTCGTTCGTCTTGTTGAGCGTGTAGTTGCCGATGTAGCCGAAGCCCGACTCCCAGGTGTGCTGGGTGTAGAGCTCGATACCCTTCGACGTACCCGAACGGCCGTTGGCGTTGGTGCTGTACTGCAGGAAGTTCTCTTCCGTGCCGCCGACGTTCACCGTGAGGTTGTTCACGGTCACGGGCACGACGAAGTTCTTCACCTTCTTCTGGAACAGATCCAGGCCGAGCACCGAATGCTCGGCGTAGTACCACTCGCCGGCCAGGTCGAACTGCGTCGCCGTGAACGGCTTCAGATCGGCGTTGGCGCCGCTGCCGTACCAGCCGGGCAGGGGAGCACCGAACTGCTTGCGGTCGTTGTAGTACTCCTGGGTGTTGTTGGTCAGGCTGCCCAGCTGCGCCAGATCGGTGTAGTTGGCACGGGCGAGTGCCTGCGAGCCGGCCGCGCGAACCAGGAAGTCGTCCGTCACGTTCCACGCGATGTTGAAGCTCGGCAACAGCTTGTTGTAACGCTTGGACGTCGTGGCGTTGGTGTAGTTCTGGATGACCGCGACTTCACGGGGCAGGTACTGGAAGTCACCTGCCGCGCAGGCGCCGCCGCCGGCATTCACACCCGATGCCGGGCAGATAAGGATGTTGCCCGCCGGATCGTGGTAGTACACCGCGTTGTTGGTTGTGATCTGATCCGCGACTGTCAGGTCCTGCTTGGTGCTGACGAAACGCAGGCCGACGTTGCCGCGAATCGTACCCGTGTCGAAGTTGGCCTGGACGTACGCCGCGGCGATCTTCTCCTGGATCGACGACTTGTTCTCGGGATGGTTGTAGAGCACCCGGTCGTACGTGGAGTTGAGGTAGTTGTAGTACGCCGGGAAGTTGATCGCCGGGAATGTATTGTCGTTGTAGACCTCGCTGCTGCCGTCCAGGCTGTTGGCCTGCAGGAAGCCCGCGGGCAGCTGGCCGGCGTTCGGGTCGCAGGTCTGGAACTGCGACTCGGTGCCCTTGCAGTACCAGCGCACCTCGTTGCTCTGCTGCTCGGCCTTGTTGTCACGGTATTTCACGCCGAACTGCAGCGACTGCATCCAGCTGTCGTCGAACGCCCAGGTGAAGTCCGCCTGTGCGAAGTTCTGCGATGTCGTGGTGTTGACCATGTTGGAACCGGTCGAGCCCAGGTCGACCTGGCCGGCGCCGTTCTGCATGGCCTGCAGTACACCCGGAGCCGCGGTGAGGGTCGGCTTGCCGTCCAGGGTCCATGCGGCACCGTTGCTGCCGTCGACCCACGCGCCGTTGACGAAGTTACGCGGCTTGGCGGCCATGCCCAGTTCGACCGACGGTCCGCCCTTGGCCCACGTGCGGCCGACGTTGAAGGTACCGCTGAGCGCGCCGCCGTTGTCCCACTCGCCTTCGAGGTTGAGGGTCTGCGAGGTGGCTTTCTCGACGGAGTAGTTGCCGGTGACCCACGGGATTTCCGTGGAGCACACGTCGACGGCCTGGCGTACCGCACCCGTGCTCGGGTTGACCGTGGCGTTACAGCCCGTGCCAGCGGGTGGCAGCACGTAGTTGGCACCCGTCACGACGGTGTGCGACGGATCGAAAGACAAGCCGTTGTTCGCGAGTAGGCGGCCCTGCTGGTCGGCGTAGTTGCTGTTGCCCGGCAGGCCCCATTCGGGCACTTCCAGCGTGTTGGTGATCTGGGTCTGCTCGCGCTGAAAACGGAAGTAGTTACCCGTCAGCAGGAAATGATCGCTCGGCTTGAATTGCATGGTCGCCTGGGCGCCCTTGGTCTTCAGGTCAAGCTGGTTCCGGCTGGTCGAGAACTGCTGCGGCATCCAGTAACCGTTATAGGTATTGCCACCCTGATCGACGACGCCACCGCCGGACCAGAGGTCGATATTGGGTGCGACGTCGCCGCCGTACGGCTTGCCGTGTATATCCGTCGGTGGCGCGGTACAGGTGGCGTGGTCGGTGCAGTCATCGCCCCACCAGTGCCAGCTGTTGGCGTTGGCGGTGTAGTTGATGTCACGACGCTTCTGTTCGGAACCGGCGACGAGGAAGCCAAAAGTCTCGTCTTTGTTCTTCCAGGACCAGAGCGCGGAAACCTGAGGCTTGATCTTGCTGCTGTTGTCCGAGCCGGCCATGTTCGCGGAGACGAAGCCGTCGTTAGCCTTCATTTCCAGCGGACGGCGGGTGCGCAGGTCGACGTTGCCGCCGATGCCGCCTTCGTCGAGGCGCGCCTCGAGGCTCTTGTAGAGCTTGATGTCGGAGAACATGTTCGCCGGCATCAGGGTGTAGTTGAACGAGCGCGTCAGACCGGCGGAAGTATCGGCCGAGGCCACGTAGTTGCCGTTCAGTTCGGTGAGGGTCAGTTCGGGCGCGAGGCCGCGGATACTGACCGTCTTGCCTTCGCCGGACTCGCGGCTGATGACGACGCCAGGGACGTGGGCGAGCGCGTCGGCGATATTCTTGGCCGGAAACTGCGCGATGTTCTGCGCGTTGATCACTTCGACGATGGAGTTGGCTTCGCGCTTGTCCTGGACGTTCTGGTCGATGGACTGGGCATACGTCGTGACCACGACGGCGTCGAGGTTAGTCGTGCTGTCGTCCTTGGCCTTGTCGGTTTTTCGGGTCTTTTCGTCCTGTTTCGCTTTGGCACCATCGGTGGTCTGCGCCGTGGCGTCGGAGCTCGTCGCGACGGGTGCGGCGGCCTGCGCGAAGGCGGTCGCCGGAACGGCGAGCAGGCCCGCGAAGGACAGGGTGGCTACGGCGAGTGCAGCGCAGAGCGGCTTGCGCTTGAGCATGTGTGGCAGATAAGTCATTGCGATTACTTCCCTCAGTAATATGCGCGCACGTTGAGACGGCGCGTTGATCCCCGTTTCATCACTGCAGATACCCGGTCTAGTTCTGCACACGGCCTCCTGCTGGAACCAGTTACATCGATCCAAAATTCCACGCCCGACAAGCCCCCGCTTGTCGGTGATGGTCTCTCTGCGGTTTTCTATGGGTTAAAGCGGATGCCCGCCTGCGCAACCACCGTTTTCCAACACGGGGTCGTAGGAGCGCGCCTGCGCGAGACCCGTGTAACGGTCAGCATCCCTCACCGTGGGAAACAGGCAGCACTCCTCGCGCAGGCTCGTTTCACGGCGATACGATCGTTTCGTGCGTTCATGCGACAGCTTCCCAAATCCCCACCCAAGGCCCGACAGGAAGCAGCGTTGTGGGAAGCCACGCGTTATGCGTCATCCCCAGACTGTCCCCACCCCACGATCCAGGTCGTCCACGTCATCGCTTGAGCGACGTGACGTGGATCACACACTTAGATCGATCTAAATCCCCTGTGGAGAATTAAGCCGTTATTGCGCGTTTGTGTCACGCTGCGCTGCAAAAACTCGGGCTCGAAAATGGACGAGGGGTCAGCCGGTTTCCCGCACACCGGTAATCAACCCGTCGGTCGCCCAGGCACGAAGCAGCGATCCCGCCGCCGAGGCGACGTCTTTCTCACGCGCCGTCGAGGACAGCCACTCGCAGACTTCGCCAAACGTTGCGCCCGCTACCACGAGGTCGAGGCACGCGTGTTCCGCACGCGTCATAGAAACGAAACGTGGCGTCAGCTCATGCCGCCAGACGCGGACGCCGTGACCGTTATCGGTCGCGCTGTCGGATGGACGTGTATGTATTCCCTGGCCGGTCGCGATGCCGGCCCAGAGAGCGGGAGCGTTCGTGTGCAGCTGTCGGTACATGAGGGTAGGAACGAACGAGAACTGGACGCCATCCCAATCCCTCACGTGCAGTTCCTCGAGCGCTAGGCCTGAAGCGTTTCTTCCTGAAAATGCGGTGCGAAGCGCCCATTCGAGCCACGCCAGTTCACTCAGTTCGAGCCTTTCCGGGAAGGCTCGCGCGAGATAGTCCGGAAAGTCGCTGCCGTAATGATCCAGCGACCAGGACGTTGAACCATGTGCTTCGATATAGGCCCCGGCGTGCACGTGGAAGACGTCGTCGCCCAGCCACGCCGCGCATTTCTCGTAGGTATCGCGCAACGCGGCCAGCAGCTGACCGCGAACGTTGTTTGCATACACGCGCTGGCCCGCCGCCGACAGCTCGGGCACCGGGCGTCCGGTCATGACCGCCGTGAGCAGGCGGCGCTGGAGGTCGCCCAGACTCATGGCGTCGTGACGATCGCCGGTCGTCGCGCCCGGTCGAGTTCCGACAGCAACTCGGGCAATGGCGGAATGTGGTCATCACGCTCAATCATGACGGCGACCTCGCCGAGGCGCGGGACGAATCGCCGGTACAAATCCCATACGGTCTCGGGCACCGGGGCGTCGTGCGTGTCGACGAGCATGTCCACGCCCTGGCTGTGACCTGCCAGATGGATCTGGCGCACACGGTCCAGGGGTAAGCGCTCGATCCATGCTTCGGTATCGAGTCCATGATTGGTCGCGCTGACGACGATGTTGTTGACGTCGAGAAGAAGAAAGCATCCCGTGCGTTCGCACAGTGCCTTCAGGAAGCCCGGTTCATCCATGGTGTTGTCGGAAAACGACAGATAGGTCGACGGGTTCTCGAGCACGAGTGCGCGTCCGAGGGCGTCCTGCGCATCGAGCACGTTTCTGGCGAGGACATCGAGCGCTTCGACCGTATAGGGAAGAGGGAGCAGGTCGTGGGAGTTGATGCCGCCGACACCGGTCCAGGAAACGTGATCGGATAGCCACAGGGGCTCTATGGTGTCGGCCAGCGCGCGCAGGCGTCTGAGATAGTCGAGGTCGACACCGTCGTCCGAGCCCAGATTCATGGATACGCCGTGCAAAGCGACTTCGTAGCGGTCACGGATGCGCGCAAGCGTATCCAGGGGCCGGCCGCCTTCGACCATGAAGTTTTCCGAGATGACTTCGACGAAATCCACCGGCTGCTGACGCGCGAGGAATTCGGCGTAGTGAGGTACGCGAAGCCCGAGCCCGTAACCCTGAAACGGTGGAGGTATGGTCGGTTGCATCGACAGTCCTTCAAGGTGGCCCGGCCGTGTATATCGGCCGGGCCCGACGATCAGGCCGCGGGCGGCGTGGTGCTGCCGTTCTGTGCCTTGCACTCCTGCACGGAGACGGCCTTGAAGCCCTGGCCCTTGCATTCGTTCTGCCCCTTGCACTGGTGATTGCCCGACTTGCAATCGGACGTCCCCTTGCAGCTGTTGATGCCATAACAGTGAACGGTCTTGCCGGCTGCCTGTTCGGCGGCCTGTGCCGGTGCGCTGATGGCGGCGGCGGAGACGGCGAAGAGGGCGGCAGCCGCGGCGATGCTGTGGGTGGCGGTATTCATGGCGTTCTCCAGAAGGTGTGCCGGAAGTGGCATTGATTGATTCGTTGCCGGTGGCTATTCGGTTACAGCTGCCCGCACTATCTTTTCGCGTTCAGCGAATGCCGAATGCATGATCGAGCGACACGCGTCCGCCTCCGCGTGCGATCAGGTACAGCAGGATGGCCGCCCAGGACAGATGGGTAGGCCATGCGTCGGGATACACGAAGATCTCGATGATGGTCGTCATGCCGAGGAGAACGGTGGCGGAGAGGCGCGTCATGATGCCCAGCACCAGGAGTACGGGTACAAAGGTTTCGACATAGGCGGACATGTGCGCCGCGATTTCCGGCGGCACCAGCGGAAGCTTGTATTCCGTGCGGAACAGTTCGTACGTGCTCTCCGTGATGGTCAGAAAACCTTCGACCTTCGTGCGTCCGGACTGGAAGAAGATCGCGGCGATGGAGACGCGGGCTACCAAGGCCAGGAAGCTGTGGCCGATGTGGGATTCGACGGCTCCGGCGATCGCGTTCCACCGTGCGCGCACGGAATTGCCGGAGAAAGAGCGTGGTTCGTTCATGGGAATCGGATCCTTCAGGGTGAGGCGAAGGCACCCGCCTCGACGAGGAGGGGGACGAGCAGGTCGATGCGGGTGCCGGGATGAGCATCGTTGGTTGTACGGATCGCATCGGCCAGCGACAGACCGGCCTCACACGCATGCACGAGAGACAACACGGCGGGACTGGCTGGCGTGACGCGTACTTCGTGATTGCGCCGGGTAACCAGTACAGTCTCCGGCTCCCACACGAGATCGCCATGGACGGCCTCACCGGCCCGGCTGGGTGACCAGATGGAAAAGGCAGGCAGGTCGGAGGCGAACGTGCGCGTCGCCGGATGGACCGTGAGATGCCATGACGCCATGGCGGCGGGATCCGCCTGTCGCCAGGATGCTACGTCGAGGTGCGATGCGTCGGGCGCGATGTAGCTCTCCGTCCACAAGCGGTCGAGGCGTGCGACATCGGGTAAATAGGGCAGTTCGAAGGCGGGTGCGAACCTCGCGAGGAAGTCGGCGAAGCGTTCGCCGTAGGCCACGAGTCGCGCGTCGCGCGGCGGATCTTCGCCGACGAAGATGGCTGCCGCCGACCGGAACCAGTCGCGCCCCACGAGACACGATACCGCAGGGTAGTTGGCTTCGAGGGCATCGATGCACCCACGCATTACCGTGTTGCGATACACGGCGAACGCAGGATGGTCGGAGAACGCCGTGCGGCTGCCATCCGCCCCTAGAGCCTCCGCGAACGCTTGCTGGAAAGACGCGGACGTCATGGCGTCCGTCCGTGCGCATTGGCAAGAATCGCCTGAGCGATATCGCGCTCGGCCAGCAGCGTCGGGAACGATGGAACGTTGCCATCGCGCTCTATCAGGGTCGGCACCGGACCTGTCTTTTGCAGTGTGTAGCTGTAGAGGTCCCACACCTCGGTGGCGACCGGTGCATCGTGCGAATCGATCAGGAGGCCTTCGATTCCCTCGTCGAATGCGTGTCCGGCCAGATGAATCTCGGTGACGAACGAAAGAGGGAAGGCATCGATGTAGTCGTGGGCATCGGCGGCAAGATTTCGGGCGCTGACGTGGACGTTGTTCATATCCAGCAACAGACCGCATCCCGTGCGTCTGGCAAGCTCGGCCAGAAATGCCGTCTCGCTCCACTCGTGCCCGTCGATCGGGAGGTAATGGGATGGGTTTTCAAGCGAGATGCGCCGCCCGAGTGCCGTCTGCGTCCGGTCGACGTGCTCGACGATTCTCGACAGGGCCTCGTGCGTCCGGGGGAAGGGAAGCAGGTCGGGAAGATAGTTCCCGTCCCACGATGACCACGCGAGGTGCTCCGATACCAGAACGGGCTGCGTTCGCTCGATGAGGGTCCTCAGTCGCCGCAGCCACACGGGATCGGGCGGGGTCTCCCCGGCCAGTGACAGGGAGACCCCGTGCAGCGACAGCGGGAACCGCGACGCGAGCGCATCCAGCAGGGCCAGTCGCGGCCCACCATCCACCGCGTAGTTTTCCGGATGGATCTCGAGCCAAAGGGCCGGCGACGCACAAGCGAAGACGTCGTCGGCGTGCTGGGGCTTGAAACCGATACCCGCGGTGGGTGCGAGGGTCATGGCGAGCTCAACCGACCTTGGTCAGGGAGCCGTTGCCCTTGGGGGTCTTGATGGCGGTACACGTGCCGGCCGGGACGTTCTTCCACGCGTTCTTCTGATAATCCGCCTTCGCGGTACCAGCGCAGGTCGTACCGGGGCCGGCGGCACAGTCGTTCTGGCCGGCCTTGGCGACACCCCAGCATTTTTCGACGGCGGGTTTGGCGGCGTCGGCGTGAGCGACACCGGCGGTCAGGGCGGCGAAGGTCAGGGCGAGGGAAGCGATGTGGCGATGGTTCATGGCGGTCTCCTTGGATCCGGACACGGCGTCCGGTACAGGAGAATTCGCTCGAAAGGGCCCGCTGGTTACACCCGGACATCGCGAGGTGTAACCGGATGGGGCGCGGACGCGAATAGTGACTATGAACTCCCGTTACCTCCAGCGTTACACTCCGAGATGCCCGTGTTCGGGTGACCACAGGCGGGACGATGTCCGATAATGACGCCACCACCTCCGCCGAGGTCGAACTGCGCTGGTGTTTCCTGCAAGGGCTGAGCGGTGATGCCGCGCAGTACCGCCTTTTCCTCGGCAGGCTGTCGTCGCACTTGCGTGCATACCTGCGTCGCCGACTGCCGAAGGCTCCGGCCGATGTTGAGGACGTACTGCAGGAGGCCCTGCTGGCCATTCATAACGCACGGCACACCTATCAGGACGATCAGTCACTGACGGCCTGGGTCTATGCCATTACCCGGTACAAGCTGATGGATTTCTTTCGCGCGCACGCGCGACGAGAGGCATTGCACGAGCCCCTCTGGGAAGACGATAACCTCTTCGGTACTGTCGACCTGGAGCCGGCTGAAGCAAGGCGCGATCTCGGCGAGTTACTGGTCACCCTGCCTGAGCGCCATCGCCTCCCGATCGAACTGGTCAAGCTTCAGGGCTTGTCCGTGGCCGAAGCCGCGTCTCGCAGCGGATTGTCCGAATCGGCGGTCAAAGTCGGCATACACCGCGGCCTCAAGGCCCTCGCCACGCGCATTCGAGGCCTGACATGAAGACCGACGATCTGATCTCCCTGCTGGCAAGCCAGACGACACCGGTCGATCGGCGTGTCCCGCCCTGGCGCTTCGCGGTAGCCATCCTCATCGGATTGTCGTCGGCCACGGTGTTGATGGCGGTCTTTCTGGGTATCCGTCCGGATCTCGGCGAGGTGGTCTCCATGCCGGTCTTCTGGTTCCGGCTCGGATTCGCGGTGGCCCTCGGCGGCGGTGCCCTGCTCGTGACGCTCCGGCTGTCGCGTCCGGGCGTGTCGGTGGGTGCGGGATGGACCGCCATCCTGATACCGGCCGTGATCGCCTGGATCGCCGCAGGCATCGTGCTCGCCGGCGCGGACGTCGATGCCCGCGTGCCGTTGTTGCTCGGTCATACCTGGAAGGTGTGCTCGATCATCATCGCCGTCCTGTCCATACCGCCGTTTGCCGCGATGTTGTGGGCTGTGCGCGGTATGGCGCCCGTGCGGCTGCGCCTGGCGGGAGCCGCTGCGGGATTGCTGGCCGGTGCGACCTCCGCCGTTGCCTACTGCCTGCATTGTCCGGAAATGGCGCCGCCGTTCTGGTCGGTCTGGTATTTGCTTGGGATGTTGGTGCCCTCGGTGGTGGGTGCGTTGCTGGGGCCGCGGGTTTTGCGTTGGTAGAGCGAGAGATCTGCGCCTGCGCCTGCCGTCGTGTTCAGGGCAGTCTCTCCATCAGGGAAGCTGTAGTGTGAGCGCATGTGAGGTCTCGACATACGGGGGAGGTGCAGCGAGACCCTCTCCCATTCGCGCGGTCGATCGGTTCTAATGCCGGCTGGACGGGAAGGAGCGCACTCATGGCCGAGGTACAGCACGCCTACCGCTACGCGGGCGCGTCGGCGCTCGACGATCGTAGCGGCCCGCATCTCGCGTTAGTTACCAGCGCGACGGGTGCCCTGCCGACGTCTCACTTCTTCGAAGGCCGCGTCCATCAGCCAAGGCTGGTGGCCGACGCGCTGACGGCGGTGCACCTGATCGTCGGATCGCGCTTCTTTACGCCACCCAACATGTTGGCAAAGCGCATCGCGCTGGCTGACCCGGTCGTTACCTCCGGCGGAGGCGTACTCCGCTTCGAGGGCTTCTCTGCCTGCTGCAGCGCTTATATACGCGTCGACCTGGGGCCAGAAGGGTATGCCGGTGAGGTGACCGGCAAAGGCACCACCAACGTGGATTTCAATGCACCGATGCGCGCCGCCCTTGCCCGCGTTCGCGATGACCACGGGCTGGGGCTTTCGGTAGGCTCCGGCGAACTGACCCTGGCGACCTCCAACGGTTCCGTAACCGAACGGAAGGTGGCCCTGCCAGAGCGCTGGGTACGCGGCATGCTGGAGGTACAAGCGTTCCAGGCGGGAATGACGCCCCGTCTCGAGGCCGGTTCCGTAGAGTCCCTGCGTTTTCTCCGGGCGCTTCCGCGCGCGTCGACGGCCCGTACGCCACTGTGGATAGCCCGTGGGGCGGCGGGCCTGATCACGACCACGCGCGCGGTCGAGGGCGGCGTGCGCGTGACGGACAGTACCCGGCTACGGGTACTGGAACCGTTGCTGCCGGGCGTCCGCCACCTCCGCGTCTATGCCGACCTGTCAAATCAGGCCAGCGCCTGGGTGCTGGATTTCGATGGCATGAGGGTCAGTCTGGTGCTGAGCGCCGAGACATGGCGAGGCTTCTCCGGCGAGGGCCAGTCGTTGTACGCGCTGATGCGCCTCGGCAACGCTGGGAACCACTCGGTGCTCGACCGCGTGCGCGCCCAGCTCAACTGGCAACACCTGTTGCGTGTCGACGATCTGGCTCTCTCCACGGGACTGCCCGGTGAGCGCGTAGCGGATGCCTTGCACGCCCTGGGTGCTTCCGGCCTCGTCGGTTATGACGTCGCAGAGCAAGGCTATTTCCATCGCGTCCTGCCCTTTGACCTGTCGGGCATCGAAGACGCCCACCCGCGCCTTGCCGCTGCCAGGGAGCTGCTGGAACACGCTGCCGTACATCTCGACGATGGCCCCGTGTTCGCCGCCACTGTAGACAGCGACGGCGGGGCGCACCGCGTTCGCGCCGTGGATGCCGAGATACGCTGCACGTGCCCCTGGTTCGCACGGCACGGCGCGGAACGCGGCCCGTGTAAACACGTGCTAGCGGCGCGCAGCGCCTGGGAAGCCCGCGCATGAGCGAAGCCGTCCCTGAAGCACTTGAGCATGCGATGTCGCAAGGTGACACAGCGGCAGTGATCGCAGCGCTGCGTGACATACCACAGGAAAATCGTCCGGGCCTCGCAAAGGCGCTACGCGCAACGCTGCGCGTCCTGGCGAAGCAAGACGACCCGCACCTCCCGTGGGAAATGAAACAGCCGCTGCGTGACCGCGAACGTGCCACGCAAGCCGCGCTGTTTGTGTGCGGAACCGCAAAGGATGTCGCGGATCACCGTATTCGCATCGAAGATGCCGCTCCGCTGGCCCGTGAATTTGCGCCGCCCTGCCTGGAAGGCCTCGGTGATGCGCTGATGAGCGGGCCGTGGCCCTCGCTGCACTACATCAATCCGTTTATCGAACACGGGTTGATGCAGCGGCCTGACAGCGACTCGCACACGCTGCTGATGATGGATCTGCCGACATACGCGATCTACCAGAAGAAAGCGTCGCTCGAAGCGTATGTAGCAGCCGACCCGACGCTGCATCCGGTGATCCTCCGCGTCATGGAGATCGAGGGAACATCGGACGCCAGCCTCGCTGCGATCGATAAATACCGCCAGGACGCCTGGCTTGGCTTCTTCCATTCGCCGTGGTCGCAAGCGCAGTTCGGTCGCCATGTATTGCTGGATAAGGCGCTGGATGCCCTGGCACAGGACTGGCCGCAGTTCCGTTCAGGGTGGTTCTCCCGGTTCCATGAGCGCATGGCGCCTACGCTTGATGAACTCCACGCCCGGTTGCCCCGCTATCTGGCGCTCTGCCGCAGCCGTATCCCACCGACGGTTGGTATGGCCTTGAAGGTCATCGACGCGGTCGATGCGAATCACCCCCTCGCCACCACCGATCTGCTCGATGCGCTTGCACCCGCGATGCACGCTGCGGCCAAAGGCCACGCGCTGTTGGCGATGAAAATGATCGAGCGACGCCTTCGCAGTGAGCCGCATGCCGCAAACGCGGCCGCGCGGCTGTTGGCTGATGCGCTGGGCCACTCGGATGCCGCAGTGCAGGCGAAAGCGATCAAACTGCTTGGCAACCTCGCACTGGACGACAGCCTGCGCGACACGCTCAACGACTATCTGGCCGCCGTCGCTGCGTCAAACCGGGTAGCGCTGGCCGCCCTGGCGGGCGCGCGGCCGGAAACGCCGCACGCCACGTTGGACGTGTCGCTGAGCACTCCGCTCCTGCCCGGGCCCTGCGATCCCTCGCGCGAAGTGCCGAGCATCGACGATGTCGACACGCTGGCAGAGCGCATTGCCTATGTGTTCGAAAACGGCACCGACATCGATGCCTTCGAAGCCGTGGTAACCGCGCTTACGCGGATGGCCCCGCTCGACGCTCGCACGCGCGAACGCCTCGCCCCGGCTGCGAAGCGACTCAAGCGGCTGCGCAAGCCACTGACCCAGGCGCTTGGCCAGATCGTGGCGGTGTTGCTCGATGTCACTGTGCTGCCTTACGAGCGGCAGGTCGATGCATACGGCGAACACCCAGGTATCGATATCGACATTCTCGACCGCGTGATGGATACGGTCGCGACCGCGCAACACGGTGCCGGGCTTGAGCCCTTGGATGCCGCAACCCACCAGGGTGGCTTTATCGATCCACATCGTCTGGCCATGCGCATCGCTGCCCATGCGGCAGCGGGAGTATTGCCCGCGCGGCGTGCCGGTATTCGCGCCCTGATGCGGCTGGCCCCACCCACCGGGTCGAAACCAGACCTGCGCGCGCTGCCGGATTCGCCACTGCTGCGCGCCTTCCGCTACGCGCTCGGCGACACGCTGGACGGCGGCGAGCTCGACATGCCCTTGATGGTGGCGGCATCGCGTGCCCGTCACCCTGGCAACGACGACCCGATACTGCTCGCCGCGCTGGGCGATCTGGGCCCGGATACCACCCGCGCGCCGGTTTTCAGGTGGCATGTTGATACGCGGACATCGGCGTCAGGTGAATACGTCCACCGCCGGATCATCGTCGATGACGGCTTCGTGCCGGAGGGCGCAGACCGCTTGCTCATAGCGTTGCATGGGCATCAGCCGGCAACGTTTGTACCGCGCTATGCGTCGCAGCATTTCAATTACGCAGGGACCGACGAAGCGCTGATCCGCTTCTGGGCGACGCTGGCGCCCGGCTGTCTGCACACTTTTTTCGCCGCCGGTTGCAGGCTGCTGGGTAACAATCTGGACTGGTCGGAAGCGCAATGGCAGAACCGCGCCTACCTTGCGCCTCTACTTGAACCCACCGTCACACCGGGCCCACCAGGAACATTGCTGATCGCCCTCGCGCTGGCCGGTAAAGAGCCGGGACAACTGGCGCTGGCTATCGATGCACTCGCGCAGACGGTGCTCGATGCCCGGATCGATATCAATGCACTGGGGGTGGACATGGCTTTGCTATTGGCGGGCGAGCATGTCCGTGCCTCACGCTATGCTAAAGCGCTGGCTACTGCAGCACGAATTGCACCCGGTATGCCTCCCGTGATCATCCGGCTGCTTGAAGCGCTGGTCGCGGCCCGGGCAGACGATCCACCGCGCGACACAGCCCTGCTGCTGTCGCTGCTGCACGAGCTGCTGCTGGAAACCGGTATGGAGCCTGGCGAGAACCTACGCGCGGTGCTGCCCGTGCTCAAGGTAACCGGCCGCAGCGCCGCGCTCAGGAAAGCACTGCTGACTTTACGAAGTGCCGCCTTTGTCGCTGCGCCAGTGTCCGGGCCTCTCAATTTCTGCCGTAGACCCTGATGCATGAGCCCTGCTTGGCGCGTCTTCATCGCTTGCATGGCGGCGTTGGCCTCCATGCCACTGCTCTGGCTGGCGACCTTCTTCGCCATGTCATCTCTGTTTCGTTGTCCGCCACAGCAACAGCATTGTGATCTGCCGAGTATGGCGGCGTTCGGATTAGCGTGCATCGTTGCGCCGTGCCTGGGTCCGATCGTAGGATGGCTGACCTGGCGTCGACTGGCTCGCAGAGCTGCGTAGCGAATGTTCGTCGGCCTGCGCGCAGCGGGTACCACTGGGTCCAGGCCGTTCCGCTTTCAGATTGACGATCGCAACCGCTCATAATGGGCAAAAGCTGCCACTTTTAGATGGCCGTTTTACAATAGTCCACGCAGCGACGCCGACGCGCGTACTGGCGCCACAACCACCGCGATAAGGGCAGCCTCAATTGAGTGAACCACAGGCATTTACGTCTCGCGAGGCCGTCGACAAGCTGCTCGACGAGGCCCGGGCTCTGGACAATTTGGATTGTGCCATGGCTCTGTACGAGCGCGCGCTGGCGCTGGACCCAGAGCGCGCCTCGACGCACTACAATATCGGCCTCGTGCACAAGTACCGCGGCGCATGGGTGGAATCGCTTTACCATAACCGACGCGCTTCAGATCTTCGGCCTGATGACGAGGCGGCGAACTGGAACATGGGCATCGCTGCGACGGCCCTGCGTGACTGGACTGCTGCACGCGAAGCCTGGCATCGCGTCGGTTTGCGCATTCCCGAGGGTGACGGGCCAATCCAGGGAAACTTTGGCATCGCGCCTGTGCGCCTGAATCCTGATGACAACGGCGAGGTCGTGTGGGGAACGCGCATAGACCCGGTACGCGTCGTCATCCGCAACATTCCTTACCCAAAATCTGGCTTCAGGGCTGGCGATGTCGTTCTGCACGATGGCGCACCCGTCGGCGAACGTCAGTCCAAGGGTCGGACCTACTCGGTCTTCAACGTCCTGGAGCTGTTTGAGCCTTCCGCTAACAGCACCTATGAGGCCGAGGTGCACACGGATGACGCCGCTGATCTCGAAGCCTTGACTACGGCGCTAGACATGGCGCAGGTCGATCATGAGGTCTGGACTTCCAACGTTCGGATCTTGTGCCGACAGTGCAGCGAAGGGGTGCCGCATGAACACGCAACTGACGACGTCACGCCGCCACCTTGGCCAGACATTCATGTCATCGGGATCAGCACAACAGAACCCGCTGCCGCGCGAAAGTTGCTTATGCAGTGGAGTTCTGGCCGCGGTGGGTTGCTGAGTCGACGCGTCGGATCGGGCGACAAAAACCGCCTGCTGCGGTTCGAGTGCGCGTTGGCGGGCATAGCTTTTCGTTAATTCCGCCCTGCACTACACCACGAGCAGCGGAGCCATCGACGGCTCTATGCGAGGATACCGGGCGGTATCATATGGTCAGCATTCACCAAGAAAACAAGCGTGCCCCATGCATCCGACTATGAACAACACGAAGTGGAAAGAGCTTCGAGCCGCTATGTTGGAGCTGGAAAAGCCAGGTCCTGCGTGGCGCGTCAGAATGGTGGGGTCCGGCTACGAGTCCGACTGGGACTCGGAATGGTTCTACCATTTCATGGATGGCAGCTATGAGGACATCGAGTGGGTCGAGGTCAGGCCTGCGAACGATGAACAGGCCTCGAGGTTGCTCGCTGCTTTGCGAGCTATCCATCTGCCCGGCATCAAGACCGACGTGGGCTTCAAAGTCTTCGGGCACCTTCCCGAAACGATGGCATGTGAGTACCTGTAACTGCTTGGCATGTCGCTGTCCGGTCGCATCCGGTCGATTACGAGCGTCTGCTTCCAGCGGAACCGCGTGCTCCGATGAAGTGTGAATGCCTGGGCAAATCGAACGCTAAACCATCGTCCTGGCTGTCGCCGATCTCGGGTATCTCGCGGAGACCGTAAGGGGAACGGGCGAATGCTCCGGTTGCGTCGCGGTTCCACCCGACCTAGTGTATGGGCTGCAGGACAGGGGCTCTCCCATTCTCCGAAGCGGCAGGCTCCATGAGCCCAATCGCTTGACTCTGGACCTGGATAAAGGGTCTAGACTTATCCCATGACCAGCCAAAGCTCCCTCACCATCGGCCGCATCGCGCAGAGCGCGGGCGTCGCCATCGACACCATTCGGTTCTACGAGCGGGAAGGCCTCCTTCCCGAGCCGAAGCGCCGCCCCTCGGGTTACCGTGAATACGACCAGGGTGCGGTGTCCCGCCTGCGCTTCATCCGTCGAGCGAAGGACCTTGGCTTCACCCTCGAGGAAATCCGCGAACTGCTGGCCCTCTCGGCCGACCGCCACGGCGGTGTCGTGGGCGTCCGCGAACGCGCCGCAGCGCGCCTTCAGGCCATCGACGAGCGCATCGCCGAACTCCAGCGTGTCCGCGATGGCCTCTCTGAACTGGTCGAGGCGTGCCCGGGACACGGTGCGCCTGAAGACTGTCCCATCCTCAAGGCGCTGGCGGAGCCGAACGCATGAGTTCCTGCTGCGCGCACCACGCGGCCGCCGAGCCGGCGACCGCGATCGATCCCGTGTGCGGCATGACGGTAGATCCTGCAAAGACCGCACACCACGCGACGCATGACGGCCAGGAGTATCACTTCTGCTGCGGCCGCTGCCGCGAACGATTCGCCGCCGACCCGATGGCCTTCCTCGGCCCGAAGGCCCCGGCGGCACCTGCGCCCGCCGGGACGATCTACACCTGTCCCATGCACCCGGACGTGCGGCAGGAAGGCCCGGGCTCATGCCCGAAGTGCGGCATGGCGCTCGAGCCGGCGATGCCGAGCCTGGATGACGACGACGGTGAGGTGCGCTCGATGGGCCGTCGGCTGGCGCTGCTTGTCGCCTTGACGGTGCCCGTGTTCCTGATCGCCATGATTCCGCATCTTGCGGGGCAGGCATGGCATCAGCCGTGGGCGGCGATCCTCGGCTGGGTCGAGGCGATCCTGGCGACGGTCGTGGTGCTGTGGGGCGGCGCGCCGTTTTTCGTCCGTGGCTGGCGGTCGCTCAAGCCGTGGTCGCCGAACATGTATACGTTGATCGCCCTGGGTACGGGCGTCGCCTGGCTTTACAGCACGATCGCTTTTCTTCTCCCCGGCAAGTTTCCCCCGGCCATGCGCGACATGCATGGGCAGGTCGCGGTCTATTTCGAATCCGCGGCCGTGATCGTGACACTGGTGACGCTGGGTGACCTCCTCGAGTTGGGCGCCCGTCGGCGCACCGGTGAAGCGCTGCGAGGTTTATTGGGTCTCGTGCCGAAGACGGCACGTCGCGTCGGCAGCGATGGCCACGAAGAGGATGTCGCGATAGATGCCCTGCGCGTCGGTGACACGCTTCGCGTGCGTCCGGGCGAGAAAGTACCGGTCGACGGCACCGTGCTGGATGGCGAGAGCCACGTCGATGAAGCCATGCTTACGGGCGAGGCGATGCCCGTGGCCAAGCATGCGCATGACCGGCTGACCGGCGGCACGCAGAACCAGCACGGCGCGCTGACGATGCGAGTCGATCATGTCGGTACGGACACGGTGTTGTCTCGCATCGTGGCGATGGTCGCCGAAGCGCAACGCTCACGCGCGCCGTTGCAGCGCGTCGCGGACAAGGTGGCGGCGTGGTTCGTCCCGCTGGTCGTCGTCGCCGCGATCCTGGCGTTCGCGGCCTGGTGGTGGGTGGGTCCGCAGCCGGCGTTGACGCATGCACTGGTGGCGGCCGTCTCGGTTCTCATCATCGCGTGTCCCTGCGCCCTCGGCCTTGCGACGCCGATGTCGATCATGGTGGCGAGCGGTCGTGGTGCCCAGGCGGGCGTGCTGTTTCGCGATGCCGGAGCGATCGAACGGCTGCGGGATATCGACACACTGGTCTTCGACAAGACCGGCACGCTGACCGAAGGCAAGCCGACGCTGGCCGATGTGCGTACGTTCGGGGTCGATCGTGCCACCGCACTGGCAATGGCCGCTGCCGTCGAGCGTCCCAGCGAGCATCCGCTGGCGGCGGCTATCGTCGCGGCGGCGGAAGGGGAGGGCGTAACCATCGCCGCCGTGTCGGGATTCCAGGTCTACGTCGGGCGCGGCGTGAGCGGTCGCGTCGAGGGCCGCGATGTAGCCGTCGGCAACGGCCGGCTGATGGAAAACGAGCGTGTCGAGCTCGGTGCCGCGCATGACGTGGCTTCGAAAGCACGTGCAAGGGGTGCCACCGCGATGTACCTCGCGATCGACGGACGACTGGCGGCGGTTTTTTCCTTCTCGGACGCGGTCAAGCCGTCGACGAAGCCGGCGCTCGAGGCCTTGCATGAGGCCGGCGTCAAGCTGGTGATGCTGACGGGCGATAACGCGGCCACCGCGAAAGCGGTAGCAGCCTCGTTGCCGATCGATGACGTACACGCTGGCGCATCGCCGGAAGACAAGGCGCGCATCGTGGCGTCGCTGAAGGCAAGCGGTGCCGTCGTGGCCATGGCGGGTGACGGTGTGAACGATGCACCGGCGCTGGCGGTGGCCGATATCGGTATAGGCATGGGCAATGGCAGCGATATCGCCATCGAGAACGCTTCGGTCACGCTGCTGAAGGGCGACCTCGCCGGCATCGCCCGTGCTCGCGCTCTGTCGGATGCGACCGTGAAAAACATCCGGCAGAACCTGTTCTTCGCGTTCGTCTACAACGCGGTAGGTGTGCCGGTGGCGGCGGGCGTGTTGTACCCGGTGTTCGGACTGACGCTGTCACCGATGATCGCCGCACTGGCGATGAGCCTGAGCTCGGTGTCGGTGGTAGCGAACGCACTACGCCTGCGCCACAGCACTTTGTAGGAGCGCGCCTTGCACGCGATGGGGCTGCAGCACACCCCGTCGCGCGCAGGCGCGCTCCTACATAATCAGTGCTTCCTGGTGTCGAACGACGGCGGGGCGTCCGATGCCTTGCTGGCCCAGCTCTTGTTCGGCTTATCCGACAGGTCGAACTCCAGCTTGCCGCCGCCGGTCGCGAACGACTCCGGCAGCCATGAGCGGGGCGTCGTCTTTCCGTCAACCTTCAGCCCCGTGACATACGGCCTGCCCGCGCCCGCATTCGGCGCTTCGATCACCACATCACCGCCTTCGCGATGCACGGTGGCCTTCGTGAAAATCGGGCTGCCCACGATGAACTCCGCGCGTCCCGGGATATTCGGATAGATGCCCAGCGCTGCGAACACATACCACGAGGACATCTCGCCCAGGTCGTCATTGCCGGGGATGCCGTTCGGACCGTTGACCCAGATCGTATCGAGCACGCGGCGCACCAGCTCCTGTGTCTTCCATGGCTGGCCGGCGTAGTTGTAAAGCCAGGGACCACCGATCGACGGCTCATTGTCGAGCTCGGCATGCAGCGGCCCGGATTTTGTGACCGCGAAGGTGCCATCGGGCTGATAGAAATAGTTGTCCAGACGTTTGCGCGCCCTGTCCATACCGCCCATTGCGTCGAACAGGCCGTGCACGTTGAACGGCACCATCCACACGTATTGCGCGGCGCTGCCTTCGACGAAGCCGTCTTCCGTGGATGGCGTGAAGGCGTGGGCTTCCTTGTCGTCATCGTCCTTCACCAGCGCCCAGCTGCCGTCGGCGTTGCGGTTGCGGATGTAGCCGCCGTCCGGAGCGGCCTTCGGATCGAACAGGTTGCGCCAGTACTGGGCGCGGTCGAGGAAACGCGTGGAAGTGGCCTTGTCGCCGAGCCGGTCGGACAGGGCGCTGAGGGCGAACTCGGCGGCGACGATTTCGAGCGTATCCGCGGCGGGCCCCCACGACGGTGCGCCCACGGGGATGTAGTGCAGCTTGAGCCACGATTCGAGACCCGGGCGCTGGCCGACGCACTCGACCGGACACCCATCCATCGACTTGTCCAGTTCAGTCGGGTTGTCCGCGGCATGCACGAGCGAGGCAAAGGCGCCCTTGACGTCGAAGTCCCTGCCACCGAACGCGTAGATGCCGGCGATCGACGGCGCGGCGGGATCGCCGTTCATGACGTGCGTCGCGCCGTTGTTATGCGTCCAGCGGTCCCAGACGCCCTTGTTCTGCTGCGCCTGGTTGTAGAGGCTTTGCGCGATGTCGCTGCCGGTCTTCGGGTCGAGCCAGGTCACCAGCGGCAGCTGTGAGCGGTACACGTCCCAGCCGGAGAAATTCGCGTACTGCGCCTTCTGCGTGCCGGAGACTTTGTGGACCTGCCGGTCGAAGCCCATGTACTCGCCGTTGGTATCGCTGAAGACGTTCGGCGTCATCGATGCGTGGTAGAGCGCGGTGTAGAACACCGTGCGCTGGTCCGGCGTGCCGCCTTCGATATCCATGCGCGACAGTTGCTTGTTCCATGCGGCCACCGCGTTGTCGCGCACGGTGTCGAACGACGTGCCCTTCGGTACTTCAGCATCGAGGTTGGCCTGCGCGTTCGCCGCGCTGACGTAAGAGATGCCGACGCGCAGGTTCACGTCCTTCGTGCCCCTGGCGAAACCGACCCATGCGCCGGAGCCTTTGCCCTCGGCAGGGAAGCCCTTTTCACCGTAGCCCGAGCCGCCTTCGCTCCTCGTGCCGCCCTTGGTCACGGCGGTGTCCTTCCACGTGCCCGTGCTTGCAAACGGCTGGTCGAACTCGATGACGTAGTGAATCGTGTAGTAGCTGTGGCGGTCCGCCTTGTCGATATAGCCGCAGAAGTTACCGCTGGTGACCGAGCCGCTGATGCGACGGTTGACCTTGTCGACCACGACGTCCGCGTTCTCCGAGCCGACCTCCGAATCGGACGCGCGCACGAGCACGTTGGCCGGCTTGTCGGCGGGAAAGGAGAAGCGTGCGGCACCGCTGTGCAGCGCGGCGGTGAGATCGGCGGTGACACCGTTGTCGAGTGTTACGCGGTACTGGCCCGCTTTAGCCGTCTCATGGTCGTGGCTGAACTTCGATGCGTACGCATGGCGGAAGTCCGTGCTGGGTGAGGTCGTCACGTCCCCGGTGATCGGCATGATCGGTACATCGCCCGAGCCACCCGCACAACCCCAGCCTTCGACGTTGGTCAGGCTGAAACCGCGGATCGCATCGGCACGATATTCGTAACCGCCCGGTGCGGCGATCGGGGCCTTCTTGCCCGGCAACGGCGAGGCCTCGGGACTGAACTGCAGCATGCCGAATGGCACGACGGCGCCCGGGAAGACGTTGCCGCCGTTGGTGGTGCCGATCAGTGGGTTGACGAGGTCGGCGGGGCCGGAAGCGGCGGCGACAGCGGCCGGCAGAACGGCGGCGGCAAGGACGAACGGGCGAATCGCGCGCAAGGGCAGATCTCCGGGACCGGTATTTATATCGATTGAAATCCGAATCGGAGGCCGGGTCGTGTGCCAGGCGTCATGGATGCAGCGCAGCAATCGCTACCAGAGAATCCCGTCGCTCGGCTGCACCGGCTTCAGCCCATGCGTTTCGCCGAGTGAGTCGCGCAGGTCGATCTCGATGCCGCGGGTGAGCGTGGTGAGTGGCACGTCGTCTTCGAGGTTCTCGAAGGGGTTCTGCATATCGTTGCCGATCTGCAGCAGGGCGAGGAAGAGGAAGCCCGCGACCGTCGAGCCGAGCGGTGTCAGCAGGCCCAGCGTCTCGACCAGGCCGAGGGGCAGCAGGATGCAGAAACCGTGCGTGAAGATGGCCGGGTAGGTCGCGTACTGCTGCGGCAAAGGCGTGTTCTTGATCCGCTCCATGCCACCCTGAGCGTTAGAGATGTCCGACAGCGTCCGCGCGAAGGCCGCCTGAATGATCGGATCGGGGCGGGTGTCGGCAATGAGCGCCGCGGTGCGCGCGTGGATAGCGTTAGGCACGTTGAGGACGCCGCGCAGTCGTTCGACTTCTTCCGCCGGCAGCCGCGCCGCGAGTTCGTCCCACGGCGCCTGTCGACGCAGATGCATGCGCAGCGCGTGCACATAGGCGATCTGTCGATGCGCGACCGTGACGCCCATGCCGCGGTCCGGCAGGAGCGTGACCGCCTCGCGGGCGAGTGTCCGCGAGGCGTTGACCATCGCTCCCCAGAGGGTGCGCGCTTCCCACCAGCGCGCGTACGCCGTGGTGTTGCGGAAGCTGAGGTACACCGCGACGGCCGAGCCGAGCAGAGTGAGCGGCAGGGCGGGAAACTCCGCCGTGAGCCGCGGATGCATCACGTACCAGAAGGCGGTGACCGCCACATCCCACGCAAGCAGCCAGATCAACGGCTTGCCCACGTAACGCAGGATGTGGCCCAGGTGCGCCCGCCCCGGCAGGATCACGCCTTGTGTTCCCGCTTGATCGCCTCGGCCAGCGGGATGAACTCGTCGTGTGCCTGGTCGAGCACCGAAACGGTACCGTCGCCGATGTCGTACACCCAGCCCTGCAACGTGATCGCCTTGTTGGCGAGCGCGGCGGTGACCGCCGGATGCGTGCGCAGATGGGCCAGCTGGAGGCGGACGTTTTCCTGAGTCACGGCGTTGAGCAGGGCAGGGCCCTCGATCTGGCGTGCGAACACCGCGCTCTTGGCGGCGGCCGCGTTGCGTAGCCAGGCCTCGACCGTGGGCAGCGTCCGGGTGGAGTCCGGATTCAGCAGGCCCTTCATGGCACCGCAGTCGCTATGACCGCAGATCACGACATGACGGACATGCAGGACGGCGACCGCGAATTCGACCACGGCGGACACGCCACCGAGCATTTCGCCGTAGCCGGGCACGATGTTGCCGATGTTGCGGCAGACGAAGAGATCCCCTGGCTGGGTCTGGGTGATCATCTCCGGGACCACGCGTGAATCCGCGCAGGTGATGAACAAGGTGTGCGGGCTCTGGCCTTCGGCCAGCTCGCTGAAGAGCTCCTGCGTCTCGGGGAAGACGTTGGCGCTGAAGTCCTCGACGCCCCTGAGGAGGCCGAGGAGGCTTTGGTCGCGAAGAGTTTCCTGAGTCATGCGCTTACCTTGGAAAGTGTGCCGCGGCGGAGGTGCGGCGGCCAGGTTTCCAGTTTAAGACAAAGCATGGCCGAAGGGATTCGTGGGGGTATGGAACGAGGGATTCGGGAGCCAGCCTGCTGGCGATGGCTCCCGTCCTGAACGCTTTCAGCAGCGAAAGCCTCAAACCTCCGCATCTTCCTTGTAGGCATCGATGGGGATGCAGGCACACATCACGTTCTTGTCGCCGTAGACGTTGTCCACGCGCGACACCGGCGGCCAGTACTTGCTGAGTTTCAGCGAGGGCAGCGGGAACGCGGCCAGCTCACGCGGATACGCGTGCGTCCACTCGGTGCCGGTGACCATGGCAGCCGTATGGGGAGCATTGCGCAGGGGGTTGTCCTCGCGATCCAGACGGCCATCTTCCACCGCGGCGATCTCTTCACGGATCTGGATCATGGCGTCGATGAAACGGTCCAGCTCATGCTGAGACTCGCTTTCGGTCGGTTCGACCATCAGCGTGCCCGCGACCGGGAACGACAGGGTCGGTGCGTGGAAGCCAAAGTCGATGAGGCGCTTGGCCACGTCTTCCGCGCCCACGCCCGTGACATCCTTGAGCGGACGCAGATCGAGAATGCACTCGTGCGCGACCAGGCCGTTACGACCCGTGTACAGCGTCTTGTAATGCGGAGCGAGGCGCTTCGCGATGTAGTTGGCGTTGAGTAGCGCGACCTGGGTCGCCTTGCGCAGGCCTTCGGTGCCCATCAGCGTGATGTACATCCACGAGATCGGCAGGATCGACGCGGAGCCGAAGGTGGCCGCGCTGACCATGCCCACGTCGCCCTCGGCGCCGAAGGCACGCGGCAGGAACGGCGCGAGGTGCGACTTGACCGCGCACGGGCCGACGCCCGGGCCGCCACCGCCGTGCGGAATGCAGAAGGTCTTGTGCAGGTTGAGGTGCGAGACGTCCGAACCCCACTTGCCCGGCTTGGCCACGCCGACCAGCGCATTCATGTTGGCGCCGTCGGTGTACACCTGGCCGCCGTGCTTGTGCACGACGTCGCAGATGGCGACCACGTCTTCCTCGAACACGCCATGCGTGGACGGGTAGGTGATCATGATCGCGGCGAGGCGATCCGAATACTTCTCCGCCTTGGCGCGGATGTCGTCGACATCGACGTTGCCGTTGGCATCGCAGCGCGTGACCACGACGGTCATGCCGCACATCTGCGCGGACGCCGGGTTGGTGCCGTGCGCGGATTCCGGGATCAGGCAGATGTCGCGATGGCCTTCGCCACGCGAGCGGTGGTACGCGCGGATCGCGAGCAGGCCGGCGTATTCACCCTGGGCGCCGGAGTTCGGCTGAAGGCTGACGGAGTCGTAACCGGTGCACTCGACCAGCATCGCCTCGAGCTCGTCGATCAGCTGCTTGTAACCCTGCGCCTGACTGGCCGGGGCCAGCGGATGGATGTTGGCGAACTCCGGCCACGTCACCGGGATCATCTCGGCGGTGGCGTTGAGCTTCATGGTGCAGGAGCCCAGCGGGATCATGGTGCGATCCAGCGCGAGATCCTTGTCGGCCAGGCCGCGCAGGTAGCGAAGCAGCTCGTGCTCGCTGTGGTGCGTGTTGAACACCGGATGCTGCAGGAAATCGACATCGCGGAGCAGGGCAGTCGGCAGTGCGTCGTCGGTCGCGGCATCGAGTGCGTCGATGTCGTTCACGTTCGCACCGAACACGCCGGCCAGCGCGGCGATGTCCGCACGCGTGGTGGTCTCGTCGAGGCTGATGCCGACGCTGTTCGCGTCGATTGCGCGCAGGTTGAGGTTGGCGGCTGCGGCCTTGGCGTGCAGCGCCTTCGCGTCGACTCCGGTCACATGCAGCGTGTCGAAAAAGTCGCCACCGACGGCAACGCCAGCCTTGCCGAGCGCACCGGCGAGGATCGCGGTGAGGCGATGCGTGCGGCGGGCGATGCGGACGAGGCCTTCCGGACCGTGGTACACGGCATACATGCTGGCCATGACGGCGAGCAGCACCTGCGCGGTACAGATGTTGGACGTGGCCTTTTCGCGGCGAATGTGCTGCTCGCGGGTCTGCAGGGTGAGGCGGTACGCCGGCTTGCCCTCGGTGTCGACAGAGACGCCGATCAGGCGACCCGGCATCGAGCGCTTGTACGCATCGCGGCAGGCGAGGTAAGCGGCGTGCGGGCCACCGAAGCCATACGGCACGCCGAAGCGCTGCGTGTTGCCGACGACGATGTCCGCACCCCAGCTGCCCGGCGAAGCGATCAGCGTGAGGGCGAGCAGGTCGGTGGCGACGCAGACGATGGCACCGCGCGCGTGGGTCGCGTCGGCGAGCGCCTTGTAATCGTTGATGCGACCGAAGGTGTTCGGGTACTGCAGCAGCACGCCGAAGCTGTCGACCGTCGTACCTTCGCTGTCGTCACCGACGTGCAGCTCGATGCCGATTCCGTCGGCACGCGTGCGCAGCACTTCGAGGGTCTGCGGATGGACGTCCTTCGAGACGAAGAAGACGTTCGACTTCGACTTGGCCGAGCGCTTGGCCAGCGTCATCGCTTCGGCCGCGGCGGTGGCCTCGTCGAGCAGCGACGCGTTCGAGATGTCCATGCCGGTCAGGTCGGTGACCATGGTCTGGAAGTTGATCAGCGCCTCCATGCGGCCCTGCGAGATCTCCGCCTGGTACGGCGTATAGGCCGTGTACCACGCCGGGTTCTCGAGCACGTTGCGCAGGATGACGTTCGGCGTGAGCGTGCCGTAGTAGCCCTGGCCGATGAAGCTGCGGAAGACGGTGTTGCGGTCGGCGATCGCGCGGATCTTGGCCAGCGCCTCTTCCTCGGTCACCGCTGCGGGCAGCGACAGCGGGGCGGGCGACTTGATCGAGCCGGGGACGATGGCGTCCGTCAGCGCATCGAGGTCGGCGTGGCCGACCACGGCGAGCATCTCGGCGATCTCGGCGTCATTCGGGCCGATGTGGCGCTCGATGAACGCGCCATGGTTCTCGAGCTCGCGCAGCGAAGGAGAGTTTTTCTGGCTCATGACTTTGGAGGCATCCGAAAGAACGTGCCGTGCCGGCACGTGGGGCGCCCCTCTGTCCTTTTGCCTGAGAGTTTGGAGGCGGATGGCCTCTTGCACCTTCGGCGCCGGATCTAACCGGTCTCTCCAGAGTGATGAAGCACGTCGGTGGTCATGGGAGCCTGAGCGATTACGGGCGTTGCGCCTTCGGCAGCGGGTCCTTCCGCTTCTCCCACCGGGTGTTGCTGGGCACGATTATACAGAGGCAGGGCCGAAGATGACGGTTTTCGCTTGCACCCGGCCATCCCGTCAATCAGGCTTATCCGGCACCCATCGATGCGGAATCCCGAACAATGCACAAGGCCGGGCTGATCGAACTTCAGGCGGTACTGGCGGTGGCCAGCCACCAGAACTTCCGACGGGCCGCCGTGGCCCTGGGCATGTCCCCGTCGGCGTTGAGCCACGCGGTCGCGGCCCTGGAGCAACGCATGGGCGTCCGCCTGTTCAACCGGACGACCCGCAGCGTGTCGTTGTCCGAAGCCGGGGAGCAGTTCGTGGCACGGGTGCGCCCGGCACTGGGCGAGATATCCGCCGCGATGGAGGCCGCCAACGCCTTCCGGGACAGCCCGACCGGGACGCTGCGGATCAGTGCGGCGGAAGGCGGCGCGGCCATGATCCTCGAGCCGGTCATCCTCGAGTACCTGCGCCGCTATCCGGAGATGCGCCTCGACCTCAATACCGAGGGACGATTCATCGATATCGCGGCGGAGGGTTTCGATGCGGGTCTTCGTCTGGCTGACGACGTGCCGCAGGATATGGTCGCCGTGCGCTGCTCGGACAAGCTGCGGCTGATCGTGGTCGGCTCACCGGCGTACTTCAAAACCCACGGCAAGCCGAAGGTTCCGGACGACCTCGCGAAGCACGTCTGCATCCGGGGCCGCCTGCCGAGCGGGACGATCTATCGGTGGGAGTTCGAAAAACGCGGCGAGCAGCGGCGTATCGAGGTTGACGGTCCGCTTGGCCTGGACAATCACAATCTGATGGTTGCGGCCGCCGTCGACGGCTTCGGCCTAGCGTGGACGTGGAGCAATGGCCCGGGCGTTCCCGAGCATCTCGCCGCTGGCCATCTGGTAAGTGTTCTCGACGACTGGAGCCCCGGCTTCCCTGGTCTCGCGGTGTACTACCCCGCGCACCGGCATATGTCCGCTGGCCTCCGTGCCTTCATCGATCTGGTGCGTGAGCGCACGGACTTACTTCCTCCCTGATCACGCCCCTTCGTCCGCGGACCCCGCCAAGAATCAGATCGATCCCCGCCAGAAAATCCGCGCGATCGTCATGCTCACGCAGAGGCCCCGCCATGCTCCGCACAAACGGAAAGGCCTCTTCGTCGAGCTCGGACCAGGTCGCAGCGACACTCGACAGGAAGGCCAGGCGATCCGTCCCCAGCGTTCTGCCGACATGCGCGTTGGCCGCATTCTGTCCCGCCACGCCGAGGATGTAACTCAGCAATGCCGACACCGTCGGCCACTGCCTCTCGGCCGGAACGTCAAGCGCGCAGAGGGCCTGGCCGAGTCCTTCGAGTATGCGAACGGCAGGCAGCTGCCCGGGCGCGCGCGTGAGCGCGGAGCCCACCCATGGATGCGCGTCGATGGCGTCGAAGAGCCCGAGAGCCAGCGCGCGGATGTCGGTTTCCGGCGACTCGCCAGCCACTGCGATCGTCATCGTCCGGCCGACGATCGCGTCGCACGCGGCTGTCAGCAACTCGCCTTTATTGGCAACGTGCCAGTAGATCGCGCCCGGGCCCGTGGCGAGCCGCCCCGCCAGAGCGCGAAACGTCAAACCGCTCTCACCCTCGGCGTCGAGGAGTTCGATAGCCACGTCGACGATGCGGTCCCGGGAGAGGGAGTCTTCACGGCGCGGGGCGGGGGCAGCTTTCTTGACCATGAGCCATCTTGACATGGATGGAACGTCGTTCCAAGATGATTGGAACGACGTTCCATAAAACCTTCCGCAAGGTCTTCCCCCAATGCATACCCCCATAGCGATCGTTGGTGCCGGTCTTGGCGGCTTGATGCTGGCGCGCGTTCTCCACGTCCATGGCATCGCGTCGACGGTGTTCGAGGCAGAGGCCTCGGCGACGGCACGTACGCAGGGTGGCATGCTCGACATCCACGAACGCGATGGGCAGCGGGCAATCAGGGCGGCAGGTCTCTTCGATGCCTTTCAGGCGCTCGTTCACCCTGGCGGTCAGCAAACGCGCGTGCTCGACGCGGACGGTCGCGTCCTGTTCGACGAGCCGGATGACGGCACCGGTGGCCGCCCGGAAGTGCCTCGTGGCGAGCTTCGCCGCATGCTAATCGAGTCGCTGCCGGATGGCGTCATTCAGTGGGGGCGCAAGCTTGTCAGTGCATCGCCAGCGGGAGGTGCGCAGCATCGCCTGACCTTCGTCGACGGATCGAGTGTGACGGCCGACCTTCTCGTCGGTGCCGACGGCGCATGGTCGAAGGTGCGTTCGTTGCTGTCGGATGCCAGGCCGGCCTACGTGGGCATGTCGTATGTCGAGACCTACCTCTACGAAAGCGACGAGCGCCACAAGGCGGCAGCGGATGCGGTTGGTGGCGGCGCCATGTTTGCCGCGATGCCTGGCAAAGGCATCCTTGCGCACCGGGAGCCGGATGGCGCGCTTCATACCTATGTGGCGCTCAGGCGATCCGAAGCCTGGATGGCCGAGATCGACGTCTCCGATCCGGCGGCAGCAAGGGCTCGCGTGGCCCTGGAATTCGACGGCTGGGCATCGGGGCTCACCGCGCTGATTACCGATGGTGAAACGCCGCCCGTCCTCCGCATCATCCATGCCTTACCGGGCGATCATCGTTGGGGTCGCGTTCCCGGGGTGACCTTGCTCGGCGACGCCGCCCACCTGATGGCGCCCTCGGGTGAGGGCGCCAATCTGGCGATGTGGGATGGCGCGGAACTGGCTGAAGCCATCGTGGCTCATCCCGGCGACATCGAAGCGGCGCTTGCCGCATACGAGGCGACGCTGTTTCCACGCAGCGCCTCGGCGGCGGCGGACGCGGACGAACTCCTCGACATCTGTTTCGGCGAGCGTGCCCCCCACAGCCTCGTCGAGATGTTTACGCAGATCCCGTCCGCGACCTGATTACCTCGCGAGCTTGGCGCTCACCACGGATCCGGACCTTCCTTGCTGGTGAACGCGCCGGTCGGGCCGTCGTCGGGAAGCAGCGCGACTCGCACGGCTTCCTGCGCACCCTCGGCCACGGTCTGATGGCCACTGTTGCCGTTGAGGTCCGTTGCGGTGTAACCGGGGTTGACGACGTTGACCTTGATCCCGGTGTCCTTCAGCTCATCGGCGAGGATCACGGTGAACATGTTCAGCGCGGCTTTCGACGCGTTGTAGCCGATCAGCTTGACCGCGGCATAGTCCCACGTCGGATCGGCATTCAGCGCGATGGAGCCGAGGCCGCTGGAGATGTTGACGATGCGTCCCGAGGCGGACTTCTTCACCAGCGGCAACAGAGCCTGGGTGACTTCCACCGTCCCGAAGAAATTCGTCTCGAAAGTGGTGCGCACGGCGTCCATCGTCGCAATGCTGGTGTTGCCGTCGCCTTGCACGGCGACGCCAGCATTGTTCACGAGGACGTCCAGACGGCCCTCGTTGGCTTCGATATCCGCCGCGGCGGCTTTGATCGATGCCGGACTGCCGAGATCGAGCGAGACGAAGCGGACATCGATGCCTTCGTCGCTGAGCGTTTTGGCGGCCTGCTGGCCTCGGCCGGTGTCACGGGCGCCGAGCAGGATGCGATGGCCGGCCTTGCCGAGCTGGCGGGCGATTTCGAGACCGATACCCTTGTTGGCACCGGTGATGAGGGAGATGCGTCGATCGGTATTGCTCATGGCGTTTCCTTCTGGATTAGGTGGCGGGTGGCGCTATGAGTTAATTTATGAATCATCCTTCGGTTTTTACATTCGCATATGGCCGTTGTCCCTTCAGACCCCCTCAAGCCGCGTAAAACCCCGCGTCAGGCCCGCTCGACCGCGACGGTGGCGGCGATTTTCGAGGCGACGTTTCAGGTTTTGCTGTCCGACGGCCTCGTCAAGCTGACCACTACGCGGGTGGCCGAGCGGGCAGGGGTGTCGGTGGGCACGATGTACCAGTACTTCCCGCACAAGGAGGCGCTGCTGTACGCGGTGCTGGAGCAGTACCTGTATGAGGTGGTGATCGCGACCGAAAAGGCGTGCATGCAGCTGGAGGGTGCGCCACTGAGCGACATGGCCGATGGTCTCGTGCACGCCTATCTCGAAGCAAAGCTGCGCCACATGCCCGGTTCGCGTGTGCTGTACACGGTGGCTGCCGAACTCGACACCGACGACCTGATCGACGACATCGTCCGCCGCGCCGACCAGGCGATCGAGCGGCTGCTTGCCAGCGCGGCCGACGCCCACTTCGACGACCTGCCGACGGTGACGTTTGCCGTGCGTACGATTCTCGTGGGAACGGTACGCGAAGTGCTGGAGAAGGAAGCGCCGGTCTCCTCGCTGGCGATGCTGAGGGCGCAGCTGCCGATCATGTGCCGCGCTTATCTGATGGCGGTATCCAGGAGAGCCTGATATGACGATGAGCGATGCGGAACTCGAAAGCTGGGCGACGGCATACATCGAGGGTGTGCAGGACCCTGCGCGATTTCAGGAGGATCACGCTCTGTGGTGGTCGATCGAACGATTCCACGACACAGACACGCCTGGCGATGACATATGGAACGTCATTCTGCACATTCTGGCGAAATCGCCTCCCAAGGAGGTTCTGGGGATGCTCGCTGCCGGTCCTTTGGAGGACCTGATCCACTATCGCGGGGCGGACTTCATCGACCGCATCGAGATACGGGCGCGGCAGGACCCAGCGTTTCGTGAGTTGCTGAATGGTGTATGGGAAAGCAGTTCGCCTGACGTATGGGCCCGGGTAGAGCGCGCCTGTGCGCGGACGATGTTCTGAGCGGCTAGTGCGCGACAGCCAGCTTCACGGCATCGAGAACGTCAGGCAGCGCGTGCTTTACGCGTCATCGCACAACCATGCGCGGCGGCAAGCTCCGCAATGGCCTGCTCATCGCCATTTTTCAAGTCTCGGCGATCGATGAACCAGGCAGCATTTTTTGAAACGTAGAAGAAAATAGTTCGCTTGGTCGTCCGGACTCGCACGATGGCCGGCCACTTGATCTGCGTAGTAAACGACCTGTTGTTGCATACGAGGCCCTCGGCATCCAGTTCGAACTGAAGCGGGCCGCCTTTCCTGGAGAGTCGGACGGTCTTCCACGCCTGGTAGGCGAAGAGGATCGGCAGCATGATGGCGACCCATGCAAAGCCGCCTGCTGCGGCGATGCCCCAGTGCGACGGTTGGTGGAACGCGAATGTCATGACGCCGGCGAGTATGGCGATATTGATATACCCGGACGCTCCAGAAAACCAGAGCTGCACCATGACGAGAAATGTGCGTGAGAATGTCCGGGTGGCATTGATGGTGACGCGTTCGGACTGGCTTTCGTCCAAATTCCTTTCCATGGATCCCCTTGACGCTGTGCAAGACCGTGGGCCGAGTCTTCGTGCCGGCACCCTTCGTGTCAAGAGCTGGGTGGATGGTAAAAAAAGAAAGCCGACGGGACGTTGGTCCCGGCGGCCTTCGGGTAAAACGGCAAACGTATCCCGCTTACTTCAGATCGAAGCGATCCAGATTCATCACCTTGGTCCATGCCGCCACGAAGTCCTTCACGAACTTCGCCTGCGCATCTTCCGTCGCATACACCTCGGCAATCGCACGCAACTGCGCATGCGAGCCGAAGATCAGGTCGACGCGCGTACCGGTGAACTTGCGCTCGCCCGACTTGCGATCGACGCCTTCGAACACATCCTGTGCCGATGACATCGCTCGCCATTCCGTACCCATGTCGAGCAGGTTACGGAAGAAGTCGTTCGTGAGTGTGCCCGGCCTGGACGTGAACTCGCCATGCTTGTCGTTACCTGAGCGCACACCCAGCGCGCGAAGGCCACCGACCAGCACGGTCATCTCCGGCGCGGTCAAGGTCAGCAACTGGGCCTTGTCGATCAGAAGGGCTTCGGCGGGTACACGCCACTTTCGCTTGAGGTAATTGCGGAAGCCATCGGCCTTCGGCTCGAGCGCGCCCACGGATTCGACATCCGTCTGGTCCTGTGTGGCATCGCCACGACCGGGGGAGAAGGGCACGGTTACGGCGTGACCCGCATCCTTCGCGGCCTTTTCGATGCCGGCGTTACCCGCCAGCACGATGAGGTCGGCAATGGAGACCTTCTTGCCCGCGGCATCCGAGTCCTTCTTGATGCCTTCCAGGACGTTCAGCACCTTGGCGAGCTGTTCGGGCTGGTTGGCTTCCCAGTCTTTCTGCGGTGCCAGGCGAATGCGCGCGCCGTTAGCGCCGCCGCGTTTGTCGGAGCCGCGGAAGGTGGACGCGGAAGCCCAGGCCGTGGTGACCAGTTCGGCAACGGTCAGACCCGACGCAAGGATCTTCTCCTTCAGTGCGCCCAGGTCGGACTCGCCGATGAGCGGGTGATCGACCGCCGGAATCGGATCCTGCCAGTCGAGCACCTCGGCCGGCACTTCCGGCCCCAGGTAACGGGCGCGGGGTCCCATATCACGGTGTGTCAGCTTGAACCACGCGCGGGCGAACGCGTCGGCGAACTGGTCCGGATTTTCCAGGAAACGGCGGGAGATCTTTTCGTAAGCCGGGTCCACACGCAGCGAGAGGTCGGTGGTCAGCATCGTCGGACGCTGCTTCTTCGACGGATCGAAGGCGTGCGGGATGGTCTCCTCGGCGTCCTTCGCGATCCACTGATGGGCGCCGGCCGGGCTCTTCGTCAGCTCCCACTCGTGACCGAACAGGTTCTCGAAAAAGCCGTTGCCCCACTTGGTGGGCGTGCTGGTCCAGGTGACTTCGAGGCCGCTGGTGATGGTATCCGCACCCTTGCCGCTGCCGAAGCTGCTCTTCCAGCCGAAGCCCTGATTTTCGATGTCGGAACCTTCCGGCTCGGGACCGACGTTATCGGCCGGGCCGGCGCCGTGCGTCTTGCCGAAGGTGTGACCGCCAGCGATCAGCGCGACGGTCTCCTCGTCGTTCATGGCCATGCGGCCGAAGGTTTCGCGGATGTCGTGCGCAGCGGCGGCCGGATCGGGATTGCCGTCCGGACCTTCCGGGTTCACGTAGATCAGGCCCATCTGCACGGCGCTGAGCGGGCTCTCGAGGTTGCGGCCGCCATCGGTGCGGCTCTGCTCTTCGCCATGCTTCTCGGCATCGGCAACGAGGACGCCGCCATCGTCGTCCTTACCCGCGGCACCCTTGCCGTAGCGGACGTCGCCACCCAGCCAGGTTTTCTCGTTACCCCAGTACACGTCCTGGTCGGGTTCCCAGGTGTCTTCGCGGCCGCCGGCATAGCCGAAGGTCTTGAAGCCCATGCTCTCCAGAGCGACGTTTCCGGTCAGGATGTAGAGATCCGCCCAGGAAATCTTCTGGCCATACTTCTGCTTGATCGGCCACAGCAGACGGCGCGCCTTGTCCAGGCTGACGTTATCGGGCCAGCTGTTCAGCGGCGCAAAACGCTGCTGACCGCGACCGCCGCCGCCACGGCCGTCGCCGACGCGGTAGGTACCGGCGCTGTGCCAGGCCATGCGGATGAACAAGCCGCCGTAATGACCGAAGTCGGCGGGCCACCAGTCCTGCGAGTCGGTCATCAGCTTGGTCAGGTCGGCCTTGACCGCCGCCAGATCGAGGCTCTTGAACGCTTCGGCGTAATTGAACTGCTCACCCAGGGGATTGGACTTGTTCGAATGCTGGGCCAGCAGGTCGACACGTAATTGTTTGGGCCACCAATCGCGATTGGTCGTACCGCCGCCGGCGGTATGGTTGAACGGGCACTTGGCTTCATTGGTCATGCGCTCTTTCTCCTTGGGACAGGTCCCAAATGCTGGCGTTACGGGGTGTCAGGCTTGCACGGAGTTCCGACGCGGAGCGCCGGAGGGACAACGATGTTGGGCAGCGTGACTGCCGGAGGGTCGACCAGAGCATCGTTGGCCCGCATGCAAAGGGCACTGGATGCAACAAGTGGGGCGCGTTGGCTGGTAGGCATGACGCGAACCTGTGGAAGACCTCGTCGGAGTGTACGCTTGGCCGTGATGCGTTCGGAAACTGATTGAATCTATCGAACCCATAGAGTCGGACTATCGTCATTCTGCTGCGGGGCACAAGAGTGGACTACGAAGGCACAGAAAAGATTGTGGCAGGTGATCCTGTCAGTTTCGGGGGCGGTTTCGCTGCGCGTTCCCGGCAAGGGGAGCACGGCGCCGGTAGGAACCCTCGACGAGGTGCCCGACGAGGTGTCGCGTCTGGTGGTCCGACCCATAGGAGCGCGCCATGATTGTCTTTGTGTTGACGCTAGAGGGCTGGGATCGCTGGCGCCATGTGGCAGCGGGCCATGCTTCGATATGGCTCAACGGCGGTGTCGCCGATCCGGCGGAGGTGTCGGAGCTTCGGCGTCAGGGCCTCGATCTGACGATCATGACGCGTCGACTCGATCCGCTAGACGGAGCCGGAATTGATGACGAGCTGGTCACCATTCGAGAGCACTTTCCTGGCCGCGTTTTGTTTATCGAGCGGAGTGAATCATAGAAGTCGCTACGCACCCCATGCGAGGCGCCTACGAGCTACTTGCGGAGGTTCGGTTCGTTCGGATTCGATCTGCGATTACCGCGCCGGGTATCGCACCCAACAGACAAAGCGGCGCGGCCCACTGATCGAGTCCCCACGCTTTCGCCACGTGGACTCCCGCTTCGCGAAGTCCGGCGGGAACGAAGATGATGATGCCGGCTGCCGCGAGAATGCCGAAGAAGGCACCAGCGCGCCAAAGAGCGAATCGGGGTGATAAACGAGCGGTCATCCTTGATACCTCGTGGGGTGTGGATCGGATCATAGCCGGGAACGTCACAAGGCTAGTGTGCTTTGCCGGTTCGTCACGTAAGTCGACAAGTTCTTGCGATCATGCCGGCGTACATTGAGCGGCACAAAACCTTGGGGCGCCAGGCATGAAGGCTGATCGGACGTATTGGTTCGGGAAGAAGCGATTTGGCTGGGGAATCGGTCCTCGCAGCTGGCAGGGGTGGGTGACCATGCTGGTGTACACCGCGCTCATGATTGCGCTTTCGCGGCTGATCGATCCCGGGCCGCACTACGCCCTTGCGCTTGCATCGAGGATCGGAATTACACTGCTTCTGTTCGCAGTGATCGCCATCAAGGGCGACTGGCGACGATCCCGGGCTTGATTATCCCAGCGGCACGCGGAGGATTGGTCCAGGCAGGTATTGAAGGGCGCGCCATAGGAGCGCCTTGACCAATGCCTGCGGTCCTTGGCTTCAGTCGACCAGCTCGATACCCAGACCGTAGAGAAGCCCCGATGCCTCCGTCCGCGTGAACTTGGCCCCTCTTATCTGGTTCTCGCGAATGTCCATGACGTAGTTGGTCGCTTCGCTGAAGTCCGCGCTCATCAGCTTCGTCTTGCCGAACAGGCTCTCGGCGAAATCGGAGTAGGTGAAGTTGGCTCGCGCGAAATCGCCCTGGCGAAAGTCGACGTTGCGTGCCTTGCACTCTTCGAGCACCAGCTCCTGAAGATTCAGGTCGAAGAACGACGAGTAGTTCACCACTGATTTTCGGAATGCCAGTTTGGCTGGTGCCGCATAACGAGGCCAGTCCGCCCGCGCCCAGTCCACGCCGATCACCTTGCATTCGTTGAAGGTCACGCCCTGAAACTTGCTGGCATTGACCTTGACGTTGCTCAGATCGCAGGCGTTGAACGTGCAGTCGATGAACTTGCAGTGGTCGAGGACGGCGTCGCTGAAAGAGCATCGGGTGAACGTGCATTCCTCGAAGGTCTTGGAGGCGAGCTTGCCTTCGGCGTAGTCGAGGCCGTGAAAGGCCTTCAGATAGAACTCCGCTTCTTCGCCGATCAGGTCGTTCATGAGCCAGGAGGTCCGTTGGGGCAGGGCGACATTATCCGGCCTAAGGGCTCGATTTCCTCTTACTGAGGATCGGCCGCTCGGCGACAGATCTCGCGGACGAGGCGATCCGCCAGCATTTCAGGGTCATCGATATGGGACTCGATGATCGGGATGGCCCACTCGGCGCCGGACAGGATGGCGTGCTCTTTCCAGCCGGGCCAGTCCCGCCATTCGCGCAGCGTCATCCGTCGCGATCCGCCCCGCTCGGCGTGACCGCCACCGATGGACTCGCCCACGGCGAAAAGAGCTTCGCTGAAGGCGTGGAGATAGATGCCATAGACGTGATGCGTGGCATCTTCCTCGGTCGGTGCCTGGTTCTTGTAGCTGAGGCGAAGGGCATGATGCTCGAGGGTGGCTTGCGTGACGGGTGCGGAGTTGTCGTACAGGTAGTCGGCCGTGACGTTACCTAGCAGGGGCCACGTTAATGCGCTTTCGCTATATGAGAAATGTTTGAAGGTCTGGGGATAGGCCAGCTGCGGCCAGCCCATCTCTTCCCGGGCCACGGACGCATTGAACAGGCGTATGGTCCCGTCGTCGAAAACGATGGCCAGTTGCCAGACCTCGTTGGGGACGATCGATTTGATCTTTCGGGTTGGTGAGTTCACGTCGGCGTCGTCACATCATCCCAATCCGCGCGCTCGAAACGAACGAGCCAGTTCAGGGCGTGGTGCCGTTCCCTGATGACGCCGGGAATGACGTTGGGCGGGAATTCGCGTCGTCCGAGTTCCGCTTCGCGAATGACCCAGTGCCATCGGATCGTCTCGTCGAGCGCGTCGAGAATCTCGTTTGCAGGCCGCAGGCCATGGGGCGGCGGCAGACCATGTGCTGACGCATCGAGCAGGTGCCCGGTCAGGCCGGACACGTCGCATATCTCGCCGGGAGACGGTAGTTCCGGCCACAGACCCGCCGCCCAGGCGAGGATCGCCGTGCTCTCATAACGCCACCCCATCTGGGTGACGACGTGCGTGTCGGGCGTAGCGGCCTGCAGGAACGCTTGTTCGGCCTGCGAGAAATACGAGAAGGCGGCCGGGAGCCGTTCACGTATCTGCCCGAGGTCGAGCGGGTCGTTGTCCCGTATGCCCTCGGCAAACGCGCTCACGGCGAGAAGGGCCATCACGCGTCCGGCCACCTCATCGGCAGTGCGCCACTGGACCTCGTTCTCACTGATGATAGGCGGCAGGCTGCCAGACAAGGCGATACCATCCGCCAGCAGCCTTGCTTCGCTGCGCGACTTTCGTTCCAGCGCGTCGGCGGGGTAGGGCAACTCCGCAGCGGGATCTCCCGCGCCCTGACTGTCGATCAGCACGCGGCCCTCGGGATCGCAGATCCTGCCGTCGTCGTCGAAGACGATCGCATTCGCCTGGCAGGCCCATCGAGCGAACTCGGGGAGCGCACTCGAGGACAGCATCAGGCTGACATGGTGTTGCACCCGTTGAAGGTGCCGCATCACGTGGTAACGGGTGTGAGTCATTTCCCCGTCGCCCCGGCTGAGTGTGTAGCCGATGAACCCCTCGAGGTGGCCGTGCAATTCCGGGTCGCTCAGATCGCGCTCGCCGAGGAGCGCGTGAGGGAAGGTTGGCTTCGGCAGCGGGCTGACGGTGGCATAGACATTGAGGCGGATATCGTTATCCGCGCTGCTGTTGCCCCCGGACGTTGAGAAGATGGACTTCAGGCGTGTGAACACGTGGGCTTCCCAATGCAGTGTCACCGGATTCTCGGCGAGTCCGTCGCCGGTGCCAAGAGAGACCTGTGGCAGCGGCACATCGTGCCCGCGCTGTACGCCAGGCGCGGCTTTCTGAACCCCAGATACAACAAAGCCCCGCATCGCTGCGAGGCTTCGTCTATAATTGGTGCCCAAGAGAGGACTCGAACCTCCACGGTTTTACCCGCTAGTACCTGAAACTAGTGCGTCTACCAATTCCGCCACCTGGGCAGGTGTCCCGAAGCATCGCTGCCCCGTGAGCCGCGTAGATTAGGTAGGTCGGGGAAACTTGTCAACGATTTTGCACACCGGATGTGAAACTATTTCGCGTCCCCCTTCAAAGGTTCATACGTGACAAAGAAAACTAAAGGTTCGGATGCCGCCCGCGGCCCCCGTAAACCCAAGTCCAGCCGCTCCGGCAAGGCGCTGGATCAGCACGGCCCGGCGCGTGCCGTGGTCGACCCCCATGCCGATCGCGAAGCTCAGCGCTACGAGAAGCCGATCCCCAGCCGCGAGGCCATCCTGGCGCTGTTCGAGGAGCGGGGCGAGTTGCTGGCCGAGTACGACATCGCCCGCGCCCTGAGGCTGTTCGACGAGTACGAAATCGTCGCCCTCAACCGTCGCCTGGGCGCCATGGTCCGCGATGGCCAGCTGCTGCGTAACCGCCGCGGCGACTACGCACCCGCCCAGAAGCTCAGCCTGCTGCCGGGCCGGGTCATCGCCAACGCCGAGGGCTACGGCTTCCTGCGCCCGGACGAGGGCGGAGAAGATCTCTACCTGTCGCCGCAGCAGATGCGCAGCGTGCTTCATGGCGACCGCGTGCTCGCGAGCGTCGTCGGCATCGACCGCCGTGGCCGCCGGCAGGGTGCCATCGTCGAGGTGCTGGAGCGCCGCTCGCCGCGCCTGGTCGGCCGCGTGGTCATCGAGAACGGCGTGACCCTGGTCGAGCCGGACGATCGCCGCCTGCACCAGAACATCATGATTCCTTCCGGCCGCGACGCCGGCGCCCGCTCGGGCGAGATCGTCGTGGTGGAGATCACCGATCCGCCGACCCAGCACCGTGGCCCCATGGGCACCGTGCGCGCCGTCCTCGGTGAGCGCCTGCAGCCGTCGCTGGTGGTCGAGATGGCCATTGCCAGCCACGACCTGCCGCATGAGTTCCCGCCGGAGGTCATCCGTCAGGCTGAGGAAGTCGAGCCCAAGGTGACGTCCGAAGAGCGCAAGGGCCGCACGGACATCCGCAAGCTTCCGCTGGTCACCATCGATGGCGAAGACGCGCGTGACTTCGATGACGCGGTGTATGCCGAGTCGCTGAAGGACGGCGGTTTCCGTCTCATCGTGGCGATCGCCGACGTCTCGCACTATGTGCCGGTCGGTACGCCGCTCGACGTCGAGGGTTATAACCGCAGCACGTCCACGTATTTCCCGGGCTTCGTCGTGCCGATGCTGCCCGAGACGCTTTCCAACGGCATCTGCTCGCTGATGCCAAGGGTCGAACGTCTGTGCATGGTCTGCGACATGGAGATCGACGAGGACGGCGACGTCGTACGCTCCAAGTTCTACGACGCGGTGATGTTCTCGCACGCGCGCCTCACCTATAACAAGGTCTGGCAGGCGGTGGGCGAGCGCAACGCGGACGTTCGTGACGAGATCGCCGACGTTCTGCCGCAGGTCGAAACGCTGCACAAGCTCTACAAGGTCATGGCGACGGCGCGCAAGCGTCGCGGTGCCATCGATTTCGAAACACCGGAAGTGAAGTTCCGTCTCGGTCCCGCGGGCGATGTCGAATCGATGGGCGCGTCCGATCGCAACGATGCGCACAAGATGATCGAGGAATGCATGATAGCCGCCAACGTGCAGGCGGCGCGCTTCCTGACCAAGCGCAAGATCCCCGCGCTGTATCGCGTGCATGCGCCGCCCCCGGCGGAAAAGTACGACGACCTCCTGCAGTTCCTGAAGGAGTTCAAGCTGAAGATGCCGCCGGCGGACGAAGTCACGCCAGCCGATTTCTCGGCGTTGCTGAAGAAAGTGCAGGACCGCCCGGAAGCGGAGCTGATCCAGTCCGTGCTACTGCGTGCGCAGAGCATGGCGATCTACCATCCGGAGAACCAGGGCCACTTCGGTCTGGCACTGGACGCGTATGCCCACTTCACGTCGCCCATCCGCCGTTATCCCGACCTGCTGGTACATCGTGCCATCCGCTACGCGCTGACCCGCGGCAAGCCGGCCGATTACATCTACAGCGATACGCAGATGTCCGCGATGGCGATCCACTGCTCGCAGCGTGAGCGCCGTGCCGAAGAGGCCGAGCGCGACGTGGATGAGCGTTTCAAATGCGCGTGGATGGAGAAGCACGTCGGCGAGGAATTCGCGGGCACCATCACCGGCGTCACCTCGTTCGGTCTGTTTGTCGAGCTGTCGGCCTCGCGCGTGTCGGGTCTGGTGCATGTTTCGCAGCTGCCCAACGATTACTACAAGTTCGATCCCGTACGTCACCTGTTGCAGGGTGAGCGCACGGGCGTGGCGTATCGCCTCGGTGACTACGTCAGCGTGCAGGTGCTGCGCGCCAGCCTGGAGGATCGCAAGATCGACTTCCGCCTGGTCGCACGTCTGGCCGAGTTGCCGAAGCCTGCGCCGAAGGTCGTGGCCGCGGCCAAGCCGGCGCCTCGCTCGGGCATGCTGGAGGCGGGGATGGCGATGGGCCGTGCCGCGAAGAAGGCCGTCGGCCGGATCTTCGGCAAGAAGACGGCGGCCCCGGTTGCGGTTGAAGAGCCGGTTGAGCATCATGCGCGTCCCGCGCGGGCGCCCAGGCGCGAGGCGGAGGCCGAGACCTCGTCACGAAAGCGCGGCTCCTCGGCCGGCGGTTCGCGGCAGGGCTCGTCACGCCAGGACACGGCGTCGCAAGGTGGCTCACGCCCGCGTGGCCCGCGTCAGGCTGACGAGGCACGGGCGGAGGATGCGCGTCCGTCAGGTCGTCGTGGCGCTCGTCGGGACGACAGTCGCGATGCGTCTCCCGATACCTCGGCGCGCAAAGTCACATCGAGGCGCCGTGCGGCGTCCGACGTCGCGCAGGCGCCCGTCGCAAAGAAATCCACGGCGAAGAAAAGCGCCGTAACGAAAACGGCGGCCGGTCCGGCGCCGGCGGACCAGGCCCCCGCGAAGACATCCGCAGGTCGGCGTGGGCCGCGTAAACCCAGGAGCAAGCCGCAAGCATGAGTGAGACGTGGATCGTAGGGATCAATCCGGTCGAAGGCTCTCTCGCCAACGACCCGGATCGTGTCCGTGAAGTACTGATCGAGCAGAACTCGAAGAACGCCCGTGTCAACGAGATCGCCGCGCAGGCGCGCAAGCTCGGGCTCATCGTCAAGACGGTGAGCAAGGAGCAGCTCGAGAAGCTCGGCGGCGAAGCGCGCCATCAGGGCGTCATCGCGCGGTACGAAACACCGCCGCTGCGCGACGAGAGTGCGTTGCCCGGTCTGCTCGGGGCGGCCGGTGCGGACGCGCTGGTGCTCGTGCTCGACGGTGTGACGGATCCGCATAACCTCGGTGCCTGCCTGCGCAGCGCGGCGGCCGCGAACGTCACCGCCGTGGTGATGCCTAAGGACCGCGCGGTCGGCATTACCCCCACGGTCCGTCGTGCGTCGGCCGGCGGCGCGGATCTGGTGCCGGTCATTGCCGTCACCAATCTCGCCCGCGCCCTGCGCCTGCTCAAGGACGCAGGCGTGTGGATCACGGGGATGGACGGCGATACGGATCAGTCGCTCTATGCCATCGATCTGAAGGGTCCGGTCGCGCTGGTCATGGGTAGCGAAGGTGACGGCATGCGCCGCCTTACCCGCGATACCTGTGACTTCGTGGCGAAGATCCCGATGCCGGGTGGCATGGAGAGTCTCAACGTGTCCGTCGCTACGGGTATCGTGTTGTTCGAGGCGCTGCGTCAGCGAGGTGCGAAGAAATGAGTTCGATGTTCTGGCATGACTGGGCCGGCCTGGTCGGCGTTGCGCTGGTGCTGGTCGCGTTTTTTCTGCTTCAGGCACATAAGCTGTCGGGGCAGGGGTATACGTACCAGGTGATGAACCTGCTGGGTGCCTTCGGCATCCTGCTTTCCCTGATCTTCGGCATGTTCAACCTGTCCGCGTTCGTGCAGGAACTGGCCTGGTTCCTCATCAGCGTGTACGGCATCGTGCGTGGTGTCCGGGCGCGCAAGGCGGTCGTTCCACCGGTCGTCTGAGGCATTCGGTCAGCGGGGGGTTACACCTCCTCCGTATAATGCAAAACGGACCGGCGCAATGCCGGTCCGCCCCCGGGGACGACCCCGGGGCGCGCACTATCTCCGCGGGGACGACCCCGCTCTTGCGGAGCTCACTCCCATGTATTGGTTCATCCTCGTCCTTGCCGGGCTGTTCGAGATCGCCTGGGCGGTCGGCCTGAAATACACCGAAGGGTTTTCGAAGCCGCTACCCAGCGTGCTCACGGGTGGCGCGATGCTCATCAGCATCGTCCTGCTCGCCTGGGCGACGAAAAAATTGCCGCTCGGTACGGCTTATGCGGTGTGGACAGGCATCGGTGCCGTCGGCGCCGTGACGCTCGGCATCATCCTGTTCGGCGAGTCGGCGCAGCCGTTGCGGCTGCTTTGCGTCGGACTGATCGTCGTCGGGATTATTGGGTTGAAGCTGACGTCGGCGACGTAAAACGCCGGCAGGGCGGTTGCCCTGCCGGCCGCCTCTTATTTATCGAAATCCGGATTCGCGGTGGTGTCGCGCTTGGTGCGCGGGGCCACCAGCGGCTCGCCGTGGACGACGAACCAAACGTTCTCGGCGATGTTGGTCGCGTGGTCGCCGATGCGCTCGATGTTCTTTGCCATGAACAGGAGGTGGGTGCAGGGCGTGATGTTGCGCGGGTCTTCCATCATGTACGTCAGCAGCGCGCGGAAGACGACCGTATAGGCCTCGTCCAGATCCGCATCCGACTTCCACACTTCATAAGCGGCTTCGGCGTCCTGCTCGTCGTACGCCTTGAGCACGTTGCGCAACTGGTCCGCGGCCAGCTCGGCCAGGTTTTTCAGGCCGCCGGCGGCGGTGATCGGGGCGACGCGGCTGAGCGGGATGGAACGTTTGGCCACGTTGGCGGCGTAGTCGCCGATGCGCTCGATGTCGGCGGCGATACGCAGCGCGGCGAATACGTTGCGCAGGTCGCCGGCGATCGGCGCGCGCAGGGCGAGCAGACGCACGACGTCCTGGCTGATTTCCTGCTCGAGCGAATCGAGTGCGTCGTCGTTGTCGACCACGCGCTGGGCGGCGCGCTCGTCACGACGTTCGACAACGTCGATGGCGGCTTCGAGCTGCGCGACGGCGATCTCGCCCATGCGGACGATTTCGCCGGTGAGACGCTTCAGTTCGTCGTCGTAGCTCTTGATGATGTGCTGGTGCGGAGTATTCATCGCGGGACCTCGAAATAGGGGGCGCTCAGCCGAACCGGCCGGTGATGTAGTCTTCGGTCTGCTTCTTGTCCGGCTTGGTGAAGATCTTCTCGGTCCGGTCGAACTCGATGAGCTCGCCCATGTACATGAACGCGGTCATGTCCGAGCAGCGCGCAGCCTGCTGCATGTTGTGCGTCACGATGACGATGGTGAACTGGCTCTTGAGCTCCTCGACCAGCTGCTCGATGCGGCTCGTGGCGATCGGATCCAGCGCGGAGGTCGGCTCGTCGAGCAGCAGCACTTCCGGCTTCAGGGCGATGCCGCGGGCGATGCACAGACGCTGCTGCTGGCCGCCGGAGAGGCCGAGTGCGCTCTGCTTGAGCTTGTCCTTCACCTCGTCCCACAGCGCGGCGCCACGCAGCGCCTGCTCGACACGGCCCTCCATGTCGGTGCGGTTGAGCTTTTCGTGGTGACGAATGCCGTAAGCGACGTTCTCGAAAATCGTCATGGGGAACGGCACCGGCTTCTGGAACACCATGCCGACCTTGCTGCGCAGGCGGTTGAGCGAGTACTTCGGGTCGAGGATGTTCTCGCCGTCGAGCACGATCTCGCCGCTGGCGCGCAGGTTCGGGTAGATCGCGTAGATGCGGTTGAAGATGCGCAGCAGGGTGGACTTGCCGCAGCCCGACGGACCGATGATGGCGGTGACCTTCTTCTCCGGTACGTCCATGGCGATGTGCTTCAGCGCATGGAACTCACCGTAATGGAAGTTGAGGTCGCGCACGGTCATCTTCGCCGGCACCTGGCCGAGGTCGACGGCGGCGGCATGCGGCGAGGTGCCGAATCCCGGCTTGGAGGCGACTTCGTTCATCTTAGTCATGGGACACCTTGGAACGCGAGAAGGCGAGGCGGGCGATCAGGCTGAGCGCCAGCACGAACATGGTCAGGACGAAAGCACCGGCCCAGGCGAGCGTGTTGATGTCCGGGCTCGGGTCCTTGGTGTACTCGTAGATGACCTGGGGCAGGCTCGGCATCTTGTCGATCGGGTTGAACGTCATGAAGTTGTTGCCGAACGCCGTGAACAGCAGCGGCGCGGTTTCACCGCTGATGCGGGCCAGGGCCAGCAGGATGCCGGTGACGATACCCGAGCGCGCCGAACGCACCAGGATCTGCATCGTCAGCTTCCACTGCGGGACACCCAGCGACAGTGCCGCTTCGCGCAGCGTGCCGGGTACCAGGCGGAGCATTTCATCCGTGGTGCGGACGATGACGGGCAGGGCGATCAGCGCCAGCGCGATGCCGCCAGCGATGCCCGAGAACGTCACGTCGCCATTGGTCAGCCATTTGGACGGCAGGACGATCACCGTGTAGACGAACAGACCGAGCACGATCGACGGCGCCGACAGCAGGATGTCGTTGAGAAAACGGATCGTGGGACCGAGCTTCGAGCGGCGCGAATACTCGGCGAGCCAGGTGCCCGCGGCCACGCCGATCGGCGTGGCGATGAGGATACCCAGCACGTTGAGGATCAGGCTGCCGACCATGGCATTGGCCAGGCCACCCTCTTCGCGATACGCCGTGATCTTGGTGAACAGCTGCGGCTTGAGCCCGGCGAGGCCCTGGCTCAGCGTCTCCCACAGGATCCACGCGAGGAAGAGCAGGCCGATGCAGGTCGCCACGATGCTGAAGGCCATCGCGAGGATGTTCTTGATCCGGCGCCTGGTATAGAGCGAGGCGGACATCAGTTGCCCTCCTTCGAAGCCAGGCGGCGGAGCATGAGTCTCGCGATCATCAGCACGATGAAGGTCACCACGAAGAGCAGGAAGGCGATCGCCATGAGCGCGGACTTCTGCAGACCCTCGGCTTCACCGAACTGGTTGGCGATGGTCGAGGCGATCGTACTGCCGGTTTCGAGCAGCGACGGCGTGAACTTGAAGGTGTTGCCGATGACGAAGGCCACCGCCATCGTCTCGCCGAGCGCCCGGCCCAGGCCGAGGAACACGCCGCCGATCACGGCCGTGCGGGTGTAGGGGACGACGATGTCCCAGACCACTTCCCACGTGCTGGAGCCCAAGGCGTAAGCGGACTCCTTCAGGCGGGTGGGCACGGTCTGGAAGACCTCGCGCATCACGGAAGAGATGAACGGGATGATCATCACCGCTAGCACCAGTCCCGCGGTGAGCACACCGGCGCCGAAGAACGGGTACTCGCTGGAGAAGAACTTCGCGATAAAGGGCACGTGCTGGACCAGCCACGACACCTTGCCGTCCGGCGGGTCCGCGCTGAAGTTGTTCATCAGCCACGGCTTGACGTTCTCCGCCACGAATGGGGCGAAGATGAAGAGACCCCACATGCCGTAGATGATCGATGGAATGCCGGCCAGCAGTTCGATGGCCGAGCTGACCGGACCGCGCATCCAGCCAGGGGCGATCTCGGTAAGAAAGAGGGCGATGCCGAAACTGACCGGCACGGCGAATATCAGGGCGATGATCGCGGTGCCGACCGTGCCGACCACCGGCACCAGGGCGCCGTACTGGTTGTTGCTCGGATCCCACACGGCGCTGGTGAGAAAGCCCCAGCCGAAGGTGGCGAACGCGTCGCGGCCCAGCCAGAGCGTGGAAGCGGCGGCGCCGACGAGGCAGAGCAGAACGAGCAGGGCGCAGGCCTTCAGGGCCCAGCCGAACAGCCGGTCGTTACGCGTATCCCGCGCGTTCCGGGACGCTTCCGCCTGACGTTCCTGGTCGGGCACGGCGTTGCTGACGGTGGCGTGCATGATGGGTTCGGGTTCCCGGGAGCCTATGCAAACGTGTGGGTCGCCGTCCCTGTCGGAACGGCGACCCCCTTTGACGATACTCTGGACCGGCTATATGACAGCCGGTCCGTTGAGACCGGATGGATCAGTTCTTGAACTCGGCAGCCCAGTAGGCTTCGATCTGCTGGACGAGAGCCGGCGGCAGCGCGACGTAGTCGAGCGAAGCGGCCTGCGACTGACCCTTCTCGAGCGACCACTTGAAGAAGTCGAAGGCGACCTTGCTGTGCGAGGCGTTCTTGGACTTCTTGTACATGATGACCCACGTCGTAGCCGTAATCGGCCACGCCTGTGCGCCCGGGGCGTTGGTCATGATCAGGTTGAAGTCCTTGGCCGACTTCCAGTCGGCCGTGGAGGCGGCAGCGGCGAACGCGTCGGCGTTCGGCTGGACCCACGTACCGGCAGCGTTCTGCATCTGCGTGTACGAGAGCTTGTTCTTGGTGGCGTAAGCGTATTCGACATAGCCGATCGAGCCCGGGATCTGACGGACGTACTGCGAGACGCCCTCGTTACCCTTGCCGCCGACGCCGGCCGGCCATTCGACGGCCGTGCCGAACTTCACCTTGGACGCCCACTCCGGGTTGACCTTGGACAGGTAGTTAGTGAAGTTGAACGAGGTGCCCGAACCGTCCGAACGGTGCACGACGGTGATCTTGACGTCCGGAATCTTCACGCCCGGATTCAGGGCGGCGATGGCCGGGTCGTTCCAGCGGGCAATCTTGCCCAGGTAGATGTCGCCCAGCAGCTTGCCGTCGATCTTCAGCTGGCCCGGGGCGATGCCCTGCAGGTTGACGATGGGCACGATGCCACCGACGACGACCGGGAACTGGCCTAGACCGAATTTGGTGAGGTCTTCAGCGCTCATCGGAGCATCGGACGCGCCGAAGTCGATGGTGCCTTCCTTGATCTGGGCGATACCCGCACCCGAACCGACGGACTGATAGTTCAGCTTGTTGCCGGTGGCTTCGGCGTACGTCGCCGACCACTTCGACAGGACCGGGTAAACGAAGCTCGAGCCGGCGCCCGTGATGTCGGTGGCCTGGGCGGACATGCCGAACAGGGAAGCGGCGACGAGCGCAGCGATGCGGAGTTTACGTGTGAACACGGAGTAGTCCTCGGATGGATGAGTGTCAGGCGTTGACCGCCTGGGGCCGTATTGCAGCCCTGCCGTGTTGCAATGAGACGTACTGAATGTTGCAGCGATATGACAGCATCCGATTTGCTGTCATATTCATGAACTTACGAAATGCCTCAGACTTCGATCGGGGCCGTCTGGTCGCGCTCCGCGAGTTCCAGGCGGCGCCAGCGATTGACGATTTCACAGAAAAGCTCGGCGGTGCGCTCGGCGTCATAGATCGCCGAATGGGCTTCGCGGCTGTCGAACGGGATGCCGGCGGCCAGTACGGCCTTGCTCAGGACCGTCTGTCCGTAGGCGAGGCCGCCCAGCGTGGCCGTGTCGAAGCAGCTGAAAGGATGGAACGGATTGCGCTTGTGCCCCACGCGGCGCACGGCCGCATTAAGGAAGGCCAGATCGAATGCGGCGTTATGGCCCACCAGCACGGCGCGCTGGCACTCCGAGGCCTTGACCGCCTCGCGCACCGCATTGAAGACGTGATCCAGGGCCTGACGCTCGGGCAGGGCGCCGCGGAACGGGTGGTCCGGATCGATGCCGGTGATCTCGAGGGACCGCGGGTCGATATTGGCGCCCGGGAAGGGCTCCACGTTGGCCGCGACGGCCGGCTGGGGGACGAGCAGGCCCGATGGCTCCATGGTGACGGCCACCACGGCGATCTCCAGCAGCGCGTCACGCTCCGAATCGAATCCCCCGGTTTCCACATCCACGATCACGGGCAGAAAGCCCCGGAACCGCGCGGCCATCGTCGAAGCGGTGCTGTTACTGGTCGTATCCATGCGTCAAGGATATCAGCCGGGGGGCCATCCGGCGTCCGTCTGTGCCGTCCGTGTTAAGCGGATGTGCGCATGTCTTCGATCTGTAACAAAAATTGCATTGAACGGTAAACGCCACGGCCCATCCTTCGCGCCGTTGGCCCCGCTTGAGGTTTTTCGGACAGAAAAAGCTCAGTGGGGACACAGGGGACCACACACATTCTAAAAACCAAGCGGAGAAATCCCATGCGTTCCAAGTTGCTCACGGTGGCCATCGCCGCCGGTCTGGGCCTGACGAGCTTCTCGGCCCTCGCCGCGACGCAGAAGTCGCAGCAGCCGGCCCGCGTCACGGTCGACGCCGCCACCCTCCAGCAGCTGCAGGCGCAGCTGGCCGCCCTCCAGAGCCAGGTCGCCGACCTTCAGGCCAAGCAGGAAGCCCAGGCTGACGCGCAGATCGAGACGGCCAAGGCCGTGAACGACGTGCAGGTGACCGCCGCCAAGCCGGCCGACGAGCTCGCGAAGAAGCTCGACGCGCTGAACAAGCTGGTGGACAACACGAAGATCGGCGGCACGATGTTCTTCGACGTGACCAATCAGGATCACGACGAGAAGATCGGCAACGGCCGTTCGATCCAGAAGGATGGTCACGGTTCGGTCAACGGCACGGGTTTCGACGTCAAGCGCTTCTACCTGACCGTCGACCACAAGTTCAACGACACCTGGTCGGCCAACCTGACGACCGACTTCAGCTACCAGTCGTCGCTCTCGTCCACGAGCCTGTTCGTGAAGAAGGCCTACGTGCAGGGCAAGTTCGACCAGCTGTTCACGGTGCGCTTCGGTGCATCCGACATGCCCTGGATCCCGTTCGTCGAGAAGTGGTACGGCTACCGCTACGTCGAGAACACCATCACCGATCGCTCGTTTGAAGGTGGTCGCAGCGGTGGTACCGCAACCGCCGGCGGCGTCGGCGCCTTCGGCAACTCGTCCGACTGGGGTATCCACGCGATGGGTGCCACTACCGGCGACAACTCGGTCAACTACCAGGTGTCCGTGGTCAACGGTCGCGGCTACCGCAACCTGAGCCGCTCCAAGAGCGTCGACACGGAAGCCCGCCTCGGCTACTCGCCGATCGAGCAGATGGTCATCGCCATCGGCGGTTACAGCGGCAAGCGCGGCAACGACGTCGAGGCTGGCGCCCCGACCCGTACGGCGACTCGCGGCGATGCCCTGCTGGCGTGGCGCGACAAGACCTGGGGCGTCGGCGCGGAATATTTCCACACCGAAAACTGGGACGACATCCTGAAGTATCAGGGTACGGGCGCCGGCACCGGCGTGGCCACCGGCACGACCAAGGACAAGGCCGACGGTTACTCGCTCTGGGCTGACTGGAAGTTCTACGACCAGTTCGCCGTCTTCGCTCGTTACGACAAGGTCGACTACAAGTACGACAACCTGGTCAACGTCGAAGAGAAGATCAAGGACAAGTACTACAACGCCGGCGTCTCGTACGACGTGCTGAAGAACCTGAAGCTGGCCCTCGTCTACAAGCACAACAAGCTCGACGGCCCGTTCGCTACCCCTTACCACTACAAGACCAACGAAGTGGGCTTCTGGGGCATGCTGACCTTCTGATCGATATCGGAACGGAGTTCTGCTCAGGGACGAACCGGACGGCGGGCGCAAGCCCGCCGTTTTTTTGCCTGACGCGGCCATGCGTTCGTGGTAACTGACGCTGTCAGCGAATTCACGTTGCGAATGATCTCAGGCAGCCAATGGTCTTTCGGACGTCCATATCTGAATAAGCGCAGGCCGCTTCGTGCCCCGTCACCGGCAAAAAACCGTTGCCACGTCACGTTTCAGCACACAAAAATGCCCCAAGCCTGAATTTGTTGCATCGCCACACTTGCGAACGTCATGAAGCCTGTCGTAGGTTCGGGCTCATGCAGACCCTTTTCGCCCCCGCCATGCGCCGCTTCGCGAGCACGATTTTCGTGTTCTTCGCGTTGTTCGTCGCGTGCGTCGGCGTCAATGCGGCGCCCTCCGCCAGCGGCCTCGCCGCGGCGGTGGCTTCCCAGGAACACGCGGCGCAGCACGCGCTGGCGGTTGCTGACGACACGGCCTCGTTCGACGATCAGGATCCCGTGCCGTCGCTGGAAGACAACAGCGGCGGCCTCGACGATACCTTCGACGTCCCCCCTCAGCATGTCGTGACGATTCCCCACGTCAGCACCTCCCGTCATGCGGACGTCCGGCCGGCGCCTCACGCGCATCATCCCAGCCTCGAGCTGCGGCCTCCGATCGTCTGATCGGTCCGGCGCCTTCGCGCGCCGACAGCCCCACCTTCTTTTTCTCACCTGCAGTTTTCGTGCGCTGGCAATCCGCCAGCCGCCGCGAGCGTGCGCGCTCGTGCCTTGTTTTTGCCAACGAAGAGAGAAACCACCATGGAACGTCTCATCCAGGGCTTCGATAATTTCCGCCGCAACATGACCGACGATCAGCGCGAGGTATTCGCCAAGCTGGCGTCCGGCCAGACGCCGCATACGATGTTCATCACGTGTGCCGACTCGCGCATCATGCCGGAGCTGATCTTCAACGCTCAGCCGGGCGACCTGTTCGTTTACCGCAACGTCGGCAACATCGTCCCGCCGTACGCGCAGCACGTCAGTGGCGTGGTCGCCGCCATCGAATACGCGGTGACGGCGCTGAAGGTGCAGCACATCGTCATCTGCGGCCACTCGGACTGCGGCGCGATGAAGGCGCTGCAGAACCCGGCGGCGCTGAAGGGCAAGCCGTCGGTCGAGCAGTGGCTGAAGCACGCCGACGTGGCTCGCTACGTCGTCGCCGAGAATCGTCCGACCATCCTGGGCGAAGAGGGTCTGCGTTATCTCACCGAAGAAAACGTCGTCGGCCAGTTGGAACACATGCGCACGCTGCCCGCCGTCGCAGCCGCGATCGCCAACGGCAGCCTGCGTATTCACGGCTGGATCTACGACATAGCCAACACCGAAATCACCGCCTTCGATCCATTGGAAGGAAGGTTCCGTCCCCTCGTCGCCGGCGATGCACACGCGCCGGACGCGACACCGCACGCGCGTTTCTCCACGCCCGTGCCGGTAGCAAACGCCGCTTAAGGAAGGCACGACATGCGCGCATACTTTTCCCAGGGCCTCTTTGGCCGCGACCTCCTCGGCTCGGTGGTCGTCTTTCTTGTCGCTCTGCCTCTGTGCATGGGTATCGCGATCGCGTCGGGCATGCCGCCCAGCGCAGGACTGATCACCGGCATCGTGGGCGGAATCATCGTCGGTTCGATCGCGGGGTCGCCGCTGCAGGTCAGCGGTCCCGCGGCGGGCCTCGCGGTCCTGGTGTTTGAACTTGTGCGCGAGCACGGCGTGGCCGCTCTTGGCCCCGTCGTGCTGCTTGCCGGCCTGATTCAGATCGTCGCCGGTCTGTGCAAAGTCGGCGTCTGGTTCCGGATGACGTCGCCAGCGGTGGTCGCCGGCATGTTGTCCGGCATCGGCATCCTGATCGTCGCGTCCCAGTCCCATGTGTTGCTGGACGCGATTCCGAAAGCACGCGGTCTCGAAAACTTCGCGGCGCTCCCCTCCGCAGCGTGGGAATCGGTCACCGGTGCCGCGGAAGGGCAGGCCCCCGCCGCCCTGATGATCGGCCTGGGCACCATTGCGATCATGCTCGGCTGGGAGAAGCTGCGCCCGGCGAAGCTCCGCTTCGTGCCGGGTGCCTTGCTCGCGGTGGTTGCGATGACGCTCATCGCGCAACTGACGGCGGTGGACGTCAAGCGAGTCGACGTGCCCGCGAACCTGTTTTCGGCGGTGAGCCTGCCGAGCATGGGTAGCCTCTTCGGACTGTTCGACGCGTCGCTGCTGGTCGCGGCGGCGACGTTTGCGTTCATCGCCAGCGCGGAGACGCTGCTCTCCGCGGCAGCGGTGGATCGCATGCACAACGGCGTGCGTACGAACTACGACCGCGAACTGACGGCGCAGGGCGTCGGCAATCTGATCTGCGGTTTCCTCGGTGCGTTGCCGATGACGGGTGTGATCGTGCGTAGCGCCGCGAATGTGCAGGCCGGCTCAGCCACACGTATGGCGTCGATCCTGCACGGCGGCTGGTTGCTGGCCTTCGTGATGCTGCTTCCGTGGTTGATGCGCATGACGCCCATCTCCTGCCTGGCCGGCATCCTGGTCTTTACCGGCGTGAAGATGGTCAATCCCGGCCAGATCAAGACGCTGGCGGCGTACGGCAAAGGTACGGCGGCGGTCTATGTCGCGACGACCGTGGCTATCGTTGCCACCGACCTGCTGACCGGCGTGATCGTCGGCTTCGGTCTCTCGCTGTTCCGCCTGGCGCTGTTGTCGTCGAAGCTCAAGATGGACGTGCAGCACCACGACGAGCCGGGTCAGGCGACGCTCCACCTCGAGGGTTCCGCGACGTTCCTCAAGGTGCCGACGATGGCACGCAAGCTGGAGGCCGTGCCGGCCAATACGCGCCTCAGCGTGCGGATGGATCGCCTGGTGCATGTCGACCAGGCGTCGCTGGAGCTATTGCGGGAGTGGGGGCAGAACGCCTCGAAACGCGGCTGCGAACTCGTCGTGGACTGGCACGAACTGGGACGGCGGGTCGAGGGTTCCAGACAGGCTGCGTAGGAGCGCGCCTCGCACGCGACATTCCCTCGCGAAGAAGAAAAGCCGGCTCAGGCCGGCTTTGTCTTCTGTTTATAAGCGCACAGGTCGATGATCGCGCAGTTCGGACACTCCGGCTTACGCGCCTTACAAACATAACGCCCGTGCAGGATCAGCCAGTGATGCGCATCCTGGATGAACTCTTTCGGGATGACCTTCTCGAGCTTGTCTTCAACCTTGCGTACATCCGGCCCGGGTGCCAGCCCCGTGCGGTTGGCCACCCGAAAAATGTGCGTGTCGACGGCAATCGTCGGCTGGCCGAACGCCGTGTTGAGCACCACATTGGCGGTCTTGCGACCGACGCCCGGCAGTTCTTCGAGCGCCTCGCGTGACTGCGGTACTTCGCCGTCGTAACGATCCACGAGAATCCGGCTCATGGCGATCAGGTTCTTCGCCTTGTTGTTGTAGAGCCCGATCGTGCTGATGTACGTCTTGAGTTTTTCGAGCCCCAGATCGAGGATCTTCTGGGCCGTATTGGCCACCGGAAACAGCTTGCGCGTCGCCTTGTTCACGCCGACGTCGGTGGCCTGCGCGGACAGCGCCACGGCGGAAAGCAGCTCGAACGGCGTGGTGTATTCGAGTTCGGTTTTCGGATGCGGATCCAGCTCGCGCAGGCGGCTGAACATCTCGACCACGTTGGCTTTTTTCACGGAGTGTCCTTCTTCCGCAGCCTCGCGCGGGCGAGCGCTTCGAGGACCGCGTTGCGTGCGGTGGGCGCGGCGACCACGGCCTTATTCGCTTCGAGCTGGCGTTCGCGCTCGGCACGCTCCTGAGCAAGACGTGCCTCACGGCGCTGGAAATGACGTCGCGCCGCGTCGGCGTGCTCGCGGTCGTCCGCCTGTGCCAGCGGCATCGGATCGAGCCGGATGCAGTCGACGGGGCAGGCGGGTACGCAGAGTTCGCAGCCGGTGCACAGATCGCTGACCACGGTGTGCATCACTTTGGATGCACCGAGGATCGCATCGACCGGGCACACCTGGATGCACTTGGTGCAGCCGATGCAATCGGCTTCGACGATGCGCGCGAGCGTGCGCGGCTTCTCCACGCCATGCGTCGGATCGAGCGGCACCACGGGACGATCGAGCAGGGCGGCCAGACGGGCTATGCCGATGGCACCACCCGGCGGGCAGCGATCGATGCCCGCTTCATCGGCGGCGATCGCCTCCGCGTAGGGGCGGCAGCCATGGAAACCGCACTGCTCGCACTGGGTCTGCGGCAGGAGCGTGTCGATGCGGTCGGCGAGCGTTGGCGTCATGGCTGGCGCGTTGCCGGGTCGTGTTTAGCGGACGGTGGCGCCCGGCGCCGCACCCTGGTCGGCGTCGAGGAGGAACAGGTCCGCGCCGCCGTCACCGGCGGACAGGATCATGCCCTCGGACAGACCGAAGCGCATCTTGCGCGGCGCGAGGTTGGCGATGAAGACCACGTTGCGGCCGACGAGCTTCTCCGGCTCGCCATACGCGGCGCGGATGCCCGAGAAGATCTGGCGCGTGCCGAGCGTGCCGGCATCCAGTTCGAAGCGGAGCAGCTTGTCCGAGCCTTCGACAAACTCGCAGACGGTCACCTTGCCGATACGCAGGTCGAGCCTGGCGAAGTCGTCGATGGAAATGGTGGCGGCGGTATCGGTGGAGGCGGTAGCGGTGGCGTCGGTCATGGGCTTCGGAGCTTCTTTGGGTTTCTTGGCGGGCCTGGCTTCCGCGGCGGCTTCGCGAGCCTGCTCAGCGGGAGTCAGCGATTCTTTCGAGGCGTCGACCATGGCGGCGATCTTCTTCGGATCGAGACGTCCGAACAGCGGCGAGAACGCATTGACGGTGTGGCCGAACAGCTCGCGGCGTGCGTCGGCGAACGTCGCGATCGGCGCGCCGAGGAATGCCTCAGCGGCGGCGACGGTGGTCGGCACGATGGGCTTGAGCAGGCCGGACAGCAGGCGGAACGCGTTGATCGCGAACGAGCAGACCTGCTGCAGTTCGTCGCGGCGCGCCTCGTCCCTGGCGATCACCCAGGGTGCCTTGGCTGCGATGTAGCCGTTGACCGCATCGGACATCGACACAAACCGGCGCGTCGCTTCGGCATATTCGTCGGCTTCGTAGACGGCTTCGATGCCTTCGTACTGTGCCAGGAGGTCCTTCCACAGTGCGGTCGCCTCGTCGTCGAAGCGATCGGACAGCTTGCCGGCGAAATGCGTGTGCAGGAAGCCCGCCGTACGGCTGGCGATGTTCGCCCACTTGCCGACCAGATGCGAGTTGACGCGTTCCTCGAACGACTTGAGGTCAAGGTCGACGTCGATCGGCTGCGGGCCAAGCATGGTGGCGAAGTAGTAGCGCAGGGCTTCCGGGTCGAGGCCGGAGTCCAGGAACGTGCGCGCCTGAATGAAGGTGCCGCGCGACTTGGACATCTTCGCGCCGTTGACCGTCAGGTAACCGTTGGTATGCAGCGCGGTTGGCACGCGCATACCCGCGCCGTGCAGCATCGCCGGCCAGAAAAGGCCATGGAAGTTGATGATGTCCTTGCCGACGAAGTGGTGCATTTCGGCGGTGCTGTCTGCACGCAGGAAGTCGTCGAAGACGATGCCCTTGCGCTCGCACAGTGCCTTGAACGAGGCGAGGTAACCCGCCGGTGCGTCGAGCCACACGTAGAAGAACTTGCCCGGCGCGTCGGGGATCGGAAATCCGAAATACGGCGCATCGCGCGAGATGTCCCAGTCACGCAGGCCGCCGTCGATCCATTCCGCCAGCTTGGCGACGACGCTGCTGTTGGCGGTGGGCTTACCGTCGGTGTACTTGCCCGCGAACCAGTCGCGCAGCAGCTGCTCGAACTTGCCGAGCTCGAAGAAGTAATGCTCGGAGTCACGCAGCACGGGGGTAGCGCCCGACATCACCGAGTACGGGTTGATCAGATCGGTCGGTGCGTAGGTGGCGCCGCAGTTCTCGCAGTTGTCGCCGTACTGGTCTGGCGTGCCGCAGTTGGGGCAGGTGCCCTTGATGTAGCGGTCCGGCAGGAACATGTCACGCGTGGGGTCATACAGCTGCTGGATGTCGCGGCGGGCGATATACCCGGCATCACGCAGGCGCACGTAGATGTCCGTCGCGATTTCCCGGTTTTCCGGGGAATGCGTCGTGTGGTACTGGTCGTAGCTGAAGTGGAAGTCGGTGAAATCCGCTTCGTGCGACGCGCGGATACCCGCGATGTATTCCTCAGGCGTCAGCCCGACCTTCTCGGCGGCCAGCATGATCGGCGTGCCGTGGGCGTCCTCACCGGCGACATACCAGACCTCGTTGCCCTGCATTCGCTGCGCCCGCGCCCAGATGTCGGCTTCGATGTAGCCGAGCATATGGCCCAGATGAAGCGGGCCGTTGGCGTAGGGTAGAGCGTTGGTAACCAGGATGCGGCGGGCCATGAGGATCGCGGTCTGCTTTGGGACCGGGGATTATGGCATGCGAAGGGGGCGACGGGCCCCTGGCCCCCGCCCCCGTAGGAGCGCGCCTTGCGCGCGATGTCTTTGATTATTCCGCCCGCACCCATTCCTGGCTGCGACCGATCAGCGAAAATCCGATATACCCGTGCACATCGAGCTTTTTGCCGCCGTCCTCGAGCTTAAGGGTCACCTTGTAGATCTTGCCCTTGGCCGGGTCGAGGATCTGACCGCCGGACCACTCGTCGCCGTCCTTCTTCAGGCCCCACATGATGGTCATGCCTTCGATGGGCTTGTTCTTGCGCTCCCCATCGCACTCGGAGCAGACCGGGTGAGGACCGTGGTCGGATTTGAGCACCTCCACGACCTTGCCTTCCAGCAGACCGCCGTGCTCGGTGATCTCGACGATCGACTTCACTTCGTGGGTCTTGTCGTCGATGGTCTTCCACTTGCCGACCGGGGTATCCGTGGCGGCGAAGGCGGGGAGGGCGCTCGCGACGAGGGCGAGGGCAGCGGCGGTGCGGATCAGGGACTTCATAGGATGGCGGTGCTCCCCATACGGTAAGGTACGGCCGGAGCCTGACGAGCGGCGGCAGCCCCGTCAAGCTGCATCGCGCCACGAGGCAAGGCTGCGGCGCCCGGGCCCCGCGCCAACGTGCGGGCCCGGTCGAGGCACGCTAGCTGGCATAATGGGCGATCTTCGATTTTGCTCAACTCTCCCCATGACCCAGCCCAGCGAATCCCTCGTCCGCGGTGTCCTCGACCGCGTTATCGACCCGCACTCGGGACAGCCGTTCGGCGCCGCCGTGCGTGCGGTGGGCGTCGATGGCGACCGTGTCTCCGTCGACATCCAGCTCGGTTACCCCGCCGTGGGCTATGTCGCACAAGCGGCGGAGCAGGCCCGCCAGGCCCTCGAGGCCGAGCCGGGCATCGCCTCGGCCGCCGTGTCGGTCACCTGGCGCGTGCATCCCCACAAGGTGCAGGGCCAGTTGTCTCCCATGGCTGGGGTGAAGAACATCATCGCCGTCGCGTCGGGCAAGGGCGGGGTAGGCAAATCCACGGTGTCAGTGAACCTGGCGCTGGCGCTGGTGGCCGAAGGCGCCCGGGTCGGCATCCTGGACGCCGATATCTACGGCCCCAGCCAGCCGCGAATGCTCGGATTGTCAGGAAAACCGGTTTCTCCTGACGGCAAAAGCATCGAGCCGATGCACGCCCATGGCCTGCAGGCGATGTCCATCGGCGTACTGATCGACGAGGACACCCCCATGATCTGGCGTGGTCCCATGGTTACCCAGGCGCTGATGCAGTTGCTGAACGACACGCGCTGGGACGACCTGGATTACCTCATCATCGACCTGCCGCCGGGAACCGGCGACATCCAGCTGACCCTCTCGCAGAAGGTGCCGGTCTCCGGTGCCGTCATCGTCACCACGCCGCAGGACATCGCGCTGCTCGACGCGCGCAAGGCGCTGGGCATGTTCCGCAAGGTGGAGGTGCCGGTGCTCGGCGTCATCGAGAACATGGCGACGCACATCTGCACGAACTGCGGTCACGAGGAGCACATCTTCGGCCACGGCGGCGGCGCACGGATGGCGGAAGAAGCCGGTATCGCCTATCTGGGGGATCTGCCGCTCGACATCCGCATCCGTCAGCAGTCGGACGATGGCAAGCCCACCGTGGCGGCGATCCCGGAATCCGATCTGGCCGCGCGTTATCGCGCCATCGCCCGGTCCACGGCGGCAAAACTGTCCCTGCAGGCCCGCAACAAGGCGATCTCTTTCCCCAAGATCGTCATCCAGAACACCTGAAAGTAGCGTCTTCGACGACGTTCCTATACCTTTCCGGCTCCAGCGAGGGAGACAAGTACGTGAGCATCAAGTCCGACAAGTGGATCCGCCGCATGGCCGAGCAGCACGGCATGATCGAGCCGTTCGCGCCCGGTCAGGTCAAGGAGCGCGACGGTCACCGGCTGGTCTCGTATGGCACCTCGAGCTACGGCTACGACGTCCGTTGCGCCGATGAGTTCAAGGTGTTCACCAACATCAACTCGACCATCGTCGATCCGAAGGCGTTCGATGAGCGCAGCTTCGTCGACGTCAAATCCGACGTCTGCATCATTCCGCCGAATTCCTTCGCGCTGGCGCGCACGGTCGAGTACTTCCGCATTCCGCGTCAGGTCCTGACCATCTGCCTCGGCAAGAGCACCTACGCCCGCTGCGGCATCATCGTCAACGTGACGCCGCTCGAGCCGGAGTGGGAAGGCCACGTCACCCTCGAGTTCTCGAACACGACGCCGCTGCCCGCAAAGATTTACGCCAACGAGGGCGTTGCCCAGATGCTCTTCCTCGAATCCGATGAGGAGTGTGAGGTGTCCTACGCCGATCGCGGCGGCAAGTACCAGGGCCAGCGCGGCGTCACCCTGCCGAGTACCTGAACGGCCTTCCGGTCGCATCCGCGCCCGATAGGGGCGCGGGGTAAACTTCCCACTTTCACGAAACGCCGATCCACGGAGACACCGCATGATCCGAGTTCCCAACCTCCTGTCCCGCGCCGCCGCGGCGATGCTCCTCGCCAGCATGCTGGTGCTCGCCGGTTGCCACAGCGGTGCCACGAAGAACGACCCCGTCGCCAAAGAGCAGGGCCAGTTCGACGTCACGATCAAGGCCTATAAGAGCGGCCAGTTCGTCGTGGACAACGCGGTGCTTTCCGCCGCCGACACCGGCAGCCATTTCGCCTACCTGAAAGACCAGGGCAAGCTGCCGAAGACGGTCCTGCTGATCCCGAGCGACGACTCCAAGATCCGTGACATCCATCTTGGCTTCATGGCCCGCATGCAGCTGGACTACGGCTTTGCCGTGTATTACGACAAGAAGGGCGAGCTCACCCGCCTGAACGCCGTCGAAGAGAAGGCCCGCCAGCTCGAGGACACCCCGCAGAAGGCCGCGTTGCCGGACCGCATGCAGGGTAAGGAAGCCTCCAGCGGTGCCTACGACCCGCAGACGCAGCAGTAAGCCCTCAGGTCTTCTGCTCGAAAAAAGCCCGGAGGCTCGCGCCTCCGGGCTTTTTTGTTCCTGCCGGGCCCGTTCCTTGCTGGCGCCGTCTCGGTTGGCCGCGGCTCTTGTAGGAGCCAGCCCTGCTGGCGATGGGTGGTGCGGCATCAGCTCAGGCCGAGCAGTTCCCGCAACGCCTCGACCCGCTTCTCCGCCTCACCAGCCGCATAAGGCTCCGCCTTGCCAAACCCCCACACCGGCCCCGGCCACGCCGCATCGCCCTCGGTTCTGGCGACAACGTGGACGTGGAGCTGGCGCACGATGTTCCCGAGCGCCCCGATATTGAGCTTGTCGCACGGTGCCACGGCACGAAGTGCGCTCCCGGCGAGGCCGGCCTCCTGCCAGAGCAGGGCGCGTTCCTCGTCGGGAAGATCCGAAACCTCGACCAGCCCCGCTCTCCGCGGCACCAGCACCAGCCACGCATAGCGCGCGTCCCGCATCAGCAGGACGCGGCTCAGAGGGAGGTCGCCGACGACGAGGGTGTCACCGGCGAGCCGCGGATCGAGGTCGAACGCCTCGCTCATGCCAGTTCGCGGGCGAAGAAGGCGAGGGTGCGCTCCCAGGCCAGCTTTGCGCTCGGCTCGTCGTAGCTGGCGCGTGCGTCGCAATTGAAGCCGTGGTCGGCCGGGTAAACCCAGGTATCCATTTCCGGTTTCAGTTCACGGTGCTTCTCGACCATCTCGGGCGGGATGGAGTGGTCACGCTCGCCGAAATGGAAGATCACGTTGGCCTTGGCCGGTTCGCTCAGGAAGGGCACGTTGCGCGAGCCGTAGTAGCTGGACGAGGGCAAGCCGAGACGCAGGGCCGCCAACGCCGCGACGGTACCGCCCCAGCAGTAGCCCACCGTGCCGACCTTGACCTTGTACTGGTCGGCGATCAGCTTCGCGGCGATGCCCACATCCTGCATCGGGCGCAGAAGACCCAATTCGCCGATGAGCTTGACGCCCTTCTGCATACCGTCCTGGTCGTAGCCAAGCTCGACATCCTTCTCGACCGGGTCGAACAGCGCCGGCGCGATGGCGACGTAGCCTTCGGCCGCGAAACGGTCCGCCACGCTGCGGATATGGGCGTTGACGCCGAAGATCTCCAGGATCACCACGACGCCACCCTTCGGGGTGCCGGTCGGCTCGGCGAGGTAGGCGTCCATGCTTTCGTGCGGGCGTGAGGTGTCGAGGATCAGGGTACGGCCCATGGGGCGAATCTCCGGAGATGGTAGGAATACCCGTAAGGGTAACCCGGCCGCATGTCGGCGGGATGTGCGTGAAGGCCTGTCTGGGCCCGGTGGTCGCGAGGCAGCACTGGTTTGGCAGCGGCGGGCGCGTGTAGTGTTCCGCCGTATCCAACACGGAAATGGAATCAGCCTGTGGCAGTCGCCAGCATGAAATTCAGTGAACTTGAGACCTCGGCACTCGAGCTGAACGTGCTCTACGAACAGCTCGAGGTCAAGCGGTGGGGGCGTGTCTGGACGACGCAGGAACTCGCCCTTGGTTTCGTAGGTGACGTCGGCGATCTGGCCAAACTGATTCAGGCGAATGCGGGTGTCCGGGACATCGATGACTGCAAAGCCAAACTCGGTCATGAATTGTCGGACTGCCTATGGTCGATCATGGTACTAGCCAACAAGTGCGGCATCGACCTGGAAAACGAGTACGTGAGAAACACCAGCGAACTGATCGAATACGTCTCCGGCGAGCTGCGCACCTGAGAAAATGGCCGTGTTCAAGGAAGAAGCAATGACTCACGGACAGCGCAACAATTTTGATGCACTGAGGCAATTTAGCGCCTTCCTCGTGCTGATCAGCCATCAGTTCGCTCTGTCCGGACGCGCTGAACCAAGGTTTGTCGGGGATCATTCGTTCGGTAACCTCGGTGTGCTCATTTTCTTTTCAATCAGCGGCTATCTGGTCACATCCAGTTGGTTGAAAGACCCCCATATTCTGCGCTTTACCGCCCGTCGCGCCCTCCGGATGATGCCGGCCCTTTGTGTATCAATTCCGCTGACGCTTGCAGTGATAGCTGTGCTTGGACTGACGGGATTTCCTCAAAACCCAAGACACCTCACCAACGGATCACTCTGGACCATTCCGTACGAGGTCTATTGTTATGGACTACTTATCGCTGCCGGAATCGCAACGCGACGTCCTTCCATCGTGTTGGTCGTGGGAATTTTTGGGTATTTCGCGCTTTCAGGTCTTCAGTCCGGAGAGAGTTTCCTCGCGGACTTCGGGCTCTTCTTCGCTGCAGGAAGTCTGTTGCGGGCCTGTCCGTACCTCCGCAAACCCCTGCCGACCCTGTTCTCCCTGGTCATGGGCTATGCGCTCATCCGCATTGATCAGACAAAACTCGGGCTCGCCTTTGTCATTCCATCGCTGACCGTCGCGATTGGCCTGCGGTCATGGGCTGGCCTGCGAGACATCTCGAAAATCGGCGATCTCTCCTACGGCATCTACATCTACGCATGGCCCATGCAGCAGATAGGAGTAGCACTCTTGGGGCGGGAAACGCCTTACCTTGAACTGCTGTCCATCACCGTGCCCGTTACGGTTGCCCTGGCCGCTGCCTCGTGGCACATCGTCGAAAAGAAGGCTCTCCGCTTCAAGCCGGGTCGGCCATTTGGAAATAGCGCGCCAGGCAGGGCACGCGTCGTTTCGGAAGCGGACCTTCATTAAGCTTTACACCGAGGTGTTGATTCAGGAGATTTGGGCGGCCTGAAGGCCTTGGGGGCCAGACGTGAAGGGCCGCCCGGCCGCGTGGCCGCCAACCCGCTATAATGCCCGGCTTCCTATACCCCCGGTACCCACGGCAATGTCCCAGGCCGCTCCCAAAGTCGGTTTCGTCAGCCTCGGCTGTCCCTAGGGTAGTCTATATATACCGTCGCTCGGCTCCTTGAGATTGTTGCTCAAGGCACCTTTTTAACTTTCATCGTCCTGCTGACGCACTTCCGCTTCACGTCTTCAGTGAACGCCTGCGTCCGGATGCTGTCACCGTTGAAGGTTCCGCCGGCGGCGGTCTCAACCACTCGCGCGGCACGCTTCAGCAGCTTTTCCGAGGCGGCGGCGTCCCAAATGGCGTCCGTCAATGGGCCGCACAAGCGCGCCATGTCGTGGGAGTTCGTCCGCGGCAGCGGATCGGGTTGTGCCAGGAGTCGTGCAGCCATCAGGATGTGGTAGCGCGCGGGCTTGTAGGCAGGGCTCAACACACCGTTACGAAAAAGGTATTCCAGCCGGTAATGGGCTGACGCTGCGAAATAATAAGGCTCCAACTTATCGGAATGACCAAAGATCGACTTCCCCACCTGCTGCTGAAGCAGCCGGTAGCTTCGAGTAGTGCGGTGCGGCTCTCCTAGGAAGATCGATGCGAAGGCGCGAATCAGCGTTGAAGGCGTCACTATTCGCGTCTTTTCAATGCCGGCTACGGCATTGTATTGCTTCGAGCGGCGCTCGTAGTACAAACGGTGCGATGCGTCGAATGTGTTGAAATACGCCTCTAGTCTCTTCTGAAAATCGCTCAGAGCGATCAGTTGCTCTTCCTTAACCTCAGTCTGCCGATTGGTGGCCTTCACTATCGCCGAAGTAATTTCTTCGTTGTCGGTGGCAATTAGGCGCAACGGCACCACTACCGAGTCGTCCAGAAATTCACGATTTTCAAAGAGCACGTGGCTGGTCTGACAACCATTTACTATCTGATAGTCCTCGATATGAAACCGATCGCCGGTGGTGCTCAAGTTCTTCGCGATAACCGTGACACCATTGTTTAGCAGGGCGAATAGAGCACGCTGGTCAGGTCGCTCTAGCGTGGATCGAATCTCGCTATTGACCGAATTGTAATCCTGAAAATCCCTGACGTTGTCGTAGAACAAGCCCTTGAGTATTTCGCTTCCGTCGTCGTGGAGGAGAGGAAGAAAGTCGCGCCACTTGAGCCATCCGAGGTAAGCCTCTTTTACGCCAGGTACGCCCGGGATCAACACGCGCTCTGGAAAATCGAAGTTCCTATGGATCGCATTTTTGCTCTGGTTGTACAGGCTCTGGATTTCAGCCGCGCCGATGGGTAGAAAATCGACATCCTTGAATATATTTTGTGCCTGCAAGTCTTGAATGACTGCGAGCCGTCGAGCGTTCAGGTTAGTGTCGCCCGTCCATGTACCCGTGGTCACGTAATATAGTCTGCAGGTGGGATTTCCGCGTTTGAAGCGGCTCGTCTTCGCATAGACCGCATTCACCACTGCGGCCGCAGCCTTAATCGCATCGTTTTGAGGGAGCGAAGGCTCAGCCTTGAAGAAGTCATTCACGCCAAAACCGAAGTTGCCGATCTGTGCAGCATCGAAGCCAGAGGAGCGTTTCGCCTGAATGAATATGAATTGTGCTTCGACGTAGCCGTTGGTTTCCGCGAGTTCCTCTACAAGCTCGGGATCATCCACCAGGGCGCCATTAACGATGATGGCGATGGCATCGATTCCGCAATCGGCGCCCGCTCCCGTGACCAGGTTGCGGGTGTCGAACGATTCGCCCAGATGGCGACTCACAGTTAGGTACGCCGAGAAGTGTTCGAACCTCTTGTCCTCGCGGAGCTTAGTTAGCTCGGCATCCTTGGAGAATTCGTCAAGTAATGACTTAGTGATCCGGTCCATCCATGCGCCCCTGTGGTTAGTTGCTCGAAATATAGCTCAACGACTCAACAACGGTCGCGCCGGACGTTCATGCGCAAAAAGGGCGCCCCTGGGGGCGCCGTCCGGTGCTTTATTGAATGGATCCGGGGGGCCTAGAATGGACCCTGATGTGACCGTTGCCCTCAAGGAACCTCCGGTAGCACGCCAGCATGACGTGCCACGCCTCCCTGGCGACCTCCGGTCCTGCTTCGAGCACCCGCCCATTTTCGTCAACGATGGCCAGCGATGCCCGTCGACCATCGCGTGTCCGCGCCGCGATGCCGTCGTATATAACCGCGCTCAGCTCGGCGTTGTGCAGACCGGTAAGCTTCTTTGCCGTGGCCGCGGCGACCTCGCGCTTCCTGGTTGTCATTGTGATTTCTCATTTTCGCAGGAGTTGTCGCGGATGCGGCCGCCGTGAGACAGCGCGCCTCCGTGATTCATCGACCGGTGCCCGAGGTAATCATAGGCATCGAGGCCGCCGAGTTGTTGACGGCCTCGGGGACCTTGCCGATTTCGTCTGCGAGGCGGAGGGCGTCAATTTCCGTGCGGACCGCAGTGATGTAGGTTCCCGCTACCAGCGCACTCGCCTTGGCGCGCTCGACCACAGCCCCGCCGACGTCGGGGTCGCCAAGCTGCTCCAACATCGCCACGAGGTGATTGCGAACGTCGGACATTTTGTTCTTCATGGCTTGCTCCTGCTATTGATCTTTCGCGTGAGGGCGCCCTTGAGCTGAATGAGCTGGGCGACCTCCTTGGGATATTTGGTGTGGTAGCTGTTTCGCCGCATCAGCTCGACCCGCGGCACAAGCTCGAGCGCGTCTAGGGTGATTTTCGCGGCCTCCGTGGTGTGCCTGCGTCGTTGGCGTGCTGGCACGGTAGTAGTGCATGGTCATGTCATTAGCCACGGGCTTTCTCCTTGTGCGCCGCGCGGCGGCGGGCAGTGGGCGGAAAGGGGATCGGTGCCGGCAGCACCATCGGGATCTGGCCGTAGAGCACGCCCCAATCGGCCTCGGCCTGGGTCAGGGTCGCGTGCAGGCCGGTGGAGCGGCCGCACTGGCATTCCAGGGAATGCCGGATCGCCGGCACATCCGCCTGCATGGTCTCGCGCAGGGTGCGGCCGTGGTGTTCGATGTGGCGCGGCGCGTGGCCGCCCTGTCGGCAGACGGCGAAGCGTCCGGCCGGGTGGGTGATCTGAACTTGGCGCATCAGCAATCCCCCTTCGTCGCGCGGTGGAAGCCAGTCACGTCACCGCCGTCGACCACGCCCGAGGCGATGAGTCGCGCGAGCATGTGAGCGGCCTTGGACGGCGGCAGTTCGGCCAGGGGCAGCGGCTCGTTCATGCTCGCCCCACCGTTCCGGCGGACCGTGGCGACCAGGGCCGCGAACGCCGGATCGGCGGCACCGGCGCGAACGCTCCCCGACCGCGGCGCCCCGTCGAACAGGTCCACGGCAGCCTGTCGCACGGCGACGGCGCGCGCGTCGGTCAGGGCGCCCAGGGCGACGGCCAGATGCAGTGCCCCGGTGACATAGGCCAAATGCTTGGCGCGCACTTGGGGGTGTCCGGCCATGTCAGCGCTCAACACGCCGGCCATGCGCAGGATCACGCCTTCGGTCTGCCCGGGCGTCAGCAGCGCCTGTTGCCGCGCGGCAGGATGAACTTGGCCCGTGGGTCGAGCCCGGCCCTCCGCGCCGCCTGCAGGACCGCGGGCGGCGTTGTTGCGCTCTTGGACGTTGGCCATGTCAGACGACCTCCGGGCGCGGGATGCGAAATAGGACGGCCAGGCGATCGAACAGGGCGCGCACCTCGAGGACGGCAAGGGCGAATCTGCTGTCGATTTCGGCATCGACCGACTCGTGCTCGGTGATGGCCTGGTCAAGCACAACGTCCGTGGCACGCACCGATCGCATGGAGAGGTCTTCGGACAGCACCAGGCTCAGGCGGTCGTCCACGGTCACGCCGACGGCGAAGCACTGTTTGCCGCCGCGCAGGTGCTCGCGGATCTCGTCCGTGTCCAGGTTCTGCCGACGCACGCGCACCAGGGCACCGGTTGCCGTTGCCGGATCGCGCAGTTCGGCCTCGTCGCCCAAGGTGATGCCTTGGGGGAGCTCCAGGGTGCTCAGCCAATGCGTCATGAGCCGCCGCGGGCTTTCTTCCGGTGCCAGCCGCACGGCGGGGAACGAGCCCAGGGCCGAGCGCAGTTCCGTCAGAACATCCTCCGCCCGCTGGCGCGTGCGCGTATCGACCACCAGCCAGCCGTTGTCCAGGTCGATCCATCCGGCGGTGTTGCTGACCGTGACCATGGCGCGCGGCAGGAGCTCGTTCAGAACGTCATCGCGGATGGACCGGCGCTCGCGCCCGCCGACCTTGCGGCCTTCCTCCTGGGAGATCTTCTCCACGCGCTTGGCGATTTCTTCGTTCAGGGCGCTGGCCTTCAAGTCCCGTGCGCGCACCTGGTAGACGAAGCCCAGCACGTTCTCGTGGCAGATGCCCAGGCGGTCGTCGGTGCGGCCATAGGGCGAAACGAAGCCCGTTGCGGCGAACTCCATGGGGCCGGGCTCACGCACTCGGTAATCGGCCAGCGCCTCCAGGATGTCGCGCACGTGCGGCCGAGGCGGGGTGCCGAAGCGGAAAGCAGTCAGATTTCTGGGAAACATGGTGGCCTCAGCGGTGGACGATGTAGGGTGCGGCGGCAACGAAGACGGCGCTGGTGAGGATCACGCCGGTGATGAAGCCGACGAGGACAGACGGGTCGCGCGTGGGGCGCGGGATGGCCAGGCCTGCGGCCAAGTGGCCGGTTGCCGTAAACTTGCGGCGGGGTCCGAGTGACGCCGCCATGCTGATCTGCTCTTTCATGAGTACTCCTGGGTGGGTAGGGCGGCGGCGCGTGGGGAGTGTTACGAGCACTCCCCCGGGCCCCGCGGTGTTGCCGGTTGCGCGGCTCATTCGGTAGTGGGCTTCTTGAAAATCCAGCAGCGCACGTTGCTCGACTTCTTGCCCTCGGTGGCCGCGGTCTCGCCCTTCGCGCGGATCGGGCTGTACACGCTCCTGTTGGCCTCGATGAACTTGTGGACCTTGCTGGTGGGCAGGTGCTCGTGCAGTTCGCTCAAGGTGGGCAGGTCGCGCCACCGTTCGCCGGCGCGTTCCAGCCATTCGTTGAGGTTCACGGCGATCTGGCCCTTGTCGGCGCTGTGATTGAGGTACGGCATGAGGTTGTTGCTGCCGTTGAGCTCGTAGAAGCGCTCCCAGAAATTGCGCACGATGGGATGGTCCGAGCCGATCACGGCCTCTCGCTCCACGATCATGCGTTTGATCTGCGCGTAGGTTTCCTCGCGGAAATCGGCCATCGCCGGCACAACGATTTCCATCGCTTCGGCCATCGCCATCAGCTGGCCGTGGTTCTTGGCCAGGCGGATCGACTTCACTTCCTCGATCGCCATGAGCTCGGCTTCGTAAACGGGCATGCGAGCTTCAAAGCGCTCCAGCACTTGTGCTTCGGCTTTGGCCGCGGCGACGACGAAGTAGCTCAGAACGTCCGCGCCCATAGCATTCAGCTGGTCAGACTTTTTCTTGCCATCGGGCGTGTGCCCCTCTCGGGTCATAAAGACGTGGCAGATGCGCTGCATGACCGCATCGTCGGCCTTCACCGGACGGTTCTGCTCGATGACGATCGACCCACGGAACGGCGGCTCGTGCGTTTCGTTGCCGGCGTTCTTGACGCCCGTCGTGCGGGTGGAGCGACCGTTGTAGAGCGATTTCAGTTCGTTGTAGTCGAACTTGAGTGCCTTGGCGCCTTCATCGCCGCGGTCGCCTTCCATCAGCACAACAGGCAGATTGGCGACCTGCACGAAGGTGCGTGCACGACCAGCGGCCGTCGACTTGGACGGGTCGAAGCCTTCGTACGTCGGGCGCCCGGTGAGGCGGTTAAGGAAGGTCACCAGCGAGGTTTTGCCGGATCCGGCCTCGCCCACCATTTCGAAGAACGGAAAGCTTTCCTGCGAGGCGCGTACCTGCTCGGCGTACAGCGAGCCGAACCAGAACGCCAACGCGACCAGCCCTTTGCCACCATACACGTCGCGCACCAGGCGAGGCCAGTCTTGATTGAAGCTGTTGGCGTCCAGACTGATCGTGTGCGGGACGCTGCTGGTGGTTTTGACGTTGGTCTTCTTGTCGAGCTCGAAATATTCCTCGTCGTTTACCTCGAACACGCGACCATCGCGAATCGCGACATTGCCGAATACATAGGCGCGGAACTCGCGGGTGTACCCGATGAAATCGATGGTGTCGACCTCTTTCAGTCGCTCCAGACGGTCATCGAACGTGCGCGACAGCTTTTCCTTGCTGCCCTTCCAGCGGGCGCCTGACAGCAGCGACAGCAGTCGAATGTCGAACTGCGCCGGCGTGGCGACCTGCTCGGCGGTGAAGGCCGATTTGACCGGGCGCTTGCGCGCCATTTTGATGTTGAAGAAGTACTGTGAGTCGTCCGTGATCGCGCTGCGCTGGAAGTACAACGGCTCGGGCAAGCACGTTGCAATTTTGGCGACCGTGCATGCCTGCTTGAGCACATCCTCCGGTACGTCGTCGTCGCTATCCTCTTCGGCCTCCTTGTCGCGGAACGCCTGCTTTGCCTTTTCCAGGCGCTGCTCGTTCAGTTCGAACCAGTAAACGCAATCGCCGAAGTCGAGCGGGAACGTGTTCTGCGGGTCGCGCTTGTACATGCGGCACGCCTTGTCCATCGCCGTGGGCGCGACGGAGATACGACCCTCATGCCGGTAGTCCGTGATGTGCGTGTCGGTGAGCCGCCCGCGCTGGTGAGCGTCGTTCCAGTCGACCTTCTTGGCGCCGGGCAGCTGCGGAATGATCGCGGCTGTGGCGTGCCAGCCGTCTGCATGCGACAAGCGCAGGTGCTCGTCCAGATACTCGCGGCCGCCGCGATCGCCGTCGGGTGCCCATACCAGCTTGGGCCGCTTTGCACCCTCCGGGAACAGCTGCGCGAGCGTGTGGCGTGGGTAGTTGTGGTTCGAAATGGCTGAGATGGCCGCGATGCCGTTTAGGCACAGGGCGATGGCGTCGAAAATGCCCTCGGTGATCCAGATTTCGGCCGCCTGCAGCACGTCGATGAGCGCGGCCGGCGGAACCCAGGCATATCCGCGGTAAGACTTGCCGTACTGGAAATGCGCTTTCTGCTTGCCGAAGCGATGCGGCCGGTCGATGATCCGTTCCCAGTAGCCGCGCCCGGGCAGGTCGAAGCGCACCGTTGCCGACCCAATTCCGAGGTCACGGTTGTGGTAGTAGTCCTGCGTGTAGCAGCCGTTGAGACGACCGATTTCGAACCCGCGCATGTTGACCAAGTACGCGTCAGCTGCGGCCTGGGGCGATTCGAGGGTTTGCGGATAGCGGTCCGACCACGACTGAAACAGGTCGTCGTAGAGCTCTTTGACGTAGCCTTCCCAGCCGCACTTCGACTTGCGGCCGCACCACAGCTTCCAGGGCGATTCCGCACTGGCCCACACTTCCTTCTTGCCGCACGCGGGGCACTTGCCCTCCTGCAGCCATTTCGAGCCCGGCCGCGCCTTAAAGCCGAACTCCTGCTCCAGGCGCCCGGTGATATCGCGGTGGAGCGACGCGTCCATCTCGCTCATGCGGTGCGCGTCCCCAGGTACGCGGCGGCCTGCTGGGCGCTCTCTGCCGTGAGCACGATGGCCAGGCGATCGGCGCGCAGGACGGCCATGTCGGGCTCCCACGGCCCGATCGACACCTGGTCCGGGCGGCACGTGAAAATCAGCGACGGTTCTTCATCGGCGGCGGAGCGGCCGAGCAGGACGCCGACCCAATCGCCCATGAAACCGTTGCGCAGTTCCAAGGCTTGGCCGCATTTGGTGGTGATGATGCAGGCGTCGTTCGTCACAGGGTGTCCTCCGTGATCGCCACGCCAAGGAACTCGCCCAGCTGCCGCGCCTGGACCGTAGGCAAGTAAACGAAGAACCCCTCGGCCTGTATCTTCACTGTGCCAGCCGCATCGTATTTCGAGCCATGCTTGAGGCGAATGAGCGGGTCAGCGTCGGTGACATACGAGGCGACTTCACCGCCTCGCTTGGATCGAATGCCGAAGTAGTAATAGATTTGGTTCGAGGCAAGCGACCGGTTGCGGTGGACGGAGAGCTCTTGCCCATTGATGAGGCGGAAGGTGCGCATGTCGTTGCTCATGCGACCACCTTGGCGAGCGCCACGAAAGCGAGGATCGACGTGGCCTCGGCCGGGGTGACCGGCACAAACGCGTTGCTCGTGCCCATCATCAAGCAGTTGCCGTCCACCACGCGCACGCTGTCCGCCGCGACGATGGCGCCGAACACAATGCGCTGCTGCAGATGCTTCCGGTCGAACGCGGTCACGTCGATGCCGTTGGGCACCGCGCGCATGTGCAGGATGCCGCCGGCGGCAAGGTACAGGGTGATTTCGTGTGCCATTAGCCCACCTCGCCTGCAGTGATGTTTCGCAGGAACGCTTCGATGGATGCCGCTTCCGCGGGTGTCAGCACGATCGAGGTGTCGCCGAGCCACAGCACCGTTTGCGTGGCACGAGAGCGGCGGAAGATGACGGCGCTCAAAGGGCACGATGTAACGATGGAACTGGTGATCTGGTCGCCGTCGAGCGAGGCGACGATAACGTTGTCGTCGGTCCGCACGTTGAGTCCGAGGTTAAGACCCATGGCCAGTGGCATGGCGAAGTCACAGGCGAGGCGCAGCATGCGCAAGGCGTCCGCGGTCATGCCTTGTCCTCCAGCCCGAGCGCGTGGCGCACGTCATACAACGCTGCGGCCAGGCGCACGTCCACCGTGTGCAGCAACTCGTAGGCATCGGCGTGGGTGATGGTGCCGTTGGCCCAGGCGGAGACGATGCCGGTGTGTGCGGCATAGGTGGCCTGAACGGCATTGGCCAGTTCTTCGGCGGCGCGAGCACGCGCGGCCAGGCTGTCGCTTTCGCGATCGCTCATGGTGGGATTCCTTTGTGCTGTGGAATCCGCCACGCCGCTGCTAAACGGGGTGGCGGACGACGCGGGGTTAGCAGACCGGGCACAAAGGAAACCGGCGAGCCGCAAGGCTCCCCCGCGTCGCCCGCCATAAACGGGGTGTCGCGGTACGCGCTGGCCCTGACGATGCGGACATGAAAAAAGCGCCGGCATCGGTCGATGGGCGCTTGCGCGCCTCTGTGCTGTCAGGCTGCTAAACCCGATCGCCGATTGTGCGGCGATGGATGGAGCATCGCGCCGTTGTGGGGCGGTTGTCAATAATGTGATCAACATTTCGATGGGCATCGTCAGGAAGGGATGACCGGCCCCCGTGTGAGGCCGGTGCGTTCGATGGGTGGCTCAGTGGCGCGTCGGCGCCGCGGTGGGTTGCGAGGCGGCCAGCACCGCGCCCAGCGTCTTGATAAGTGCCTCGCCGATGACTTCGTTGGGCGGCAGGTCGATACCACCGTCCAGTTCGATCTGGAGCACCAGAACGCGCTTCTCCGGCGTGCCGCTCGCGTCGGGCGGTGACGTTGGAGCGGCGGGCACGCCGCGCGGGTCATCGGGATACAGCCTGATCGCCTTGGCGATGACCCGCTTGAAATCCCGTGTACGCACTGAGTCGATCGCGCCGCCAAGAAGCGGGAACGAGTAAATGGTCGTCAGCAGGACCAGGAGGCGGTCAAGCGGAATGGCCGCAATGGTCGAGCGACCGGCAGACGCCACAAGCCGCCCGTCGACCTGGTATGGCGGAACGTTGAGGTAGACGGTGCCGAGCGCGTCGAGGTCATCGAAGAACCGCTGCATCAACTTCGCCGGATCGATGTTCAACTCGGCACCAACGGCGGCCCAAGAGAGGTAGTGCGCGCCGGCGTGCTTGATGATGGCGCTTCCCCCGTGGCGGGTCTGCAGGTGGGCGACAACGCCGGCGACGGGGGCGCTACTGGATGAGCAGGTATGCATGGCAATCTCCGATCGACAGGCAAGGGGAGTCCGTTCCGGCCTCCTGTCGAAAGGCCGGTGGATGCAGAGCGATGGATCACGCCGCTAAGGCGTCAGTGGAGGGGGTGGCACCTTCGGCGCCCCTCGTCGGGCGGCGTGGCACCAGCGCGCGTGTTGGCGCGTTCCTCGGCAAGGCGGATGAGCTCGGCAGCAGTAAAACAGGCCACCTGGTTCGATACCGGGTTAACGACACGCACGACATCTGACGTCGAGCAATCGATATCGATCCACGCCGGCTGCGTGCGCGATTGGTACGTGGCAAGCGCGCTGACGGCGTAGGCGTGTGCCTTGAAGGCGCATTCCACCTTGTGCTCAGCCATCAGGTGAGCGGCGCACGCCGTAATGAGCTGGTCTTCGTCCAGGTGCTCGTTGTCGTGCTGCTCGATATAGCGCAGTGCGGCGTAGTGCCTGCCGGCGCTGATCACTCGTTCGTCGCGTGGATCGACGGGAATCATGGTGGACACGGTACCCCCTGTGGTCTCGGTCAGCGGTAGATGACGGGCACGATCTTGCCGTCGATGACGGTCATGGCCGGCATGGTCGGGCTCACCTTGCGCGGAGCGGATTTCCGTGGCGCGATGAGAATGTCGTTGTCACGGCGCGCGACGAGCGGAAGATTAATCTCCGCGTTCGGCGTGGCGCTGGGCATCGTCATACGCACGATCCCCAGCTGCATGACGAACTGGCATCCGCACGCCAGGTTCGTGCACTGTGCATATTGCTCGGTGACCAAGGGGCTCAACCGGCGCGACGAGTAGATCGTGGCGCGCGATTGGCAATGGGGGCAGTTATGTCCGGGTCGCTGACGGCGAGCGGTCATCGTTCAAGCCTCGTTCGGCGTGTTCGCCGGATGCTGTGCGCGGTAAAGGGGAATGCCCAACAGGTAGACTTCACGCAGCAACGCGCCGCGGGTGATGCCTGCCGCCTCGGCCAGGTCCTCCGCTTCGGCCCGTTCCTGCGGATCGAGGCTGAACGCGACGCGCACGTACTGGCTGTCGCCACGTGGGGCATAACGTTTCGGAGTTGATGAGGAATTGGACATGCTGGGTTACGATGTGAATGTGGCTAACAATTGCCATGCTATCCCTCAGGGGGAGGGATTGCAACATGTTACCCGTGGAACTTCCTCAATGCGCGGATCACATTCCTCGAAGAGCGGCTTTTTCGCTCCTGTCGAGTCCGGCTCGCGGCCGGCGCCGGACGCCGGCGACATCATCGACCGGATGCAGCAGGTCTTCGGCGTGGCCACCGATGTGGCACTGGCCGAGAAGCTCGGCCTGGGCAGGAAGTCGACCAATAACTGGCGCGCCCGCGACTACAAGCCGCTAGACGCGTGCCTGGAGCTTGCCGTCGAGCGTGGCGTTTCGATGGACTGGCTGGTGTTTGGCGAGGGGGAACCGCTGCGCGGTGCAGCTGCCACGGTCTTGGACGACGGCGCCGTAGTACCGAGCGGGCACGTCACTGTGCCGCGCCTGCTCGGCTTTGATGCTTCCAGCGGCCCTGACCAGCTCGTGCTCCCTGAACTCGTCGTGCGGCGTCGCGCGATCGTTGCCGACATCGGTGCGCTGCGCTGGATGGTCAATCCCACCGACGCTCTTGCGCCGCGGCTGCCTCAAGGAAGCGTGCTGCTGGTCGATACATCAGTCACGCGTCACGAAGACCTCGTGGATGGCGAGACCTATGTGGTGCAGCTGTGGGGTCGTGTCAACGTCCGCCGCATCTTCATCATCGGGCACAACGAGTACCGCTTGCGCGGTGACAGCGAGCTTGAGCAACGTCGCGACGTCACCGGTCCCGAGTATAAGAACCTCACGATTGGCGGCCGTGTCGTAGACGCAATCTGAGGGACGTGGGTGTATATTTCCGCTTGGGGAATCTAAGCAGAAACTATCCATGATCGACCGTGCAAGGGACGCTTGGGGGACTTGGTGCGAACGCATCGGGTGGCCAGCCAAGGTCATGATCAACATCGCTGCCGCTTTTGCATACATGGCAGCGTACCTGTGCCTCCGCGAGGCATCGAACGACCAATGGTATCTGCCGGCCGGGTTGCGCTTCGCCACCCTGCTCGCGATGCCATACCGGCTGTGGCCCGCGCTCTTTGTTGGCGAGGTGGCGGCGCTGTCTACGTTCCGCGTCCGTATGGCTGCCGAGTACGGTTGGTTGTACTACGCGGCGAGCACCGTCCTGGCGTGGCCCATCGTGGCGGTGATCGTCCGGCAGGTGCGTCGCGCCACATCGTTGCCCACACTGAGCTCCGCAACTGACGCTGTGGCGCTCGTCGTCGCTGGCATCCTTTCCGCGGAATTGGTGAGCGTGGCGAACAAGGCGGTGTCGGCCTACCTGCGGGCGGGCGGCGGCGAAATGGTCTACGGCGACCTCATTGTCTACTCGCTGGGTCACCTGCAGGGCATTCTGCTCGCCGCGCTCGGCCTGCCTGTCGTCGCACGATGCATCGCAGTACGGCGCCTTGCGCGTCCTTTCGCGGTGGAGTCGGCCTGCGCCGTTCTGGTGTGCGTAGCGCTGGCCAGCGCTGTGTATGTTGCTTCGCCCGATGACGTCACCGCGTTGATGGCGCTTCGCCTGTGCATGCTGCTGCCGTCAGTGGCTCTGACGTTTCGCCACGGCTGGCAGGGCGCAGCGGTCAGTTCGATCGCAGCCAACGTGGCGCTCTTCGCGACGATCCCTCATCAGGATGCCGGTCAGGTCGATGGCCCGGCGCTATTGATGCAGGAAGCCTTCGCCTTCGTAGCCGCGTCGTTGTTCGTGCTGGGCGCCCGGCTTCATCCTGTGTCCGTCACCATGGGATCCATCGTTGCGGATGCGGCCGACGAGAGGCGTCTCGTCCGCGAGCACCTCGAGGCGCAGGAGCGTCGGCAGCGTGATTCCGCGCTTCGCGCCGAGGCCCTGCAGCGCGAATCGCGCGAAAGCATGCGTCCGGTGTTGAACCTGCTTCGCAAGCACGGTCAGGCCGAGGCGGCCATGAACCTGGTCGGCATGGCTCACACGCAGTCATCGCAGTTTGAGCGACAGGTCATCGACAGCATCTACCCGCTGACCTTGGAGCGCTTTGGTTTTTTTGCCGCGTTGGAGTCGGAGGCTTTTGTCGCCCATTTCGGCGCCGTGCCCTTTCACCTTGACCTTACCGGCTCGCCGTTCACCGTGGCCATGGAAACGAACCTAGCCGCGTACCGTGTCCTGGGCGAGGCGATCGATCATCTGGCATCGCTGGACCCGACGTCGGTCAGTGTACGGATTCACTGCGGGCGCAAGGCCGACGGCCGTGGTGCGGTGAGCATGGCCATTCGCGCGATCGAACCGGGTGTTACCGGCCGGTCCTCGTCACAGCGCGCTCGCCTGGCTCAGTTGCGCAACCGCGTCGCCGCATACGGCGGCTCTGTGCACACCCGTGGTTATCGTATGCGCCTCATCGTTCTGGACGAAGCGCCCGCGCCGTCGGCGGCTCTTGAGGATGTGTCGCTGCCCTCGAACGTTCGGCTGCTGCGCGAGGTCGCGACGGTGCACTGACACTGATGCGTAGTCACAAAAAAAGGGCCCGCAATGCGGGCCCTTTTCATTCGCACGCGCCGGCGCTATTTCACGAAGACCTGCCAGACGAGCACGCCATCGCTCTCCACGCGACGAGCCACCGTGATTGTGCCGTCGTCGTACACAACGTCCGTCCAGGCGGGCGCGATCGCGACCTGCTGTACCGCATCCGTGCCCACCGGCAGGGCCAGTACCGAGCCACTGACGATCGTGAAGGCTGCACGCGGCACGCCAGCCGCATCTGCGACCTCGACGTAGCGCAGACCCTCGCGGGTGAACTCGAACACCTGGTACTCCGGCGACAGGCTCAGGTTGCTGCTGGCCGGGCTGGTCTTGCCCAGCTCACTCGAGCTGGCTACGGCGGCGCGGCCCTTGGGCTTGCCGTTGTCGCCCGAAGCGCAGCAAACCGGCTCCGCGGCCCAGCTGGCGGTGAGGGGTGCGAGCAATAGCAGTGCCGCGAGTGTGTGAATCGATTTCATGAACGCTCATCTCCTGGTAGTGACACGTGGTGCGCCGGCACTGTCGTTCCTGGCTCGGGTGCGGGCGAAGTCTGCCACGCCGACGCGCTTGAATTGTTTAGGCTGCGGCCTCGGTGTCGTCGGTCGCTTCGTCGTCTTCATCCTGCGCCGGGTGGTCGCTGGCCGCGGCCTTATTCTCTAGCTCGACGTGCGTGGTGTAACCGCCCGAGCCGGTCAGCCGGTGGGTCGCCTTGGCCACGATCCACTCGAACGCGCCAATGACTTCACCCCATCCTTGCAGCGTCACGGGCATTTCCGGCACGAGGTCCGGGCGGCCGGCAGCCAGCTCGAGTTCGAACGTGGCCGCGCCCCTCTTGATGCGTGCCATTTCTGCGGCCGCCGCGCGCTTGGCCTCGGCCGGGCTCGCGTATTTCCCGCGCAGCACCTTGATATGTCCTTTCTCGCCAGACAGCGCGGTTTTGCCTCGTGCGGCGTCGACGTCGTGCCAGCCTGCGCGTACGCCTGTGTAGGCGTCACGCTTGGCCTGATGAAAGCGGTGACGGTCACCGGTCGCGCGGGTCAGGGTGAGCGTGGGAAGCGTCGTACCGCTGACGGTGGTGGCCTTGCCGACCGGCCCGAAGATCAGATAGCCGTTCTTCACCGTGGCCACGGCATCCCACATCTCGCCCAGGCGGCGCAGCATGGCGATGTCGCTCTCGGTCTGGTCGATCTGTTCGACGGTGACGCTGGCCAGCGCCGGCGACACGCGAGGCGTGAGGCCGTTCTCGCCGGCGATCACCTTCACCACGTGACCGATCGTCGTATTTGAGAAGCTGCGTTCCTTGCGGGTGTTGATGCCGCTGGCCAGCTTCGCGCTGCGACCGCGCACGGTGATCATGTCCGGTGTGCCAGCGTGCTCGATCTCATCGACCACATACGTGCCCTGCAGCTGCACGCCGCTGCCATCGAAGCCCAGCATCACCGCCACCGTGACGCCGGTCCTGGGCAGCGACAGGCGCCCGTCGGTGGCATCGAACGAGAGGTCCAACTGGTCGGCATGGCCGGCGCGGCTGGTGGTGATGGTGAGCTCGGAGAGCCGCGGGCGCAGGCGGTCGGTGAGGTCGGTACCGTCGATGGTGACGCGGTAGTTCGCCCGGGTGAGGGCATTGGCGTCGGCCATTACTTCGCGGCCTGCTGGCTGGTTTCGGGCTTCTCGTTCGCGGGCATGCTGTCGTCGCGCGTGAGCGTCAGGGAGAACTCGACCAGGCGCGGCGTACCGTCGGCGAAATGGCCACGCTGCGTCGTCTGGAGGCTGTCGATGTGGTAGGTGCCGTAGACGTAGCCGGCGCCATCCACGAGCAGGTAGGCCTCGCCACCGCGACCCATGTCCTCCAGGCGTGTGATCGAGGCCAGCGTGCCGGTGACGCTCGGCGCGACGGTGCCGGCGAGGTTGATCTGTTCCTCGCCGGGCCCGAGCTTCTGGTAGGCGTCGCGGTCGCCGACACGCACCGCCGCCGCGTGCTTGAACTGCATGGAGCGTTGCAGCTTGTCGTAGCCGGCCGTGGAGGTGCCGAACGGGAAGGGCCCCAATGCAAGCATGTACATGGTCAATCCTTGTCGTGGTAACTGGAGCGCGACTCGGCAGCGCGTTTACGGCGCTCGTTGGCGAACGCATCGTTTACGGCGCGAGTAGCCTCTTCGTGGGACATGCCGCGTGCGTCGACGTGCACCTGATAGGTGTCGCCGCCACCGCCGCGCATCGGGATCGCCTGGGGTTTAACGATGTTGCCGCCGACGGCGCCGCCGCTGCCGACCGGATTACGGGCGATCGCCTCGGTGATCTGCCGCGCGCGATCGCTGTCGCCAGGCATGATCCACTGGAGCGGCTCCGGGCTCGTGGTGGATCCACCGTTGATCTTCTGCCACATCGCGTACAGCCGCTCGATCACGCCACGCACCGCCTGGATCTTCGACTCGATCCAGCCCAACGCCGCGGCCGCGGCATCGCGCACGGACGACCACAGGCCGGCGAAGAAATCCCGCACCGGCCCCCAGCTGGTGACCACGAAGCCCGCGGCGGTACCGATCGCCTGGCCCAGCAGGACGAAGAGGCGGACGCCGAAGGTGATCGCTTCAATGACACCACCCATCACGGCGCCGATGACCCGGCCGAAACCCGCGCCATTGGCGCGCGCGGCGTCCAGCTGCTGCGTCGTGGCCTGCACGGGCTGGATCAGCTGGGTAAACCACTGCCAGGCCGATTGCAACCAGCCGGCCAGCACGCCGAACGCATCCGCCAGCGGTGCGAGGGCGACCTTCACGCTGGCCAGCGCTGGCGACACGCCCTGAGCGATACCCTGGCCTACGCCTTCGAACCAGGCGGTGATCGGACCCCAGTATTTGCGGACGGCCAGCGCCACGGCGGCCACGACGACGATCAGGCCGCAGACAATGGCGACGGTCGTCATCGAGGCGCCTGCGATGCCCATCAGCACGCCGCGCGCAGCAACACCCACCCGCGACAGCAATCCGGCTTGTGCCGCCCCGCCTGTGGCCGTGGAGGCGGCCGCGGCGCCGGACCCCGTAGCCGCGGCCGCGCCACCCAGGATGCGGGAGAGCGCCAGGCGAATGCCAGCAGCCTTGAAGGCGAAGCGAAGCATGGCCAGCTGACTGAGCAAACCGCCCAGGGCGATCATCAGTCCGCCAGCGGCGGTCATCAGCACGCCGAAGCCGCCGGCGGTAACGGTAAACGCCTTGGCGATGCGCGGGTGCGCCTCGGCGAACCGGTTCAGGCCCCGCACGATGGCCACGAGCTTACTCAGGCCGGCCACGTACATGGGCAGCACCTGCGTGCCGAGCTCGCGATAGAGATCCCGCTTCTTCGCCTCGAGGTCGATTTCCATCCCGCCGGCGGTGCCGCGTGCTTCGTCGTACAGCGCATTGACGCCGTAGGCCTTGGGCACGGCCGCCAGGTGCTTGGCGATGTTGGCCCGCTCCAGATACAGCGAGGCGAACAGGTCACCACCCTTGCGGCCGGAGAAGAGCGCATTGATCTTGCTGACGACCTGCTGGTCGGAGAGCGCGCCGTGCGGATTGATCTTGGGGATGACGCGCGTCATCAGGTATTCGAACGGGTTGCTGCGGTAGAGCTCGCCTTCCTTGAGCGCGTCGGGCAAAACCTTCTTCACGTGGCCCGTGGTGCCGTACAGCACCGAATCCTTTTTCAGCAGGCCGAGCTTGTAGAGCTCTTCGGCCGACTGCTGGGTGGAGCGCCCGGCGGCCCAGTTCTGATAGCCGGTGGCCAGACCGGTACCGGCGCGGTGACCGCCCATTTCCTGCATCGTGTGCAGCAGGCCGAAGAAGAACGAGGTGTCGTCCAGCTGCTTGGCCGCGACGCCGCCGGTCTTGATCATGTTGAGCAGGTCTTCGGGCTTCACCAGGCCGCCCGAGCCGACGTAGGCCTGCGTGGCGAAGTCCAGCACGCGTTTCAGGCTTTCCGGATTCTTCGCCGCGCCGCGCAGCTCGGCAACCTTGAGCAGGTCCATGAACATGGTCTCGGCATTCTGCCCATGTCCCTCGCCATGGCCGCCCTGTGCCATCACGGCCTCGATGCCGAACTTCATGCGGGCAAGGTAGGGCGCGACCTGCTCGGCCTCGTGCATGTCGCGCAGGACGCTGTTGGCTTCCTTCACCAGCTTGAGGTTGTCCGTGGCGCTCGACCCGATCACGTCCATGCCGTGGGCGAACTTCACCGCATCGGCCACGGCGGCGTCGCCGATGCCCTGAGCACGGAGTTGGGAGACCTGCACCTGGAAGGCCTTGGCCTCATCGATCGTCGGACGCACGGCCGCGATGACGCCCTGGCCGGTGGCCAGTGCCGCGGCACCGCCCACGGCCAGGTGGGCGCCGGTGGCCTGTGATTGCTGCATTTGCGATCGCGCGGCGCCCATCCGGCGCTGCTGCTCGCTGATGGCGCCCAGTTTCGTTTTCTGCGTGGTGAGAGCGGCGTTGGTGCCCTCGATATCGGCGCGCAGCTGCTTTTCGAAGCTGGCCAGCTTCTTCGTGTTGACCCCGGCCGATGCCATCTGCGTGTGTACTTCGCGCAGTTTCACCGCGTGCGCGCTGTACGCGCGTTCCGCACCTTGCACCGCGGCCTTGGCCTGAACCAATGCTGCCGTCTGCTTCTTCGTCGGGTTCACGGCGGCGTTGTGGGCTGCCGTGACCGCCTTGAGATTGTCGCGCGCCGTCTTCAGCTCGCGCTGGAGCTCGGCCGTGCCGCGTTTGAGGTTCTTGAACGCGTTGACCGTGCCTTGCGTTTTCTCCAGCTCGCGCAGGCGATCGCGGGTTTCCTTGAGCGCCTTGGCCGTCTTGCCCGACTCGCCGCTGATGGATCGCAGCGGCGCGGTGACCTTCTCGACCATCGACAGCAGCACTTTGAGGCTAAGGTCCATATCACTCCTGTTTCGCGCCGCTGCGTTCGACGGCGCGTTCGTGCCACACCATGAGTTCGGCAGGCCCCATGCTGTCCATGTCGCGGGGCGCCCAGTGGAAGACGACGGCGAGATCCGCCATCACGTCCTCTACGCGGTCAGGAATGAGTCCTTCGCCTGCTTCGTCAACAAAAAACCGGAGACCTCCGTGGCGATCTGTACCAGGTCGGCCGGATCCAGCGCGGCGACCTCGGGCTTGGTAAGCGTGGGCACGGTGATGCGCGGCAGGACGGTTTCCAGGGCGGCCACGTCCATGTTGAGCAGGTTGATGAGCGAGGTGCCACGCAGCTCGCCGGCAGTGGGCTTGCGGACCATGATCTGGGTCAGCTGGCCGTCGCCGCGGGCGATCGGGGTTTCGAGGGTGACGGTCTTCTGCACGATTTCCATGGGTGTTCCTTGAGAAAGGTGTGGCGCTCGGGTGCGGGCGCCGTGGAGTGAGGGAGGCGCGCTATCGCTGCCGGGGCAGCGAGTCGGTTTAGACGATCCAGGAACCCATAGCCGCGCGCTGGGCGGCGAGCACGTCGATGCCGTCAACGATGAGGATGTTGTTCAGCGCGTCGTACTCGATCATGACCTTGCCGTTGATGGTCTCGCGGTAGTACGCGCACGGCATGGTGTATTTGAAGTCGCCGACGGTCTGGGTCTTTGCATCGCCCGGATCGATTTCCTTGTAGCGACCGCGCACGTAGACCTCGACGGAATCGTAAGCGCCGGTGGCGTCGTTCTGGTACGCGCCGACGAAGCGCAGACCCACGGCATCGACCGTCGTCGCGGCGTACGCTCGCAGAGCGGAAATCAGGAAGCCGTTGCCCGAGAACGAGCACTCCACCTTGTCCTGACCCATGTCGATTTCGACCGGGCCGGCCATGCCGCCGTTGTTCACGTCCTCGGTCTTGCGGGTGAGCTTGGGGCGGGTGAACGACGAGATGAGGCCAGCCCAGTTGTCGCTGTCCTGGAACACGTTGTAGTTCTTGAGCACGCGGGGGAGGCTCATGGGTGTATCTCCAATGCGAGGAAGGTGCCGGCAGGGTCAGCTGCCGGCGAGGGGATCAGCCGACCGACACCGCGGCCGAGAGCGTGGCGAAGTAGGTGTCGGTGAAGCTCTGCTTGTTGGTGACCTGCTCGAACGGCGGCACCGGCGTGTATTCGTAGGAGATGGCGAACCGGCCGTTCTTCATGTCGTCGGTCGAATTGAGCGACGGATCGAACCAGGCTTTGCCACCCAGGATCTCACCCTCGCGGACCATCTGGCGGATCTTGCGGTTGAAGCCGTCGATGACCTCGCGGATGAGGATCGCCGAGGCCGGCTGGTCGATGTACGGGAACACAGCCTCGGCCATCGAGTCGGCCAGCACCTGCGCCGTGCGGGTGTAGGACTCGAAGATGTACGTCGCCGAATCGCACGTGCGCGAGCCCCAGAAGCGGAAGCCCTCACGGCCGATGAGCGTGGTGATGCCCTGGGCGTTCAGCAGGTCTGCGTCGGTACCGGTCTGCTGCAGGGCGAAGTACACGTCGCGATCGATGCCCGTGACGCCGTTGACCGGCACGTTGGAGAGGGTCTTGTGGAAGCCGATGTCCTGGTCGATTTGCGCGCGCAGGCCCAGGGCGATGGCGATGGTCATGGCCTTGGCGGCCGCGGCCTTGGCCGGGTCGAAATAGGTGAAATCCGGCCAGATGAGCGTCAGCTCGCGGGCGGCAAAACCCTTGCGGTAGAGAAGGGCGTTGGCCACGCTGTCCGAGGCCCCACAGCTGGCATAGACGAAGGCGCGGAGCTTCTGCGCCACGATGACGAGCGCCGTGGTCACCTCGAGCAGGTCGTGGCCGGGCACGCCCAGAATGCGCGGGCGCACACCCAGCTTGGCTTCGGCCGTCAGCAGCGCCTGCATGCCCGTGTAGGCGCCGGACGCATCCACGCCGCCGATGATCTTGGCGCTGGTCGCCGCATCGTCGGCACCTTCCTCCACGCGCACCACGATCACAGGACAGGTCACCTGGTCCGCGATCGCTGACAGCGACTTGGCCAGGGTACCGGCAACGCCGGCCTTAGCGATCGCCGTCTTGGGCTGGGTGATGAGCACCGCCTGATTCAGCGGGAACGCGGCAGCATCGGCGTCGGAAGCGGTACAGACCATGCCGATGACGGCGGTGGAGACGGTGGTAACGGAGAGCGGTGCGGCCGAGGATTCGTCGGTGCGCGAGCCGTGGTGGTATTCGGTGGCCATGAGGGGTCCTCGCTTCGTGGGGCGGTCAGTTGCCGTTGACGTTCTGGTTGGTGTAGATCGTGGTGTCCGAGCGCTTCACCCCGTCCTTGAAGAGGTGCAGGACGATGGTTGCGCTCGAGGAGGCGGTGGTGCCGGTCAGCTGTGCCTGTGCGTAGGCGCGGCAGTAATGGTCTGCCGTCATCGCATAGCGATTGCCGTTGTTGGGCGAGTCACAGTCGATGCCGTTCGAGGCGTTGCCGACGGTCGATTGGTTCTGCAGCGTGTAATCGAAGCTGCAGGACCACTGCGATGCGGATGACCCATCAGTGAGCCAGGTGCCCGATGCGACTGTCGTGATGTCGGAGGTGCTGCGCCACCGCTGCACTTGCCACGTCCCGTTCGCGGAGACCAGGAACCTGAACCCGGCTCCGCCACGCGACTGGTTGTTGTCGTTGAAGGTCTGGCCGTTGCATGACAGCGCGTAGACAGCCGTTCCCTTGGCCGCCCACTGTTTGCCGACGTCGCCGACGCCCGAAGCGTTGAAACCGCTGTAGGGGCCGGGTGTGCCGTACGCTGCCGACGCATACTTCGTGCCGGCGTTGCCCCCCACCTTCAGACCTGCGGCGAGATAGCCGTTGCCGACAACGTCGGGGTCATACAGGTTTTCGAGGTCGTTGCCAGCAGCCTTGTAGCCAGGCATATCGGTCAGCCCTCGCTGCCCGGGACGGCCGGCATGGATGCCGCTACGATCGCGTAGGCTTCGTCGTAGAGCGCGGCATAGGCGGCTTTGATGAGCAGCACAATGCCACCAACCGATACGTTACTGAGATCGGCGTCGGTCACCGGGTCGACAAGGCCTTCGCCAAACTTGCGCGGGGCGATCTCGTAGACCGTCTTGTCCAGGTTGTACCAGTCGCCGCCGATCGACAGCCACTTTTCGTTCTGGAACAGATGCGGACGCGACTGAAAACGCACCGTAGCGGCCTGCGACTCCGGGTTGTAGAACAGATAGGTGTTCTCGGCGATCATTTCGCGGACGATGCCTTCCGCAATGGTTTCGGTGCGGGGATTCATTTGAGGGCCTCCAGTGTGTCGATGCGCTTGGCGAGCTTCGCGATGTAGCTCTCCAGTTCCTTGATATGGAGCGCGTTATCCGCGCCCATTTCCACGGCCATGCCGAGGTTGTTGACGGTCAAGCGCTTCTTGGACCGCGCGCCCTTCTCGCTCGATTTCGTTTCGGTCTCATTGACGTGGTGCGACGCCTTCTTCTGCACCCACTGCGCGATCGCGCCTTCGCCGTACGAGCCATCGGCTTTCATCTGCCAGGACGAATAGCCCTTGGCGATGTGAAGAGCCAGGCCGCGCGTGACGGCCTTGCGCTTGATGTTGAATTTCAGGCGGCGGTCGGAGTAGTTGAACCACTGCGTTACATTGATGAGGCCGTTCCAGTTGAGCACGTAGGAGCTGTTCGCGTTCTGGCGCTGAATGCTGCACAAGTCGTCGCCGGAGCCGTTGTAACCGTGCCAATACATGGCACCGTTCGCACCCATGCCCGTAAAGCGAAATGGTGCCCCGTTGGTAAAGGTGTTGTCCGCCGCGTAGAACGCGGCCGCGCCTACATGATTTGTCGGGGTCTGGAAGAACCAGTTGGTACCGATGTCGACGTATCCAAACGAGCTGCTGCCGTAGCCAAAGCGCATCAAGAAGCCGACGCTGTTACTGCTCGCGCCGAAGTCAAGCCACGCCTGCGAGGACGAATCCACAAGGCGCTCCATTCGCCAAAAAACCGAGTCCCATCCGTTTGTGGGGCTCGACGTCCGCCACGCAACGGTGCGCAATGCATCGGAGTTACTGTCACTTACGGCAGTGCGCCACGTGGCAAGCCCAGCGTTAGCGGACTGCGAGAGCGATCCAGCGGTGTTCTGCACCAGGCCGGTGAAGGTTGGGCTGGCAATAGGCGCTTTCGTGTCGAGCGTCGATTGAAGATTGGTGACGTCGCCGATAACGTGCGTGTGCACTTTCGCCGCTTTGCCATCCAGCGCATCGTTCAAGCCGATCACGTCGGTCATTGCGTGCGAATGCACTTTGGCCGCCGCGCCGATATCGGCGAGCACCTGAGCCGGGGTGCGCGGCACGAGCGGATCGCCTGCTTTGGCGGAACCGGTCAGGAAGCTCCCCGCAGTCACGGCGCCCAGGCCCGTGCCGCCACGGACGAGCGGCAGGATGCCCGTGGTGATGTCGGCCGCGTCGTGGGTATGGGGCGCGGGCGGGAACGCCGCCGGCACGCCGGTAAGGTTGGCGTACGATCGGTAATACGCGCCTTCTTTGCCGTCGAGCAGGTCGGCGTCAAGGCCGTTCCCGCTCCCTGTATCGAAGGTGGCGGCCGCCTTGAGGCCCAGGGCCAGACGGAAGGCGTCGACCTTGGCAATCGTCAGCAGCGACTTCACAAAGTCAGTTGGCGCGCCCAGGCCCAGACGTGCGTTGAGCGCGGCCAAGAGACTCTTCGGTGTCACGGTGCGCGTGCTGTCGGCGCCGGCGACGGTTTCGTCGTCGGTGGCCAGCTCGCTTACGCCCAGGCGCTCGGTGGTGGCTTGCGGATTACTGAAATTGGCGTCGCCGAAGATGATCTGCGTCGCGTTGACGTCGGCGAACTGCACGTCGACGGCAAGCAGCATGGCCGCCTGAGCCGACTTCTGGACAATCACGTCCGCCTGGCCGTAGGAGGCGAACAGCGTGCCGTCGGTCAGGTAGATGCCGAAGCCGCGCACGCTGTACGAGGCGCCGTCCGTGGTGTCGCTGATGGTGACGTGCATGGTATCGGCGGCGGTGGCACCGCCGGCGATGGTGGCGATGCGCTTGATTTCGTCGGGGAGCGGGTTGCCCGGGGCAAACGCGGTCGACGTGATACCAGCGGTGGCCACCAGTACGGCGTTAGTGCCGTTGCCGGCGGCGTTACGCAGGGCAGCGCGACCGGCCGCGGTGATTGTCAGCACGAGGGCGGCCATCAGGACGAGACTCCGTTGAACGAAAGGCGGCGATAGGACAGCGGACGCGCGGCGGCGATCAGGCCGACGCCGCCCATGGACTGCATGCCCTGGGTAAAGGTGAAGTGCGAACGGGCAGGCTTGGCACGCCGGACCTCGGCGATGATGTCGTCCACGAACTCGGCCGACGCCTGCTGGCCGCCTTGGGTCGGGACGGTGAGGATCAGGGAGAAGGTGTGCGGCACGCCCATCGGCGTGGTCTGCCACCACTCGGTGATTTCGACGTGGCCACCGAACGATTCCACGACATCGCGTACCGCCTTGGCCGTGCCCTTGCGGCGTGCAATGTCGATCGCGCTCTTGACACGGTTACGCTTGACGACCTCGGACCAATAGGGCTTCCACGAGTCCACCGAGAGCGACCAGGCGAGCCACGGCAGCAGGTCGGCGGAGATGGTGTCCGGGTTCCACAGGGTGCCGATGGCGACCGGCAAATCGAGCAGGGACAAACCCACCTGTTCGAGGGCGCGCTCGAGCTCGGTCGCGTTAGCGGGCAGGAGGCTATTCACCGATGCCCTCATAGGTCAGCTGCTTGCCGGTGCAATACGCGGCCTGCGTATCCGAGACCACGATGGTGGCGGCCGGCGAATCGATGATGACGTTCTGGATGCCGGGCACTTGCAGAGCGGCATACAGCGCCGAGAGGGTGATATCGCGGCCCAGCCGGCGCGAGGCGGCGAGGTAGGCATCGAGATTGGCCGCGGCCGCGGCCAGCGCCACGGAGGAATCCGGGCCGGCGAACGACCATAGCCGTGCCTGCAAGGCGAAGGGCACGATTTCCGCCGACTGCACGGTGACGAAATCGGTCAGCGGCCGCACGTTTTCGGCGCTCACCGTGGCATTGACGGTGTTGAGCAAGGCGGCGCTGGCCGTGCCGTCGTCGGTACGGGAAAGGACGGACACCACCACGTAGCCCGGCTGTGGGCTGGTCGCGCTGGCATCGAGCACGTCGCCGGACGCACTGCGCGCATGAAATTCGTAGGCTGCCTCGGGGCCGGCGACGGAAAAGGAGGCCGGCGCCAGGGTGATGCGATCGCGGAAGTCGTCGTCGGACTCCATCACCGCATCGGGAATGCCGTTCGCGGGATCGGCCGGGGTGATGACCAGGCGGAGCACACCCAGAAGGGCGGCCAGGTTATCGAGGTTGCTGCCGGTGGCTTGAGCCAGCATGTTCGCCCGCGAGGCGTCGTTGACGTGCTGCCGCAGATTCATCGCGACATAGGCAAACACCTGCAAGATCTTCGCCGGCGACGACGACTCGAGGTCGATATTGAAATCCGGTTTGAGCTCCTTGAACTTTGCCTTGGCGGCCGCGTAGAGGGTCTCGAAATCGAGGGTCTCCACCACGTCCGGCGGCGGCAGCTTGCTAAGCTGGATGGCGTCGGTCATGCGTTCGCGCCCTTGGCGATCGCCAGGCGAAAGCTCTGCGCCGCGCCGGAGTCGGTCAGCACCGAATCGATGATCAGCTCGAACGCGCCCTGGAACGCGTCAGCGGCGACCAGCGCGACGCGCTTGACGGCGATGCGCGGTTCCCAGCGGCGAAGCGCCGTGGCGACGGCGGAATAGAACAGCGTGCGGTTGGCGGCGTTGGCCGGCGCGTCGATCATCGCCGGTGCCCATGAGCCGTAATCGCGCCGTGCGATGCGCGTGCCGATCAGGGTCCAGACGATATCGTTGATCGACTGGCGTACGTCTTCGTACTCAGCGGTGTCCGCGCCGGTGAAGTGGTCCATTCCCGTCATTGCGGCGCGGCCGTGGTGGCGGAGCCGGCCTGCACGCCGGGATGCTTGTGGCCCTTGCCGCTGATACCGGCCGCGATAACGTCCGTGTCGCCCGTGACCGTCTGTTTTGAGTGCACGTCGCCGTCGACGCTGACGTTCTTCGTCACGGCAAGGTTGCCGTCCAGCGTCGCGTCGCCGGTGAAGAGGAAACCACCAGGTGCGCTGACTTCGACGCGGCCGCCGCCGGGCAGCACGCCCTGGAGCAGGTGCTTCACCTGGTCGTACAGCAGCACGGCGCCATCGCCGAAGGCCATGACGACGTTGTCCGCTGTGGCGCCCTCGGGTGCGGGGAATGCGTCGGAGAAGATGCCGCAAAGGGCTACGCCGCTGGCCGGGTCACCGAAGGGGGAGAGAACCAGCACCTGCTCGCCAACGGCTGGGGGAGACCACTGGCGAAGGGATTTGCCGGCGCGCGGCGCGAGCCACGGCAGCGGCGCAGTAAGGAGTCCTCCGACCTGCACGCGCACGCGTGCGGGCTTGATGGTCACGGATTGAACCGTACCGTACCGGATGAGGTTGGCCTGGGTGCGGGCAAGGTCGGAGGACATGCCCGGCAGCTTCGCCAATGGCATTTGCCCGCGCACGCGGCGCGTGTTCTAAAGCGGTGTTTTAGAACAACGGATCAGGACTTCAGGTGGTCGAGGATATGGTTGCGCACCATCTCGCGGTCGGCTGGCGAGAAGCCGAGCAGCTGGCGGCGTGCGTAGCGAACCTCGCGCGCACCCGACGAAGGCTTGTCTTCGAGGCCTTCCTGGTGAACCCGGGCGATGCGCGCGGCGCGGCCGCCAAAGCCGACTTCGACGCCGTTGATGTCGGCATTGATCTTGAGCCAGCGCGCGGTGCGAATCTTCGCGAACATGGTGGTCTTGCCGCGGCGGATCGAACCCCGCTTGCCGCGCAGGTTCTTCGACGGCGCCTTCCGCGCCGTGTAAGGCGTGCCGTCGGGTTCCTTCTGCGCCGCGATGCGTTGCGCCTGCGACTGGCGCAGGTCGCGGCCGATCAGACGAGTGAGCGCCTTGCGACCGGAGGCCGACAGCTTGGCGAGCAGCGAGCCTGCCCATAGCTCCAGCTGGTTCAGGTCGCCGTTTGCCACAGGACATTCTCCATCAGGTCATCAGGTGGCTCGGGCGGGTGGGTGATCGTGCCGGCGGCGTCGACGGCGATCGCTTCCTGTACGTCGAGCTCGAGCTTGAGGTCCACCAGCTCGCTCGTGATCATTTCGACCTCGAAGCGAAGGGCTTTCTCGGCGAGCTCCGGGTTGGCCAGCAGACCGGGCATCTCGGCGCGGATCCATCGGAGGGCCGCATCGGCTACCCGGTCCACGTCGCCGGCGAAGTCCTGGATGATCGCGGTCAGCTGGTAGTGGTACGCAAACCCGCGCCCGGGCGATCCGCCGGATACCACGCGGCCGCGCTCGGCGAAGATCGCCACGTTTTCCGGGTTGGCGGCAAGGTCGGGCCACGACGCCAGGAGCGCTTCGCGGAACCGCTGCATCTTCTTCATCGCGCGGGCGCCATGTCAGGATCGATGTGGCCGCGTACCCAGTCCTGCAGGGCGCTCAACTGCTCGGCCGTTTCGTGGCAGCTGCCGTAGTTGCCGACGATGATGTCGAGGGCTTGAGAGGCTGCAACGGCTTCGCTGGCCGCATCAGGATCTCCGGTGGCGTCCACCTCGGGCACACCAGCGGCCGCGGCGTCGTGCAGCCAGACAAAGCCATTAGGGAGCAGGTAACGGCGATCAGCAGTCGGCGTGACATAGCGGGGAATCTCCTGGCGAAGGGTGGCGGTGGTGTCGTGCACGACGCGCACGCGATCGACAAAGGCGGTGATGCGCACCACATCGGCACGCGCGGCGGAGGCCTCGAAGTCCGCCGCGATCGCGGCCGTCGACGCGGCGGCGAGCTTGGCCGACAGCGATGTGTTGTCGTGATGCTGCCACCACAGCAGTGCGCAGCAACCGGCGAGCAGTGCGGCAAGGGCGATGGTCAGGGTCTTCATGCCGCGGGCGCTCCACGATTGATCCAGCCGTATAGGAACTGGCGCTGCGCGGGGTCCGACTCGGCCAGCGCAAGGTAAGCGGTGTCCCTGACGCCCTTGATGGCGCGCAGAAGCGCCGCGGCCCCGAGCGGGCCACGCCAACGGAGGAAGGCGCGCAGCGCGTCGCGTGTGACGGCGCCGGCGTTCCCGTCCACTTTGAGAACCGCGTAGCGCGTGCCGCCGACGTTGAAGCCGTTCAACCAACGCTGCAGGAAGTTCGCCGCACGCGCCGGGCCCATGTTGACGCCGATATCCACCAGCAACGCGCCGATGTCGGGATCGATGGCGACGATCTGGTCGAAGCCGGGCACGGTGACGTACTGCTGCCGGTAGATAGTTCGTGCGGTCGCTTCGGGTAATGCCTGCATGGGGCCGGTGTAGCCGGCCAGGCGGGCCGTCCGCTCGGTGATGCCGTAACGCGTCGGCCCGCCGCGGTCGGTCGGATTATTGGTGTACGTGCCGCCGCCTTCCGCGGCAAGCACGCTGTCGATGATGCGCGCGATGCGCTGCTCGGCCAGGTCGATCACGGCAGCCGCCCATGGATCAGGCGCGAGAGGCCCATCAGGGCAAGGGCGATCGAGGCGAGCACCTCACGGGCGTAGTGGGCGAGGTTGCCCTTGTGCCGATCCATCCGCCAGGCGAACCACGCGACCGCGAGGCTTTCCACCGGCCCCGGGGGCGGCTTGATGCCGAACATGAGCTTGGCCGACGTAGCGGACAGGGCAAGAACCAGGATCCACGACAGCCAGGCATACACCTGCCGATGCCGAGAGTCGCCGCGGCGAAAGGTAAGCAGTCGCCCCGTAGCAAAGAGCGCGGATAGCAGCATGACGATCGACCAGACGCTGACACCACGCAGGTGCATCCACGCCGCCGCCAGGTTCTCCAGAATCGCGCTCTGGTATGTGCTTCCCACGGCGACGAGGCACTGCGCGCCGACGTAGCCGAGCGATGCCACACCGACCCACAACGTGCGCCAGGGCGGCGAGCGACCGGCGAAGAGGCCGAGGGTCCAGAAGAGGGTGAAGGTGGCGGCTAGGGCGAAAGCGGCCAGGAGGATCAGGATATCCATGGGATCAGGCTCCGCGCTTGAGGATGCTGGTGAAATCGAACGCCTTGACGCGATCGATAATCTGGGTGGTCACGGTGATGGCGAGCGTGGCGGCCAGGAAAGCCGCCACGCCGGTGCTATGCAGCGGTAGACGCTGGATGACCTCGGGCGCGGCGACATAGCCGGCGGCGATGCTGACCAGCAAGTAGGTCGCGCGGACTGGCAGCGACAGGTCGCGGGCGCTGGTAACGAACAGTGCGCCGCCGGCAATGGCGCCGATGAGCGCATTGGCGTCCACGCCAGGCACCAGGGCAGACGCCGCGGTGGCGGTGGCGGCGGTAGCCGTGAGCGCGAGAGCGGTGGTGGCGGGTTCGGTCATGGTCAATCCCACAGGTTGATAAGAGGGAGCACCGCCGGCGCGACGGTTGCGCGTGCCGGCAGCTTGACGAGGGTGCCTTCGGGAAGGATCGGGCCCAGCCGGGCAAGGCCGCGGTTGAGTTCCAGCACCTGCTCGGTGACGCCGCGTGTGGCGCCCAACTCGCGCCAACAAATGGCGTCCACGGTGTCACCCTGGCGAGCACGCACCACGTCCGCCTCGGCGGTCATTAGATGAGCTCCACGGTGCAGCGGCCGACACCCAGAATGTCGGAGATGGCCCAGCGCGCATTGCGCCGGAAATCGTCCGCCGCCACCGACTCGAAGTCGGCGCGGAAGTCGCCGGCGCGGGTGTTGTCCCAATCGCGGTAACTCTCGGCGAGGCTCGCCTGCACGGTGCTGGCCACCGCGCGCTGGTAGCGATGCACCAGGGCCCTGGCACCGGCGATGGTCTCGCCGATATCGGCGGCGTACTCCCAGCCCTCGGCACGCATGCGCGCACGATAGACGGCCAGTTCCTGGTTGACGCTCAGTACCGCGTCGATTGTGGCGGCACGCAGCCGTTCCGGGGTGACGTTGCCGGTCAGGCGTGACTCCGCACGCAGTTGGGCCACGTCGATATCCGGCCAGAAGCCGTCGTTGACGACGGGCGGCTCAGGTGCGGGGTTGCTGACGGGGGCGGCGCCACCGTTGGCGACAAGGCTGGACATGCGAGGTTCCTAAAACGGCGGTGGACGGGTGGGTCACCGGGGCCTGAAAGGCTGGATCGCCACCCGTGCCGCCGTGCGCCGGGGGGAGCTCAGGTGCCGTCGGACGACGGCGGTTCGTTGGAGCCTTCGCGGCGCAGGCGCGCGGCGAGTTGCTCGATATCTTTCTTAGCGCCGACCGCCTCGTGCAGGTCGACCGCCTTGCGCAGCAGCGCAATGGCCCGCGAGGGATCGTGTTCGATGAGGTGTCGGCCGGTGGCGAAGAGCAGCTTGGCGCGCACCTGGTCCGGCATGTCGCAGGATTCGGTGAGCTCGTGGGCAGCCTCGAGTGTGGCCACCGGGAAGGTCTCCTGGCGTGCATAGGCACGCAGGGCGGCGATAGCGGTTTCCTCGGCAACGAAGGTGCCAGGGGTACGCTTGAAGCGCTCTGCCGTGGAAAGCTTGTGCTCGATGATGTACTTGGCGATCGCAAATGCGCCGTCGAAGTCACCCACATCGATGCGCCAGGTCATGATGTAGGACAGCACCTCGTCCTGCACGCCGACGCCTGAGCCGATCACCGCGCCGACATAGTCGGCGTAGTCCGGTAGCAGCTCGCGCTTCAAGGAGATCTTCGCTTCCCGGGACTGGATGGCCTTCAGTCGCCGACGGTCCTCGTCCAGCTTGGCGCGGATGAGGCGGTGGGCGTCGGAGGTATGGCGGTCCACGACCTGCCCGGGCACCGCGTTAGCGGTAGCCCGGGCAGCGAGGACGCGCATCTTGTGAGCCTGCGCGGGGGAGGTCATGTCAGACCCACGAGCCGATGACGATGTTTTCCACCAGGGCGGCTGCGCCCAGGTCCTCGACCACATACGCGTCATTGCTCGACTCGTAATTGGCGATGCGATCGCGCTTGGGCTCGTCCATCACCTGACGGCGGCGGGCGCCGTCCTGGTAGTACAGCGACAAGTTCTTCGGCATCGTCACCAGCACGGCGTTGTCCGGGAAGAACGGCACGACGAGGCCGGGCAGGCCACCGATCGACTTCTGGCTGACGAGCAGCTGGGAGGCGAGCTCGTCCTGAGCGCCCTGCTGGCGGTTCACGACCGGGAAATATTTGTCGTGGAGCAGCTTGCGGCCCACGTGGGCACGCAGGCCAGTGTTCTGCTGATGCCAGGGGTCCAGCATCGTGATGACGTCGTACACGAGCGCGTCCAGCGTCTCGTAGTCGCCACCGGGGCCGACGCGGACTTGACCGGCCTGCTTGGTACCGGTGGCCATGACATTCTCGGGCGAACCTTCGCGCAGGTTCTGTAGCCAACCCTTGTTGACGTCCTGCAGGAGGGGATTGGTGGCCAGGTCCGTGGCCGGGGCAATGCTCTTGCCATTCCAGCCGATCGTCAGGCGATCGAGCGCCTGGCGCTGGATGATGGCATCGCGCAGACGGTTCTGGAAGTCGGGGAACTTCGCCCATGCATCGAGCAGCGCGTACGGAAATGCCGTGTCGAAATCGGTCTTGACGCAGTTGTACAGCTGCTCGGTCAGCGAGGACACGTCACGCGGGTTGCGGTCCTTCTGCGTGGTGTCGGTGCGGCTGGCCACCGGGCCAGTGACGCCCAAGCCTAGCTTCGCTCCCGACTTCTCGGTCACGCCGATCATGTTGATGAGGCTCAGGTAGTCGCTCGACTCTTGGATGCGGGTTTCCAGGCGCTGCTGGATCGTGGGCGACACGGCGAACTTCTCGGTCGCATGCGCCACGCTGTTGAGCGTGGCCAGCTGCGCGCAGAAGGCGGCGAAGGCAAGGCGGGTCGGATTGAGCATGGAATCCTCAGGGGGCGGGGGAGGGTGGGTGGAGCTCGATCAGCAGTCGGTGACAACCGTTGCGGGACCGTCGGCACGCGGGCGCTCGACCGTCTTGCCCGGAGCGGCGTCGAACTTGGATTCGAGATCCTGGATGCGCTTGGTCAGCGCCTCGGTCTTTTCATCGACGGTCTGGAACTGCTTGGCCGTCTGCGTGCTCTGCGCGCTACCGTGCTCGGCGACTTCGGTCATCGCCTGTTCGAGGGCGTTGAAGCGACCATCATCGGTTGCGGCTTTCCTGCTGAGGATGGAGCGGAAGCGGGACAGGAAGCCCTCGCCGACGGCGGCCGGCTCGTCTTCGAACTCGATGTCGACCTCGATGGCGACGCTGAAATAGTTATCCGCATGCTGCTTTCGGGCGGTGAGCGGGCTGACCGCGGGATTGCCGGCGGAGAACGCCAGCATTTCCGTACCCAGGCTGGCCGGGTTGTCGGTCACGGCCAGACCGACGAGATAGGCCTTGCCGGTGTCGGCAAATTTCGGGTTGACCTCGATCGAGGTGAACACCTTCTGGCCTTTCTTCGTCATTGCCACCAGGTCGTCGGTGGGATTGAGCACGGCGAAGAGCTCGGCTTTACCCGCAGCGTTGTCCTCCTGGCTCAGGCTTGCCACCTGGCCGAAGGCGCGAAACGGGCCATCCGGCAGCGTTCCACGGATGTGCTCAATGTTGATGGTGGCGGTGTACTTGGCCGGGTCGTAGCTGGCCGCCATCTGCTGGATCCAGTCGCGCTCGATGGTGCGGCCGTCGACGGTTGCGCCCTCGGTAGCGATGCGGAACTTCTTCGACTTCTTGGTCTTGTCGGCCATGCTGCGGTGCCTCGAATCGTGATGGGTGTGAGTAGGCCGTCAGCATCGGCACGCCCCTTTCGCGCGGCAACGAGCGCTTGTTCTAGGAGTGGGCTTTAAGAACATCTCGCGCGGGATTAGGACGTGGCCGCTGCCTACGCTGTCGGCCATGCTGCCCACCGTTCCCGACATCGATCCGCGCCGCCTGGCACGCCACCTGTTCTTCGCCGGTCACGGCGTGACGGCGATCGCCGATCGCCTAGGCGAGCCACGTTCGACGGTGGAGTCATGGAAACAACGGGAGGGTTGGGCATCGGCGACACCGCTACAGCGGACGGAGGATTGCCTCGACGCCCGCCTGTGCATGCTCATCCTGAAAGAGGACAAGTCGCCTCACGACTTCAAGGAAATCGACCTGCTCGGGCGGCAGATGGAACGTCTGGCTCGCGTGCGTCGCTATGAGGCACCTGGCGGACACGAGGGCGACCTCAACCCTGCCGTCGCCAACCGAAACAAGGATCCAAAGCGCAAAGCCGAGCCAAACGCGTTCACGCCCGAACAGATTGCCAAGCTGCGCGAGGCCTTTTTTGAGGCCAGCTACGACTATCAGCGGCACTGGTACCAGGCCGGGCAGAACGAGCGGACGCGGATCATTCTGAAATCGCGCCAGATTGGCGCGACGTACTACTTTGCCCGCGAGGCGTTGATCGACGCGCTGGAGACGGGCCGAAACCAGATTTTCCTGTCCGCCAGCCGATCGCAGGCCAACGTCTTCCGCGGTTACCAGCAGGACTTTGTGCGCGAAGTGCTGGACATGAATCTTGCCGGCGGCCGCGACCGGCCCATCAAGCTAGGCAACGGCGCGGAGCTGTACTACCTGGGCACCAACTCCCGCACCGCTCAGGGCTACCACGGCAACCTGTACTTCGATGAATTTTTCTGGGTGCACTCGTTCGAACAGCTGGAAAAGCTCGCCTCGGGCATGGCGATGCATAAGAAGTGGCGGGAGACCTACTTCTCGACGCCCTCGGCGCTCAGCCACGATGCCTATCCGTTCTGGAGCGGCGCGCAGTACAACGCCAGCCGCGCGAAGGCCGATCGCATCGATATCGACGTCAGCCATCGCGCCCTGGCGAAGGGCATGCGCTGCGCCGATGGCATGTACCGCCAAATCGTCACGATCGAAGACGCCGTGGCCGGTGGCTGCGATCTTTTCGACTTGGAACAGCTGCGCCGCCGCTACAGCGACGAGAAGTTTCGCCAGCTGCTCATGTGCGAGTTCATTGACGACGCGGCGGCGGCATTCACCTTCGCGCTCATCAAGCGATGCATGGTGGACACTTGGGACGTCTGGGACGACGTTCGCTTCGAGGCACCGCGGATCATCGGCGACGCCCCCGTGGGCATCGGCTTCGATCCTTCCAAGGGCACCGCCGGCGGTGATCCGTCGGGATGCACGGTGACGGCGCTCCCGACGCAGAGCGATGAGCGATTCCGGGTGCTGGAGAAATTTCAGTGGGCCGGGCAGGACTTCGACGCGCAGGCCACCTCCATCAAGGCGCTGACCGAGCGTTACAACGTCGCCGATATCGCAATCGACACCACCGGCATGGGCATCGGTGTTTACCAGCTCGTGCGCCAGTTCTTCCCCGCGGCCCGAGCGATCCAGTACTCGCCTGAGGTCAAGGCGCGGATGGTCATGAAGGCGACCGACGTGATGAACAAGGGGCGCCTGGAGTGGGACGCCGGTTGGACCGACCTCGCCGCGGCGTTTATGGCCATCCGCAAAACCATGACGGCCAGCGGCCGCCATGTGACGTTTGAAGCAGGTCGCTCCGAGGCGGTCGGCCACGCTGACCTCGCCTGGGCGGTCATGCACACCCTTATTCACGAGCCGCTCGAAGGTCGATCGGCATCCAACCAGAGCTTTATGGAGATTTACGACTGATGGCCAAGCGCAAGCGTCCCAATCCGCGATTTACGTCCGCGCTGCCGCCGACCGCGCCGGCGGCCGATGGCGGCCGCTTCGAGACGTTCACCTTCGGCGAGCCGGAGATGATCGACCGGGCCAGCCTGATGGAGTACTCCGACCTGGTGAACAACGGTCGCTGGTACGAGCCGCCGATCAACCCGCGCGGGTTGGCGAACATGATGGGCGTGGCGCCACACCATGCGTCGGCGATCTACGTCAAGCGCAATCTGCTGGTGGCCTCGTTCCAGGAGACCTCGTTCCTGTCGACGCACGAATTCGCCGCGTTTGCGACGGATTACATGGTCTTCGCCAATGCCTACCTCGAGGAGGTGCCGGCACTGTCAGGCCGCCTGCTCAAGCTCAAGCGTAGCCCGGCAATGCAGACGCGAGTGGGCGTGGATCCCGGCGCTTTCTACTTTGTGCCCGAATCCGGGATTGAGCACGCCTTCGACGTAGGCAAGGTGGTGCACCTGCACGATACCGACGTGAAGCAGGAAATCTACGGCGTGCCCGAGTACATGAGCGCGTTGCATTCGGCCCAGCTCAACCGCTCCGCGACGCTGTTCCGTCGCAAGTACTACGACAACGGCTCCCATGCAGGATTTATCCTGTACCTGACCGATGCCGCAGCGAACACGCAGGACATTGACAGCCTGCGCGAGGCGCTGCGCAACTCGAAGGGTCCGGGCAATTTCCGTAACCTGTTCTTCTACGCGCCGGGCGGCAAAAAAGACGGCATGCAGATGATTCCGGTGAGCGAGGTCGCGGCCAAGGACGACTTCGCGGCCATCAAGAACGTCAGCCGCGACGACATTCTGGCGGCCCACCGCGTGCCGCCTCAGATCCTTGGTGTGGTGCCGACGAACGCCGGCGGCTTCGGTGATGTGGAGAAGGCGACGAAGGTGTGTTATGCCAACGAAATCGTCCCGATCCAGAAACGCATGCTCGCGTTAAATGCCCAGCTCGGCGCGGAGGCCTTCAAGTTTCAAGATCCGGGTGCGGATGTCGCCTGAGCGACGTGGACATTCAAAACACAGGGCGGGCGCGATGCTCACTGCATGTGCGGACGCTACGCCACCTTCGGACCCGTCTCCCTGAGCCGCGAGGGCAGGGATGTGCTCGACAGGCTCGAGCTGGACATCGTCAGCGAGATCGACTTGCGGGACGACCAGTTCAACATCGCGCCGACCCAGAAAGCGCTGGTCATCGCTAGTGGCAAGGACGGCTACGCCGGCAGGGCGTGCCAGTGGGGCCTGGTCCCATCCTGGGCGAAAGACATGAAGATCGGGTCGCGGATGATCAACGCCCGGGCCGAGGGCCTGATCAAGGGGACGACGAAGGCATACACCGGGGCATTCAAGAAGCGGCGCTGCCTGGTCCCGGCATCCGGATATTTCGAGTGGAAAGGCGAGGCCGGCGCCAAGCAGCCGTATTTCATTCACGACCCCGCTGGCCATCTGCTCATGTTCGCGGGCCTCTGGGAGGCTTGGCGGTCGTCGCCGGCCGAGCAGTGGGTGCGCACCTTCGCCATCGTCACCGGCGAGCCTGGCAAGGTCTCCGGGGACATCCATGACCGGCAGCCTGTGATCCTCCCGCCCGACCTTTGGCGGGTGTGGGTCGAGGGCGCGCCGGGCGAGGCGAGTGCAACACTGACGGCGGCCCCGGAGGCCGACCTCGTTTACCACCCTGTGCCGAAGGCCGTGGGGTCGCCAAGGAACAATAGACCGGAACTGGTCGAGCCGATCGCGCTGTAGTCCTGCCGATACGCACACTTGCACGACGAACCTCGCGAAGATCGATCACCCTGTCCACACTTCTGAGATTCGGACCGCGTATCGTCCGCGCCCTATGACCACTGTGACCTGGCTGGATCGCGATATCGTGATGGGCGCGCCGCTGCCGCAGCAGTACGGCGCGACCGAGCGCGGACAGCGGTTTGTGGTGGTCCGCGAGCACGCCAATGGACGAGGCACTTGGCGGGTCAGTGTGTTCCCCCACGGCAACCAGGCCGAGGCGATCGAGGTGGTGGCAGGGTCCGAGCGGCAGGCTAAGCGGTGGGTCGAGCGCTGGGCGGCGAAGCGGACGATCAGTTACCCCGTGCCGGAGCGGAAAAGGCTGCCCCACGAGGGTGAGCTCAACCCACGGAAGCCGAAGGGCGCGGACGACCGCTCCTAAGAGCGGGGGCGCGGGCCACCTCAGGACGGTGCATCGCAGCAACGACAGCGTGACCCGACCTGGAACCGCCTCTATAGCCCCACGTGGGGACCTCGATTCGACGCTGTTCTGAGCCCTCGCCGGCGCTCGGCCGGCCGCGCCGCGACGCCTGGGGGCCGCGGCGCGCGTGGCGGAGAGTAAGCGGCGCAGGGGGCCGGCAGGCCCGGTCGAGGGGTTTGTGACCCCAGCGCGCGCGGTCGTCCCCCCTCCTCGCCTTCGCGCTTCTCCCCCTGCTTTTGATGCAGGTGATGTAGCGCCCAGCGTTCAAACGCGCCAACGCGTTCCGGCCGGTGCGCACGCCCCTTCCGGTGATGCGTTCTGATGCAGCCAAGCGCACCTTTAACCCCGCCGCTGAAGACAGTCGTCCCCTCGATGCGTGAATTATCAAATGCGAAAGCTTCGCATCCACTAGCTTGATTTCGCCACGAATAGATGAAAATAGGCCGCTGAAAGTCCTGGGGTTCGGATGGAGTGATTTCAGTGATGCACTGCGCGTGGGCGTGAAAAGTTACCGCGCATCAACGAGTAGCGGCATGGGGATGAAGTTATTTCCAAGTGATGTGGTAAGTAATGAATCTCTAAGTCATTGACATAAAAGGTTTATTGCTTCCGTCCACATCACTTCAAAAAAAGTTATGTCATTACCTAGAAATCACTCGGAAATAACTTCGACCGTTTGCCAAAAAAGGCCTTTGCTACAAGCGGTTAGGCGTCAAACGATCGTTACATCACTTAAATCACTTCCTTCCGAGGGCCACGACTTTGAGAGGCCCCTGTTGGCGCGCGGAGACAACCAGACCATTGTCGTCGCTATGGTCGCGCGCTCAATGCTTGGCTCGGCGCCTACCTTTTGCCCCGCCGCGTCGATACTCGCGCCCGCAGCGATCGACGCCTGTGAGTCAGCGATGTGGACCATCGCCAGTTCTCACTAGAGGCCCGATCGGGGGTGCGCTCGTATAAGTATTGGTGCATCGCGATGCGGCCAGCCAACGCCCCCGAGCGTGATAACACATGGCCCCCATTTCACTATTCGTTAATGACTTGCAGGTCATTATTGCCTCGAAGACATCTCCAAGAACACGTGTTGGCCGCTGCTCTGGCAAGCACGCCCCGCTTCACGGCCTCGGTGCGCCATCACCTGCCAACCCCAACTCGCAATCACATGGGTAACGCCAATGATCTGTCCCGAAGCTTCCACAGACATGCTTTCAAGCTCGCAACGCGGCCTCGACGCTGAGGCGCTTCGGAGGCTTGACGCCAGCATTCAGTCGGATATCGATCAAGGAAAAAATTACGCCGCGTCCATCCTCGTCGCGCGTGGGGGCACCATTGGCCATCGAAGGACCTTCGGCGAGGTTTCGCCCGGTCGGGCAGCAGCGGCAGACGACGTATACCTCATGATGTCGCTATCAAAGTCGTTCAACGCCGCGCTGGTATTGCGGGCTGTGGACCAAGGCCGCTTCAGTCTCGACACCCGGGTTGCTGAATTCTTGCCGACGTTCGCAGCAGGCGGTAAGGCACGCGTCACCGTCCGCATGCTGCTGACCCATACTGCTGGAACGTTTCCCGGCATGGCACCTCCAGGATTGGCGCCTACTGATCTGGGTAATCTCGCAAAATTTGTCGATGTAGTTTCTGCCATCCCAGCAGCTAATACCCCGGGCGAACGCGTGGTTTACAACACCGCGGCGAGTTACGCCGTTCTTGGGCAACTGCTCGTTGTCACCGACCCTGCGGGACGAAGCTTCAGACAGATTGCAAAGGAGGACTTGTTCGATCCGCTCGGTATGTTTGATACGTGCTATGGCCTCTCTCAACACGACCCGCGTAGGGTGCCCATCTCGTATACGCCGGCCCAGACCTCGGATGCCTCAATCGCTGCGATGAAGGCGATGAATGCAGCCTTTGTAGAAGGTGCGGAGATTCCTGCGGGCAGCGCCTTTGGCACGGTGGACGACGTCTTTCGTTTTGCGGAGACTTGGCGTCAGGGCGGTACAAGCAACGGCTATCGTCTACTTTCCCCCGCGCTACTGCGGTACGCCCGGCAGATTCATACAGGTAACATGAGCAATGGCGCTTGGGACTTTTATCGTGAAGCTCACGGCCTTCCCGATTATCCCGCAAACTTCTCACTTTTAGGCGGATACGTACGAGGCGAGGGCTTTTTCGAAAACGGAGCGGGGTATACGGCCTCGCCTGACACCTTCTATGCGGTGGGCGGAGGAACTACGATGTGGTTGGTAGATCCGGAGCGCGATCTTACGTTCGTTTTTTTGAGCGCCGGGTTCATCGACGGCTTGGCGCATTTTGACCGCCTCCGACGGTTAAGCGATCTAGCCCTTTCGGCATGCGTTTGAGTCACAGCTATAGCAGCCCGCATCGTGTGTGCACCCATGCGGGCTTCAGTCCAGTGGCTGGTCGAGCGAGACGTCTTCGCCAGCGATCCATTCGCCACTTTTGCGGTTGACGCGCAACACTCTTGCGGCGCCACCATGCGGGATGATTACCAAGTCCAGCACCTTGCCGCTTTCGTCGCTGTCGAGGTGAATGCCGCGGCGATAGACCACGATGCGCGAAAAGGTGTCTGCCACCAGCTGGCGTGCCTTGAGCCTCGCGTCATAGTCCTGGGACTTTACCGCCTCCACGAGCTCCGCCCACGCCTGTGCCGCAGCAGGGGTCTTACGCGACAACATCGACAGTTCTCCCTCGGCCGCCGAAAGAGTGCCGCGGACCGACACAAGTTCGGCCTCGATGTTGCGGATCTGCCGTAGTAACGTCGGCGGCGGCGCCTCGTCGTCTTGCAGCAGCACGTCGGTCAACCGCTGGAGCTTCCTCTCGCATTCGGCCTCCTTCGCGCGCGCGGTGGCCACGTGTTGCCGCGCCGGCCCATCCTGAGCGGTTCGGTCGAGTAGGGCGTTCAGGTTGATCTGGTCGGCGCAGTACGTGAGCAGAGCGCGCTCGATCGGGGCAACGCTCGTGCTGCCGCCTTTGACCGGGCAACGTCGGCCGGCCTGGTCGGAGCAACAGGCAATGCGACGGTGGCCATCGAGCACCTTGCCGCGGTCGTCGCGTCGGCGGCTTGTCAGGTTTTGTCCGACCATCGCGGATCCGCAATACCCGCAGTAGCTCACGCGCAGGCCAGTGATGATGCCTGGGATTTCACCCTTACCCTTGCGGCGGCCGCGCTGGGTGAGCGCCACCTGCAGATCGGTGAACGCCTCGTCGGTCAGCACACGCGGGTAATAGCCCTCAAGTCGATACTCGGAATCCCCGACGTTCAAGGTCTTTGCGCCTACCAGCGCTGGGAGCCGGAGCAACTTGTACAGGTTCGACGCCGCCGTGCGCGCGCTGACCGCAAGGCCAGCGTCGTTAAGCCGGTCAATGATCTTGGCTGCGCCGTGACCATCCAGGAACAGTCGGATGGCCAAGCGTACCGCCTCCAGCCGCTCCGGCACGAACTCCCAGGCGCCGTCGACCAGACGGACCCACTGCGGATCTTTGCCGTTGCGTATGACGCCGCGAAACGTTCCAGCCTGCCAGCCGTCGCACTGCCGGCGAATCGCAGCACGCACACGCTTACTCTTGGTATCGCTTTCCTCGTGGGCGCGGATCATCACGAGCAGGCTATAGATCAGGTCCATCGGGTTGGCGGTGAGGCCTTCCCGGCTGTATTCCTTTCCGTCGCTCGCTGTCACAACGGTGATGCCAGCATTGACGACTTGGGCGAGTTGGGCTTGCGCCGAGAGGGGAGCGGTACGGCTCAGCCGATCGAGGCCTTCCACCACGAGGAAGGAACCCGGGGCGATCTTGCCCTCGTCGATAGCGCGGAGGAACACGCCGAGCGCCCCCTGCTTGATGTGCCGCTGGTGGTATGCGCTCAGGCCCTCATCACGCAGCGAGAGGGCCTGGTCGAGCACGAGGCCGCGCTCGCGTGCCCAGCGTTCCGCGTATTGCGACTGTCGATCTGCACTGCTGCCGGCGGACTGCTTTGCGTCGCTGAATCGTAAATAGCTGTATACTTTCGCGTTTTTAGACATGCCGATTAACCCGTCCATGAATGTCGCAGTGCGCGCACCTCGTATAGGTATAGTATCCCTCGGCTGTCCGAAAGCCCTCGTCGACTCCGAACGCATCCTCACCCAGCTGAAGGTCGAAGGCTACGAGATCGTGCCCAGCTACGGCGAGGCCGACGCGGTCGTCGTCAACACCTGCGGCTTCATCGATTCGGCCGTTCAGGAATCGCTCGATGCCATCGGAGAGGCGCTTCACGAGAACGGCAAGGTGATCGTCACCGGTTGCCTGGGTAAGCGTTCGGAGCTGATCCGTGAGAGCTACCCCGACGTCCTGTCCATCTCGGGCCCGCAGGATTACGTCAGCGTGATGAGCGCGGTGCATCAGGCCATTCCGCCGACGCGGAACAAGTTCCTCGATCTGGTGCCCGACACCGGCGTGAAGCTGACGCCCAAGCATTACGCGTACCTGAAGATTTCCGAGGGCTGCAATCACCGCTGCAGCTTCTGCATCATCCCGTCGATGCGTGGCGACCTCGTCAGCCGCCCGGTCGACCAGGTGCTGATGGAAGCCGAGAAGCTGGCCCGCGGCGGCGTGAAGGAGCTGCTGGTGATCTCGCAGGACACCAGCGCCTATGGCGTCGACGTGCGCTACGCCGAGCGCGAATGGCGTGGCAGGTCGTACCGCACGCGGATGACCGAGCTGTGCGAGGGCCTGTCCGAACTGGGCATCTGGACCCGGCTGCACTACGTCTACCCGTATCCGCACGTCGACGAAATCATGCCGCTGATGGCGGACGGCAAGATCCTTCCGTACCTCGACATCCCGTTCCAGCACGCCAGCCCGCGCATCCTCAAGCTGATGAAGCGCCCGGGTAACGTCGACAAGACACTGGAGCGCGTGCAGAACTGGCGTCGTCAGGTGCCCGATCTCACCATCCGCAGCACGTTCATCGTGGGCTTCCCCGGCGAGACCGATCAGGAGTTCCAGGAACTGCTCGGCTTCCTGCGTGAGGCCGAACTCGATCGCGTGGGCGCGTTTGCGTATTCGCCGGTCGACGGCGCCAGGGCCAATGATCTGCCGGGTCAGATCGACGAAGAACTCAAGGAAGACCGCCTCGAGCAGTTCATGGCGGTGCAGGCCGAGATTTCCGCCGCCAAGCTGCAGCGCAAGGTGGGCAGGACGATCAAGGTGCTGGTGGACGAAATCGATACCGATGGCGCCTGGGGGCGTTCCAGCGCCGATGCGCCGGAAATCGACGGTGCCGTGCGTATCGACGACGGCCAGCTGCTGAAGCCTGGCCAGTTCGTTGACGTCGTCGTCGAAGAAGCCGACGCCCACGACCTCTACGGTCGTCTGGCTTAAGTCCCATGCGTTACGTGGCACCGACGCGGCATTCGCTCGATCGGAGCGTGTTCGCGTCGCCGCCGCTTTCCGCCTGGGGCGATTACACGTCGCTCCTCGACGGCGATACGTGGCCCGGTACCGCGCCGCTGAACGCCTTGCTCCCGCCCGGTTCCGACGTGCGCTTCGCCACGCAGGACAAGGCCCTGCTCGACGACGGACTGCACTACGAAGAGCGCATCGCCCGCAAAGGCGCGATAGCCACGCGTGCCGAGAACTGGCACGACCTGTTCAACGCGCTCATCTGGCTGCGCTACCCGGCGCTGAAACGTGCACTCAACGCGCGCCAGATGGATGAGATCGCGCGCATGGGACCGCGGGAGCGCTCACGTCCGCAGTGCGCGCTGACGCATTTCGACGAGGCGGGGATGATCGTTTCGCTGCGCGATCCGGCCATGCTGCGCGCCTGGGATGCACACGACTGGTCGACGCTGTTCTGGACGCATCGCGAGGCCTGGCTGCGCGGCGAAGCGAGCGTCGAGGTGTTCGGCCATGCGCTGCTCGAGCATGCCCTGACGCCGGAGAAGCTGCTGGTGGGGAAGGCGTTGGTCGTCATGGACGGGCGCGATGCGCGTGCCGTCTGCGCCGAGGCGATTCACAGCGGTGCCGTTCTCAACGATCCGCAGGAACTTCGGCCGTTGCCGGTGTCCGGCGTGCCGGGCTGGCACGCGGATACGGGGGAGGCGTCGTTCTACACTACGGCGCCGTGTTTCCAGCCGCTGCGCGCGGGGCGGGTCTACCCGCCACCGCTTTAGCGAAAAGCGCTCAGCTCAGTCCGTGATCCCGCACGTAGTCGCCGAGCAGGCTGTCGTGATCGACGCCCAGCTTGCGCATGGCATCCCGCTTCTGGCGGCTGATCGTCTTGACCGACTTGCCTTCGCGGTCGGCGATCTGCTGAAGCGACATGCCGTTGACGAAGGCGCGGATGACTTCCGTCTCGCGGGGTGACAACGGCGCACCCGGCATGGCGACCGAACTCTCGTCGGCCTCGTTGAGGATGTCGAGCAGGGTTTCGCTGAGGTAGGTTTCGCCGTCGGAGACCGCACGTGCGGCCGTGGCCAGCTCGTCCATCGGGGCACGTTTGTCGACGATGCCGCGTGCGCCGCGTGAGAGCATCGACTGAAGAGCGGCGGGGCGGTTGATCATGGTCAGGACGATCAGCGCGATATGCGGATAATCCTTGGCGATCGCTTCGAGAAGGGGGAATCCGTCGTCCTGCCGATCGCTCGGCATGAGAAAATCCGTAATTACGACGTCACATTCGCGGTCGGCGAGCATGGCCAGAAGTTCGTCGGCCGCCTTCGCCGCACCGACCACTTCGATATGCGCATTCTCGAGCGCAAGCCGCCCGCCAACGAGAACGAGGGGGTGATCGTCTGCCAGAATGACCTTGAGTGGCATGCCTTGCGTTCTCCTGAATACGTTGCGACACATTGAGCTTCGAACCGATTATGCCCAGAAGGTTACCTTGACGAAGCCTCCCACGTGATCCGACGCCTGCTCCCGTTAATTTTGTTTGTGCTTGCCAGTGTGGCGATGGCCACCCCGGACGTGCCGTTGCGTCCGGAGGATGCCGAATGGCTCCGCCACCACCCGGTACTCACGGTCGGCGCCTACCCGGAGGGTTATCCCCCCTTCGAGGAGCTTCGTGACGGTGAACTGGAGGGTCTGGGCCCGGACTACCTGCGCGAGATCGCCGCCGAGCTCGGCGTCACGTTGCAGACCCGCGAATACCCGAGCTGGCCGGCGCTCCTGGCGGGCCTGGCCAGGGGCGAGATCGATGTCGCCACGTCGGTCACGCCGCTGGAACAGGGCATGCCCGGCATTCGTGTGGGTGCGACCTACTTCGAATCCCTCCCGGCGGTGGTGGAGCGTGTGGACGCGCCCATCGTGCACCGTCCCGGCGATCTGGTAGGCAAGCGCCTGGCCGTCCATACCGGCTACTTCGACATTTCGGCCTTGCGTCGCGAGCTGCCTGAGACGACTCTGGTCGAGACCGCCTCCACGGCCGAGGCGCTGGAGCGCGTGCGCAGCGGTGACGTCAACGCGTATCTGGACAACCCGTATTCGGCACGCGAGTTCGTCTCGCGCCTGCGGCTGGATCATGAGCTTCGCGTCGGGGCACCGCTGGCGCTGCCGATCAGCGCGCTGGCCTTCGCTGTGCCTGCGGAGCGTGCTCCGCTGGGGCGGGCGCTGGACCACGCCCTGGGTGAGCTCACCGCCGCGGATCACGGCCGCCTGCGCGCGCGCTGGGTGGGTCGGGATATCGCGCCGCGGCCCAGGGAGGCCGGTATCCCTCTCAGTGAAAAGGAGAAGAACTGGCTGCAGGCGCTGCCGCCTCTGCGTCTGGGGGTGGACCCCAGCTATGCGCCTTTCAGCCTGATCACGGGGCAGGGTGAGGCGGAGGGCCTTTCGCTGGATTACGTGCGCGAGATCGCGGCCGAACTGGGTATCCGCGTCACTCAGGTGCCCAGCGAGAACTGGGCGGGCACGGTCGAGCGGGTGCATCGGGGCGATGTCGACCTCGTCGCGGCCATCAATCCACAGAGTGCGACGGCGCCGTTCCTCGAACCGAGCGTGCCTTACCTCGACTTTCCGATCATGATCGTGACGCGTGAGGGCTCGCCCACGGTGGCCGGCCGCGACGATCTGGTGGGTAAACGCGTTCTGGGTAATACCACGCGCGAGCCGATCCGGCGGCTGCTCTCGCGCATTGCCGGCGTGCAGATCGTCTCCGTCGATACCGAGGCGGACGGCCTGCGCCGCCTTGCGGCCGGTGAGGGGGATGCGTTCGTTGGCAATCTGGCCTCGGTCGATTACCTCATCCGCGAAAATTTCCTCGGCCAGCTGAAGGTAGCCGCTCCCACCGGCGACAACGAAGCGATCGCCATCGGTGTGCGGCGTGAACTCGCGCCGCTGGTTCCGCTGGTCAACCGTGTGCTGGTCAATCTGTCGACGCACCGGCAGCAGGAGATCCGCAACACCTGGTTCGCCTCCCACTACGTGGTGGGACCGACATGGCGTGAAATCGCGGGGCGCGTGCTGCCCTTCGTCGCGGTGTTGCTGGCTTCGCTGATCGCCATCAGCTATGCGTACCTCAATCTGCGTCGCGAGACGCGCCGACGCGAACGCACCGAGCGGCGTCTCGCCGAGGTCACGGCGCATGTGCCCGCGGTGGTCTACGAGGCGGTCCGCGGCGTCGACGGCGCTTATGCGATGGCCTATGTCGGTGGCGATCCGCAAAGCATTCTCGGCATGGAGCCGGGCGAGCTGCTCGCCGGCGGCGAAACCATGCTGGCGCCCGTGCCGGACGAGGATCGCGAAGCGCTGCGCGAAGCGTTCGAACGATCCGCCCGCGAGCTCACGCCGCTGCACGTCACCGTTCGCGCCCAGGTCGGCGGGCGCACGCGCTATCTCAGCTCCGATGCGGTGCCGCTGGCCGCGGCAGACGGCAGCGTGCGCTGGAACGGCTACTGGGTCGACGTGACCGCGCAGGAACTGGCCGCGCGCGGCGTCGCCCATGCACGTGACGAAGCGGAAGCCGCGACCCGCGCGAAGAGCGATTTCCTCGCGACGATCAGCCACGAAATCCGCACCCCGATGAACGGCGTGATCGGCCTGCTCGACGTGCTCGAGCGCACGCCGCTGGATCGGGAGCAACGCAAGATGGTGTCGACCATCGAGCATTCGGCGGAGGCCTTGCTCCACATCCTCGACGACGTGCTCGACTTCTCGAAGATCGAAGCCGGTCATCTGACGTTCGACCCGCGGCCCGCGGATCCACGCGCCATCGTGGAGGGCGCCGTCGCCATCATGGCGGCGCAGGCGGAGGCGAAAGGACTGCGCGTCGAAGTGACATTCGACGAGACCCTGGCGCCTGCGCTGATGGTCGACGACGGGCGCTTGCGTCAGGTCCTGCTCAACCTGCTGGGTAACGCGATCAAGTTTACGGCGCGTGGCGCCGTAAACGTGGCGTTACACGTCGACGAAGAACATGGCGCGCGCCAGCGCCTGCGCTTCGTGGTCAGCGACACCGGTATCGGCATTCATGCGGCCAAGCTTCGGCATGTCTTCGCCCCGTTCAGTCAGGCCGAGTCGTCGACGACCCGCCGCTTCGGCGGGACGGGCCTCGGCCTGGCGATTTCGCGGCGTCTCGTGGAACGCATGGGTGGGCACATCGCGATCGAGAGCGAACCGGGACGGGGCACCGTCGTTACGGTGACGCTCGAGCTGCCTGTCACCACGCTACCGCTGTCGCAGGATACGGAGGTCGACGACAGGGCCACTGTCGCCGCCACGCCTCGTGACGCGCGCATCCTGCTGGCGGAAGATCATCCGGTGAACCAGGAGCTCGTCCGCGTGCAGCTGGCGCTTCGGGGTTACCGGTGCGATGTGGTCGACGATGGTGTCGCCGCGCTCGAGGCCCTCGACGTCGGCGACTACGATCTGTTGCTGGTCGATTGCCACATGCCCCGCATGGACGGCTATGCCGTGGCGCGTGAAGTGCGCCTGCGCGAGGCTGGCGGCACGCGGCGTCTGCCCATCGTCGCGATGACCGCCGACGCACGCTCGGATCAGCGGGAGATTTGCCTCGCGGCAGGCATGGACGACCTTCTTCGCAAGCCGATCCGGCTCGAGGCGTTTCATGAGACCGTGGCGCGCTGGCTTGGCGCGCGGGGTCGTGTCGACCTCGACGTCCATCTCGACGACACGCATGACGGCAACCACGCGATGGCGCCTTCGGTCAGCGTGCCCGACCTCGGAATCGACATGGATCGCATGCGCCGCGCGTTCGGTTCCGACGCCAACGTCGTCAGCGTGATTCAGGCGGGTGTGCAGGCGACGCGGGATGCGCTGACGAGCCTCGATGTCGTAGCGGCTCGCGCGGATCGCGATGAGGTCGCGGGATGGATTCACCACGTGCTGGGCGGCGTGAACGTCTTCGGGCGATCCGAGGTGGGCGAACAGGGGGAGCGGATGGAGCTGGCGTTGCGGGAAGGCGGTGACGTCGACCGGGCCGCGTTGCGAGACTTCGCCGCGGGCGTCGGGCGTTTTGCCGATGGGCTGGAGGCGTTTGCCGGGCGGCTGGTGGCGGCTTCGTAGGGTCGCCGGCAGGACTGTCTCCCCGCCTGTCCCGGCTGGGTTTCTGCCCGTTTCAATCCCTGCCTGTCTCAGTCGTACGCCACCGCCAGAATCGCAAACCGCGTCCGTCCACCCGGCAGATCCGCCTCGAACTCATCATCCAGCCGCTTCTTGAGTACCGCGCGCGCCATGGGTGAATCGATACTGATCCACCCTTTGCGTGCATCGGTTTCATCCGGACCCACGATGCGGTAACGCACCGTCTCGCCGGTTTCCACATTCTCGAGTTCCATCGTGGCACCGAAGAAAACCGCATCGCGCTGAGAAGGCGCCGCTTCGACGACCTTGAGCACCGGAATGCGTTTGCTGAGATAGCGCGCGCGACGATCGATCTCGCCGAGTTGCTTCTTGCGGTACGTGTACTCCGCATTCTCGGACCGGTCGCCTTCGGCGGCAGCCGCGGCGAGTGCCTTGACCACTTCGGGACGTACCGTGTGCCACAGATGGTCGAGCTCCGCCTTGAGTCGCTCGAAGCCCTCGCGCGTGATGATCGCCGTCGACGACGGCGACGGCGGGCGCCAGCGGCTCATGGCGACACCCCGTATGTCGGGCTCAGCGTCGCCAGCAATGCTTCCAGGTCGGATCTCACGGGATGTTCCGGATAGTCGGCAAGCAGCCGGCGGGCGAGCCGTGCCGATGACGCGGGGTCGCCGAGACGGTCGTGCAGACGCGCCGCCAGCAGTCCGTAGCTGGGCGCGCCCATGTCACGCGGCCAGGTCGTCAGGTAGCCCTGCGCGAGGTGCAGCCCCAGCCGTACCATGCCGCCATGCGCGGCGACGTCCGCCAGCGGTCCGCACGTGCGGGGATCGTCAGGGAGAAAGGCGGGATCGACGTCGAGGCAGTCCTGAACCACGCCCAGGGCACGCCGGGTTTCCTGCCCGGCGATCAGCGCGGCGATCCAGATCTGCCCATGGACGAGCAGCTCGGGAAGCCGGTCCTGCGCACGTAGCAGTTCACGGTACCGGGTATGCATCGGGACGGGTGCGAGGCCTTCTCTCAAACGCTCCGTAAGAATGTCGGTGGCGCCGGGAATGTCGTCGCGCGCGATCAGGTTGACGTGCTGAAGCAGCGCGTCGTCGTCATCGGGTTCGGTAGCCTCGCGCAGCGCGATGGACGAAGGGAAATAGCCCAGCGTCTCGTGTTTGTGGTGAATCAGAGCGCCCATGAGATGAAAGTTGTAGATGGTCAGGTAATTGGCCACCGCGTAATAACCGAGCGTGCCGATGAACGTAGGGCCGTGATCTTTCATGGCGTATTGCGCGCCCGCCTGTAGCAGGCTGGTCAGCATGACGATGGCGAACAGCAGCAGGTAGCTCGGACCGAAACGGGCGATGGCCGCGACCCAGTTAGCCGGGTTCAGCGCCGCGCCGACACCGTCGAAGGTGAGCGACATCGTGATCACCGGCAGGACGAAAGCGAACACCAGTGAGACGAGCAATCCGGGAATGCCAAGGAAAAACGGTGCCAGCACGGCCAGTGCGTTGCCGGTGAGCTGAATCAGGATCAGTGCGACGCCGGTGCTGTCCTCGGTGTTGAGCGCGAGCTCCGGCGGATCGGCGAAGCCATCCGCCGTGTGCCGGAGGCATTCGAACGCGTAGACGTAGATCGCCATCCAGCCGATGAAGATCACCAGCAGTTTCAGACCGGTCACCGGCAGGAACGAGAGCGCCTCCAGCAGCGTCACCGCGATCAGCGTCAGCCGGGCGCCGCTACCCAGGGGGTAGCGGAACCCGTCGATCGCACGCTGCGAAAACGGCGTGTCGGCGTCGGCGAGCGCGTGTCGCGGCATGCTCAGCGCTTTCCGCCGAAGATGCTGCCAAGAATGCCGCGTACGATCTGCTGACCCGCACGCGTTCCGGCCGCGCGCACCATCGACTTGGCCATCGTCTCGACCATACCCTGCCGCCGTCGGGTTCCGAAGACGGCGTCACGCACGGCGCCGCCCCAGCCCGCGTCGTCTTCGCCCGCCTTGCCAGCGGCGTCGCCGGTTTTACCCGCAGACTTCACCGACGGCGCATCGTCGGCGTTCTTCGCCGTGGCGCGCGCGGCGAGGCGTTCCTCGGCCGATTCCCGGTTGACCGACGTGTCGTATTTAGCGCCGACGGGCGAGCGCGCGCGAACGGTCGCGCGCTCGTCGTCGGTGATCGCGCCGATGCGGCATTCAGGCGTCGACACGAGGATCTTTTGCACGGGCGAGGGGACACCGCCATCACCGAGGGTCGATGCCAGGGCTTCGCCGGTGCCGAGCGTGCCGATGCTTTCGACCACATCGAGTTTCGGGTTTCGCGCGAACGTTTCGGCGGCGGCTTTCACCGCTTTCTGGTCGCGCGGGGTAAACGCGCGCAGCGCATGCTGTACGCGATTGCCGAGCTGGCCGAGGATCTCGCCGGGTACGTCGTCGGGATTCTGGGAGCAGAAGTAGACGCCCACGCCCTTGGAGCGGATCAGCCGCACCACCTGTTCGACACGCTGGCGCAGGGCGGCCGGCGCGTCGTCGAACAACAGGTGCGCTTCGTCGAAGAAAAACACCATCTTCGGCACGTCCAGATCGCCCACTTCAGGCAGCTGCTCGAACAGCTCCGACAACAGCCACAGCAGGAACGTCGAATACAGGCGCGGCTTGAGGATCAGGGTATCCGCCGCCAGCACGTTGATCACGCCACGGCCGCTCATGTCCTGACGCATCAGATCCGGCAACTCGAGCGCCGGTTCGCCGAAGAAGGCGTCGGCACCGTCCTGCTCCAGCTTCAGCAAGGATCGCTGGATGGCGGCGACGCTCTGCGGACTGATCAGGCCATAGCGCGACGAGATGTCCTTGGCGTGCCCGGAAGCGAAGCCCAGCATCGCGCGCAGGTCGGGCAGGTCGAGAAGCAGCAGGCCTTCATCGTCGGCGACCCGGAAAATCACCTCGAGGACGCCCTCCTGCGTGTCGTTCAGCTCCAGAATGCGGGAGAGCAGGGTCGGGCCCATCTCCGACACCGTGGCACGTACCGGGTGACCGGCCTTGCCGTAGATGTCCCAGAACACCACTGGATTGGCCTGCGGCTTCCAGGTCGTGAGACCGAGCCTGGTCAGGCGGGCGGTGAGCTTTTCCGACGGAGCGCCGGCGGCTTGTGAGAGGCCGGCGAGGTCGCCCTTGGCATCGGCCAGAAAACAGGGCACACCGAGGCGAGAAAAACCCTCCGCGAGCAGCATCAGGCTGACCGACTTTCCCGTACCCGTGGCCCCGGCGATCATGCCGTGGCGGTTGCCGTAGCGGGAGTCCAGTTCGACAGCGGCCTCGTCGTTGCGGCCAATCAGGATCGTGGGCATGGTTTCATCCTTAAGAATCTCCTGAACAAGTGTACGCAACGATATGCCGTTACGGAGAAAATTGACGCACGACCGCTTGAGTCCGGGCGGTCCGGCGGGTAACGTGGCCGCCACTGCCTGACCCTGAGTTTCGTACATGTCCTTTCGCGTGCCGCGTCCGCTTCTCCTGCTTCCCCTGGCGGTCCTCGCCGGTTGCGCTTCCAGCGGTACGCCCCGTCCGGGCAGGGCCACGCCCGAGGTCAATGCGTTGTACGACCGGATGAACCAGGCGAGCAAGGGTTACGAGAGCTCGATCGACCAGGCTCGCCGGGGCGATACCCCTCAGGCGGCGCAGACGCGCAAGCAGTCGCTCGACCAGCTCAAGGACGCGTCGGCCCATTGCAGCCTGACCCCGGGTTGCGACCCGCAGCGGTTCGCCGCGGTGTTCGATCGTCTGCTGCGCCTGAAGGACGGCAGCTTCATCGAAGGCGAAGATGCGGACGATACGGAGCAGGGTGCCGAAGTCGGTGCGCAGCCGGGCGACGCGAATCTGCCGGGCTCCGTCGCGATCGGTTCGTTACCGGCGGCGCAGCGCGCCGTCACCATGCTCAAGGGCCAGCAGTTTTCCGACCTGATGGTGATGAACGGTCCGGTCAAGGCGGCGCTGGAGCTCTGGCTGACCCAGCTGCGTCCCAACCTGATGGACGCTTACGTCAATTACCAGATGATGCGCTACAAGATGTGGCCGGCCTACAAGAAAGCCGACCTGCCCGAGGCGCTGCTCTTCGGCATCATGGCGAAGGAGTCGGGCGGCAAGGTGCACGCGGTCTCCCGCTCCGGCGCATCCGGCCCCTTGCAGTTCATGTACGCCACGGGCTTGCGCTTCGGCCTGAGCAACTCGGACGGCTTCGACCAGCGCTTCGATCCGACGATGGCGGCGCAGGCCAATGCGGAATACATCGACGAGCAGCTGGCCGCCTTCAACAACAACCTCGAGCTGACCCTGGCCGCCTACAACGGCGGTGAGGGGCGCATGCGCCGCATCGCGGCGAGCAGTCCCGGCGCGGGCTTCTACGATCCGCAGATCTATGGCCAGATGTCGGCGGAAACGCGTGACTACGTCCCGATGGTGCTGGCCGCGGCATGGCTCTTCCTGCACCCTGACAGCTATCACCTGAGGTGGCCGAAGATCGACGGTGAGCCGGGCCAGATCACGTTGAAGCGCCCAGCCTCCCTGAGCGAACTGACGGTCTGCCTCGGCTCGTCGCAGGACATGCCGGAAGGCTGGTTCCGCACGCTGCGCAACCTCAATCCCCGTCTCGATCCGCAGATCAGCCAGCCGGTGGGTACGCGACTCGAAGTGCCCAGGCAGCTGGAGAAGGCCTACGCCTCCAGCTGTGCCGACGGTCCGTGGCCCATCCTCGCGGCCGATCTGCACAATGCGGTTAAGATCATCGCTCCACCCCCGCCGGCCGCCACATCCGCCGCGCTGGCCGGTGGTTCGTCGTCGTCGACACCGTCGAAGTCATCGTCGTCGGCTTCGAAGAGCTACACGGTGCGCCGGGGCGACACGCTCGTCAGTATCGCTCGCAAGAGCAACTGCGCGGATGTCGAGGACATCGCGCGTATGAACGGCCTCAAAGGACATCAGCTGAAAGTGGGGCAGGCGCTGCGCGTACCGGTTTGCCGGTAGTCTTTCTGAAAAGAATCAGGCGACCGCGTGCGGCTCCATCCACGCGTCGGCGGCATCGCGCTTACCCGGCGCCGAGAGTTCCTTAATCTGACGCATCAGGCGAAGAATCTGCCGGTGCAGGTCTTCCATGCCGGGACGGCGGGAATCGAGGGTCTCGTGATACACCGAGGCGATCCACAGGGCGACGCCGCGTGTGGCGATCAGAGGATTTTCCGAGCGTGCCTTGCCCAGGCCGACATCCGGCCCGTGACCATAGGTGCTGTAGCGTTCTTCCGGCGGAGTGCCGTAGAGATGCGGGAAGTCACATGCCGCGGCCTGCTCCATCTCGCGCCTGACCAGCTGCTGCAGGTCGGCGTGTGCCCGGACGGGAAGAGCAAGCACGACGCGCTCGATGTCGGCGAGCTGCCGCTTAAGGCGGATCTCGCGATTGACGGCAATGAGATGAGTGACAAGACGCATGGACGACTTCCCCTGGGCGGATGCTTCTTATGACCCCGGCGCTTCCCCCTAAGAGGCGCCGGAGCCACGGAGCATACGCTGACGTCGCGTCAATTTGAAGACATATTCGTCACATTGTGACGCGGTGGGTCAGTCGCGCGTGCCGGCGCCCACGTATTGGCCCAGACGCTGGCCGACGACGACCTGCTGCTGGGGCTGGAGGTCGTCGAAGCGGTAGCCCTCCGGCAGCAGGAGGATCACGGTCGAGCCCATGTTGAAGCGGGCCATCTCGCCGAAGCGATCGATGTGGACGCCTCTGCCGCGGCAGTCCTTGCGGATGATGTCCGCCGCGTACGGCGGGATAGCCATGCCGTCCCAGACCGTGGCGACGCTCGAGACCAGGATCGCTCCCACCATCACCGAGACGAAGGGGCCGTGTTCGCCGTCGAAATGGCAGACGAGGCGTTCGTTACGTGCAAACAGGCGAGGGATGTCGGCCACCGCGAACGGGGCGACGCTGAAGATGCGACCCGGCACGTGTGTCGTGCCGGTCAGAGTGCCCGACAGCGGCATGTGAACGCGGTGGTAGTCGCGCGGGGACAGGTAGATCGTCGCGAAGCTGCCGTTCCGGAAAGGGGCGGCGGCTTCGTCGCTGCCCAGCAGTTCGGCCGCCGTGTATTCCTGGCCCTTGGCCTGGAAGATCCGGCCGTCGCGAATCGGGCCGCACTGGCTGATACGTCCGTCAGCGGGACAAAGAATGGCCTGCGGATCGGGCGCGGCGGAGCGTGCGCCCGGCTTCAGCTTGCGCGTGAAAAACGCATTGAAATGCTGATAGGCGAGCGGGTCGGGCTGCGCCGCCTGACTCATGTCGACGTCGTAGCGCTGGACGATCTCCCGGATCAGGAAATTTTTCCAGGGCGTCCATTCCCAGCGGGTCGCCCAGTAGACGATTCGCGAAAGAAAGCGGTGCGGGAGGATGTACTGCAGCAGGACCTTTGGCTTCATCGGGGAAGTATAGGCGAGGCCCGCGTTTCCCGCTGCTGCGGTAAGACTGTGCAAAAACTATGCGCATATTCGGCAAATAAATGCACGTTTTTTTCATGGCCTGCCGAATATACCTAAGTAATGACCGACGCGTCTTCGACACGTCGCTGCTTCGCACGAGGCCCAGGAGGGCCACGGTGAACGGGTGAGGGGGCTCGCGTCGCCGGGTAAGGGAGTGCCAGTCGTGCTTCACGGTGCCGGGATCGGCGCCCGATAGGGATACGTACCAAAAATGAGCTCCCAGGTTATTTCGCGCCGCGCCATGATGGGCGGCCGCCGTCGCGCCAAATTGTTTCTCGCCGTCGCCGCGGCACTGACGGGTGGTCCGGTCGTCGCTCAGACCGTCACCCTCGACGCCTATTCACCCACGAAGAACGACAACCAGCAGTACGCCACGGTACTGACGCCCGGTCAGGTGGTGACGATCTCCGGCCCACAGCTTTTCGCCGCGGGTGACACCGGCACGCGCAATACGACCATCGCCGCGCTCCAGGGGCTTGGACGGATCCAGTCGGGTTCCGAGTGGATCGGTGCGGCACGTCTGAATCCCGGCACCCAGAACTTTGGCGTCAGCGTGCCGGATCCCATCACCGGTGGCCGGCGTGTCGTCTCCACGTACAACAGTGCCAACCTGGTCGGGCTGAGCGCCGTTGACGGCAGCACCGCGGTGCCGGACGTGGTCAACGTCAACGGGCAGCAGTACATCGACGCGCGCGTCGGCACGGTGACCAGTGGTGGCGGCGCGCTCACCGTCGACATCGGCAGTCCCGGCGTGCCGACGGACTCCACCACCAACGGCTGGACCATGGCGGCGAAACAGACCTCCCTGTTCTACGCGGACGGCACCGGGAGTGCGGCCAGCACCATCGACTGGACCTCGCGCAATCGCATCGCCTTCAACGGCGACGTGGCCAACCCGGCCCAGCCGCAGAACCTGTACGTGAGCTACGTTTCGCACTACGGCGGCACCTTCGATGTCACCACCGTCGATGGCGTGACGAGTTCACACACCGTCACCAATGACGCGCAGCTGCGTGATTACAACAATTTCCTCATCGCCAACCTGCAGACGGGGAATCTCGCTCCCACGTCGTACGCATCGTTGTTCGCGAAGGGCTACAGCGCGACGACCGAGCAGATCAGCTACGGCATCAGCGCCGACGACGCAGCCGATGAAGTGGCGCAGCCCATCGGTAATCGCATCGTCATGCAGCTGGTCGGCCCCAATGCCTCCGGCACGGTGGCTTCCGGCGCGACGCTGGAAGCCGTCAACACCAACGGCGGCACGGTGCGCGGAGAAGCCGGCGCGAACGTGACGATCAATGGCACGCTGGCGGCCACGCATAACACCGGCGACGGCTCGGCGCTGGTGCTGACGGGAGCGGGTACGACAGGTACCAACAATGGCGTGATCAACGGCAACTTCTTCCGTAATGCCGACAACACCATTACCAACGGTGCCATCGGGTCCACGGCGGTCGATCTGCAGTCCGGCGGTACGTTCACCAATGGAACCAACGGTATTCTCAACCTCGCCACCGGCTCGGCCAATGGCGCGGGCAAGTCGATTGGTGTGCGCGTGGGCGCCAATGCCAGCGCGACCAACAACGGCATCGTCAACGTCGGCGTGACGGGTTCGCGTTCGAATGGCTCGATGGACGGCATCGCGCTGGGCGATCCCACCGCCATCTTCACCAACGGAGCGGCGGGCACGATCTATATCGGTCGCGGGCCGCAAACGTCACCCGCGACGCCGGCGGCCGACATCGCGGTCAACCAGGGCACGATGACGACAGGCATCTACGTACCTTACGCGGCGATCGCGCGGAACCAGGGCACCATCACGCTTGGCTCGCTCACCCAGAACGCCGCGGGCATCCTGGTGACGTCGCCGGGTGCGAACGTCGACAGCTCGGGGACGATCAATGTCAACGGCGCGGCCGCCGCGGTACCGCGCGAAAACGATGGCATCCTCGTGCAGAACGGCGGCGCCACCGGTAACGTCGTCAACAGCGGAACCATCAACCTCAATGGCGTGAACGGGGCGGGTATCAAGGCGCTCTCGACCGGCGCGACGGCATCGCTGGTGAGCAATACGGGCACGATCAATGTCGCCGGTGGCGCGGATCCCGCCAGTGGCACGCGCAATTACGGTGTCTGGGCCGAAGGGCAGGGCAGCGCCACGGCGAGCGCGAACGTGCAGGGTGCGGTAAACCTGCTCGGCGACGGCGCGATCGGTATCCATGCGCGCGGCCGTGCCACGGTCGATGTGGCTGCCGGCGCGGCACCGAGTTTCGCGAGTGGCACACGACAGATCGGCTTCTTCGCCTACGGCGATGACGCACATATCAATGTCAACGGCGGCAGCCCGCTGAACGTCTCGACGGCGCAGTCCACGCTGTTCCGGCTCGACTCGGGCGCGGATTTCGACGGCACGGGGCTGAGCATGGTCGCTTCCGGTGCGCAGTCGACCGGTATCCTGGGCACGGGCACCGGTTCACTGGTGAACACCCGCAACGCCGGTATCACGGTCTCCGGCAACGGTGCGCAGGGCGTGGTGGCGGAGGGTGGCGCGGTGGCCACCATCGACGCGGCGACCAACGTGAATCTTGCTGGCGCTGGCGCCATCGCCGGCGTGGCCGACGGCCAGAAACACAGCCTCACCGGCGCCAGCCAGGGTGCGGTCGTCACCAGTACGCAACTCAACAGCCTGGCGAATCTCACGTCCGCGACCAGCGGCGTCACCGGCTATATCGCACGGAACGGTGCCAGCCTCGTCAATGCCGGTGCCATGACTCTGACAGGGGCGAACACCACCGGGTTCATCGTCGAGACCAACGGCAAGGCCATCAACAACGCGGCGCTCAATCTGTCGGGCCCGGGTGCCACGGGCGCCTTGCTGCGCTCGGGCGGCACGTTCGCCAACAACGGCAGCATCCATGTGGGCAGCGGCACCGGCGTGCGCGTGGAAGGTGCGGGGACGCAGCGGCTCGATCCCGCCGGGTCGATCACGGTGGATGATGGCGTGGCGGGCGTGCAGCTGACCAGCGGTGCCGGCCTCGTGCTCGGTTCGGGTGACTCCGCGATCGTCACCAACGGCAGCGCGCACGGCGTACTGCTGGACACGGGCGCCGTCTCGCTCAACGCGACGGGCACGACGATCACCACGCTGGGTACCGGTAACGCGATCGAGAACGCCGCGGAGACCGGTGCGATCACGCTCCGCGGCGCGACGCTTCGCGTCGTCAACGGCGCGGGACTGCGTACCGCGACGGCGATCGATCCCTCGTCCACGGCGACGTTCAACGTCGACGGCTCGGGTGTGGGCTACGCGTTCCGCCGCGCCGACGGCAGTCCGGCCGACGGTAACCTTTCGATCGGCAATGGCTTCACCGTCAACGGTAACGGTGCGGGCGCGACCGGTATCCAGGCCCTGACCACGGGTTCCGTGGCCAATGCCGCGTCGGTGAATATCCTTTCGCCGGCCGGTGGATCGGCGCTTGTGGCAGGGACGGCGTCCTCGGTATCCAATGCCGGGGTGCTGACGTCGGCAAGCACCGCGTCGCCCGTCGTGGATCTTGCCAATGGGACGGGCACCAGTTTCGTCAACAGCGGCACGATCCGTGCGGCGTCGCCGTCGGCGCAGGCCGTGCGCGGTAGCGCCGGTAACGATACGGTCGGTCTCGTTGGGGGCAGCGTACGCGGCGACATCGGCACGGGGGAGGGATCCGACACGTTCGCCTGGACGGGCGGCACCCTGCAGGGCAGCCTGACCATGGGCAACGGGACGGGCAACCAGGCGACGGTGGGCAAGGTCGATACGTCCGGCACCTATCATCTGCTGGCCGGGACCGGCGGCGGTAACTCGCTGACGTTCGACGGGACACAGACACGCGGCGGCACGTTCGCCTACGACGATCTTGCGAAGGGTATCAACCTCGGCAACGGCTGGAACACCGTCTCGCTCGCGAACGGCGCGCAGTTCACCCTTACGGACAACCTCAAGCTCGCCAACAGCGACGTCGACATCGATCCGACGTCCACCCTCTATGCCGGTAACGGTGTCTACCCGGTGATCTCGGGCGCATCGCCGGGCTCGGCCAACGTGAATAATGCCGGCCTGATCGACCTGACCCAGGGCAGCGGATCGCCGGGCAATCGACTGACGATCGACGGCAACTATGCGAGTTCGGGCGGTCGGCTGAATCTGGTAACCAACCTCAACGCCGGTGGCGCCCTGGCCCAGCAGCAGACCGATCGCCTGCTGGTGCAAGGGAATGCATCGGGTGAAACGGTGCTCGATGTCACACCTGCCGCGCTGAGCACGGGAGCGCTGACCGATACCGATCGCAATGGCTACGTGCGTGCCGATGAAGGTATCTCCCTCGTGCAGGTCGCGGGCACGTCGACGGGCGGTGCTTTCCGGCTCAAGGGCGGTTATGTCGCGGCGGGTCCGTGGCAGTACGGCTTGTACGCCTTCCAGCCTGGCAGCAGCGATGCGTCGCAGCGCGTCGTGGGTGGTGCGACCACCGGCAACGCGTTCTGGGATTACCGGCTGGCCAACGTCCTGGTGTGCGACGGCCCTTGCCCCACGCCCACCACGGTTACACCGGCGCCTACGCCAGCGACGGGCCTGCCTTATCCGACGCCACAGCCGGGATCGATCGGCGGATTCGTGCCGGCAGGCGATGCTCGCCCGGCGGTCGTGCCACAGGTGCCTTCGTACATTCTCTCGCCGACCGCGCTGGCCATCTACGGTTACAGCACGATCGACAACCTGCATCGCCGGCTCGGCGAGATTCGCGATATGAACGATGCGGGAGAGGGTCTCGGCGGTGAGCCGTTCGTGCGTTACATCGGTGGCGACTACAGCTACTCCTCCAACCGGTCGTTCAGCCAGTACGGCTACGACGCCGATATCGACACGCATGCGGTGCAGGTGGGCGTGAACATCTTCGCGCTCGATGCGGACCGGTCAGCCCTGCGGGCGGGTATCGCCTATACGCACGGCACGACGCGGCTCGAACCGAAAGCGGCCGACGGTTACAGCCGTACGAAATTCGATACCAACTCGGTCGCCATGTTCGTTACGTGGCAGCACGTGAGCGGTTTCTATATCGACGCGATCGCCCAGGGCGACCGCCACGTCGGCGACGTCGATACCGCTCGCTCAAAGGGTACGGCGCGCATCCGCGGCTCGGGCTGGAACGGTTCGCTCGAGGCCGGGTACCCGTTCAAGTTCGATGGCGGATGGGAACTGGAGCCGCAGCTTCAGCTGACGCGTCAGCACATCGCGCTACGTGATCAGACGGATACCGATGGCGCCACCACACAGTTCAACGACCTGTCGCAGACGATCGGACGAGCCGGCGTGCGTTTCGATCGCACGTGGGTGACGGATAGCGGCAGCAAGGCCACGCCTTATGCGCGGGTGAACTACATCAAGGGCTGGGGCGGCAGTTCGTCGGTGAACGTCGGCGCCGAGGGCTACGACATCTCGCAGCAGTTCGCCGGCGGTGCTTTCGGTCGGATGGTGGAGGTGGGCCTGGGCGGTACGTATGCCTGGACCAACCGGATCTCGCTGTATGGTGAGGCGGACTGGCAGAAGAAGCTGGGTGACGCGGGAACGCGTGGCTGGGGCTTCAATGTCGGGGCGCGCTGGGACTTCTGAGTCCTCCGGGCTGAGGCGATCGCGTATCGCCAGCCAGCTGGCCTCCATCAGCGCCGGTTCCCACCAGGGTGTCGCAACCTGGTGGGGGCCGGCCTGCTGGTAACGGGTCGTCCCTCTATTTCACCACGGGTAACTCGACGTAGGTTCCTTCCTGCCCGTCGCGATAAATCTTCTGCGTCGCCTTCCGGTAATCCCCCGGCTTCGCGTTGAAGATGTTCGGTACGAAGGTCTGCGGGTTCCTGTCGTACAGCGGGAACCAGCTCGACTGGATCTGCACCATCACGCGATGCCCCGGCTGGAACACATGGTTCACGGTCGGTAGCGGAAACCCGTACTCCTGCGCGGTGTCCGGTTGAAGCGGCTTCGGCTTGTCATAGCCCTCGCGGTAGCGGCCGCGGAAGATCTCCATCGCTACCGGCAGCTCGTAGCCACCCATCGACGGCTTCTCTTCGACCTCGTCCGGATACACGTCGATGAGCTTGACCACCCAGTCACTGTCCGTGCCACTCGTCGACGCGAGCAGATGGACCAGCGGCTCGCCGGCGACGCCCATCGGCTTATCCAGCACGGGCGATACATAGGTCAGCACATCGGTCCGCGACGCGAAATCGCGCTGGTCATCCACGAGCCATTCGGGCCACGAGTCTTCGCGATCGGCCACGCCGTGCGACCACGACTGAATCGGGCGCACGCGGTAGGGAACGGGCTTCGCGGGATCCGATACGTATTCGTCGTCGCCCTTGGCGGGTGCCGCCGTCCCCAGCGCGCCGTCGGCCCCGACGAACCAGCGCTGCATCGCAGGTACACATCCGTCACGGCAGCCGGAGGGCCACGTATTCAGCTTGCGCCACGTGTTCTCACCTGTAACGAACGCATTGACCGGCGCGATGTCCGCTTTCGGCGCGTCGTCCTTGAGGTACTGGGCGAGAAACGGACGCAGGATCTTCTGGCGAAACTCGGTGCCCGTATCGCTGCCGAGATCGATCGCGCCGATCGTGTTGGCTTTTTCCCATGTCTTCGCGTGACGCCACGGTCCCAGGACCAGCCACAACTTCTCATGCCGGGGATCGCGCGGCGCGAGGGCGCGGTAGACCGCCATGTCGCCGTAATTGTCTTCCTGATCCCACAGGCTGTGCACCAGCATGGTCGGCACGGTCATCGGCTCGTTCGCCGCGACCTTGTCGATGGCCTGCTCGGACCAGAAGCGGTCGTACGCGGGATGCGCAAGAATCTTCTGCCAGAATCCCAGCGATTCCATGCCGTAGGCGCGGCCGATATCGCCAGCCGAACCGCCGCGAAGGTACAGGTCGTAGTCGTCGCGGTAACCCGTCGTCCAGCCGATGTCGCTACCGCGCGAATTCACCATGCCATAGATATAGGGGATCATCTGCTGGCGAAACGCGCCACGATGAAACCAGTCGTCGCCCATCCAGCCGTCGATCATGGGATTGATGGGCACGGCGACCTTCAACGCCGGATGAGGGCGGATCGTCGCCACCATCGCCTCGAACCCGTCGTACGAAATGCCGATGATGCCGACCTTGCCGTTGGACTCCGGCACATGTTTTACCAGCCAGTCCACCGTGTCGTAGATGTCCGAGGACTCATCCACGGCGGTCGGATTGCCATGGCCGATCGGCGGGCGGTTCATGACGAAGTCGCCTTCCGAACCGTGCTTGCCCCGGATGTCCTGGATGACGCGGATGTATCCGTCCTGGACGATGATGTCCGCCGGGTTGTCGTAGCCGCGCAGGGCGGTATCCAGATGCGGACTGTCGCTGCGGTGACCCATGCCATCGGCGCCGTAAGGCGTGCGCGTGAGCAGGATGCCTGCGTGTGCCGTGCCCCTTGGCATCAGGATGACGGTATGTAGTTTGACGCCATCGCGCATCGGGATCTCGACGGTGCGGCGCACGTAGTCGAAGCCGGGGTTCGTCGGCGTGAATCGGGCCGGCGTTTCCGTCGGCAGGTCGTTATAGGTCTTCTCGCCACCGACCGCCGGAGTCGCGAGGACCCCGGCGGCAAGCGCGACGATACCCAGTCGCAGAAGTGGATGCATGGACGCTCCGTCAGAAGTCGTAGGTGACGCCAAACCGGGCGTAACGCGGCTGGGTGTAGCTGATGACCTGCTGGTAACCGTCGTTCACCGAGTTGGTGCTGCCCGACACCGGGTTGGTCCGCTGCGAGCGCTGCTGGTTGAGGATGTTGAACACCGATACGGTGAAGGCCAGCTTCTTGTCGGCCCAGAGCGGACGGTACTCCGCATTCACGTCGACCAGCTCTTCCCACGGCTCGCGACCCTTCGCGCCGTATGCCGAAGGCACACCGAAGCAGAAGTGGTAGTAGCTGCCGTAACCGGACGGGTCGCTCTCGTCCGCACCGTAGCGGCCGAGGCACGACTTCGGCAGTCCGGACTGGATCAGAATGTTCGCCGAAAGCAGCCACTCGGGAGCGATCTGGTAGGAACCGTAGAGCTTCAGCTGGTGCTTGCGGTCGTTGCCCAGGTCGCCGTTGGCGTAGTTCATCAGCGTGGCGTAATCCCAGTCACGCGATGCCGCGACCGAGCCCTGGCCCACGTCCGAGCGCACCTGTCCTTCCGTGTTGCCGTAGCTGCGCGAGTACAGGTAGTCGATCTTGCCCGACCACGTGCCGTCGAACGGGTGCGACAGGTAGAGGTCCAGACCGTAATAATTGCGCTTGAGGTGAGGGAAGCCGAAATCGGCGTTGGTCACGGTGACATTCGTGTAGCCGCCGTTCGCATTGGCCAGCTGGTACACGTTCGCGCGGCCCGGATTCGACAGGTAGCAGCTGCCCACCGTCACGGCGTCGATGTCGGCACCTTGTGCGATCGCCGCACGGGTGATCGCGCCGTTGTCGCAGACGTCATCCAGCGCGTTGCGCAGGTGACGCACGGTAGCCTTCGCGCCCGCCACCCAGTCGGCGTTGATCTGCTTGTCCAGGCCGAGAATGTATTCGTCCTGATACTCCGACTTGATGTTCTTCGCGCTGACCGTCTTCGGGTCGGGCGGCTGTCCATATTCGCCGTTGGGAGAGACCGCACCACCGGTGGCCGACTGGATGAAGTTGACGCCGGTCGGCAGGCCGTTCGCGTCGATGCCGGTATAGGTGAAGTACTGGTTGGTCGCCAGCGAGCCGGCGGAGGTACGCAGCGCCACGGAGGCCGGCATGGCGAGGAAGTAACGACCGGCATTGCCGTAGATCTTCATGCTCGAGTCGCCATTGACGTCCCAGCTGAAGCCCAGTCGCGGCGCCCACTGCGGGCGGGTCAGCTTGAGATACGGCTGGCCGGACGGGTTGTAGTTGGTGAACTGATCGTTGCGCAGGCCGAGGGAGAGCAGCAGGCGGTCGGTGACCTGCCAGTCGTCCATGATGTATTGCGCACGCTGTCTGACGCGTACCGAGGCCAGCGTGTTGTAGTGGCGGTAGTAGCCGTAGTAACCGGTCTGGCCACCGGGATAGTTGGCCGGCTTGTCGACGAAGGGGCTGTCGCTGATGTTGAGATTGGGATCGCCCTTCGCATACCAGAGTTCGTAGCCGTCGCCACCGATGGTCGTACCGTCTTCGATGTCCTGCGAGTCCTGATTGTCGATACCGGCGGTGATCGAGTGGCTGCCGATCTTGTAGTTGAGGTCGACGCGCAGGTTGCGGTTGGTCGACTCATGATCCGGGTTGTCCACCGTATCCAGCGTCTGGCCGTTGGTGATCGGCGTGCCGCCATTGAGGGCCGGGTTCTGCTGACTGACGTTGCCGATGAACGGGCCGGAGACGCCGGTGGCCGGCGGCTCGTTGTAATAGGTGAGCTTCGACTTGCCGTACAGGGCGGTGAGGGTCAGGTCATCGGTAATGTAGCTGGTGAACTTCGCCACATAGACCATCGCTTTGGTCTTGTATGTCGAGTCCGTGCTGGCGAAATCGCCCACCGTATCGGTCGGGTAATCGTAGGTGTACTTGTTGCCGTTGGAGCGATGCGTCTGGTTGACGCCGGTCAGCTCGAGGATGTTGTTATCCGTGATGTTCCAGTCGAGCTTGCCGTACCACTTCGGATCCTTATACGTGTACCGGGTATCGTAGGCGTGGTTGACGTCGCCGATGCTGTTGCCTTTGCTGCGCTCCATTTCCACCGCGGCGAAAGCGTACAGCTTGTCCTTGACCAGCGGGCCGCCGGCGTACGCACTCACGGTCGTGGTCCACTCGTGGTTTTCGTCGTTGCGCTGGTTGATCGTGCCCGGGGGCGCCGGGTTGTCGTGACCGTAGGTGATGTTGCGCGCGCTGGCGCGTGCGAAATGCGGCTCCCAGAGCACCTGTGCACCGAAGTGCCACTCATTGGTGCCGCGCTTGCCGACCTGGCTGATCACGCCGCCGTCCGAGCGGCCGTACATGGCGGAATAGCCGCCGCTGAGGATTTCCTGCTGATCGACCGCACCGTAGGGCAGGGTCACGCCACCGAAGCCGCTGAGCGGATCGGTCGTGTTCATCCCGTTGATGTAGTAGGCGTTCTCGGAGACGGCCGAACCCGCGAAGCTCACCAGGCTCCCGCCAAACGCGTTCTTGAAGCCGGTGTAGCCCGGCGAGGCGCCGGGAGCGAGCAGGGCGATGGCTTCGGCCGAACGCTGCAAGGGCAGCCGGGCGAGATCGGCGGAGGTGACCACCGTGCTCGACGCGACGGTGGCGACATCGATCTTCGCCGCCTGCGTGGCCGAGACGGTCACCTGATCGAGCTGCTGGGCATCCTGCGAGGAGGCGGCGGCGAACGACACGTCCGTTGCGGCGCCCACGCGCAGGGTGACGTTGTCGCGGGTATCGACGATGTTGCCGTTGGACTTCAGTGACACCTTATACGTCGCCAGCGGCAGGGCCTCGGCGACATAACGACCGCGCGAGTCGACCGCGACCTCGCGGGTGATGCCATTGCTGCCTTCGATCACCACGGTCTCGCCACTGGCGACAGGCGCGCTACCGGCGATGCGGCCGGTGGTGGCCTGACCATAGGCGAGGCCGGTCAGTGACGCCGCGACGGCGGCGCACAACAGGGTGCGTCGGAGATTGGGGCGGGGAATCATGGGTTGCTCCGGGAAGGACATGGGGTTGTGATGGGTGAGTTGGCCTTCCTGGCACGTTGTTGTTTCAGGCGTATTCGACATCGCCGATCGCCTTACTGATGGCGGCGATACCGCGCGACTTTTCCGAGCGGCGGTCAGTGACCAGCACGTCGATCCGGTCCGCGGGACACCAGGCGACGCGACTGCGCACGCCGATTTTTGAATGGTCCGCCGCGATCACGATGCGTCGTGCGCTGGCGCACATCGCACGGGCGATCTCGGCTTCCTCCATTTCGAAACTGCTGGCACCGGCCTTCGCATCGATGCCCACCGGCGAAAGGATCGCCAGGTGGGGCTGATAGCGGCCGATCTCGGCGATCGTCGCCGATCCGTTGGTACAGCCGATCTGCGCATCGAAGCGACCGCCGAGCAGATGAACCTCGTTGCCGGGGCGTGACGCGAAGCGCGCCGCCACGTCGACCGCATTGGTGACGATGGTGAGCCCGCTTCGTGTCGCCAATGCTTCAGCGACGAGCGTCATCGTGCTGCCCGCATCCATGAAGATGGTCTGGCCGCTCTCGACCAGGCTGGCGACCTTCTTCGCGATGGCGCGTTTTTCGCGTACGCGGGTAGCGTGGCGCACGGCGATCGGCGGCTCATCGCCGGTCAGCACGGCACCGCCGTGCACACGGCGGATTTCTCCGAGCGCGGCCAGTTCGACCAGGTCGCGGCGAATGGTTTCGCGCGACACGCCGAGCTCGGCGACGATGCGCTCCACGGAGACCTTGCCGCTGGCGCGGAGCAGGTCACGGATACGGGTGTGTCGTTCTTCATGCCACATGGCGTCGGTCCTTGAGTGTGTGGAGGATGAGGCGCATGGCGCCCAGTGCGAGGCCGCCGGCGAGGACGACGCACATCGCGTACGCCGCCGCCTGCGCCAGGAAGCCGTTTTCGTCCAGGCGCATCACCGTGACCGAGGCAAGGCCAAGGTCGGGTGTCACCAGGAAGATCACGCCCGACAGGGTCACCAGCGAGCGCATGAACAGGTAGAAGAAGGTCGCGACAGCGGCGGGCGCCGCGAAAGGCAGCACCGCGTCGCGAACGACGTGGCGTGTGTCGCCGCCGAACACCGCCACCGCGTCTTCCAGTGCTTCCGGGACACGACGCATACCGGTCTGCAGCGTAAGAAAGGATGGCGCGTGATAGTGATAGAGGCTGCATGCCGCGACGATCGCCACGCTGCCGTAGAGCCACGTCGACAAGGCGCCGTGATTGAAGGTGAGCACGTAGCCGAGTCCCAGGACCATGCCGGGCACGGCGGCGGGAAGCGAAGCCAGCACCTGCACCGGCCGGGCAACCCAGCCGGGCAGTCGACGCAGCCCGGCGGACAGCGCGAAGACCAGGACGACGCCGGCGAGTGCCGCCAGCAGCGAGACCCATAGCGACGTGCCCACCGGTCCGTATCCGTCGGGCATGCCGCCGAGGTAGTTGGCCAGGGTGAGGGTGCGGTTGTACGGCCAGAGTTTGACGAGGCTGACGTAGGCGACGGTGCCGACGACGGCGACGATGCCGAGCACGGCCAGCAGCGTCACGGCGCCGAGTACGCTGTCGCGCCACATGTTGCGCTCCGGCACCAGCGCGCGGCCCGGACTCGCGTCACCCATGTCCTGCCGGCGCTTCGCCAGGCGACCCAGCCAGACCGAGAGCACGGCGGGCGCGAGCAACAGCACGCCGAGCGTCGCACCCATCGGAAAATCGAGCTGGCCCACCACTTCGCTGTAGATCTCCATGGCGAGTACGCGATAGCTGCCGCCGACGACGACCGCGCTCCCGAAGTCCGTCAGCGTTTCGGTGAAGACCAGAAACGCGGCGGCCATGACGGCGAAGCGGATGCGTGGCACCGTGACGTCGACGAACTGGCGCCAGGGCGTGGCACCCATCGATGCGGCGGCGTCGTAGTGGCGGACAGGGGTGCGCTCCAGTGCGGCCGACACGATGATCACGACCTGCGGCAGCCCGTAAAGCAGGTTGGCAAGCAACAGGCCCCAGAAGCCGTAGATGTCCGTGGGCCATCCGGTCAGGCGGTGGACGAGGCCATTGCGGCCGAGCAGGCACACCAGCCCGAGGCCGAGCACGAGCGAGGGGGCGAGCATCGGGAGCAGCAACGCGCCGCGAATCAGCGCCTTGCCTGGAAGCCGTGAGCGGTGCAGGGCCATGGCGACGCACACGCCGGTCGCGATGGTGCCGAGTGTCGTCGTCACGCCGATGACCAGACTGTGCAGCGCCGCACGCGGCAGGCCGGGATCGTCGAAGAGCCGCGCGTAGTTCGACAGCGTGATGGCACCATGGGCATCGGTGACACTCCGCCACAGCACCGTCAGCAGGGGATAGAGGAAAAAGCCGCACAGGCCCAGCAGCGGCAGCACGATGAGCAGGATGCCCGCCATGTGGCGTCGTGTGTGCACGGCGGCCAGTGTCAGTGCACTCACGCGGCGACCCACGCGGCGCGGGTCGCATCGACCGACACGGCCTCGCCCGGATTCAGGTTGCTGCGCCCCGGCAGTTCGACGAGTAACGAGCGGCCACGCCAGGCGATGCGCGCGTGGGCAAGGTTGCCCAGGAACGTGAGTTCCTCAACCACGCCTTCACCGCGTGGATCGGCGACGACCTTCAGGTCCTCCGGCCGCAGGCAGAGGTCGAAGGTAGCTTCGGCACCCGGAGGGCGCCGTTCGAGGAATGCGGGCATCGCCTCGCGCACGAGCGCCGTGGACAGGAGGTTGGATTTGCCGATGAAGCTGGCGACGAAGCGCGTGCGCGGCCGCTCGTAGAGGCAGCGCGGCGTGCCGATCTGCTCCACGCGTCCCTCATTCATGCAGACGATGGTGTCCGCCATGGCCAGTGCCTCGTCCTGATCGTGCGTGACCATCAGGGTCGGAATGCCCAGGGAGCGTTGCAGCGAACGAATCTCCGTGCGGAGCTGTGTCCGGATGGCCGGATCCAGCGCGGAAAGGGGCTCATCCAGCAGAAGCATGGACGGATCGCTGGCGAGCGCCCGGGCCAGCGCCACACGTTGTTGCTGACCGCCGGAAAGCTCGTCCGGATAACGCGCGGCGAGTGCGCCCAGGCCCACGCGATCGAGCAGGTCGGCGATGCGCGAGGCGATGGTCGCGGGTACCTCGCGGCGCAGACGCATGGGGTAGCCGACGTTGGCGGCGACGGTCATGTCCGGGAACAGCGAATAGGACTGAAACACCAGCCCCATGCGACGCTCGCGCGCGGGCAGCCGGGTGATATCGCGTTCGCCGAGGATGACCCGGCCCGCATCGGGCGGCGTCAGGCCGGCGACGATGCGCAGCAACGTCGTCTTGCCGCAGCCGCTGGGGCCGAGCAGGCAGACGAAGTCGCTCTCACCGGCGGTGAAGGACACGCCGTCGAGCACGGTCTGCCCGTTCCAGGCCTTCGCGATGTCGTCGATGCGAAGATGCATGTTCCCCTTGACTCCCCGGGCCGGCGCGTCAGCGCGTCAGCCGCTTGTATCTGGCAATGAGCGCCGCGCGTTCGCGCGCCGCCGTGGTGAAGTCGCGGGCGGGCAGCGTCGCGACGAGGTCGGCGGGCAAGCCCTGCCGTTGTTGTTCTTCGGCCGGTTTGCCGCCGGGCGCCGCCACGATTTCCTTGAAACCGCGGTACAGCGAAGCGGCTTCCGGCGACGCGGTCCAGTCGAGGAAACGGCGGGCGTCCGCGTCGTGCGCGGCGTCCTTCATCAGGGCGGAACCTTCGAGTTCGTAGCCGGCGCCATCCGACGGAATCACCATCGTCACCGGATAACCCTGGCGGATCGACTGCATCGCGGAAAACGCGAACGACACGCCGATCGGAAATTCCCCGATGCGTGCGAGCTTGCAAGGCGCGGAACCCGATAGCGTTATCTGGCCCACGTTGTGTGCGATCGCGGTGACCAGCGCCATGCCTTTCGCGCTGCGCCCGGCATCGCTGAGCGAGGACAGCACCATGTATCCGGTGCCCGACGATGCCGGATCGGGCATGGCGATCTGCCCGCGATAACGCGGCGAGGTCAGGTCCTGCCACGTCCGCGGCACAGGCAGTCCGCGTTCGGCCAGCGCTTCACGGTTGACGCACAGCGCGGCCAGATAGCCCGTGGGTGCGAACCAGCTGGCGTCCGCACCGCGAAAGCGGGCGGGCATGCGGTCGATGTTGTCCCCGTGGATGGGTGTGAGCAGTGCCGCGATGCGTGGGTCGAGCATGTCGGTGACGGCCATACCCCAGATCGCGTCGTTGCGCGGCTGGGCCGATTCCGCCAGCAGGCGTGCGGCAAGATCGCCACTGGACAGACGCAGCACATGTATGTCCAGATCGGGCAGGGCTTTCTTCGCCGCAGCGAGATAGGTGGCGATTTCGTCGCTCTCCAGCGCGGAGTAAACGGTGACGCTGCCCGCATTCGCCACGCCACAGGCGGCGCCCAGGGCGACGGTGCAGGCGATCTGGCGGTATGGACGCATCGATGTCCCCGGGCTGTGGCGCTGAAACAACATACCCCACCTGTGTGGCGTTTTGGGTATATTTGCAAAGCTGGGGACTTAGATCCAGCAGAGAATTTTCGTTTTTGTCATCAACCCGAAACGTTGGAGTGCTGTCGATGGAATCGTTGTCCGCCGCCGGGCGGAAGGAATTCGAGGCGTTTGCCGTGGGTATCGCCGACAACGCCCGAGCCTTGTCGCTGCCGCGTTTCCGCCGTCCCGTCGATGTCACCCTGAAAGGCGACATGAGTCCCGTGACGGCCGTGGATCGCGGCGTGGAATCCATGCTGCGCGAGCGCATCGAGCAGGCCTGGCCGGGCCATGGCCTGCTGGGTGAGGAGTACGGCGCGACCCGTATCGACGCCGAGTTCGTATGGTCGATCGATCCGATCGACGGCACGCGCAGTTTCATTTCCGGCTGGCCGCTGTGGGGCACCTTGCTCGCGTTGCTGCATCACGGTCGTCCCGTGCTCGGCCTGCTGGACATGCCGGCGCTCGACGAGCGCTGGATCGGCCACGTCGGGGTAGGTACATCCATGAACGGACATCCGTGCCGCACGAGCGGGTGTGAGGCGGTGGCGGAGGCGACGCTGTACACCACGACGCCGGACATGTTCACGCCGGAAGAGTGGGCGAAATTCGACCGTACGAGCCGCGCCGCCTACACCCGTCGCTTCGGTGGCGACTGCTACGGCTACGGCATGTTGGCGTCCGGTCATATCGATGCAGTGATTGAAGCGAATCTTATGCCGTACGACTACCTCGCCATCGCACCGGTGGTCGAAGCGGCGGGCGGTGTGATCACCGACTGGGAGGGGCGCGCGCTGGGCCTCGACAGCGGCGGTCGTGTCGTCGCGGCCGCGACGCCGGCCTTGCACCTGGCCCTCATCGAATCCCTGCGACAGGACTGAGTTTCCATGGTTTCACGCGATCGGCGCCGTTTCCTCCAGACCGCGGGTGCGACGGCGGTGGCCTCGCTGGTCGCGCAGGGTTTTCCCGCCGCTATCGCGAAAGCGCTGGCCATGCCGCCGGACCGTCGCACAGGCAGCATCGCGGACGTCGGACACGTGGTGATCCTCATGCAGGAAAACCGGTCGTTCGATCACTACTTCGGCAGCCTGCGCGGTGTGCGCGGTTTTGCCGACCCGCGCGTACTCGAACTCGGTAACGGCGATCCGGTATGGAAACAGCCCGTCGGCGCCGCTCGCACGAAATACTGGAGGTCCCGCGGCATCGGCGACGATGTGGCCTGGGTCTATCCGTTCCACCTCGACACCCGTGCCAGTGGCGACCATCACGAGGGGACCGATCACGGCTGGAGTACCGGCCACGGCGCGTGGAACCTCGGACACAACGATCGCTGGATCGAGCAGAAACAGGACGTGCTGACCATGGCGTACCTGCGCCGAGACGATGCCGCGTTTCATTACGCGCTCGCCGACGCGTTCACCGTCTGCGATGCGTACCACGCGTCCGCGCTGGCCGATACGGCGGTCAACCGCATCTACCTGTGGAGCGGGACGTGCGATCCCTCGGGGCGGCTGAGCCGCAAGCCGAACGGTCCCGGCACGGAAGAACGCGCGGATGCCAATGGCTATACGTGGACGACGTATCCCGAGCGGCTGGAGAAGGCCGGCATCAGCTGGCGCGTTTATCAGGGCGGCACGGGTGAGCCGGGTTCGCCCACCGACAATTACACCGACAACTCGCTCGAATTCTTCGCGGCCTATCAGGTGAAGGAAGGGGCGGATCCGAACGGCTCGCTCGTGCGCAATGGTGTTTCGACGCACACGTTGCGTGATCTGCGCGCCGACGTCATCCATGGCCGGCTGCCGCAGGTCACCTGGATCGTCGCGCCCTACAAATACAGCGAGCATCCGACGTCCTCTCCGGCCGACGGTGCGTTCTACATCCGCAGCGTGCTCGATGCGCTGACCGTGAACCCGAAGGTCTGGGCGCGTACCGTGCTGTTCCTCAACTACGACGAGAACGACGGTTTCTTCGATCATGTCGTGCCGCCCGCCCCGCCGACCGGGAGCGGTGAGGACGGGCAGGGCGTCGTATCGGACGATCTTGTCGCCTCGCTCGACGACGAGATCATGGATCTCGACGCGCATCCGAAGATTTCCGCGCCGCTCGTGCCTGGCAGCGATCCACGGGGCAGACAGCCGGTGGGACTCGGCAATCGGGTGCCGATGATCGTGGTCTCTCCGTGGACACGTGGCGGCTGGGTATGTTCGGAAACGTTCGACCACACCTCGGTACTGCGCTTTCTCGAGAAGCGCTTCGGTGTCGAGGAACCGAACATCAGTGCATGGCGCCGTTCCGTATGCGGCGATCTGACCAGCGCGTTCGATTTCACCGGTGTCGCCGACGACCGGGTACCCCGGCTCGGTGTGCCATCCGGATCCGACGGCAAGCGGCCCATCGAGGTCCCGCGCGTACAAGCGATGCCGGTGCAGGAGGCGGGCAGCCGTCCTGCGCGCGCACTGGGCTACGCGTGGTCCGTCGAACACTCCCTGGACGCGGATGGCAGTCGACTCGTCTTCCGCAACACGGGGCGTCTGGGCGCCGCTTTCCTGGTCTACGACGGGTTGCGGCGGGACGCCCCACCGCGCCGTTACGCGGTGAGTGCGGGCAAGCGCATCGACGATCGCTGGCCTCTGGCGAACGCAGGCGATGCATATGATCGACGTGTGCACGGCCCCCATGGATACCTGGCGCATCTTCGCGGCTTCGCCGGCGATGCGGTCGAGGCCGTTCTCGCCGGTGTGCCTGGCGCGCGTCGTGTGGAGATCCGGCTCAGCAACGTTGGAACGGCCACGATGCCGGTCCGCGTACGTAACGCGTATGCGACGGAAGCCGCACGCGAGCTGGAACTGGCGGCGGGCCAGTCGGTGACGTTGTCGTTCGACCTGCAGGCGAGCGCGGGCTGGTACGACATCGACATCGTCTCACCGGCGCAGCCGCGCTACCTGCGACGGTTCGCTGGCCATCACGAAGACGGTCAGCCGGCGACGAGCGATCCGGGACCGCGGACCGTCTGAACTGTCCGGGCGGCCCCGCCTATCTCCCGGACGGCTATACTCCGTGGTCAGCCCCATCGAAAGCCGTATCCCGTGACCAGCGAACTCTCCTCGATCATCGATTTCATCCGCTACGGCGCCAGCCGTTTCTCGGCCGCCGGCCTGACGTTTGGCCATAGCCACGACAATCCGATCGACGAGGCCACCCATCTGGTGCTGGCCGCGCTGCACCTCCCGCCGGATATCCCGCCGGCTTATGGCGCAGGCAACCTGATCGCGGAAGAGAAGGCGAAAGTGCTGGCCCTCATCGAACGCCGGGTCACCGAGCGCGTGCCCGTCGCGTATCTGGTCGGCGAAACCTGGTTCGCGGGCATGAAGTTCAAGAGCGACCACCGTGCGCTGGTCCCGCGCTCGCCCATCGCCGAGCTGATCGAAGGCCGCTTCACGCCGTGGCTGGACGATCGCCACATCGAGCGCGCGCTGGACCTGTGCACCGGCTCGGGCTGCATCGGCATCGCCATGGCCGAGTACAACCCCGACTGGCAGGTCGACCTGATCGACGTCAGCGACGACGCGCTGTCGCTGGCCAACGAGAACATCGTCTTCCAGCATGTGGAAGATCGCGTCCGCGCCATCAAGTCCGACCTGTTCGACGGCGTGAAGGGTGAGGTCTACGACCTCATCGTCTCCAACCCGCCGTACGTCACTCATGCCGAATACGCCGCCATGCCGGCCGAATACAGCCACGAACCCGTCCTCGGGCTGACATCCGGCGATGATGGACTGGACATCACCCTGCGCATGCTCGATGAGGCCGCGGACCATCTCAGCGAAGACGGCCTGCTGATCGTCGAAGTCGGCGACAGCGAGCACGCCCTGGCGGCGTTGCTGCCGCGCGTGCCCTTCGTCTGGCTGGAGTTCAAGGTCGGTCAGATGGGCATCTTCGCGCTGGAGCGGCGCGACCTTATCGAGCACGCCTCGGATATCGCAGCCGCACGCGCGGCAAGAAACTGAATCCATCGGAAGTACCGTGTCCTCCAATACGTTCGGCAAGCTGCTCTCTGTCACCACCTTCGGCGAAAGCCACGGCCCGGCGATCGGGTGCGTGGTCGACGGGTGTCCCCCGGGTCTGGCACTGGAGGCGTCCGAATTCCGTGCCGACCTCGAGCGCCGCGCCACCGGGCGCTCGCGGCACACCTCGCAACGCCGCGAGGCGGATGACATCGAGATCCTGTCGGGCGTCTACGAGGGGGTGACCACGGGCACCCCGATCGCGCTTCTGATCCGCAATACCGACGCGCGGTCAAAGGATTACGGCAATATCCTCGACACGTTCCGCCCGGGGCATGCCGACTACACCTACTGGCAGAAGTACGGCGTGCGCGACCCGCGCGGCGGCGGCCGGTCCTCGGCGCGCGAGACCACCATGCGCGTGGCGGCAGGTGTCATCGCCAAGAAGTGGCTGGCCCAGCGCTATGGCGTTACCGTTCGCGGCCACGTGTCCCAGATCGGCGAGATGGTGCCGCGTGGTTTCGACGCCGATGCCATCGAGACCAGCCCGTTCTTCTGGCCCGACGCGGCCCAGATTCCCGAACTCGAGTCCTATATGGACGCCCTGCGCAAGTCGGGCGATTCCGTGGGCGCCAGAGTCACCGCGGTCGCCGACGGCGTGCCGGCGGGCTGGGGCGAGCCGATCTACGGCAAGCTGGACGGCGAACTCGCCGCCGCCATGATGTCGATCAACGCGGTCAAGGGTGTCGAGATCGGCGACGGCTTCGCCGCCGTGGCCCAGCGCGGCACGCAGCACCGCGACGAACTCACCGCCGACGGTTTTCTTTCCAATCACGCGGGCGGCATCCTGGGCGGCATCGCCTCGGGCCAGCCTGTCGTCGTCTCGGTGGCCTTCAAGCCGACCTCCAGCATCCTCATCCCCGGCCGCAGCGTCGACCGGGCAGGGCAGCCGTCCGAGGTCGTGACCAAGGGCCGCCATGATCCCTGCGTGGGTATCCGCGCCGTGCCCATCGTCGAGGCCATGCTGGCTCTGGTGCTGATGGATCAGGCGCTGCGCCATCGTGCGCAATGCGGCGATGTGGGCGAGGTGCCCCCGCGGATCCCCGGCGCCGTACAGGACAACGCATGAGCAAGCCAGTCGTCTGGGTCTCCCGACCCTTCTTTCCCGATATCGTCGACCGCCTGCGCGAGTACTTCGACGTGCGCGCCGAGACCGAAGAACGGCCGTTCTCGCCAGCTGAGCTGGCGGAACGTCTGGCCGACGCCGACGCCGCGATCGTCGGCCTCGCCGACAAGATCGATGGCAAGGTGCTGCAGGGCGCGCCGAAGCTGCGCTTCGTGGCCAATCTCGGAGTGGGGTACAACAACCTCGACATCGATGCCCTGACCAGCGCCGGTGTCGGTGCGTCGAACACTCCGGACGTGCTCAACGAGACGGTAGCCGATTACGCCTGGGCCCTCATGCTCGCCGCGGCCCGCCGGGTGGGCGAGTCCGAACGCTGGCTGCGTGACGGGCAGTGGCATGGCTCTCGTTTCGAGGGCTGGCTGGGCGCCGACGTGCACGGCAAGACCATCGGTATCCTCGGCATGGGCCGGATCGGGCAGGCCATCGCGCGCCGTGCCTCCGGTTTCCGCGCGCCGGTGATCTACCACAACCGGTCGCGCCTCGAGGCCTCGATCGAGCGCGATTGCGGGGCTCGGTACGTCGACAAGGCCACGCTGCTCGCCCAGTCGGACCATCTGATTCTGGTGCTGCCGTTCACGCCGGCCAATCGCCATACGATCGGCGAGGCGGAGCTGAAGGCCATGAAGCCGACGGCCACCCTGGTCAATATCGCCCGCGGCGGCATCGTCGATGACGCGGCCCTGGCCCGGGCGCTGACCGACGGGACGATCGCCTCGGCCGCCCTGGACGTGTTCGAAGGGGAGCCCCAGGTGCACCCCGACCTGCTGAAAATCGAAAATATCGTGCTCAGTCCGCACATCGCCAGCGCAAGTCGCGACACACGTCGCGATATGGCGGCGCTGGCTGTGGACAATGTGCTGGCGGCGTTTGGACATGGTCCCCACGCCGGCCGGCCACCCACGATTCTCAATCCGGGTGTACTGGCCGACGCCAGCTGACCTGTTTCCCACGCCCTGACGAAAGCGACTGATGAGCAAGAAGACGAGTTACAAGGTAGCCATGGTGGGTGCGACCGGCGCGGTCGGCGAAACCCTCCTTTCGATCCTCGCCGAACGGGACTTCCCGGTCAGCGAACTGGTGCCCCTGGCGAGCGAGCGCTCGGCGGGCGGTACGGTCGATTTCGCTGGAAAACCTTACGTCGTCCAGGATCTCGCCAAATACGACTTCGACGGCGTGGATATCGCCTTCTTCTCCGCCGGCGGCTCCGTCAGTCGTGAGCACGCGCCGCGCGCCGCGGCGGCCGGTGCCGTGGTGATCGACAACACCTCCGAATTCCGCTACCAGGACGACATTCCCCTGGTGGTGTCCGAGGTCAACCCGCACGCGATCGCCGATTACACGGTGCGCGGCATCATCGCCAACCCGAACTGTTCGACCATGGGCATGCTGGTGGCGCTGGCGCCGATCCATCGCGAGGTGGGCATCGAACGCATCAACGTGGCCACCTACCAGTCGGTATCGGGTGCGGGCCGCAGCGGCCTGGAAGAGCTGGGCAAGCAGACCGCGCAAATGCTCAACTTCCAGGACGTCGAGACGTCCAAGTTTCCCAAGCAGATCGCCTTCAACGTGATCCCGCACATCGACGACTTCCAGCCCAACGGGTACACCAAGGAAGAAATGAAGATGGTCTGGGAGACCCGGAAGATCCTCGAGGATCCTTCGATCCAGGTGAACCCGACGGCGGTGCGCGTGCCGGTGTTCTACGGTCACTCCGAGGCCGTGCACATCGAAACACGCGACAAGATCACGGCCGAGCGCGCCCGCGAACTGCTGGAGCAGGCGCCGGGCATCGTCGTGCAGGACGAGCGCAAGGCCGGCGGTTATCCGACCCCGGTCGGCGATGTCGCCGGCAAGGATCCCGTGTTCGTGGGCCGTATCCGTGAAGACATTTCCCATGAACGCGGCCTCGACCTCTGGGTCGTGTCCGACAACATCCGCAAGGGTGCGGCGCTGAATGCCGTGCAGATCGCGGAGATCCTGATCGAGGACTATCTGTAATGAATCATCGCGCCGTCGCCGCTTGCCTGCTCGTTCTGGTATCGCCTTTTGCGATGGCCGGGCAGCGGGCGACGGCGCCGGCGCGAGCTGAAGATGCGCAGGCCGCCCGGGCCAGACTGGATGCGACGCACCGGGAGGTCACGGCGCAGGATGCCAGTGTGAAGCAGCTCAAGGCCAGGGTCGATACGCTGGAGTCGAACTCCGACGCGGCGGCGAAAGCCCTGGCCGAACGCGATCGGAAGATCGCCGAGCTGGAAAAGCAACTGGCCGCCGAGCAACGGCCGCGTTAACTGTAAGGGGGGCGTGTACGGGATTCGCGAACGACCGCAACGTTGTCGCGTAACTACCCGTGTTCGCTATTGTTAGTTGTTGCTGGGGTGCACTAAAGTGGCGCCTTCGCGGTTGATCGCCCGAAAGAGGCGCGCCGCCGGCATGATATTCGTTCGGGGGAAGCAGTAATGAACCGCACATTGAAGTTGTCGATCATGCTGGCGCTGGTAACGGGGGGCGGCCACGCCATGGCCCAGAACCTGGGTCCGGTCCAGATGCGCTCCACCATGGAACAGCCGTTGGTCGCGGAAATCCCGCTGACCGGCGTGTCGGGTAGTCTCGACAACGTCCATGTCACGCTGGCTTCGCCGGAGGCTTTCTCCCGCGCCGGGCTCAATCGCGACGGCCTGCCCGTGGCGCTCAGCTTCGCGGTGGCCAGGAATGCCAGCGGCCAGCCGGTGATCCGCGTGACCAGCAGCTCGCCGGTCCGCGACACCTATCTCGATTTCCTCGTCGAGGTCTCCAGCGGTAGCAACAAGGTCGTCCGCGAGGTGACCATGCTGCTCGATCCGCCGGGCACCCCGATTTCGGCGCCGTCCACGGGTGCACCGAAGCCGACCTCGCGCCCGTCGCGCACCTCGGACGTGCCGTCCCGCTCCTCGTCGGATGAATCGCGTCCGTCGCGCAGCGAAGCGGCCGCTCCGGCCAGGTCGCCATCGCGCAGCAGCGCGCCGGTTTCCGCCGATGGTAGCTACGGTCCGGTCCAGCGCGGCCAGAGCCTGTCCGCCATCGTGCGCGCGCACGGCAACGGCGGCGACATGAACCAGATGCTGCTGGCCCTGCACAAGGCCAACCCGGATGCGTTCTACCGCGACAACATCAATGCGCTGAAGACGGGCGCCGTGCTGCGCGTGCCGTCGCCCGAAGACGTGCAGGCCCAGTCCGCCGCGTCGGCCCTGGCCGAAGTGCGTCGCCAGAACGAAGAGTGGCGCTCGGGCTCCACCCGCAAGCCGTCCGTGGTCGCCGATGGCGCCTCGACCGGCGCGGCACAGGACACCGGTAAGGCCGCCGCGCCCGCCAGCGATCGCCTCGCCATCGTGCCGTCCAAGGCCGGTGGCGATGCCGCGTCCACCCGCGCGGGCACGAAGGACGGCAAGGGCGATGCCCAGGTCGCCGGCCTCAAGCAGGAGCTGACGACCCAGCAGGAAAACGTCGCCTCGCTGAAGCAGCAGGGCGCCGAGCTGAAGTCGCGGATCAGCGATCTCGAAGAGATCAACACCAAGAACGAGCGCCTGCTGAGTCTCAAGGATTCGGAAATCGCCGAGCTGCAGCGCAAGCTGGCCGACGCGCGCAAGACAGGTGGCCAGCCGGCTGCGGCGGCTTCCGCGCCGACCCCGGCTCCGACGCCTGCTCCCGCACCGGCACCGGTCGCCGCCACGCCCGCGTCGACCCCGGCCGCTACCGCATCGGCTCCGGCGGTCACGCCGGCACCGGCCCCGTCCGCCGCCGCCACGGTGGCGACGACGCCGTTGCAGGCACCGGCGGCCGCGCCTCAGGCGCCTGCGCCCGCGCCAGTGGCTGCCGCGAGGCCGCCGGTCAAAAAGGCGACTCCGGTCGCGCCGGTCCCGGTCGAAGAAGATCCCTGGTACATGCAGCCGTGGGCATGGGGCGGCGGCGCCATCGTCGTCCTCCTGCTGCTGGTCGCGGCCGTGTTCAGCCGCAAGAAGCCCAGGCCTTCCGCGGCGAGCGCGAGTTCGCTGGCCGATCGCTTCGGCCACGAGCCGAGCTTCGGCGAATACGGTCATAACGATGCCATCGACCAGGATCAGCGCGAGATCCTCGACGCCCTGGCTGAACACCCGGACGACATCGGCCTGCACCTGGAGCTGGTCAGCCTCTACTACGGCCGCCGCGACGTCGAGCATTTCGAAGCCGCCGCCGAGGCCATGCACGCGCACGTCGCCGATCCGGAACAGCCGGAATGGCGCGAAGTCGTGATGATGGGTGAAGACCTGGCCCCGAGCCATCCGTTGTTCGGCGGCACCCCGGTCGACGCGGTGGAGGAGCCGTACGATACGTACACGGCCGCCACGCCGCACACGGCCGACGAGGCCGCCGCGCTCGAAGAATTCGACCTGGGCAGCTACGTGACGGGTCCGGACGAGGGCGAAATCCCGCCGCGTCCGGCACCGCAGAAACACAGCGAATACCACTTCAACTTCGACCTCACCCCGGTGCAGCGTGCCGAGGCGGATCGCCGTCCCAACGCACCGGACGTCTTCGATGTCGATGCGCCGGAATCGCCGTACAGCGAAACCCCGCTGCACGACGAGCCCGTCCACGGCTCGACGTTCGGCGACATCCTGAGCGAAGAAACGAAGACGCACGAGGAAGAGCGTTCGACGTGGTCGTTCGACGAAGACCATGATCTCGCCTCGCCCAGGCCGTCGGATCCGCCGCGTTTCGACGAGCCGCCGCGCTTCGACGAACCGCCGGCGTTCCCGGTCTTCCCCGACGAAGAGCCGCTTACCGACCATTCGGCGGACAGCTTCAGCGACGACCCGGTCGACACCAAGCTCGACCTGGCCCGTGCCTACCTCGACATGGGCGACGCCGAAGGCGCCCGCCTGATGCTCGAGGAAGTCATCGCCGAGGGCTCGCAGATGCAGAAAGACACCGCGAAGCGGATTTTGAGCGATATCGTCTGAGTCATTCGTAGGCCGTGATACTGGAGCCCCGGTTGTGCCGGGGCTCTTTTTTGTGCTCGGCTTCGCCATCGCGTTGGGCGCAAACGCGTCGAGGCAGGGGCGCCGCCGGATGCCATTCTCGTCGCTAAGCCCTCCTTCGGCCTTCGCCTACGTGCGGAAGCGCTCCGAGAACGACACCCGGCGGCACCCCTCCGAACGATGAGGTTTCGTGCCGCAAAAACGATCGAGGAGCATAGGCGCAGGCCACAAGATCGCCGTGCTCTGTTTTTTGCTTGCCCACAACCAACCGTTGCGTTGGGAGGGAGTCGTTGGCTGCCGTTCCTGGAGCGATTCCGCAGGGAGGCGAAGGCCGGACGAGGACTTAGCGACAGGAACGGCAGCCAACGGCTCCCCGGCCTCGACGCAAACACCCCAGGGCCCATACGCCCCCGAACGCACCCCATCCCCCCGAGTGGTACTCTTTCCCGTTTCCACCGCCCCAAGAACCCCGCCCCATGCGCATCGCCCTAGGCGTCGAATACGACGGCACCGACTTCTTCGGCTGGCAGCGGCTCAGCCATGCGAAGACCGTGCAGGGTTCGCTGGAGGCCGCGCTCGCTTTTGTCGCGCAGACGCCCATCGAAGTGACCGCGGCCGGTCGTACGGACGCCGGGGTGCACGGTCGCTGCCAGGTGGTGCATTTCGACACTGAGGTGGTGCGCGACATGCGTGGCTGGATCCTCGGCGCCTGCTCCAATCTGCCGCATACGGTGGCGGTGACCTGGGCGCAGGTGGTGCCGGACGACTTTCATGCGCGGTTCTCCGCACGGGCCCGACGCTATCGGTATCGCCTGCTGCCGCGCTTCGTGCGCCCGGCGCTGGATGCGCGGTTCGTTGCCTGGGAGCGCCGCCAGCTCGATGCGGAGGCCATGAACGAAGCCGCGCAGGCGATCGTCGGCGAGCACGATTTCACCGCGTTCCGCGCGATCTCCTGCCAGGCCGCGCATGCGCGGCGCAACGTCCGCTCGATCCGCGTGTTTCGCGAAGACATCCATGTGGTCGTCGAGATCGAGGCGAACGCCTTCCTCCATCACATGGTGCGCAATATCGTCGGTTCGCTGCTGCGGATCGGCCGTGGTGAAGAGAGCGTCGGCTGGATGGCCGAACTGCTCGCCGGCCGCGATCGCGAGGTCGCCGGCGCCACCGCACCCGCGGAAGGGCTGACCTTCCTGGGACCGCTTTACGAAGCCCACTGGGGGCTGCCACAGGAAGTGACGCTATGACCCGGATCAAGTTCTGCGGACTGACCCGCCTCGACGATGTACGCCTCGCGGTGAACCTCGGCGTGGATGCCATCGGCTTCGTGATGACGCGCAGGAGCAAGCGCTTTGTCGAGCCGGCCGCCGCCGCGCAGCTGCGCGATGCCGTTTCGCCGTACATCACCACGGTTGCGCTGGTGATGGACGACGAGCCGGCGTTTATCGACGAGGTGCTGCGCGTGCTCCGTCCCGACATGCTGCAGTTCCACGGCGCCGAAACCGACGACGAATGCGCCCGCTACGGCGTGCGCTATACCAAGGCCATCGCGATGGGTGAGGGTGAGGCGGCGCTGGCGCGTCTGCACGAATATCCGCGCGCGGCCGGGCTGCTGCTGGACGGGCACGGGCTCGGCGAGCAGGGCGGAAGCGGGCAGCGTTTCGACTGGTCGCGGATGCCGAAACATCTTGCGCAACCCCTGATCCTCGCGGGTGGGCTCGGCGCCGACAACGTGGCCGAGGCCATCCGCATCGCACGCCCCTGGGCCGTCGACGTCTCCAGCGGGATCGAGACGTCGCCCGGTATCAAGGATGGGGCTAAGATGGAACGCTTCATTTCCGCTGTACGACGATAACGAGAAGGCAATGACCGAAATCACGGATTTTCACGCCTACCCCGATGCGCATGGCCGCTTCGGTGACTACGGCGGCATCTACGTGGCGGAAACGCTCATGGAGCCCCTGGCCGAGCTGACCGCCGCGTATGAAAGACTGCGTGTCGATCCCGCCTTCATCGCCGAGCTCGATCGCGACCTCAAGTACTACGTGGGCCGTCCCAGCCCGGTGTACTTCGCCGAGCGGCTGACGAAGCACGTCGGCGGCGCGCGGATCATCCTCAAGCGTGAAGACCTGAACCACACAGGCGCGCACAAGATCAACAACACCGTGGGTCAGGCGCTGGTCGCCCGGCACATGGGCAAGTCGAGGATCATCGCCGAGACCGGTGCGGGCCAGCATGGCGTGGCGAGCGCCACCGTGGCCGCGCGTCTGGGCCTGAAGTGCGTCGTCTACATGGGCGCCGTCGACATCGAGCGGCAGAAGATCAACGTCTATCGTATGCGCCTGCTCGGCGCCGAGGTGGTCCCGGTCACTTCCGGTTCGAAGACACTCAAGGACGCCCTCAACGAGGCGATGCGCGACTGGGTCACGAATGTCGCCGACACCTTCTACATCATCGGCACCGTGGCGGGTCCGCACCCGTACCCGCAGATGGTCCGCGACTTCAACGCCATCGCCGGTCGCGAAGCGCGCGAGCAGACGCTGGAGCAGTTCGGCCGTCTGCCGGACGTCATCACGGCCTGCGTCGGTGGCGGCTCGAACGCCATCGGTCTGTTCCACGCCTTCCTCAACGACCGCGACGTGCGCATCGTCGGCGCCGAGGCGGCGGGCGACGGTATCGGTACGGGTCGTCATGCCGCCTCGCTGGCGGCGGGCAAGCCGGGCGTGCTGCACGGCAATCGCACCTACGTCCTCTCGGACGCGAACGGCCAGATCGTCGAGACGCATTCCGTTTCCGCGGGCCTCGACTATCCGGGCGTCGGCCCGGAGCACGCGTTCCTGAAGGACGCCGGTCGGGCGGAATACGTCGGCGTGACGGACGACGAAGCGCTCGAGGCGTTCCACTTGCTCGCCCGCACGGAGGGCATCCTTGCCGCGCTGGAATCGAGCCACGCGATCGCCCAGGCGATCAAGCTGGCCCGTGAACTGCCCAGCAACGGCCTGGTGCTGGCGAACCTTTCCGGTCGCGGGGACAAGGACGTGCACACCATCGCCGAGCGTGAAGGGATCGAGATCTGATGAGCCGCCTTGAAAGCCGTTTCGCGGCACTGAAAGCCGCCGGTCGTACCGGCCTGATCACCTTCGTCACGGCGGGTGACCCGCAGCCGGACGCCATGGTGCCGATGCTGCATGCGCTGGTCGCCGCGGGCGCCGACGTGATCGAACTGGGCGTGCCGTTCTCAGATCCGATGGCCGACGGCCCGGTGATCCAGCACGCCAGCGAGCGGGCCATTGCTAAGGGCATCGGCCTGCATAATGTGCTGGCCTGGGTCGCGGCATTCCGTGAGACCGACAACGAAACGCCGATCGTCCTGATGGGCTACCTCAACCCGGTCGAGATGTACGGATACCCGGAATTCGCCGACGATGCCGTGGAGAAGGGTGTCGATGGCGTGCTGATGGTCGACTGCCCGCTCGAGGAGGCGCACGTGCTCGCGCCGCTGCGCGATGCCGGCCTCGACCAGATCCTGCTGGCCTCGCCGACGACCACCGATAGCCGGCTGCAGGCCTTGTGCGAGGCGGCTTCGGGCTTCCTGTATTATGTGTCGTTCGCTGGCATCACCGGCGCGGCCCAGCTCAGCACGGCGGATATCGCCGAGCGCGTGGCCGGCATCCGGGCGACGTCGAAGGCGCCGGTCGCCGTCGGCTTCGGTGTGCGCGACGCCGCGAGTGCCACTGCCATCGGCGCGTTCGCCGATGCGGTCGTCATCGGCAGTGCCCTGGTCGAACGTCTGGCCGGTGCGACGTCCGCTGACGAGGTGGCAAAACGGGCCAACGATTTCCTGGCCCCGATCCGCGCCGCCCTCGACGCGCGCTGATCGAAACGAGCTTCATGTAGGAGCGCGCCCCGCGCGCGACGCGACACCAATCGGAGACGCACGATGAACTGGCTGCAGAAAATCATGACGCCGAAGACCCGCGCACCCAGCGCGGCCGGCGGTAAGGGCAAGGTGCCCGAGGGTGTGTGGGAGAAGTGCGCCGGTTGCGGCACGGTCCTTTACAAGCCGGAGCTCGAAAAGTCGCTGATGGTCTGCCCGAAGTGCGGCCATCATCACGCGATCTCGGCGCGCGTGCGCCTCAACGCGTTCCTCGACGAAGGCAGCGCGAACGAACTCTGGCCGAAGCTGGAGGCCGTCGACGCGCTCAGGTTCAAGGACCAGAAGAAGTACAAGGACCGCGTCGTCGCCGCGCAGAAGTCCACGGGCGAAAAGGATGCGCTGATCGCGATGTCCGGCACGCTGCTGGATCGTCCCATCGTTTCGGTCGCCTTCGAGTTCGCTTTCATGGGTGGCTCGATGGGGTCGGTGGTCGGCGAGAAATTCGCACGCGCCGCCGAGAAGGCGCTGGCGGAAAACAGCGCACTCGTCTGCTTCGCCGCCACGGGTGGCGCACGCATGCAGGAAGGCCTGTTCTCGCTCATGCAGATGGCCAAGACGTCGGCCGCACTGGCGCGCATGCGCGATGCCGGTGTGCCGTATATCTCGGTGCTTACGCATCCGACCACCGGCGGTGTGTCGGCAAGCCTTGGCATGCTGGGCGACCTCAACGTCGCCGAGCCGAAGGCGCTGATCGGTTTCGCCGGCCCGCGTGTCATCGAGCAGACCGTGCGCGAGACGCTGCCGGAAGGTTTCCAGCGTCCGGAGTTCCTGGTCGATCACGGCGCCATCGACATGATCGTCGACCGTCGCGAAATGCGCGAAAAGCTCGGCTCGATTCTCGGCATTCTGGAGAAGGCGCCGCGCGCGGCGGCGTGATCCGGTTTCGTAAGTAAGCAAAACAAGGAAGGCCCCGGAGAAATCCGGGGCCTTCTTCGTTCACGGCCGTCACTTTTGCGGCTCATGCCGAAAACACGTAACGACGCATGGCGTTGGCCCTTGTGCCGTATCCGGGCGCACGACAAGAATCGGCCGGGGTGAGGGCACCGGAGTACGTACGTTTTTCCATTCCATACCGCAAAGGATGAATCCGATGAACAACGACATGAACTTCGCTTCCAACTCCGTCAGCCGTGCCGCGCAGTGGCGCACGCAGGCGGACAAGAACAACCCGGCGGGTGCGCTCTTCGCCAACGAATTCGCCGAGGCGGATATCGTCGGCGGCACCGACATGCTCGTCACCGATTGTGCGATGTGTACGGGCTCCATCAAGAACACCATTCACATCTACTGCGCCTGATCCTCTCGCCGTGACGTCCTCCACGGACGCCGACGATTTCAGCGAATCGCTGGGCTGCCTGATCGCCGATGCCATGGTGGATCTTGCAGCCCGGCTCGCCGGGGTAGCCGGCCTGACGTGCGCCGAACGCGGCGTCGTCGCCGACGCGACGCGCGCTTCGCTCACGGAAGCGCTGCATGGCCGACTCGGTCGTGTCCTGTTGCTCGAGTTGCACGCGGCTGTCGACGACGGTTTGCTCGTCGCTGCCGACAGCGCGGGCCGCTGGCACGAATTCATTGAGCGCTCGTCGTCTCCCGCATTCTGGGAGGAACTGACGACGCACTATCCGACGCTGATGGATCGCGTGAATCGCCTGGTGGAACAGCGTTGCGCAAGCGCGCTGGCGTTCGCCACGCATTTCGCGACGGACCGCGAGGCGCTCGACGAATTTCACGGTAGCCCGCTCGGCGAACTCGTCGCCCTGGCGATCGGCGCGGGCGACAGTCACCGTGGCGGAAGGACCGTGGCGTTGCTCACCTGCGCCCGCGGCCGTATCGTCTACAAGCCACGATCGGTGGGCATCGACGCGGCCTTGTCCCGCTTTATCGAGCCACTCACAGCACAGGGCGCCAGTCTTCGTGTACCACCCGTCGTGGAGCGGGATGGCTACGGTTGGGCCGCATTCGTCGAACACCGCTACGCGGCCGACGACGGCGAACTGTCTTGTTTCTATCGCGGACTGGGCGAGTGGCTGGCCGTCATGCGTCTGCTCGGCGGTAGCGATCTGCATGCCGAAAACCTGATCGCGCACGGTGCGCATCCGTTCGTCATCGACTGCGAGACGCTGTTCACGCCGCATCCGCCGGTCACACCCTCGGGCATGGGCCTGGCGCACGACCGCGCCGCGGGCATGGTCGAAGGCAGCGTGCTGAGCATGGGGTTTCTGCCGGGGCGCGGCGCGGCGTTGGCCTGGCGTGGCGTGGATTCGTCCGGCATGGGTGCCTTGCCGGGGCAGCAGCCCAGCGTGGAGGTGCCTGCCATCGTCGACGCGGGTACGGATCGCGCGCGGCTGGGCACCGTCATGGTCGAGCCCGGCGGCGCCGCGAATCATCCGTCACGCGCGCCCGCGCTGGCCGCGCACTGGCCGAAGGTCGTCGAAGGCTTCGATCAGGTGACCGCCTGGCTGCGCTCCGAGGACGCGGCGGGGAGACTGGCTGACCGGTTGCGCCCGTTTGCAGGCTGCGAAGTGCGTGCGGTCGTCCGGTCGACCGAGGTGTACGCCGAGCTGGCGCGCATGCTCTGGCACCCGGTGTCGCTGCACGCACCTGACGAAGCGACGCATCGCGCCGCCGCGTTGTTGCGTCGGATGGGTCTCAACCGAGCGATTTCGCCCGATCGCGACGACGTGATCGCGGCCGAGATCGCCGACCTGCTCGATGGCGACATTCCGCTGTTTTCGACGATCGTTAGCGAAGGGTGGCTGGCGGGCCCTCGCGGCACGTCGTGGCTCGATCCCCGCGACCTCGCCGAGGATGCATTGCGACGCTGGCGCGAGGCAGATCTCGCGCTCGAACGTCAGGCTATCCGCGCCTCGCTGGCCAGCGCCTATGCCGACGGTGACCGCGACGAAGCGCATGCCTCCCTGCGACCGGTACGCCTCGCGTTGCACGATCTCGACCGCCGTCGCCGTCGGCTCGCCGCAGGTGTCATGAAAGACATCGTGAGGCGTGCGATCCGCGGTGACGATGGCAGCGTGGCCTGGATCGCTTCCGTGCTGGGTCCCAACGGGCGAAGCGTGCAACCGATCGCTCAGGATGTATACGGAGGCATCGCAGGCATCGCGTTACTGGCTCATGGTTATACGCGCGAGCGCGATGCGGGGAGGGCGGACGATGTGTCGGAGATCGATGCGATCGCAGCGGCGGCGGTCGACACGATGCGATGGGCCGAAGCGCAGCTATGGGAGCGTCGTACCCATGTGGCGCGGCCGCGCCCGGTGCCTCCCGGTGGGTACATCGGTCTCGGCTCCCAGATCGCGTCGTGGCTGCTACTGGAGGCCTGGGGCGCGACGGCGGCAGGTGAGGGCGTCGAGCGGGCGCAGCGTCTCGCCGGACTCATCGCCGAGTCCGTCGCGGCGGACGATACGCGCGACCTGCTTACCGGCAGCAGCGGTGCGATTGCACCCCTTCTTACGCTTTACGCGCGCACGAAGGATGCGAGCCACCTGACCCAGGCGATGACCGTGGGCGATGCACTGATCGAGGCGGCGCGTCGGCAGGACGGCCGCGCCTGGTGGCCGCACGAGCGATGGCCCGATGGACTTGGCGGATTCGCCCATGGATCGACGGGCATCGGATGGGCACTGGCGAAGCTGGCGCAGGCGTCCGGACAGGATCGTTTTCTTGCGATATCGCGGGCCGCGCTCGCGTTCGACGCGTCGTTGTTCGATCCGGCGACGGGTTGGCGCGACCTTCGTGGTGGCGACCCGGCGGCCGCGTGGTGCCACGGCGCGGTCGGTATCGGGCTGGCGCTGGTGGATCTGGATCCGGCACTGGATAACGCCGATCGGCGTGCCCAGTTCCGCGTCGCTTCGACGCTCGCCTGGCAGAACGGTATCGGTGGCGGTCATGGGCTATGCCACGGCGATATGGGGGCGTGGGAGCTGCTCGACATCGCCGTGCGCACGGGATTCGCTCCCGCAGGCTGCGACAGCGATACGCTGAAGGCCACGATCATCGGCAGCATCGAAAGCCACGGAGCCCGGTGCGGCAGGCAGAGTGAAGACCTGTCACCGGGCCTGATCGCCGGCCTGGGCGGCGTCGCGTGGCAGTTGCTGCGGATGCATCCCGAAAGTGCTCTGCCTTCCGTCCTGCTTCCGTCCTTCGCGAATCAGACCAGCACACGCTCCGCCCACAGCGACAACGTGCCGAGCCCGCCACCGATGACGGTCGCGGCGAGCACGTCGCTGGGGTAGTGCAGACCGAGCACGACGCGTGAGGCACCGATGAGCGCGGCGAAGCCGATCAGGAAAGGTGCGAGCACCGGGTAGTGCGCGACGGCGACGACGGTAAACGAGACCGCCTGCAACGTGTGTCCCGACGGAAAGCTGAACTCATCCAGCGGGGGCACGTGGGCGATCACGCCGGGACAGGTGCGGAAGGGGCGTGGGCGCCGCGTCCAGCGCTTCAGTACGCGATAGAGCATCAGTGCGGTCAGTCCGGTGATCGCCATCTGGACCGCCACGGCCACACCGTGCCAGCCGCCGACGATCGCCATGACCGTCATCAGCGAATACCAGAAGACGCCATCACCAAGGCGGCTGATGGCGCCGAAGAAGATGCCGATCGCACGACGCGCGCCCCAGCGGTTGGCGGCGACGCACATGCGCCGGTCGAGGCTGGCCCTACGCGGCGACGGCGGTGCTGCGTTCATGGACGCTCTCCTCGGCCATTGATTGCATGATGGATTCGAATTCGGCGATGACCGAATCGGGTGATGAACCGGCAAGCGAGAGACGTGCGGCGCCGCCCATCGCCCGGCACGCGTGGATGTCCGCACCGAGCGCCGCGGCGCGTTCGATCAGTCCGCCTTCGTTGCCGGGCGCGACGCGGATGCCGTTCTGGCCGTTGCGGATGAATTCGCGAGCGGCGGCTTCCGCATAGGCCACGACGGGTGTCCCCGACGCCATCGCCTCGAGCACCACGTTGCCGAAGGTCTCCGTGAGGCTCGGAAAAACGAACAGATCGGCACTGGCGTAGTAAGCGGCCAGGTCGTCGCCGCGGCGGACGCCGGCGAAAATCACATCCGGATGGGCCGCTTCGAGAGCGGCACGACCCGGACCGTCACCGACGATGACGCAGCGGGCGCCGGGAACGCGACGCTGCAGGGCACGGTAGGCATCGATCACGACGTGCAGGTTTTTCTCCGGCGCCACACGGCCCACGCTGAGCATGACCGGCGTATCCGGACCCGCGCCCCATGACGTGCGCAGGTCGTCGTTACGGCGTTCCGGATGAAAACGCTGCGGGTCGACAGCGCGGCGAAGCACGCGTACGTCGTGGACACCGAGGTCGTTGAGCTCACCGGCGAGCTGGCCCGTGGGCACCAGGGTGGTCTGCGCGCGACGATGGAACCGGGCGAGGTAGTTGCGTACGAACGGGGTCAAGGCGCCGAAACCGTAATGGCCGACGTAGAAGTCGAAGCGCGTGTGGAAGCCTGTAGCGACGGGGATGCCGAGGCGGCGGGCGGCGCTTACCGCGCTCCATCCCAGCGGGCCTTCGGTGGCCACGTAGATCGCATCCGGGCGGTCCGACCGCCAGCGGCGTTCCAGGCGAAAGCGGGAGGGCAGGCCGAAGCGCAGGCCGGCATAGCGGGGGACGGCGGCACCTTCGACGGCGAGGACATCCATGCCCGCATCGGCCATGGCCGGCGTGTCGGGGTGGATCGGGCGAATGAGGTCGACGGTGTGTCCGCGGCGGACGAGTCCGCGGGCGAGCGACTGGACGGTAAGGGAGACCCCGTTGACGTCCGGTGCATAGGTCTCGGTGACGATGCCGACTCGCATGGCGGTGCCCCTGTTGGCCTGAGCTTGGTCCAAGCTTCGCGCGCAGGGATGTCGCGGGCATGATGGTGATATGACGCTGGCGTTACCGGAACGGGCCCGGCGATCGACCGCCGGGCCCGCTTTGTCACTTGATGCCGAAAATGAGCGGGATGGCCGCCCAGCGCTGCCCGCTGTCGACATCGCCGAATGCGAGATAGGCATCGGGGATCGGTTCGGCCTGGAAGTTGAAGCCGGGAATGTAGTCACCCCTGCGTGGCTGCAACGGGTAGGTCGTCCACGGCGGCAACAGTGCGTTGGTCGCATTGACCGGCAGCAATGCGTCCTTACCGGGGCGGAACGCCGTCGACAAGCCCGATGCGTCCGTATGCAGGCGCAGGCGGCCACCTTCGAAACGGGAATGGATGCGGTCGGCACGCCATTCCCACTGTTGCGCCAGTGTCTGCGTGCATGCCGTGGCCCTCACGCCACCGAACGCGGTATCCGTCTCCAGGCACATGCCGCTGCCACGGTTCACGTATCGTCCGGCCTCGTCCATCATCCATTGCTGAACGCGATGGCCTTCGGTGCGGTCGCAGGTCTCGAGGGTGATCCGGGCGGACGCGTCGGGCTGCGTGATGCAGCGGTTGGCGTCGCCCAGGGACTGCAGCAGCACCGTCGGTGTGCGCGTGAGGTAGGGCGTGCCAAGGTCCATGATCACGCTGGCAATCGGCTGCGCCGTGGCGACGAATTCCCGCCTGTCCGACGGGCCGCGGCTGGTGACGATCGAGAGTTCGCACGGCGTCGCATCGAGAACGACGACTTTCTCATGGCAGTCGATGGCATCAGCGGTCGTTTTGGCCTGGTGATGGAAGTAGCGGTTCATCACGGTGGCGGCGCTGGTGACCTTGATCGGGCCTTCGTACGTGCCGTCGACCCGCCACGTGGCCGCGGTTTCCAGCCCCGCGTGTTTCATCATCCGACTGCGCCCCCCTGTCGTGGCGGGTTTACCGAAGTAGGCGGGTTTGGCTGAAATGTCATCGGCCAGGGCGAAACGCCACGATGCCTCGGTTTGATTTTCCGCCTGGAATTCGGAGAACGCGGCGCTGTAGTCGTCGAGCGTGATCGTTACGGATTGCTCGTCCGTGTTCGTTTCGCTGTAGGAAAACGATGCGGGGAATTTGCCGGCCGACGAAATCTTGCCATCGGCGAGCCCACGGGTCGTCTCGGGCGACACCGACACCCCCCATGTCGAGGTGGTGACATGTTTGTCGGTGATTGTCCGGGCGGTACGGCCGTCAGTCATCGGGTGATAACTGAGCAAGCGGGCGTTCGGCGTTGCATCTTCCGGCCACATGAGCCACGTCGACAAGCCGTACTCGCCAGGCACGTAGATGCCCGCGCCGTGGGGCAGGGACGGAAACGGCCAGATCGGCACCCACCATAAGGGATTGTTCTTTCGGGTATCCAGCCCTCGCTGATGGGGGATGACCTCGGCCGTGCTCTTTACCGTGATCAGTTTGGAGTCGTGCGTGCGGCTGGTATCCCGGGTGACCGTCGCGATCAGCGCCACGCGCGATCCATTGGTGTGGGTCTTGGATGCGGCCCAGGGACGCACGGGCGTCTCGCGCGCGGGCGCCGTCTGCGATGCCTGCGCGGGACCGCGCGTGACAGGGGCAAGGCGTGACCTCGATGCTTCTTCTGCGTCAGCCATCGCCAGACGTCTGGCGTCCTCGACCACGTGGCCGGCGATGGCCGCCAGGGCCAGCGGATCGACCGTATCTTCGAACAGATGCAGGTGAACGCCGCCATGGCGCAGTGGCTGGTAGAGCACGGTCGCTTCGGTGGCTTCCACGCCGAACAGGGCGATTTCGTAGCGTCGCTCACCTGTTCGGGCGGTAACGAGCAGGGCGACGCCTGAGGAGACGATATCCAGGGCCTCGGCCCGGGCGTGGGGCGAGGCCAGTGCCGAGGCGGGTACCCATGCGATGACGGGATCGGCCGACGCTCCGGATTGCGACAGTGCCGTGCCCTTCAAGGCTGCCGGTGTCCGCCAGGCGGCTGGGTCGCCGCCGGTCGCCGTCAGGATCGCCGGGAGGTCCGAAAGGCGCAGATAGCGCACGTCGAGGCCGACCACCTGGGCGTCCGTGGGCGGTGACTGCGCGACGATCGGCGCGGACAGGCCCAGGGCGATGGCGACGACCGCGTGGCGTAGGGGGGTCTTCATGGATGCATCCTTGCAGTTGGGGAGTGCTTACAGCATGCGCGGGCGAGCCCGTGCGCAGCATCCGGCTCATGGTCTTTTTGTGTGTAGGAATGACTGCAGCGGGGCACTGGCAGAAAGGCAGGCACGCTGTAGGGGATGACCTCGAAACCACCCCGGTGCCCGATCGGTTAAAATCCCGCCCTTGTCCGTCCGATGACCTCAACGATGACCGTCCGTACCCGTTTCGCCCCCAGCCCCACCGGCTACCTCCACATCGGCGGTGCCCGTACCGCGCTCTACTGCTGGCTGGAGTCGCGCCGCCGCGGTGGCGAATTCGTACTGCGCATCGAGGACACCGATCGCGAGCGCTCCACGCAGGAGGCCGTGCAGGCCATCCTCGACGGCATGCAGTGGCTCGGCCTTACGCACGACGAAGGTCCGTACTATCAGACGCTGCGCATGGACCGTTACCGCGAGGTGGCCGACCAGCTGCTGCGCGAGGGCAAGGCGTATTACGCCTACGAGACCAAGGAAGAGATCGAGGAGATGCGCAACGCGGCCATGGCAGCCGGGGTGAAGCCGCGTTACAACGGCTATTACCGCGACCGCAACGAGCCGCTGCGTGACGATCCGAACCGCGTCATCCGCTTCAAGAACCCGTCCACGGGTTCGGTGGTGTTCGACGACAAGGTGAAGGGGCGCATCGAGTGGTCGAACGAAGAGCTCGACGACCTCGTGATCTTCCGCTCGGACGGCTTCCCGACGTACAACTTCGCGGTCGTGGTCGATGACATCGACATGGGTATCACCGAGGTGATCCGCGGCGACGACCACGTCAACAACACCCCGCGCCAGATCAACATCTACAAGGCGCTGGGTGCGCCCGTACCCGAATTCGCGCACCTGCCGATGATTCTGGGGCCGGACGGCCAGAAGCTTTCCAAGCGTCACGGTGCCGTCAGCGTCATGCAGTACCGCGACGACGGTTTCCTGCCGCATGCACTGCTCAATTATCTCGTCCGCCTGGGCTGGTCGCATGGCGATCAGGAAATCTTCTCGGTCGATGACATGAAAACGCTGTTCGACGTCTCGGACGTCAACAAGGCCGCATCGCGCTTCGACGTGACCAAGCTCTCCTGGCTCAATCAGCATTACCTGAAGACGGATGACCCGGCGACGCTCGGGCCGGAACTGGCCTGGCACCTCGGCAAGATCGGTATCGACGCCTCGGCTGGCCCGAACCCCGCCGATGTGGTCGTGGCCCTGCGCGACCGCGTGCAGACGTTCAAGGAAATGGCCGAGCGCGCGAAGATCTGGTACGGCCCGATCGTCGAGTGGGACGACAAGGCCATCGAGAAACACCTGCGTACGGACACCGCGCCCGCCGCGCTCGAGAAGGCGAAGTCCGAACTCGCCGCTCTGTCTGAGTGGACGCCGGAGACCGTGCACGGCGCCGTCGAGCGCGTGGCCGCGGGCCTCGAACTGGGGATGGGCAAGGTGGCCGCGCCGCTGCGCGTGGCGATGACCGGCACGCAGGTGTCGCCGTCGATCGAACACACCATCTACCTGGCCGGTCGCGACGGTGCGCTGGCGCGCATCGACGAGGCGCTCGCCCGCGCTCGTGGATGAGATCCTGGCCAAGGCGATGCGGGGCGTTGATCCTGACGACCCCGGGGCTTTCCTGGCGATCTTCACCAACCTCATGGCCGCGGTGCCATGGGGGCAGCTGATCCTCTGGCAGATCGTTTTCATCGTCGTCGGCGGCGTGCTGGGCTGGTGGCGCGGGCGCTTCGTCGCCGGCATCGTCGCCGCGCTGGTGCTGGGGCCGTTCGGCTGGGTGGTGCCTTTCATGCCACGCAAGCGGCCCCCGCCTTTACCGCCGCGTGGCGGTCCGCCGCCGCTGCCCGGGTCGAAAAAGCGCTGACGGGCCCTCATGTTAGAATGAGGGATACGAGGATTTCGATGTGACCACGCACGCCGCGCACAAGCACACGCACGAACACCATGACGATGCCCGCGGCTTCGTCGCGGCGGTCGAACACGCCTCGCTGGAGCGCGGTCTGCGCCTGACGCCCCTGCGTCGTGAGGTGCTGGAACTGGTGGCGAGCGCGGGCAAGCCCGTAAAAGCCTACGATCTGCTCGATCGCCTGCGCGAGAAGCACGGCAACGCCGCGCCGCCCACGGTCTATCGGGCGCTCGATTTCCTTCTCGAAAACGGCTTCATCCATAAGCTGGAGTCGATCAACGCGTACGTGTCCTGCCACCATCCGGCGGAATCGCATCAGGTACCTTTTCTGATCTGCGACAAATGCCAGTGCGCGCAGGAAGTCTGCGACGAACGTGTCGCGGAGCTGATCGAGGCCCAGGCCAAAGCCCTGGGGTTCCGTCCGCAAGCGCAGACCCTCGAAGTGCACGGCATCTGCAAGAACTGCCGGTAACGCCCGGCTGCCCGACACCGCTGTAGGAGCGCGCCTGCGCGCGAAAAGCCGACGCAGCGAAGAAGCGGCAACCCACCATCGCTACGCAGGCTTTTCGCGCGCAGGGCGCGCTCCTACATGTTCTTTTTGTCGGTCAGAAGAACGCCCGCACCCCCACCGACACATTCCGCCCCGGCATCGGTGCCACATCCTTGAACAGCGACGTCGCCGGACGGGCGGTCTGGTTGGTCAGGTTGTTGCCGTCGACGAACGCTTCCCACTGGCTGCGTTCGTCGTTGACGAACGTCCATGCGAAGTGCGCATTGACCAGCGTGTATCCGGCGGTGTCGGTTTCGAACGCGGCGATCTTGTCCTGCTTCATGTAACGCACGGCGCCCAGGCTGGCGCGCAGGCTGTCGGCAGTCCAGCTCAGCGTGGAGCCCACGCGACCGGCGGGAATGCGCGGCACGTTGCCGGCACCGTCGGACAGCGTGGCGCGCACCGTGTCGCCGAACACGCGCAGATCCCAGTTGCCCGACGTCCCCTTCGACAGGTGGAACGTGGCTTCCGCTTCCGCGCCGCGGAAGGTCGCGTCGTTCTGCGACCAGATGCGTACCGGCAGGTCGTCCTCGACTTCGCCGGTGTCGGCGAGATAGATGAAGTTCTTGTACTTGTTGTAGTAGACCGCGACCTTGCCCTCGACCACGTCACCGTGGAAGTGAAGGCCCAATTCGGCCTGGTTGGATTTTTCCTTGTTGAGGTCGCTGCCGATCTCGAAGGTGTTCGAGGCTTCATGCGGGCCATTGGCGAAGAGTTCCTCTTCCGACGGCGCGCGCTCGGCGTGGTCGAGGTTGAGCGACAGATGCCACTGGTCAGCGAAACGCCACGCGGCGCCTGCGGAAAAACTGTTCGGGTTGTAGTCGCGCTTGGCGCCGTTATCGGGCTGGACGGTCTGCTTGTCATGCCGCGCGCCAAGCTCGACCTTCACCGGCCCAAAGTCGCGCTGCTCGGTGAGGAATACACCGACGCCCTTGGTCGTCGTCGCGGGTACGAAGGTCTCTTCGCCCACGGCGGAGAACTGACGATGCTGGGTCTGCACGCCGAAGGCGCCGTTCCATCCGGCGAGTTCTTCGTGCGTGACGACGAGGCGGCCCTGGTTGCTGGTCGTCGCAAACGTCGTGCCCGGAGTATCGCCTTCGAACTCCACGTGCTGGTAAGCGCCGTGGCCGAGGTTGAACTCGATCTTCGCGATGCCGTCGATCGGCTGGATGAAGCCTCCCTTCAGGCTGTAATTGGTCTGCGCCATCTTGATGTGCACGGGATCTTCGCCCTCCGCCGGATCGCCTGGCTCGGCGGGGCTGCCGTAGAGATCCATGAAGCGCGAGACCGACAGGCCGAGGTAGCCCCACGATCCGAGCAGCGACGCGCCCACCGCGCCGGACGTGGTCTTCACCGCGCTGTTGGCGAGGGTGCCGCCCGGGATGTCGTAATCCTCGTTGTCGCGACGCATGCCGTCGACGTGGATGGCGAACCTGTCGTTACCCGCGTCGAGGCGGAGCAGGCCGGTCTTACCGTCCGATACGGAATCGCTGCGCACTTCGGCGCGGCCGGCGAAACCGTTCTCCGGCGCTTTTTCCGGCACGCGGCCGTCGACGACGTTCACGACGCCACCGATCGCGCCGGAACCGTAGAGCAGGGTGGCGGGGCCCTTCAGCACTTCGATCTGATCGGCGAGGAACGGCTCGAGGGTCACCGCATGATCCTGACTGACATTGGATACGTCCTGCGACGACAGTCCATTTTCGAGGACGGCGACGCGGGGACCGTCGAGACCGCGAATGATCGGACGACCGACCGCCGTACCGAGCGCCGAGCTTTGCACGCCCGGAATCGCCGAGACGGTCTCGCCGAGCGACACGGCCTTGGCGTCATCGAGAGCCGAGCCGGCCAGTACGGCCACGGGAGCCACGATCTGGTCGGCGCTCTGGCCCAGGGGCACCGCGTTGACGACGATGGCGTCGAGCTTTTCGGCGTTCTTGCGCGATTTCCCCTGGGTCTCTCTGGCGCTCGCGGGCGCCGAAGCATCCTGGGGAGCGTCTTCGGCCATGGCGGGGAGGGCGCTACCGAACGTGGTAGCCAGCGTCAGGGCGAGAAGGGTTCTGCGCATCGGGGTGAAACTCCGTGGTGTGTTTTGAGATGTTATAAAGTATCATTACTTGCCTGGACCCGTGCAAGAAGTCACGCTATGCATCCCATGACCGATCTCCCTCTCGAATCCGACGCTCAGCAAGTGCCCCGACGCTGGTGGCATGTGGCCGACCGCTTCGGCGCCACGGCCTCGTTCCTCTGCGCGATCCACTGCGCGGCTTTGCCCTTCGTGATCGCGCTGCTGCCTGTGCTCGGCCTGTCGTTCCTGGCCGATCATCGGTTCGAAACCGGCTTCGTCGCCTTCGCCTGCGTCCTTGCCTCGCTGGCCCTGATCTCCGGGTATCGGCGCCACCATCGACGTCTGCCACTGGCCCTGGCGATACCCGGCCTGACCCTGCTCGTGCTCGGCGTGACCTTTCTGCACGGCGGGTCGCTCGTGGTGCACAGCGTGCTCGTGACCTGCGGCGGGCTGCTCGTCGCTTCCGCGCACTTCGTCAATCTCCGGGTCGACCACGGCGAGCATGCGGGCCATATCCACGGCCCCTCCTGCGCCCACCCGTGATTGTGTAACCGCGCCCCGAGCACCTAGCCTTTCGTTCATGGCACACGATCACGCACACGCACACGCCCACGGCCATTCCCATGGCCACGCGCATACCCACGACCACGACCACAGTCATGCCGCCGGCGGCAGTGAACGGAAGCTGCTGTTCGCCTTCGTTCTGACGACGCTGATGCTGGTGGTCGAAGCGGGTGGCGGCATCCTTTCCGGCTCGCTGGCGCTGCTGGCCGACGCCGGCCACATGCTGGTCGACGCGCTCGCCCTGCTGCTGGCGTTTCTCGGCGCGCGCTTCGCGGCGCGCCCGGCGGATGCTCAGCGCACCTACGGTTACGGCCGCATCGAGGTGCTGGCGGGCTTCGTCAACGCACTGACCCAGTTCGCGCTGGTGGCGTTCATTGTCTACGAGGCGGTGATGCGCCTGTTCAATCCGTCGCCGATCCTCTCCGGCGTGATGTTCGTGGTCGCCGCCGTGGGGCTGGTGGCCAACGTGGTGGTGCTGCGCACGCTGCATGGCCACGACCCCGACGACGTCAACATCGCCGGCGCCAGCCTGCATGTGCTGGGCGACCTGCTGGGCTCCATCGCCGCGGTGCTGGCCGCCCTGGCGGTGCGCTGGCTCGACTGGAACTGGGCCGATCCGGTCCTGTCGATCCTGGTCTCGATGCTGATCCTGCGCAGCGCGTGGTCCCTGGTGCGACGTTCCGGCCACATCCTGCTCGAGGGCACGCCTGAAGGCGTCGATCTGGCGGACGTGAGAAGTCAGCTGGAGGGCCTCGATCCGGGCATCCTCAGCATCCACCACGTGCACATCTGGCAGGTCACCGCGGGCTCGCGGATGGCCACGCTGCACGCCGAACTCAAGCCCGGCGCCGATCCGGCCCGCATTCTCACGGTCATCAAGACGACCCTGAGCGAGCGCTGGCGGGTGGGGCACGCGACGGTCCAGGTGGACCCGGGTCATTGTCCGGACGACCTCGAGGGCTGCGGCCAGGACGGCCGGCACACTCACTGAACTGCCCGCCTGAACGGCTGGCGCTTGCCATTTACGCGGCCGCTGATACGATGACCGGCCGTTCCTCTCTACTTTTTCGAATCAAGGAGTTTCCCATGGGCAAGGGCGATCGTCGCACCCGTCGCGGCAAGATCTACCGTTCCAGCTATGGCAAAGCCCGTCCGCACGTCGACGTCGTCACCGGCGCCGCTGTTGCCAAGCCGGCCGCCGCCAAGCCTGCCGCTGCCAAGAAGGCAGCCGCGCCGCGCAAGAAGGCATAAAGCCTCCCTTGCGTAAAACAAAAAGCCCCGCATTTGCGGGGCTTTTTGTTTTTACAAGCTGGCTCGGCAGAGTAGATCTGTGGGGCGGTCCGGCTATGTGGTTGGCGAGTGGCCCGGCAGAATGCCTTAGTATGCGGATCAGCCGGGCTCAGCTTGAGCTGGGCATCGGGATCACGTTGCAGGGAGTAAAGGAATGCGCTTTTTCTGGATGATCGCTTCGACGGCAGTCTGTGCGGTCCTGGCTGGTTGTGGGCACGGACAGATCCATGTCGGGCAGACGCAGAGCGCTGCTGTGGATGTGCTCACGCTGCCCGCCAGTCCGAGTGACTCCGGCGCGTGGCGCGCGTTTATAGGCAAGGTGATCCTTGCCGAGACGCATGACGCAAACGCGCATTCGTATACGTTCATTGTCCCCGCAGGCGATAGCGGCTTTCAGATCGGCGCTTAGGACAGCATTGGGTGGCGGACAAAAGCTTCAGGCCGCCAAATTTAGCTAAGTGTGCGACCGATGATGCCTTGAGGGCCGCCGCTGGAGCGACAAACCTCTTTGGAAGTACGTGGGGCGCGGTTGCGACTGCTGCTGTTGCGTATGAGGGAAACGGCGGCAAATGCGGTTGCCAGGAGTACCCGTTCCTATCCAGGCCAAGACGATGGAAACTTTCCCCGTTGCGAACAAAGGCGATCAAAAGGTTGCTTTTGCGATCAAGAATATATACGTATCGGGCAGGACGATCGCTCGGCTTCTCGATCAAGCTGAGGGGGTAACAGATGTTCGTCTGCGAGGGCGTTTCGGATCTTCCGAGGACATTCGAATTGAATTCAAATATCTAGACCGGGACTATATCGTTTGGGAGCCCTTTGGCGACAACAGTCAATATTGGATCGGCCCGAGAAGTCCGGACGAAGGGGCAGACGAAATCATTGGTGTGGAGAATATCTTTAAGCGGTATCGGCCGCCGCTGCACCGGGTGCTGCTTGGTGATTTGCTGACTCTCAAATCATTCAAGCGATTCGCGACTCGTGATTAAAGCGACCACGCTGACAAGCACTTTTGAGGCATCGTTTGGATAGCACCAGGCGGCGAGGCGAAATGTTGCGCAGGCGACGTCCCCCCAAATTTGAGTAGCGCCCCGGTTTCGAGTTCAATCCCCCACGAGAAGGAGATTGGACGTGAAGAAGCGTTTTACCGAAGATCAGATCATTGGCTTCCTGCGTGAAGCCGAGGCGGGCATGCCGGTCAAGGACCTGTGCCGCAAGCACGGCTTCAGCGAGGCGTCGTACTACCTTTGGCGAAGCAAGTTCGGCGGCATGAGCGTGCCCGAGGCCAAGCGGCTGAAGGATCTGGAGTCGGAGAACGGCCGACTTAAGAAGCTGCTGGCCGAGCAGCTCCTGGAAAACGAGGTCATCAAGGAAGCGCTGCGAAAAAAATGGTGAGCGCACCGGACCGGCGCGAGCTGGTGCGCTATCTGATCGGCCGAGAACTGAGTGAGCGCCGGTCATTGGCGATCGCCGGCATAAGCGCAAGCGCTTACCGATACCAACCGCGGCCCGACGCTAACGTCGAGCTGCGCGAGATGATCTGCGCGCTGGCGAATCGCCATAAGCGCTACGGCGTCGGCATGATCTACCTCAAACTCCGCCAGGCCGGTCAGATGGTCAACTACAAGCGAGTTGAGCGCCTGTACCAGGAGGCGAACCTTCAGGTGCGCCGACGCAAAAGGAAAAAGGTGCCCCCGGCCGAAAGGCAGCCACTGCTCCGGCCCGCAGCGGCGAACGAGGTTTGGTCCATCGACTTCGTCTTCGACCGCACCGCCGAAGGGCGCGTCCTGAAGTGCCTGACGATCGTCGATGACGCCACGCATGAGGCAGTCGCCATCGAGATCGAGCGGGCGATCTCAGGTATCGGCGTAACGCGCGTCATGGACCGCCTGGCCGTCACACGGGGCCTGCCGAAGATCATTCGCAGCGATAACGGAAAGGAGTTTTGCGGCAAGGCCATGGTCGCGTGGGCACACGAACGCGGCGTGCAGCTGCGCCTGATCGAGCCTGGCAAGCCGAACCAGAACGCCTACATCGAATCGTTCAACGGAAGGCTTCGCGATGAATGCCTCAACGAGCACTGGTTCCCCAGCCTGCTGCATGCCCGGGCCGAAATCGAAAGCTGGCGACGGGAATACAACGAAGAACGACCGAAGAAGGCGCTCGGCGGGTTGACTCCCGCTGCTTACGCGAAACAGTTACATTAATCCCGGACTCAAAATCGGACCGCTACTGAAGGCGGGGGGACGTCGGGAACGGCCGGTAACTACCATGTGGATGGGCCCGATGACGAAGCGCTCTTCGGGATGTATATCCTTATCGGCGGAGATATGGTCTTCGTAGATATTAAACGCGACGAATTGCTGCCTGGTAGGCTTGAGTACGCGAGGTTCCTGAGCAAGTCATGCACGGCGTTGAGCACAAGCCTTGATGCATTCTTGGAGGAAAATGCTGATTTTAGGGGTCGGGCGGTGGGGACGATTGGATTGCATTCGAGCACGGATGCTGAGCAGGGTGAAGTGTTCTGGATCCCCGACGGGTATGCCGTGCTGAAAGGTACAACGTTCATTTCTCCCGAGTGACCGAAGGTGCAACGACAGCTCCTCACTGGTTGGGCATGAAAGGTCAGTTGAAGTGAACCAAATCAAGGATAAGAATCCCCGTGTTTACGCCTTTCATCGCTACTTTTTCTTAGCGCTGATAGCATTTCTGACGCTGTGTTTGATCATGACTGCCGCTCCGCCCGTCAAGGATATTGGCGCCGAACTTGTGCT